>NZ_PQCG01000031.1:67275-385183 GCF_002964825.1 Pseudoalteromonas sp. T1lg122
CTCTAAAAAATCCCAAAAACACTTTCTTAAATAATTTAGTTAATACCAAGATTTGCTTACAGCTTACAGCTTACAGCTTACAGCTTACAGCTTACAGCTAGTTTTAGATCTGACCTTGAATCGTCGCGACAATGCGTCTAGCGCCACCATGATCACGGTGTTCACCTAAATAGATGCCTTGCCATGTGCCAAGCATTAAGCGGCCTTGGTTAATAGGTATGGTGAGTTCAGCACCTAATGTACTGCTTTTTATGTGGGCTGGCATGTCGTCATCACCTTCATAATCATGACGATAATAACTTTGTCGTTCTGGTACGAAGTGATTGAAGTGACTTTCCATATCCATTCGCACAGTGGGATCGGCATTTTCGTTAATTGTTAAACTTGCAGACGTATGCTGAATGAACAGGTGTAATAAACCGACTTTGTATTGCGTTATTTCTGGAAGTTGACGAAGTAGCTCGTCATCAATGATGTGAAAGCCTCGCGAGCGAGGCTTCAATTGAATGGTTTTTTGCTGCCAGCTCATAGTTTATCAAAGCTAACTTCAATATTGGCGTTACCATCAGCAGACGTGAATGGAATTAACACCTTGGCACCTTCACATTTATGGGCAATTGTATGTCCTTTACCAGACACCACAACTGGCGTTGCCATATCAAACTCGTAGCCTTTTTCGCCGAGTAAGTTTTTAGCACCACCTGTTACCATATTGGTAATTTCGCCTACCATGTCAGTGACTTCTTCATTGACTGAGTCTGGACGCTCACCGAGCATTCTTTCCATAATAGTCAGTGCTAGGCTTTCATCGAATGAGATTGAAAGTGAACCTTTAGTTTGTGGGCCAACCATACCAATTAAACCCGATACATCGCCACGGGCTAATTCGTCTTTCTTTAAGCTAGGTTTGCCCGGTTTTAATTCTGTTTGAGCCATCGTGCTCAATACATTTAATAATGATGATAAAAAAGGGTTGATGAACTCCACATTCATTATTTTCTTTCCCTTAGGTTTGCAGAAATGCCGTTAATCATACTTTAAGTGTAGTGGTTGTTTCAAACACCGCACTTAATCTTTGCATTTTTCGCACTTGCCGTGCGCTTCAATTGTTTGTCCAGAGACAATAAATCCACTTTCTGCAGCTAAGTTATTAAGTTCATGAGAAATTACTGTTGAATGTAATTCTTTTACATAACCACAGCTGTCACAAATTAATAATTGTACAGGGTGAATGTGATCAAAATGATGGCACAACATAAATGAGTTGGTGCTTTCAATTTTGTGAATAAAGCCAAGTTCCGATAAGAAATCGAGCGCGCGATAAATGGTTGCTGGTTTTGCGCCTGACTCAGTTAATTTGAGTTGTTCTAATAAGTCATAAGCACCTACACCACCTTGCGCACTAGCGAGCAGGCGGAATACTTTTTCACGGATAGGTGTGAAACGTGCACCACGATTATCGCATACTTGTTTTGCTTTACTGACGAGTGATTCTATGTTCATCTTCTCTTATCCTTACGCTACCGTGATATACTAACATACTGTATTGTAGTTGCAGTGTTTTTATTCGCTAACACGTTTTCAAGGGAGTTTTCTTAATGAGTGAATTGCTAGCTGCATTCATTTTCTTTTTCGCTGTCATTGATCCTATTGGTACTGTGCCTGTCTTTATTGCCGTTACACGCGGGGATGATGCCAAATTCAAACGAAAAGTCGCGCTAAAAGCGGTTGGCGTTTCGGCATTAGTTTTATTATTTTTTGTGCTTGCGGGTGAAGTACTTTTAAATGCGATCAATATTCCGCTTTCTGCGTTTCAAATTGCCGGGGGGATCGTATTATTACTTTTCGCTTTATCGATGATTTTCGGTGAAAGTAAGCCAGAAACTGAGATTAAAAGTGTTCGTAACAGTACCGAAACCGCAATTTTTCCATTAGCAATTCCTTCTATTGCCAGCCCCGGTGCCATGCTTGCGGCAGTTTTGATGACCCGAAATACTGAATACACGTGGTATGAGCAACTTATCACTTCATCAATCATGCTCTCAGTATTAGTGATTGTATTGCTGTTATTGCTACTGGCGACACATGTTCATAAGTTAATTGGTGATAGTGGCGCGAGTATTATTAGTCGAGTGATGGGGTTAATTTTATCGTCAGTCGCGGTTAACAATATCTTAGGTGGTATTGCTCACTACTTTGGTTTGAGTGTTGTTGCTTAGTTTAATTTAAAGTGCATTTTCAGTGATTTAAACTTTGAATTATTGCCTTCTTTTATCTAACTTAAAAGAAGGCAATATAAAATTTAAGGAACAAAGAATGCTAATCAAAAATGTAGTTATATCAGTATTTCTGATTTTTAGTTTGGGCGCCTGTACGGAGCCACCACCGGAAGATACCGGTAAACTTCGCGTGATTGAAGTCACAGACCATGAGTTTAAAATTAACGGTGAGAGTGCCGTAACATTAATTATTGGTCGAGGCCATGTTGCTGAATACAGTTTTTCAATTCGTAAAAGCGATCTTAAAAAGGGCACGTTATTACAATCAGTGTCTGACAGTAACCCTAATGTGAGAGCTGACGCGACATTCTTTAGTGAATATTATGTGCAATCCAAAGATCACGACACCCATGTATCGGTCGAAATTGTTGAAATTGACCCCGTAGAAGAAGTTGCCCGCATTGCAGTAGGTGCTAAATTAGTTAACTTAAAAGATAAAGATTTCAAAGAATTAGAAATAATTATTTTTGAACTCACAGGACAAAATCTAGAAAATTTATTGAATGAAGTGAAAATTTAGTCTTTTCACTTTTAACGTATCAATCACAGAAGTGAGTTTGCAGTACACTTCTTCACCTCTTTTCATCATTTGATCTTCGATTAAGCCATGCCGTGAGCGTGCTTCGGTGGTATAATAAGCCCAATTTTTCATTCCGACACATAGCTAACTTTTGATGTGTCAGCGCTATTGATTAGCGTTAATCGTATTAGGTAATTTAAGTTGCAAGTAAACGCATTGATCTTTAAAGGGGCCATGTTATGAGCACGACGACATTAAACCGCCGTTTTTCAGTGGCACCCATGTTAGATTGGATGTTTTGTCATTATTAATCAATGAGTTAGGTTTGGTGTGGGAGACTCTAGGGAGACCGAAACTCAAATCAATCCTCCAATATTTTCCATTATTTTTTTTCGTGTGTCTTGCCACATAGTATTTACTGTAGTACTTTAAAACCTCACAAATCGAAATCGATACTTAGATACAGATTTCACTCAATAAACATTGGGTGGAGCGTCTAAGTTCGTCTCGCTCCGCCCCTAGGAGCAAATATGAATATGTTGTACAACGATTCCCACAAAAGCATCTATTTCGCTTTATGTCAAAATTACAAACCAGTTTTATTTCGGAAAAAGGCTCTGGTTGAGGAATTTAAATCTAAGTACTATCAAGAGTTAGTTTTAACTTTTGGCAACTTAATAGGCGATGAGAAAGGTATAGAAAAATTCGCTCTCTTCAAACTTTTGACCGAAGGTTTTACTGATTCAGATTCAGGATATATTGAGCACTTTTATAAAGTGCTTTGTGATGGCAGCTTTATTATTAAAGAGAAGCTTATTGAAAATCGCTCAGATGTTAATTCCGTTGTAAGTAAACTCGAAGTTGATTTCGTAAGAAATACTAAACTAAGGTTAGCATCCTTCGTAAAGGATATAATAAAAGAAGAACAGAGAAAAGCTTCAAGGCCGCCATATGCTACAGAACAACAACTAGGTTTTAAAAAGAAATTTAGCTTCGGTTGTGAATATTTAGGTATCTCAACTTATGGCCATTTACATGCTTACTTGAAAGAAGATGGTAATTATCACTTTGAGTATGAGTTCTACGAACTTGAATTTTGTGATCAACACGCTGAAAAATCACATAACTTAGCTAATTTCTTAGCTAGTCTATATAACGCAGGTATTGAAGAGCTGGATCTAACAGCTCCTGAATTAGTTGTGCAGAACAAAGAGCAATACTAAAACGGTGCCGTATCGTTATTTAATTAACTTAGTAAATGGCAAGCTATTGGAAGGTGGGGATTACCCATGAATAATGTTTTTAAACTTAGTTTTATCAAAAAATCACCTAGAGTACCCTTTAGTGAGTTAAAACTTGTGAAACGAAAAGATGGTGGCTTTAGAGAGCATCCTTCTATGTTTTTTAAGAGACGTTGCCTACATAAGTTTACTGATATGAGTTTGCAAGACATTGCTGCTTTTTTAGATATCGAGTATGCGGTCATGGAGTTGTTTATGGAAGCTAAGTTGGCAGTTGATCCAGTGTTTGCTGAGAAGCTTAGCAAAGGTACAAACTTTTGTGCTGCAACATGGTTGGAGATACAGCGCCAATATGATGAGTACATCAAACAGCTTTGATGAAGTGGATACATAACTGTAACAGTAGAACAGTTCAATGTTTAGAAGGTGCTAATATGAGCTCTCACAAGCTTTTAATAAAGTCACTGAATTTGGCTTCAAACTATCATGCGCAGCAAAAGCGAAAGTCAGATGGCTCTCCTTATATTAATCATTTAATAGAAGTGGCAGCTTTACTTACTGATATAGCTGAAATTGATGATTCCGATGAGCTAAGCGCCGCAATACTTCATGACATCTTAGAAGATACTGATGTTACTAAAGAAGAGGTACATAAAGCCTGTGGTGAACGTACTCTCAAGTTGGTAGAAGCGCTTTCTGATAATAAGTCGCTATCATTGGAAGAGAGACGTAAAGAAACGCTTAGAATGCTTCCTAATAAGCCTACTGAGGTAAAGCGGATCAAGTTAGCAGATTTATGTTCTAATGCTTCTGCAATTCCATCAGGGTGGACATTTGAGCGGCAGAGAGAATATTTTCGATGGTTAGATCAAGTTGCTGAAATTTGCAAAGAATCTAGTCAGCCTTTGTATAGTGAGTATTTGAGAAGAAGAGCTGTACATATTACTGAATAGTGTTCTCAAGTTGGTTATCATTTGTAACAATATTAAGAATTGCCAGATAAGTCTTCGATTTGAATCTAATCTGGCATTTTATACTTCAAAGTTAAGTTCTTAATGGTAACTAACTTTTGCAAATTCTTGCTTTGCTTTTTCCCTCTGCTCATCAATGAAATTGGCTAGGTCTATCAAGTGCACATAATACGGTGCCTTCGCAGATTCAGATAGTTTAAATACGCTGATAGGTAATTGACCTAGATTAGCTTTATTCATCGCAGTTCGATATGAGCAACCGAAGTATGTCTCACAAATATCAAATAATGGGATGATTGTTTGTTCGTATTGAGCCAACAACATAAATGAGGTTTTCATAATACTTGTCCTACTAATTTCGATTCAACGGTAAAGTTGAAGCCACTTTTGAATATAGACATAAGCGAGAAATGCGAACTTAGTAGGTGGAATGGATAAGTTATTATTCAGGTTATCTCGTCGCGAGCTGGTACGAGGCCTATGCTGGAACAATGAGTTATCAAATATTAAGAGTTTATTATTGCTACTTACGTCTTTTGGTTTTTTGTTTTTTAAGAGAGTTTATATACTAATTATGCAGCAAACATACACTTGCTATATAGTTAGGCTGTGTAATCAGTGATGTAAGTTGAATCATACATCCATTCAAGAATGTCACTTAAAAGCCACTTATGATTATCATTGCCAAATGTTCGTCGAGGTGGAAAAAGTGCGTTCTTTTCAAGTTTATCTATTTCATTATTGGTTAAGCCTGCCATCTTCATACAGTCTTCTAAATTGATAAACATATCCAACACTCCAGTATAGCGGTATATTGTTGGTGTGTTGTCCTTGTTTGAACTCAAGCCATCACGCCTTTCTTCTAATTTTATGGCTCGTTGTTCTACAATAAAGCTATTAGAATTCATATAAATCTCATTTTTTATTGAATCGATGTCTATATCACACATTTATTTCTCCAATATTTTTCTAAAATTGATTAACAAGTCACTAGTGACTAAATTCCTGTCATCAGCCACTTGTACTTTTTAAGGCTGCGAATTAAGTGTTAATAAACTATTTTATTTCGCAAATTTTTCGTACATCCCGATGACATTGGCTAGCACATTAAAAATCTCTACAGACACTGTCAATACTGGTTTTTCGGTGTTTTTTGATAAGCGTTATGACGGTTTGATGAAAGTTGCTGCGGCACAGGAAAGTTCGCTAAAAAGTAGTTTTTTATTACATTGAATCGAACGGTTGTATTTTATACAACAAAGCGATGGTTGTTTGGAAACTTTATGAGTTTGTTTGCAATTGGAAGAAGCTCTCTTGTTTAGTAGTCGCAATCAACTATAGCCTAATTAGATTTTATGCAGCCTCTCTATTCTTAGTTTTAACCTATCAATAGGTATTGTTTTTTATACCTATTGATATTTTATCAATAGGGGCTATCATGATGGAACCTAATGAGAGTGAGAGTTGAGAATTGTGAATACAAGGATATATCTAAGAGCAAGTACAATAGAGCAGGATGCTAGCCGAGCAGAAGAGCTTCTACTTTCATTCTGTGCTAACCATAACCTTAATGTTGTTGCATGTTATGTTGAAAATTACACTGGCACACAACTAGCACGACCTAAACTTAGTCAACTATTAATGGAGTCTTGCCAAGGTGAGATTCTTCTGGTGGAGAGTGTTGACCGATTATCTCGTCTGCCATTTGATAAGTGGCAAGAACTGAAATCAATAATCAATCAAAAAGGGCTGCGCCTAGTTGTTGCTGATCTTCCTACCACGCATGCTCTTATGAATGGAGATGAATTGACTAATAATATTCTGAGTATTATTAACAATATGCTGCTTGATTTAATGGCAACAATGGCCCAGTTGGACAATGATAAGCGCAAAGAGAGGATTAAGCAGGGGCAAGAAAGAGCAAAAGCAGCAGGTAAAGTGATTGGCGGTAGAAGCAAAAATCCTGAGATACGTGAAAGATTGGTCAGCTACTTTGAAAAAGGGCTCAGTGTTGAAGATATGGCTAAATTAGCAGGGTGCAGTGTTGCAACAGTATATAGGGTTAAGAAAGAATACAGGCAGAGTGCAGATTAATTGAGCATTTTGCTTTAACACTGCTTTTCAATTACATCCAAAGGTAGATTCACTTCAATGTTATGGTCTACAAAAGTTTGTGATTGAAAGCGAACAATAGAGAGGGCTTAGAACATGATTAAAAGGGGAGATGTATAGCCAATTGCCTTCATCTAATTACTCTACCGTAAAGGGGAGGTAGCACTTTTCTCTATGTTTAAAATGATCTCTACAGCCTCTTTCATTGACTCGTCTAACTGCCCTTGTGTGGGTAATTCCGATGCTACCTCATTAATATTCAAAAGTGCAGAATATAATTCAAATTTATAAAATGGGTTTAGCCCAATGATGTTTCCTAGCTCGTTATTATCAGATTCTTTGCAGTGGATAATTTCATTACACATGTTAATGCTTTCTTCAATGTTCCATTTATTTATAAATAGAAGTAAGCCACAAAATGCTTGTAAAATAGAGGTGTCTCTTATTCCGTTTAGAGGTGCTCTAAAGCTATCTAACATTGCATTGCCCAGCGTGATAACACTAAAGTATTCGTTTACTAACTTCCTAACATCAAAAATAGGCTTACCTATATGATTTCGAAGCTTTTCAATATCACGTCGTTTAAAATTGAAGTTTGTCTGATTAATTATTTTTTTTAGAGTACCTTGGTCATTAGCTATAATCATATCTAATGCTAATTTATTAATTACAGAGTCAGCGTTAATGACCGGAGATAGAGCTGATTGTATATCCAAGTCTTTTCTGAGGCGGTAAACTTGATATGTAAAAATTTTATCTGCTGTGAAGTCTAAATGAACAATGTTGTTCTTTTTAATATTAAAGTGCCAGTGTCTAAACTCTATAATATCACTTTTTTTTATAATTTTGTTGGTTAGAGCTTTCGATATCAATCCCCCAATAATCCTTGTTAAATGCGAATTGGATTTACTAAAAGTGAAGCTTTGATAGTTCGAAGTTTTATCCTTAAACGGCTTTATTGTTTTTAAGTCACAAAACTCATGGTGTGATTCATTTCCATGAATATCAATAAAGCGAAAATGGGGTTGGCGTAATGCGGTGTTGCGGTGGCCTTTGGCTCCAGAAACAATAGTTGCGTTCATAGCTGCGCATGAAGGGCATTGAACATCTTTGCGAACAATAGCTCTTTCATTGTCAGTAATTTGAGTTAACTCTGGGTCCTTTTTTAATGTTATGACCAATCAATGAAAAGTATTGAAGCGCATCAATTTCTCGAGAAAAACGTTTACTAAATCCTGTTATTGCCAATGTAGCCTCCGAGAGTCTTAAAATCTAATATCGACTAAATGGATCTTCTAACACCCAAGAATGACTTCACTTTAGGTTCATTATTGTTGTAACACTTATTCTAACTTATTTCTATTGCTACATTTTCTAGCACAGTAATCTATATCCCAAGAGCCACTTCGATAAATTGTGTATATCTAAAATAAGCCAAACTCTACTACATTGATCATTGTAGAGTTTATCGATAATCTGCATATCAATAGTGTAAATAATCGCCACTTCAATAATTATTGTGAGAACTTGCCCCTATGAAGGCTTTGAAAATAGATCTGAACGACCTACATGATAAAAACATAAGCTATTTGATCGGTGCAGGAGCATCAGCAGATTTGTTTCCTACTCTTGCATTGGACATGCAAACAGGTGATGAGTGGGAAACGATTGAGACCCTTGCTACAAAGTTTGACACTCAAGATGCTAAACATCTAAAAACCCTATTATTCATGTATTACTACAAGGAATGTATTGAGCCTGTAAGTTCTATAGATTTCGAGAAGCTCAATGATAAAGAAAAAGTAGTAATAGATAATTACAAAAAATTCATGGAATTGAATCTAGAAATCCTTCGTAGAAAGCAGGGGTATGATAGAAAAATTAATTTTTTTACTACAAACTATGATTCCTGTTTAGCTTATGTTGCTGATAAATTATTTGAAGAAAAAACCTTTCGATTCAATATTAATGATGGTTCTAGAGGCTTTCACAAAAAAGTTCTTGAGGCTCGAAACTTCAATTGCATGACTCTCGAATCTGGTATTTTCGATAGAAATAGAGAGGTGCAGCGGCAAATTAATCTCATTCATCTCCATGGTTCTGCTTACTGGCGGAAGCATAACGAATCTATCCTTGTAGATTATTCTTCTGTGGATCAAATTGTTTCAGAAGAGTCAATCGACAGCATGTATTATGGTGAATTTAAAGAAATGTTGGAAAGCGGCACATGTACAATAGTTGACTTGCTTTCAATAACCATCGATACACATAACGCTGATACATTTAATGAAGTGCAGGAGAAATTTTATAAAGAGTACAATGAACTGCCAATAGTGAATCCTACAAAATGGAAGTTTCATGAAACAGTTTTTGAGGAGCATTATTATCAGATGTTGCGACATTTAAGTTATGAGTTGGAAAAGCCAAATAGTGTTTTAATAGCATTTGGCTTCTCTTTTGCTGATGAGCACATAAGAAACCTGATTAAGCGCTCTTTAGTTAACCCTACCCTAGAAGTCTATATCTGTTGCTACAAAGAGTCGATGATCAATGAATTGCAAACTTATTTTTCTGATTTTAATAATATTAAATATATTGTTCATGAAGCCGGAGATAAATTAAATTTCACTTACTTTAATTCTCGAGTTTTAACGCTTGGTGAAGGTGAGGTATGAGCATTTCCGTAGGTGAGGTTACAGCAGTAAATGGTATTCAGATTACGTTAACAGTTGACGAGACATCTAATAAAGACACTATTTTTTATGAAGGACATCGGTATAAAGGTATTTCAATCAGGGAGTACATCTCAATTCAGAGAGGCTTCCGTGACATCATATGCATTGTCGAGGGAGAGTACTTAGATGAAAGGCGCTTTCAAGAGAGCCCTGATAAAATTTTTTTCGTAAGAAGGGTGAATGTTCGTCCTATTGGCTATATTGAAAATGGTAAATTTTTTGAAGGTATAAAGTTCTTACCTTTGATTTGTGATCCCGCATTTTTATTACCAGAAAAGGTATTAAAAACAGTTTACTCATCTAGTGCAGAGTCCGATTTCTGTATTGGTTCGTTGCTAAAGGAAGGTATCGCAATCTCATTACCTTGGCAAAAGTTGTTTAATACCCATATTGGTATTTTTGGGAATACAGGTAGTGGTAAATCTAATACCTTAACGAAGTTATTCACTACTTTGTTTGATGAAAAACATGAACAAATCAAAGCTGTGAGTAAATTTGTCCTTCTCGATTTTAATGGTGAATATATCAAAAACCAAATAGTGCCGTATGAACATAAGCACGCAATAGATCTGAATACCAGTACTTCAAGAGATAAGTTTCCATTGGCAGAAAATGAATTCTGGAATACAGAGACGTTATCAATTTTATTTCAAGCTACCACAAATACCCAAAAGCCATTCATTAATAGAGTTCTGAAAGGGCGTTCTAAATACGGAACAGGCCAAGCAAGCGTTCTACAATATTTGAAATATACAATTAAATTTTGCTTTACTTCATCGTCACAGAAACCCGAAGTTCTTGATCTCCTGAAAAGTGTCTTAAAGTGTACAAATAGCGAAGCAATTCTTAATAAAATCAGTTGGCATGGAAGCAAATATAAACTCTCACTGGCGAATCGAAATGAGGTGTTTTTTAACGGAGAAAATCAATACGAGATCTACCTTAGAAATACAGTTGATAACATTCAAATCTATGACCTTGATGCATTCCAAGAGTTTAAAGCTCTATGCAAATTGAGGCTAATTAATGACTTGATGTTTAACTTTGTTCAATTCGATCATATACAACCACTTTTAAAACGAGCTGAGTCTTCATTAGGAGGGTTATCTAAGGTAATTAAAGTTGAGGCACAAACTGCGACTGATAAAAAGGCAATAACTGTTATCTCACTTCGCAACTGCAATCCAGATGTAAAGAAAATAATCCCTCTTCTAGTTACTAAGCACTATTACAATTTACACAAGAAACTGATCAAATTAAGTCCACCAGAAAAGACACTGCATTTAATAATTGATGAAGCTCACAACATCCTCTCTCAGCAATCCGTTCGCGAACAGAGTAGCTGGAAAGATTATCGTTTAGAGCTGTTTGAAGAGCTAATTAAGGAAGGTCGAAAGTTCGGTGTGTTCTTAACATTATCTAGCCAGCGTCCAGCAGATATATCGGCGACTATCATGTCTCAGTTACATAATTTCTTTATCCATAGATTGGTTAATGACCGTGATTTATTCTTGTTAGATAACACTATAAGTACATTAGATTCTGTTTCTCGGTCATTAATCCCAAATCTATCAAGAGGCTCTTGCATTATAACAGGTACATCTTTTGATTTACCGATGCTTATAAAAGTTGATGAGCTTAGTGATAGTAGTAAACCAGATAGTAATGATGTTGCGTTAGAAGAGCTATGGTCAAAAAAAGATAAACAGAATTAATAGCTGGGATAGCGCTTTGTAAATTGGTGCCTAAATTAGCAATGTTTAAATAGACTGCTAGTTACTAAAGACAGTATTTTGTATAACTATAGGCTTTCATAGCGTTTATTTTTGGAGAAGAAGTTGCGGTTACGGCAACTGGCTAGGTATGGCTAATGGCATTAATTTAACTGCGCCGCAGAGGGCTAACTTTTCGTACCGCCATCGACTCCCTTGATTCGACTGTAATAAAAAAAACCTTTTAACTTAAATGAAATACAGTATAGAGGGACACGACGCTTGTTATTAAAGCTTTATGAGTAGAAGTGAAAATAGCTTGAGTTCGAAAACAACTGTGCCAGAGTAGGTTTCGACATTTATAGAGACAGTTATTATATCAATACAGGATAACGACAAGGGGTAGCACAAAATACATATCGACTACCCCTCTGATTTGACCATCAAAATTTAAATAGTCTTTGGCTAGCGTAATTTAAAACCTTTGCACCGCAGCTTTTCTCAACAATATTTGAAATAGTTTGTCTTGCCGTGTAATTGGTCAGAATTAATTACGCAGCTATTAGCTGGCACTATTTTGAAAAATTAATTATAACAGTTAGTTACTGGTGGTATGTTTTGAATTGCTTATATTTTTCACATTTAATTGAGTCAGTAAGTTAGGGGGAGGGAATATATGAAAATGGGACGCAATGAGAGTTGTTGGTGCGGTTCAAATAAGAAATTTAAGCACTGTCATTATGGGCGAGAGAAGCAAGCTTCGATAACTAAAGGGGAGGCTATTGACTATAGCCAAAAAAATGCTTTACGAAAATATTGTAGTGTTCCAGATGAGCTTAAACATGAATGTAGCAAAAAAATTATCAATGCCCATACCATATCGAAAAGTGGAAGCCTTAAAGAGATTGCAGATGAGAGTAATCATGTATTAGGTTTAAAAATCAGCTTGCCAAACTTAATTAAAAGCGAAGGAAAACTAACTCCTGAAAAGATAGGGATCAATCAGGCATCTACATTTAAAGGGTTTTGCTCAGTACACGATAAATCGCTTTTTGCCTGCATTGAGGATAGAGAGTTTGTTGGAGATGAAGAGCAATGTCTGGCATTAATGTATCGGTCAATTGCGAAAGAGCTTTATGCTAAAGAGGGAGGGTTAAACACATCCGAATTTATTAAAGGAGGTGACAAAGGTAAAGGGCTAATGGAGCAACTGTTCATCCAAAAATTCGTTTTAGATCAACAGAAAGGGATTAAAGCTGCAATTCAAGAACTCTCGGAAGTGAAATCAAAGCTTGACGATCAGCTTCTAAAAAAATCTTACGGTAATTTGAGTCACCTTATTATTGAATCTGAATCACCTATGCCAGTCGCTGTTTCCTCGGTGGTAGCCCCAATTACTGATTTCGATGGTAATTTTATTCAAGACTTGGGTGACTTAAATGTTGTAGCGGAACAGTTAATCTTTAACTCCTTTTCTAGTAATGGTAAAGGATATGTAGTTTTTAGTTGGTTAACAAGCTCAACTAAAGTTCTAGCATTTATTAACTCTCTACTAGCTAAAGATACTGATAAAATTTTTAGTGGACTAATTCGGTTTTTCTACGGGGCTGCTGAAAATACATTTACATCACCTGAGTGGTGGAATGATTTAACGGTTGAACAAAAAGGTAAAATTGAGGAACTAATAATGTCAGGAGTAAACCCGTTTGAATTTGAGGCTCAAAACCTACTGAGAGATGATGGTATTGACTTTTCAGGGTGGGAAATTGGTAGTTTGAGAAAAGTGAATTTCTAATACCTTATCCAAGCTAACGAAACATAGCGTTATGTTTGTGCTTTGTTTTAAGTTTCAAGCTTGCGCTTCTAGTATTGAGAAATGTTAAAGCAATCGGGTCTCAACGTTTTAAATGGTAGGTAAAGCAGAAGTGCTTACACATACTACTGGACAGGATAATAGTTGAGTATGATAATAACTGTAAGAAATTTGAGTTTGGAGTTAGGGGACTATGGCTAACGCAGTTGATGTTGCAAGAGAGTTTTTGAGACTAGCTAAAGACGCTGGTCAGCCTTTAACTAATATGCAAATACAAAAATTAGTATATATAGCTCATGGAGTCCACTTAGCAAGAGAGGACGAAGCCTTACTTGATGAAGAGGTTAATGCTTGGAAGCATGGACCTGTAATTCCTGCGGTATACCTTGCCTTTAAGCAATATCTTAATAAAGAAATCGATTTATCAAAAGAAGCTAGAGAGAATGTTCCTTTATCACTAAAAGAAAAAGATAGCGTTAAATTTACTTTTGATAATTTTGCAAAATATAACGGCTGGACATTAAGAGATATAACGCATAAAGAAGGTAGTCCTTGGCATAAAATATGGTTTGATGGCAATGGGTATGAGACATACAACGCTGAGATTCCAAACCGTACTATTAAAGAGCATTATAAGAATATTTTTAGAACAAATAAGGTAACTGCATTGTGAGTTTGGACTTAACAGGGATCGTTAGTTTAGATGATACTCCTCCCAACGCTGAGCAGGAAATTTCTGATGACAGCCAAGAAATAAAGCTTCAAAAATTGCAAGCTGAGATAGATGCCTTAAAAGCTAGTACTGAGAATACAAGAAACAATACTCAATTAAAAAAAGAATTAGCATTCAAAATATTTGAATTTATGATTCAGTTTACGACATTTATAGGGGTCATTTTAGGAGCTTATGTTGCCCAACATATATTCCAAAATAAATCTATACCAGATAATGTGTTAATAACTCTTATTACAACTACTTTTGCTACCGTCATTGGGTTAATGGTAATTATTCTTAAAGGATTATTCGGATCAAAGGGAAGCTAGCCAACTAGACTTTCATTTTACTTGTGAGCTTTATTATTGATACAACCCAATTGTTATGCTCAATAATATAAGGTTACTGATTACATTAAAAGTTTATCATCTCAATATTAAGCCATAGAATCGAAAAGTTTCACTGTGAGCGTTTGCTTTTCATCTACATACGGCCGCCAGTTACTATCAGTTTTTGCATTAGCTTTGCTTGAATGGTAGTCGTTAGTCTTATCACCTCGTAAATAGTTATCTTTAGTTCTTACTTTTGCGAGATATGACAATCGAAATATTTCTTCTAAGTATGCTTTTTTATTAGCGCTAGTGTTTATAGCCCTTAATTTTTTGAAAGCAGGTAGCCCTGTGTTGACTTGCTTATCATGAGCTTTGCTCCACCTTACTGAAACCCCTAAACTTTGCTCTAAGCTTGTAACAAGAGCTTTCAGGTGCTTTCTCGTTAAATATAACTTGGCATCTAAACACAGAACAAAATGATAATGTTGGTTAGTATTGTTAGTCGTATTCTCACGAACCCAAACATAGCGAAGTTGGGTATCTTTTTTAATTCTATGTATTTTAGCCGCTAGCCTTTTGATAAAAGTTGATGCAGTTCGGTTATCACTTGGCAAACATGTGTCTTTTGCGGCACGTAGGTCAAATCTATAAACTCTTACTTCTTCACAATGACTTAAAATTGCGTCCAGTTGCCCCTTTATGGATTGTAAAATTTCTACGTACATACCGTGGCCATGCAGGTTTTCAAAAGCAGGGTCATTTTGTACTTTACAGGTTAATTCGTCTAACTTAATGAACTTACTTTTATCTATTCTCTTCATGTCTCAAATCGCATTGATTCCCTTAATAATATAGGGCTCTCATAAACCATTGTGGGTTTTATCTTGTATTTATTGGGATTTTGCCACGTTCATGAGTGTTTTTATAAGACACTTATAGAAGGAGCAAATTAAATATTTCATTTAGTCGAACGCCATCGAGTCTCGAGGTCTCTTGTTAAGTTGTTTTATTAATTCATGGACTGAACTAAGTTCATCATTAACCCATTCGTTTAAAGCGTTATCTAACAGGTCTTTTGGTTTGTCTTTAGCCATATTTATTAGGTAGTTAACTAATGAAAAATTAAGCTGGGGCATTTCAGTTTTATTGAGTAATTCACACACGATACTGTGTAAATGTTTATGTATACCCTCTGAGGTTTTAAAAGATGCAGCTATCCAGCTTCCAAACATTTTTAACTCGGCTTCTGTAATAGGTAAGTGTTCTGGGTTTATATAGTATTTACTATTAGTTGATGAATACATTGATTCAAAACGGTAACTATTATCAGGGTGATGAAAGTGATGTATGACTGTACGATTATCTGGAGTTCTAACAATAGCTCTGTTGTCGTCATAAGCTACTCTAACTTTTTTGCCCGTTAACTCCATTGGGAGAGATATTACTTTGTTCAGTTCGGCTATAGTCGCTAACTGAGCCTTGTTTACTTTAAAAGTCTTTAATCTTGTTAAAGGTAACTCAGCCTTCGATTTAAGTATGGCTGTGCTCGTGATTTCATTAATTGATGAGTCAGGTCGTATATAGCCTTGTTGTTGACAGTATGAAATGAAATTGGGGCAAAAGCTGCTTATTTTACCACAGTACTTATTACTAAATTCTTGGGCTTGACTTCTCAATTGTAAAAAAGGGGAGCGAGTCCTTCTACTAATCCGTTTAACTATTTGTATTTTATTACCTTGCAAACTCTGAAAGTTAGCTGCTAAGTCATTATTGATTGAGTTAAATACGCTATTGTGGAAACGCACATTTACTTTTATTACGGACTCACTTGCATTGTGGCAAGCGTATACAAGCATAGCAAAAAGAGTGCTGTAGTCATTTTTTTCACATATACCAACAAGTATGTTATCTGTCAGTGTTTGCTGTGCGAAGAAAATAACTGCCTTTTTGAGTTCACCTGTTTCTGTATCCAGCGCAGCATTTTTCAGCACTACATACTCACAATTTAGTACTCCATATTGCTGCCTTGTTTTCTTTGGTAAGGGTGAGCTTTTAGACCAGTCCTTATATTTCTTTAAGAATGTCGTATAGCCATAGGTTTTTCCTTTAGTATGCTTTAGGTAATGCGTGTATAAACTTTTAACTGATGCTTTGTTACGTATATCAAGGTAATACAGTTGCTCAAAATCAGGCTCCACTCTTTGATATACAAGGGTAAGCAGTTCATCATCAGTAATGTTTTGAAGCTTTTTTTTACTTAAAGCTGAATCACAGCTGGTGATTACTTTATGTGCTGTTGATTTAGAAATTCTTAATGATTTACTAATTACGCCTACAGATTTAGCTTCACCTCTAAGTTGAAGCACTTTGCGTATAATTTCAGCATCTAATTTTGAGTACCGCATTGTGTTGCCAAGGATTAAAAAAGTAGGCGCACATTACCTCAATTTCAAATGTGAAGTCAAACCTTTAAGTTGTTGTTATATAAAGAAAATCATTGTACAACGATTTGTTTTTTACACATGAATTAGTAATTAAAAGCAACGTTGTACAACGATTTTTGCAGGACCTTTACATTTTAAAGTTAGGGATATCGGCTATGAATTAGTTGCGTAGTCTTGATTAGTAGCCACACTCTTCTGGGAAAAGATATTTACGTAAGCCCTTAACTAACAGTTACATTATCACGATGTAAATCCTCAGGGTTTAAAGAGGTATAGACATTCCAAAGTACCTTTAAATCCTTATGGCCAGTTACTTGAGCTACTTGTTCAAGACGATACCCCTCTTCAAATAGTCGGCTAGCGCCTTCTCGTCTAAGGTCATGATAACGCAAGTCCTGAATGCCAAGTTTTGTTCTGACCCTTTGAAAAGCACTTGAGACAGATTTTGACTTGTATGGAAAAACTAATTCACTATGTTTAGGTTGTTTCATTAGTATTAGAAAGGCGTCGCCCAGTAATGGAACCCTCATATGGTTACCAATTTTCTTTCTTGGGTCTTTTCGGTCACGAACTAATATAGTTCGCTTTACTTTGTCTAAGTCATCCCACCTGAGAGCGCAGATCTCCCCAATTCTCATGCATGTTAAAATGCTAAACTGAAAAATATCGCTTAAAGGAATTGTCGCTGATTTATGCATCTCGCGTTTTTTTATTTCAGGAAGCAGGCGATCAATTTCTTCATTTGTTGGGCGGCGGCTCCGCCTCTTGCTTTTACCTATTAGCTGCATATGCTCTAACATTGGCTTTGCTTCTATAAAGGGAGCGTCTGATATATTTAAATTCCATACTGGTTTGGCAGCAGAAAATACTGATTTCAAGTAAGAGAAGTCATGATAGGTTGTTGCAGGGCTTATACCCGTTTCTATACGTTCTCTCATATGTTTAATAATGTCAGAGGCATGAAAGTCACAAACTAAATATGATGAAATGTCGTATCTCCTAAGCATTTCTAAGCATTTTCGCTTTGTTCTTTTTAGCTCATTTCCAAGCTTGGGATCATCTAAGTATCTATCGATAAGTTCCCCAACAGTTATGTTCTCAACAGGCCTAGAGATACCATTTAAGTTAATCTCATTCCTTCGGCGTATGCCCCAAGTATTAGCAAATGCTTTTTTGTCAAAAGTTTTACTCTCTTGATGTATGACTCTACCTTTTTCTTTTACGACTACCTTGCAGCGGTAATTGGTAGTTCCATCAGATTTTTTTCGTTTTTCGATGTAATGTGATGCCATGGCTATTCCTATACCACAAGCTCAACTTGAGGAATAAATTGACCATGACCAATCGAACTGTTTTTTATATAATACATACTCATGTGCAGGTACCTTAATTCATTATTCATTCGGTTTCTTGGGAGACTATTGGGAGACCGAGAGTGTTAAAATAGCTAAAAAACGCGAAGAATAATGAAAGATAACCAACCTGTTATCAAGCTTTAAATTGTTGATGTATAAGGTAAATTAATGAAAAACCCTGCGCCACAGTCGAATACGTTAGATAGAAAATTTTCCGTGGCACCCATGTTAGATTGGACTGATCGTCACTGTCGAACCTTTCACCGTAAAATGACTAAGCATGCTGTGCTGTACACTGAGATGGTGACAACCGGCGCTATTTTATTTGGTAAAGGCGATTACCTACACTTTAATGAGCATGAAGGCCCTGTGGCATTGCAACTTGGTGGCTCAGATCCTGAAGCATTAGCTAAGTGTGCAAAATTAGCAGCAGAGCGTGGCTATCATGAAGTAAATTTAAATGTCGGCTGTCCGTCTGATCGCGTGCAAAATGGCCGCTTTGGTGCTTGTTTAATGGCAGAGCCTAAACTGGTTGCTGACTGCGTTGCTGCAATGAAGGCCGAAGTGACTATTCCTGTTACAGTTAAAACGCGCATTGGTATTGATGAGCAAGACTCGTATGAGTTTTTATGTGCTTTAATTGAAGCGAGTCACGATGTTGGTTGTGATGACTTTATAATTCATGCGCGTAAAGCGTGGTTAAATGGTTTAAGCCCGAAAGAAAATCGTGAGATCCCACCACTTGATTACCCGCGCGTTTACCAGTTGAAAAAAGATTATCCGCAACTGCACCTAAGCTTAAATGGTGGGGTGAAAACAATTGCTGATAGCGTAGCTCACCTTGATTATGTTGATGGCATTATGATTGGTCGTGAGGCGTATAGTAATCCGTTTATTTTGTCTGAGGTTGACGAAAACATTTATGGTGATGACGCATTTACGCTGAGTCGCCATCAGGTTGTGCGCTCTATGTATGACTATATTGAAGATGAAATGAGTAAAGGCGCTAACTTTTGGCATATTGCTCGCCATATGTTGGGGATTTTCCAAGGCCAACCTGGCGCGCGTGGTTTTAGACGCCATCTTTCAGAAAAAGGTCATGGTAAAACGGCTGACTTATCTGTTATGGATAAAGCTTTAAGTTTTGTCCCAGAAGCCTAATCACAAAGCCTATTAAAAAAGCCACATATTGTGGCTTTTTTTGATCCTAAAATTTGGTGAAAAAGTTAATTTTTTAGTCAAATTAGTTATTTCTCATTCAGCCATTAGTCAGTCAAAATTTTAATTCTATTTATTCAACTTATTGTATTTAAGTAATAAATTTATTTTATTTGTTAGTTGGCACAAGAATTGGAATCTCCTAGCTGTATTAACCCAATAATCAACAGGAGAGTCACATGGGTGTATTAAATCGCGTAAATGACATTATTCAGGCAAACCTTTCTGCAGCACTAGACAAAGCTGAAGATCCTGAAAAGTTACTTAATCTACTCGTGCAAGAAATGCAGGATGCACTGACTGAATGCCGTGCAACCGCTGCGACATTTTTAACGCAAGAAAAGCAAATGAAGCGCGAAATTGCAGCCAAACAAGCAAAAGTAGCTGACTGGCAAGCGAAAGCAGAAAAAGCACTCAGTAAAGATCGTGATGATCTTGCTAAAGCTGCACTGATTGAAAAGCAGCGCATAACGACAGAAATCGAAGCGCAACAAGCTGAAATGGATAAAGTGGCAGAGTCACTCGCAAAATTGACTGAAGATTGTCAGCGTTTACAAAATAAGCTTGCTGATGCAAAAGCTAAACAGCTGACTTATATGCAAAAAGAGCGCGTTGTTACAGCACGTTTAAAAGTAAAAGAGCAGCTACATAGCAGCAAAGTTGCAGATGCATTAGCGCGTTTTGACTACTTAGAGCAGCGCGTTGAAAACATTGAATCACAAGTTGAAGCGTACGAGCTTACGCAAAGTGATGCAGCAAATTCAACAGCAGCACAAATTGCGGCTCTTGAGAAAAATGATGCAATCGATAAAGAGCTTGCTGATTTAAAAGCAACGATGAAGCAGTCGGCTTAGGAGGTAAATGATGAATACTTATCATACATCAACACGTTGGTACCGAGATCTAAGTAACAAAAAGATATCGGGTGTGTGTAGCGGATTGGCTGCGCGCTTGGGCTTCCCTGTATGGTCAACACGTTTAGTCATGATCATATTGCTTATTCAAATGCCACTGTTAATTGGCGTGGGTTATTTAGTGGCTCATTGCACTTTACCAGTGAAAGGTTACTAGGAGTCGATTATGAAAACGTTAGCTATCATCGTCTTGGCAATGCTTTTACTGTGTACTGATGCGGTTTCTTTTGTCTCGTTCGACTCATGGCAGTTACCTTTATCAATTGCTGATATGAGTTGGGCTGGACTTGAAGTCATCGGAGCAATAGTAGCTGTGATTGCTGTTGTGGCGGGTGTTGCGCTATTCACTATTGGGCTGCTTGGCGCAGGTGTTGTTGCTCTGATTGGTGTTGTGCTTGCGTTTTTATTCGGCTCAATAATGATTGCATGGCCACTATTACTAATCGCAGCATTGTGTTGGTTGATTGCTGATAACAAAAAATCGCCAGCTTAAGGTACTAATAAACTGCCTTAATACATAAAATATGCTAAATTTAGCGGGTAAGTTAATGTCTTAACAAGGATTAAAACATAATGAAACTGTGGCCCGCATTCTCTTTTCTTACCGCAAGTTTATTCTTTAGTACTTTTTCATCTGCCCATAGTGGTCATGACCATAGCGATGTTGCCGAAGTCACTGTAAGCAACGCGCAGGTACGTGAGTTTTTACCAGCCAGTAAAGCCAGCGTGGCTTATTTAACTATTACCAACCCGAGTGAGCAGGCAACAGTATTAACTAAAGCTGAGCTTGATGGTTTAGGACGCGTTGAAATTCATCAGCACACTCATGTAGATGGCATGATGAAAATGGAACAGGTTTTATCATTAAAGATTGATGGTCATAGCAGTGTTGAGTTTAAACCCGGTGGTTATCACTTGATGGTGTTTGAACCTGAAGATCAACTAAAAGCAGGGCAAGAACGAAAACTCACGCTATATTTTAATGATGGCAATCGAGTTTTTACTCAAGCCAAGGTTGTGTCTTTGCAAGAGATGTCTGAACAGGCATCACAAAAAAGTAAAGAGCACTCACATCACTAGGAGGTATCATGTCTGAGCATAAAGGAAAAATAGCCAGTGCATTACTTATTATACTAATTGTTTTTTACGCGATTGCTGTTTACTGGAGTAGTGAACCAGCTCGTATGGATGTTGTTGGCAAGGCAAAACAAGAAGCGCAAATGCGCGGCGAAAAATTTGTCACCGGCTACACAACAACAACGACGTTAATCAATGTAGCAAGTACATTATTAAATAAACCTGGCGGCTATTTATCTAACGATATGATGCCACCAAGTGTGATGATGGATAACATGCCGGCATGGGAATATGGCGCGCTTGAGATGACCCGTGATTTGGTGTTGTCGATGCGTAAAGATTTCAGCCGTTCACAGTCTCAATCAACTGAGCACGAAGCACTTAAAAAAGCCCAGCCGCAATTTAATATTAGCTCGGTAGCATGGGCGTGGCCAAGCGCTGAAACTGAGTATCAAAAGGGTATTGATTTACTTATCGTATACCGTACTCAAATTGCTGATCAGAACGATCGTGATAGCCAATTTTATGCCCGCGCAGATAACTTACGTGGCTGGTTAAAAGAAGCAGAAAAACGCCTTGGTAGTTTAAGCCAGCGTTTAAGCGCAAGTGTTGGTCAAGATCGTTTAAACACTGATTTAGCAGGTGATACTGCGGCTCATCAAGCAACTTATGCACCTTTGCAAAACCAAGTGAAAACATCTTGGTGGCAAATTGACGATGTGTTTTATGAATCGCGTGGTGCAACGTGGGCATTACTGCACTTTCTACAAGCGGTTGAATATGATTTTGCCGATGTCTTAGAAAAGAAAAACGCCCGTGTTAGTCTGCAACAAATTATTCGTGAATTAGAGGCCACGCAAGAAACGGTGTGGAGCCCAATGATCTTAAATGGCAGTGGTTTTGGCTTTGTAGCTAACCACTCATTGGTCATGGCGAATTATATTTCTCGAGCCAATGCGGCTCTAATTGAACTTAGCGAACTTTTAGCGCAAGGATAAAATGATGAAAAAGTACTGTTTAGCAGCTGCCCTTTCAATGGCCTGTTTAGCTCCAACAGCGCAAGCTGATACATTATTAGGCTTATACCTAGGTGTTGATGGCTGGCAATCAGATAACAGCGGTAGTTTTGCTCAAGACGGAAATCTACAAAGCTTTAAATTTGATGATGAAACGTTTACGAGCTACTACGCAGCACTTGAGCACCCAGTGCCGTTAGTACCAAACCTTAAACTAAAATACACTGAGCTTGAGTTAAATGGTGACACTACACTTGATGAAACGTTTAGCTTTGGCGGTTCAGATTATGTGGTAGGTACACAAGTAGGCACAGTAAGTGATTTATCACACATCGACTACATCCTATATTACGAAATCTTTGATAATGATTTGGTTTCTATTGATTTAGGTGTGAATGCTAAACAATTTGATGGTGAAATTGTTGTAACTGGTACATCGCAAGACGGTGGCCAAAATACCACTGAGCGCGTTGATTTTTCTGGTTTTGTACCGTTAGTGTATGGCCGTGCTGAAGTTGGCTTACCATTTACTGGTTTAAGCGTATTCTTTGAAGGTAGTTTACTGGCTATCGATGATAGCAAAATTCAAGATTACCAAGCAGGTATCGCATACGCTTTACTTGATAACTTAGCAATTGATATGGACATTAAAGCGGGCTACCGCTCAATGACCTTAGAGCTTGATGATATTGATGACATCTACACAGATTTAGATGCGTCAGGCCCATTTGCGGGTATTCAAATCCACTTCTAATCGAGTCTTTCGATTTATATTTAGCTGGCAGCTTTATTTTAGAGTTTGCCAGCTAACTTCAAATTCATCTTCTAATGATGTTGAAAGTATCTGTTTATAAGCTTTATTTATGGGCGATGCGATTAGCTTTCTTAACTCGTCACCCGTTTGAGTAAATTTATAATAACTGAGTACTAAGTCATTGCTTTTTGCTTTTAAAACCAAGCGTTGATTCATAAAGCTCAGTACCAGCTCTTGGCCTGCTTTTAAAACTGCTGATTCGATTTCTTTTCGATACAGCAAGTTAATATCCATCAGGGTAAGAATGTCAGGAAAGCTCACTGGGGTTTTCCCTAGGTTAAATGACACCTTGTTACCTTTTCTAAGCAAATCAAATAGCGATGGTTTCTTGTAAAAGCCGAGTAAAATTAGGTGGCTGTTATCTTTTTCATTAAAGCCACACAGTGATGTACAACGCTGAAGGGCATCTGCTTCGCGCTGAGTCATGTGCTTAAGTGTTTGCAAGCTTTTAATTGAAAAGGTACCCGGTGACACGGTTTCACCGGCTAATATTTTAGCCCACAGTTTTTGCATTGAAGAGTTTGCTGTGTCTTCGCACAAACTAATAAAACGCTCTATCCAATCAAAATCCGGTTGTTGTTGCCCTGTGACATCCGGGCAAAAAGCCATAGCCATCGCCATAATGGTTTCGATATTTTCTTGGCGTTTTATAAATTGAATTTCTTGGCGAGTGTGCGCACGCTCTAAAAGAGTCGCTTGCGCTTTAATTTGATAGGCAAGCTGCTGTTGACCTTGTGGTGAATAGCTGTCATCACCAGCATGATTAATCCTGACCGATGAGGCTTTATGAATAGGGTAGCCGAGTTGGTTTTCTATGATATTGGCAAGATTAACTCTCGCTTGAGCCGCTTTCACTGTCATCGCTCACAATGGCCTTGTTTGTTGTTGCTAACTGCGCATGGGTTTTAATGTTATTGAGTGCCAACGTCACCGTGTTATTGAGAATATATTGGCTTAATAAAGCAAGGTAGCCACCAATGATAGGGGTGTTTACCTCTCCTTGTAACGAACACTCGATAGTTACCTCATTACCCGCACCTGTAAAGCGGATTGTGCCCTGAGCAATGTGTTCTTGGTTAAATAGAATATTAAACGAAAGCTGAGTGTTGTCGAGTTGCGTGATGGTCATCTCGCCTTCGCCAAAACGACTTTGCCAAAATTGATGCGCACCCACACCTTGGCTAGGCTCTGCAATGGTAAATTTAATACTTGGATCAACTGCTTGCCAAGGTTGCCATTTTGGCCATTGGCTAAAGTCACCAACAAGGCTGGCAATTTCTGCACGACTAGCATTCACTTTAATTGATTTGTGAACGGTATACTGTGGTGAAAGCATCAGCCCTATCACAAGCGCAATTAGCGTACTGAAAAAAATCGCTTTTAGGGTAAAAATGAGTATTTTAATAATCTCACCTCAGGCAATTGTTTTATAACTTTCATAACATTATACGTAACATAGACTATAATCTGTTTGATACTATATAAGCTATCACTAATGTATCATAGTTAAATAAGTGATAGAATTTTGAGCATCGCTGTAAAATGGAGTGGCGCCATAGTTACAGTATTACGGGGATCACTCTAAGGAATTATTAATGGCATCAGAGAGTAACGACTTTTTGTTTAGTGACCAAGATGACGAACAGTTAGTGGATGAAACTGTCTCTGATTTTTGGGACGTATTAATTGTCGATGATGATCCAGAAATACATTCAGTGACTAAGCTTGCTCTTTCAGGTGTTGAATTCTGGGATAAAGGGTTGCGATTCCACCATGCCTACTCTGGCGCAGAAGCGCTCGAATTACTTAAAAATGACCACTCGATTTCGGTAATTCTACTTGATGTGGTTATGGAGTCTGATGATGCTGGCTTGCAAGTTGTTAAGCAGGTTAGAGAGTGCCTCAATAATCACAATGTGCGCATTATTTTACGTACCGGACAACCCGGTTATGCACCTGAAGAAAAAGTGATCCGTGAATACGATATCAACGACTACAAAACAAAAACAGAACTAACACGTAGTAAGCTTATTACCGCACTGGTTACTGCTATTCGCTCTTATGAGCAAGTCTGTCAGCTCGAATTTCAAAGCCGTGCTTTAAATAATATTTTGTATGCATCAAAAGCCATCCTCGGCTTTACCGATATTAAAGCTTTTTCGATGGCGGTTATTAAACAGCTATCAATTATTTTAGATTGCGAACCGCAGGGGTTACTGTGTGGCTCAATCGAAGATGACAACCAAGTTTATGTATTAGGCGGCTGCGCTGAATACAATGAGTTTATAGGCCAAGGGATTGAGCAACTTGATGATGGTCGTATCATCATGCAAGTGAATAATTGCCTAGCCCAAGGCGATCATCAGCATACTGATGTAGACAGTACCTATTTATTAAAAAGCAAAAATCGCCAAGCAGCGATTTACATAGAAACAGAGCACACGCCAAGTCCTACGCAACTACAATTTGCAGAAATCTTTTTAACTAATGTGAGTGTTGGTCTTGATAATGTTAGGTTGTTCAACCGTTTGCGTGATGCTGCATATAAAGATATTTTAACTGGCTTATCAAATCGTAATGACTTTATGAACAAAGTAGAGCGTTACTATCAGCCGGGTAAAAGCGACTTTGTATTTTTACTAATTGATGTTGCGCAATTCTCAGATATTAACAATGGCTTAGGCCAAGAAATTGGTAACTTATTACTTAATGCCATTGTTGATAGGCTGCAACAAGAATACCCAAATGCAGAGCTGCTTTCGCGCATTGGTGCCGACGTGTTCGGGTTGTTGTTACCTGTTCACGAATGTGACGTTGAGTTACTTCGTGAGCATTTAAGTTTACCGTTCAATGCTGGTGAACACATTTTACCAATCAACTTTAAAATCGGTTTATGTTACCAAGGTGATTTCCAACAAGCCGGGATCGAGACCTTAAAACTCGGTTACATTGCGTTAAACCAAGCTAAAAAACAATCTTCTGAAATGGTGGTGACGTATACCCCAGATATGGAAGAGCAGATGGCATGGCGTTTGGGGATCATCAGGCAGCTTCGCCAAGATTTTGAGCAACGTAAATTAGAAGTGTGGTTTCAACCGCAACTTGATTTAAATACCCTCGAAATTATAGGTTGTGAAGCGCTGCTGCGTTGGCCCTCAGGAAATGGTCAGTATATTTCTCCGGCGATTTTCGTTCCTATGGCCGAAGATGCTGGTTTAATTGTTGAAATTGGTCAATGGGTGCTAGAGCAAGCATGTATGCAGCAAAAACGCCTAGAAGCGATGGGATTTGCAATTAGCATTGCAGTAAACGTCTCAGTGCCACAATTTAAAGTTAAAGGCTATGCTCAGCAAGTAAAAGACACGCTTATTAAATACGATGTAGAACCGCAGTATATTGAACTTGAAGTAACCGAAAGCGTGGTTATGGATGAGCTTACGAATGTGATCACAACTTTAAAAGAGCTCAAAGAGTTTGGTATCGAGATTGCGATTGATGACTTTGGTACCGGCTTCTCATCATTGAGTTACTTGCAAAAACTGCCATTAGACAGACTCAAAATTGATCGTGCCTTCATTAAAGACTTACCAGGTCAAGATTGTCAGGCGATTGCCGCATTAATTATTTCTCTTGGTGCAAGGTTAGGTTTAAAAACCATTGCTGAAGGAGTCGAAACCCAAGCGCAAGCAGATTATTTAGCTCAGCTTGGCTGTGATGAAGTGCAAGGCTTTATGTACGCTAAGCCTATGCCAGAAAAAGAGTTAATTACCTACCTGCAAGCTAAGCAATAGCTAGTTACAGTAAGTGCATATGAATTAAACCGCGCCCTTCAATATGTAGGGCGTTTTGTTTTCTATAATAATCTATAAGACTGAGGTATAATACCAACCCGCGATAATACTTAGTCATTTTGAGAGATTAAACCTGTCGCTACCTGCGTTAAAAATTTCTGATTTAGAACAACTAAATAACGAAATTTTTGCCTTGATATCAACGAGGTTTTATTGCCTCAAAATAGACCACTTAATTAAGCGAGTTGGTATAATTCGCCCCTTTTGTTAGCAGAGTACACTTTATGAGCGCATTAAAAGCCGAGCGAGGCCTGTTTTCTTACCCTAAGTATTGGGCTGAATGCTATGGCACGGCGCCATTTTTACCAACCACTCGTGCAGAAATGGACGCGTTAGGTTGGGATAGCTGTGACGTGATCATTGTTAGTGGTGATGCGTATGTTGACCACCCAAGTTTTGGTATGGCTGTGATTGGACGTATGCTTGAGTCGCAGGGTTTTCGTGTGGGTATTATTGCGCAGCCTGATTGGAACTCAAAAGATGCCTTTATGGCGTTAGGCAAGCCTAACTTATTCTTTGGTGTTACAGCGGGTAATATGGACTCGATGATCAACCGTTATACTGCTGAAAAGCGTATGCGTCATGATGATGCGTACACACCGGGTAATATAGGTGGTAAACGTCCAGACCGTGCGGTGGTTGTATATAGCCAACGCTGTCGTGAAGCTTATAAAGATGTGCCGCTGATTATTGGTGGAATTGAGGCGAGTTTACGCCGTATTGCTCATTATGATTATTGGCAAGAAAAAGTACGCCGAAGTGTGTTGTTTGATGCCAAAGCTGACATTTTAATTTACGGAAACGCTGAGCGCCCACTTGTTGAAGTCGCTCATCGTATTGCTGCGGGTGAGTCGGTTGAGACAATCCAAGATATTCGTGGTACCGCGGTTATTCGTAAGGAGCCATTACCGGGTTGGCGTGGAAGTGACTCAACTGCAATTGATAAAATCGGCAAAATTGATCCAATTCCAAACCCATATGGCGCAGATGATGTGGGTTGTAGTAAGTCTGAATTTAAACAAGCGGGAATCGATTTAAGTGCTGAGGCGGCTAAGCCAATCACTATTCAGCCTGCGCGCCCTAAGCCTTGGGAAAAGACCTACGTTAAGCTACCAGCGTATGAGCAAGTAAGCGTGAATAAACCGCTTTATGCTCATGCCTCGCGTATTTTGCACCAAGAAACAAACCCAGGTTGTGCACGTGCGTTATTTCAACGCCATGGCGACCGTTCTATTTGGGTTAACCCGCCAGCATTTCCACTTGAAACCGAAGAAATGGATGGCGTATTTGGTTTGCCTTATCAGCGCATTCCGCACCCAAGTTACGGTGATGAAAAAATCCCAGCCTATGAAATGATTAAAACCTCGGTGAACATCATGCGTGGTTGCTTTGGTGGTTGTTCTTTCTGTTCGATTACAGAACACGAAGGACGCATTATTCAAAGCCGTTCTGAGCAATCAATTATTGATGAAATTGAGCAAATTCGTGACAAGGTGCCGGGATTTACAGGTGTTATCTCTGACTTAGGCGGACCGACAGCGAATATGTATAAGTTACGCTGTAAGAGCAAAAAGGCAGAGAGCACGTGTCGTCGTTTATCATGTGTTTATCCTGATATCTGTAAGCATATGGACACGGATCACACTCCAACCATTGAGCTTTATAAAAAAGCCCGTGATGTAAAAGGTGTGAAGAAAATTTTGATCGCGTCTGGCGTACGCTATGACTTAGCCGTTGAAGATCCACGCTACGTTAAAGAGTTGGTTACCCATCACGTAGGCGGGTACTTAAAAATTGCCCCTGAGCATACTGAAGATGGACCATTATCTAAGATGATGAAGCCGGGCATGGGTGCTTACGATAAGTTTAAAGAGCTATTTGATAAATACTCAAAAGAAGCGGGTAAAAAGCAGTATTTGATCCCGTATTTTATTTCTGCTCACCCAGGAACAAAAGACGAAGACATGGTGAACATGGCGCTGTGGCTAAAGGCTCATGACTTTAAACTTGATCAAGTACAAAACTTTTATCCATCGCCGATGGCTAATGCAACAACGATTTATCACACAGAGATGAACTCGCTGCGCAATATTAAAAACAATACTGAACAAGTTCCAGTACCAAAAGGTGCGCGTCAGCGTCGCTTACACAAAGCGATTTTACGCTACCACGATCCAGCTGGCTGGCCGATGATCCGCGAAGCGCTGAAAAAGATGGGCAAAGCAAACCTCATTGGTAAAGGGCCAAACTGCTTGGTACCTGAAGAAGGCCGTAATGAAAAAGCGGCGCAGGGTAAAGGTGGAAAAGGCCGTGCGGCACTGACGCGTCACACCGGGTTTAGCCAATTTAAAAAGGCCAACACGAAACCTAGAGTGGGTAAAAATAAGCAGCGTGCAAAGTAAATAGAAACAAATACGGCCCTTTAAGGGCCGTTTTTATTTATACCAATTCGCTTAATTAAGTAGTATTGCGAATTGGTATTAGATCAATAACCAAGTTGCGGTGCCTAAAAAGGCAAAGATACCAACAATATCAGTGACGGTTGTCAGCACTACACTCCCGGCAAGGGCTGGGTCTATTTTCATTTTTTTGAGGATTAGCGGAATACTCGCACCTGCAATACCGGCTGCGACAAGGTTCATAAACATTGCAAACGCTAAGACCGCACCGAGCTTAAAGTCCCATTGCCATAGAGCAACCACGCCAGCAATTAAGACTGACCAAATAACACCATTAAGCGCACCAATTGCTAACTCTTTAAGTAGTAAGAAGCGTTGGTTAGTTTGGTTGATATGACCTACGGCTATACCACGAATAACCAGTGTCAGGGTTTGGCTGCCCGCAACACCTCCCATTGAAGGGACGATACCGTTTAGCACCGCCAAAATAGGTAAAATTGCTAAGGTGTTTTCAAAAAAGCTTGCCACAATGGCTGCTAGCAATGCGGTTAATAAGTTAACCCCAAGCCAAATAGAGCGACGCTGCGAACTCTTTAGTACTGGCGCAAAGGTATCTTCTTCATCGTCTAGACCCGCGAGGCTTAGCATACTGTGCTCTGCATCTTCACGGATTACGTCAACGATATCATCGATGGTAATACGACCAAGCAAGTGGGCGTTATCATCAACAACAGGGGCTGAAATCCAGTTGTGTCGTTCGAACAGTTGCGCGACATCACTTTCATCCATCGAAATTGGAATTGACTCACAATCTTCATCCATTAAGTCTCTGACAACTTTATCGGATGAATTAGTGAGTAGGGTGGTTAACGAGAGCGCCCCTAAAAAGCAATTATGCTTATCTACCACGTACAGATCATCAGTGCCCTCTGGTAATTCGCCCCTTAAGCGTAAATAGCGTAATACTACATCGAGGGTAACATCTGGACGAATGGTTACCGTATCGCTGTTCATCAAGGCACCGGCTGAGCGCTCTTGATAAGAAAGTGCTTGCGTTGCTCTCTCTCTATCTTGCGAGTCCATGGCACTGACAACGTCTTGATATACGGTATCAGGAAGACTACGTAGGACTTCACCTAAGTCATCGTCGTCCATGTCTTCTGTGGCTGCAGCGATGTGCTCAGGCTCCATCTGGGCAATAATGCCAAGACGTACATCTTCAGACAGTTCTTCTAGAACATCACCGCGGACATCTGGGTCAACCAGTTGCCAAAGCATACGACGAATTTTATGAGGAGAAGATTCAAGTAAAAGGGCTGTATCACAAGGCGCCGTTTTAGCTAACATACCGCGCACTTGAACAAATTGACCACTATTGAGTGACTTGGTCACTTGTTTGAGTTGTTGTAGTGGGTAATCTTGTTCAAAGGCTTCTGGCATTGGCGTCCTTACAACTGAAAAAAGTTTAAATAGGCTAAGCAAATCAGCATAGTTGCTTTGTGGTGTATTTGCAGAGATATCGTCGCACTGCGATAAATTTATTAAGAGTTTTGTAATTTAGAGAAGCGAGCGATATAAAAGTAGGATATTTAAAGGGAATTTTAAATATCCGAATTAAGTTTACCGTAAACCCCGAAGGCTTAGCAAATGCTATTCTTGCTCGTGAAAGCGTTGCGCAATTAATTCGCCAATTGCCGTTAATGCGGCATCAGCATCCGGGCCTTCGCATACAACGCGAACTTCTTTACCTTGGCTGCTTTCAAGTAGCATTAACGCTAACACGCTGTCGCCTTCGGCTTCTTTATCGTCTTGATAAAGGGTAATTTTGGCATCAAATTGCAGCGCTAATTGCGCCAAAACAGTGGCAGCACGAGCATGTAAACCAAGTTTATTTTGAATTAAAAAAGTATCTTCAGCGTGCATTCTAGGTGCCTAATTAAATGTCTTGTTCACGGTGACGAATTTTTACATTGGCATGGCTTTTCGCAAAGCTTTCACCAATTGTTTGCGCTAAATAAACAGAGCGGTGTTGGCCACCGGTACAACCAATTGCAATAGTTAGGTAACTGCGGTTATTGCGCTCTAAATGTGGCAACCATGTTTGCACAAAGGTCTGTATTTGCCATGTGAACTTTTGCACTATGCTGTGGCTCGCAAGATAATCTTTTACTGGTTGATCAAGGCCTGTTAGCGGCTTTAAATCTGGCTCCCAGTGTGGATTAGGTAAAAAGCGTGCATCAAATACGTAGTCAGCTTCTTTTGGTATACCGTGCTTAAAGCCAAACGACATAAAGGTAATAATCAGCTTTTTATCTTTTTTACCTAAGATCTTTTCGCGAATTGATTCAGCTAACTGATGAACACTCAAATCGGTGGTGTCAATCATAAAATCAGCGCGGGTGATCAGCACATCGAGCAATATTTTTTCTTGTTTAATAGCAAGATCGAGTGGCAAAGAATCAATCGATAATGGATGTAAGCGGCGTGTTTCTGAAAAGCGCTTTATCAGGGTTTGATCATCACTATCTAAGTAAAATAGCGTTGGGTTTGCAAACCCTGGTAGGTATTCAAGAATATCATTAAATTCTTGCTGCTCTTTCGGTAAGTTACGTACGTCGATACTGACTGCTATTTTATCGTAATTATCAGATACGCTACGTACGAGTGAAGGCAGCAAATTCACTGGAATATTATCAACGCAATAATAGCCTAAGTCTTCAAGTACTCGTAAAGCGACCGATTTACCTGAGCCTGAGCGACCGCTGATAATGATTAATTCCATTTATGCCTCTGCTGATATGACCTGAAACAGTTGCTGATCGGTTGTAGCACTGCGTAACTGTTTACAAAATTCTTTATCTTTAAGTCTATCAGCAATTGTTGATAAGGTCTTTAGGTGAAGCTGACAGTCACCATCTGGTACGATGAGTGCCACAAATATATCAACCGGGCGGTTATCAATAGCATCAAAATTGATGGGTGATTCACTCACTATGATAAACGCATGGGGTTCATCGGCACCGCTCATTCGACCATGGGGAATAGCAATACCGCGACCGATGCCGGTGCTGCCTAGTTTTTCTCGGTTGAGCAAAGCATCTAGGATATCTTGTTGCGATAAATGAGGAAGCTGCTGGTGGGCCAGTTCGCTGATATATTCAAGAATTCTTTTTTTGCTATTAAAAAGGACCGCAGCTTTGCTGCAGTCCTGGTTAGTAAGTGAACTTAGTTTCATAATTTAATGTCGAGCTAATTTCTCTTTGTGTTTAATGACTTGGCGATCAAGCTTATCGATCAGTGAGTCAATGGCTGCGTACATATCTTGATGTTCTGTAGAAGCGAACAATTCGCCTCCGTTTACATGTAAAGTTGCTTCTGCTTTTTGGCTTAATTTTTCTACATCTAGAATGACATGAACATTATTTATATGGTCAAAATGCCTTTCTAGTTTCGCAAACTTGGTGTTTACATAGTCTCTTAATGAATCAGTGATTTCTACATGACGACCAGTTAAATTTAGTTGCATAAGCATTTTTCCTTCTATGTAAAACGTCTAAATCAAACTCTTGCGCTGATTAGACGGAGGTATTGCTAGAGACTCACGATATTTTGCAATTGTACGTCTAGCTACTTTAATTCCTTGCTCAGCCAATATATCTGCAATTTTACTATCACTCAATGGTTTAGCTGAGTTTTCTGCGGCCACTAACTTCTTGATTAAAGCGCGTATTGCCGTAGAAGAACACTCACCACCATTTTCGGTGCTGACATGGCTTGAGAAGAAATATTTCAACTCAAAAATACCCCTCGGGGTATGCATATATTTTTGCGTTGTTACACGTGAAATTGTCGATTCATGCATTTCGACCATTTCAGCAACATCATTTAGCACCATCGGCTTCATCGCTTCAGGGCCGTGCTCAAAGAAAGCTTGTTGTTGTTGAACGATACAGTTGGTTACTTTTAATAACGTATCGTTACGGCTTTCTAAGCTCTTAATAAACCACTTTGCTTCTTGTAAGTGAGAGCGAATAAATTGGCTGTCGCTACTCGATTTTACTGAGCGAGACATAGCCGCATATTGGCTGTTTACTCTAATCTTTGGCATACAATCTGGGTTTAACTCAACCACCCAGCGACCTTTTACTTTTTTCACTGATACATCAGGTATAACGTACTCAGACTCTTCGCGTACTATGCTATCCGCAGGCTTAGGATTTAAGCTGTGAATAAGCGTCATCACTTCTTTAAGCTCATTTTCTTTAAGCTTAGTCTTTTTCATCAAAGTGCGATAGTCGCGACTCGCTAATAATTCGATATGCTCAGATAAAACCATTTTAGTTTCAGCTAAATATGGTGTGCTAGCGTCAAATTGACGAAGCTGAATACACAGGCATTCTTGTAAACTGCGCGCGCCAATACCAACAGGATCGAATAATTGTATTCTTTTTAAGACCGCTTCAACTTCATCAAGTTCGATTTCTTCTTCATCGTTATTTTGATTAAAGCTTTCGACAATATCTTCACAGCTGATCGTTAAAATACCTGAGTCGTCTATGGCTTCTACTATGGCTACGGCAATCGCTTCGTCAGTTGGGCTAAATGGCGTGAGCTGTAATTGCCACATTAGGTATTCTTGTAGGGTTTCAGTTGATGCGCCTTGGTAAATAGACTCATCTTCAGGCATAGGTCCTGATGATGTTGATGGGGCAGCACTCATGTACTCGTCCCACGTGACGTCCATTGCTAAGTCATCACTTACGGTGTCTTTATTGAGGGCGTCACTGCTTTCTTGCTCGTATTCGCTAGGTGCTTCTTCTGCAGACGCGCTTAGTTGCATATCGTCAGATTCAGCTTTTTGCTCATTCTTACCGATACTTTCTTCGTTGTAATCAGCCTCTTCCACTTCAAGTAGGGGATTACTATCAAGCGCTTCTTGAATTTCTTGCTGGAGATCCAATGTACTGAGCTGCAACAAACGAATCGCTTGTTGCAGTTGTGGAGTCATTGTAAGTTGCTGGCCCATGCGCAGCTGTAATGATTGCCTCATGTATCCCTAACAATCCTTTTTAAGTTATCGATGACTGTGCTGTGACAGTTAAAAAATTATCGATTTATTGTCATTGTTATAAGTCTAGCAGATGCTCTAGTCGGTGGCGTAATGGTTACAGCCTGAATTGCTCGCCTAGATATACATCACGTACAGTTTGGTCAGCTAATACGTGCTCAGGTGTGCCTGATGCAATTAGCTCCCCATGAGAAACAATGTAGGCTTTTTCACAAACATCAAGGGTTTCTCTAACATTATGGTCAGTAATGAGTACCCCAATACCGCGGTTTTTTAGGTGCTCAATAATTTTCTTTATATCTAACACTGAAATTGGATCAACACCAGCAAAAGGCTCATCTAAAAGGATAAATTTAGGATTTGCGGCTAATGCGCGAGCAATTTCAACGCGGCGACGTTCGCCACCTGACAGCGCCATACCTTGGCTGTCACGGATATGTTGAATGCTAAATTCGTCGAGTAAGCTGTTTAGCGTTTCTTCGCGGGTGGTTTTATTTAGATCTTTACGGGTTTCTAAAATTGCCATCAAGTTTTGATAAACCGTCAACTTTCTAAAAATTGACGACTCTTGCGGCAGATAACCAATACCTAAACGTGCGCGGCTATGCATTGGTAAAAGCGTAATGTCGTTATCATCAATGCTGATTTTACCTTTGTCGCTAGGTACTAAGCCTACAATCATATAGAAGGTTGTCGTTTTACCTGCGCCATTTGGACCAAGTAAACCAACAATGCTGCCAGCTTCAACTTCAAGGCCTACATTTTTAACCACTTGGCGGCCTTTGTAGCTCTTAGCTAAAAGCTCTGCTTTTAATGTGCTCATGGTTGGCCTTTGTTATCTTTTTTGTTTTCAACTGGAACGAGGATCGTGTGTACGCGATCTGTTGAGTTTTCGTCTTTTTCTGCGCTGATCAGCTGTTGAGCCATATCGTAGGTAATGCTTTTGGCCGTTACTTTTTGACCCGATTGAGTGACTTCAGCTTCGCCATTGAGTGTTAAGAAGCGTTTCGCAACATCGTAACGTACTTCTTGTGCACTGGCGCTCATTACGGTGCCATCAGCTTGCTTTTCTTCGAAATAAGCAGGATTACCTGTCGCGATAATTAATTCGACAGTGCCTTCGGTGTCTCCACCGTGTGCTTCAAGACGCTCAGCTGTAATACGACGATTACCATGCACGATCTCTACGTTACCTTCGAATATGCCAACGCCATCTTTTAGTTTACCAACTTGGCGGTCTGAGCTAATGCTAATTTGTGCGCCAGTTTGCTCAGCAGCCGCGCCTGAAAACGCGATCAATAAGCTTGGGATCAGGAGTAGTTTCTTAAGTTTATTGGTCATAGTATATGGTTCGTGTATGGTTAGTTAACTCAACAATTTCGGTTTTTAGATCGGCTTTTAAGCCTTTCCCGGTAATCTTTAAATTCGGTCCTGTTAGCGTCACAGGTTGCTTAGAAAACATGGTCATTTTATCAATGTCGACATTAATGTTTTCAGCTTTAATATCTTCGATCATGCCGTTGTGGGTTAAGTTTTTAGCAACCACATCCCCTTCAAAAATCAGCTGATCGTTTTCGTATAAAGTGGCTTCTTTGGCTTTTACTTGCCATACCTGCTGGTCGCCATAAATCGTAAAAATTGGTTGTTCAAAAAAGGTAAACCCTAATTGTTGATACAACTCCATTTTGGCGGCCGCCACCTTATGACTAATTTTGCCTTGTTCGTCATACGCAGTTTGCTTTAAGGCAACGGCTGTATAATCAGGCGATGCTATGATCTCGTCTTCACTACTTATTGCGTCTGTTGATTGATTAAAGTACGGGTACCATAACCACACCATGCAACAAACAAAAACAATACTCAGTAAAATACGGGCTATATTCATGCGCTGGTTCCATCGCTAGTTAACGGCTTGCCGTTTTCTAACATCAGTAAATCAGTTAATTCACGCACGGCTCCAAAGCCACCCGGTAATAACGTGGTGTAATGAGCCAGCTTTTTAATAAGCGGGTGTGCATCGTTTACAGCAACAGCAAACCCCACTTTTTCCATTACTGGTAAGTCTGGACCATCATCACCAATATAGGCAATTTGTTCATCTGTCAGCGCCAGTTTATCTTTTAACTCTTGATAAGCAATCAGCTTATCTTCTTGTCCCTGATAAATGTGCTGAACTGTTAGGCTAGTCATTCGCTGCTGAACTATTTGTGAATGGCGGCCAGTAATCACCGCGACGTCAAAACCACTATTAATAAGCGCTTTGATGCCAAAGCCATCTTTTGTATTGAACGCTTTCAGTTCTTCGCCATCATTGCCTAAATAAATGCGACCATCAGAAAACACACCATCTATATCGCAGATTAGCAATTTTACTTTTTGTGCGCGCTGACTTACATCAGGGCTAAGTGGCTGGTATAGCTCAGCGAATGTCATTGCTTAAAGAACTCCTGCTTTTAATAAGTCTTGCATATTAAGGGCACCAATTGGCGTATTGCTTTGATCCACCACAATTAAACCATTGATACGCTTACGTTCCATAATGTTTAAAGCCTCTGCTGCAAGCATATCTGGGCGCGCAGTTGTGCATGAACGAGTCATTACTTGGCTAATTGCCGTACTATGAATATCAATACGTTGCTCTAAAATTCGGCGTAAGTCACCATCAGTGAATAATCCGGCTAACTTTTCATCCGCACCAATCACCGCTGTCATACCAAGGCCTTTGGCAGACATTTCAATGAGTGCATCTTTAATGCTTTGTGTTTCGCTAACAATCGGCGTGGCATCGCCCGCGTGCATGACATCATTCAATGTCAGTAATAAACGCTTACCTAAGCTACCACCAGGGTGTGAAAGCGCAAAATCGTCGGCAGTGAAACCACGGGTTTCAAGTAGCGCAACCGCCATTGCATCACCCATTACTAACGTTGCTGTAGTACTTGCGGTTGGTGCTAGACCTAATGGACACGCTTCTTGGCTAACTTTGATGCATACATGTACATCAGACAGTTTGGCCATAGTTGAATCAGGGTTGCCTGTTAATGAAATCATCTTTGCGCCAATGCGCTTAATAACAGGAATAATGCTAAGTACTTCGCTGGTCTCACCTGAGTTTGAAATACACATCACCACATCATCGCGAGTGATCATACCTAAATCACCGTGGCTTGCTTCACCTGGGTGAACAAAAAACGCCGGTGTGCCGGTGCTAGCAAGGGTCGCAGCAATTTTATTACCAACATGGCCAGATTTACCCATACCTATAACGATAGTACGACCAGTGCATTGGTACATTAGCTGGCAAGCGTTATCGAAATCTTGGTTAATGTATTGCTCAATTTCTTGTAAGGCTTGTGCTTCAATTTCAAGTACGCGCTTGCCTTGCGCGATAAAGCTTTGTTGTGTCATTGATTATCCTATTTGGCTAAAAATATAGCCCTGATATGCAATAAATGCGACTAACAATAAGCCACCTTCTACTCTATTGATACGACGAGCACCTTTAAAGTTCAATGACATGGCAATCAATACAATCGTTGCTGCAATCATGATAAGTGCATCGCGGTTTGCCGCAGAAGGGTCAATAATTGATGGGTTGATAATACCCGCAAGAGGTAATACGGCGAGTAAGTTAAATATGTTTGAGCCAACGATGTTGCCAAGCGCTAAATCGTCTTCGTTCTTTAATACCCCTGCAATACAGGCTGCCAGCTCTGGTAAGCTGGTACCAATAGCAATAATGGTTAAACCAATGACTAGGTCTGATAAGCCAAAGTATTTTGCGATATCAACGGCTGATTCAACTAAAAAATGTGAACTGATTGGCAATAAAATCATCCCGATGACTAACCAAAACACGGCAGATTTAGTACTCACGTTGTCTGGCACATCTTCACATGCTTCGCTAACAAAGGGGTCATCTTGATTTTTGGCACGCAGAGAGATAATAACTAGGCCTGCTATAAACACCACAAACGCAAGCATTAAAGCGACGCCCTCAGCGAATGAGAAGTAGTTGTCTGAGAATACATACCAAGCGGCTACTGAGATTAACAGCACTAATGGCATTTCGCGTTTTAATGTCATTGATGACACGGAAAGGGGACGCAGTAAGGCTGTGACGCCAAGCACAAGTAAGATATTAGTAATGTTAGAACCAACCGCATTACCAACAGCGGTATCTGTTTTATTGGCAAGTGCCGCAGATGCAGACACCATCATTTCAGGGGCTGATGAACCCATAGCAACAACGGTTAAACCAATGATTAGGGTGGGGATCCCCATATTTTTTGCGAGTGCAGCCGCCCCATATACAAACCGATCAGCACTCCAAACGAGCGCTGCAAAACCAATAATTAAAATGACAAAAGAAGTCACCATTGTGATACGCCAACATTACTTATACAGATGACTGCAAATAGTAACAAAAGCGAGCATGAAAGTATAAGTAAAAGAATGAGCTGGCGAGCATAAAGCCAGTGTCGTGAGGAAACTAAATTTCAGCGGTGGTTAAGTTCTTTGCAGCTAGCTTTAGAATTTATTGAAAGGAAATATTACAAAATTTTACGATTTGTTTTTTCCATCTTGACTAAAAAACCCTTAAAATGGCAAAACTAGTGAAAAACGTTATGGAGAGCGACTTGTCGCAATCAATAGTAGAAATCAAGGATGTAACCTTTTCACGGGGCGATAGAATCATATATAAAAATATGAGTTTTAACATTCCGAAAGGCAAGATTACCGCTATCATGGGACCGAGCGGCATTGGTAAAACCACCATGTTGCGCTTAATTGGCGGTCAGCTTAAGCCTGATTCTGGTGACATTTTATTTGAAGGCAACAGCATTCCTAGCATGACTCGCAAGGAACTTTATGCTGCCCGCACGAAAATGAGTATGCTGTTTCAAAGTGGCGCGTTATTTACCGATATGTCAGTGTTTGACAATATCGCTTTTCCTTTGCGCGAACATACTCAACTTAGCGAAGATTTAATTCGTCTTGTCGTTTTAATGAAATTACAGGCCGTCGGTTTACGTGGCGCACAAGATTTGATGCCATCTGAGCTTTCAGGTGGTATGGCTCGCCGTGCTGCATTGGCACGTTCAATTGCCCTCGATCCAGAACTTATCATGTATGATGAACCCTTTGCGGGCCAAGATCCTATCTCAATGGGTGTGCTAGTTAAGCTGATTAAATCACTGAACGAAGTGTTAGGTTTATCATCACTTATCGTGACCCATGATGTTACTGAGGTGATGAGCATTGCTGATCACGTTATCATCATTGCTGATCAAGGGGTGATTGGCGAAGGTTCACCAGAGCAAATGCAAAACCATGAATCTGAACTTGTTCAACAATTCTTAAATGGTTTATCGGATGGTCCTGTTCCATTCCATTTCCCAGCTCCTGCGTACGATGATGAATTACTAGGAGTGCACAATGCTTGATCTATTTCAGAAGTTAGGTCACAAGACATTAGGGCGCTTTGCAGCGCTGGGTCGGTCTACTCAAATGTTGTTTGGTGCATTATTGAATATGCCAAACTTCAAAAAAGGCACACCTTTACTAATTCGCCAATTATATATGGTGGGCTCACAATCTCTTTTAATCATTATGGTATCAGGCCTGTTTATCGGGATGGTGCTTGCCTTGCAAGGTTATACCGTGCTGGTCGGTTATGGTGCAGAAGACAGCTTAGGTCCCTTAGTGGCATTGAGCTTGTTACGTGAGTTAGGCCCTGTAGTAACAGCATTACTGTTTGCAGGCCGCGCGGGCAGTGCGCTTACCGCTGAAATCGGCTTAATGAAAGCAACCGAGCAATTATCAAGTTTAGAAATGATGGCGATTGATCCACTTAAACGCATTATTGCGCCGCGTTTTTGGGCTGGTTTTATCAGTATGCCATTGCTTGCATTAATATTTTCTGCGGTTGCTATTATTGGCGCTCATTTAGTGGGTGTTGATTGGCTTGGTGTTGACTCCGGAAGCTTCTGGTCAATCATGCAAGCGCAAGTGTCGTTTCAACAAGATATTGTGAACGGCATGATTAAGAGTTTTGTATTCGCCATGATCGTGACGTGGATTGCACTTTATAAAGGCTACGACTGTGTTCCAACTTCAGAAGGGATCAGTAAAGCGACAACAGAGACCGTTGTGCACTCGTCATTGGCAGTATTAGGTTTTGACTTTATTTTAACAGCGGTAATGTTTACCAGCTAATTAGGGTATAAAGATGAATTCACGGAAATTAGAAATTTTAGTTGGCTTTTTTGTGGCACTTGGTATTGCTGCATTTGCATTATTAGCATTTAAAGTTGCGAATGCCGGCATCAGTGGTAGCGGCGAAACCTACCAGCTAAACGCAAAGTTTGAAAACATTGGCTCTTTAAAAGCGCGAGCGCCGATTAAAGTAGGTGGTGTGGTTGTTGGTCGAGTTGAATCTATTTTTATTCACCCGAAAGAGTTTGTGCCAGTGGTCAATATGGCGATAGATGCAAACTACCTGTGTAAATTTTCAGACACCACATCAATCTCAATTTTAACATCAGGTATTTTAGGTGAGCAGTATTTAGGTATTAACCCAGTAATCGCTCCAGACTCTGCAGAAAAGCGTTGTATGGGTGAAGATGTTACAGCCAGTGCCGATGATGCAGGACTTGATGATTTATTTGGTGTTGAGAGTAAAGCACTTGCAGATGGTGACTACATCACAGATACCAAATCAGCACTTGTTCTTGAAGAGTTAATCGGTCAGTTCTTATTCAACCAGGGAGGTGAATAATTATGTTTAAGAAATTTATATTGTGTATTGCTGTGCTGTTTAGCCTAAACGCACATGCTGCAGAGCCTAAGGTTGACTTAAAAGACCCGTACAAAATGGTCCGTACCGTGTCTGATAACACCTTTGCGCGCATTACTAAAGACCAACCTCTTATCGCAAAAGATAAAGAACATCTACGTGTTATCGTAGAAGAAGAGTTGATGCCGTACATTGATTACAAATATGCAGCACTGCGCGTACTTGGTAATCATGTATCAAAAGTGCGTGCAATCGAAGACAAAGATGAAAAAGCGAAAGCGATTAAAGAGCTTCAGCGTTTCATTGACGTTTTCCAAAAGTATTTAATTGCTACTTACGCAGGTGTATTTACTCAATACACTAACCAAAGCGTTGAGTTCGCTCCAGCGCAGCCTTTCAAAGGTCAAGATGTGGTGGTGGTTAAAACGAAGATAGTTGAAGCAGGTAAACCTGATATTAGAATCGACTTTAAAGTACGAGAAGACCGCAGTGGTGACTGGGGTGCGTACGATATGATTGCAGAAGGTATTAGCTTACTTGACGCTAAACAAAGTGAATTGCAGGGCATTTTACGTCAGCATGGTCTAGATTATGTAAGTGACTTACTAGAGCAAAAGAGTCAACTTCCAGTGCAATTTAGAGGCGATGGTGGCGATGAGTAAAATCGACATTACTCAACTTGAAGATAACCAGTTTCGGGTTAGTGGTGAACTGACTCGAAATTCAATTGGCCGTGAACGCCTTCTGAACGTCAAGCCAGATTCTATACATAAAACATGGTATTTTGACCTTTCTGGGCTATCTAGGGTTGACACAGCGGGCTTAGCTTGGTTAATTCACTCTTTCGCAGAATTAAAGCAGCAAGGTATTCACCTTGAACTGCAAAATAGCCCTGAGCAATTGCAAAATTTAATGCAGTTGGGTCAGGTCACAAACCTATTTGAGTGAGATTTATGGAAACAAGCCAAGTCGAAACGTTATTACGCGACGAATTAAAACTAGATGAAGTGATTGTTAAAGCAAATGGTAGCCACTACGAAGTGATTGCTGTTGGTGAGTGTTTTGATGGTTTATCTCGCGTGAAGAAGCAACAGTTGGTTTATGGTCCGTTAATGTCAACAATCTCAGACGGTACAATTCACGCAGTATCTATTAAAGCGTTCACACCGACTGAATGGAAACGCGAACAAAAATTCATTTTACCTCAATAGTTGCAGGGCCTCCTCATGGATCAATTTGTTATTCAAGGTGGCACCTCGCTGGCAGGTGAAGTCACTATTTCTGGCGCTAAAAATGCCGCTCTTCCAATTCTTTTTGCTGCGCTTTTAGGGCAAGGTAAAAGCACTTTTAGTAATGTTCCTCGCTTGCGCGATATCGGTACCACCGAAGCCTTGTTAAAAACGCTGGGCGCGAATGTCGAGTGGCAGCAAGACAAGCTCGTTATTGATGGCGCGACGGTAGATAAAACACTTGCTCCGTACGAGCTAGTAAAGCAAATGCGTGCCTCTGTGCTTGCTTTAGGTCCTTTGGTTGCTCGTTTTGGTGAAGCACAAGTATCACTGCCTGGTGGTTGTGCGATTGGTGCTCGTCCGGTTGATATCCATATTCAAGGTCTTGAGCGCATGGGCGCTATCATCAAAGTTGAAAATGGTTATATCAATGCCAAGGTTGATGGTCGCTTAAAAGGCGCTGAAATCTTTATGGAGATGGTCAGTGTTGGCGCAACAGAAAATCTACTTATGGCTGCAACGCTAGCTGACGGTAAAACGGTTCTTGAAAATGCAGCTCGCGAACCTGAAATTACGGATCTTGCTAATTGCTTAATTGCGATGGGTGCGAAGATCAACGGTGCTGGCACTAGCCGTATCGAAATCGAAGGGGTTGAGTCACTATCGGGTTGTGAGTACAGCATTCTTCCAGATCGCATTGAGACAGGTACTTTCTTGGTTGCTGCGGCAATGGCAGGCGGTGAAGTGCTTTGTAAAAATACAGACCACCATAGTCTTGACCCTGTGATTGAAAAGCTACGCGCTACCAATGCCTTGGTTGAAGTCACAGATAACAGCATTTACCTTGATATGCGAGGCCGTGAGTTAAAGGCAGTGAATATCAAAACGATGCCACACCCAGGTTTCCCTACCGATATGCAAGCGCAATTTACAGCTTTGAATGTGGTAGCGAAGGGCAGTGCAACCATCACAGAAACGATTTTCGAAAACCGTTTTATGCACGTGCCTGAATTACAGCGTATGGGTGCTAACATTCGCTTAGAAGGGAATACGGCAATTTGTGGTGATACAGAACGCTTATCGGGCGCACAAGTAATGGCAACAGATCTACGTGCGTCTGCAAGTCTAATTCTTACTGGCATAGTTGCTCAAGGTGAGACTATTGTTGACCGCATCTATCACGTAGACCGTGGTTATCAACGTATTGAAGATAAGCTGAGTGCGCTAGGTGCTAATATCAAGCGCCGTTCAAGCTAATCGCTAAGACTTATAAAAAAGGCCTAACATTTGTTAGGCCTTTTTTGTATCTGTATTACCTAAGTAACTACTGCTCGTCTTCGAGTTCTGCAACAGTCACCATTACTTTTAAGATTTTGCCATCGCGGTAAATCTCAAATTCGAGTTCTTTACCTGGTTCTGTATTCGCTAATTTTTCGAGTACTTGTTGTGGGTTTGCAACAGTAATACCGCCAATTTTAATCACAATGTCGGTTTCTCTAATACCGGCTTTCCAAGCTGGGCCAAATGGATCAAGCTGCGAGATACGCATACCTGCGACAGGCGTAAAGTTATCGCTAACATCTTTACCTGTGCTATCAATGCCTGTGCCACTAAAGCCTAAATAGCCACGGACTACACGGCCATGCTTTATTAGTTTATCCATCACATCTTTGGCAATCGAGTAAGGCACTGCAAAGAAGATACCTTGAATATCGAGGTTCTCATGGGTTTTAAATTGTGCCGAAGTGATACCTACTAAGTCACCTCGTGAATTGACAAGCGCCCCCCCTGAGTTACCTACGTTAATCGCAGCATCCATTTGTAAAAGGCTACTGTAAGGGCTGTCGATTAAGTTTTGCTTCCCTGTTGCACTGATAATACCTTGGGTGATGGTTTGACCTAAATTAAGTGGGTTACCAATCGCTAATACAACATCGCCAACACGGGGCTTGAAGCTATCGTTAACAGGAATTTTAGGTAAATGTTCTGCGCTGATTTTTAAAAGTGCTAAATCTGTTTGGGTATCAAAGCCAATCACTTGTACATCATAAAAACGACGACCATCAGCCAGCGTGACAATAATGAGATCGGCATTTTTGATCACATGGTAGTTAGTCAGAATATAACCGTCTTGAGTCATGATAACGCCCGAACCAAGGGCTTGAACGGTATTTTGACGTTTATAGCGAGGTTGATTCGAAATGCTTTCTGAAAAAATAGTAACGACTGACGGCGCTGCTTTTTGTACCGCATCAGCAAAGCTCATATGCTCAGAAGACATCGCTGCGGGTAGATTCATACTCGGTAATAGCGTGCTACGAAGACTTGGGTTAAATAACACCACTAAAAAGGCAATGCCTAAACCAGTGAAAAGCGGGGGAAGAATAAATTTAAAAAGTTTTAGCACGGTATTCTTATTATCAATGAGCAATCCCTTAATGATGGCACAAAAAAAATAACAGCGGCAAGCACCGCTGTTATTTTTTCATGATTTATCAACTAGGTTTACTGAATAAGTACGAAAACAAGCTCTCTACCACGTTTAACACCTAGTACTATGTTACCTTTGGTATTTTCGATGATCTTGTTCATGTCGCGAATTGTTTCAACACGTTGACGGTTCACTTGCATGATCACGTCACCTTCTTCAAGGCCAACACGAGCAGCAGGAGAGCGTGCTTCAACACCGGTTACTTCAACACCTTTACCATCACTCTTTTGTGTATTTTCAAGGGTTGCACCTTGGAATGCTGGGTGTGTCTCTTCGCCAGCAGCAGTGGTTGCTGATGCACCATCTAGCGTGACACTAACGGTTTTCACTTTACCATCTCGATAAAGGCCAAGTTTCACTTTTTTGCCTTCACCAAGGGTGGCAATTTTGCTGCGCAGTTCATGGAAGCCACTAATTTCAGTGCCATCGACGCTAATAATTACATCACCGGCTTTGATACCCGCTTTGCTTGCTGCAGTATCATCCATTACTTGCATAACGTAAGCGCCTTGTTTTACGTCAAGCTGCTGTGCTTTAGCAAGGCCAGCGTCAAGTGGGCGACCCGAAATACCTAACGAGCCACGACGCACCTCGCCGTGTTCGATAATTTGGTCAACTAGGTTTTTCATCATGGTAGAAGGAATAGCGAAGCCGATCCCCACGTTACCGCCAGATGCGCCTAAAATAGCAGTGTTAATACCGATAAGCTCACCATTTAGATTTACTAACGCACCGCCTGAGTTACCTTGGTTGATAGCGGCATCGGTTTGAATAAAGTCTTCATAACCTTCTATATTTAAACCGCTGCGGCCAAGCGCACTAACGATACCTGATGTAACTGTGTGACTTAAACCAAATGGGTTACCAATGGCCACAGCAAAATCACCTACACGTAATTGATCTGAATCGGCAATTTTAAGGGCCGTTAAATCTTCAGCGTCAATTTGTAGTAAAGCAATGTCTGATTCTTTATCGCTACCAATTTTGGTCGCTTCGTATTCTCGGCCATCCTCTAAGGTTACCACCATTTTTTCGGCATCTTCGATAACATGGTTATTAGTTACCACGTAACCTTCTTTAGCATCAATGATCACACCTGAGCCTAGGCCACTAAATTCACGCTTTTGACTGCCCCCACGAGGAACACCAAAAAAATCATCAAATGGTGTCGCACGGCGGCGGACTTCTTTTGAACCTGATACTTGAATACTCACCACACCTGGTGTGATTTGCTCAAGCATAGGCGCGAGGGTTGGCAATTGTTGACCATTAACAGCAACAGGAAGTTTTGCCATTGAAATTGCAGGGCTTAATAATAAGCTTGAAGATAAAATAGCAGCACTGATAACAGATAATTTCATTTTCATAGTCTGGGTTTACTCCACTTCAGAGATAAAGCAAAAACTAAAAAGGGCTGCATAAGCAGCCCTTTTCTTGGTTTAGATATAAAGCTGTTATATCTAAAGACTATGGGGTCAAAAAAAAGTTCATCAAGAGGCTTTAGAATGTTCTGAAACTTTCTGTGAACCGGTAAATAAGCCTGTTTCACCGACAACATAGTCAGCAGGTTGAGCTTCTGCGCTTGAACGATCGCCTCTGCGGTCTTGCAGTGAGTTTTGTAGTTGCTCAGTCGTTTCTTTAGAAAAGAACGGCTCATTTGGGTGCTGTTTTTTATCAGCAAGTAATAGTTTGTTTGTTTCTTCTACATGGTTTAGCAGCTGGTCGTAGTTATCTTTCATTTTAGATACTAGTTTACCTGTGCTTGCTAGGTGATCAGCTACATCTTGGCGGTATTGCTCAAGTGCATTGTTTGCTTGCTCGACTTGTTGTTCTAGTTCGTCTTGCTTAAATTGTTTTTTGGTTACAAAAGCACCAATGAAGAATGCTGAAATTGCAACGATAATTAGAATACCTACCCAGGTAATTGTGCCCATAAACCTACCCCTTTGGGAAAAAATAACAAAAACAAATACTTTATAGTCCAATCATTATTAAAATATGCTTAATTTGATTGTGAAATCATACTGCGGGTTAATATACCCTGAGATACGATGCGTGTTAATATACTGTGCAAATTTAACTGTGTTTTATTGTAACGACCTATGACTCCTTGGCAGAAATACCAACAAGATTTACAACGTGAAGACTTCGTACATGATGCAGCGCAAGAAAATGCAGTGCGCCATTTGCAAAGACTCTATGATGACCTAACGGCAGACAAACCCGCCGCGAAGGGATGGTTTGCCAAACTATTCTCTAAAGATAGCACGCCGAGTATAAAAGGGCTGTATTTTTGGGGCGGAGTAGGCAGAGGTAAGACCTATTTAGTTGATACTTTCTACGAAGCTTTACCCACTGACCGTAAAATGCGTGTGCACTTTCACCGTTTTATGCATCGCGTGCACGATGAGCTTAAAAAGTTAAAAAATACTAGTAACCCATTAAATGTGGTTGCAGATATCTTTAAATCTGAAACAGACATTATCTGTTTTGATGAATTTTTTGTGCAAGATATCACAGATGCAATGCTGCTAGGTGGTTTGATGGAAGCCTTATTTGAGCGCGGTATCGTGCTGGTTGCGACATCAAACATTGTGCCTGATGAGCTGTATCGAAACGGTTTACAACGGGCGCGCTTTTTACCTGCGATTGAATTGGTAAAAGCCAACACTGAGATTGTTAATGTGGATTCGGGTGTTGATTATCGCTTACGTACCCTTGAGCAAGCAGAAATTTTCCATAGCCCGCTTGATAAGCAAGCTGATGATAACTTATTTGATTATTTCGATAAGCTGTCGCCAGAGCCAGGTGTGCTCGATAAGGCTATCGAAATTGAAGGGCGTATGATCAAAACCCGTAAAGTGTCAGACTGTATTGCTATGTTTGATTTTAGCGAATTGTGCGAAACAGCTCGCAGCCAAGTTGATTACATGGAAATAAGCCGACTCTATAACACGGTGATTTTGTCGAATGTAAAAGCACTTGGTCAAGCCAATGATGATGCGGCACGTCGTTTTATCGCATTAGTGGATGAATTCTACGAGCGCCATGTAACCTTGATTATCTCAGCAGAAAAGCCAATTACTGAGCTGTACAGCGAAGGTAACTTAAATTTTGAATTTAAGCGTTGTATTAGTCGACTACAAGAAATGCAATCGCTAGAATATCTAGCTAAAGAGCATCTAGCTTAGTGAGCTGTCAGCTTTCAGCCGTCAATTTTTAGCTGACCGAGAAGATGGCTTAATTATTTGTGTTTTGAACAATAATAGCTTTGCATCCATTTTCTAATGGTTTTTATTTAGTCTGACTGATCTGACTTCTGACTTTTGTTTTTTTAGAATAAAAAACAACCATCATATAGCAATGTGGTTTAAGTGCTGGTATACTCCCGCGTCTGCCACGTTGCGTTCTATTGCCAGATATTAGTTTAGCCTCTAATTGACGGCTCAAAGTCTTAAACTCGAAGGGGTTAAAGCATTCAACTTAGAGCGGTAATTAATAATAATTACCTGTGGTTTTAAATTAAAAAACATTGGATTTTAATAAATGAAAACGTTTGTTGCTAAGCCAGAAACAGTAAAACGTGACTGGTACGTAGTTGACGCTGAAGGTAAAACTTTAGGTCGCATCGCTACTGAAATCGCTCGTCGCCTACGCGGTAAGCATAAAGCTGAGTACACTCCTCACGTAGATACTGGTGATTACATCATCGTTATCAACGCAGAGAAAGTTACTGTTACTGGTAATAAAGCAAAAGACAAAATGTACCACGCACACACTGGTTTCCCAGGTGGTCTTAAGTCTACTACTTTCGACAAGCTTCAAGCTGCAAAGCCTGAAATGATCATCGAAAAAGCTGTTAAAGGCATGTTGCCACGTGGTCCTTTAGGCCGCGCTATGTACCGTAAACTTAAAGTTTACGCAGGTACTGAGCACAACCATGCTGCACAACAGCCTCAGGTTCTAGACATTTAAGGAGCACTATCATGGCAAATCAATACTACGGTACAGGTCGTCGTAAAAGTTCAAGTGCTCGCGTATTCTTACGCCCAGGCACTGGTAACATCGTAATCAACAAGCGCTCTCTAGAAGAGTACTTCGGTCGTGAAACTGCTCGCATGGTTGTTCGTCAAGCATTAGAGCACGTAGAAATGACTGAAAAGTTTGACCTACACATCACTGTTTCTGGTGGTGGTACTACTGGTCAAGCTGGTGCTATCCGTCACGGTATCACTCGTGCACTTATGGAGTTTGACGAGTCTCTACGTCCTACACTTCGTAAAGCAGGTTTCGTTACACGTGATGCACGTAAAGTTGAGCGTAAGAAAGTGGGTCTTAAGAAAGCACGTAAGCGTCCACAATTCTCAAAACGTTAATATTTACGTTTATCAGAATACCAAAAACCCAGCTCCGGCTGGGTTTTTTGTTTTTGGAGCTGTCAGCCGTCAGTTTCTAGCTGAATGAGAGGTGAGCTTACTGCTTGAATGAACAAGTTCTTGCCAAGGCATAATATTCCCATACGCTTTCTCGCATCTCGCATCTCGCATCTCGCATCTCGCATCTCGCATCTCGCATCTCGCATCTCGCATCTCGCAGATGTACAAAAACCTACCTTTTTTTCGTTCGATATTTAACCACTGTTAATAATTAGTACGTATAACAGTAAAAAAACTTCAAGATTTAGCAAAATTAGCTTAAATCCATCAGTTAATTGATGAAATTTTTTGCTACAATTGGGGGGCAAGTAATGTGAGTGAGTTCAACAACAGCTAATGCAGAATTCTGTTTCCTCTTAGTGAGGTTGATCTTGGTCAGTATATTGTTTTTTTATATGCGTTATCATAACCAGCGGCTTCATACTCGAGCTAACCTAAATTAATAATTCATTAAATCGGGTTTATTCGAGCATGAGACTGTGAATAACCTTGTTTTAATCAAGGGTTTTAATTATGATCGCGTCTATTTTGAAATTTCTAAAAATTAACCTGCTGTAACTGATGTTCTCAATATGGCAAGTGTTGGGAATCATAGTGGAGATAAGTGGATGAGCAATGCGCCTGTAGACAATGGCCGACGTCGCTTTTTAACCATAGCTACCTCTGTTGTTGGTGGTGTTGGTGCGGCTGGGGCTGCTGTTCCTTTTATTGCGTCTTGGAATCCAAGTGAGCGAGCTAAATCTGCGGGTGCGCCTGTAGAAGTAGATATCAGCAAGCTTGAGCCAGGGCAATTAATACGTGTTGAGTGGCGAGGAAAACCTGTTTGGGTTATTAATCGTACACCAAAAATGCTTGAACAGATGAAAGAACATGAAGGTCAACTTCGTGATCCTGCATCTGAAGAGCCTCAACAACCTGAATCATCAACAAACGAATACCGTTCTCAACGTCCTGAGATCTTCGTTGCTGTTGGTATTTGTACGCACTTAGGTTGTTCTCCTAGCTTCCTACAAGGTGGCTTTGGTGAAAAAGTAGAGGGCACAGACGACGGTTTCTTCTGTCCGTGTCACGGTTCTAAATTTGATATGGCTGGTCGTGTATTCCAATCTGTACCTGCACCATTAAATCTAGAAATCCCTCCGTATACCTTCCTTGATGACACGACTATTCTAGTCGGTGAAGAAAAAGGAGTGGCGTAATGTTTGGTAAAATTATTGGTTGGATCGACGATCGTATTCCAATGACACGTGTTTGGAACATGCACATTGCACAGTATCCAGCACCAAAAAACTTTAACTTCTGGTACTTCTTTGGCTCACTAGCCATGTTAGTACTTGTTAACCAAATCGTAACTGGTATCTGGTTAACAATGAACTTCGTACCGTCTGCTGAAGGTGCTTTCGCATCGGTAGAATACATCATGCGTGATGTTGAATACGGTTGGTTACTTCGTTACCTTCACTCAACAGGTGCATCAGCGTTCTTTATCGTTGTATATCTGCACATGTTCCGTGGCATGATCTACGGTTCTTACCAAAAACCACGTGAACTACTGTGGTTATTCGGTATGTTCATCTTCTTAGCGCTTATGGCTGAAGCTTTCATGGGTTACTTACTTCCTTGGGGACAAATGTCTTTCTGGGGTGCACAGGTAATCATTTCACTATTCGGTGCGATTCCGGTAATTGGTGATGACTTAACGCTTTGGATCCGTGGTGACTACGTAATTTCTGGTGCTACGCTTAACCGCTTCTTTGCACTACACGTAATTGCATTACCTTTAGTAATCGTTATCTTAGTATTCTTACACATTGTTGCACTACACGAAGTGGGTTCAAACAACCCAGATGGTGTTGAAATCAAGCGTAAGAAAGGCACTGTTGCTGAAGAAGATAAGCCTAAATTTAAATTCCACGAGTATTACACCAACAAGAAAGACATTGTTGATGCAATCCCGTTCCACCCTTACTACACAGTGAAAGATATTGTGGGTGTGGTTGGTTTCTTAATCTTATTCTGTTGGGTTGTGTTCTTTATGCCTGCGATGAATGGTTTCTTCTTAGAAGCGCCAAACTTCGAAGCTGCTAACCCACTGAAAACACCAGAGCACATTTTCCCTGTTTGGTACTTTACGCCATTCTATGCGATTCTGCGCGCTATCCCAGATAAACTAATCGGTGTTATCGCGATGGGTGCATCTATCGTAGTGCTTGCGTTACTACCTTGGATTGACCGTGGTTCGGTTCGCTCTATTCGTTATCGTTGTGGTTTCCATAAACTTAACATCGCACAATTCGTGGTAACGTTCGTTATCTTGGGTTGGGTTGGTGCTACACCACAAACTGATTTCAAAACGCTGTTATCACAAATCACGACTGTGACATACTTCATGTTCTTCGTATTGTTATTTGTTTACAGCAAGAATGAGAAAACTAAGCCATTACCAACGAGGTTGACGAAATGATGAAAAAGCTAATTATCGGTTTATTCGCATTGTTGCCATCGTTGACAATGGCAGCAGGTCCTTCGGTTCCTTTAATGGATGCGAACATTGACCTGAAAGACAACGCGTCTTTACAACGTGGTGCTAAATTGTTCATGAACTACTGTCTTGGTTGTCACCAAATGCAGTATCAACGTTATGAGCGTACGTTCCGCGATATCGGTATTCCTACTGAAATTGGTCAAGAGCAACTAATTTTTGATGGCTCTAAAGTAGGTAGCCACATCAAGAATGCGATTGATAAAGATGACGCAGCTAAATGGTTTGGCGCAGCGCCACCGGATCTTACGCTTGTAGCGCGAGTTCGTGGTACTGACTGGATCTACACTTACCTGAAGTCATTCTATAAAGATGAATCTCGTCCGTTTGGCGTAAACAACGTTGTTTTCCCATCGGTAGGTATGCCACACGTTCTTCAAGAACTACAAGGTTTACCAACACCAATCACTGAAGAAGTGGAAGAACACGGTCACACAGTGACTAAAGTTGTTGGCACTGAAACAGATGGTTCAGGTGAAATGAGTGACGACGAGTACGATCGCGCTGCTCGCGACCTAACTAACTTCTTAGCTTACGTTGGCGAGCCGTCACGTTTAGAGTCAGAAGCGATAGGTATTAAGGTAATTGGTTTCCTAGTGATTCTATTTATCTTGGCATTCATGCTGAAGAAAGAATACTGGAGAGATGTTCACTAATCCTGGGCATTTTGAAAGGTAATTTTGTAATAGGGGCTTAAGCCCCTATTGCTGTTTTTGTAATATAATGGAGGTAGGCATGGCCGTAGCTGCCAATAAGCGCCCTGTAATGACCCTGTTTTCTGGTGCTAACTGTATGTATAGCCACCAAGTACGTATCGTACTTGCTGAAAAAGGTGTAAGTGTTGACATTCACCTGGCTGAAAAGGATAACCTGCCAGAAGCACTTCATGAGATTAACCCTTACGGTACAGTACCAACACTGATCGATCGTGAGCTTGGTTTATATCAGGCAAACATCATCATGGAATACCTTGATGAACGTTTCCCTCATCCTCCACTAATGCCAGTTTATCCGGTTATGCGTGGCCGTAGTCGTCTGATGATGCATCGTATCGATACGGATTGGTATAGCCTAGCTAACAAAATCACTAGCGGTAGCAGCGAAGCTGCGCAAGCACGTAAAGAGCTTACAGAAGCGTTACTTGCAATCGCACCAATCTTCTCTGAAGCACCTTACTTCATGAGCGAAGAGTTCAGCTTAGTTGATTGTTATTTAGCACCGCTACTTTGGCGTTTACCTGAGCTTGGCATTGAGCTTACAGGCGCAGGCGCAAAAGAGCTTAAAGAATACATGTTGCGTTTATTTGAGCGTGAATCATTCCAAGCTTCACTAACTGAAGCTGAGCGTGAGATCCGTTTATAATGACGCCTAATCGTCCTTATTTACTACGCGCCTTCTTTGATTGGATTGTTGATAATCAGTGCACACCTCACTTAGTGGTGAACGCTGATTTTCCTGCTGTACAAGTACCAACACAGTTTGTGCAAGACGGTCAGATCGTTTTGAACATTAGCCCATCAGCGGTAACACAATTTGCAATGGACAACCAACAGCTTAGCTTCAATGCGCGCTTTGGTGGTCAACCAATGCAAGTGTATGTACCTATGGGTGCTGTGCTCGCAATTTATGCACGTGAGAATGGTGAAGGGACTGTATTTACTGCAGAAGAATTCATCGAGGACGAAGACGATTTTGCTCCGGTATTAGAAAGTGTTGAAACAGCTGACGATATTACGCCAGATGATGAACCACCAACTAAGCCAGAGAAGAAAAAAGGTGCTCACTTACGAGTGATTAAGTAACCTTATTCAAATAAAAGAAAACCCGCTATTAAGCGGGTTTTTTATTATTAATTAATGGGTTGGCGTTACAGATATTCAAACACTTTAATAACACGTTCAACGCCTGATACGTTACGTGCTACATCAACCGCTAAATTCGCTTCAGAATCGCTCACTAAGCCCATTAAAAAGACTTCGCCATTCTCTGTTACTACTTTGATGTTATTGCTGCTGATGCTCTCTGTGGTGAGTAATTGCGTTTTCACCTTAGAGGTTAACCAAGAGTCGTGCGTTTGCGTGCTCATACCAATATTTGAACCAATGCGAATTTGGTTGTGAATTTTACGAATACCATCAACGCCTTCAATAGCACGTTGTGCTTCATCTTTCATTTCTTGGTTAGCTACTTGGCCGATCATTAGCACGATACCATTAACGCTGATAACGTTAACGTTGGCGTACTTGTGAAGGCGCTCGTTTTCACTAATAGCGATAGAGCTTTTAATTTCGATGTTGTTATCGTCAATTTGCGAGCCAATTGTGCGGCGATCATTCGCGGCAGTTACAGCACCCGCTGTACCAGCGACAACAGCAGCTGCACAGCCTTGCAGCAATAAAACGGTACCAAATACTAGTAAAGACTGTTTAAACATTAATTTTCTTCCTGTGGGAATAAGGTTAAATCGATAAGCTCACTTAGGCAGTGTAAATTCACTAAATGCGACTCAACAATGCGGCTTGGGCGTTTTGATGGCACACGAATTTCAACGTCATTTGGACCAAGTAAGCCAACTAATTCACCACCATCATCGCCAACAAGCACAATCACTTTCATATCACGGGTTAGCGCCGCTTCGACCGCTGAGATAATTTGCTTTTCATTACCATTCACGGCAATCGCTAGTAAAAGATCGCCTTGCTGTGCAAATGCACGAATTTGTCTTGCAAAAGTTTCGTGCTCATCATTGTTTGCAATTGCACCTAAGTTAACTTGCTCTTGTGCGAGCGCAACAGCGGGTAGGCAAGGGCGCTCGGTTTCATAAAAGTTAATTAATAGCCCTGCCATGTGCTGTGCCAACATATGACAGCTTGGGGTGCCACAACAGAGCAATTTATTGCCGTTAATAAGGCTTTGTGCAATTGTGAACGCTGCTGACTCAAGTGCACTTGGCAACACTTCACCCGCTGCTATTTGAACCTGAATATTTTCGGTAAAGATTTTTTTAATCGTTTCTTGCATAACCTACCAAATTAAGCCGACGCCAAACGGCGTTAGTAAACATTTTTAAACCAGTTTAGGGTGCTGTTAAGCTCTCCTGTAATAGCAACATAATCTATCCGCATTGCCTGGTTTGAGATCTTTTTCTCGGCAAGATAATGGCTAATAGTACGCCTTAATCGTTGCTGCTTTTGTTTGCTGAGCGCATAGTTTGCACCACCACGCAGGGCGTTTTTTCTAAATTTTACTTCTACAAAAACCAATGTTTGCCCGTCACGCATTATTAGGTCGAGCTCGCCGTACTTGCATAAGTAATTGCGCTCAATGGCTTTTAAGCCATGTTGTATTAAATACTGTTCTGCCTGATGTTCGTAATACAGGCCTTTTTCGCGGCTATTTTGCCACAATTGCTTAAACCACGACATAGCTTCATCCTTGAGCTAATACCACATTCTAAACGGTTTACTCGGCGGCATTGATGCCAATAGCAGATTGCATAAATAATGGGATTGGCTGCTCCGTTGCCAAATCAACCGCAATGATTTGCTTGTCTTTATACTGCGCCCAATCCAAAGAACGAGTAACGTAACCATTGCTGGCAATGCTTAACTGCCCACTAATACCGCTAAAGCGTTTGCCTTGTACCATGCTCAGTTGTTTTACATCACCGAGCATGCTGGCTGCATCGAATGCCATAGCGAATAAACGTTGACTTATATCGGCATTCTCAGGCCATAAACTTTCGTACTGCTGGCGTAAATTATGTTGTGAGATTTGACCGTCTAGCATCCAAGGTAGTTCCGTAAAATAAAGGCCATCTAAATCGCCTTTATCGGTTCTATCGATTTGTTTACTGTGGCTTTTTGAGCTGGCATAAAGCGGAATACGCTCAGCAAAAGTACTCACGTTAACGTCTAAATAAGGTTTGATTAAGCGCGTTTCGGTTGCATCACCTAAAATATAAATCACATCAACATCGCTGCGAGAGCGAGTTTCGCTTTCAACTTCTTGCTTAAATAAAGACTTAACTACATTGATGCGCTCTTTACTTTGGTCTACTTCTAATAAGCCCGTAATGGTTTTTGGCATATCTTCTTTGCCAGCGTAAAAGCCAATTTGCGGTTTTACTTCGCTGTAACGTTGCCATTGTGTATTGAAGTATTCAACTAAGCGTTGCCCATTACTGTTATTTGGGGCCAATAGCATCGGCTTTTGATAGCCTGCCGTTAAAAATCGCTCTAATGCTTGCTGAACTTCATGTTCAGGACTTAAAGCGAAGAAAAAGTGCTGCTGTGAAATACGCTCACCATCAAAGGTGTTTAAATGCATTACCGGGTAATCAACCAGTGTTTGTGCGCTAGTCAGCTTTTCGATATTGCTTTTTAGTAGTGGGCCAATAACAAAATCAGCATTAAATTCACTGAGCTTAAGTGAAATTTCAGCGGCTGATAGCGACTCATCAATAAATAATGTTTGCTCTAATGACTGTCCATCTAGGGCCGCAAGCACACCGGCTTTTAAGGCATCACCTAAACGTTCATTAGCGCCAGATTGAGGAATAAGCACAGCTAAACGGTTTACATTTAATGGCTCAATCTGAACTAGCTCAGTTACTTTTTTTGGCAGTACTTCAGCAGCTGGGTGGCCTGGATAACGACGCAGCCAGTTATTCATTGCTTGATGAAGCTCAACAGGCGCACCTAAATACACTTGATGATAAAGCGCTAGGTTAACCCAACCTTGCTGCACAACAGAGCCACGATTAAAGCGCTCAAGTGCATACGAAGAAAGTTGAGTTAGGCTTTGCCATAAATCTTTGTTTAAATTCGCAACGGTAAAGTTATTTTCGCTGCTAAGTGTTGATGCTTTAAAGAAAAAAGGCATCGCTTGTTTTGGCATCCCTTGCGAGGCATAAACGCGCGCGGTTAAGTATTGGTGCCAAGCTTGATGCTCAGGTTGGCTCAATTGTGGCTCTAGTTGTTGTAACTGAGCTAAAGCTAAGTCGCTTTTGCCTTGATGCTCTTGCGCAAGGGCAATGTAAAGCTTGTTTTGAATTTGGTCGACACTAGGAGTCGCTTCAAGCTCAAGGCAAATTTTTTCGAGTAGCGGCCAACGTTCTTCACTAATTGCTGCATCACGTGCAGTGTATAAAAGCTGGATTTTATCGGCGCCTTGTCGATTTAGCGCCGCTTGGTACATAGATTGTGCGTCGGTTAGCTGTGATAGCGCAATACTCGATTGGCTCGATTGATTTTCTGCACTATTTCGAGGTTTTTCGGTTGTGCTACAAGCCGATAACCCTGACAATACAATTAATAGACTAACAAGTTTAAGTCGCACAATGATTTCCCGATACGTTAACGCGATTTGCTTATATTACTGACTGACGCAGGAGACCTCAATGTTAAATGAGGACAATTCAGATAAAATCGGCACTCTTTACATTGTTGCCACGCCTATTGGTAACTTTGATGACATCAGCCAGCGTGCCATCCAAACCCTATCTGAGGTTGACTTAATAGCCGCTGAAGATACTCGTCACACAGGAAAGTTGTTAAGCCATTTTAATATCAAAGCAAAAACCTTTGCTTTACATGACCATAACGAGAAACAAAAAGCGCAACAAATTGTTGATTGGTTAGAGCAAGGAATGAATATTGCGCTGGTATCTGACGCCGGCACGCCACTGATTAGCGACCCAGGTTATGCGGTGGTTAATTTATGCCGTGAACAAGGCGCGCATGTTACTCCGGTGCCGGGAGCATGTGCTGCAATTACCGCTGTGTGCTGTTCTGGTTTGCCGACTGATCGTTTTCAGTTTATTGGTTTTACACCAGCAAAGAGTAAAGCAAGACAGAGCTTTTTTATCGAAGCGGTAAACTCAGGTATTACTAGCATCATGTATGAAAGTACCCACCGTATCATGGCGAGCCTTGATGATTTAGAAGAAGCACTCGGTGCAGAACAGCTAGTAGTGTTTGCTAAAGAACTGACTAAAACTTTCGAAACCTTTTTCAATGGTACGGTTGCCGAGTTAAAACAGTTTTTAACGGATGATCCAACTAAGCAACGCGGTGAAATCGTATTGATGCTACCGGGTAAAGCGAAGCAAAGTGACGATATTCCAGAAGATGCGCGCCGCATGCTCGGTTTACTCGAGGCCGAAATGCCACTGAAAAAAGCTTGTGGTGTTGTGGCTGAGTATTTTGGTTTGAAGAAAAACGCACTTTATAAAGCAATTATTGACGAAAAAGGCTAATTCTTTACTGCATAGACGTGCGCGCTCAGGTATACTGCGCGCCGAGTCAGCCGAGATAATCGCTGCCTGCAACGAAAATGCGCAGGGGGAGGAAAGTCCGGGCTCCACAGGGCAGGGTGCCAGCTAACGGCTGGGGGGCGCGAGCCTACGACAAGTGCAGCAGAGAGGAGACCGCCAACTTCGGTTGGTAAGGGTGAAAGGGTGCGGTAAGAGCGCACCGGGCCACTGGTAACAGTTGGTTGCAAGGTAAACTCCACCCGGAGCAAGACCAAATAGGGTTCCTTATGGCGTGGCCCACGTTGGAACCGGGTAGGTTGCTTGAGCCATAGAGCGATTTATGGCCTAGACGAATGATTATCCACGACAGAACCCGGCTTATTGGCTGACTCACCAAATTACTCAAGAGCCTCGGTAAATACCGAGGCTTTTTGCTTTCTAAACCTTTACGTAATTAAGAAAACCCACTCCGCTCATACAAAACAGCGGCTTATTGGCTGACTCATCAAATTAAAGAAAGCCCACAGTGAAAACTGTGGGCTTTTTGCTTTTTAGGCGGAGAAAATCCACTCCGCGCATATAAAACAGCGGCTTACTGGCTGACTCACCAAACTACATAAAAGCCTCGCAGCAATGCGGGGCTTTTTGCTATCTACATGGACACAAAATTAAGAAAATCCACTCCGCGCATATAAAACAGCGGCTTATTGGCTGACTCACCAAATTACATAAAAAGCCTCGCAGCAATGCGGGGCTTTTTGCTTATTGCATGGACACAAAATTAAGAAAATCCACTCCGCTCATACAAAACAGCGGCTTATTGGCTGACTCACCAAATTAAAGAAAGCCCACAGTGAAAACTGTGGGCTTTTTGCTATCTGCATGCTTTGCTACTTAAGACTGAGCTCGATTCTCCAGACATATTCAAAATGAGGAATTATGAGCAGTCGTTGTTAATAAACTTACGGCTGATATCTATGAAATCATCGAAATTACTTCAAACCATTTACTTCTAATAATAAAGAAGGTTGATTTAGTTTTTGAGCTCAACTGTTTGATTAGCCGCCTTTCTTAAGGGAGTCTTCGCTTGCTTTTTGGGAGCGAACTAATTTTTTATATTGCCCAGGTGTTTGGTCAGAATGTTTCTTAAATTCGGTATAAAATGAAGATTTACTATTAAAGCCTACCTCATATGCAATATCGATTATTGCCATGTCAGTTTCACTTAAAAGGCGCTTGGCTTCCGTTATTCTAAACATGTTTACTAACTCATAATAGTTCCCTTGAGTTTGCTGATTAATTATTTGTGATAAGTGGTGCGTAGTTAGGTTGAGCTTTGACGCAAGTAGCTTTAATGAAATGGTTGCATCTTTATAAATTCCGGTTTCCAGCAGGGCTGTTAAATCACAAATAACCTCAGATGCCTTTTTATTTGTTACTGAAGAACGGTATGGTTTATTTAGTTTCGAGCCTTGTTCCGTTGATTGAAAGTCATTGATGTTGTGATGTTCTTTATATGACTTGTTTGTAGAAGCTTGTGACCATGGGTGTCCCCAAATTGGTAGGTATTCATAGATAATAATTGCCAGAATAAGCATGGCAATGGTGACTATAGATAAAGCCCAAGTGAATTCACCTGGCAGCCTGATAAGGAAAAAAACAAATACGAGGGAAATGCACACACACATACTAATAAGTGCAGTTTTTAACTTGGTAATTTCCCTAAGCACATCCGTTTTCTTTTGATTTAGTTTGGTGTTTAGCTCCCGCCAGATTAATTGGAAGTAGAAAACTCCAATAGTCGCGATAATCCCAAAACGAGTAAAGCGCATTGGCGTCATTGAAAGTAGCCAGGATCTGTTCGTATTATCTAAAAATTCTATTTTTTCGTGATAATCAAGTACGTTATAAGGCAGCATAAGTGCAAGGTAAATCAATGGTAACAATAAATGCTTTAAGTCATTCTTATTGAATTCACTGTTAAGCCTAACGGATGATTTAAAAAATAAATAAAAAAATATCGGAATAGAGGCTGACAAAGGCCCAGAGAAAGAGAGAACGTATACTTTCCACTCCCTTATATTTTCTTCGAATAAAGCAAGCTCCAGCAGCAGGCTAATAAAGCCTAGCATCATCATCGTAAACATGGCTTTGGCTTTACTATTTTGGTGCGTACTTACTATTGCTCTTGCAATCATAAAGCAGCCAACGGCAATAGCTAGACATAAAATTATGGTTATTAGCTTCATCGTAGTTCAGCACGCTTATGCATTCTAATGCCTGTTTGATTAATGCTCATTTTGTGTCGTTTATAAATAGTTACTAAGGTCTGAATTTATCGGGGTGGTTCAACACTTTGTTTTTAAAGTGAATTTACTTGGTGTTTGCCGATTGAAACGGTCGAGTATTTTACTTCACCTTTATAAGATAACTGAGCTGTATTTAAAATAAAAGTGTGATAATTAATGAATAGTAATCTGAATTCGTCTAAAAATTTTACTTGGTTGTTTTCTGTGCTAATGATAGTGCTGGCTATTTTTGTGGCGTTCTCTGCACAATTGCCTTCGGCGGACAATTACCAAAGTGGCAATGAAAAAGAGTTCTCCCAGCAAAATGCATTGAAGCATCTTAAAGTTATCAGTGCCGAGGCACATTATGTCGGGGCACCTGCTCATACTAAAGTGCGTAAATACTTAGTGGATGAATTAGAAGCACTTGGCTTAGAGGTTGAAACTTTCAAGCACCTATCGACCCACGGTCGCAGAACTGTTGCTGCATATACTAATAATATTATTACTAAAATTAAGGGTACTACTGAGGGGAAAGCTCTCGCACTTGTATCACATTATGACTCTGGTACTCACTCATCTTTAGGTGCCAGTGACGCAGGGAGTGGTGTGGTAACTATACTCGAAGCTGTTCGTACCTTTCTTGCCAATGGAAAACAACCAACTAACGATATAATCATCGTTTTGACAGATGCAGAAGAGCAAGGCTTATTGGGTGCTGGTGCCTTTGTTAATTTTCATCCTTGGGCGAAAGATATCGGCTTAGTGCTTAATTTTGAAGCCAGAGGGTCAGGTGGACCAAGCTATATGCTGATCGAAACCAATGGTGGTAATAAAAGGCTTATCCAAGCGTTTAGAGAAGCTGATATTAACATACCCGTCGCTAATTCTTTGATGTATGCCTTGTATAAGTTGTTACCCAACTCGACTGATTTAACGGTATTTAGAAAACAAGCGGATATTGATGGTTTAAACTTTGCCTTTATCGATGATCACTTCGATTATCATACAGTCCAAGACTCTTGGGAAAGAATCGATAGGGAGAGCCTTAATCATCAAGCTGATTACTTGATGTCATCACTCAACTACTTTGCGTATGCAGATCTTAGCCAGTTGAAATCTGAACAAGACATGGTTTATTTCAACTTCCCTGGCTTAAACATGGTGATATACCCTAATTCATGGGTTACACCTATGTTGTTATTTGCAACACTGTTATTTGTATTACTCTGCTATTACGGATTTAAACAAAATTCGCTAACGATTAAGCAAGTGGCCCTTGGCTTTGCGCCTCTTTTCACATCATTGGTCCTCGCAGGTTCTATAGGATATTTTGGTTGGCAATTACTATTGTCGCTTTTTCCTCAGTATGCCGATATTCCACACGGCTTTACTTATAATGGCCATTGGATTTTAGCCTGTTTTGTCACTTTCACCTGCGCTACAACACTTTTCATTTATCAACTGTTTAGTAAAAAACTGTCGAGTAGTAACCTGTTCGTTGCCCCTTTAGTGCTTTGGCAATGCGTGAATGTAATGATTGCTCTTATGCTACCTGGCGCAGGATTTTTTATTCTGCCACTCTATTTAGCTCTAGCCTGCTTTGGATTAAATATTTTTAGTCAGATTGAACGACCTAAGCAGCTCATGTTAGCAACTTTATTAGTAATACCTTCAGTTATGCTTTTAGCTCCTTTGATTCCTCTACTTGTTATTGGGTTAGGACTAAAGATGAGTGTGATAGGTACCCTACTAACCAGTATGACTCTTATTTTACTGGGACCGGTTTTTTGCAACTACCCTAAAGGGAATAGACTAGCCATTGTTTTTAGTATGTTATCTCTACTCTTTTTAGTTATATCGGTCGCTCAGTCTGATTATACAGAGGAACGCAAAAAGCCAAATAGCGTGAATTATGTCTATGATCAAGATACCGATAGTGCCTTTATGATCAGCTACAATCGTACCCTAGATGCATTTACAAACCAGTTTTTTGATAAAGAGTCATCAGCAACAACTTGGGATGAATCGATCTATCCACAAAGCAGGCGAACAAAGGTGCGCTTTTACCAAGCAACGGACAAACTCGACGTTAAGGCAGCTAAAGTTGAAGTTATAAAGGATGAACTTACCGATAAATCACGAAAATTAGAGTTATTAATTAGCCCACAGCGAGAGGTTAATATTATTCAACTTGCCAGCAATAACGAAATGCCTATAAGTAAGTTGTCGGTTAATGGCCAAGCATTTAATAGCCAAGCTTTCAGTAGCGAACCAGGAGCAGTAAAAGAAATTAAAAAAGGCTTTTTCTTTAAGTATGTATTAACTCACTCTCATGAAAAAGTAAGTGTAGAGCTCGTTGTTCCTAAAAATACAGAGGTATCATTAAAGGTATTCGAAACATCATTCGATTTGCTTGAGAGACTAGATGATGTTCAAGCAAGGGATTCAATATATATGCCAGAGCCTTTTGTGATAAATGATGCCGTTATTATTGGCCAGTCTGTGAAAATTTAAACTTAAGATATTGAAAAATTTATTTTAAATTATTTTGATAGAAGCTGTTAATGGGTTGGTTTACTCACTAATTTTCAAAGAAGCCTCGGTATTTACCGAGGCTTTTTGCTTTCTAAAAGAACTATGCTTAGCGAAACCTTCAAACCAAGTCGAAATTTTTGCTCTTTATTTTGTGAGGGCACTCTTAAGTTGTTTGATTATTATTTGCAAACTAGGAATTTTTCTTAGCCACACTAAGAAAGTCACTCATTACCATAACGGCTTGTTCTTTATATCCTTTAAATCTAATTTACTTATACTTAAAGGATTAAAAATGAGTGTTATTGAGGGAAGTACTAAGGAATTTGGCAATACCACTATTCTACTTCATAGCTTGGGCTCTTCTTGTTACAGAATTGAATGGTATAGCCGAATGACGGGGGCATCGACGAGTTTAGCAAGGCTCAAGCAAGACAAATACGTTGTTATTCGAAAATGGGCGCAAGTTAAAAATATGGCTGATGTCTCGAGTGAATTTAGTAGTCGAAATAGCGCCTTGATACATTTTCTAAATAACGTTGATATTGTTAAATCCAATGATGACTGGATCAGTGCCGCTAAGCAGCATTGTCTTAACTGTTTGTTGAAAATGAAGGACTAAAGCCAGTAACTAAAGCGAGCTTCCCTAAACCGAGGTTACAAGGGGCAATTGGTAAAGAAGTTGTAGTTAAATCAAAGTTGGGAGAAAGGGAGATAGCGCATGGCTTGTTGTTACAGCTTATAGGCAATCAAGCTGAAATACAGCTTGCGAACATTAAGAAAAAATATCTTACCAAGCAGGTTTATTTAAGGTAACTAGTTGTATTCAAATATCAAAATACACTTCAATTTTAAATCCATCTATTTCAGTAATTGTGTATGTACCGCCAAGAGCAATAACTCGCTCTTCAATAAATGATAACCCGTAACCACCAGACTCCTGCTGTGTGGTCTTGGTTTTTCCATTATCCATAATCGTAAGGCGAATATAACGTTCGTGAGCCGCCAATCTGAGCCTTAGCTCTGTGGCTGTACTGTGTTTGATGCAGTTTGTGACCGCTTCTTGGCAAATTCTGTAAACAGCTGTTTGATGTTCATCTGATATTGCTGAATTTAAGTTTATTTCAGCTACGTATTTGATCGATGCTTTACTTAGCAGAGACTTAAAGCGTCCTTCTTTAAGAGCTTGTTCTAGCCCAAGCTCATCAAGCTCTCTAGGTCTTAGGTGATGCATAATTTGATAGACAGAGTCATACATCGCTTTTGCATTTTCTTTTAGGCCTTCAACGAGGGCATTTTCATTATTTCGTTGCGCTATCGAAAGCACTGTCAGATCAGTTTTAAGTGCAGTTAGATTTTGGCCTAATTCGTCATGGAGTTCTTGAGATAAGTACTTTCGCTCATTTTCTTGAACAGTCACCATACGTTTAGCGAGCTGCTTATTTTTCTTAAGCAGCGCCGTTAGTTTTTCGTTGCTGGCTTGTAGCTGATTATTTTTGATCTTTAATTCGTTAGTGGCGGTGCCGATTAGCAAGCCAGTTACGGAATTAGCTAAGATAAATAATTGGCTAATGTAAGTATTGGTCGCATCTTGTGTGAGGCCTGCTTGTGCAACGATCAGCACATTACTTACCAAGGCACTTGCTATCGCCCCTTTAATGCCAAATTTATAAGAGAACCAAATTACCGGCAGAAGGGAGCATAGGCGTAGCAAGGGGTAAAGATCTGAGTGATTTAGGTAACTCACTATGTAAATAAGCGCCAGTGCGAATAAGCTTAATAAAATAACCGCATGATGCCGAGAAAACATACGGCTATAACTTTGGCTAAGTAACAATAATGCTGGAGCGACTAACAATGTACCCGTCAGGTCACCTAAAGTCATATTGAGTTGATATTGTAATACTTGCTTGCCTTTCAACCAGGTTGTGAATTCAAAAGCGCTCGAGAATAAAAACCATTTAAAAGAAGCTGAAATAACGGCAAGTAAAATTAGCGACAATGCACCTGAATTAGAGGTCACTTTTGGCGGCCAGCGGCTTTTCTTAAAGCTGTAGACAATAGCCATATAGGTTAATTCTTGGAAGAAGCCGTGAAATAAATCAAAGCTCCATCCGCCATTGTAATAGACACTTAAATACGACGCATAAAGTCGAGAAGCAATCCAAAGCATTGGCCATAATCGCACAGGCAAAATTACAAAGAATGCAAGCTTCACCCCCGCTGGCAGGTAAATAGCGCTACTTTGGGTGACGGTTTCTAAATGATTACTCACCCAAGAGGATAAATATAAAGCAAGAAAGTAAAGCGCAAACACCAATAACTGGTTAAATACTTCAGTTAAAAAACTACGTGAAGCGTACTCTTTTGAGACGAGCTTATGCCAGTTCATCAAGCGTGATCATCCCGGAATCTATGGCAATTTTTAATAATTCAAATGAATTACTGACTTCAAGTTTGTTGTATATATTCGTTTTATGTACGTGGGCTGTTTTTGGCATCATATCAAGTTGTTGGGCAACTTGTTTAGCATTTAACCCTTTAGCAAATAAGGGGAGTGCTTCTTTCTCTCTTGGCGTTAAGAAAGAAAGTTTGCTTGCTGGGGAAGTGGTATTAAATTTCACATCTTCACTGATATAGCGCCCTCCATTGATGACGGCATTAACCGCATCAATCAAAGCATCAGATGCTGAGCGTTTAGATACATAACCTTGAGCACCGAGTTTTAATGCGTTGCTAACATAAGGTTCGTAGTCATACATAGAGGCGACGATGGTTTTTATGTCGGGGAAATAGGTGTTTAAATAAGCAAGAAATGCGAGCCCATTTTCACCGTCATGCATTGATATATCAACAATAAATACATGGGGTTGCTCTAAGTTAACAGCAAGTTTTGCTTCAGTGACTGAGCAGGCTTCTATGACAACTTGCCATCCGGCTTGTAGCTCTAATAGTTTTTTAAAGCTATCTCTAACCAGTTGATGATCTTCAATGATTCCAATTCGCATAATCCCTCCATAGATTTTTATTATATCCTCAATTCAATGAGTTATGTCTAGGAATTATTCTTATATAAATGAAACACTGGTTCATATGCAGTGACTAAAACAGGACTACACAGTAGGAATAGTTCTAGTTTAAACGCTATATTTTCTGAATCGTTGTGATTATTGATCTCGGACAAGGTTGCTGCGTTGACTCTGTTTGTTGCAGTGGTACAGTGAAATTGAACTTAAATTCTAGCTAAAGGAGTTGCCCATGCTAGGCGAAAAACACTCGTTATTGAATGAATTCCCTGAGTTTAATGAATTAATCCATAGCCTCGCGAAACACGACGCTCATTTCAAGAAAACCATGCAGCGTTATGATGATATGGATAAAGAAATTCGTGAGCTTGAATTGCAAAATTCGCCGATTGAAGATGCGGATATGCATGAAAAGAAGCATCAACGCGCCGTGCTAAAAGATGAACTTTATGACTTTTTAAAAGCCAATGCTTAATTATTGAATCGAAGCTAATGCCCCTTGCTCTAATGACTCTCGCTGACAAGGGGCATTATATCAACTCGCAATAATAGTTAACCGTATTGATGTTATTTAAAAGCCGATAAGCACCGAAACCTGCAATAAAAGCACCGCTAAAACGATATATACCAACCACAATGGGAAAATAAATTTAGCCCATTCTCCCCATCCCACTCGCGCTGTCGCAAGATACGCAAGTAAAGTTCCTGACGTTGGGGTGAGAATATTCGTGATGCCATTACCAAATAAAAACGCCACTATCGTGGTTTGCTCAGAGACACCCGCTAAACTACCAACTGGGCCTAAAATTGGCATACTGACTGCTGCTTGGCCTGACGTTGAGGGGATCAAAAAGTCTAACAATAATTGCGATACAAACATACCTGTGGCAGCAACATAGGCATTGCCTTCGCCAATAAATGACATTAAAAAGTGCACAATGGAATCAAGTATCATGCCTTGCTTTAAAACAACAGCAACCGCAGTGGCTACGCCTATCAGTATGCTTGCAAGTAGTACTTTTTTCATGCCATCAACAAATGCTTGAGCCGCTTGGTTTGCCGTTAATCCAGACATGGCGGCAAGCACCATGCTAAGGGCAATATAATAAGCACTTAAGGCATGATGTTTCCAATGCCAATGGGTTGATGCATAAACTAATAATGCAATACCTCCAGCCAGTGTGAGTAGCATAGAAACATGGCGTGTTGATAATTTCTCGGCATGAAAATGCACTTGGGCATTGTTAAAACCATGACGCTTGATCATTAAGAGTACAAAGCTAATACCAACCGCTAAAAAAGCCAGGTAAAAGAAAAATCGCACACTTGCACCACTAAATATTTGTAAACCAAGCAGTGGTTGCGCAATTGTGAGTGGTAAAGGGTTCGTCACTGATGATAAATAACCGGCTTTCACGGCAACACAGACAATCGCAAAACCAATGATATTCGGCAGCCCTAAGCGATTGGCCATGCCAACCATTAAAGGAATAATCAAAAGGTACTCAGACGCTAAGCCCAAAAAGGTGCTACCTGCTGAAAAGGCGATCATGAGAATTATCACCAGCACATAAATATTGCCTTGAACTAGGCTTAATAGCCGCTCAAGGCCCGCATCTACCGTGCCTGCTTTGGTCAAGATACCAAACATACCGCCAATAATAAGCACCATAAATATCAAGCCAGCGCCTTGCTCTAGGCCTGTTGGAATTGCCATAAATGCGCCAATAATACTGACGGGTTCGGCTTTTATTTGATCTGCATTTTCATAATTAAATAAATTGCCGAGGGATTTATCTTTCTCGATAACTTTGTAGCTATTGGCTACAACAACATTGCCTTGCCTATCGTAAGAGCCTGAATCAACAAGGTATGTTAGCAACATGGCTAAAAACAAAATACTGAGCAATATAATTATCGGGTTCATGCCCTTTTTACTGGTGCTGGGATTTTGCGTGCTCATTATTATTGTCCTATTTGAGCCGACACATACGCCGCTAATTGTTTTGCGACAAACGCCGCATCCGATTTAAACGTTTGATAGTTTTCGCTCTTTTCAAACGCTTGTTCATTCATATATAACGCTCGGTTGATTTCAATCTGCACCGAATGACGATTTTGCGCTACATCAGCATAGTTACTGACTAGGTAGCCGCCCTTATAAGGGGTATTTTTTACCACTTTATAGCCTTTGCTAGTAAATGCCTTTGCAATCACATCAACAAACTCAGCGCTGGCTGAAGTGCCATCTTTATCGCCCAAAATAATATCAGGACGAGCCAAACCTGCATCTATGTTCATCCCATTTCCAACGGATTTCATCGAATGGCAATCAACATGCCACACACCCTGATGTTGATTATATAAATCATCAAGCAATTGATTGAGTTGTTGATGATAGGGGTTGTAATAATGACTAATTCGGTGAGCAATCTCTTGTTTAGTCAATGTTTTTTCATACATAGGTTTGCCAGGTAAGGCATAGCGACGAATAAGTCCCATACCACGCTCGCTGTACTTTGTTGGTTTACAAAGCTCCCAAGGCGTATCTAATAGTTCGGGATCAATATCTGTCGGGGCACGGTTAGGATCAATATACATCCGCGAGAAGTGTGCATGTAATAAGTACCCACCTTGCTCTACAACGGGTTGCCAAATATCATCAATAAATGCATCCCAACCGGTTTTTATAAATTCAACAGGCACTTGGGTATTAAAATCCGAAGGACAATGAATACCGCTGTGTGGTGAATCAAACACTAACGGTAAGGCTGCTGTTTGGCTTGGGGTTAATAAACTGAAAGCCGGCTCCATAGGTTATTCTCCTAACTACTTCATAAAGTTGCCTGCCACTTCGGCAGGCATCGCGACTTTCATTACAGTGAGTAAGTCAGCTGTAAATACATATAACGGCCCGTTGGGTTATAGGTATTTTGATCAAAGTTAATGTTTAAATTAGTCAATGAAGCGGGTGGCTGCTTATCAGCTAAATTATTAATCCCTAATTTCACCGCTAAGTTATTCTCAAACTGATATCCGCCCGAAATATTATGATACGTCACAGAGCCAATATCGCGTGGTTCGCCTGATACTTGCTCGGTTGTTGAACCGATATAACGGAGATTATAGTTGGCTGACCAGGCATCATGTTTCCAAGTGCTAGAGAAGGTGCCGCGCCACTCAGGATATGATTCCCTCGAAGCTGCTGTGCCTGCTAAATCTTCACGTTCAACAGAACCATCAGACAAGGTCGTGTATTCGGTTAATTCATTTAGTTTAGAAACATTGGCGTTAAACGACCAATCACCATGATCTGTTTGTAAGCTGTAGTAAGTGACAAAGTCGACCCCAGAAACGCGAGTTGCGTTTAAGTTGACTGGGCCATCTAAAATATCAAGGATTTCACCACTGCTATCACGGGTTATGGTGTCGCAGTTTTTGTTTTGATAGGCACATAAGTCTAGGTTGTTTTGTGCGCCAAATTCACTGATGGTGTCGTTTATTTTTATTTCGTACCAATCTAAGCTAAAGCTCAGGTTTTCGATTAAATTAGATTCGTAAACCAAGCCAACGGTCTTATTTTTAGAGGTTTCAGGCACTAACTGACGATTGCCGCCCGTGGTTACTTGAACATTCGTAAACGGTTGCGTGTAGCCACTAGGTACACCGCTACAACCGGGTAGGCTGGCATCTGTTGAGCACGGATCTGTGACAGCGCTGTAGGTCAAACGCTCACCTTCAAACAGCTCTAAAATTGACGGTGCTCTAAAGCCTTCAGCCCAGTTTGCGCGCAGTGTCAGTTGCTCAAAGGGAGTGTAAAGTAAGCCCACTTTGCTGTTAGTTGTTGAGCCAAAGGTGCTGTAGTCTGAGTAACGTGTCGCTAAGCTCAGTTCTAGGTAGTCAACAAGTGGCAGATCAGCGAGCAACGGGATACTAAATTCAGCATAGGCTTCTTTTAAATCGTACTCACCAATCGTCCCTTCGCGTGGCGAAGAGGTGGTGGTTCTGTAGGTATTAATACGAGGATCAGCGTTAATTGTGCTGTCTGGTGTGTCTTTACCTTTTTCTTTTCGGTATTCAATACCAAAGGCTGCACCAATGTAACCGGCTGGTAGTTCGTAAAGGGTGCCTGTAATATTTGCCGTAAAGTCGACTTGGCTGGCTTCGTTTTTGTCGTGACCGGTAAAGTTAACGTACTCGACCATCTCGTCGGTCAAAGGGTTAAAAATATTAACAGGCACACAACCGACTGCAATATCAGACACATCGCCATCAATTCCACTGGTATCACAGGCACGTAAACCCAGCGCTAGTTTGTCTAAATCCATTTGATTATTAGAGGTAAACTCGCCTTTGTTTTTTGCCCAAGACACAAATGTATCCCAGCTCCAATCATCAAACACTTCGCCTTCAAGGCCTATTGCAAAGCGTGTCGTTTCAACTTTTTGGTCGTTCACACGATAGCCATTGTTCATAAAAAATGAGCTGTGTTTAAAGTCGCTACCCGAAAACTCAACCCCGAATGGGTTCACACTTTCGTCATCAACTATGACAAAGCCACGACTACCACGAATAGATGAAAGGGCAGGTGAAAACTGCTGATCAGACTCTCGTTTGTTATAAAGTGCTTCGGCTTTAAAGTTTACCGAGCCAATCGGTACGACGAGCTGTGTATATAAAGATGAGCGCTCACTCGGACCTGTAACATAGTTATTGTAATAGCGGTTAAAGGTGTCATCGCTGTTAACTGCACGCCAGCTATCGATACTACTGCCATCACTATTTGGATCGCGGGTGATCCCTGCTGATGGAATTGTAAAATCAACAACATCGGCTAAGTTATCTTCAACAAAATAACCTTCAGGTGTTGATGCTGTTATGCCATTTAGCGGCACCGCAGTTAATTTACGGTCTTGGGTGTAAATTGGCTTTTGATCCACATAGCTGGCTGCAAACATAAGGTTGGCTTCGCCAATATTTGTGCCTGATAACAAATCAAGACTAAAGGTTTCTTTATCACCTTCAGATGTTTCACCGTAGCTGGTTTTGACTTCTAGGCCTTCGTAATCGTCATAGGTATATAAGTTCACAACCCCAGCAATCGCATCCGCGCCATAAATCGCAGTTGCGCCGTCTTGTAATACTTCTACACGTTTAACAATATTTTGAGGAATGGTATTCATGTCAACAAAATCACGGAAACCACGGGTGCCGGCACCATTTACCCAGCGATGGCCATTCACCAATACTAATGAGCGATTAGCCCCTAAGTTTCTTAAATTTAAGCTTGATGCTCCGTGACTTGTTCCGGCTGAGCCATTGCCATTTAGGCTTGAACCTACTGAAGGAAGCTCCTGTAATGCCTCTCCGAGTGATAACGAACCATTTGCCTGCAGGGCTTCTAAGTCGATATTTTGCACTGGGCTTGCTGTTGCTTCTTGGCGCTTAATGCGCGAGCCGGTGACGGCAATAACTTCGACGTTTTTTTCTGCTGATGTTTCTTCTGCGAGTACGTGTTGTGATGTGCTCATACAAGCTGTAGCAACAGCAAGCGATATCACTGAATGCTTAAATCTTGAATATTCCATTTGTTACACTCCGAGAGGTTATAGTTATTTTGTTGTTGTCAGCTAAGCACTTTACTCACTCCTAAAAGCTATGCAATATTATGAAATATCATCATTAAGCTATAACAAATTGTTATGAATGGACCGACGCAAACCACCCAAAAAATAACCTTAAATAGTATGGAAGCCTTTGATGCAGTTATGAAAACTGGCTCAGCAACGGGGGCTGCAAAGCAACTTGGAGTCACGCAGCCTGGGATTAGCCGTTTGATTGCTCAGCTTGAAAATAATGTTGGCTTTTCATTGTTTTATAGAGAGAAAGCGCGATTATTTCCGACCGATGAAGCAATTGCATTACATAAACAAATCGAAATTTCGTTAGCCAGTGTGTACCGCGTAGAGCAACTTGCTAAGAACATTCATCAATCACATGTTGGTGAGCTTAATATCGTTGCCCCGAGCAGCTTTGTAGCAGGTCCGTTAGCAGAGGCGGTGGCGTCATTTGTTAAATTACACCCGAATGTAAAAATTAGTTTAGATAGTCATAGTCCAGCCAGAGCATGTGAGCTTGTCGCAAATAAAGCCTTCGATTGTGGCTTTATACAGTTTCCTGAAAATCACGAGGGATTGTGGTGTGAACCCATTGTCACCAGTCATTTAGTATGTGCGGTATCAAGCAGTCATCCATTTGCAGATGCAAAGCAGCTTACAGCGCAAGATTTGCGTGATGAAAGCTTAGTGTTATTAGGTCGAGGCCGTCATTCGCGTAAGCAAATAGAGCATGCTTTTTTACAAGATAATATCCGTGTTAATGTACGTGTTGAAACACATACCGTGACAACAGCCTGCACTTTGGTAAAGCACAATGTGGGTATATCGATAGTGAATGAGTTGCTGGCTATGCAGTACCAAGATGACGCGCTTAAATTAGTGCCATTTATACCAAAAATAGAATTAACCTATGGGTTTATTACGTCGGCATCAACGCCCATGAATCGATTAACCAATGCGTTTTACAATCATTGCAAAGCACATTTCGATGAATTTGCGGCAGCTAACTAAGCAAGCTGTCGTTAATCGCAATATGTCTTGAGTCAATCAAGGTTATGGTAGTCTTAGCGCGATTTTTTCAGGCAACAATGGAATAGTGCTTTGCACTGACTAGGATTAACATGACTAAAAAAAATATGATTACAACTTCATTAGCACTCATGGGTGTTGTCGCTGTCGGTAGCGCGCACGCTGATGAAGGGCAGTGGCAACCGCATCAATTAAAACAATTACAAAGCGAGTTTGACCGCGTTGGTATCGAATTACCGGCTTCGCAAGTGGCAGATCTTAACCAATATCCACTCAATGCAGTGGTTGGTTTAGGCTATTGCTCTGCGTCATTTGTGTCACCAAAAGGCTTAGCGGTAACTAATCATCACTGTGCTTATGGCGCGATTCAAAATAACAGCACACCAGAAAACAACTTAATTGAAAAAGGCTTTTTAGCAGCTGATTTATCAAAAGAGCTACCTGCAGGCCCACAAGAGCGTTTGTATGTCACTGAACAAGTGGATGATGTCACTGAGCGAGTACTGGGTAACCTACCTGCAGAACTACACGGCAAAGCGCGTTATGAAGCGATTCAAGCAAATCGCAAAGCCTTGATCAGCGAGTGTGAGTCAGATCCTAACTATCGTTGTACAGTGCGTGATTTCCACCATGGCTTAGAGTACTTCATGATCAAACAATTGATGATCAAAGATGTGCGCTTAGTGTATGCCCCGGCAGAAGCGCTGGGTAACTTTGGTGGTGACATCGATAACTTTGAATACCCACGTCACACAGCTGATTTTACCTTTGTACGTGGTTATGTTGGTAAAGATGGAAAACCTGCCTCATATAGTGAAGATAACGTCCCCTATGAGCCTGTTTCATTCTTAAAAGTGAACACCAGCGGCGTAAGCTTAGGTGATGGTGTGCTGGTGGCCGGTTATCCGGGTCGTACTAGCCGCTATAAGCTTGCAGACGAAGTAAATTATTCTGCGAGTTGGTATTACCCAACATTGCTTAATACTTACAACACGACTCTCGATGTGATTGCCAAGCAGAGCAAAGGTGATGAGCAAGCACAAGTAAAATATGCCTCTCGTGTAAAAAGCACTAACAACCGTTTAAAGAAACTGGAAGGCTTACAAGATGGCTTTAAAGTAACGGATATTCCGGGTATTAAAGCCGCACAAGAGCAAGAGTACCTAGCTTGGTTTGCACAAAGTGCTGAACGTAAAGCGTACGCAGATTCATATCACGCATTAAAGTCATTGTTAGTTGAAGCACACGCACAGCAACAAAGTCACTTTTACTTTGACTATGCAAAACAGGCGGATCTACTAAGCACCGCGATTCGTTTATATCGCTTAGCAAAAGAGAGCGAAAAACCTAATGCAGAGCGCGAAATGGGCTACCAAGAGCGTGACCTTCCTATGCTTAAAGCGCGTTTAGAGCGCTTACAAAAACAGTTTACGCCTGAGGTTGATAAAGCCTTATGGTTAAGTTACTTAGGTAACTATTTAGCGCAAGACAAAGCAGCGCAAGTTGCGGCATTAAACAACGGCTTAGGTATCACTGATACCACTACACAGGCTGAGCTTGATGCGATTATTGCTTCTTTTTACGCTAAAACAGAACTTACAGATACAGCAACGCGCGTTAGCTGGATAGGTAAATCTGTTGCAGAGTTTGAAGTATCAAACGACCCATTCATAAAGCTTGCTGTTGCTCTATACGAGACCAACATGGCACAAGAAGCTGACGAAAAAGAAATGGCGGGGCGTTTAGCTGAAATTCGTCCGCAATATATGCAAGCCGTGATCGCCTTTAATACAGCCAAAGGTAAGCCAGTTTACCCAGATGCAAATGGCACATTACGCGTAAGCTATGCACAAGTTGATGGTTACCCAGCAGCTGATGCTGTGTATAAAACGCCATTTACATCACTACGTGGTTTAGTAGCTAAACACACTGGCGAAAAGCCATTTGTTGTTACCGATAAAGTACTTGAAGCATACAAAAAGCAAGCGTTTGGCGCGTACTACCGCGGTGACTTAGGTTTGCCAGGTGTAAGCTGTAGCCTATTTAGTTTTGGTTGTGAGCCACAAGCGGCTAAACCTCTTGAAGTTAACTCAGTACCAGTCAACTTTTTGAGCAGTGCTGATACCACTGGGGGTAACTCAGGTTCGCCAGTCATGAATGGTAAAGGTGAATTAGTGGGTCTTAATTTTGACTCGACTTATGAATCAATCACCAAAGATTGGTACTTTAACGCCAAGATCACCCGTGCTATTCACGTTGATATTCGATACATGCTTTGGTTAATGGAAGAAGTTGATAACGCAGGTTACCTACTTGATGAAATGACCTTAGTTAAATAGCCCTGCTATTTTGAAAATAACCGCAGCAATTGCTGCGGTTATTTTATGTCTTTAATTTTTGCCAATCTAACGTTTTTAATTTGTTTATTTTCAATACTTTTGTAATGTACAAAGCAGATACTTTTACTTGGGAAAAATAATGAGCGCCAAACAAATAATAAAAGCCATTTCAGTGAGTGTTGTGGCAATAACGGCAAGCTTTAATGCCAGTGCAGCGAATACCGAAGCAATGTGGCCGGGCACGGCTTATAATCAGCAAATACCAACATTTAAACAAGTACTTGGATACGATGTAGGTGAGCGCATTACTAATTACAACGATATGCGTCGTTATTTAAGCGCCCTTGAACAAGCTGCGCCTGATCGTATTAAAGTGTTTAAGTACGCAAACAGCTGGGAAGGTCGTGAACTGGTTTATGCGGTGGTTGGCACAGCGGAGCATATTCGCTCATTAGAAACCCTCGCCAATAACACCCAAGCCTTGGCTGATCCGCGTATCACCTCTGAAAAAGAAGCTAAGTCGCTAATTAAAAATTTACCGACGTCTGTGTGGCTTCAGTATGCCGTGCACGGTAATGAAATTAGCTCAACCGATGCTGCACTATTCACTGCATATCACTTACTAGCAGCCCCGAATGATGCCGTTAATAGCAAAATTTTAGACAACACCGTGGTGTTTATCGACCCATTGCAAAACCCTGATGGCCGTGAGCGCTTTGTTACTCGTTATTATGCGACCGTGGGTCTTGAGCACAGTGCAGATAGGTTAAGTGCAGAGCATAATGAGCCGTGGCCAAGAGGCCGAACTAATCATTATCTGTTTGATATGAACCGTGATTGGTTAGCGCTTACTCAGCCTGAAAGTAAAGGTAAAGTTGCGGCAATCAATAAATATAAACCACAAGTGGTGGTTGATATTCACGAAATGGGCGGCGACCAATCTTACTACTTTGCACCGGCTGCTCAGCCATTTAATCCGCATATGACGAAAACCCAAATCGCAAACATGGATGCAATTGGGCAAAATCATGCAAAGTATTTTGATGAATTTGGCTTTGATTACTTTACCCGTGAAATTTTTGATGCCTTTTACCCAGGCTACGGTGATAGCTGGCCTGTTTTTTATGGTGCATCAGCATCAACTTACGAAGTAGGCTCTGCGCGAGGCCATGTTTTTGAGAAAAATACCGGTGAACTACTGACGTATTTTAATACTGTAAAGCGTCAGTTTGTGGCCTCAATTTCGACTGCCGAAGGAGCTGCTAATCAACGTGAAAAACTACTAGGTGATTTTTATCAATATCAAATTGATGCGATTGACAGTGGTAAGAAAAGCAAAGAGCGTGTTTATATCTTACCTAAGCAAAGCAATCGTGAAGGCACGCACAAGCTTGCTACCCTAATGGCTGAACATGGTGTTGAAGTTAAACAAGCAACCGAAGACTTCAAAGCCTGTGGTGTTAAGTACAAAGCGGGTAGTTATTTTATTGATACCGCACAGCCGCGTGGTGTCTTTGTGCGTACCACGTTTACAGACCAAGTTGATATGGCTGAGGCATTTGTCAAAGAGCAAGAAAGACGTCGCGCTCGTAACCTAGGTGATGAAATTTACGATGTCACAGGTTGGTCACTGCCGATGATGTTTAATGTTGATAGCGACAGCTGTGGTAAGGCGGTGAGTGCCGACAGTAAAGCCGTTCAGGCCAACGACACATTGCTTGGCAAAGTGAATAACCCAGAAGCCTCTGTGGCTTATATCGTTGCGTGGGGCGACACGGCTGCAGCACGCTTTTTAACTGCAGCGCTTCAAGCAGGGGTTAAACTGAAAAGTGTTGACCAAGCATTTGTATTAGGTGATAAAACTAGCTACCCAGCGGGCAGCTTAGTCATTGAAAAGCGCCTAAACGATAAAGACTTACTGACTAAAATTAGTCAAATTGCCGAGCAAACAGGGGCAATTGTCGATGGTGTTGATTCAAGTTGGGTGATTGAAGGCCCAAGTTTTGGTAGCAACAAAACCGTGCCAATGGTAGCGCCAAAAGTGGCGATTGCATGGGATGCACCAACCAGTGAGCTAAGCGCCGGTAGCACCCGTTTTGTAATCGAAAGACAGCTTGGCTACCCAGTCACGGCGATTCGTACGCCAATGCTTGCATGGGCTGATTTAAGTGACTATCAAGTCGTAATTTTACCAGAAGGTAATTACGAGCAAGCATTAGGTAAATCGGGCGCAGCTAATTTAAAAAGCTGGGTTGAGGCAGGCGGCGTATTGATTGCCTTAGGTAATGCTAACCGCTTTACTACTAATGCTGATTACGGCTTATTAGATGTGAAGCGCGAGCAAGCTTATCGAGAAGATAAAGCCGACAGCAGCGATGATAAAAGCAGTAAAGTGGCAGGGCAGTTATTCGCTTCTCGCGATGATTTAAAAGCAGCGAGCATTGAGCCACATACATCGCCAGACTATGTAGCCGGTGTACTTGCTAATGTTGAAGTAGACCAAGAGCATTGGTTAACCGCAGGGGTTGATAAAGACCTTGTTGCAGTAGCTTACGGTAATGATATTTACACGCCTATAAAACTGAACTCAGGTAAAAACCTAGCGTGGTTTACAGGTAAGGATGATGTGCTAGCAAGTGGTTATTTATGGCAGCAAAATAAAGCACAGCTTGCATATAAGCCATTGCTTGTTCATCAACCGCAAGGCAAAGGCATGGTAATAGGCTTTACACAATCACCAACCTACCGTGCCTACCTTGAAGGCATGAATGTACTGTTAACTAACACGATTTTCCGCGCTGCAGCTCATGCTCAGTAAGGTTAAATTCTAAACGAATAGCCCGCCGATGTTGCGGGCTTTTTTGTGTTTAGATATTTATAAAACACAATTCCAAAAAGAGTGGGCAATAAAAAAGCCCGCAGGGCAAAGAGCGGGCTTTTTAGTGTTCCATGGAGAGGAAGTGTTAAGACACAATCCCTAGTGGCTTACCTGTTTGCCAAGCGCCACGGGTAAAGTCTGGAATTGTTTTGCTGTTACTTCTATCAGCAACTGATGCCATACTTTGCGGGAAGATTGATGACCATGCTGCGGCATCGTATACATCTTGATCGAGTGGCTCATTGTTGCGTAAGCAGTAGATCATGCGCCAAAGCATAATGAAGTCCATACCGCCGTGGCCGCCGTTACGTACTGCTTCTTCACCCATGCGTTTCCACAGTGGGTGATCAAACTCAGCACGCCATTTTTCCATATCTTGATCCCAGCTATGGAAGTTTTGCATATGTGGCTTACGGCCCTGTGAACCAGCTTTTTCCCACGCAGCGAGCTCAGCTTCATATTGCTGTTGGTAAATTTTCGCGATGGCTGGTGGCACATCTTCAAGAGCAATACGATTAGGGAATCCAGCAAATGTGCCATTAGTACCTTGAATTAGGTTATGGCGGCTGTATGGGCGTGGGCTTGTGGTGTCGTGCTGAACCATAATGCTACGACCTTTCACTGTTTTAATAATGCTGGTGTTCATGTCGCCAGCGGTAAATTTCAGCGAGCGGCGTTCGTGGCCTGCAGGGAATTCGCGCTCTGCATAGGCGGCGCGGCCAAGTGCTGGTGAGCTGACTGAGGTAACAAAGTCAAAGCGGTCACCACGGTTGATGTTCATATACTGAGAAACTGGGCCTAAACCATGGGTTGGGTATAAGTTACCGTTTACCTTGGTATGCCAGTAAGTACGCCATGAGCCTGTACTACGGTCAATCTCTTTCATTTGCCAACGCAGGTCATGAATATAAGCAGCTTCACCATGCAATAACTCACCAAATACGCCTTTACGAACCATGTTTAAAACCATTAACTCGTCACGGCCGTAGTTAACGTTTTCCATCATCATACAGTTCTTTTGCGTGCGTTCAGCAGTGTTTACTAGTTGCCAACACTCTTCCATCGTGGTTGCTGCAGGTACTTCAACAAAGGCATGTTTACCGCTTTCCATGGTCGCGACGCTCATTGGTGTATGCCAACGCCAAGGTGTTGAAATGATCACAATGTCGATGTCATCGCGAGCAAGCATGTCTAAATAGGCTTTATCAGAACCCGTATAAGCAGTTGGTTTAGGTAAGCCTTTTTCAACAACATAATTAACAGACTTATCTAGCATCAGCTGATCAGTGTCACAAATAGCTTTAATTTCAACACCTTCAATATGGCAAAGGTGTTTTACATGACCGCTACCACGTTGACCAACCCCAATAAAACCAACACGTACCACATCCATTGCTGGCACAGCTAAGCCCATTACGCTTTTACCTTGTGCTGCAAGTGGTGTGCTTTGATTATCACCTTGTTGGCTTTTCGCACAGCCAGTCACGACTGTCGCGGCGGTAATGGCTGCGGCAGATTTTAAAAAACTACGTCTATCTATTGTCATAACGATACCTAAATCACTGAGATTGTTTTAATAGTGGGTTTCAGTTGTTTCTGTTATATCGCAACTCAAAGTCAATTACAATTAAATGCTTTCAAATTCTTTCGTAACTTTGGGTTTTATCATTTTTACCCTTATAAAATACCGTGAGAAGTGTGTTTTTAACTTATTTTACGACTTTCGTTGTCTTTCGTTTTGTTGCGCAGCGTTTCGCGCTGTGCTAATGTAATTTCAAATCACGTATCTAACCATTAGCGTAAGCTGCTTGGAGAAAACCATGAATGCATTAAAAACGATTATAAATAACAATCGAGTAGGGCAAGCGCAGGGTATTTATTCTGTGTGTTGTGCACACCCGCTCGTTATCGAAGCAGCAATGTTGCAAGCTCTAAATGATGACACCGAAATTTTAATTGAAGCGACAGCGAATCAAGTCAATCAGTTTGGTGGTTACACAGGAATGAAGCCCCATAACTTCGTTGAGTTTGTTCATGCAATAGCGGAAAAAGTAGGGTTAGATACCCAGCGCATTATTTTAGGTGGTGATCATTTAGGCCCAGTGTGTTGGGTAAATGAGCCTGCAGACGTTGCGATGGTTAAAGCTGTTGAACTAGTAAAAGCCTATGCAAGTGCGGGTTTTAAGAAAATTCATTTAGATGCCAGTATGCCATGCGCTGACGATGGAGAGCGTTTAGCTGATGCCGAAATTGCCAAGCGTGCCGCATTGATGTGCCAAGCCGCTGAGTCAGCAGCAAAAGATAACGATATTCTGTATGTAGTGGGCACTGAGGTCCCTCCTCCGGGTGGCGCAACACAAGAGCATGAAATTATTGAGGTATCGCATGTTGAGGGAGTGCAACAAACAATCGAATTACATCAGGCTGCATTTGCTAACTTAAACATAAGCGATGTCTGGTCACGTGTTATTGCTGTTGTTGTGCAGCCAGGAGTTGAATTTGATAACCATCAAGTTTTTGATTACCAACGTAATGAAGCGCAAAAACTGAAAGAGTTTATCACCACTGTCGAGAATCTTGTTTATGAAGCTCACTCTACCGACTATCAGCCAGATCATTGCTATCACGAGTTGGTGCAAGATCACTTTGCCATATTAAAAGTGGGTCCTCAGCTTACCTATGCACTACGCGAAGGGTTGTTTGCGTTATCTTATATTGAAGATCAATTAGTCGAAGCGGCTAAGCGTTCAAATTTACGTGATGTATGTGAGCGCATCATGCTAGAAAAGCCACATTACTGGAATAAGTTTTACCCAACACAAGGTGCTGAAGCTAAGCTGTTTAGAGCTTATAGTTATAGCGACCGTATTCGTTACTACTGGCCTGAAGATGAAATAAAGCAAACAGTAGAAACTTTATTTGCCAACTTAGAAGGGCAAATTATTCCACAAACTTTACTTAGCCAATTTATGCCAGCGCAATATAAGGCATTGATCAATGGCCAAATTAACTCATCACCCCGTGAGTTAGTAATTAATAAAATAATGGAAGTCACGAATACCTATTCGCGTGCTTGTAATCAATAAGTGGTGTTGAGAGAGAATTAATTATGACGCAGTTTTTATCATTAAACGAAACAGAGCTTAAGCAACAAAACGCTTATTGGACAGCAAGAGAAATCTCTCAGCAGCCAGAGTCATGGTGCAATACGGCGGCTATTATTGAAACGCATCGAGCAGAAATAAACGCATTTTTAGCGCCAATTTTGGCATTAAAAGAATTACAAATCGTATTAACGGGGGCTGGCACATCAGCCTATGTTGGCGAGGCATTAGCACCTCACTTAACAGCTAAAACTGATTTAAATGTGCGCGCAGTTAGCACCACCGACATTGTGTCTAACCCCCATGGTTTTTTACAAAAGAGCACACCCACTTTACTTATTTCTTATGCGCGTTCAGGTAATAGCCCTGAAAGTGTCGCGGCGGTTGATATCGCAGAGCAAGTTGTTGAAAAGTGCTATCACTTAGTCATTACCTGTAATGAAAATGGTGAATTAGCTAAAAGGGCGGCAGCTAAAAAAAATAGTTTTAGTGTACTTATGCCAAAAGAAACCTTAGATGAAAGCTTTGCAATGACCAGCAGTTTCACCTCAATGCTGCTTTCAACCTTATGTATTTTTACCCCTGATGTTAACCAGCTTGCACAAGTGGCTACGCAGACAGAGCTGCTACTCGACACTCAACTTGAAGAGATCAAAGGCTTTGCGCAAACTGATATTGAACGTTTGGTGTTTTTAGGGGCAGGCTCGTTACTTGGCTATGCGAAAGAAGCGGCCTTAAAGTGCTTAGAGCTGACCAATGGGGATTTAATTAGTTACTTTGAAACCCCTCTTGGCTTTCGTCATGGTCCTAAAACCATCATTAATGATAAAACCGCAGTGTTGTTAATGGCCTCAAGTGATTTTTATAGCAGTTTGTATGATACTGATTTATTTAATGAACTATTAAATGACCAACAATGTTTAGCGGTTAAAAAGCTGGCGTTAAATACTGAACTGGTCGAGCTAGATGATGTTTGGCAAGGTCTGTATTATATTGTCTATTGTCAGATTTTTGCATTTTATAAATCAATGTCACTCGGTTTAACACCTGATAATCCTTGTCCTACGGGCGAAGTTAACCGTGTTGTAAAAGGGGTAACTATTTACCCATTAACTTCTCGCTAAGTAGTGTTGGGTAAAATATGGCTGTTTACGGACTCGATATTGGTGGTACAAAAATAGAGACCGCCATTTTTAATGATAATTTAGAGCAACAGCAAAGTTGGCGTATTACTACGCCAACGGATGACTATCAGCAATTTTTGCACGCAATTTATCAGCAGGTAATTAAAGCCGATGAGCTGACAGGTTGCCAAGGTGCGGTGGGCATCGGTATGCCAGGTATCGTTAATGATGAAGGTAAAGTGCTGTCGGCTAATGTGCCGTGTGCCACAGGCAAAGTGATTGCCAACGATCTTCAAGCATTATTAAAACGCCCTGTTGCGATATTAAATGACACCCGATGTTTCGCCTTATCAGAAGCTAATGGCGGAGCAGGTGAAGGTTATAGCCGAGTATTCGGTGCCATTGTTGGCACTGGTGCGGCGGGGGGGATGTGCATTGATGGAACCTTGTTTAACCAAGGCCTGGGTATGTCGGGAGAGTACGGCCATTTACCACTGTCTGCATATTTGCAGCAAAAATACCAGCTACCGGTTTTAAAATGTGGCTGTGGTTTAAATGGCTGTGTCGAAAGTTATATTGCGGGGCCTGGTGTACAAACCTTGTATCAACATATTACGCAATCTCCTAAATCTGCGATTGAATGGGCAAACGATATTAAACTAGGTGATGAGCAAGCCTTAAAGGTGCTCGCTTGTTACTTAGATATTCTTGGCGAAACCTTTGCTGCCATTAGTAAAAGTTTGCACCCAGAAGTTATCGTACTGGGGGGCGGGCTGTCGCTCATTGATGCAATTGTAGAGAAACTCCCTGACGCGATTCAAACTCATTTATTTTCAGGTTTTGCCGTGCCCGACGTGAAGCGTGCAAAATTTGGTGATTCTAGCGGCGTAAGAGGCGCTGCAATAATAGGAAGTGTTCATGCTAATTCCAACGCATCTTAATCGCTATTACTTAAAAGCCGCAAAAGTGGTGACTGCTGATGCGGTTTTACTCGATCATGTGGTCTTGGTCGAGCAAGGTAAAATTACTGCCATTACTACGCAAATGGCGCCCGAGATCGAAGTAATAGATTTAGGTGAGCACAGTTTATTTCCAGGCTTTATTGATTTACATATTCATGGCCGTGAAGGCTGCGATATTATGGACGGCACCCCAGAATCACTAGAGATTATTTCTCGTTCTTTAGCAAAGCATGGCGTAACGGGGTTTGTTGGCACAACGGTGACTGCAGACTGGGACGTCTCAATTCAAGCTTATAAAAATATGGCGAGTGCCTATCAAAAAGGCTTGGCTGGGGCGCAGTTGCTAGGGGCTTATAACGAAGGTTTATTCTTTGCAGAAGCGCATAAAGGCGCGCATAACGAGTCATTTTTTTTAGAGCTTACTAAACAGCGATTTGATGAAATTTATGCCGCATGTGAAGGTTGCTTAAGCTCATTTGCGTTGGCGCCAGAACTACTTAAATCCCCCGACATGATCCGCTATATCACCGATAAAGGCGTGCGTGTGATGCTGGGTCATACAGATGCTAATTTTGAGCAAACAACACAAGCTCTTGCCCATGGTGCTTGCGGTGGTGTGCATATTTTTAATGGTATGCGCGGTATTCATCATCGTGATCCTGGTTGTACTGGCGCACTGTTGATGGACAAGGATGCCATGGTTGAGCTTATTCCTGATGGTATTCATTTGCACCCGAGCATCATGAACATGGTTTACCGTTTAAAAGGGGCAGATAAAATTGCTCTGATCACAGACTGCGTGAGTGCCGGAGGCTTACAAGATGGTCGCTACCGTTTAGGTGAGCTTCCTATTGTGGTTGAGCAAGGTGTTGCACGAACTGAGAGCGGTTCTTTAGCGGGCAGTACATTAACCATGGAAGTTGGCGTTGAGCGTTTTTATAACCTAACCGACGCAAGCCTAGTTGAAGCAACTAAAATGGCCAGTTTAGTACCCGCTGAGTTTTTAAATAAAGCGGAGCAAATAGGCAGTATTGCGGTAGGTAAGCAGGCTAATTTTGCCCTGCTCGATAAAGACTTTTCTGTGCAAGCAACGATCTGTGCGGGTAAGCAAATCTTTTAAAAGTTAAGTGAGAATGCAGGCAAAAGTATTCGATGCCATTGTTATTGGCAGTGGCATTACTGGCGGCTGGGCTGCTAAAGAACTGACCGAAAAAGGGCTCAATGTACTGCTACTGGAACGTGGTAGGCAGGTTGTGCACGGTACTGACTATATCACTGCCTTTAAAGATGATTGGCAACTGCCATTTCGCGACAGGCCCAGCTTACTAGAAAAACAGAATCAAGCTAAACAAGCACGCACTGGCTATGCCACCAAGCAATCAATAAAACACTGGTTTGTGAATGATTTGCAGCACCCTTATCAAGAATCACAGCGTTTTGATTGGATCAGAGGGTATCATCTTGGTGGGCGCTCATTAACTTGGGGGCGGCAATGCTTGCGCCTCAGTGATATAGATTTTGCAGCCAACAAACAAGATGGTCACGGCGTTGATTGGCCTGTGCGCTATCAAGATATTGCGCCTTGGTACGATAAAGTCGAAGCCTACATCGGGGTTATTGGCGAAGCGCTGAACTTACCTCAGCTACCAGATGGACCTTACTTACCTCCTTTTGCGCTTAATGCCGTAGAGCAGCAGCTTAAACAAAGTTTATTAACTCACTACACTAATCGGCACCTCACCATCGGGCGAGTTGCGCATTTAACTAAGGCAAAGCCTGAGCAAGGTCGTGCTCCATGCAGCAAGCGCAACCGCTGTATGCGAGGTTGTCCAACCGGTAGTTATTTTAGTAGTTTAGCCTCGACCTTACCTGCAGCGATGCGTACTGGACGACTCACTATTCAGACTCACTCCATTGCTAAAGAGATTATTTACAATCCAGAAAGCGGGCAGGCCACAGGTGTGAAAGTAATTGATGCTGAATCTAAAAAAGAGCGTATCGCGCAAGCGAAGATTATTTTTTGCTGCGCATCAACGGTGGCTACAACAGCCTTGTTATTAAATTCAACCTCTGCACGTTTTCCTAATGGCTTAGGGAACGATAGTGGAGAGCTTGGGCATAACCTCATGGATCACCATTTTAGGGTTGGCGCAACGGGTGAACCAAAAGGTTTTGCTGATGACTTTAATGATGGCGACAGACCCGTTGGCTTTCATATTCCGCGTTTTCGAAATCTTAATGATAGTGAGCAGCATAGCTTTATTCGCGGCTATGGCTATCAAGGATACGCAACACGCAAAGATTGGCGACGGGGCTTTAAAGAACTTAGCTTTGGTAAGGCTTTTCGAGAAGAGCTTGCCAAACCTGGGCCTTGGCAAGTTGCATTAATAGGCTTTGGTGAATGCCTGCCTTATCATCGTAATAAAATGAGCTTAGATCCGGTATTAAAAGATCAATGGGGATTACCTTTAGTTAATTTTGATTGTCAATTTGCTGAAAACGAGCAGCGCATGCGCGAGGATATGAAAGCGCAAGCCGTCGAGATGCTCAGCAAAGCTGGTTATCAAAATGTGCAAGCGTACGATAAAGACTCAGCGCCGGGGCAAGCCATCCACGAAATGGGAACTGCGCGCATGGGACATGATGCTACAACCTCAGTGCTTAATCGTTACAACCAAATTCATAGTGTGCGTAACGTCTATGTCACTGACGGCTCGTTTATGTGCTCGTCGGGTTATCAGAACCCTTCGTTAACCTATATGGCATTTACTGCAAGAGCCGCCGATCATGCTGCACGACATTATCAAAATGGGGTGTTCAATGGCTGATCTACAAAGGCGAAATGCGATTAAATGTTTAGCAGCATTATTCGGTGCGGCTATTACGCCAGTGGCTGCGACTCAGCTATTTGATAAAGTGGATGACAATCATTTTGAGGTGCTTAAAACAGCGGCTCACCGGGATGTGGTCACGCAAATGCAGGCGGTTATTTTGGAACTGGAGCCAAATGAACAGCTGTATTTTAATTTAGTCGCTTTCACAGATTTAATGCTAGCAAATACACTAACTACGACTGAGCGTACGGCATGCTTAAAAGGCGCAGAGCTGATTGCAGAAGGTGCTCTTTCATCGTCGCAATTAGCAGATAAACTCACAGGTTTATTTACTATTTCTTCACTGCAGCAACAGCGCATAATAGCGCAGCAAGCCTTACCTCTTTCAGAAGTGAGCCTTGATAAGCGTGACGAGTATTTAATTTATAAGTGTATTTTTACCGTGCGTGAATTTTTGCTACTGGGCTATTTCACATCAGAAAAATTGCAGGCTAGTTAAATAGTAAAACAACTAAGCCTGCCCATGTCGTTACTTACGCCAACTTGTTAGTTTGTGACCAATCAGTGCGTAATAAAGAATAAACGCATAGCAAGGGATCAACAGATAATAAGCTTGTTGTGCATTGCCTGTATATTCTGCAAATACACCGTATACCAAAGGCAATAGCGCGCCACCAGAAATCCCCATAATCAGTAATGCCGCGCCGGTTTGAGTTTTATCGCCAAGATTTGCAAGGGCCATAGGCCAAATGGTCGGCCATACCAGCGCATTCGATAAGCCAAGTAATGCAACAAATAACACGGTATCAGGAAAACTGTTATCAGCAAGCCAAAAGAGCACTAAATTCGAAATCGCAGTTTGTTGCGGATCAATCAAAATGATACCAAGTGAAAACACACAACCACTTAACGCAGAAAATATCAGCGCCTGTTGCTGACTAAAAAAGCGAGGAATTAATACGATACCTAAAACATAACCTAGCACCATAAAGCCCATGGTGTAAGAGGTGAGTTCTGCGAACTGCAATACCCCTTGTTCTTTGCCGTAAAGGCCAATAGTGTCGCCGGCAATGACTTCTGCACCTATGTAAAAGAATAGGGCTATCACGCCTAAAACTAAGTGTGGAAATTGCAGTACTGATTTGCTCTCGCTATTGTTGCTGGTTTTTGGTTGCTCAATATCAGGTAGCGGGGCCAGCATGATTAACGCCGCTAATATTGCTAATGCGATTGCCATTACAAAGTAAGGAGTAATTAAACGATTAGCCAGTTCTTGTAACTGTAATTGCTTTTGAATGCTGTTTAATTGGGCCAAAGCCTCTGGGCTAAAGCTGGCAATGTCGCTAAATACAATCGCTGAGAAGAGCAATGGAGCCACCACACCAGCACTCTTATTGAGAATACCCATAATGCTAATGCGCACGGCTGCCGTGTCTTTAGAGCCTATTAGCACGATGTAAGGATTCGCAGCAGTTTGTAATAAGGTGAGGCCGCTACCTAACGTAAATAAGGCAACCAAAAATAACCAATACGCTTGAATTTGTGCCGCAGGAATAAACAACAATGCACCAAATGCCATGGTACCTAAACCAAACGACATACCGTGCTTATAGCTGAATATTTGCAAAATCTTAGCGCTTGGCAGTGCCATCACGGTATAGGCGATATAAAACACCAGTGTCACCATATAAGCTTCAATATGGTTGAGATCGCAGACCATTTGTAAAAATGGGATCAAGGAGCCGTTAAGCCAAGTTATAAAACCAAATAAGAAAAACAACCCGCCTATGATCATCATAGGCAGTAATTGCGTGCGATTGGTGTGTTCTGTTTGCTCTAACAGTGAGCTTTGTGTTGTCATTTTTGTCACCAAAGAAGATTGTTGTGAAATAATCATAAAACAAAATTCGTAAGTTTTGAAAGTTTTATTTTATTTCGAAACTAAATTTGGCTTTGAAACTGTAAATTGTGTAATATTGAACTACAAATTTGAAAGCAGCTATTAAAACAACAGGCCAGCTATGCTAACCACAATAGAAAGAAGACAAAAAATCGTCCTGATGACCGAGGAAAATGGCAAAGTAAATGTTAAAGATCTTGCTAAAACCTTTGATATTTCGGAGGTTAGCATTCGCCATGATCTTAACGAGCTCGGTAAACGAGGCTTAGTTGTCCGTTCACGTGGTGGGGCAATTGCCTGCGATAAATTGGCTAAAGAGCTTTCGGTAAAAGATAAGCATAACGAAAACTATGCTGTGAAAGTGTTATTAGCGAAAGCTGTGGCAAGTTTGGTTGATGATGGCGATTCATTGATTATTGATTCTGGCACCACCACAGAAGAAGTTGCCAAAGCATTAACCAATAAGCAGGGCCTCACAGTGATGACAAACGGCCTTAATATTGCTCATGTACTGGCTGATATTGAAGATGCAAATGTGTTTATGCTGGGTGGGCAATTACGAAAAAAATCAATGTCTTTTTACTCAAATGAAGTCGAGCAAGCACTTAGTAAATATAACTTTAAAAAGGTTATTTTAGGGGTTGATGGTATCGACTCAGAAGCAGGGATCACCACCCATTATGAGCCCGAGGCAATGCTGAATCGCACCATGTGCACCCGCGCAGATAAAGTCATTGCAGTCACAGATTCAAGTAAATTTGGTAAGCGTGCTTTGTATAATGTATTGCCGCTTAAATCAATCGATGTGCTGGTCACCGACAAAAATATGCCAGCAGAGTTTGTTGAATCATTAACGAGCTTAGGTATTGAGGTGATTACTGTTTAACTCTCTAGTTAAATAGGATTGATGAAAGGTGGCTTTTGCCGCCTTTTTTATTATCCAAAATAAATCGTACCAGCCCACCGAAAGAAAATCTTTTCAAAAAAATCATTATCGTAACTTTCGAAATTAAAGTCCCATATTTAAAGGCATTCGAAGCCATTTTTTTCATATATAAAACAAATTTCGTAACTATCGAAAGTTTCACAAGGTAATTTATTGTTGCTAGATTGTTTCATTTTGTTATAGATTAAATATAAGGCCTTACTCATTACCATTTTTATGGTGAAAAAATCTGAACATTTAAAAACAGGAAATCATCATGGCAACAACAACTAGAAAAACATATTTGAGCGTGCTGATAAGCTCGATTCTGGCCTCATCAGTCAGTTTCGCTGCAACGGCCCAACAACAAGAAAACGATAGTAAGGCCGAAGAGGATGTTGAGGTTATTGAAGTTACAGGGATCCGTAGCAGTATTAAAGAATCAAACTTTCGAAAGAAAGAAGCAACGACGGTTGTTGATGTCGTTGTCGCTGATGACATCGGTAAGTTCCCCGATGAAAACTTAGCGGAAGCATTGCAGCGTATTCCGGGTATCACCATTACTCGTAATGGCGGTGAGGGGCAAAATATTTTAGTCCGTGGTTTAGGTGGCGGCTACAACATTACCACGTTGAATGGTCGTAAACTGGCTTCTGAAAACTCAGGCCGCGACTTTAACTTTGACACCATTGCTTCAGAGTTAGTGGGTGCACTACAAGTGTATAAGTCACCAGAAGCACGCTTAATTGAAGGGGGCATTGGTGCGGTTGTTGATATCGAAACGCGTAAACCACTAGATCAAGATGGCTTTACCTTGAGCGCTTCAGCAAAAGGGATTTATGAATCTCGAACAGGCGATGTACACCCGCATGCTTCATTCATCATCGGTGACAACTTTAATGATGATACTTTTGGTGTGCTTTTCTCGGGTGCGTATTCTAAGAAAACCTTACGTGCAGACACATACTCTGCAAGCGGCTTTTTTGACGAAGAAGAAGGTTGGGGGGCAGACAGCGCAGGTGTGCCAGTCGACATGAACGGTAACGGAGAAATTGATGGGCAAAGTGAAATATTTGCCTCAAAAATCCCGAGTTACATGTATTTTGCGAACGCGCAGGATGTGCGTGAACGCGTCGGTGCGACGTTAGCAATGCAATGGCGTCCAACAGATACCCTAGATATTAACTTTGATGCTCTTTATTCTCGTTACAATACTGACGGCCATCGCTATCAAATTGGTTTTGTTAACTATGATGAAAGCTGGACGCCAGGCACGCCAGTGTTTACTGATGCAGAATTTGATGACACAGGCCGTGTAGTATCAATGACGCAAACCGGTAACACCATGGTGGAGCTACTCAACCTAACCAACCCACGTAAAACCGATACTTATCAGTTTGCCCTTAATGCTAAATGGTATCCAATGGATGGCCTAACACTGGCTGTGGATGTTGCCCATTCAAAAGCGAAAAACGAAAACGGGGGTGATAACCGCTTTATTGTTGCGCGTGGTTTTATAGATTCAATTGGGATTGATTACACCACGGGTAATATGCTGCCAGATGTTACTTTATCGCCGGGCTTAACTGCGGATCAATCATACGGTGCTCACTATAGCCGTAATACAGGTACTGGGGTTGAAGACACGGTTAATGACTTTAAGTTTACCGGTACGTTTGTGCCTGAAAGTGATTTAGTGACCCGTGTTGATTTTGGTTTAACTTACCTTGAACAAACTAAAAGTCAGCTTGAATATGCATCAAAAAATGCCAGCCAATTCAGTAATGGTGGTCAATATTTAGAGCGCGATGGCTATGAATTTGATGACAGCACCGTAGTGAATGTGGGTGACTTTAACCTCTTTGAAATCCCAAGCGATGTGTTTGTTGAAGCGAATTTCGATAACTTCTTAGAAGGCGAAAGTAGCATTACACCAGAGCCATGGCCAAGTTTCGACTACGATAAGTTACTTGCTTATTATCGCTCAATTAATGCTGAAGCAACCGATAAGAGTATTGTTGCATCGCTCAATTCATCGGGCACTTATGAGGTAACCGAAGAAGCTCTAACCGCGTATGCGCAAGTGACGCTCGAGAGCACTCTTGCAAATATGCCGTATATGTTAAACGTCGGTATCCGTGGTTCGCAAACAGAAGTGAGCTCTAAAGGATCAGTGTATGATCTATCGTTAATTGACCTACAAGAAGATGGTAAACCACTTGAAAATGGTTGGCGTGAAACTGTTGAACAATCATTTAAAGGGGACTACAGCAACATTTTACCAAGCATGAACTTCAAGCTTAGTATTACTGATGATTTGATTTACCGTTTTTCTGCGGCACAAGTGATTAGCCGCCCATCGTTAGGCTATTTACGCCCATGGCTTGCGCCAAACTTTGATACGTATCGTGAAGGGTTACCACAACTTTCGATGGGCGATTCATCGTTAACACCAGAAGAAGCTAATCAAGCCGATATGACCTTAGAGTGGTACTTTGAAGACAGCAGCTCGTTAAGTGGTGGGGTGTTTGTCAAAGACCTGAAATCATTTATCGATTACGTAGAAAGCCCAGTTGAAATTGAAGGTGTGCGTTACTTTGCATCTTACCCTGGTAAGAGTAAGTACGGTGCAACGATCAAAGGTGCTGAGTTTGCTTATCAGCAGTCGCTTGAAAACTTATTACCAGAACCTTTCAATGGCCTAGGCTTTCAGCTTAACTACACTTATGTTGACAGTAGCTACGATGAGCCAGAGCTCAAAGAGTCAGGTTTGCCATTTAGAGGCATGTCGAAAAACTCATATAACGCCGTGGTTTACTATGAGCAATATGGTTTCCAAGCACGTTTAGCGTATAACTGGCGTAGCAAATTCTTGTCGGATCCTGATGCATGGGGCGGTCCATATTGGATCTCTGATTATGGTCAGTTAGATGCCAGCATGAGCTATAACATCAGTGACCAATTCACAGTGTTTGCCGAAGCAACGAACTTAACGAATGAGCGTTATTGGGGTTACACCAAGCGTACTGACCAAGTGAGTTACCTTGAGCGTTTTGGTACTCAAGTCGCATTAGGTGTACGTGCTAGCTTTTAATCTTTGTATTCCCAGTTGTTAGTGTTGTTCAAGCGCCTGCAAAGGCGCTTTTATTTTTTTTTAAAAAAAGAGGTTGTTATGGCAGGAATTAGTGTTTGGCAATTAGCCATTATTGCCGCAATTGTGGTGCTGTTATTTGGCACAAAAAAATTATCTCGAATTGGTGGAGATTTAGGGACGTCAGTCAAAGGGTTTAAGCGTGCTATGCAAGATAAACCCAATGATGAAGCCTAGCTCTCAAGTACTTTAAATTATATTGCTACCCTGTTCAGGGTCGCGAGATTGATCCGCTTGTTCGCGAATATCATCGGCATCACTGCTAACGTCATCAAGGCTATGGTCGTCGAGTGATTTTGCTGTTTTGGGCTCTGCGCTTGCATTATTGTTTGGCTGCTCATTATCGTTCTCGCTATTTAAAATAATTCGCTCGCGAGCATCATCAGGCATGCTGATTTGCTCTGCTAAATAGGTATTGACCAATTCTCGCATTAATTGTGAAGCGACTTTGACAGTGCTGTGTTCGCGGCTATTAACCCAAAAATAAATGGTTAGATTTAAAGTCGCTGAGCCTAAAGAATCAATTAACACTTGGCTTGGGGGATCATTAATAACAGCAGGGTTTTGATTAACCACCTTCATTGCTAATTGTTGGGCGTAGCGAATGTCATTATCGTAGCCAATGCCAACATTAAAGTGACCTCGCATTTTCGGGTTTGCAGTGAGGTTTTTAATGACATTTTTATACACGGTCGCATTAGGAATTTGAATGTGATTGCCATCAAAATCCACCAAGGTGGTGGCGCGAGCCGTAACCTTTTTAACCACCCCTAAGCGACCATCAACTTCTATCACATCATCAATACGAAAAGGGCGCTGCACACTGAGCAGCATGCTTGAAATAAAGTTTTCAGCGATATCGCGAAAAGCAAAGCCTAAAATAAGCCCAACTAAACCAGTCCCACTCATAATCGCTACAGCAAAACTGGTAAGCCCTGCAAGACGCAAAAATAAGTACACCCCAAACAAGATGATAATGATGCTAAAAAAGCGCCTCGTCACTACATGTAAAAGTTTACTTTCACTGACAAAGCCAAGCGGCTTTATTAATAAATACGATAAAGGACGAGCTAATAAGTAGCAAATGATGATGGCCGCAATACCGAGTGTCAGTGCTGGTAACATTTGCCATGCAGTATGTAAAAACTGCGTAATTTGAGAATTTAAGTCTTGCCAAGATAAGCTCGCAGGGATTGCTTGCGATGTTACCCAAATGGTGGGGCTGAACAAACTAGCCAATTGATTTTTAATAAGTAAGTAATAACTCATCGCACCGCTCCATGGATCTTTGTAGTGTTTTTATAAGCGTAGCTTAATGCAATTCAGACGCCATTATTACTGGCAAGTTGTTTGCAGCTTGAGAGTGTTAAAGGCAATTATTTAGGTCGTTTATGAGTAAGGACAATCGTGGTTACCACGCTCGCTCACCGATGGAGATCCCAATTCGCGGTTGGTGGGATATCAGTAAGCGGGTTTATCACAACCTATCACAAGACAATTTATCTTTCGTGGCGGCAGGTGTGGCGTTTTATGCCTTGTTGGCGATTTTCCCTGCGCTGGCGGCCATAGTCTCTGTGTATGCTTATTTTGCTTCGCCAACCGATATTTATGATCAACTCGATAAAGTGATTGCCATTTTACCTGCAAGTAGCCGCGACATTATTTTGCTGCAAGTGAGTGGCATCACTCAGCAATCACAAAAGGTATTAAGTGTCAGCGCCATAGGGACCTTGTTATTAACAGTTTGGAGTAGTAGTAAAGGCTGCCAAGCACTGATCACTGCCTGCAACATTACTTATCATCAGCGCAATAAGCGCCAGTTTTTTATGGCATTAGTGGTGCGTTTTTTATTTTCGTTAGGTGCTATTGTGGTTGCGCTGGTGGCGTTATTGATCATTGGTATTTTGCCAATAGTGCTTAATTTAGTTGGTTTAACTGAGCTTATCGATTTAATGATTCAGCTTATTACTTGGCCACTATTAGCCATTATTTTTAATTGCGCTTTAGCATTTTTATATCGTTATGCGCCTCACAGAACGCCTGCCAAATGGCGCTGGATCACCCCTGGCTCAATGCTTGCCACCTTACTGTGGATCATCGCATCAATCGGTTTTTCATATTATGTATCACAATTTGCAAGTTATAACGAAACCTATGGATCGTTAGGGGGTGTGGTGATCATGTTGATGTGGCTTTATATCAGCGCATACATCATTATTTTTGGTGCGGCCATTAATGCCAGTGCCGAGCAACAAACCTTAGTCGATAGCACCATAGGCCCTGACAAAGAAGTGGGAGATCGCGGGGCAACAGTCGCTGATAGGTTAACCAGGCAACAAAATGAGCATTCTCATAAATAGAATGATTAGTGCGAATTTTACTCATGGTTGTTAGTTAAATTAGCGCCTACAATCATTTCATACAATTTACGGGAGTAAAGTTATGAAAGTGATTCAACAATTAAATAGCCATGCCACACAAGATGGTGATGGTGTAAACATCAGCCGTATTCCAGGCTTTGATGGCAAGTATTTAGACCCTTTTTTAATGATCGATGAGCTGAAGTCTGATGATCACAGTGATTTTATGGGCGGCTTTCCTGCGCATCCTCACCGTGGTATTGAAACCTTTACGTACATTATTAAAGGTGGCTTTGAACACCAAGATCAAATGGGTAACAAAAAAGCGATTCGCGCTGGTGATGTGCAGTGGATGAGTACCGGTTTTGGTGTGATCCACAGTGAAATGCCATTAGCAGATGCCAAAGAAGGCATGCACGGCTTTCAAATTTGGCTCAATATGCCAAGTGCCGAGAAGCTAAGAGCGCCGCGATATCAAGATACCACTGAAGCGCCAGCGCCAACGAGTCAAAATGAGCAGGGTGTTGAGCTTAAAGCGTTGGCAGGAAGCTGGCAATTTGCCGGAGAAGAGCAGGTGTCTAGCTTACAAGACCTCGCCGCTGACGGCATGCTTGCTGATGTGACTTTACCGGCTGGTACGCAGTTTTACCATACACCGCTTACACAAACGAAGGTGATGATTTATATCCATACTGGAGAAATTCATACTGAGCAAGGCGGCCCAGTTAAAGCGGGTAGCTTATTGATTTTAGAGCCTGACAGTGACATTGAGTTTAACTCGCAAACGGGGGCTGGCGTTTTGATTTTAGCCGGTGAGCCGCTTAAGCAACCAATCGCTCATATGGGCCCGTTTGTAATGACAACCCAAGCTGAGTTACAGCAAGCTGTACGTGACTATCAGCTAGGTAAATTTGGCACACTATAGGAGGTTATTGTGGGATTACTAGTAAATGGCCAATGGCAAGATAAATGGTACGACACCGATAACAATCAAGGTGAGTTCAAACGTGAGGCAGCCCAGTTACGTAACTGGGTTAGCGCAGATGGCAGTGCAGGGCAAAGCGGTGATGCGGGCTTCAAAGCTGAAAAAGATCGTTACCATCTTTATGTCTCTTTAGCTTGCCCTTGGGCTCATCGCACTTTGATTTTTCGCCATTTAAAAGGCCTTGAAGATTATATTAGTGTGTCGGTTGTAAGCCCTGACATGTTGGAGCATGGCTGGACCTTTGATAAAGATAATCACAGCACAGGTGATGCACTTTTCGATAGCGACTTTATGCATCAAATTTATACGCGTAACAAAGCAGATTATTCAGGTCGTGTTACGGTTCCCGTGCTTTGGGATAAAAAAACGCAGCGTATTGTTAGTAACGAATCTGCTGAAATTATCAGAATGTTTAATAGCGCGTTTAATGGCTTTACAGGTAATGAACGCGACTTTTATCCGCAATCGTTGCGCTCTGAAATTGATGAAGTTAATGAGTTTGTTTATCACAATATTAATAACGGGGTGTATCGTGCTGGCTTTGCGACAACGCAAGAAGCTTATACAGAAGCCTTTGATAATCTCTTTGCCGCTCTAGATAAGATTGAGCAACGTTTAACAGCTAATCGTTATTTAGTGGGTGACACACTGACAGAGGCCGACTGGCGTTTATTTACTACTTTAATTCGCTTCGACAGTGTTTATGTGGGCCACTTTAAATGTAATTTGCGTACTATCGAGAGCTATCCGGCGATCAGCAATTATTTGCGTGAGTTATATCAAGTTGAAGGTGTAAGTAAGACCGTTGATTTTTATCATATAAAACGTCATTACTATTTTAGCCACACCATGATCAACCCAACTCAAGTTGTGCCAAAAGGGCCTGATATAGACTACGCTCGACCACATAATCGTGGTTAATAGACCTGATAACTAACAGTTTAATGGCTTGATTAAGCTGTTAGTTATAGCTATCCATGACCTTGCGGATGGTGTCGATGCCAAACATCACCTTTTGAATAAATGACTCTGAACTTTTCACTAAATTAAAGTTAGGGTGCTGAGACCAAACAGCTTGTAGTTTGTCATCAAGCAATATGGCTTGTTGATCAGATTCGTTTCTACTGGGTTATTAGAATGAATACTCTGCCCAGATTTAGCAGCCGTTTCAAAAAAGATCACTGCATCATACTGGTTAAGTTCGATTTCTAGGCTGGTGTTTAAACACTGAAAAAACTCATCTTGTTCACCAGGCCAGTAGGCAAGGCCATCTAAGCTACCACGATCGCAAAGCATTAAACGATCTGGGTGCATGGTTCGCTGAATATGTTCAAGGTGTTTTTGTAAGCTGAAGATAGCTTGTTGATGGGCTTTGATAAGATGAGCTGAATCGCCTCGTTCTATACCACCACTGAAAAGCATGGTCGCAGACTCTGGCACCACGACAATTTGTTTTGAAAACTCACGTCTTAATAAATCGATGGCTGTTGTTTTACCACCACCAGGTCCGCCTGTTAATACAATCCTTTTTTTCACCTTAGGTTTCCACAAATAGCTAGTGTGTGTTTAAAGTAATGAAAATGGCTGGAAAAGAGAAGTAAAATGCACACTTTACATGATAAAGATCACAACAAACGCAGTAACCAGCTAAAGCGACCAATTTGTTTCAGTTTGCTGCTTTTTGGCTGTGGATCATTGAGCGCTTCGTAGCCCATACCCGCCGTAAAGGCACTGGCAATACCCACCTTACTGACAGCAAAACGTTTCAGGCGGTAATTAAATGCTTGATGATGCTGGCGTTTAAGCTCATCTTGTAAATCCATTTGATGACTAAGCTCACTGACTTTGTGTTGTGGCTTATTGATAAAATAATCAATTAACATCATTCATCCTTATTTATATTCAGTAATTGACGAACGCTCTTGAGCGTATGATCAAAACCAATTTTACTGCTGACATAACCAATGTTTTTCCAAAGCCATGTAAGACAAAGCAATTGCAAAACAATCAATGAAACAGCAGATAACCACAATGATTGGCTAAAGCTAAATATCGCGATACCTACAGTGGCAAGTAAGCCAGCCCATAGCAGCACTAACCCCCCAGCAAAACAGACGAGTAAGATAATCGTTAAGGCGAGTGAGCGTGTTGATAAGCGCCACTCCGCTGCGGCAAGCTGTTTGCAAAGCCCCGTTTGCTTGCGGTAGTCAATATAAAGCTGTTTGGCATAGTCAGATAATTTGGCAAGATGATCTTGCCACTGATCAGCGTTTAACGGCTGATCATTGGCATCTTGCGTTTTCTCATCTGTAGATTGAGAAGATTGCATAACGATTACTTACGACGAATAAGTGCGGTTACTAGCATGCCTGCTGCAAATGCAATACCTGCTGTCGCAAGTGGGTTCTCTGATGCAAGCTTACGAGTTTTACCACTGTACTCATTAATTTTAGCGCGTGCTATAGCTTGCTTTTCAGAAAGCGTTTGAGCTGAGCTCGATGCACCTTGACGAACACTGTGCTCAGCACTTGCTGCACGCGATGATAATGCATCTACAGCGTGGTGTGCTGCTTCTGTTGCTTTTTCTGTGAATGGCGCCTCTACTTGAGCCGCGTTCGAGTGTGCACTGCCATTAGTTGCTGCGCTTGAGTTCGATTTTGAAGTTGCGGTAGTCATAATCATTCCTTAAAAATTGCCATTTAATTGGTAGTTAACCTGTCGCAACCTTCATACCAAATAGTAAAAGTTAATTTTTTCAATGCGTTATGTTTTTAAATCAGCCGTTGGTTGGAGAATGCTCGTAACTCTTGCAGGGTGATTAAGTAAAAATTACAGAATAAGAAATTTTTGTAATTATTCATTGGTCATTCATTAACCATTTTTCCCTAATACATAGCCAAGAAAATAGGAAAAAAATTTTTTTTCGATGTTTACCACTTTTTCCCACGTAATTCATAGGCTTTGCCCGAGCCCTTATTTTTTCTGGCTTCACAAGGCGCTTATGATGATCTGCTTACTTGACAAAAAGGCTTGTCAAGCCCTAAACTGGAGCACTGTGGTAAAAAGTGGTTTTTAGTGGATCAAACTGGATCGGAAATAATCATTAACGATTAATAACCTAATTTTTAAGGCAAGCTATGTTTCGGGGTGCGAGCTCTCTGAGTTTGGATGATAAAGGACGCTTTGCGGTACCTACAAAGTACCGAGATGCGATCTTGTCTGAAGATCAGGGAACGGTTATTTGCACTGTAGCCTTAAACGAACCGTGTTTGTGGTTATATCCGTTAGCAGAATGGCTCGAAATTGAAGAACGATTATTAAAAATTTCGAACATGAATCCACGCGCTCGCCGTATGCAACGTATGTTGCTCGGTAACGCTACAGAGTATCAACTAGATAAAAATGGCCGAATTTTGCTGGCGCCGTCGTTACGCGCACATGCAGAACTTGGAAAAAAAATCATGTTGGTTGGCTTGATGAACAAGTTTGAAATTTGGGATGAAGATCGTTGGCATGAACAAATGCGCCAAGATACTGAAATTGAACGCCTAGGCGATTTTGAGGCGAATCCTGAATTTGATAACTTTTCACTCTAACCACAATAATAAAAAGGCAAAAAATAGCTAATGACAGCGCAATTTGAACATGTCTCTGTACTGATGGACGAAACCATAGATGCTTTGGATATAAAACCCGAAGGCATTTACATGGATGGCACATTTGGTCGCGGTGGACACTCTGGACAAATTCTTGCGCGATTAAGTGAGCAAGGTCGCTTACAAGCGATTGACCAAGACCCACAAGCTATTAAAGCTGCCGAAAAATTTGCTGATGATGCACGTTTTTCGATTGCTCACACTCGCTTTTCAAATCTTAAAACGGTTGCCGAAGATAACGATTTAATCGGCAAGGTTGACGGTATTCTGTTAGATATCGGCGTTTCTTCACCACAGCTTGATGATGCTGAGCGTGGCTTTAGTTTTATGAAAGATGGCCCGCTTGATATGCGTATGGACCCAACCAGTGGTCGCAGTGCGGCACAATGGCTAGCAGAAGCTGAACTTGAAGATATTACTCATGTGATTAAAACCTACGGCGAAGAAAAATTTGGTCGTCGTATTGCTCATAAAATTATTGAAACACGTGAGCATACACCGATCATCAGCACTAAGCAGCTTGCTGACTTAGTCGATGAAGCGGTGCCAGTGAAAGATAAACATAAACACCCAGCTACACGAACATTCCAAGCGATCCGTATTTATATCAACAGTGAGCTTGAAGAAATTCAAACTGCACTGCAAGCCGCTGTTGAGGTGTTAAAACCTGGTGGACGTTTAGTGGTTATTTCGTTCCACTCGTTAGAAGATCGCATTGTTAAGCAGTTTATTAAAAAACAGAGTAAGGGAGAGGCGATACCCAGAGGTCTGCCTTTGACGGACGCACAAATAAACAAAAACCTGACGTTAAAGGCAGTGGGTAAAGCCATTAAGCCAAGTAAGGCGGAAATTGAAGCGAACCCGCGTTCACGTAGCTCAGTGTTAAGGGTAGCTCAGAGGTTGTAATGAAAGCTAAAGCGACACATCGCCAACCCAATTTATTTATCGAGATTTTTAAAGGCCTAGGAGCTAATAAGCTGACCTTGGCCTTGTTGGTTGTGATCCTCGCATCAAGCTTGAGTGTGGTTCAGGTGACGCATTTAGCGCGTCAGCAGCTGATAACACAAGACAAATTATTGCAAGAACGCGATGAGCTCGATTTAGAGTGGCGTTACTTGCTCGTAGAAGAAGAGTTTTATTCGCAGCATGCGCGCATTGAAGAAGTAGCAACCATGCAATTAGAAATGAAACGGCCAACCAGCCAAGACGAACAGGTGGTAATACTGCGATGAGAAGCAGAGGGAAAAAGCCAACTAATACCTTAATCACATGGCGCTTTTTGCTTGTGTGCTCTGTGGTATTTTTAGTCTTTATGACGCTGGTTGCGCGTGCCGCTTTTTTACAAGTGATTGAACCGGACAAAGCCCGTTCAGAAAGTGATAAACGTACTGTACGAGTTGAAAAACAACATGTGCAGCGTGGCATGATCTTCGATCGCAATGGCAAAGAATTGGCAGTGAGTGTGCCTGTAGTGAGTGTGTATGCTGATCCTAAAGCGCTACATAAATCACTGATCAGTAAAGTTCTTCGTCAAGCTCGCAAAAACGGCGAAGACCAACAAGCACTTGCAGAAAACACAGTTGAATTAGATAAACGTATTGCTGCTTATTACAGCAATGATATTCGTTGGCGTGAGCTTGCTGATGTATTACGTATTGAACCTAGTAAAATTAACTCTCGCCTACGTGATAACCCAAAACGTCGTTTTGTGTATCTAAAACGTCAGGTTACCCCTGCCGTTGCTAACTATATTGGTGACCTTCGTTTACCAGGTATTCATTTGCTGGATGAGTCAAAACGTTATTACCCAGCTGGTGAAGTGACAGCTCATGTTATTGGTTTCACCAACATTGATGGTCATGGTATCGAAGGGATTGAAAAGCTGTATGAAAAATCGTTAACCGGTGTTGAAGGGCAACGTACTATTCGTAAAGATGCGCAAGGCCGTGAAGTCGAAGTGCTCGATGAACGTGAACGTGTAGAACCAGAGAACATTCATTTAAGCATCGACCAGCGTATTCAAGCAATTGCCTACAAAGCGGTAAAATCAGCCGTTTTATCGTACAAAGCGACCTCTGGCTCGGCTATGGTTGTAGATGTTAAAACCGGCGAAGTGTTAGCCATGGTGAACAGCCCGTCGTTTAACCCAAATAACTTATCAGATGCAGCTCCACATAAGCGTCGCAACCGTGCAATTACCGATTTGTTTGAGCCTGGCTCAACTGTTAAGCCGCTAGCCATTTTGGCTGGTTTAGACTACGGCACAATTCAACCGGATTCAATCGTTGATACTTCTCCTGGCTGGATGCGCGTTGGCGGAAGCCTAGTACAAGATACCCGTAATCACGGCAAGATGACGTTAAGAGAAATCTTAAAGTATTCAAGTAATATGGGTGTAACAAAGGTGAGTCAAGAACTACCAAAAGACTACTTTGTTAGCCTGTATGAAAAAGTCGGATTTGGCAGCGACAGTGGCACGGGCATGGTTGGTGAAAGCAGTGGTTTATTTTATCCAAATCGCCGCTGGTCAGATCATGAAATTGCCGCATTATCATTTGGCTATAACCTCGCTGTAAGCACCGCACAAATGGCGCGCTTTTATGCGATGTTAGGTTCAGGTGGCGTGATGCGTCCGCTTACGGTACTTAAACAAGAGTCAATTCCTGAAGGTGAGCGAGTTTTTCAGCAAAAAGACGTTGAAGCTGTTGTTCACATGATGGAAAGCGTGTTTGAGAAAGGCGGTACCGCACAAAAGGTTCATGTTGATGGCTATCGCGCAGCAGCAAAAACAGGTACTTCTAAAAAAGCCGCGGTAGGTGGTTACGGTGACGAGTACGTCGGCTATATTGCTGGCCTTGCACCAGCGAGTAACCCACGTTTAGCGGTAGTAGTAATGATTAACGAACCGGGTGGAGATGTTTATTACGGCGGTGCGACGGCAGGTCCTGCATTTGCAGAGATTGTCTCCAATGCCTTAAGAATTCTCAACGTTGCACCGGACAAAGATGCGGTTGCGTACGTAGAAGGCAAAGATAACGATGCGTGATTTAAAACCGATTCTTAATCATATTGATGTTGAGGCCAATAGTTTAGTGGTCAATCAACTACGTCTTGATAGCCGAGATGTAAAAGCTGGCGATGTGTTTGTTGCCATAAAAGGCCATCAACTTGATGGCGGACAGTTTATTGAAAAAGCTATTGAAAATGGTGCGGTGGCAGTCATTGCCGACCGTTTATGTGAGTTCGAAAGTGATTTTGAACCACTTTATTTAGTAACCGATTTAGCGAAAAAGCTGCCTGCACTTGCAGCTGCTTTTTACCAACAGCCATCAAAGCAGCTGGATTTAGTGGGTGTGACAGGCACTAATGGTAAATCAACTACCACAGCAATGATCGCACACTTAGCGCAGCACTGTCATAAACGTGCAGCTGTGATTGGTACGCTTGGTTATGGGCATCCAGATAACCTGACTGAGCTGGCAAATACCACACCATCGAGCGTTGATTTACAACGTATTTTATCTGAACTTGTTGCAGAGCAGAATGATGTTGTGGCTATGGAAGTCTCATCTCATGGCTTAGTTCAGCAACGTGTTGAACAGTGTAAATTTAAAGCTGCAGTGTTTACTAATCTTTCACGCGATCACTTAGATTATCATGGCACGATGGATGCCTATGGTGATGCGAAGTTGATGTTAATGCGTGACCATATGCCTGAGCTTGTAGTGCTTAATCAAGACGATGCGCAAGTTGAAGCATGGTTAGATAAATACGACTTTAATAACCTGATTTGTTATGGACATAAAAATTTACCACCTGAAAACGCACGTTTTGTTTATTTCAGCGATGTAACTTATGATAACGCCGGTATTTCAGCGAAGTTCGATACTAGCTGGGGACAAGCTGAAGTTAACAGTACGCTATTTGGTGAATTTAACCTTTATAACTTAGCCGCTGCAATGGCCACTTTATTAGGTATGGGTTACCCGCTTAATTTACTTGTTGAAGGGTGTAAAACATTACAGCCTGTAGCAGGGCGTATGCAGGCATTTAGTGCGCCAGGTCAACCGACTTGTATTGTTGACTATGCCCACACTCCTGATGCATTAGCACTGGCATTACAAGCATTGCAAAAACATGTTCCAGGTGGCGTGAGCTGTGTGTTTGGCTGTGGTGGCGACCGAGATAAAGGCAAGCGCCCGATGATGGCAAAAGCTGCTGAAGGTAATGCAGACCGTATTATTATCACCAGTGATAACCCAAGAAGTGAAGACCCAGACGCTATTATCGCAGATGTAGTTGCAGGGCTTGAACAGCCTGAACGAGCACATTGTGAAGCAGACCGCGCACAAGCTATTAGCTATGCCATCGCACAAGCGGGGGCTGATGATGTCATTCTTATTGCAGGTAAAGGCCACGAAGACTATCAAATCATTGGCGACCAACGAATCGACTTCTGCGATCGTCAATATGTACAACAACAATTAAAAGAAAAATCGCAAGGGGCGCAGTTATGATCCCTATGGATTTTGATTGGCTAGCAAATGTTCTAGCAACCGATTACCAAAGTGGTAATCAAACGGTAAAAAATATTAACACTGACACCCGCACGTTGTGCGACGGTGAAGTGTTTTTAGCGCTACAAGGGCCTAATTTTGACGGGCATAAATTTGTTGCGCAAGCAAAAGAAAAAGGGGCGATAGCTGCCATTGTAGCGCGTCCTGTTAATGTCGATATTGTGCAGTTTGTGGTCAGTGACACACGTATTGCGCTTGGCCAAATTGGCGCCGCTGTGATGGCACAGGTCGCACCAAAAACAATTGCTATCACAGGTAGCGTTGGTAAAACGACCGTTAAAGAAATGTGTGCGGCGATTTTATCTGGTCACGGCGAAGTACTGGCAACAAAAGGTAACTTTAATAATGACATTGGTGTACCGCTGACATTATTACGCCTTGAACCACAACACCAATATGCGGTGATTGAGTTAGGTGCAAACCACATTGGTGAAATAGCTTACACCGTTGCAATGACAAAACCTGATGTTGCTGTGGTATGTAATGTTGCGGCTTCTCACTTAGAAGGCTTTGGCTCATTACAAGGTGTTGCAACGGCAAAAGGCGAAATCTATGACGGCTTAAAGCCTAATGGGGTTGCTATCGTCAATTGCGACAGCGACTTTGCCGATTTTTGGCTTGATAAATTAACTGAACGCAATGTAAAACGCTTTTCTACTAGCCAACAATTAGATTATTGGGCGGAAGATGTGGTGCTTGATGAACAAGCGCGCGCTTCTTTCATGCTTTGTAATAAAGATAAAAAAGTACCTGTTACGCTCGCATTACCGGGCAAACATAATATTGCTAATGCGTTAATTGCAACTGCCTTAACCACTGAGTTGGGTGTAAGCCTTGAAAGCGTTGCATCAGCGCTGGCGACCATGGGCGAAGTTAAAGGCCGCGTTAACGTCCTTAAAGTATCAGATACCTTGACGGTGATTGATGATACCTATAATGCGAATGTGCAATCGGTTAAAGCAGCAATTGATTTATTAAGTGATATGCCGGGTCGTCGTATTTTTGCGTTAGGTGATATGGGAGAGCTTGGCGAAGAAGCGCGCTTTTATCATCAACAAGTCGGTGAGTATGCACAGCAAAAAGGCATTGATGAGCTTTATAGCTTAGGCGTATTAAGTAAATCAGCCAGTGATGTATTTGAAAAGCCAAACCGCCACTTTTCAAGCCGTGAACAATTATTACAACAATTACAAAGTGTGCTTGCCCAATCGATGCAAAAAACCACGGTTGTTGTCAAAGGTTCACGCAGTTCGCGTATGGAACTTGTGGTCGAAGATTTAGTAAATAGCCAGCAAGATGGCAACAATGGAGTATCGTCATGTTAGTTTGGCTGGCAGAGTATTTAACACAGTATTACAGTGGCTTTAATGTTTTTTCTTACCTTACGCTGCGCGCGATTTTAGGTATTTTAACAGCACTGCTTATCTCACTTTATTTTGGTCCTAAGCTAATTCGTGCATTACAAAAAATGCAGATTGGTCAGGTGGTTCGTCACGATGGCCCAGAGTCTCACCTATCTAAAAAAGGCACCCCAACTATGGGCGGCATTTTGATTTTAGGGGCGATTTTTACCAGCACATTACTGTGGGCAGACCTTTCAAATAAATATGTTTGGGCAACCTTATTTGTTGTGGGCTCGTTAGGTGTGGTTGGTTTTATTGATGACTACCGTAAAGTGATCCGCAAAGACCCTAAAGGCTTAATTGCGAAGTGGAAATACTTTTGGCAATCAGTGATTGCGTTAGTGGTTGCCAGTGCGCTTTATTTTACCTCGCAGCAAGGCAGCGAAACCTCGTTAGTTGTGCCGTTTTTCAAAGACGTGTTACCACAGCTTGGCTTGTTTTATATCGTGATGACTTACTTTGTAATTGTAGGTACGTCGAACGCGGTAAACCTGACAGATGGCCTTGATGGTTTAGCGATTGTGCCAACCATTTTAGTGGCGGCAGCACTTGCCATTATTGCTTACTTAACTGGTAACGTTAATTTCTCAAGCTACCTACATATTCCGCATTTACCGCTCGCCAGTGAGCTTGTGGTTGTGTGTACTGCGATTGTCGGGGCTGGACTTGGTTTCTTATGGTTTAACACCTACCCAGCACAGGTATTTATGGGTGATGTAGGCTCATTAGCACTCGGTGGTGCTTTGGGTATTATTGCGGTGCTGGTTCGCCAAGAACTGGTACTTATCATCATGGGAGGTGTGTTTGTAATGGAAGCATTATCGGTGATTTTACAAGTAGGCTCATACAAATTACGTGGCCAACGTATTTTTAGAATGGCGCCTATTCACCACCATTATGAATTAAAGGGTTGGCCTGAGCCGCGCGTTATTGTGCGCTTTTGGATTATTTCAATCGTGCTAGTACTTGCTGGCCTTGCGACATTAAAGATCAGGTAAATGACTGTAATTAACGAGATTAAAAACAAACAAATTTCAGTGCTCGGACTCGGTGTAACCGGTCTGGGCATTGTGCGTTTTTTATTGTCTCAGAATATTAAGCCAATTGTTGTTGATAGCCGCACAGCGCCGCCGGGTGCTGATTGGCTAAATGAGCATGCCAGTGAGTTAACGACTCACTTTGGTGACTTAGAGCAGGCAGACTTAGCCAGCAATGACATTATTATCATCAGCCCAGGTTTAAGCCTCGCTACACCCGCTGTAGCAAAGGCAATTGATGCTGGTGTTGAAGTGATTGGTGATGTTGAGCTTTTTGCTCGATTGACGGATAAGCCGATTGTCGCGGTGACTGGCTCAAATGGTAAGTCGACAGTGGTTACATTGGCGTTTGAAGTGCTTAAAGCGGCTGGTTATAAAGTAGGCCTTGGTGGCAACATTGGTACTGCGGTGCTTGATTTACTCTCGCAAGACTACGATGTGTATGTACTTGAGCTGTCGAGTTTTCAACTTGATACCACGCACAGCTTAAAAGCAAAAAGTGCCTGTGTCTTGAATGTGAGTGAAGATCACCTTGATCGTTACCCAAGCTACCAAGCATACATTGACTCTAAGCAAAGTATTTATAACGGCTCTGAACTTGCGGTAGTCAATGCCATTGATGTGGCAACGCACACTGCAAAGCAACCTCAAGTGAGCTTTGCACTTGCCAATGCAGATTTTGCCTTGGTTGAACATCACGGTGAGCAATACTTTGCAGCACACGGTAAACCTGTGTTGCCTGCAAGCTGTTTGCAAGTTGTTGGCTCGCACAACCAACAAAATGCGCTCGCGGTGATGGCGTTATTGAGCCCGTTTAGCATCTCTACAGCGCATTATCAGCAAGCGTTTAGTACATTTACTGGACTTGCCCATCGTTGCCAGTTTGTCGCCGAAATTAATGAAGTGAAATACTTTAACGATTCAAAGGCGACCAATGTTGGTGCGACTATCGCTGCGATTGAAAGCTTAGCTGATCAAGCAAAGCAACTAGTTGTGATTGCCGGTGGTGATGCAAAAGGGGCCGATTTAGATGCCTTGAAGCCTTATTTAAATGACAAAGTGAAAGCGCTTATTTGTTTTGGTAAGGATGCTAAAGCACTTGTGGCATTAACCGAAAAAGGCCACCTAACCAGCAACATGCATGAAGCTGTGCAGTTAGCTAAACAACTAAGCAGCAGCGGCGATATCGTTTTATTAGCACCTGCTTGTGCCAGCATCGATATGTATAACAACTATATGCAACGTGGCGATGACTTTGCGCAGTGCGTATTGGCGGAGGCAGTATGATCGCATTTGCTGACATCCGTGAAGCATTAACACCAAAGCAATCGCCACAACTTTATGATGTGCCGTTGCTGTATTGCATGTTTATGTTGATAGGTGTTGGTTTTGTGATGGTAACCAGTGCGTCAATGCCAACTGCCGAGCGAATTTTTGATAATCCGTACCACATTATTATTCGTCATAGCATGTTTTTAATCATGGGCTTTTTCTTGTTTTGGATTGCCACTAATGTGCCTATGGATTGGTGGAAACGCAGTAACGCTTATTTATTATTACTGGGTTTAGGTTTACTCGTTTTGGTGCTGATTGTTGGCCGTGAAGTGAATGGCGCAAAACGTTGGATACCAATCGGCCCAGTTGGTTTTCAGGTAGCCGAGGCTGCGAAGTTGTATTTCTTTAGTTACATTGCTGGTTACTTAGTGCGTAAACGTGAAGAAGTGCAAGAGAACTTAAAAGGTTTCTTTAAGCCATTAGCTGTGTTTGGTGTGTATGCGTTTTTGATTTTAATGCAACCAGACTTAGGCACCGTGGTGGTGTTGTTTGTGACTACTGTAGGCTTACTGTTTTTAGCCGGTGCTAAGTTATGGCAGTTTTTTGGTCTTATCTTAACGGGTATAGCAGCCGTTGTGGTTTTGATTATTGCTGAACCATACCGTATGGCTCGTGTTACAGGCTTTTTAGAGCCATGGGAAGATCCATTCGGTAAAGGTTATCAGTTAGTACAATCGCTAATGGCATACAGCCAAGGTGGCTGGTTTGGTCAAGGCTTAGGTAATAGCGTACAAAAACTGCAATATCTACCAGAAGCACATAATGATTTTATCTTTGCTGTGATTGGTGAAGAGCTCGGCTTTTTTGGCGTAGTGAGTATCTTGATGGTACTCGGTGTGTTTGTATTCAGAGCCTTGCTGATTGGTCAAAAAGCGCTTAAATGTGGCAAAGAGTACGAAGGCTATTTTGCCTTTGCTATTGGTATCTGGTTTGCGTTTCAAACCATGGTAAATATTGGCGCAAGTGCAGGTATTTTACCAACAAAAGGCTTAACGCTACCGTTTATTTCGTACGGTGGTTCAAGCTTATTAATTATGACCATAGCAACAGGTGTACTTTTGCGAATAGATTTTGAGACAAAAATGGCGACTAAGCAGGCTACCTCTCGTGGAGGTAAGCGATGAGTAAAAAATTACTTGTAGTTGCAGGTGGTACCGGTGGCCATATTTTCCCAGGTATTGCTGTTGCTGACTTTTTAAAGCAACAAGGCTGGCAAGTTAGCTGGATTGGTACGCCAGATAGAATGGAAGCCACTGTGGTTCCTAAACACAACATTGAGATTGATTTTATCAATGTGAAAGGTGTGCGTGGTAATGGAATTAAACGCTTGATTAAAGCGCCATTTATGGTGATGAATGCGATTTTTCAAGCACGTAAAATTTTAAAAGCACAAAAGCCTGATGTTGTTCTTGCTATGGGTGGCTATGTGACCGGGCCTACGGGGATTGCAGCAAAGAGCTTAGGTATTCCTTTGGTTATTCATGAGCAAAATGCGGTTGCAGGTATGAGTAACCGCTGGTTAGCAAAGTTTGCCAATAAAGTGTTAGCCGCTTTTCCATCGGCTTTTGCAAAAGAACAATGTGAAGTGGTGGGTAATCCGGTCAGAGCCAGTGTTGCAAATGTCACCGCCAAGCAAACAACGACACCGATCAATGTGCTTGTAGTGGGTGGTTCACTTGGTGCGCAGGTACTTAATGAGACTTTACCTGCTGTATTCAGTGAACTTTCAGCGCTAACAACGCTTAATATATGGCACCAAACAGGTAAAAATAATGAACCGAATGTGACTGCGAGCTATCAACAGTTAGGATTAGCTGAAAATAGCAAAGTTGCTGAATTCATTGATGATATGGATAGTGCATATCAATGGGCCGATTTGGTAATTTGCCGCGCTGGTGCGTTAACGGTCAGTGAGATTGCCGCAGCGGGTCGAATGGCATTATTTGTGCCTTTCCCACATGCTGTCGACGACCATCAAACTGCCAATGCAAAATATTTAGTGACAGAACAGGCCGCGCTGATTATGCAGCAAAGCGAGTTCAACAAAACAGCGGTCGTTGAGTTATTAACACCCTACGTAAACGCACCAGAAAAAATTTCAACAATGGCAAGTAAAGCAAAACAACTTGCTATTTTAGATGCCACAGCCAATGTAGCAAAACGCTGTGAGCAACTAGCAGATAGAAGAGATTAGTAGTGAAAGAAAGCACGATGAAAGAAAACAACACTCGTCCTGCGATGCGTCGTATCGACACCATCCATTTTGTTGGGATTGGTGGTGCAGGCATGGGTGGAATTGCCGAAGTACTTGCTTTTGAAGGCTACCGCATCACAGGCTCAGATATTGCGCACAGTGCAATGACTGAGCGCTTAATTCAAGTGGGTGCAGAAGTATTTATTGGTCATGATGAAAACAATGTAAAAGATGCCAGCGTTGTGGTGGTATCAAGTGCTATAAATGAGCAAAACCCTGAGATTAAAGCGGCTAAAGCGGCGCGTATTCCTATTGTTCGCCGTGCTGAGATGCTGGCTGAACTAATGCGTTTTCGCCACGGAATTGCGGTAGCAGGCACTCATGGTAAAACCACAACCACGAGTTTAATCGCGAGCATTTATGCGCAAGCTGGCCTTGATCCAACATTTATTATTGGTGGCTTGTTAAATAGTGCAGGAAGTAATGCCAAGGTTGGTAAAAGTGACTTTTTAATTGCAGAAGCTGATGAGAGTGATGCGTCATTCTTACATTTACAGCCTATGGTATCGGTGATCACGAATATCGAAGAAGATCACATGGATACGTACGGCGGTAGCTTAGAAAAAATGAAAGACACCTATGTCGATTTCATTCATAACTTACCGTTTTATGGTTTAGCTGTGGTGTGTATTGATTCTGAGGTTGCGGCAGAGCTGATCCCGCGCTTTGGACGTCCTGTTATTACCTATGGTGAATCGGCCGAAGCTGATTACCGTATGCTTGATTTTAGCCAAACAGCGAATACCTGCTCATTTAGTGTAGTGAATAAGCAAGGTGAAAGCTTAGCTGTCACGCTTAATATGCCGGGCAAACACAATGCGCTTAACGCGACAGCGGCGATTGCAGTGGCTAAAGATCAAAACATTGCGAACCATGCAATTTTAGAGGCACTTGCAAAGTTTGAAGGTGTAGGCCGCCGCTTCCAACATTATGGTACGTTTGAAAATGAGCGCGGCAATGTGATGTTAGTTGATGACTATGGCCATCATCCATCTGAAGTTGCAGCGACAATTGCTGCGGTTCGTGAGGGTTGGCCAGATAAACGTTTAGTGATGGTTTACCAGCCGCACCGTTATAGTCGTACTCGCGACTTGTACGAAGATTTTGTCAAAGTACTTGCTGATGTTGATCAGCTATTACTCCTTGATGTGTACTCAGCGGGCGAAGAGCCAATTGTGGGTGCTGATAGTAAGAGTTTATGTCGTAGTTTACGCCAGCGTGGCAAAGAGCCACTGCATGTTGCTAGTAGCTCTGAGCTTGCCGGTGTCCTTGCTGATATTATGCAAGATAATGATTTAGTTTTAACACAAGGCGCTGGTAACATAGGCCAGTTAGTGAAAAAGTTAGCAGCAACCAACTTGTCTATTGAACAACTAAAGCAGGTAAATGTATGAGCCAGTTAAGCGACAAATTTGGCAAAGTAGCGGTACTTTTTGGTGGCACATCTGCCGAACGAGAAGTTTCTCTTAAATCTGGCCAAGCCGTATTGAACGCTTTGCAAAGTGTTGGCGTTGACGCCATTGCTTTTGATCCAAAAGATCAGCCGTTATGGCAATTAAAAGAATTAAACATTGAACGTGTATTCATTGCCCTTCATGGTCGTGGTGGTGAAGATGGCACCATTCAAGGTGCGCTTGAATTTATGGGTATTCCTTATACCGGTAGTGATGTACTTGGCTCTGCACTTGCGATGGACAAAGTGCGTTGTAAACACTTGTTCAAAGCGATGGGCTTAAGCACCTCGCCTTATACCGTTGTTGATAGCCGTTATGAATTTGATAGCCAAGCGATTATTAATGAATTTGGCAAAGTGATGGTCAAACCGTCACATGAAGGTTCAAGCATTGGTATGGCAGAAGCAAGTAGCGCAGAGCAACTCGATGCTGCATTAAATGCTGCATTTAAGTTTGATAGCCAAGTGCTTGTAGAGCAGTGGATCACTGGCCGTGAATTTACTGTTGCGGTACTTGGACAAGATGTTCAGCCAGTGATTGAAATGACGACGCCGAATGGTTTTTATGACTATCAAGCTAAGTACCAATCAACTACAACTCAGTACCATTGCCCAGCAGATTTATCTGCGCAAGAAACTGAATTGTTGCAAGATATGGCATTAAAAGCGTTTGATTTAGTCGGTGCAAGTGGTTGGGGCCGTGTTGATGCAATGCGTGATCAGCAAGGAAACTTTTACTTATTAGAAGTAAATACGGTACCAGGCATGACAGAAAAGTCTTTAGTACCAATGGCGGCAAAAGCAAATGGTGCAAGCTTTGAGCAATTAGTTGTTCGCATTTTGGAGCAAACACTTTAATATGCATCCTTTTTTAGAAAAAGCGCAACAATTAAAACAACAGCTAAATTGGTCGTTGATTTTTGGTGTGAGCTTTTTTCTAGTGGTGATTTTTGCATTAGTGAAAATCACCACGGGCGTCTCTGATTGGTTGGTCGAAAATAAAGACGCACAAATAAAGCATTTATCAGTACTTGGTCAGCCCCAATATACTGATGAAAAAGCAATTATTGGTGCAATAAAAAAAGCCGACTTATCGAGTTTTTTTGAATTAGACGTAAAACATGTGCAACGCTTAGTGCAAAGCTTACCTTGGGTGGCAACAGCCTCGGTCAGAAAACAATGGCCAGATACCTTACAGGTCTATGTTGTTGAACACCAAGCTGTAGCGCACTGGAACAGTGATTTACTGCTAAACCAAGCAGGCGAAGTGTTTCAGGCCAGTAGTGAAAAATTACCTACTACTTTGCCGCAGCTTTACGGCCCTGAAGGCAGTGAAATCGAAGCGTGGACTGCATTTCGTCAATTTCAAGAAATGCTTAAAGTGAATAATTTAGAGCTGACAAGTTTAGCGCTATCAGAGCGTTTTTCGTGGCAGTTATGGCTTGATAACGGCATTCGCCTGAACTTAGGCCGCAAAGAAAAAGCAAAGCGTGTACAACGTTTTATTGACGTGTATCCGCGCATGGAACAACGTGCAGATGCACAAATCGATGTTGTTGATTTACGGTATGATACCGGTCTTGCGGTGAGCTGGAAGCCAGTGCAAGAAGAACAATTAGAAAATAAGAGTAAGGCATGACCAAGTCAGCAGAAAGAAACCTAGTGATTGGATTAGACGTTGGCACATCGAAAGTTGTGGCCACCGTTGGTGAAATCACCGCAGATAACAAACTAAGCATTGTGGGTGTTGGCAGCCAAGTATCGCATGGTATGGATAAAGGCGGCGTTAACGACCTTAACCTTGTTTCTGAATCGATTCGTCGCGCAATAGACGAAGCAGAGTTGATGGCTGATTGCCGTATCAGCTCTGTTTATTTAGGTATTTCTGGAAAACACATCCAGTGCCAAAACGAAAGCGGTGTCGTTGCGATTAACAACACTGAAGTAACTGATGAAGATATCGAAAATGTGATTCACATTGCTCGCTCTGTGCCAATTTCAGCAGAGCGCAAAATGCTGCATGCACTGCCACAAGAGTACAGCATTGATATGCAAGAGGGGATTAAAAACCCACTTGGAATGAGCGGTGTTCGTATGGAAGCTCGCGCGCACATCATTACTTGCTCAAATGATATGGCAAAGAATATCGAAAAGTGCGTTGAGCGTTGTGGTCTCGAAGTCGATCAGTTGATCTTTACAGCACTGGCATCATGTTATTCAGTACTTACAGATGATGAAAAAGAACTGGGTGTGGCTGTGTTAGATATTGGTGGCGGCACTATGGATATCACCATTTATATTAATGGTGCGCTTCGTCACTCAGCCGTTATTCCGGTAGCTGGTAACCAAGTGACTGGTGATATTGCAAAAATATTTAGAACACCTATATCACATGCTGAGTCACTCAAAGTACAATATGCGTGTGCTAGTAGCCAAATGGCAAGCAACGAAGACACGATTGAAGTGCCGAGTGTGGGTGGTCGTCCTGCGCGCATTATGTCGCGTCATACCTTATCTGAGGTTGTGGAGCCACGTTTTAGAGAATTATTCGAGTTGGCGATGGAAGAAATACGCCGCTCAGGTTTTGAAGACCAAATTGCTGCAGGTCTCGTCATTACTGGCGGAACAGCAAAAATGACGGGTGCAATGGAAGTGGCAGAAGACATTTTCCAAATGCCGGTCAGAATTGGCAAACCAATCGGGATTGTTGGTTTGACAGATTATGTAGATGATCCTTCGTACGCGACCGCGGTTGGTTTGTTACAATACGGCCGTACAATGCAATCGATGAATGCACAAAAGTCGAAAGCGGAAGGTGATAATAATTGGTGGAACCGTATTACTAAATGGTTCCAAGGTGAGTTTTAAGACTCAAGTCGGAGAGTAAACATGTTTGATATGATGGAACAGCACAGCGAAGAAGCTGTCATTAAAGTAATTGGCGTGGGCGGTGGCGGCGGTAACGCTGTTGAGCACATGGTAAAACAACAAATTGAAGGCGTACGTTTCATTGCCGCGAATACAGATGCACAAGCATTACGTAATTCGTCGGCTGATGTAACAGTACAGCTAGGTACACAAATCACCTCTGGTCTAGGTGCGGGTGCAAACCCTGAAGTGGGTCGTAACTCTGCTGAAGAAGACGCTGATACTATCCGTGCCAGCCTTGAAGGCGCTGACATGGTGTTCATCGCTGCAGGTATGGGCGGTGGTACGGGTACCGGTGCTGCACCAGTGGTTGCTAAAATTGCTAAAGAGTTAGGTATTCTAACGGTTGCTGTAGTAACACGCCCATTTGACTTCGAAGGTAAAAAGCGCGCTGCAGCTGCTGAACAAGGCATTAATGAATTGTCAGAAACTGTAGACTCACTTATTACAATTCCGAACAATAAATTGCTTAAAGTTTTAGGCAAAGGGACTACACTATTAGATGCCTTCGCAAAAGCGAATGACGTGTTATTTGGTGCGGTACAAGGTATTGCAGAGCTAATTACACGTTCTGGTCTAATCAACGTGGATTTCGCAGACGTACGTACAGTAATGTCAGCGATGGGCACTGCGATGATGGGAACAGCATCAGCGTCTGGTCCAGACCGCGCGCAAGAAGCAGCTGAAGCGGCTATTTCAAGCCCATTACTTGAAGATGTTGATTTAACAGGTGCTAAAGGTATCCTAGTTAATATCACCGCAGGTATGGATATTGCGATTGAAGAATTTGAAATTGTTGGTAACCACGTTAAAGCACTTGCGTCAGAAAACGCAACAGTGGTTGTAGGTGCGGTAATTGACCCTGAAATGAGCGACGAGTTACGTGTAACGGTTGTTGCAACAGGTTTAGGCGGCGATCGTCGTCCACAGTTTGGTATTGTTGATAATGGCTTTAAGAAAGCATCAGGTTCTGATGTACACAGCTCAATGAACCAAACGACTAGCAGCATGTATGTACCAAGCTTTGCAAGTCAAGGCAGCAGCGATGACGTAAGCATGTCATCTGCGTCTGAAAAGCAAGAGTCAGTACAACAAAGTACAGCGAGCAGCTCAGTATCTAGCAGCACTGAGAGCAGCAAAAAGTCTGATAAATCAGAGGGTGGCGATTACTTCGACATTCCTGCTTTCCTAAGAAAGCAAGCTGACTAAGACAGTTTTTGTTGGTAATTTTGTTCGATAAATAAACAAATTGGCAGCTGGATGTATTTATGATACAATTCGCCGTCTAACTGTAACTATAAGTGAGCGAACCTATGATTAAACAGCGTACGATTGCAGAAGTAGTCAAAGCCATAGGAATTGGACTTCATAAAGGTGAGAAGGTCACTATTACTCTCCGACCTGCGAGCGCAAATACTGGGATAGTATTTCGTCGCGTAGACCTTGATCCGGTTGTTGATTTTGAAACAACACCAGAAGCCGTTGGTGATACGCAACTGTGTACCTGTTTAACAAACAAAGATGGCGTTCGTTTATCAACGACTGAGCACCTTATTGCGGCGGTAGCGGCAATGGGTATTGATAATCTAATTGTTGAATTAGATAGCTCAGAAGTACCAATCATGGATGGTAGTGCATTACCATTCATCTATTTGTTACAAAAAGGCGGCATTAAAGAAGTAAATGCAGCTAAACGCTTTATTCGTATTAAAGAAAAAGTACGTATTGAAGAAGGCGATAAATGGGCTGAGATCGAACCATACGATGGTTTCCACATCGATTTTGAAATTGCGTTTGATCACCCAGCAATCAATGAAAGCCGCCAACGTATCGGTTTAGATATCACGGCACAAAGCTTCACTGAAGAAATCAGCCGCGCACGTACTTTCGGCTTTATGAAAGATATCGAGTATATGCACGCTAACAACCTAGCATTAGGTGGTAGCATGGATAACGCAGTTGTATTGGATGAGTTTAAAGTACTGAATCCAAACGGCTTACGTTATAGCGATGAGTTTGTTAAACACAAGATCTTAGACTGTGTGGGCGATATGTTTATGACTGGCCACAACATTCTAGGTAAAATCACGGCTTATAAATCAGGCCATGATTTAAACAATAAACTACTTCGTAAAATTATGGCGACTGAGTCAGCATGGGAATGGGCAACTTTCGATACCCCAGTGACTATGCCAGCACCAGGCTTAGAAGTAGCGACAGCTTAATCGCAAGCATATTACAGTTACAAAAAATGACGCTTTAAGTGTCATTTTTTTTGCCAAACTATTATCAAGAATTATAAGCCTAGAATAGCTTCAAGCTCGACCAACTGATTGATTTGATATGTAGGTTTAATATTCTCTGGTAGCTCAACTTCCGGGTGTTGTAACCAACACGTGTCGATACCCACATTGTGACCACCTAAAATATCACTGGCAGCGGTATCACCCACCATTAAAATCTGCTCTTTTGGCGGATTGCCCATTAATTGGAATGTGTGCTGAAAAATCTCTGGGGCAGGCTTTGCTTTACCGACTAACTCTGAAATAACAAGCCAATCGAACATATCCTGTAAACCGGTGTGCTCTAAGCGCTTTTGTTGTAACTTAGCAAACCCATTGGTAATAATGCCTAGCTTGGCGTGTGGCTTCAATTTTGTGAGTAATTCAACTGCACCAGGCAGTGGCACACAAATAGAGGCCATAGCGTCTAAAAAGCCATCGTTAAGTGCTTTTGCTGGTACATCGAGTTTATTTGCCCACTCGGTAAAGCGAGTTATCTGTAGTTCACTGGCAGTAATTTCGTGCTTTTGATATGCAACCCACAGCGGCTTATTAGTTGCTTGGTAATGATGATAATCTGACTCAGTAAATTCGACGCCGTAATGTGCAAACATCACTTTTAAACCTTCAAATGCATTAAAGCTAAAAAGCGTTTCATCTGCATCGAATAATACGTGGCTATACTTCATGGTTATCCTAATTACTGATTGAATAGGGTTGGGTGTAAAAATGGCGCCATGGCCAGTGTCAGCGCTTGTACATAAGTGCTTTCACGCGTAGCAAGGTGATTGGTCAATAAGCCAATAGCACCACCTTGTTGTTTGATATTAACAGTATTGAATGCCTCATCCATGACATCACCCAACTCTTTACCTGCCAGCAATGCATCGTAAAAAGGTTGCGGTAATGGCAGGTTGCTACTGCGACCAACGCTAAATTGTTGCTTGTTTGCAATCACCACAAAGGCAAAGGTTGCTGCGCCATAACTAAATTGTTCTGCGCCACCTTCCATTGCTGCATAAAAGTCGGCGTCAAAGTGATCTTGGCAATACTTAACACGATTTTCAGCACCGATGCGGGTTTCATCTTCACCTAGCGGTTGATCAGGCACGCCAGATGGCGCATGTTCACCTTTGCATTCAATCGTATGATTTGGGAAATAAAGACTAAAGACATGTTTAGCCGCGTTAATTTTAACGGGGTTCTTTGAACCAACAATAACACGTAATGTTTCTTTCAAGCCGACGACTCCATTGTTTTACCAGAGTCAGCAGTGTACCCGAGTGAGTTAAATCGGCAAGTCAACCGGGGCTAAATTTTCAAGAGCGCGTTTTTTCAAAATAATATCTTTGATCAACGGGGTTAGCACAAGCTCCATTGCTAAGCCCATTTTGCCTCCAGGCACCACAAGCGTATTGATACGAGACATAAAGCTGCCTTCAATCATGCTCAAATAGTACGGAAAATCGACGTCATCTATGCCACGAAAGCGAATAACAACAAAGCTTTCGTCTAGCGATGGAATGTCTTTTGCGCTGAATGGGTTTGAGGTATCAACAGTAGGAACTCGCTGGAAGTTGATATGAGTACGTGAAAACTGAGGAGTAATATGATTTATGTAGTCGTCCATCGAACGTACAATAGAGCCCATTACCGCCTCACGAGAGTGGCCTCGTTCCGAGGTATCGCGAATGAGCTTTTGGATCCACTCAAGGTTGATAATAGGCACCATGCCAATCAATAAATCGACATGCTTAGCAACATCATGATTCTCATCGACAGCACCACCATGAAGACCTTCATAGAACAAGATATCTGTATTTGATTCTAAATCTTGCCAAGGTGTAAAGGTTCCCGGTAATTGGTTATAAGGAACTGCTTCGTCGAAAGTATGTAAGTAGCGTCTGATTTTACCTTGCCCGGTTTCACCATATTGGTAAAAAAGCTCTTCAAGAGCGCCAAAATCGTTAGCTTCTCGGCCAAAGTAGCTAATATGCTTGCCTTCTTGTTGTGCTTCACGGACTTTTTTATCCATTTCTGGACGTGTATAACGATGAAAGCTATCGCCTTCTATGAAGGCTGCATCAATGCTTAAGCTTCTAAATATGTGCTTAATTGCATTGGTGGTTGTGGTAGTCCCCGCCCCAGATGAACCGGTAATAGCGATGATAGGGTGTTTAGCTGACATAATTATTCTCGTTATTGTTGATACCTATCGGCTTAAATAGTTAACCATTGTTGTGCTTAATGGTCAGTACCTTAACGCGTTTGGTATTATCGTGCATAAAATCAATCAGTAGAAACTGATAAAAAACGAACACGTCCTAGTTATAAAGGTCGAGCATGGTAAGGTCAAGTGACTGGCGGATTAATTAACGCTATCATGGGCTGATAAAAATTAAAACGAGAGAACAACATGAAATTGATTTCGTCTTTACTTTTCGTCGCAGCAGGGACATTTTTTACCAGTCACGCACATGCCGCGATGCCTAAAAGCGAAATATTACTTGCCGACTTAGACACCCCATATGGTATGCAGGTGTCGCGAGTAACCGATGATAAAACGTATAATAATCAACCGTTTTTAGTTGATGCTGGGCTTTACTACACCCATGAGGTTGTTGGCGAAAATGGCCAGTCACAAACCGATATTGCGTTTTATGACTTTGCATCTAAGAGCAGCGTGAATATCACCAACACGCCCGTCAGTGAATACTCGCCAACGCTTATGCCAAATCAGCAAGCCTTGTCTGCAATCGTGGTCGAAGCAGATGGCAAGCAAAAGTTATGGCAGTATCCATTAGCAGAAGAGCCAGCTGCGAGCCGAATTTTTGAATGGATTGAGCCGGTTGGCTACCATGCTTGGGGCGCTGATGAAGATCTCATCATGTTTATCTTAGGTGAGCCGCATACATTGCAATACACTCGTGTTGCAGCTGCTAAACCGCGTATTATTGCTGGGGATATTGGCCGTACTTTAATTTTTGATAAGCACACAAACAGTTATTTATTTAGTTATAACAAAGATAACCAACACTGGGTTGCGCGCTTTATGCCGCAAACAGAGGACGTTAGTGATTTATTTAGATTACCTGAGTCGGTGCAAGACTTTGCTTTAATTGATAAAGATACTGTGGCCTATGCGGTTAATAACCGAGTTCATAAGCGCAGTTTGTCAGAGCCAGAAGTGGTGTCACAGTGGCTTGATTTGAGACGCTTTTGTGATGGTTCAATCTCACGGTTAAATTATAAACAGAGCAAACTGGCATTTGTATGTAATAAATAAATGAGTAACGGTTTCAGCCTGATTACTGTACTGTGGTTAAACTATCCATGCTATTTGTAAGGAACGCCTTTGTCTTTTTCTGCCGAACAACTGAGTGTACAGCTGGTAAAAGCGGGCTGCCGCAGTACCTTTAAGATTAAGAATATTAACGAATTTATGCCAGCTAGCTCAAAAGAAGCATTTTATGTTCATGAGCAAAGTGGCCAAGCAAAAATTGTTATTAGACCTATATTTGAAGTATTCAGTGCTGATTTCGAGTCAATTGAGGGCATTACGCGTATCAAAGACTACTTTCACAGTAGTGAAATGACCCGTTTTCCAACTCGCATTTATAAAAGTGCACAGCCCTTTCATTATGGTATCGCATTTAAAGTCATGTCATCTGACGCTGCTGAACAATTTATATCTAAATTAACCGCTATTTTAGCGCAATAAAAAAGGGCCACATTGTGGCCCTTTTCGTATTTGCTTAAATTAGCGTTTAAGGAAGTTATTTACCGAGTTTAATTCACGATTTTTCAGAGCAATACAATCATTGATGCTTTCTTCAAGCTTACTAAGAGAGCGTGCATAACCAGGTACTTCAGTGATTTTATCGTTGAAGAAGGTTTTGGTTTTCTCTAAGCTTTTCGCATCACAGCTTGCCGTCGTGAAGAACGGTAAGTTTGGTACAAAGAACGGCGGTAAGTTCTTAGTGATCGCATCGTAATTGTTATAAATCCACTCAATAAACAGTGCTTCACGCTCTTTACCATAGCCTAAACCACCTAATAACGTACGCATATCAGAGGCTGTTACGTTATCTGTTAAGCTGTATTCTAGAACCGCATTTTGTAGCTCAGGTTTACCAAAGTAACCCATCGCTGCCAGCATCTTAGTACGAACTTGTGGATCTTTGGTCGTTTTAAAGGTTTGCTTGTACTTTTCAAGTAACTTCGCATCGCCATGGTAAGCCGCAAGGTTTAAATATGTTGAGGCTAAATATGGGTCAACATTTTCAGGGTTGTTTAAGTACAGTGCCGCTTGTGCTTTTGCTGTATCAATGACTTTTTGGTCATGGCCATCAAAGCCTAAACGAGCAATAACTTGCGCACGTAATTGCGATACCGCCGCGTCTTCACCTGCTTTTGCTGTTAAACCATATTGCTTAGCGGCAGGAGCAATGCTGTTACGGATAAACTTAGGCCATAAATCACGGTTGCTGTCGTCTTCGAATACGCGTTTTTGAGAAGCTAGGTAACCTAACGCTGTGTTTGCCACTAGTGGGTGAGCATCACTCACAAAGGCTTCTAAAGTTTGCATTAAGTGAGCCGCAGAGATAACACCCGCATCAAGTAATGAATCAACCGCAGAAAGTAACGCTAAGCGCTCACGCACCGTTAGCTTATCTGCTGCATTCTCTAATAGAGCATTGAACTGTGCATCATTTAATACCCAGCGGTAATAACCCATGGCACCTTGATCTGGGTAGATCCACTCAGGTTCAAAGTCGAGAGTCAATAGCTGTGTTTCTTTGTTCAGCAGAACATTTGCGGTTTTAACTTTGTCGCCCGCACCATACTTAATTGCAACCGGGACATTCCACAGTTGTGCAGGTGCATCAACGCCAGCATTTACAAAGCGGCTTTGGCTAATAGTAATTTTCTTACCATCTTGCGTTACTTTGATAAGTGGGAAAGATGATTGTTCGATAAATGATTTTAATACGCTTGCCACATCTTTATTAGACGCTTCGCCTAGTGCTTGCCATAGATCAGCGGCTTCTGCATTTTTATACGAGAACTTCTTCAAGTAAGCACGAATACCTTGCTGGAATGCCTCTTCGCCAATCCAGTTTTCAACCATAGATAAAACCGCACTCCCTTTACTGTAGGCAAGGCCAAGGCCGTCCATGATGTCAGCTTCAGTTTTGATTGGTTTACGAATAGGTTTAGTACTTAAACGCGCATCCAGTGCCATTACATGGTTTTGTGGCAAGTCTAAGTGCGACTCAAACTCTGGGTTGATTTGTGCAGTGATTTTCGCTGCCATCCAGCTTGCGAATGCTTCGTTTAACCATAAGTCATTCCACCATTTCATGGTCACTAGGTTACCGTACCATTGGTGGGCTAATTCATGGGCAATGATTGATACATTACGTTCTTTTTTGCTGCGCGTTGCTGTTGCTAGGTCTACCAATAAAATGTCTTCACGGTAAGTCACTAAGCCTGCGTTTTCCATCGCGCCAAATGGGAACTCTGGTACAGCAACTGAATCTAGTTTTTTGTAAACGTAAGGAATGCCAAAGTAATCTTCTAGTGCTTTTAACACACGCGGCATATTTTCTTTTGCGTAGTCAGCAAGATGGATTTTGCCTTGTGGAGTCAGAACGCGGCCAGGAATTGGCATGCCTTTAATTTCAAGCTCTTCAAACGGGCCTACAGCCATGGCGACTAAGTAAGAAGGAATAGGAGGCGTTTTGTCAAAAAAGTGCGTTGTCATATCGCCATCAACTTTGGTTTTTAAAACCGGTGTATTGGCATACACTTTTTGTGATGTTGGCGCTGTAATAGTTAGCTGAAATGGAATTTTATAACTAGGCTCGTCAAAAACCGGGAATGCACGACGCGCATCGCTCATTTCAAATTGGGTGAAAAGATAAGGCGTACCTTGATCTAAAGTTTTATATAAACCAACACTTTGACGGTTATAAGGGGCTGTAAAATCAACTTTTAAAGTGTATTTGCCTGGCTGAATTTTTTCTTCACAAGCGAATTTAACTTTGCCTGTTTTTAGCATTTCAGCACTTAGGTCACAGTTTTCTGCACCTAAAATTTTCGCCATGCTAACCGCATAATCAATACCGTTTAATTCGATATAATTCGTTGCTTTTAGAACCTCTAAAGCAATTTCGGTATGACCAGAAAAATTGTCTTTTGCAGGATCAAGCGTAAGTTCTACTTGTTGTGAGCTAGGCTTGGCAAGCTTTTCGATAACATATTCATTGGCATGGGCAGAGCTAACAGCAAGTGCAACACTTACCGTTAATAGGCTTTTTAAGAACATAAGTATCCCTGATTTTTTGTTGTTAGAAAGGCACCTGCTAAGAGGGGCGAATCACCATGCTATCAGGTTTTAATTTGAACAGTAATAAATAGTTAGTAACAAAGTTTGTCAGTTAATTATGGCGGTCGATGAAACGTTGCCAATGCAGGTGTGGGTTTATTTGTCGGACGTTTTGTAGCACGGCATTTAATAGTGCCAAATCAGTAAAGCGTTGTTCGTTGAAATCTTTAAAACCAAGTAAGTAGTTAAAGGCGTCTTTGCTATTTGCTTGCAGTGCATGAATACGCACTTGTTGTTCGAAGTTGAGCCGTAAGCTACTAATTGCGGTTTTCATACCTTGTTGATCGACATTAGGAATAGCACATTTTTGTAAGTAACCAGCACGTTCACCTTCACCCGAAAACCAAATGCGTACTTTTTCGCTATAGCGACCTGATTTTGCAGGTAAATCAAACATTAGTCGTTGTTGATTTTGATCTGTTAAAAAGTCTAAGTATTGATCAAGTCCAGCATCGAGTAATGCATTATGGATTGGCACATAGCGGGGTTTTATCTTGCCATGCGTATGAAAATCAAAGCAGCGAATACCGTCAAGGGTGACGATGTTATCTAGGGTTAAGTGGCCAATTTCATCGCTATAGGCACCAGTATAATAAGCAAATAAAGGCAGCCAAAAGTGCCAATGCTTAGCTTGCTCACGTGTTAAACGCTGATCACCATAGATGTAACCATTATACAGGGTATGTAATTCCATGGCCGAAAATGGCCTACGACCAAGATGGGACTTCAACCTAATACCTTGATAATAAAGATGTGTCGAAGAGTATACCTGATATACCCAAACCACCTCAAGATGCGAGTTTCAGTTGGAATTAAAAGCGATTTAGGCAAGGCATTGATTGCAAGTAATAGTGGTTCTATTGTTAAAATCAATATAAGTATCAAGTTTTCAGCTTAACGACACTGCCATAAAAACGGCAGTGTCGTTGTCAGCCTAAGGATTGCTATTAATCGCACAGTGCTTTAGCTAGACCAACCGGTTCGATTTCAACGCAAACTTGATCATCGTTCCAGTTTAAACCTACAAGTGCATCATCTTCGTTTAGGTCTTCAACCCATTCATCAAGGAACTCGTCTAGGCCAATTTCAACGGGCGTGTAGTCTTGCCACTCGTCTTTACATTGTGCTTTTGCAGCGTCTTCAGTGCCCCATAGTAATAGCACATCAGTGTCGCTAAATTGGTTTGATTCACAGACAACAAAACCACCATCTTCGGCACCGAGTGCCCACATAGATTCGTTCAAACGAACTTTTTCTACAAAGCTAACTAATTCTGATTCAATTTCGATATCGCTCATTTGCGTAACCCTTATCTTTATTTTCGTGGATCTGTTTGTTGTACCGCCGCTTTATCGGCGAATTTATGATAAAAATCAACTAAGTTATTTAGTTGGCTAAAATCAGTTAATTCGCGGAAGCGGATCCAATCTAGCAAGCAGTATAAACTGATGTTGAGGTATTCACAGCTTTTAAATACTGGCTCCAATAAATGACTATTTAAATAGGCTAATGTTTCAGCAATTCGTTCATTCTGTAAATTAAAAAACAGTTTGTCGGTGTTGGTATCAAACCCCGAGCGCTGACAAAGTAGAATTTCTACTAATGAATCATTACACGCATTGATAATGGTTAAATAGTTCTCTTGCTGCCAGCTAAGTAATGGCTGATCTGCTTGTTCAAGCAAATAGCGAATAATTGAGTTGGAATCACACAAGGTAAAATCATGGTCAATTAATACAGGAATTTTTCTGGCAGGGTTATGAGCAATCATGGTTTGTCTGTCTTGCTCAGAGAAAATATCCAAATTAATAAAATCAATAGGTAGGTTATTAAGTGCCGCCCAAATCCGAATACGGCGCACAAAAGGTGAAGTGGTAGAGCCTAGTAATTGCATGATGGTATCCTTTGCAAAAAAAAGCCGCTGTGAAGCGGCTTTTTGGATTCAATTGTGAAATTAATCAGTACGGCTTGTTACTTCAAGAAGATGATAACCAAACTGAGTTTGTACAGGGCCTTGTACTTGGTTAATTGGCGCAGAGAAAACGACTTTGTCGAACTCTGGAACCATCATGCCAGGGCCAAACTCACCTAATGCACCACCATCTTGACCTGATGGGCAATTAGAATGAGCACGAGCAAGCTCTGCAAAGTCAGCTCCTTGCTCAATTTGCTGTTTTAAATCCAAACAGTGAGCTTCACTGTCTACGAGAATGTGTCTTGCACTGGCTACTGCCATAACATCTCCCTAATGTGTGTTTTAGTATTAAATTACTAGTCTAGTTCAATATTTACCGAACGAAAAATTAAATTTATTTTGCAGTCAGCTCAGCTTCAATTGCATCGCGTAATGTTTGCGATTCTGGCTTAGTTTTACTGTTGAAGCGTTGTACTGTCTTACGGTCAGCAGACACTAAGTATTTGTAAAAGTTCCAGTTAGGTGAACTGGTTACTTCGTTTAAGTGCTTAAATATTGGGTTCACATCACTACCTCGAACGGCGCTTGTGGCAAACATATCAAAGGTTACACCATAATTGATGAAGCATACTTTAGCAGTGTCTTTTTCATCGTCTTCTTCTTGAAAAAAATCATCTGAAGGAAACCCTAATACGACTAAACCACGGTCTTTGTATTCTTTATGAAGGGCTTCTAAGCCTTCAAATTGCGGTGTAAAACCACAGTTACTGGCGGTATTAACAATTAATAGCGGCTTATCTTTAAATTCACATAAGTTGATTGACTCTTTCGAGCGTAATTTTCTCATTGTGACATTGGTGAAATCATCGCATTGACTGCTTGCTTTAGCTGCCGGTGTCGCTTCTGTGGTTTGTGCTGCAAGGTTTGTTGTTAGTAGGCCTGCTGCAAGTAACAAAGCATATTTATACATAGTTATTTCCCGCTAGTTATTTGTGATGAATATACGCTAATATGCAGCAAAGTGATCATTTAATTTCAGCTATTTATGACGATTCGCAAAGCAACTCAAAACGATTTAACTGACATAGTCGCTATTTATAACGAGACTATCCCTGGGCGTATGGTAACCGCAGATACCGAAGAGGTGTCGGTTGCAGATAGGCAAGTGTGGTTTGATAGCCATACACAGAAAAGACCTATCTTTGTTTTTGAGCAACAAGGTAAAGTGCTTGCTTGGCTGAGTTATAAGTCGTTTTATGGGCGTCCTGCTTACGATGGTACCGTTGAAATAAGCATTTACATCACTCAACAGGCTCAAGGACAAGGGCTTGGTAAACAATTGCTTACATTTTCAGAGCAGCATGCAAAAACACTTGATATCAAGGTGTTATTAGCTTTTATTTTCAGCCATAACCTACCGAGCATAAAACTGTTTAATCGCTTTGATTACAAGGTCTGGGGAGAGCTTCCGGATATTGCGATTATGGATGATAAAGCTTATAGCCTCACTATTTTAGGCAAGCGATTAGACCGTTAATACGTTAAAAAACTAATAAAAAATGCGGTACAAATTGTGACCCACTGTGATTTTAGACTACGCTAAAATAGGTATTTATTATTAAGCGGGTCTAGTCAACGGTGCGAAGAATATTAATTGTTGATAGCAATAGTGTTTTAGCCATGCGGGTAAAGGTGCTGCTGGAGCTGATTGGCTGCAGAGTAGAGCTATTACATTTTGCGATGGTTGATGATGCTGTTTTAGAGCAAGACTTTGATCTTGTTGCAGCTTCTCATGGTGTGCCAACCAGTATTATTAAAAAGCTTATGGAGGTATTTTCTCAAGAGCATTTCTTGCTTTTGGCTCCTAAAGCACAACGAAGCGATTTACTTGAGCATTTTAGTGAAGTAAATCGCCTGTTACCTAATGCTGTGGTCATTTACCCTTTCTTTGCCAATAAAGAAATTAGCTCTTTATTGGAAGGGGTGCTTGAGCTCGACAGCGATAATATTCTTCAACTTCCTACCGTGTTACTCGTTGATCATTGTGCTGAACGTTTGGCGCAAATAGCCCTGAATCTCAAAGGTGCACATATTAAAACCTTCACGGCTGATAGTACGGCGTCAGCATTGGATGTTATCAAAGAGCAAAATATTGATTTACTGATAAGCGATTTTACTTTTGAAGACGGTACTGGACTTGCGCTTTTCAACAAGCTCAAAACACGCCAGCCGAATAGTCGCTGTTTACTTTATACTTCTAAGCCTGATCAAGTCTCCATGGTGGCCGCTATTCGCCAAGGGGTGGAAGATGTGCTCATCAAACCGGTTGATGATAATAGCTTACTACAATCAGTGCATAAACTGTGGCAGACAGAGCTCTTAAGACGCCATAACAGTGAATTAGTGGAGCGTTTACAAAATACCGTTGATGCACTCATTGAAAAAGACAGCTTACTGCGGGTTATCTTTAAACATACCCCAGATGCTATTATTTTATTTGAACGCTGTGGCAAGGTAATTGAAACGAACGATGCCTGTGAACAGCTGTTTGAAAAACCGCTCAAAGAGTTTGAAAACTGCTCGGTCTATGAGTTCTTTGATGTGGCATCAACTGAGCGAATCAAAGATAAAATCGCAACCTTAAGTAAAAATCGTCAATTTAGTTGTGATTTACGACTACTTAAGAAAAATGGCACAGAGGTACCTCTTGTTGGTTCGTTTAATGAAATCGATCATCATGGCGAAATAGCGTTAGCGGTTATCTTTAAAAATGTGACTCATTTAAAAGAGAAAGAAGACTTGCTGCTTGAAGCAAAAGACATGCTTGAAGAAGAAGTAAAAGCCCGTACTGCCCAGTTAGAGCACGCTAAAAATGTTGCAGAAGCTGCAAATCACAGTAAATCTGAGTTTTTAGCAAACATGTCTCACGAACTTAGAACCCCTATGCATTCTATCTTAAGTTTTGCTCGCTTTGGGCTTGAGAAGGTTGCCAATGACGATTTAAGTAAAGATAAGTTAAATAAATACTTATCTAGAATTGAGCAAAGTGGTGAGCGCTTATTGTCGCTGCTAAATAACTTGCTTGATTTATCAAAGCTCGATGTCGGGAAATTCCCATTCAATCCACACAAACATAATTTAAGCAATATTATAAAAACCAGTATTGATGATGTGTCGGGCACAGCGCTTGAGCGAAATATTGCGATTCGGCCAATAGGCTTTGAGCAAGGCATTGTGCTTGAGTGTGACGAAGAGCAAATAAACCAAATCATGCGCAACTTACTCGGAAATGCACTGAAATTTAGTGAGCCGAATAGCGAGATTGATATTAGTTTAGCGGTGCATGAGGAGATGGCCGAAATCGCTGTTATTGACCGCGGAATAGGGATCCCTGAACAAGAACTTGAAAAGATTTTTGCTAAGTTTGAGCAAAGTAGTAAAACCAACAGTGGTGCGGGAGGCACCGGGCTTGGTCTGGCGATTTGTCGTGAATTCGTGTCCTTGCATCAAGGCACCATTATGGCAAGCAACAATGAATACGGGGGCGCGACTATTTTGGTTCGACTGCCCCTAGAAATAGACTTGCCACAACACTTGGCAAATGAACAACAGTCTATATCGATAAATTGATAAAACGGAAGAAGCAATCATGGCCTTGAAGCGTATTTTAGCGGTTGATGATGAACCATTTAATCTAGAAATTATTGAAGAGATCTTAGAAGATCTCGATTTTGAGCTGAAAATGGTTAATAGCGGCCCAGAATGTTTAGAAGTCGTTGAAGAGTTTGATCCTCAGGTGATTTTACTCGATGTGAGCATGCCACAAATGAGTGGTTATGATGTATGCCGTAAACTCAAAGAAAACCCAATCACACAAAAAATTATAGTGATGTTTGTCTCAGCGAGGGGCACGGTTGAAGAGCGTATGGAAGGCTACTCTGTCGGTGCAGAAGACTACATTGTTAAGCCATTTAGCCATGAAGAACTGAGACTGAAATTACAACATTTGAATCAAGTACTCATTGAAAAAGAGTCGTTAGAGCAACAGGTTGAAGATGCGACTTCAACGGCGTTTAACGCCATGGCAAACAGCAGTGAAATGGGGCAAATCGTTAATTACATCGAACATATTGGTTCGATTGATAATGAGCAAGATCTCGGTAAAGCCTTTTTAAACTGTTTAGGTGCGTTTGATTTACAAAGTAACGTGGAATTTAGGCTAGATGGTGAAGTGTTACATTTCTCTGTGTCGGGAGTGTGTTCACCCATAGTGATCGAGCTGTTTGAAATGCTCAAAAGTAAAGGACGTTTGCACGAGTTCTCAAATCGGATTTTAGTAAACTATGAAATGATTAGTTTGCTTATCTTAAACATGCCGGGACAAGACCCAGATAAGCATGGCCGAATTCGAGACCATATTTGCTTTTTAGTCAGTGTTACAGAGCAGCAGCTTAAAGCGATTCTCACAAAAAAAGAGCTTCTTCAGCAGCAACAACAATTGAATGATGCCGTCGGTAAGGTACATAGTAAATTTACTGGTTTAATTGAGCTTTTAAATGAAAACCGTATCAATAACGAAGCAATTTTTAAGCAGCTTCAAGAAGACTTAGAAAGGCGCATACCGACCATGGGCTTAGATGAAGACCAAGAGTGTTTATCTATCAAAAGGTCGATGAAACCATTCAAAACTCAGTAGCTCGAGAAGAGTCTGTAAAAGGGGTTAAAGCGGCCTTCAAAGAAATTGAAAATGACCTATCGCAATTATTAAAGCAATAGGTACATCGTTTTTATTATGCATCAAGCATCTCTGGGTAGGCCTTTTTCAACAATGCGAATTAAGCGTGCCGTTTTACGAAGCTTTAACTGGCGCTTATTTTTTTGCTGATCAAGCGCCCACTCGATATGCTCAGCGACCAAAGCTGTAGCGGTTGTTAACCTTTGCTCTAAAGCCTCGATTATTTGCTCGTTGTAATCAGCGTTACCTAATCCGACAGCGAGGTTTCTTAACCAGCGCTCGTGACCAATACGGCGTATAGGGCTGCCTTCGGTATTTTTAAGAAAGGTAGTTTCATCCCATGCAAATAAAACCAGTAAGTCTTGATCTTTAAGCTGCTTTCTTGGGTGAAAGTCAGCTTCATCGGTGAGCTGACCATAGCGATTCCATGGACACACTAACTGGCAATCATCACAGCCATAGACACGATTGCCTAGCAGCGGACGATATTCTTCTGGGATCGCGCCTTGTAACTCAATCGTTAGGTAAGAAATACACTTACGGGCATCAACGACATAAGGCTCGACAATTGCACCAGTTGGGCACAGCGTCATACAGGCAACGCATTTACCACAGCCTTCAAAACTATTTTCTTCATCAATAGGCAGCGGTATATCAACAAATAACTCACCTAAGAAAAACCAAGAGCCCGCTTCTTTATTGATTAATAAACTATGTTTTCCACGCCAACCTAAGCCTGCCTTTTCGGCTAGTTGTCTTTCAAGCACAGGGGCTGAGTCAACAAAAGGACGAAAACCGAGTTGGCCGATATGCTGTTCTATTTGTTGGCCTAATTTTTTCAAACGGTTGCGAATTAACTTGTGATAATCACGACCTAATGCATAGCGACTGATATACGCTTTGTCGGTTTGTTTAAGGTTTTTAGCAAAACTTGCATCAGGCGGTAGGTAATTCATTTTTACTGAGATGACTCGCTGCGTACCAGGTACCAACTCAGCGGGGCGCGCTCGCTTCATACCATGGGCTGCCATGTATTCCATCTCACCGTGATAGCCTAAATCTAACCAGCGTTGTAGCTGCGCTTCGTGTTTCGTTAGGTCAATATCAGTGATCCCGACTTCTGCAAAGCCAAGGTCTTTACCCCATTGCTTTATTTGCAGCGCGAGTTGTTCATAATCAATAGCGGGTGTTGTCACGGTCAATAAAAAAGTAGCCAAGAAGCGGCTACTTTAACATAGTTTGAGGTAGGCCCTGAACAATATTCACTTATTGTAGGGTAATTCCTTCGTCAGTAATAACAGCGATTAGTAAGCCATACTCGACGTTGTTTTCAGAAAATGCACGCGATAATCCACCTCTAGTGTTTTGCTTCATAGTGTTGTTGCTGATTAAATCATCAAGGCTCTGGCTAATGGCATCTGTATTATTGCTTTGCAGAATAATGCCGCATAGTTGATTTGAGCATTGCATATCATAAACAGTAATGTCTGCGTGTTCTTCTTGGTATTTCACTGTTTCATCGTAAACTAGTTCTCTAATTTGCGCTTTGTTGGTATCAGTTAAGCCATTCGCTAACTCAGAAACATAATCTTGAATTTGTGTAAATCCCATTTCGTTTAATGGCTGTGTATTAAACACTTTTTGACCGTTTTCTGTGTTTGTTACGAGTTCATCAAATGAGCTTATTGAATCTTTAGAGGCGTTTGTGTTGGCAAATGTATTGCTATAACTTGGAGAATCAGTCTCTTGTGATGATTGCGGGTTTATTTTTGTTTGAAGCGCTGATGACTCAATAGTAAGGGGGGCGGTCTCTTCAGCTGTTTCTACAGCCATAACATTGTGTGTACTGTTACTCTCAAGCAAGTTAACGACTTTATAAGTAATAAAAAGCGTGCATAGCGTGAGTACTGCAAAGAAAACATTTTTCATTTAAATTCCCTTTAGATGTTTTCTTATACAGTACTGTAACTAAATGAATTAAGTCAATTTTTACACAAAGCGTTTTAATTGCTCTTGGGTTTGTTGGCTCAGTTTGTGTGATTGTTGGCAATCAGCGAGTGATTCATCAATTTGCTGTTTAGCTTGCTCGCCCAAAGCCACAATTTGCTCTACCGTTTGATGAGTGTGGGTTTGGGTTTGCTCTAGTAAATGCACCGCGCTGACAATCTGCTGCAGCTGTTGTTGGTTTTGCTCAAATTCGCCAAGCATATTGCTAAAGCCTGTTGAGGTATTGCTAATTGCTGTTTCAGCCTCACTCGAGTGGCTAATTAGTTGCTCAGATTCTTTATTGGTTTCGCTAACGAGGGTGTTCATTTGATTAATAAAATCACTGATCTGGCGAGTTGCATCGTTTACTTTAACTGAGAGCGATCTGACTTCATCGGCAACCACAGCAAAACCTCGGCCAGCTTCACCGGCACGTGCCGCCTCAATTGCAGCATTGAGGGCAAGTAAATTGGTTTGATCCGAAAATTCTTCGACCATTTTCAAAATGGCGCGAATGTTCTCGCTGTTTTCTTTCAGACCAGACACAGTTGCTGAGAAGTTACCCAAAATTTGGCTTATCATCGCGACCTTTTTAACCAGTGCCGATAACTCAGTAGCCGAGTGCTGCACAAAGCTCAAGTGTTCATTATTTACTTGATGTACGCTGTCTGTATTCGCTGAGATATTCTCTAGGCTTGAAGTAATTTGATTACTTGAATCGGTAATGGTTTGACTGAATTTTATTTGCTGGTGGCTCATCTGTGCGGTTTGCTGCATAGAATGAGTCATCTTTAAGCTACTATCAGCACTGGCTTGTGCACTTTGGTACGTAGTGGCTAATAGTTTTGCTAGGTGAACGGTAAAGGTATTGTACTGCTCACTTAAATCTCGAAATTCATCGTAGGTAAAATGCGGTAGCTTGGCTGATAAATCAGCATCATGGCGATTGATTTGCTCAAGTGTGTCGCGCATTGCTTGCACGGGGCGCACAATCAAAAAGCGCATGTAGAAAACAGTAAAAATAAAGCTGGCGACGATAACAAAGGTCATTAACCAAAATAGTCCCATACCAGCTTGTTGCTCTGACAGGCTGCTATAAAGCCAGATTAATGTGATAGCTTGAAACGCAAACACAAAACCTAAATTACCGACAATCTTACGTGTAAGAGTGTAAAAGAATGTTTGTTCGATAAAATTATAAATGCGCATATAGCTACTCATTAAGGTGTTGTGTTGATTCATTTTGGCGTATTTTTTTATTATTCAATTTCACATAATTCAACAGTATAGCTTAGTTTTGTTGAGTTACAGTGACTGCAGTGTCATTTGTGTATGACACGGAAAATTAGTAAAAATACCATCTACGCCATACTCTAGCATTAATTCGATATCTTCCACTTTATCGACCGTGTAAGCATAAACTTGAAGGCCGCGTTGTTTTGCATCAGCAACAAACTCATGGTTTATAAAGTTTTTATCTACATGAATGCTGTAGGCATGCAGTTTTTGCGCAAACTCGCTGTAATTAATTGGAATAGAAGCTGTGAGTGCGCCAATCTTTACCCATGGCAGTTTTTGCTTGAGCCACATTAGTTGGTGATGATCGAATGAAGAGACTAACAGGTTATCTCTAGATATCTTTCCTGCACTGACATTTGACTCAATAAGCTCAACAAATTTATCTAGCGAAAAAGTATGTTTAAGTTCTAAATTGAGCAGTGTTTTATCATCAACCCAATCGATTGCCTGCTGTAAAGTCGGTACGACTTCGCCATTGCCTGCATCGTATTGCTGAATTTTTTCTTTTGAGCAGGCGTTTACCTTGCCGCGCCCAGAGGTTGTACGATCAAGCCAGGTGTCATGAATAATCATGTAATCATCAAGACAGCTTTGCACATCAATTTCGATACCATCTACTGCCAAATCAACAGCGGCGATAATGGCGCTCTTGGTATTTTCTGGATAGGTACCACTGGCACCTCTGTGAGCGAATACTTTCATCATTGCTTATACCTACGAGTCACTGACCATGTTTCATAAAAAGCGGCACTAATTACTAACGCGCCACCAATAAGAGTGCTAATTGAAGGTTGCTCATGCAAAATTAAAAAAGCGAAAAACGTACCGTATAAAGGCTGCAAACACGATATCAAACCAGCGGTTGAGGCTGATAAGTTTTTTAGGCTTGCTGCAAACAGTGAATGCGGTGCTGCTGTAAAAATAACCCCTACGGTAATTAATAGCAGCCAATTTATTGTATCAACTTGTAATGGCGGTACTTCGACAAAGGCGCACAGCATAATGCAGGCGATCCAGGTTTGATAAAGCATGGTTTGTGGGCCGCCATACTGGCTAAAGTAACGCTTGTGAACGATATTTCGAAAAGCAAAAAAGAACGCTGACAAAATACCAATAGCAATACCGAGTGTGACATCATTACCTAAGCTGGCATCTGGAATGAGTAAGTAAATCCCTAGCATTACCACCAAGGCGCTAAAAATATCTTTAAGCTGTGGTTTACTGCCATGAAATAAAGGCTCTAAAAATACCGTGATAACAGGGTAAGTAAAAAAGGCAATCATACCGACTGCAATACCTGCCAATTGCATACCTGCGAAGTAGGTAAGCCAATGTATTCCAACAATGACACCAAGTAACAAGGCGATGAAATAATCACGACGTGAGTGAAGCTTAATCGCTTTCTTTTGGATTGTGAGTAACAGCAGTAGTGTACAGCCCGCAATGGCTGTTCGGTAAACGGTAATATCTAATGCACTTAGGCTGACTAGCTTGGCAAATAATGCAGTACCACCAAAGAGTAGCACTGCAATATGTAAGTATATTAGGCTCTGTTTGTGCGCCTGCATTACAAACCTTGTTATTGTTGTTATTAACTCTCTTTGTAACGGTAATCCTTTACTTTGTAAACTCCCCAAATGGGCTAATCCATTCGTTTAGTTCCAATATTTCCACCCTTGTAAGTAATAGTGCAGCACATTTGGCTCATCAAGCGTCGATACTTTTTCGTTGTTAGCGCTAATGTCTGGCGTGAAAATAAACAGTTGTGCGTCATTTTCAGGGCGATAATAGCGGGTGTTAACAGGCAATAACTGGTGGTTGCTACACATTAAGTTGCAAGCCATAACAAAGCCCCACTCACCAAAAGAGGGCACATTCAAATGATAAGGCAAAGTATGAGCAAAGCCTGCTGCACTGAGCGTGTTGTTGATAGACCAAAATGCCTGTTTTGCAAAAAATGGACTGGTGGCTTGGGTGACCACAATTCCGTTATTTGGCAGTCGTGTTTTTACTAGTTGATAAAATTGCTGACTGTAAAGCCGTGCAAGGTTGATTGCTTTTGGATCGGGTAAATCAATAAAAATAATATCGAACAGTTGTTCGCTTTGCTCAACAAACACATAGGCATCTTGATGAATAATTGTCACTTTAGGATCACTCAGTGAGTGCTTGTTAAGTGTTGTGAGGTTGTGATTAGTTTGCGCAAGCCTAGCGACAGCAGGGTCTAAATCAACCAGGGTAATAGACTCTAATTGCGGGTATTTCAAAAGCTCTCTGGCTGCTAAGCCATCGCCACCACCTAAAATTAGAATTCGTTTTGCATTGCCATGGCGCACCATGGCTGGGTGAATAAGCGCTTCGTGATAGCGATATTCATCAATCGATGAAAACTGTAAGCCACCGTTTAAATAAAGGCGAATATCATCTTTATGACGAGTGAGTACGATTTGCTGATAGGGGGTTTGCTCTGAATGTACAACACGATCATCGTAAATTTGGCTTTGCCAAAGATACGTGAGCTGTTTACTAGCAAATAAGCAAAGCACCAATATTAAGCTAACTAAAACAAGTGTGAGCCTCAGTACTTTTCGACGGTTTGGGCTGATATGGTCGATAAAGTACCAAAGCAATAGCAGCGCAATACTTAGATTCATTAAGCCAAAGCTTAGGGCCGTTTTAAAAACCCCAAGCCAAGGTAAAAATAGAAAAGGAAACAGTAAAGTCGCGAGCAGGGCACCAAAGTAGTCAATAGATAACACATTGGCGAGGTTTGCTTTTAGCGCATAATGTTTTTCCATTAGGCGACTTAACAGCGGAATTTCTAAGCCAATCAAAATCCCTATTAGCGTGGTGAGTAAAATACTAATTGCTTGTAGTGGTAAGCCATAGGCATACGAGAAGTACAACAAGGGCACGCTCAAACCACCAAGTAGTGCAAGCGCTAACTCAAAACCTATAAAATAAGCTAGCAGTGGTTTATCGGGCACAAAACGCGAAAAATAAGAGCCTATGCCCATTGCCGCCATATAGACGCCAATCGTCAGAGAAAATTGGGTGATGCTATCACCCAAAAAGTAGGCACCCGTTGTTGCGATCAGCAGCTCATAGATAATAGAGCAAAGGCCAGCGACAAAAATACTAAACAGTAAAATGTGGCTTTCGCGAATTGATTTACTTACCACCCGGGCCGCCTCGTGAACGAAAACCAGCACTACCAATACTTTGCTCTCGAAGCTGTTTATCTACATAGATATTACTGTGTCCATAGGCGTAAACTTGCCAGTCAGCTTCATCATCATCTTTGCCATAGGCGAACAGAGATACAAGTAGCACAGGCACAAAAAACAGCAGGGCTATAGGCCAAACAGGAAATGTTGTTTCCATCGCTTGCTTTGCCTGTAAGCCTTTTTTGGTGATAGGTTGAAAAGAAATATCTGATTTATTTTTACCTTCCTCTAAGCGATTCAAAATCACAAAAAGGCATAAGCCAGCAATAATGCCTGACATCCACATTAGCGGAATAAGTATTTTACTATTCCCTTTGATTGGGATAATTCGAAACGTATAACTAAAATGTTCGGCACGCTTATTTGGGCCAAACGTACTACTAACGTAGGCGCTATATTGCCCCTTCTTGGGGAAGTGGACATCGTGATAAGTATAATCACGGTATTCAGTCCATTTTCCTTCTGAATCGCGTCCGGTTTCAGCCCATAGCTCATCTGCGTAACTAAATAAATAGTTGCCATCAGGGTCAAATACTTCAAGGTCAATGGCTTTCCACGAATTTAAAGGCAGTCTGCCTTTAATTTCTAAGCGCATCATCTGGCCATCTTCTGGCACATTAAATAGGTAGGCTTTATCTTGTCCGTCGTAGTCTTTAAAGTTGCCATATTGGCCACTGATAAGTGGCGCTTGTAGATCTGCACGTATTATTATGCAAGCCAAAAACGAGATGGCAGCAATAATAAAAAGCTTATAGATGTTCATCCATTACTCCATATATAAGCTTAAATAGCGATAGTGATGATAACAGCAACACAAATGGCAATGCTGCTTTCGATAACCGCAACAGCGGTGTTTTTATCGTGCATTGCTTGGTCGAGAGAAATTTTACTAAAAATAATTTTATCAACGAGGTAACGCACAATTGGTAAAATTAAAAAGCCAAATAATGCGTCAATAAAGAATAAGCTTAAGCTTTGTTGCCAACTATGAAAGCCACCAATAAGCGCATGACATAAGATAATAGCTAATGCCAACATGGTGCCTGAAAAGCTAAGTGCAACGGCTTTATTGCCTTTTTCTAGCTGCTCGTGAAGGTTGAATGCAGTAAGGTGATCATAGCCTTTGGCAAAAATGATCAGCATCAGTTGCCCTAAAAAGTAGAACACAATGGCTGATAACCAGGTGCCTTCGCCGGTTAATGCGCCACCAATGATAAGTGCTGCTGCCATATAGTTAGCTGCTTGTACTAAGCCAACGGCCTCGTTTTGTTGGTTAATTAATTGCTCTTGGTTGCAGAACAAGCGCAGCAGTAATTTGTCATTTAAAATACGTGAGCAGGTCAGTAGTACCATACCTAACACGCTGTACAGTGAAACATTCATCAAGTCGCTAACAAGCCCTTTACTAGGCCCAGCTAAAACAAAGCCGTAAATAATGGTGATAGCTCCTAAATAACCGCCTATCGATAAACCTAAAGCACTGTTGGCATTATCGGTTAACTGGCTGGTGGTGTTGTAAGGCGTTGCTAAGTTATACGACAGTTTTGCAAGGGCTATGATAGCAATGAACAGGCCAATGTAGGCGCTGTTATAGGCCATAGTCGAAAGGTAATGGGTTAAGTTAATATCCATATAGATTTGTTAGCTTGTTGTTATTTTCCGAAAATATTAACACAGAGTGTTTGTTGCAAAGAATATCAACGCCTCACTTTTTGCCAGAATTAATCAATTTCTTAAAAGTTTCATAGCTTTTGCCTGTCTCATTGTTAGGTTATGGGTTAAAATAACAACATAACCAACTAACAAGATAGTGAATGTCAAAACAGGATCCCAATCTCAGTCGAGAACAAGAAAAGTACGAAAACCCCGTCCCTAGCCGTGAGTTTATACTTACTCACTTAGAATCTCGCGCCAAACCAGCAAACTTCACACAACTTTGTGACGAATTACATGTGAACGATACAGAGCGCCAAATAGCGTTCAAACGTCGTTTACGTGCTATGGAGCGCGATGGTCAACTGTATTTCAATAAGTTTAAATGCTACGCATTGATCGATGAATCTGGCCTCGTTAAAGGTAAGGTCATTGGTCATCGTGACGGATTCGGCTTTTTAGAAGTTGAAGGTGAGAGTAAAGATTGGTTTATCGCGAAGCACCAAATGAATATGGTGTTACACGGTGACATTGTGCTTGCAAAAGGCAATCGTAAAGGCGCTAGTGGCAAATGCGAAGCACGTATCATTAAGGTATTAACCAATGAACGAGCACCGATTGTTGGTCGCTATTTTGTTGAGCATGGTATTGCTGTTGTAGTGGCGGAAGACCCACGCATAACGCAAGACATTATGATACTACCGGGTAGTGAAAATGGCGCGCGCCACAATCAAATGGTGCAGGTGCAAATTACCCAAAACCCTAGCCGACATATGAATGCGGTAGGTAAAGTAACCGAGGTACTGGGTGAACATTTAGCACCGGGTATGGAAATTGAAGTTGCACTACGCAATCACGATATTCCCCATGTGTGGCCAGAAGCGGTTGAGAAGCAAGTTGCTCATTTAGGTGAGTTTGTTGATGAACAAGCAAAGCTAGGTCGTGTTGATTTACGTGACTTACCGCTGGTGACTATTGACGGTGAAGATGCCCGTGACTTTGACGATGCCGTTTATTGTGAGCGTAAACCATCGGGTGGTTGGCGTTTATGGGTCGCTATTGCTGATGTGTCGCATTATGTAGGTATGAATACGCCTCTGAATAAAGAAGCGATTGAACGCGGTAATTCAGTGTACTTCCCTGAGCAAGTTATTCCGATGCTGCCAAAAGTGTTATCCAATGGCTTATGCTCACTAAACCCGAAAGTTGACCGCTTATGTATGGTCGCTGAGATGACAGTGTCAGATGCGGGTAAATTGTCTGGGTACAAATTTTACGAAGCGGTGATGAATTCACACGCTCGTTTTACCTACACTAAAGTGAATGCGATTTTACAAGGCGATGAAAAGCTGCGTGAAGAATATGCCGAGATGGTGCCGCATTTAACTGACTTGCATCAGATGTATATGGCACTAAAAGCAGCACGCCAAGAACGTGGTGCGATTGAATTTGAAACGTTAGAAACGCGTTTTGTGTTTAATGCACACCGTAAGATTGAATCAATCGTGCCAGTGGTTCGCAATGATGCACACAAGCTTATCGAAGAGTGCATGATTCTTGCGAACGTATCAGCTGCCCGTTTATTAGAAAAACACGAAGCAAGTGCGCTTTATCGTGTGCATGATGAGCCGGATGGTGAAAAGCTTGGTTTCTTCAGAAACTTTTTATCAGAGCTTGGTATTGAAACCGCGATTTCTGATGAGCCAACACCAAAAGAAATCACTCAGGTGTTAGCAAAATTAGGCGACCGTCCTGAAGCTGAGCTTATTCAAACCATGTTGCTTCGTTCGATGAAGCAAGCGGTGTATCAGCCAGATAACATTGGTCACTTTGGTTTGGCTTTGCCAGCCTATGCCCACTTTACGTCGCCTATTCGTCGTTACCCTGATTTAGTGGTGCACCGTGCAATTAAAGCCGTGCTTAAAGCGCAAGGTCAGCAAACATCCGGTGAGTACGCCTACACTGATGACGAAGTTGATATTTTAGGTGAGCAGTGTTCAACCACTGAACGCCGTGCTGATGATGCGACACGCGAAGTCGCAGATTGGCTGAAATGTGAATTTATGCAAGACCATGTTGGTGACGAATTTGGTGGGGTGATCTCATCGGTAACTAACTTTGGTTTATTTGTACGTTTAGACGACTTACAAATCGACGGCATGATCCATGTAACTAATTTAGGCAATGAATATTTCCATTATGATGGAGCTAAGCATTGCTTGATTGGTGAACAAACACATACCGTTTATCGTTTAGGCGATAAAGTAACGGTTCAGGTTTCATCTGTAAGTCTTGATGAGCGACGCATAAACTTAGTGTTAGCAGGTGAAGCGCAACAAGACCGTTATGCGCGTCGTCGTGGTCGTAGTGCCCCTGCAAAACCAAGTGTTCGTGCCCAGCTTAAGGCCGGTAAAATCCCTGGCAAAAAACCGCAGTCAGGCAGTTTTGAGGCTAAGTCAGGCGATAAAGACAACGAAAAACGTGGCAAGTCTTCTCATTCTAAAGGGCGTAAAAAACCTAATGGTAAACAAGCCGATGCTGTAAAAGCCGGCAACAAGAAGAGCAAGAAGAAAGCCACCAAAAAGGCAAAAAGACCGGGTAAGAATGCCCGTAAACGTAATAGCCGAGGAGCAAATAATACGTGAGTAATGAATTAATTTTTGGTTTTCACTCAGTTGAAGCAATTTTAGCAAAAGAGCCAGAGCGCTTTTTAGAAATTTATGCTTTAAAAGGACGTGAAGATAAACGTTTAAACCCGATTATTGATGAAGCACGTAAATTCGGTATTTCTGTACAATTTATGCAGCGTAAAGCGCTTGATAATAAAGCCGACGGTGAGCAGCACCAAGGCATTATTGCCAATGTAAAAGCAGCCCGTATGTATAACGAGAAAGATCTAGATGAGATCATTGCCCGTGAGGAAACGCCTTTCTTACTGGTACTTGATGGCATAACTGATCCGCATAACTTAGGGGCGTGTTTACGTAGTGCTGATGCTGCAGGCGTGCACGCGATTATCGTTCCTAAAGATAAATCAGCAAAACTCAATGGTACAGCGCGTAAAGTAGCATGTGGTGCGGCAGAAACAGTACCACTGGTACAAGTCACTAATCTGGCACGCACATTACGCGAAATTAAAGACGCAGGTGTTTGGGTTGTCGGCACTGCAGGTGAAACAGATACTGAGTTATTCGATGCAAATCTAACAGGGCCAATGGCGATTGTTATGGGTGCAGAAGGGGATGGTATGCGCCGCTTAACTCGTGAGCATTGTGATTTATTAGTTAAAATCCCAATGGCTGGTACGGTATCTAGCTTAAATGTGTCAGTTGCGACGGGGATTTGTTTATTTGAAGTGTTACGCCAGCGTAATGCAACGCAGATCTAACTACCGCAAAATTCCAGACACAAAAAAGCCGATGTAACATCGGCTTTTTTTGTATCTATTTCGTAAGATTAGATCTTTGCGAAAGCGTCTTGTAGTGGTGGTACTACTTGCTTCTTACGGCTTAATACGCCATCTAACCATACGCGACCGTCTTCTGATTTAACATCATAAGCAGCTTCGATTACAGATACGTCATCAGACGTAATTAGCATTTCTGAGCCTTCTTTCATGATATCAGTTAACAGGAGTAATACTGAGTGTCGATCGCCTTCTTCTTTAAGCTTAGCGATATCAGCTTCAAGATCTGCTTTGATTTCATCAAATACTGCAAGGTCGATAACTTCTAGCTGGCCAATACCTACTAGCTTACCGTTCATGTTGAAGTCTTTGAAATCACGCATTACTAAATCGCGTGCAGGCGTGCCTTCCACTGCTGATTTAACCTTGAACATGTCCATGCCAAGTTCTTTGAAATCTTCGATGCCAGCGATTTCAGCAAGTGCTTCAACACACTTGATATCAGCCGTTGTACATGTTGGTGATTTAAAGATCACAGTGTCGCTTAAGATAGCGCATAACATGATGCCTGCGATATCTTTTGGAATTTCTACATTGTAGAAGTCATACATCATTTTGATGATAGTGTTTGAACAACCAACTGGACGGATCCAACACTCAAGTGGTGTTGACGATGTTAAGTCGCCTAGTTTGTGGTGATCAACAACCCCCACAACACGTGCTTCATCGATGTCATCAGGTGCTTGTGTTTTTTCTGTGTGGTCAACGATATAAACGTCTTCGCCTGCGTAGCTAAGTTTTAGCTCAGGTGCTTCGAAACCGAATTTATCTAGGATAAATTGTGTTTCAGGTGATACTTCACCTAAACGCGTCGGGATCGCAGGTTCATTGATCTGGTTTTTTAAGTAAGCAAGCGCAATTGCACCGCAAATTGAATCTGAATCAGGGATCTTATGACCCACTACATACATTGACATTGACGGAACTCCTTTAAATTTGGCGGATATTTTAGCAAAGTATCGACAGATTGATACATAACAGACATGAAATTTTGTTGATCAATTACAACTGCCAATTAATGTCCTTTTTGGTTACACTTTAAGATATTGAAAACTGAGGAAGATACTGATGCGCTTGAGCCGAAAAGCATGGAATAATGTGGTGATTATTTCGATGCTATTGATGATTTTTTTCTTCAATGGCCTACATAAAAAGCTCAATACACAGCCTGTTGAAGAAGGAGTGCAAGCGTTACTCCCAGAGCAAAGCTTCATTTTAGCAATGGCATTTCCAGAATTAAAAATCGAGCGTATCGGCACCTCTTGGCGAAGCCAATCACAGCAAGAAACCGCATGGCAAGGCGATGAGCAGCAGCTCGAACAACTCGTTGAACTTTGGCAGCATCAAAAGCTGACTATTGCCAGTCTCCCTGTTAGTAAAATTTCACAGGCGTCGGCTGATTATGTTGCCTCCGTGTGGTTAGCTGGAGAGCAGTTGCCAGCGGTGTATCAGTTGTACAACATAGATCAGCAATACTATTTATTAGATAAGCGGTTACAGCGGGTATTTGAGCTTGAACAAGCTGATGCCGCTAAGTTATTCCCGTTATATCCGTTTTAAGAGAGTCACAGATGCCTGAATTACCAGAAGTTGAAGTTAGCCGTTTGGGAATAACGCCGCATGTGCTTAACCAAACAGTGGCCAAAGTAAATATTCATAACGCCAGTATGCGTTGGCCTGTGCCTGATGATGTATATCAATTACAAGGGCTTGAAGTTACTTCAGTGGAGCGTAGAGCAAAATATTTATTACTCGGTTGTGAGCTGGGTAGTGTTATTTTGCACCTAGGAATGTCGGGTAATTTACGGGTCGTGAGTGCTGATGAGCCACTGAAAAAACACGATCATATCGAATTTATTTTAGCCTCAGGTAAAGCATTAAGGCTCAACGATGCGCGTCGCTTTGGTGCCTGTTTGTGGCAAGCGCCAGGCGAATGTCATACCTTGTTAACCAAACTCGGGCCTGAGCCGCTAACTGATGAGTTTACTGCTAAGCGAGCCTACGAACAGTCTAGAAATAAAAAAGTACCAATTAAACAGTTTATTATGGATAACGCTGTGGTGGTTGGTGTGGGTAATATCTATGCCAATGAATCGTTGTTTAAGGCCGGAATTCACCCGAAACGAGAAGCCGGCAAGGTGTCTTTAAAGCGATTTCAGCAATTAGTGCCTATTATTAAAGAAACTCTCGCAGCGGCTATCACGCAAGGCGGTACAACATTAAAAGATTTCGCTCAAAGTGATGGTAAGCCGGGTTATTTTGCCCAGCAATTACTGGTTTATGGCCGCAAGGGTGAGCCATGCGTTAATTGTAAAGAGCCATTAAAAGAAATTAGATTAGGACAAAGAAGCACAGTGTACTGTTCTAATTGTCAAAAATAATAAAGAATCCCTTATCTATGTAGTATTGCAACAGATAGCAAGATAGAGACAGGCTTAAGGAATGAGAAGGTTGTATGCTATTAAACAAATACGTCATAGGGTGCGTGTGCTTGGCGGCACTGGTTGGTTGTTCTAAAGAGCAACCTCAAGTGGTTGTTGAAGAAGTGGTTACCGCTGAGGTTAAGCAGCTTGATGTGCCACTGTACGGGAATTACGTGGCACGCACAGATGCGTCGCTGGATGTTGAAGTGCGAGCGCGGATCACCGGCTTTGTACAAAGCGTAGAATTTGTTGAAGGTAGCTGGGTAAATGAAGGAGATTTACTCTACACCATTGATGATAGACCCTACCGAGCAAAACTTAATCGCGTTAAAGCGGCGCTGCAAAAAGACCAAGCAGCGCTGGCTAAAGCAAAGCGCGATGTAACCCGTTTAAAACCCCTCTACGAGCAAGACGCAGCAAGTCAGCTTGATTACGACAATGCTATTTCGATTCAAGAGCAAGCACAAGCCTCATTATCAGCAACCCAAGCAGAACTTGAAGAAACCAAGCTTGATTTAGAATATACCCGTGTGACGGCGCCAATTAGCGGCATGGTGGGTAGCTCAGAAGCCGATCTTGGTGCTTTGGTTGGCAGTAATGGTATTTCGCTCCTTACCACCATTCAGCAAATAGACCCTATTTTTGTTAACTTTAATATGTCGGCACTTGATTATTTGAATGCTAAGCGGCGTATGACCAGTATGATGGAGCAGCTACAAGCTGAGCAAAAGGGCAAGGCACTTGAAGGCTTTGTACGTATTTCATTACCTGATGGCAGCGAGTATCGATATTGGGGTGATGTGAGTTTTACCGACCCTAAAATTAGCCCGAAAACGGGCACATTTAAAGTAAGGGCAAAGCTGCCGAACCCTAATAGTGAGCTATTACCTGGACAATATACAAAAGCGCGTATCAAATTATCTGAACTTACAGATGCGATTGTGGTTCCAGAGGAAGCCACACAAGTGGAACAGGGCGGTATTTATGTCATGGTGGTCCTTGATTCTGGTGTGATAGAGCGACGCTTTATTGTTGTTGAGCATTACGGTGAACAGGGAATTGTTGCCAGCGGGGGCTTGAGTGCGGGTGAGCAAGTGGTGGTGAAAGGTTTACATCGCATTCGTCATGGTCAGCAAGTAAAGGCGATTTCGTTAGCCGAATTTGAAAAACGCCAAGTCGCACCTAACACTGACACTACTCCACTGGCGCCAGATAAACCAAGCAAACAAGATGATGAAAAAAATCAGCAGGGAGCTTAGCTATGTTTTCGCATTTTTTTATCAAGCGTCCAGTGTTTGCTATCGTTATTTCGTTAGTTATTTTACTCACAGGCTTGGTCTCGCTCTTTACCCTACCCATTGATCAATACCCAGATATTGCTCCGCCGTCGGTTAAAGTGTCTGCTTCATTCCCCGGCGCAACGGCTGAGACCGCATCTGAGTCGGTAGCTATTCCTCTTGAGCAAGAATTAAATGGCACACCGAATATGTTGTATATGGAGTCAAAGGCAACTAACTCTGGCAGTGTTGGGATCACACTCACCTTTGATGTTGGCACCGACCCTGATCTCGCCCTTGTTGATGTACAAAACACCGCAAGTCAAGCTGGTAGTAATTTACCTGTTGATGTGCAAACTGAAGGGGTGAATGTCTCTAATGAAAGTTCCGTTGAGCTTTTGAAACTGGCACTGACCTCTGATGACCCACGCTATGATGAAATCTATTTGAGTAACTACGCTAGCATCAATGTTGAGGCGGCTTTAAAGCGTGTCCCGGGGGTTGGTAAGGTACGTAACACTGGCTCGCGTTCATATGCTATGCGGGTCTGGTTAAAGCCTGATATTTTAGCGGGCTACGAGTTAACCGTGAATGATGTGACCGCAGCAATCAAAGCACAAAATAAAGAGGCCGCTGCTGGGGAGATCGGGGCTCAGCCAATGAGCGATGCTATTAAGCTTAACTTTCCGGTACGAGCACAAGGCCGGCTTAATAAGGTGGATGAGTTTAATAATATTATGCTGCGAGTTAATAGTGATGGCTCGATGATCCGTTTGCGAGATGTCGCAAGGGTTGAGCTAGCTTCCTCTGCGTATACTTTAAATTCAAAACTTAATGAACAGCCAGCCACTATTTTGCAGGTTTATATGTTACCAGGCTCTAATGCATTAGCGGTTACAGAGCGTGTTAAGGCTGAGATGGAGCGCCTGAGCGAGGCTTTTCCAAAGGGAGTGAAATGGCAGCTTTTTTATGATGCTTCAGAGTTCATCAAACTGTCGATTAATGAGGTGATTAATACCCTTATTCAAGCGCTGATCTTAGTGATTTTAGTGGTGTATTTATTTTTGCAAAACTGGCGAACAACTTTAATACCTGCGTTAGCTGTGCCGGTGTCGATAGTGGGCACCTTTATCGCCTTGGCTGCATTTGGTTTTACCATTAACAATGTCAGTTTATTGGCTATGGTATTGGCAATCGGCATCGTCGTCGATGATGCGATTGTCGTAGTAGAAAGTGTTGAGCGACTGATCAATGAGCAAAATATGGAGGTAGTTGCCGCTACTAAGCAAGCGATGACGGAGCTTTCTGGCGCCATAGTGGCAACCTCTTTAGTACTGGCAGCGGTGTTTGTGCCGGTGTCATTTTTAGCCGGTATTACGGGCATTATGTACCGAGAGTTCGCGATTTCAATTACGGTTGCGGTACTCATTTCAACCTTAGTTGCGCTAACCTTGAGCCCTGCTTTATGTGCGATTTTCTTAAAACCTAGTGCCCCATCAAAAAATAAGATTTTTAATAAATTTAATAACTGGCTTGAAGGTGTTGGCGAAAAATACACTTGGCTTGTAAAGGCATGCTCCGAAAAAGCAAAACGTAGTTATATTGGCTTTTTTATAATGGTAGGAGGCTGTTACTTTGTGTTTAGCCAATTACCAAGCAGCTTTATGCCGCAAGAAGATCAAGGACGCTTTTTTGTTGATATTACCTTGCCAGATGCGGCAACGGTCTCACGTACCAATGAGGTGATAAGTAAGGCAAACCAATATGTTATGAACCATGCCGGGGTGGCTTATTCATTCACGCTAGCGGGTGAAAACCGTCGTGCTGGTAGTGCGCAATCACATGGTCAAATGGAGGTTATTTTACAACCTTGGCAAGTGCGTGCTGAGCAAGGCTTTACGGTCACAAGTGTGATGAATGATATACGTAAGCAGTTGTATGCCATTCCGGATGCTGAGTTTAATGTGTTTCAACCATCAGCTGTAGCGGGGCTTGGTTCGGGCTCTGGCGTTGAGTTTGCGCTGCAAGAAAAAACAGGAGGCAACTTAACGAGTCTGGTTGAATCGCTTGAGGTACTGTTGGCAAATTTAAATAATCGCCCTGAAGTTGCTAAAGCAAGTAGCTCACTGCGTGGCTCAGTACCTCAGCTGTTTTTGGAATTAGATAGAGAAAAAGCCATGGCATTAGAGGTGCCGATTGCCGATGTATACAGCACAATGAAAGTACTGACTGGCTCATCGACAATTAATGACTTTAATTTATTTGGCCGGGTTTATCGGGTTAAAGTTCAAGCTGAAGATGAATTTAGAGCACGCCCTGAAAACCTCAATGAATTTTATGTGCGTTCAAAAAATGGCGCTATGGTGCCATCAAATGTGCTTGCTAAGTTAAATTTAACAACCGGTCCGTCGGCGATAAATCGCTTTAATATGTTTACCAGTGCCATGGTGAATGTATCGCCAGCTGACGGCTATGCATCGGGTGATGTAATTAACGTAATTAAAGAAGAAATGGCAAAACTACCGCCTAACCTTGGCTATGAATGGACAGGATTAACCTATCAAGAAATTCGTTCATCGGGTCAGTTAAGTATCGCTATCAGCCTTGCTATCGTGTTTGTATTTTTATTTTTAGCGGCGCTCTATGAAAGTTGGAGTTTACCGTTTGCGGTTCTATTAATAAGCCCGATTGCCATGTTAGGAGCCGCAGTATTGACCTTAGTGACGGGGCATGAAAACAATTTATTCTTCCAAGTAGCCTTTATTGCTTTGATTGGCCTTGCTGCAAAGAACTCAATTTTGATTGTTGAAGTGGCAAATCAGCTTTATCAGGAGGGGATGGATGCCGCTGATGCAGCAATAGAAGCCGCCCATTCTCGCTTTCGGCCTATTTTAATGACGGCAGCCTCTTTTGTGCTTGGTGTTTTGCCGTTAGTGCTTGCCTCTGGCCCCGGCGCCGTTGGTCGGCAGTCGGTATCTATGCCTATTTTAGGGGGAATGTTACTGGCAAGTTCTATTGGCATTATATTAGTGCCGCTGTTTTTTATTACTGCTGCACGCTTTGTGAAAAAACAGCCAATACTGGCTTCTAAAGAAGTAGAGGAGCAAGTCGATGCATAAATTGTTGCCATTGCTTTGTTTCGCTTGTATTCATGGCTGTGCTGTAGGGCCAGATTTTGAAATACCTGATCATAGTGAAGTTACTAATTTTATGGGCGCAACGGCAACGCCACAGTCGGAGGCTTTAGCGGGCTGGAAGCAAATATATAACGACCCTCATTTGCAAAAGCTGATTAGCCAAGCGCTTCTTAACAACCAAGATATGTTAATTGCGCAATCGAAAATTATTGAAGCGCGAGCTCGGTATCGAATTACGGATGCCGCTTTATGGCCTGATGTGAATGTAGGGCTTACTTCAGAGCGAGAAGAAGAGCTTAATAGCAGCCCAGAAAATACCTTTGATTTAAAAGGTTACTTAAGTTGGGAGCTAGATTTATTTGGTAGTAACCGACGCGCAAGCGAAGCCGCACTGGCAAATTATTATAGCCAAGAGCAAGCAAGAAACGCGTTGCAGCTCGCCTTGATTGCTGATGTTGCGCAGCAGTTTTTTGCCCTCAAAGAAGTTGAAGAGCAATTAAAAATTAGCCTGAGTACGATTAAGCTTCGCGAGAAGGAGCTTGAAATTGCACGTATTCGCAAAAAAGGCGGTATTATTTCAGGGCTAGAGCAGCGCCAAGCTGAGGTTGAATTAGAATCTGCGAAAGTGAAGATCCCACCATTACAGCACAGTGAAAGGCGGATTATTAATCAGTTAAAGTTTTTGATTGGTGATGCCAATGCTGATGTGCAAGGGGGTAATGAGTTATCTGTACAAACCCTTCCTAAGCAATTACCCACAGGGCTACCTAGCGAGCTTTTAAAACGCAGGCCAGATGTACAGCAAGCAATGTATCAATGGCAAGCAGCAATGGCTGAGATAGGAGTCGCAAAAGCGGCGTTATTTCCAAAACTTAATTTATATGCCGAGCTTGGCAGTGAAAGTACTGATTTTAGTGATTTGCTCGCCAGTAACTCGCAGGTTTGGTTGCTGGGCTCAGAGTTGTTAATGCCTATATTTAATATGGGGCGCAATCAGGCAAATTTAACGGTGGCGGAACAACGAGCTTATCAGGCAAGTATTCAATACCAAAAAACAGTGCTGGTGGCACTGCAAGAAGTGAGCAATCAGCTTTCGAATTATCAGTCTGCAGAGCAAAGCTATGATGCGCAAAGAAGCTTGGTGCTCAGTAGTCAAGATTACTACCGCTTAGCACGCCTTAGGTATAGCAATGGTGTTGCCAGCTCCCTTGATTTGATGGATGCACAGCGGCAGTTATTTTCGGCAGAAATTGCGTTATCGCAGGCAAAAAATGATCGCTTACAAAGCCTAGCAACGCTTTATAAAGCCCTTGGTGGTGGGTGGTATGATACCAATCCGCAATAATACTTAATCATTTTGAGGGATTAAACCTGTCGCTACCTACGTTAAAAATTTCTGATTTAGAACAACTAAATAACGAAATTTTTGCCTTGCTATCAACGAGCTTTTATTGCCTCAAAATAGATCTCTTAATTAAGCGAATTGGTATGAATTAAGCGAACAGGAACTGGAAAAAGAACAAGTTGTGGATTAGAGCATGCAGAAGCATGCTCTTTAAAACTTATAACTCAAATGGTGCTACACCGACGGCTTTCATTTTATAGCCGACTTGAGCTATTTCACCAGACCAGGTTTCGGTGCTGATAACGCCTGTTACGACAATCGCATCGTAGAGGCTTTCGATTGGTACGCCGTCTTTAATCGTGACATGCACAATTTGATTTGGTGGCGGTGGTGGCACGTGGATACAGGCACCAAAATAAGGAACCAATAAAAACTCGGTGATCACCTCACTATCGCCTTCAAGTGGTACAACAAAACCGGGAATACTCACAGATTGACCATTAAGCTCTTTTACCACAGGTGCATCAAGGTCTGGCTGCACCCAGTTTTGCTCAGAGCCTTCATGGTTTGCTTGTGCTTGGGTGTCGATTTGCACATGACCTTTTGGAATTAAATCTTCCCAGAAGATTTCTTTAGGTGCGCCAGCATTAGCGCTAGCACACACAACTAATGCGACTAAAGCGACGAATTTTCGAAAAAACGGCATAACATTCCTTAAATTTTAATACTCATACCATCAGCAAGAGAGTAGAAATACGCACGGGTTGCAGGAATTAACCCAACAATAAAGCCTGCGACCATTATCGCAGCTAAGAGCATGAGTTCATAGGATGACAATAAAGCAATATTTAGGCTTATTCCGGCATGGCTTTGCAAGTAATCTGCGCCGAGTAGCATTAAAGCATAGAACAGTGCGGTGCCAACAATGCAGCCAAGCCCTGTGATAAGTAACGACTCGACACTGATCAAGGTGAAAATATGCCATGGCCTTGCGCCAACAGAGCGCAAAATAGCAAGCTCTCTGCGGCGTTGATTGAGGCTTGAAAGCAGGCTCGTTAACATGCCAAGTAAACTGATCAGCACCACGACGATAGAAAATAACAGCAAGATTTTTTCAACAATAGACAGCATTTCCCAGAGTTCACGCAAGGTAACCCCCGGCATGATGGCTAGCAGTGCTTCATCTTTGTATTGGTTGATATTACGGCGCACTTGTAAGGTATAAAGTGGTGAATCAAAACCAAGTAAAAAAGCCGTTATTTGTTTTGGTGTGCCAACTAAATCAACATCATCATGCTGGTCATGGTCATGGTCATGGTCATGGTCATGGTCATGGTCATGGTCATTTGCATCAGCCTGAGCGGGTTCATGCTGATGGGCATGACTGCCATGAATTGCGTCAATTGCTGCAAGTGGAATATGCAGGGTTTTATCAACAGGTGTCCCCGTTGGTTTTAAAATACCAACCACTTTAAATGGGTTATCGTCATGGTTATGAAAGCTGGTATTGCCCATGCCGTGTGCAATCACCACTTCATCACCAAGTTGATAGCCAAGGGTATTGGCAACCTCAGCACCGAGTACAACCTCAAATAAATGATTAAACTCATGACCTTGTAAAAAGCTTAAGGGCTGCTTTTTAGCAAAGCGATAGTGCTCAAAATAGTCTTTATTTGTACCAAGTACAGCCAAGCCTTTATGGCTGTCGCCAAGCGACATAGGGATAGCCCATTTTACACCTCGCTGCTCAGAGATGAATTGATAGCTTTTCCAACTCACGCCATTGTTTGCATGACCAATGCGAAATACCGAAGACAGCAGTAGTTGGATGTCACCAGTACGCGCACCAACAATTAAATCAGTGCCAGAAATTGTATTGCTAAAGCTACTTTTAGCATCGACCCGAACCCGTTCAATCGACATGAGTAGCATCACGCTTATGGCTATTGTAAACAAAGTGAGTAGGGCGCTGGCTTTACGGTTTAATAAACTTTTTGTGGCGAGTTTAATGAGTAGCATCTGTGCCTCCTTGTAACTCGACCAGGCTGATACTTCGGGTAAATAGCGTTTGTAATGTTTCATCATGACTAACAAAAATTAGCGTGCTATTTGCTGCGCTTGCCTGCTCAAATAACAATTTTACGAAGGCTTGGCGATTTTGTGTGTCGAGTGCTGAGGTAGGTTCATCTGCAATGATAATTTCAGGGCTGCCAATAAAGGCGCGTGCTGCGGCAACTCTTTGTTGCTGACCAATACTCAGCTGTGCAACTGCTTGATGTTGCAAGGCGTCGTTTAGTCCTAAAGCAGTGAGTAAGCGACTTGCTTCCGCTGCTATTGTTGCACTATTTTTTAGAGCGTTGTTTTGCCTTTGTTTTGAAAACTGGCAACCTAAGGTCACGTTTTCAATGGGCGATAAATAGGGCAGTAAATTAAAGTTTTGAAAAATATAACCAATATGGTCGGCACGAAAACGGTCACGTTTACTATTACTCAGTTGGTTTATCGCTTTACCAAGAAGCACGATATTGCCCTGTGTTGGCACTGTGACACCAGCAAGCAGGGATAATAACGTTGATTTACCACAACCACTCGGACCGTGAAGAAAAACATGCTCGCCTTGATCAATATCTAGCTCAGGAATATTGATCGTCGGCTCAGGTTGTTTTGCGTGCCATTTGAAAAGCACATTTTCAAGCGTGATCATAACGACCTATGAATTGTTACCATCGCCAGTAATTTAATTTTCTACGCATTTTAAAATTACGAATAAAATTACGTGGTTTCGGCTTAAGTGCAGGATTGCTCAATAGTAATTCATTGCTAGCAGCAAGTACACGTTGACTCGATAAGCCGTCTTGGTATGGATGCAGTTGCTGGCAGAAGTGTTCGATTTTCGCCATTAATTCAGTGGGTCGTGTGAAGGCATAATCAATCGCCTCAGTTAGTTTATCGACATCTGTGACATCAATAAGGTGTTCGCCAGGTGCTTGGTTGCAGAACGTCACGACAGGCTTTCTCTGTAAGATAAACATAAGCAAAATAGATGAGGTATCACACAGCATGGCATCAGCAGCTTGTAATAGTGGTAATACGTTATCAGTCTCGACAAAGGTTAGATTGTCGTTTTGTAGAGCCTTGTATTTATCAACAAGCTCGCTTGGCATTTTGGGGTGAAATTGCACCAAAATTCGCCACTTGCCTTGCTCACTGTATGCTTTTATTTGTTCGTATAATTTAGGAGCAAGAGAAAGGTTCCGAGAAAAAGTTGAACAAATTAAAAGAGTTTGTCTTCTATCGCTTTCATCTAAGTATGGATTGTTTCCTATTTTTGAAAATAGCGGATCTAGGGTAGGCCAGCCCGTTTCTTTAGCTAAAAAGAAACCATGCTTTTCAGCTAGTTCCTCAAACTTAGAAGTTGTATTAGGACCTTGGGTACAATACAGGTCAAAGCAGCCTCGGATATTAAAATGATCTTCGTATCCTTTTCGATTTAGTTTTCCAGAATTAAAACCGTGAAAAACTGCTACTTTTTTTCCTGGAATAAAATTTGGAATCACATTTCCTGGAATGTATGAAATGTCTGGTTGCCACTGGATTACATCATCTATAGTTTCTAAACACGATTCATCTGAACGGAGGAAGTTCTGATTAACTTCATCACCATAGAAAAACCACTTAACTTCACCGCCACGCGCTAAAATCTCCCGTTGTAGTGGGCGTAAGATCGCGTACGAATAGTTCTGTGAAATAAACATTAAATATTTTTTTTCTGCGGTAGCTGCTAAGTAATCCAAGAAAACCTCCTATTGCGAGGGCACTAGTATAACGAAATAATGTTTATGACAGCAAAATTACTGAAAGTTTAAATTTTTATGGTTTTTATCGCATCCGCAGGCTGATGATGATAGTGCAATGATTGAGCTTTCAAGGCGTCTAGATTATTATAGGCGGCCATAACCCCAATCCCATACATGTGCTCACAAGAGCATGCCAAATACTATCGGAGATAGCATGACTAGCTATAAAGTTTTAGACGTAAACGATGATTTACCGATCCGTACCAAAGGTGCGGTACACAGTGGTAAAGTGCGTTCAGTTTATTGGTTAACTGATGAAGACAGCGCTCGTTTAATTAATGAAAAAGGTTACCAAGTTCCAAAAGGAACTGAGCTAGCTATTATGGTTATTTCTGACCGTATTTCTGCGTTTGATTGTATTTGGCAAGGTGAAAACGGTTTAAATGGTGTGCCTGGTAAAGGTATCGCGCTAAACTCTGTGGCATCTCATTGGTTTAAGCTATTTGATAAAGCTGGCCTTGCTGGTAACCATATTGTTGATATTCCACACCCTTATGTATGGATTGTACGTAAAGCAAGTACAGTAAAAGTTGAAGCCATTGCGCGCCAATATATTACTGGCAGCATGTGGCGTGATTACGCGAAAGGTACGCGTAATTTCTGTGGTATTGATTTACCAGAGGGCTTAGCTGCGAACCAAAAGCTAGATGACGTGTTAATTACGCCATCAACCAAAGGCATTATCACAGGTGTTGCAGATATTCCTGCAGTCGATGATGTAAATATTACCCGTGAAAACATCACGAATAACTTAGCTGTTTTTAACTTCAAGTCTGAAGATGATGTGGCTAAATATGAGCAATTACTTGTTGAAGGCTTTAAGCTGATCAGTGATGAACTTGCAAAGCTTGATCAAATATTTGTCGATACTAAATTTGAATTTGGTTATGTTGAAGACGTTGATGGTTCAGATAAGCTTATCTATATCGATGAAGTAGGTACACCTGATTCATCACGTATTTGGGATGGCTCAGCTTACCGTGACGGTAAAATCATTGAAAACTCAAAAGAGGGTTTCCGCCAGCTATTAATTAATAACGTGCCAGACAGCGACGTGTTATTAAATAAAGACCGTATGGGCGAGCGTGAGCAGCTTGCTAAAGACTACACCTTGCCAGAATCAGTGATGCTTGAAGTGTCTGATACCTACGTTGGCATTGCGAGTAAAATTATTGGTCAAGAAATCACGATTCCAAGCGACCCACGTAGTGAAGTGATCGCTATTTTAGATAAAGAATACGGCTTAATTAAGCACAATTAATTGTCGTTTTTTAACTTAGTCATGTGCTAAGTCAATATTATTAAAGCCAAGTTAGTTTTCTAGTAAAACTGCTTGGCTTTTTTCTTGCTTTTCATATCCTCTCTCATTAACTTAAGCTAAGATTAATCTATACTTATTAGCAAACTAAGCTAAGCAAGGTCTAATTATGACGTTTTTTTCGCATTGTGCCCGCACTGTATGCTCTTTTGTAGTTCTTTGTTGCTCAGCAAATGCTTTTGCTGGTGATATTTCATTTACCGTTCGTGACCAGTTTGGTAAGCCGTTAGCTGATGCTGTAATCGAATTAGAAAGTAATGCGAACTTACCGAGCACGCAATTACCCATAGCGATAATGGACCAGGTTGATAAACAATTTTCACCTAATGTATTGGTCATACAGCAAGGACAATCTGTTGATTTTCCAAATAGCGATAATATCCGTCATCATGTTTATTCTTTTTCGAGTGCTAAACCTTTCAATATTAGGCTTTACGCTGACCGTCCAGAGAAACCAGAGTTGTTTGATAACTCTGGGGTTGTAGTCCTTGGCTGTAATATCCACGATTCTATGGTGGGTTATATCTATGTCGCAAACAGTGCTAACACACTAAAAACAGCAGAGGATGGCAAAGTACAATTAAAAGGGATTACTTTACCGGCCAGTTTAACTATTTGGCACCCAAACCAAACCAGTGAAATTAACAAAAAATTATCGGTTACTGTAACTGAGCAAGTTGCTGATATTACAATTAATACGAATGAACCTGCACCGCGTAATACGTTTGGTGAGATGTTTAAGGCAGATAATGATTCATAGTTTAAGAGGGCGTATCATAGCCTTATGCGTAAGCTTGGTTTTATTAACTAGTTTAGTCAGTTTAGCGAGCTCTTGGTGGTCGACTAATCGCTTTAATGATCAAAAGTTACGTGAAGATATTAATGTCGCTGAAAATGTTTTTAAGCAATATTTAAGTGCTAAAGAAAGCCTGCTATTAACAGCCGCAAAGGTACTCACCGCAGATTTTGGCTTTAAGCAAGCAATCGCCACTCAAGATGCTGATACTATCAGTAGTGTACTGAATAACCACAGTCGTCGTATCAATGCTGATTTGATGTTACTGATTGATTTATCAGGGCAATTGGTTTCTGCAAATACTGAGTTTAACCATACGCCAGATGAGTTTTCTGCACTGATGAATGAATTACTCATTAATGCAGAACAATCAAATTTCATTGTACTTGACCAAACCCTTTACCAAGTAATTTTACTGCCAGTACGTGCGCCTCGTACTGTTGCCTACAGCCTTGTGGGATTTGAAATCAACGACCTAGTTGCAGCAGAGCTTAAAAACCTCACCACAATGGATGTGAGTTTTATTGGTGAAGAGGATGGTGTTGTAGAGACATCACTCACCAAGCAGCCACAAAGTGATTCAGTGTTAGCGCATTTTAATAACAAAACAACCCAGCGAATTTTTGGCGAAAAGCCTGTTTATAGAAACCGATTGGTTGAACTTCCGTCGTTACCAGGTCATTTTGTCTCAGTGTTGTTAAGTGCCGATTTAACGCAAAGTTATCGTGAGTTTGAGCAGTTGTTTTTCACTATAATTGTGCTTGCTGCTATCACGGTTGTCATCGGTGTGCTGGCCAGTGGGATTTTGGCCAAAAACCTGACCACACCGCTTTCAAAGCTTACCCTACTTGCTCAGCAATTTGCGCGAGGTAATTATAAAGCTGAATTTGTAGGTAAAAAACAAAGTAGCGAAATCACTACCTTAGTCGATGCATTTAATAACATGGGTAATGACATACAAGAGCGTGAGCAGCAAATTAGTTTTCAAGCCAGCCATGATTCTTTAACTGGCTTTTATACCCGTTCTGCGATGTTAGAGAGCATGGAAAACTTGTTTGTTGAAGGGGCTGAATACACACTCGTTGCTATTGATATACGCGGTCTTCGTCATATCAATGATAAATTAGGCCCGCGTATTGGTGATGATTGTTTAAAAGCCGTTGCTGAGCGAATTGGCGAATACTCAGCTCATCATAATGGGGTGAATGCTCGGATTGGCGGTGACGAGTTTTTAACTTTATTGCCAGCAGATGAAACGAAACAATTTAAAGATGCAGTAATGAAGCTGGTTACTCAGCTACAAGCAGGCTACTTAATTCAAAGCTTGAATATTACGTTACGCTTTAGCGTTGGGGTAGTGCATTGTCTTTCACAAAATGTCAGCCCTGAGGACTTAATGCGTCGCTCGTTAATTGCCGTTGATACCGCATCCTGTGAGCATAAAACCATTCACTATTATCAAGAAGGTGAAGACGAAGAGCACCTTGAGCGCCTTGCTATTATCGATGAACTTAAGCAAGCCCTTGTCGATGATGATGGTCAGCTGTTTATGACCTATCAGCCAAAACTAAATATTAAAACCAATTGTATTGATAAAGTTGAGTCGTTAATTCGTTGGCAACGCAAAGATGGTCAGTGGGTTTCACCAGAGCTGTTCATTGATTTAGCTGAGCAATCGGGGGTGATTGTTGAGTTAACTTCTTGGGTTGTGAAAACCGTAGTGTCTCAAGTTGCTGCATGGCAACAGCAAGGTATTACTATGCAGGCTGCGATTAATGTCTCTGCACAAGATATTGCATACCCAAGCTTTTACTCACACCTTGCTAAACAACTTGAGAAACATGCTGTTAATGGGCGTTTAATTACGATTGAACTTACAGAGCGAGATATGATTGAGAACGAAGAGCAAGGCATTAAGGCACTCGAAAACCTTAAAACCTTGGGTGTTAAAATCTCGTTGGATGACTATGGTGTAGGGCAAACATCGCTTGGGCGCTTAAAGTCATTACCGATTGATGAGCTAAAGCTTGATAAGTGTTTTATTTTGCAACTAGACCAGTCACGTCAAGATCAATATATAGTGCAATCGACGGTGACTTTAGGTCATCAGTTGGGCTTTTCGGTTGTAGCGGAAGGCGTTGAGAACAAAGATTCACTGGATATTTTAGTGCAAAACAAATGCGATTATGCACAAGGGTATTATTTAAGTAGGCCACTAAAATCAGAGCAGTTTTTGCAGTGGTTAGAGGTGTACAATGAAGCGTCTTAATTGGTTGTTTGGGTTAACATGCCTTGCTTTTGCAAGTTCTGGCTTTGCGGCGTCAGGTAAATTATTAGCAACACCCGGAGTCTCCCAGGTAGAAGGTAGTGCGGGTGGTGGTATTGTCCCTTGGGCGCAGCTTGCAGGCTATGCAAGTGATGATGAAATAGCAATAAATGGTTTTTGTAGCCGTGCAGATGTGAGTGATTATCGCCTAGATGTTTGTGGCGCGCAGCTAAATATTTATGATCGCGTTGAATTTAGTTACGCAGAACAACGCTTCGAAGTTCCGGCATTAAATACCGATATTGAACAATCAATAACAGGGGCAAAAGTGCGCTTATACGGCGATATCGTTTACAGTAAATGGCCGCAGTTGAGCTTGGGTGTGCAACATAAATCACTGGATGACGGCAGTATCGCAAACCTACTCGGCGCCAAAGACACCAGTGGTACCGATATTTATCTTGCTGCCAGTAAATTACACTTAGGGGCGCTTGCTGGGTATAACTGGTTTTGGAACACCACCTTTCGTTATAGCGATGCTAATCAGCTAGGCTTGTTAGGCTTTGGCGGCCCTGATAGCGATAAAGAATTGTTATTTGAAGCATCTACTGCAGTGTTTTTAACCCATCAAATAGCTGTGGGTGTTGAGTATCGTGAAAAGTCCAATAACCTTGGCTTAGGAGAGCAAGATTGGCAGGATGTGTTTGTTGCTTGGTTCCCTAACAAGCATGTTAGTGTGACCGCAGCTTGGTTAGACTTAGGAAGTATTGCTGGGGCTGAGGATCAAACAGGTTGGTATCTTTCTGTAACAGGGTATTGGTAATGATGAAAACACTTTTTACATTTGTATTTGCAGCTATGTTAGTTGGTTGTGCGAGTAGCAACAATAGCACCTTGTATCAGCAAATTAATGGTGAGCAAGGAGTTGAAAAGCTGGTTGATAGTTTTATTAATCAAATTGGCCGTGACGAACAAATTTTAGCTTATTTTAAACAAACGAATGTTGCCCATTTTCGCCAAGGTTTTATTACTCATTTGTGTAGCGTCACCGACGGCCCTTGTGAATACAAAGGCGACAATATGGTAGATATCCACACGGGAATGAACATCCCTGAAAAAGACTTTAACCGTGTAGTAGAGCTTTTGATTAATGCTATGGACGAACAACAGATCCCGCAAACGGTACAAAATAAGATTCTGAGTCGTTTAGCACCGCTGCGCCCTGAGGTAATTGATATTTAGCTATTGTTTATATTAAATTTTTACTTTATTGCATTCTTTGACTGTAGTCCTTAAACTTCAACAGAATTATTTAATGTATGGCTAAAAGCATGTCTTTTCTATTTATCTCTCGCAATAATGTACACGCCCGCTATTACAAAGAACTAATTGAGAAGTTACCCTTAAATTGCAAAGTGCACACGATGGGGGTACCAAGATTCGGTGCTCTGAAATACATCAAAAATACGACTAAGTATGATTTTAGTAAAATAATCTCGGAGCAACTATTACGTAAACAAGCGCGTAATAGTTTATGGAATAACCCGCTAATAATTAAAAGTTACTCTGCTTTGATGCTGCTTGTGGAGCGGTGTCGGTTCGCTAAGTATTATGATTTATTGAAGTCAGAATCGCCACAAGCTTTAGTCATTTGGAATGGTAATAAATTACCGAATGTTACTGTTTGTATGGCTGCTAAGGCTTTAGGAGTGACCACCTATTACTATGAAAATGGGTTACTGCCCGGAACAACAAGCTTAGATCCAAAAGGTATTAATTTTGCGGCTTCTGTACCGCGAGATAATCAATTCTATTTAAACTTTGATCCGCAGGGGAAGTTGCCATTTTCTGCGCCTGATTTAATTCCTAGAGCGAACCATAAAAAGCGTTGTAAGTTTGACGCTATCGAGTTACCCAAAAAATACTTATTTGTGCCATTTCAAGTTCCACACGATACTCAAATAGCTTGTTACTCTCCTTGGCTTAAGTCAATGGAAGAGTATTACGATGCTGTTGTTTCAGCTGTAAAACAGTTAAATGATCCAGAACTTAAAGTTGTTTTTAAAGAACATCCTTCATGGCATAAGCACTATGAGCACTTGTACGATAGAAATGATGTTGCCGTTTTTGCCAACGGAAATTGTACTCGAGAACTTATTAATGGTGCTGAAGCCGTTATAACTATTAACTCGACAGTTGGCTTAGAATCTTTATTACTTGATAAAAAAGTGATTACCTTGGGGCTTGCTTGTTACAACATTGATGAGCTCGTACTACACGCAAGTGATCAAACTGCCTTGATTAAGAGCTTGGAAAAACTACAAAATGGCTGGCAGACCAACAGTATTCTGAGAGATAAGTTTTTTACCTACTTAAAGCATGTGTATTGCTTGCCTGGTGTTTGGAAAGAATGTACAACTGAGCATGTTGAAGCGGTCGAAAAACGCTTAACTCAACAAGATACATTTGCACAGCTATCGCAAAAGGAAAGCTAATGAAGAACATCGTCTCGCCAGAATGGCTTAACGAGCATTTAAACCAGGATAACTTGGTTATCTTCGATGCAGGAATGGTACGTCCTGGTTTACCGGGTGAGTATGCGCCTAAGGCTATGCTTCCTAATGCACAGCGTTTTGATTTCAAGAAGGCGCTAGCAGATAACAGTAATCCTGTACCAAGCATGATGTGCAATAGCGAGCAGTTTGAAGAGCATATGCAGCTTGCTGGTGTTAACCAAGACTCTCTAGTTGTGATTTATGAAGACCAAGGCTTATTCAGTTCTGCCCGTGCGTGGTGGATGTTTAAAGCAATGGGCTTTGATAATGTAAAAGTTTTAAGCGGTGGTTTGGCTAAGTGGCAAGCACTTGGCTTTGCAACACAAGCAAGTTATTCAGCTGCTTCTGGTCAAGGCAACTTTGTTGCCAGCCCGCGTGTTGATTACTTCATCAGTGCTGAGCAAGTACTTAACTCACTTGATGAACAAAGCACACTAACACTTGATGCTCGCCCTTATGAGCGCTTTACCGGTGAATACGCTGAGCCGCGCGAAGGCATGCGCAGTGGTCATATTCCAAATAGTCGCAGTTTATCTCTTGCAACAGTGCTAAATAACGGTGAGCTTAAATCGCTAAGCGAGTTGCAGGCATTATTTGAGCAACATATAGCGCCGCATCACACCCAGTTGCAGTTTAGCTGTGGTTCAGGTGTAACCGCTTGCGCAATTGCATTGTGTGCCGATGAATGCGGTTACGCTAACTTACGTGTTTACGATGGCTCATGGAGTGAGTGGGGCGCTCGTCACGACTTACCTATTGAAACAGGCCCACATCAATAAACTCAGCGTAATTTTGCCAGCTGCCGATACTGTTTTTATTCAGTGGCTGGCGAATTTGCTTTTTACTCGCCGTGGCTGATGCTGCATTGTTTTTATAAAAAGTAAGGCTGTTTTCCTGCCAGCTTAAATCACAAAACGCATAGAGCTTTTGAGTTTGTAGGGTCGGCTCTGCCACCAATTGCTCATAGCTTTGCAAAAAAACGTTCTCAGGATACTTGTTGGCAAAATGACTGACTAATACCGAGTAATCTTGATGGAACGAGGCAATATCTTCAAGTGTAAAACTGTAGTGATGGAACACACTTTGCGGGCTATACATCTGCCTAAAATTGGCAATGCTGCAATCTTGCCAGTCCCGCTGCATACAAACGATTTTTGCATTAGGAAAAGCCGCTAAAATAAAATCAATATAGTAAAAGTTAAATGGCTGTTTATCACAACTTCTTTGGCCACCACTTAGCAGCTGGGCTCTTTGTTGATAGCTAGTCAGTGCTGTCTTTATCGCCTCAGATTCATATGCCTTATCGAGCATTTCGCTGTCAATCACACGCGCGGATTGCGTGGCGTGTTGTATCAATTGCGCAATATCATTTAATTCCCCAATGCCTCGTAGCTTTGAACTTTGATTAAGGATTTTCTCAACTAAGGTTGTACCAGAGCGGGGCATGCCAACGACAAAAACTGGCGAGAACTCAGAGTCACTACTTTTAATTGCTTGCTGCTTGCTCTGGGTAATCAGTTTTTGACAAAAGTGGCGATGCTGTGTGGCTTGATAATTAAGTTTACCGGCTATTGCTTGCTTACTTTGTGCAAAGTATTTAAATGCATTTTTGTAGTCATTGAGGTGCTCATAATTAAGAGCAAGACTATGAAAATACACTTGTTGGTCAATAATGCTTTTTTCTCTATCCGCCAAGGCTTGTAGTTTTTGAATATGTTGCTCTGCATCTATAACAGTATTGAGTTCAGCCTGCGAATAGTGGGCTTGATAAAAACTAGCTTGCTTTGTGGTTAGTTGCTGTAACAAGCTTTTAGCTTCATCGAACAGTCCGTGAATTTTATAACACACCGCCAAATTATAGCTAATTTGTGGGTTATCTTTATTGCGTTGGTAGGCTGCTTGTTGAAAGCTAAGGGCGTCGTCATAATGCCCTAAACGGGTCGCAATATTGGCTAATGTATCAAAGTCAGCGGCACCAAAGTCAGCTGTTTGTAGAGCGCTTTCATAATGCACAGCCGCATTACTTACTTTGCCTAACAGTACGTATAACTTGGCAAGTGCTAAATGATAATCGCAAAAGGGGCTAGGATTATCGCTTTCTCAAGTAGCTTAATCGCTTTGTTGATATCGCCAGCTGCGGTGTTGACTTCGCTGAGTAAAAAGTAACAAACGTGGTCTTCAGGATTTTGTTTTAGCCGCTGCACAAGTAAGTGATGTGCATCGGTTAGTTGTTTGTTGCTTAACAACTGTTGGATATGAGCGCGAAGCGCTTGTTGGGTATCATTTAGCATAAGCGCATAGTATACCAATTCTCCATAATACTTAATTATTTTCAGGCTTATACCAATCCCAATAAAAGCCCTGCCTAAAGGAGGCAAGGCTTTTATGGGTATATTTAATTACAGCTCAAAGTTATAGCTAAACTTCACACCGATAGTACGAGGCGCGGTGGTGTAGTGACCATAAACACGCTGTAGCTCAGGTAGCTCTTTGTTAAGCTCAGCATATTGCGACATACCTGCCCAAGACTTATCACGACGTACAGAAGTGAATGCATATTTATCGAATAAGTTGTCTACGTAAAGCGTTGCAGACCACATATCGCCAGTAATTTTGGCAGATAAGTTACTTAGTGCATAACCTGGTAATACTTCGCCGTCTGCTTTTAAGCCTACTTTGGTGATTACATCACTTTGCGCTGTGATACCGTAGTTTACGCTTAATAACTTATCACCTAAGACATCTTGCTCGTAACGAAGACCAAACGAGAATTGATGCTCAGGAGCACCTGGTAAACGGTCGCCTTTAGCACCATCATAGTAGCTTTGGTACTGCGCTAAGTCATCGCCTAACACGCCAAATAAGTACGGCGCATCTTCGGTCAATTCAGCCTTTGCATACGCGTATGTCGCATATGCAGCCCAGTTGTCACCAATCATTGCACGAGTAGAAAGCTCAACACCTTTTGAATTAGCAGAGCCTGCGTTCGAGGTAATTAGCTCTTGGCCATTTACAGTGCTGCTACCTACTTGCGCATCTTTCCAATCAACATTAAATAGTGCTGCATTGAAGTGTAGGCGGTTACGTAACCATGATGACTTAAAGCCTAGCTCATAGTTGACCGTTGTATCTGGTTTGTAATCTTCTTCGTTTGGCAGGGCACAAACTATTTGTTGCTCAGGTAATACATCAGGGCAAGGAGCAATACCGTTACCACCACCAATACGGAAGCCTTCACTTACAGTAAAGTAAGCAAGAATACCGTTATCAAATGTGTAATTAGCATTAAACTTAAATAAGTTACCGCTATCGCTGGCACTAACCGTTTCCATATCTAGATTAGCAAGTGAATCAAAATCCCCTGAGTAAAGCGGTGTAGCAGAACCTGATGTTGTAGAAACATCGTATTCGTAAAAACGTGCACCTAGAGTTACATCAAGCTGATCTGTAATGCTGTAGCCGATTTCACCAAAAAGTGCTTTTTCAGTGGTTTCGCTATCTGAAATTAGAATGTACTCAAGGTCTTGTTCAACATTAGGGATACCGCCACCCCAATATTCAGTCAGACCTGGCGTGTACTCACGGTCATCTGAGTGACTTTCTAATTTGTTATAGAAGCCACCTACGATCCAGTTAAAAGCGCTACTACTATTTGAAACTAAACGAAGTTCTTGCGTGAAGGTATCGCGCTCAGAGGTGTCGTGTGTGTAGCCAACGAATGAAGGGAAGTCGGCATAACCTGACCAAATATCGTAAAGTAGATCGGTTTGGTCGCGCTGACCTGATTGCTCATAGCTAGACCAACCTGATGCAGATACCAGCTCAGCAAAACCAAGATCCGCTTTAATCTCTAAGCTTAATAAATCGTTTTCTTCTTCGCCTGGCTCAAGTACACGGGCAACGTTTTCGTACTTTCCTGGGATACCTTGTAGCGCACTGCTATCAGCAAGTGAGCCGTATTGCGATGTTGAGTTACCGCCATTTTCTTGTTTTTGATAGAAGTAGTTAAGCGTTGCATCTACATCTTCGGTTGCAAGCCAACGCAGTGATAAACGTGCTGTGGTGATTTGCTCATCGTTAACATCGCTTACGCTTTTTAAGTTGGCATTTACATCGCTGCTGTCAGAAAAGTCAGGATTCGGATTTGATACACCTGGCTCTTGAACCACGTGCGTGTAGTCAATGTAACCCGGGTTATCGTAATAATTTAAGCTAGCGCGAAGAGCTAGTTTTTCTTCAATTAGCGGAGTGTTGAATACCACGCCAAACTCACCGCCTGTGCCGTCACTTTCGTTAATGCTAAATACATCACCTGTTACCTGACCTTCTGTTAAATCTAGATCGGGTTGCTTAAGCAAATAACGGATCGCACCGCCTAAAGTCCCTGCGCCATACAGTGTACCTTGTGGGCCAATTAGCACTTCAACACGGTCAACATCAGTTAAACGTAAGTCGATGCTAAGTGGAATTTCACCAACATAAGTGGCTACTGTGCCACTATCAGAAATACGGTCAGAGGTATTTGTGTTTAAACCACGAACGATAATCGGAGAGCCTTCACGACCACCTTGATCAGAAATTGTTAAGCCAGGTACCCAACGCGCGACATCTTCAAGATCACCAATGTTTTGATCGCTAATTACATCGCCGTTTAGCGCTGTAATGTTAAGTGGCGCATCTTGCACTGAACCTGCACGTCGTGTTGCAGTGATTTGAATAGTTTCAATTGATTTATCAACTTCGATAGCATCTTCAGCTGCAAACGCCATATTGCTATTGAATAAAACCGCAGAAATTGCACTTGCAAGTAGAGCAGGCTTAAAGGTGTTCATGATTGATTCCGATTTAGTTACAGTAAATTTATGCTTAAAAAATAGACGTTATTAATAGTTTAAGCTTAAAAATGATTAATTTAGTGAATTTATATCCAATTATAATGTATTTTTATTCTTTTCGTCCATGCAATATTTGCAATTAAATGCAAACTAATTGAATAAATACTCTACCTGAGGGTTAGTTATCGGAATAAGGACAGTGAGTGCAGCCATTACTGCAGCAATGGCCGCGTTTTAAAAAGAACCAGCGGCTAAATACCATGTAATTGTTTTGCATGGTGTAATCAAGATTTTCTATTAAATTTCCTTGAGAAAAATAAGGCTTAGCAAAGGCTAGTTGCTGTTCTAAAGGTTGTTGATAAAGTTTAGATAAAAATGAATTTATCTTTTTTATAGTACAGTCTCGGCATAAACACTCTGTTGCTGCCTCATCGAGTGGTAAAATGTTGGGCAGCTCGTTACACCAGCAGGCATTAATATTATCAGCTTGGCAGTGAAGGGTTGCTTTGCATTGTGAGCAAGTAAGGGTTGTCATTTAGTAAAAAGATGCTTTGAGATTGAAAAGGTAAGCATAGCAAATGGATAAATTAGACGCATTAGATGAGTTTGCCCGTTTTGGTGATAATCGATTTGAGGCAATCTCAGTGATTACAAGCACTCCTGACACACAAGGTGATGTGTATATTCTTACGCAAGACGTTTTCTGTCAGGTTTTACAGCGTGTTATCGATGGCGAAATAGATATCGATGAATTAGAACTTTGGGCAAATGTAGTAGAGTCCAGACAAGATATCGACGAAAGTGCCGTTGAGGGGGCTATTTACGCTTTAAGCAATAACGAGCAAATGGGTGAGTTGAATAAAAGTATGCTAGAGAAGTTATTAACGATAATGCAATAGCATGATGGAAGGTAAGCACGAAAGCTTTAAGCAAACCTTAAAGCTTTCGCTTACGAGCCAATGGGTTAGTGAGAAACCACAATTAAACGAATTGCATCCAGTTTAACTTGCGCTTTTTCAATGTAAGTAGTGAGTTCACTACGTTGCTTATCAAAGAAGCTAAGCTCTTCATCACGAATATTCGGGTTGATCTGCTTAAGTGCTGTTAAACGAGCTTGCTCTTCACCGAGTGCAGTTTGCATTTTCTCTAGTGATTCAGCGCGTAGTGTTTCAAGCTTGGTTTGTGCCATGCCTTGTGCGCTGGTGATCATTGGGTGAATGGCGCTTTGTAGTGCACTGGCTAACTTACTTGCCGTTTGGCGACCAACTGCAGACAACTGCTGGTTGAAGGCATCAAAGGCAACATTGTCGGCCAAGTTATTGCTGCTCTTATCTAATAAGATACGAATTGGCGTAGGTGGTAAGAAGCGACCAACCTGCAACGCTTTAGGTGCCATCGCCTCAGCAATAAAGATCATTTCAACAAAGAAGGTGCCAACAGGTAACTTTTTGTTTTTCAGTAACGCCACTGAGGCAGTACCAAAGTCATCATCACAAATCATATCTAAGCTGCCTTGCACCATAGGGTGGTCCCAGCTAATGAAATGCGCGTCTTCTTGCGAAAGCGAGGTGCTGCGATCAAACGTTACTGTGATGCCATCATCTTTCAAACATGGGAAAGATGGATTTAGCATGTGCTCAGTTGGCTTTAAGATAATGGTATTTTCACCTTTATCTTCTTGGCTTACACCGAAGGTATCGAACACATTGATCATGTAACTTGGCAGCGTGAATTGATCGTCTAATTCTTCGATATCAGCAACAAGACTTTCTGCTCGACCTTGACCACTTGAGTGCAGCTCTAGTAAGCGGTCACGACCACTTTCCATTTGCTTACGAAGCTTGGCATTTTGACCTGCAACTTGTTCTAGTAGTGGATCTAGCTCTTCTTCGTCACAATTGTGTGCACCAATAAACTCAAGTAGCTCTTCGCCAAACTCTTTATACAGCATTTGCCCAGTTGTCGAGGTTGTTTCAAACGCATCTAGGCCTTCGTTGTACCAACGTAATAACACTTCTTGTGCCGTGTTTTCGAAATACGGCACGTGAATGTTTACGTCTTGAGTTTGACCAATACGGTCAAGACGGCCAATGCGTTGCTCAAGTAAGTCTGGGTTAAGTGGTAAATCAAACAGTACTAGGTGATGCGAGAATTGGAAGTTACGACCTTCAGAGCCAATTTCAGAACAAAGAAGAATTTGTGCGCTGTCGTACTCATCAGCAAAGTAAGCTGCTGCACGGTCACGTTCAACAATCGACATGCCTTCGTGGAACACCGAGGCTTTAATTGCTTCACGCTCACGTAAAATCTGTTCTAGGCTAAGTGCGGTTTCAGCTTTAGCACAAATAAGCAGTACTTTTTCGTGTTTAAGGGTTTTTAACGTGTCGATTAACCAATCAACACGTGGGTCAAATGCGCCCCAACTGGCATTTTCACCTTCAAACTCTTGGAAGATTTTTTCTGGGAATAAAGCGCGAAGAGCAGTTAGCTCTGCATTTTGAATACCAGCCATGTTACCCAATACTGACATCGCCGTTTTATATTGTTTAGGCATCGCCATTGGATAAGCATGAAGTTTACGGCTTGGGTAGCCATCAATTCCGCTACGGCTATTTCTAAATAAAATACGACCTGTACCATGGCGGTCTAGCAGCATTGATAAAATTTCGTTGCGTGCCGTTTCATCACCTTGCTCTGCTTTGGTTAAAAGGTCTGTAATATCGGTTTCTTTTAATAACTCTTTTAATGTTGCTCGAGATGCATCATCAAGGCCTTTTTCACCCAGTAATTGGTTAGCAGCTTCGGCAACATCTTTGTAGTTACTTTCTTCTTCAACAAACGCATCGTAGTCGTAGAAACGATCTGGGTCGAGTAATTGTAAGCGGGCAAAGTGACTGCGGTGACCAAGTTGATCTGGCGTCGCAGTTAATAAGATAAGGCCTGGAATGTCTTGGCTTAACTCTGCCATACGTTGGTATTCAGTGCTTGGCTTACCATTGTTGATACTTAAATGGTGCGCTTCATCAACCACTAATAAATCCCAATCAGCCAGCGTAGCTTGCTCAAACCAGCGTTTTTTCTTGCTTAAGAACTCAAGGCTAGTAAGTACTAACTGTTCTGTTTCGAATACGTTTGGTGAGTCTGCAAATGCCTCATCACAACGTTCTTCATCAAAGATTGAAAAACGTAAGTTAAAGCGGCGTAGCATTTCGACTAACCACTGATGCTGTAAGTTTTCAGGCACAACAATCAATACGCGGCTAGCACGGCCACTGATGATTTGCTGGTGTAAAATCATACCTGCTTCAATGGTTTTACCTAAACCCACTTCATCAGAAAGTAATACGCGCGGCGCAAAACGTTTACCCACTTCTTGTGCGATATAAAGCTGATGCGGAATAAGGTTTGCACGTTGACCAATTAAACCTTTTAAAGGTGATTGCTGGCGCTCAAACTGGTGCTGCCAAGTTTGGTAGCGCAGCGTATAGCGGTCAAAGCGGTCTACTTGGCCTGCAAATAAACGGTCTTGTGGTTTATTGAATTTGATAAAGTGATCTAAAAAGGTTTCTTTTAACTGCGCTTTTTCACCATTATCAACGCGAGTGCCGTGATAGCATAGTAACTCGCCTTGCGCTTCAACAGACTCGACTTCTAATTCCCACTCTTCAACGCTGCGAATAATATCACCTGGATTAAATGCGACACGAGTAACAGGTGCTTCTGTTAAAGAATAAACTCTGTTTTCTCCACTGGCTGGAAATAAAATGCTGACCTGACGGCCTTCAAGGGCAACAACGGTGCCTAATCCTAAATCTGACTCAGTATCACTGATCCAACGCTGACCTAAGGAAAAATTCATGTATGTCTCGTCTATGAAGAAAAAAGGCGGCTATGTTACCTGTAACGCCATGCTACTTCAAGGCAGTAAACTCGCCGCACACAATTAAATTTAGTCAACCTTTTTAAGTCATTATAAAGGGTAAAAATTGTATGTATTTTAACCAGTTAAATAATTGTATATTTGTTTGTCATAAAAAGGACTTTTGTCGTAAATAGACTAAACTGAGTATATACCTGACGAATAAATCATAGCTTCATCCGCCGCTTGTTTAGTTTATTGGGTATAGCATAAAAATCATAAAACGTAAGGAAAGTGCTATGGAAAAAGCTTCGAACCTTGATAGTAAAATGTATGTGCTCGATACCAATGTATTACTCCACGAACCCCTCGCTTATTTATCTTTCCAAGAACATGATGTCGTTATCCCGATGACAGTATTAGAAGAGCTCGACCACATTAAAGATAGGAAACATGACGTCAGCCGTGACGCCCGTGTTGCTATTCGTGGTTTAGATGAAGTGCTAAAGGACGCTTCTCCAGAGCAAATGTTGCAGGGTGTCGCGCTCCCCAGCAATAAAAAGGCTAAAACAGAATCTCGTGGTCGCTTAATTATCGTTAATGACCATTTATTTGCAGACAGTATTTCGGGGTTACCTGGCAACGAAAACGACCATCGCATTATCAATTGTGCTGTTCATTTACAGAAGCAACACAGCGATAGCAAGGTTGTGCTTGTCACCAAAGACATCAATATGCGCCTCAAAGCGAAAGGGGCAGGGCTTAAATTTGTTGAAGACTACAGAACAGACCAATTAATTGACGACATAGCGTTGCTAACTAGCGGCTATAAAAAAATTGACGGTGATTTTTGGCAACAGGTTGGAGAATGCGAAACAGAGCAGCAAGGCCGAGATACCTATCATCATGTGGCAAAAAGCACGATTAGCGATGTGTTCTGTAACGAATATATTTTAGATGAAAGCGACCACTTTGCGGCTCGAGTAACAAGCTACGATGATAAACAAATTACTTTAAAAGATATCAGTGTTGAGCGTTTGATGAGCCATACCGCGTGGGGTGTTAAACCAAAAAATGTGTATCAAGGAATGGCACTTGATGCGCTGCTTGACCCAAGCATTGAGTTGGTGATTTTAACTGGCCCCGCTGGCTGTGGTAAAACCTTGCTCGCCCTTGCCAGTGCGCTTGAAATGATTATTGAAAAAGGCATTTACGATAAAGTTATTGTCACTCGTAATACCCCAGAGATTGCTGAGTCGATTGGTTTTTTACCGGGCACCGAAGAAGAGAAAATGGCGCCGTGGTTAGCTGCTATCACCGATACGTTAGAAGTGCTGCATAAAGGAGATGAGAATCCGATTTCAAGCCGTAATTACATTATGGAAAAAGCCAACGTACAGTTTAAATCGGTAAACTTTATGCGTGGTCGTAGTATTCAAAATGCTGTTGTTATTTTGGATGAGAGTCAAAACTTAACCGCATCACAGCTGAAGACCATTATTACTCGCTGCGGTGAAGGCACTAAACTCATTTGCTCAGGTAACCTAGCGCAAATTGATAGTAACTACCTCACGCCTGTGACCTCAGGCTTAACCTATATTGTTGAGCGTTTTAAAGATTTTGAGGGTAGTGCCACTGTTAACTTAAACGGTGTAGTACGTAGTCGTTTAGCCAGCTTTGCTGAAGAAAATTTATAACTTGCCAGTATACCTATGCCTCGTTAACCTAGCTGTTACCGAGGTAAGGTACTTATAAGCCAGTGAATTTTTTACCGTTAAAGCATTACTATCGCTCTTTAGCAGTGGCACTTATTGTGCCGCTGCTGGTGGCGTTTTTTTTGTGTTTACACTTATATAATTTAAAACTTGAGCGGGCGATAGAAAGCAGGCAAAACGGTTTTAATAATATCTCAGCTCAACTTAGCCATGCGATGAGTGCCGCAGATGGCCTCATTGACACCATGTTTAAACTCTACGAGCAGCCACTTTCTTATGATTTTGATCCTAGTTGGGCGCGCAATGTGAACCAGTTTGATCATTATTACTATCAAACCGTTGGTGATGGAGTAGGCGAGATAGTTGGGCAAGGAAAGTTTGCCTCAACCGCTTATGCAATTAATCAATGGCGACGAGTAATTGCCCTTGGTCCGTCTTTTAATACCACGCTGTCACTTATTCAATCTTTAGAAGCGGTTGCTTATGTTAATGAGCAAGGCTTTGTTTATATTAAGCGACGTAACACAGCAAAAAGTGAATTTTTGACCAGTGTGCTAGATAACAAGTTTCGGCCTCTATTAGTGAATAGCAACAAGCTTGCTTCGAGCCCCGTGTTGACTATTAATGGCCATGCCTACTTTGCAATTGGTAAGCAACGAGCAGCCAATAGTCGTGATTACATCGTGTTGATTTATGACCTTGAAGCAATTTCTAGTTGGTTAAAAAAAATATCGCCTAACTATGGTGAGTATATTTTTATCAACCAAGATAACCAAGTTATAGCCAGCTCAAAGACACAACTTAACACTGCCGTCAGTGCTAGCGAACATTGGCCTAATGTCGCTGTAGATATGCGCAAAAATAACCACAGTCATTTAGTGCAAGAAGCAACAAACTTACCTATTTACACTCGTTTCTATGAATCAAAGCAAGCCCTGAGTGAACCTGTAGGCTACGACATTTTTTTAGAATTCGCATTTTTGAGTGTGTTTTTAGTGATGATGTTCAGCGCTGTTTTTTGGTTGAGTCAGCGTATTTTTGTAAAACCAATGACGCACTTAATGAATTATCTTGAGCAGCATGATGAAGGCAAACAAGCGTTAGTTCATTATCGTATTCCAGTTGATTGGCAGCCTTGGTTCAGCCGTGTGAAAAAGGTGTTTAGCCGTAATGAAGAGCTCGTCCAATCTTTACAAGAGGCAAATAAAGCGCTTGATTCGCAAGTACAGGTAAAGTCAAAACAATTACGCCGTAGTATCGATGCGAAAGAGCGTCACTTAGCGTTATTAAATACCATGCTCAATAACGTACCGGATCTCATTTATTTTAAGAATATTGATGGCTCGTTTTTAGGCTGTAATAAGGCGTATGAGCGCTATATTGGTTTACCACAAGAAAAGCTAGTAGGGCAGCAGTTATGTGATATTAGTGATGATAACGGCGAGTTAAATGAGCTTGAAAAACAAGTCCTTAAAGATCGCCAAGCTTATCAAAAAAGATTGACCACCGAAGATAACAGTTATCTGTTTAGTATCGTGCCATTTTACAACGAGCATCAGCAATTTCTTGGCACCATGGCGATTGGTCGTGATATTACCGAGCAGCATAATGCGCTCAATGCATTACAAAGTTCTGAAGCGAAATTACGCAGTGCCATGGAATATGCCGCTAATGGGGTGCTGTTGGTATCGCTTGATGATCAGGTGCTGCAAGCAAACAAAGCAGCACGTAAAATCTTTGCAATTGAAAACGCCAATGATCTTAAATTAATAGACTTATTTGCTGAACAGTCTTATCAGACGTTAAAAAATACCCTGACAGAGCTATTGCATGAGAAGAAAAAAGTTTATCACTTTAGTCTTGAACAACAAGAGCAGCAGCGCTGGCTACAAATTAGTGTGTCATTAGTTTGGAATGCTGAGCAAACACCTGATTACTATGTTGTTCATGTACAGGATGTGACGGATTTAGTAAAAGCAAAAGATGATGCTGAGCGGGCAACATTAGCTAAAAGCCGCTTTATTGCTAACCTCAGTCATGAAATACGCACACCACTTAATGCTGTATTAGGCTTAATTGATGTTATCGCTTTACAAGGTTTAACACAGCCGCAGCGCAACCATGCCGAACAGGCAAAATCAGCGGCCAATAGCTTACTTACTTTACTGAATCGTATGCTCGATTTTGCCCGCGCCGAAAGCTCGCAAGTGCAAATTAATAAAGCCCCTTTTAGTGTGCCTGACTTAATCGACTACTGTGAGGGGATTACCGCTCCTTTATGTGCAAATAAAGATATCGAATTTAAAGTTGAATGCGATAAAAGCATTAGCGATAACTTGATGGGTGATCAGATTTGCTTGCAGCAGGTATTAGCTAATTTACTGACAAACGCAGCCAAATTCACCGAGCAAGGCACAGTAATATTAAACTTAATGTTGGTAGAAGAGTCAGCTGAGCAGCAACTCATTTGTTTTACTGTTAAAGACACGGGCATTGGTATTAGCAAGGCAGATCAAAGCCGCTTATTTGATGCATTTACTCAAGGTGATGAATCATTAACGCGCTCTCATCAGGGGGTGGGTCTAGGCTTAGCGATTGTTAAGTACGAAGTTGCGTTAATGGGAGGCGAAATTAAACTTGAAAGCGAAAAAGGCAAAGGCAGTGAATTTTGCTTTTGCTTACAGCTTGATAAAGCCGCAGAGCCTGTGAAAAAAGAGCTGGTTTCACTGCCTTCAAGTACTGACTTATCAGGGCTTTTAGTACTCGCTGTGGATGATAACCCGCTTAATTTAAGCATTATTAAAAGTATTCTAGAGCAAATTGATGTCACCGTTGTGTGTGCAAAAAATGGTGAAAAAGGCATTGAGCTGGCAAATAGCTTAAGGCCCGATCTCATTTTTATGGATATTCAGATGCCAGAGATGGATGGTTGCCAGGCAACGCGTATTATTCGTCAGTCATTCACCAAAGAGCAAATGCCGATTTACGCACTCACTGCACACAGTGAAAGTGAGGATATTGAGCATTCAATCGCGGCGGGGATGAATAAACACCTAACTAAACCGATTGTTGCTAGTAAGTTGTTTTTAGCAATGAGTGAACTTGATAACACAAAAGAAGTCTTTTTTGATCAAGCTTTTATACTGTCTCAGTTTGCAAACAATACTAAGTTAGTATTAACTATGTTATCAAAGTTTGCGACTATGGCAGTAGAGCAGTTATTACAAATCTCTACATTAAAAACTACCGATGAGTTGGTCCGTGTGGTTCATAATGTAAAAGGGTCAGCCGGAAATCTCGGTTTTAAGCGATTGTCAGCGTGCGCTCAGCAATGTGAAGCTAGGCTTAAGGTAGATGGCGAACTGCCCGAACAATTAAATGATGAGTTGCAATGGCAAATAAAACAGGTCATCGCATTTATCATCGAACAAGGATCTACTGATGTTGAAAAGAGCCAAGGTACTGATTGTTGATGACGATCCGTTAAACCGCTTGGTATTAGAGAAAACATTGCAGCAAGACTATGATGTTTTTTGTGTTGAGAGTGGCGAAAAAGCTCTGACGTTTTTAAAAACGCAGACTGTTGATTTGTTGATCTTGGATATTGTGATGCCAGGCATTGACGGCTACGAAGTGCTTACTAAGTTAAAAGAAAGCGCGGCCACCAGTATGCTGCCCGTAATATTTATTTCTGCCAATACCAGTCACGATGATGAAGCTAAAGGCCTTGAATTAGGCGCGATGGATTACATCACTAAACCATTTAGTGCAGCTATCGTGCGTGCCAGAGTGCGTAACCAGCTGCTGATCAAACAAAAAAATGACTTACTCGAAATGCTCGCCTCAATTGATGGCCTAACCGAGATCCCAAATCGACGTTATCTGGATGAAAATTTAGCACGAGAGTGGCGTCGTTGCCGTCGGGATCAAACCCCGTTATCGGTGTTACTGATGGATGTTGATCACTTTAAACGTTACAACGATTGCTATGGTCACCGAGCTGGTGATGATTGCTTAAAACAAATTGCTCATGCCTTAGTTGGGGCGTGTGAACGAGGCAGTGACTTTGTTGCGCGTTATGGTGGTGAAGAGTTTGCGGCAGTGTTACCCAATACTTCAGTGAAAGAGGCTATCTCGTTTGCAAATAAATTGCGCAATGCCGTGAATGAGTTAAACATTCCACACAAAGCGTCGCTAAATGCTGACCATGTCACAATTAGTATTGGTATTGCGACCACTGAAAATGGTCAGGTTTATGCTGAGCAAACCTTACTAGAGGAGGCTGATTTAGGTCTTTATCAGGCTAAGGATGCAGGGCGAGATCAGATAGTGTCGAGAATGATCGCAGTAAATGAACATGAGTAGGCGATTGCCTACTCACCCATTTTAAATTTCTTATTAGCCATTGCTAAGTGATTTATAAATCGTATCACCCACGCCAATTAACTTATCATTTTTAAATACAAGTGGCGTACACTCGTCTTTAGTCATCTTGCCATCAGAGTGAATGCTATGCGTTGCATAGAATAATACTTGATACACATCATCACCTTGCTTTAATAACTCGGTAAAGTTAGGTGTATTTAGTTTGTTTAATACCGTTTGGTAGCTTGTCTCTAATGCAAGATTAGAAATCACTTCACGATTATTTTTATGTTGTTGCTGCCAGCTAGATGAGCTTCCCGCCCAATGTGTATCGGCTTCGCCGTCAGAAACAGCAATGACACAACCAGTTAAAAATGGTGCAGTTAGCGCGGCAATTAGAAGTGCTTTTTTCATGTTCTTTTATCCCGAAGAAATTGTTTTTTAGTTATTCACTTAATAGCAAACTGCTTGCCAAACTTTTAAATCATAACTAAATCAATTGTTTATGTTGTTTTTAGTCAAAAGGCTAAGTTATAAATTACTAACTACTTAGCTCTATTGACTAATAAATTGCGATTTAGACCAACCTGTTACGCATTTCGCCTTGATTAAATGCTTGGATATTTAACGCAATTTCGTTAACTAAGCGCACGATAGATTCTTGGCTGGCCCATGCAATGTGTGGGGTAAGTAATAAGTTTGCACCTTTGTATTGTGCCAGCGGGTTTTCTTGCTCTGCGGGTTCTTTACTGAGTACATCAACACCGGCTCCGGCAATGACATTATTAGCTAATGCATCAGCTAAATCGGCCTCATTGATGACCCCACCACGAGCAGTATTAATGATAATAGCTGACGGTTTCATCATGCTTAATTCTGCCGCAGCGATTTGGTTGCGTGTTTCATCAGTAAGCGGGCAGTGAACACTAATAATATCAGCAGTGGTCAGGGCATCATTGAAACTAACACGACCTTCACGAGGCGTTTGGCCTTTTCGTTCACTGATGATGACATTGGCACCAAAGGCACGCGCTACATCGGCAACGGCTTTACCCAGCGAGCCATAACCAACAATAGCCAGTGTTTTGCCGGCAATTTCATTAAAGCTGTAATCTAAACGGCAAAACATGGGGCTTTGTTGCCATAAGCCTTGCTGGCAATCATTAATGAATCTGTGAGTATTACCCAGTAAATTAGTGATGAGGGTAAAGGTATGCTGCACTACACTCGGTGTTGAATAACCTGCGACATTGGTCACTGCGATGCCATGCTCTTTTGCTGCACCTAAATCAATGTTGTTAGTCCCTGTCGCTGCAACACATATTAATTTTAAATTAGGTAATTTGCTCATGGCGTGTTGATCAATCACCACTTTATTACTAACAACGACATCGGCATCTTGGCAGCGCTCAACAACCTGTTCTTGGGCGGTTAAGTCGTAACAGGTTAATTTACCTAATTGCGCTAGGGCATCTAACGACGTGTTGGCTAATGTTGCTGCATCAAGGACAGTAATATTCATGTGCTTTCCTTTTTTAATTTATTGCTTGACCTTGGGGTGTACTCCAAGGTTTATAGTGAGCATAATAATTAAACGCTTCACAATGGAGACGGTGATGAAAATAGGTGAGTTTGCACGCCAGTTGGGTGTCTCAACAGATACGCTAAGGTACTACGAAAAGCATGGTTTGTTAACGCCAAGTTCGCGCTCAGACGTGGGATATCGTTTTTATTCTGAGAATGACTATAAACAAATGGCGTTTATTCTCAGAGCAAAGAATGTTGGCTTTAGTCTGGCTGAGATCAAAGAGCTATTGCAAATCAAGTTTCATAAAGATCAGCATTCTTGTCATGAAGTTAAAGAAATGACGTTACAAAAACGCGATCTCGTTGCACAACGAATTGCAGAGCTTACTCGCTTTTATGACTCACTTTCATTATTAGCAGATAAATGTTGTGGCGGCGAAGAGCCTGCTGAAAACTGTTCAATACTAACGACGCTGGAGGATATCGATGGACTTACTCAATAATTTTTGGCATCTATTTTTACTCTCAGCGCCTTGGTTAATGCTGGGCTTATTCATAGCGGGTCTTCTCAATGTGTATTTGCCTGCTAACTTTCTTAATCGGCATTTAGGCAAAGAAGGGTTATGGACCACAGTTAAAGCAGCCTTTATTGGTGCTCCAATGCCCTTGTGTTCATGTGGTGTGATCCCTGCGGCTATTGGTTTAAGAAGGGCGGGGGCGTCAAAAAGTGCCACCACGGCATTTTTAGTTTCAACCCCTGAAACTGGGGTCGATTCGGTTTCGGTATCTTATGTGTTGCTTGGCCCATTTATGGCGGTGATACGTCCTATTGCCGCCGTGTGCAGTGCCATTGTGGCCGGTGTCTTAGTGGGCAAAGACAGTGAACTTCATCAACCGCAAAGTACACAATCAGATCAAGAAACTACTAAAAAAGACTCTTGTTGTAGTAGTAAACAACCTGAGCATAAGACCACAACGAGCTGTTGCAGTAAAGAGGCAACTGCTAAGCCCGCACAAAGTTGTTGTAGTAAGCAAACACCTCAAGAGCTTGAGCCTGTTAAAACAACAAGTTGTTGTAGTAGCAAGGGATCGCAACCAATTCAGGAGCCACAACACAGTTGCGCAACTGAAAAAGCAGCACCTTCGCAGAAAAGCTGTTGTAGCAGTGAGCAGTCAACTAAAGCCGTTGAAAGTCGTTTTAGCAAACTGAAACGTGCGGTGAGCTTTAGTTGTAACAAGCTGCTTGAAGACACCATGATTTGGTTAATGATCGGTTTATTCTTTGCTGCTCTGGTACAAACTTATGTTCCAGAATCTTTTTTAAGCCAGTGGGGTAATGGTATTTTTGCGATGCTGGTGGTTATTTTAATCAGTATTCCTATGTATATCTGTGCGACTGCATCGACACCTATTGCGGCAGGCTTATTACTCAGTGGTGTGTCTCCAGGGGCGGTGCTGGTGTTTATGTTGGCAGGGCCGGCAACCAACATTGCAACGCTTGGTGTGGTTGGAAAAGAGCTTGGCAAGCGTGCGGTATTTGCCTACCTAATTGGGGTGATTGGTACGGCGCTGGCATTTGGCTTTTTAACCGATTATTTAGTGGCGCAATATGGTTTTGTGGTGGCGCCGATGATGGGTGAAGAGCATGAAGTTCTACCACATTGGTTAAGCCTGATAGCAGGTATTGTATTGGCAATTTTAATCCTTAGATTACTGCTAAAAATGGTATTAAAAAAGTCGTCTCAAACTGGTAAGAGCATTGCGTAATTGTTTGTTGTAAAATAATTTTTTTAAATTTACTGGCATTTAACTTGGTTAACTACCGCGTCTCGGTTCGCATTTAAAATTGCCTGAGTTATAATCCGCCAATTATTTTTAACGGCACGCTCTGCGTGCCGTTTTTTAACTTAAGTAGTTTTTAATGAGTGAAAGTGTGGATAAATACGCCGACATAAGACCTTACAATGATGATGAAGTAGCTGATTCAGTAGCGCGTTTGATTGCTGATAATGCCTTTGTAGATGTAATCGCTAAGTATAACCTACCGCGCTTTTTATCGAACTTCCCATTTATTACTCGCCCATTAGTGCGCAGTCAGCTGCGTAAAAAGTGGGGCAACACCGCATCGGTTGAGCAAGTTCAGCATGAAGTGGCTGATTATTTAAATAAACTAATCACCCGTACGACTTCAGAAGTAACGTTTTCGGGCATCGATAAACTAGACCCAAAACAAGCTTACTTATTTATCTCTAATCACCGCGATATCGTGCTTGATCCTGCGTTGGTGAATTGGGGCTTGTTCAAGCACAACATGCCGACAGTTCGCATCGCAATTGGTGATAACTTACTGCAAATTCCTTATATCACTGAGTTAATGCGTTTAAACAAAAGCTTTATTGTAAAGCGCTCAGCGAAAGCTCCGAAAGAGATGTTAAAAGCGTTGTCGCAGCTGTCTGCTTATATCTATGACTCACTTGCTGAAGGCCACTCAATTTGGATAGCGCAAAAAGAAGGCCGAGCAAAAGACGGTTTTGACCAAACAGATCCAGCCTTACTTAAAATGTTGCAGTTACAAGGTCGCAAGCAGAAGAAAGAATTTGCTGAGTACGTTCGCGAGTTAAAAATTGTACCAGTGTCTATTTCTTATCAATACGAGCCTTGCGCGATTGCTAAAGCGAAAGAGCTTTATCACAAACAGCAACATGGTCAGTATGTGAAACAGCAGGGTGAAGACATTGCTAGTATTGTTGAAGGTTTTAGTACAGCAAAAGGGCATGTACATTTAGCGTTTGGTGAGCCAATTGAGTCTGGCTGTGAATCGCCTGAAGAGCTGGCAAAAACCATTGATCAGCAAATTGTTGATTCGTTTTTCTTACACCCAGGTAACTATATAGCGGGTGGTTGTACGCAAGCTGTGATTGATGAAAAAGATGCAGCAGCTTTTAACGAGCGCATCGCGAAAGTGCCAGAGGAGTTAAAACCTTTGGTATTAGCTATGTATGCTAAGCCTTTTCATCGTAAAGCAGAACTTGCCACAAGCGAATCTGAGTAAGCGAAACAGATAGTTTAAGAAGCCACTTTTTAAAGTGGCTTTTTTTATGGTTAATTTTCAGGCTATACTTTTACTATTACTTATTAACCGGCATTTGTGATGCAACAAATTGAAATATTTGAAATTCCAAGCCCTTGCAAAGGGATATGCCAAGTTAATAACCGGGGCTATTGTAAAGGTTGCTACCGTAGTCGTGACGAGCGTTTTTATTGGAATAAGTTTACCAATGCAGAAAAACGTAAAGTCATTAGCTTATGCCAACAGCGTTATAAACGTTACCTTCAGAAAAAACAGCAGGCAGAGCAACAACACACAAACCCTGAGCAAGGTGGCTTTGATTTTTAAAATTTACTGAGGTTGTATTTCGATTTTAAAAATTGCACCGTGCCGTTTTCATCAAGCTTTTTAAGTACTTTGGTCAGTTGCGGTATTATTGCCGCATGACGCTTATGAACAAAATGAAAGCTCTTCATCGGCATTAAAACTTGTTTATGGAAGGCTGTTTGGTCAAAACCAGGGTGCTTAGTCGACAATAAAAAGTCTAACAAGATTGTCCCATCAACACGTTTTTGCGTCAGTAAGTTAAGCTGCGCAGTGACATTTCTAACCTTGATCACATCGCCTTCAAATGGGTGGTTATCGATATAACTCTGAGCCGCCGGGTAGCTTGACTGAATTGCTAACGATTTAAGTTCTTCATATTGACATTGTCGGCAATTTTTCAGTAGCACTAAATTAAAATCAAAAAGTGGGTAGTCCACCTTCAATAAATTAGGATAATCATCTTTAACATCAGCAATACGGCCTAGCTGTCCATCGAGCACTCCTTGGTTTGCGGCAACCAGTGCATTTTGATGATTAAAATCGATTATATGGATTTCATAGCCAATTTCTTTGTATGCCATTTTCATTAAATCAATAACATAGCGAGCTTGTGGTGTATCGGCAGGGCGATTAAAGATCAGTAAATTGGTGCTGGCACTACTTGAGAAGCAAAAAAACAGCAAAAATAAGGCGAATCTGTGACTCAGATATTTTGACAACATGCGTTCCTTGCGTACATAAATTGCTCGTTAATTTACTGATATGTGTTTCCAAAATCAAGTTTATACGCGGGCTTTTAAACTAATAAAAGGGATTAAAGCCTGTTAATTTTGTTATACTTGCTAAATTAAAATTTTATTGCTGAGAAAGTATGAGTTTCAATCTATGTAAATTGCCACGAGAGCAAAAATATCAAATTCAACTGGATTACGAAGCGTCTTTTTGGGCTTACCAAATAAAGCGTGGTAAAAACACCCGTGAAGGTGTTTATACTGCAATAAATAGTCGTCCAATATCTGAGCAAGCGTTCTTAAAGCAGCAGTTTGAGCATTACCTTTCGCTAATGAGCTAACCATGACTGCGTTTAGATTTTGTTTACTTGAGCCAATTAAAACGCCGTTAGTAAATAAATTTTATGATAAACACAAGGCACGCGGTCGAGCGACCAAAGCTGACCAAGTATGGGTTGCCTACAAAGAGACAGAAATAATTGCCGCTTGCCGAGTTCAAAACCAAGCTGGGCTGTTATTTTTATCGACCCTTTATGTGGATGAAATGTGGCGGGGTCAAAAAATTGCTTCACAATTACTTGCTACCCTAACTGCATCACAAAAAGGGACGGTTTTTACCTTCGTGTACCAAAATCTGATTGATTTTTATCTACAAAATGGGTTTAACTATGCATTAACATTACCCAATTCTTTGCAATCGTTGTTTGAGGTATATGCGCATCGAAACGTAGTTGCGATGCACTTTACGCGTGACACAGTGCCAAGTTAGCAATTTGGAACGTCAATGACTAAGTTCTTCTCCAGTATAACGTTATTTTTTATTTTGACCTGTGGCTTGTTTAGCCATCCCGCAATCTCGCAGGTAAAACGTTTATCAACCAGTGAAGGCTTATCGCAAAGTTATGTAAACACCATGCTTATCGATAACAGTGGCTACTTGTGGTTATCAACTGAAGGTGGCCTCAATCGCTACGATGGTTATCAGGTGGTCCATATTAAGGGCCCTAATGGTGAGCTTGAAGATGCCATCATTGACCGTATTTACCAAGATCCACAAGGCTATATTTGGATAGCTTCGCTACAAGCGGGTTTATTCCGTTACGATCCCACTTCCGATACTTATCAGCAATTTATTGCTAAACCAACCACTGAAGAGCAAATTTTTATTGAGTCGGTGTTTAGTATGGTGGCTGTTGATGACAAAACACTGTGGCTAGGGCGTGGCTGGGATTTTGCCAAACTAGACTTAGAAACGAAAAAAATCACCTCTATTTTTGAAATACCTGAACGTGTAAAAAGCAGTGTTATTCGTGAGCTTTTCGCGTACCAAGGTTATATTTTTATGGGTACCAGTAATGGTGCTTATGTCTATGAGCTGGCATCAGGAAAAGTCCGTAAGCTTGATCATCTGCAAAATGAGCCAACTCATATTTATCAAAATTATGTCAAATCATTCGCTATTATCAATGAACAAACATTGCTAGTGGGTGCTGTTAGAGGCCTTTATCAGGTTGATATTAGTAATTTAAAAGCAATGTTTGATACCCCAGACATCGCCTTTAAAAATAAAACACTCATCAGTGAATTAAATATTTGGAAGATTATTCCAGAGGCTAACTCGATTACGCTTGGCACTGACAAAGGGTTATTTGAATATAACCTTGAAACAGGTGAGTTAGCTAAGAATATGCGCTTAAAAGAAAGTGGTTACACACTAGCTGACACCAGCATTATTGATATTGTGAAAGACCGCTCTGGTGGAATGTGGCTGGCAACTAAAAATGATGGGGCGTTTTATCAGTCATACGACAATTACAATTTTATTAATGTGACAGCCAATTCATTAAAAGGCGATGGGCTATCTCATCACTCAATTTGGAGTATTACTGAGTTTCAAAATCGTCTTTGGCTTGCCACCCATAATGGCTTAACAGCGGTTGATTTAGAAAACTACGAAAGTGAAGTGTTTTTGAAAGATTATCAGGTTGACTTAATTACCACTGAGTTTAGTGTTTATCAAGTTATGCCCTACAAAGATAAGTTATGGCTGCATACTAATCGCGGCATTTTAAGCTTTGATCCGAAAACAGGGCAGGCCACGCCTGTCAAAGCGGCAAACCCCGATAATCAGGTTTTAATTAACGATTGGGTGCACGGCATATTGTTGATGCCATCGGGCGATCTTTACTATGTTCATCCTGATTACGGTATGTTTGTTTATAATATTGATAGCCAGAAAGTAACCCGATTAGGCGGTAAATTTGATGAATTTGAGCCGTTTTTAGCCTACGGGTTTTTACCAGCGTTATCTTCAAAGCCTGATGCGCCATTATTTTATAATGCGGGTATTCTTTATCAAGTTGATCCCAAAACTTACGAGCTTTCGACGATTTACAAAGTGCCTGAACAGCATGAAAATGTTGCTGTGAATGTGATGTCTTACATCATAGATAACAATAATGTGTTGTGGTTATCGCTTTCAAACTTTGGCTTAATCGGCTTAGACGCCAGCACCTACGAACATATTTATACCATCGACCTTGAAAAGAATAAGTTAGGTACTTTGTTATACGACATGGTGCTAGATGAAGCGGGTATGATCTGGATGAGTAGCCACAAAGGACTTTGGCGACTAAACCCAGATAATTTACATTTTCAGCAATTTACGGGCTCAGAAGGGTTATTCTCAACCGAGTTTAATAGTGGGGCATTTACTAAGCTTGAGTCGGGGCAAATTGTCTATGGTACGCTAAAAGGCTTTACCTATTTTTACCCTATGGATAACCACTATCAGCAAGCTTTAATTGATCACGTAAATATTACCAACCTTGATTTAATGTCTCGTGATTTACCCGCTGAGCTAAAACAGCCAATCGACAGTGTTGTCCTTGAGCATGATGATATAGGCCTCGAAGTTGCCTTTTCGGCGATGGCATTTAACTATCAAGAACGTATCATTTATGAATACCAACTGGGTGATGGTCAAAAAACCTATACCCGCAATAACAACCGGGTGCTGTTCCCAAAACTCAGTGCAGGAAAATACCACCTTAAGGTATGGGCAAAAGATCCATTAACCGGCGATTTAACGCCGCCCGCTATTTTAAATATCGAAGTGAAATACCCCCCTTGGCGTGCGCCACACTTTATTGTTTTATATGTGATTTTGGTTGCACTGTTTGTTGCTGCTTGGGTGTTTAGACGTAACCGTATGCAACAAATACTGCTAGCTGCCCATAAAGAAAGTAAAGAGAGTGAAGCGCGATTGAAGCTTGCTCTTGAAGGCAGTCATTCAGGGGTTTGGGATTGGTCATCGCAAAGCCCAATTATTTATCAGCCGCGTCTTAAAAATGAGTTAGGCTATGAAACTGACAGCGTTAATTTAGATGACTATTTAGCAAAGATTCACCCACATGATAAACAAACTTTCCGTTTAGAGTGGCTAGAATTTTTATCAACGCAAAAAGGCTACTTCAATTGCACTTACAGACTACGTCATGCTGATGGCAATTGGCGTTGGTATAAAGACTTTGGCAAAGTGGTTGAGTGGCAAGATAGCGCCCCTGAAAAAGTTGCGGGCACTTACACAAATATGACCCGCGAACTGGTATTTGAAGAAAATGCCCGCTTGTTTGGTGCGGCATTTGAACAAACCCGTGACTGGGTGTTTATCTTAGATAAAAACCTGCGTATTCGTGCTACCAATAAGTCATTCCAAGATGCCTTTGGTTTCCCTGCAGAGCCTCGCTCTAGCCGCTCGCTCACACTTGGTATGCCTATCTCTACCCGTATTCATTATCTGCGTATTATGCAAACGTTGAAATCGGGCGAGCATTTCTCTGCCGAAGATGTGGTTGAAGTTGCCAGCGGTGAGAAACGCCAAGTATTAATAAAAATTAGCGCGGTGGCGGGCAGTAATCGCCAGCTTGATAGTTACGTCATTATTGTTACCGATATTAGCGCGCAAAAGCTGGCTGAAAGCGAGCTGCATTTACTGGCCAATTACGACGCTTTGACGGGGCTACCAAATAAAACCTTATTCAATGATCGGGTTATTCATGCCATTGAACAAGCTGATTACCATCAAACAAAAGTCGCCTTATTAAACGTTAATATTAAGCGCTTTAAGCACTTTAATGATTCGCTCGGACGTGAGGAATCAGATGAATTAATTAAGCGTGTTGCTAAGCGTTTAAAGCTCGTATTGCGCCCACAAGATAGCGTGGCTCGTTTCGATGGTGACGAGTTTGTGATCCTTGCTGAAGATTTTAAGCAGCTTGATGAGCTACTGCTGTTATGTGCAAAAGTAATGGATTGTGTCGATACCCATATTGAACTGAGCCAGCAAGCTGTAAAAGTGAACCTTAGCGTTGGTGTTGCTGTTTACCCAGATGATGCAAAGGATACCAAAGCATTGCTGAAAGCCTCTAATGTGGCACTGTATCACGCGAAAAGTCATGTCGAGAGTTGTTATCAATTCTATAAGCAAGAAATGAACTTGCAAGTGCAGCGTACTTTGCATCTTGAATCTCAGCTAAGCAAAGCCTATCAAGAGCACGAGTTTTGTAATTATTATCAGCCAATCGTGAGTGCACAAACAGGTAAAGTTGCAGGACTTGAAGTGTTACTACGTTGGCCTAGTAATGATGAATATAAACCAGAAGACTTTGCAAATGCTGCGGAGAGCTCAGGGCTAATTACCAAAATTATGTTGCAAACCCTTTCAAGGGCATTAATTGAGCTACGCCAGTGGCGTATCACGCATCCTGATTTATATGTTTCTATAAATCTCTCTGCCCTCGATTTTGAAAGCGAGAATCTAGTCGAGAAAATACATCAATCAATAAGCGCAATTAAAGTGCCTGCAAGCGCGTTAGTGTTTGAGATCACCGAATCAGTAATGATGCATGATTCAGATAAAGCGCAGCAAAGTATGGAAAAACTCAAAGCCCTAGGCTGTCGTATTTATATGGATGACTTTGGTACAGGCTATGCGTCACTGACCTATTTGAAACGTTTTCCGGTTGATGTGCTGAAAATAGACAAGAGTTTTGTCAACGACATCGGGGTCGATAAAGGTGATGAAGCGATTATCAACTCAACGCTTACCTTGGCAAAAAGCTTAGGGAAAGAGTGTGTAGCCGAAGGGGTTGAAAACCACACGCAATTGCAATTCTTACGCACTTTAGGTTGTGAATATTTCCAAGGTTATCTGTTTAGCAAACCTGTGGCAGGTGATGAAGTAAAAGCGCTTTTAGATACTCAATGGGATGAGGAATTTTTAGGGTAAAGCCAAAGCTTTACCCTTTTCGTTAATCTTGGCGTTTTCCGCAGTGGCGGCAATATAAGTTACGATTGCGGTTTTTAAGTTCGTTATGAATCGCTTTATTCGCCTCTTGCTGACTTAAACCCAGTTTATACCGTAAGTTTTCTAAGTGTTCTTCTTCAACCGGCGATAAATGCCCATCTTCAACGGCTTCGTGGACTGCATCGGTAAACACTTGTCTGCGTTTACGTAACTGCTCAGAAAAGCTTGAGGCCAACAAACCAGTTGGAATAGCCACCATGCCCATACTAACTAGTGTGATGGCACCACCAAATAAGCGACCAAGGGGAGTCACAGGTACGACATCGCCATAACCAACGGTTGTTAATGTCACCATGGCCCACCACATCGCAGCAGGAATAGAGCCAAATTTATCGGGCTGCACATCGTGTTCAATTAAATAAATACCGCATGAGGCAATGATCAAGACCACAGCCATAATAAAAAATGCCGCAAGCAGTGAGCTGCTTTCTTCTTTAAATGAATTTAATAATAGCTGCATCGCCCTTGAATAGCGGGTCAGCTTAAAGATACGCATTAACCTAAGCACTCGTAAGAAGCGTAAATCAACACTCACAAAGACCATCAGAATGGTGGGTAAAATCGCGATCAGATCAATCAGCGCCAACGGCGAAAAGAAATATCTAATGCGAATTTTTGAGTTTGTTAATGGGCTTTCTTTATGCACGCTTTTATCTACACAAGACCAAAGTCTGAGCACATATTCTAAGGTGAAGATACCGACAGAAATCAGCTCAATCATTAAAAATTCGTGATGATATTGCTTTGCTAAAGGGCCAACCGACTCCAGTACAATTGCCACCACATTGACCATGATCAGCGACATCAAAAATACGTCGAGTGCGCGTCCTATACGTCGATATTTACCGTTACCTTCAAAAACTCGTGCAGTGTAATTTCTTAAACGATGCAAAATAGTGATCCAGTTTTAGTTAAGTTTTAGCACCATATTTATGCTGCCTTCTTCAAAGTCGCGGGTGATCTTAAACCCGAGTTTTCGTGCCAGTTCAATCATGCCGGTGTTTTCTGGCAAGGTGATACCTGCAATTTGTTTAACGCCTTGGTTTTTACAATGCTCAATTGCCGCGTTCATTAATATTGTGCCAAGCCCTAAACCTTGGCAATCAGAGCGCACCACAATTGCAAATTCCGCATCGAGCTTGTCTGGATCCATCAATACACGAGATACCCCTAATGTACAGGCTGAACCATTTTGCTCTTGGCTGACAATAAACGCCATTTCTCGGTCATAATCAATTTGCGTCATTTTCGCGAGCTGATCATGGTTGAATTGCGGTAATTCACCGAAGAAGCGCTTATATCTGTCTTCTTTACTCAATGATTGATCAAACTCTAAGTGTGCTTGCTCATCTTCCGGTTTGATAGGTCTTAGCTGTGCTTGGGTATTGTTTTTAAGGGTTACTTCTTTAACCAATTCAATCGGGTAGGGGCGAATACACAAGCGCTTACGGTTCGCTTTTGCTTTATAACGGCTAAGGCCAATGGTTGCATCAAGTACCAAAAACTGACCGTTGCTGGCTAAAATAGGGTTTAACTCAACACTAGTAATATCAGGTTGGTCGATAACCAGCTGCGAAATGCGGGTGAGTAGGGCACATAAACGGTATTTATCGACTTTTTCTGGTAGTACGCGGTCTTTAAGTACGCCTTTATCGTGCGCCGCAGCAATCAGGTATTTTGCCAAGTTCATATTCAGTGGCGGTAATGCCACTGCAGCTTGAGCGAATTCAAGTCCGGTGCCTGCTTCACCCAGTAAGATCACTGGGCCAAAATTAGGCTCTGTTTTTATAGCGATACGTAGCTCATTAGCACCCGCTCGTGGCGCCATCTTTTGCAGTGAAAAACCTTCTATATGGGCATCAGGGTAGGTGTTTTTGATTCGTAGCAGCATGGCAAAGGCTGTTTGTTCAACTTCTTGCGCATCATTTAAATTAAGGACCACACCACCGACTTCTGATTTTGAAGGAATACTTGGGCTAATTAATTTTAACGCTACCGGAAAACCCAGTTCGATAGCTTGCTCTTTGGCTTCTGTTGGTGTGTAAGCAACCTCAGTTTGAATACAATCAATACCATAATGAGTGAGAATTTGGCTTGCTTCATGGGTTGATAAATAGCTTTGCTCTTCGGCTAAAAACTCATTCACTACAGTGCGTGCTGCGTCTTTATTTATTTTTGCATCATCGGTGTTCGATTCTGGCGTTTGCGTTAAATGTTTTTGGTTACGACGATAACTTACCAAGTGCATAAACGCACCAACCGCACCTTCAGGTGTACGGTAGGTCGGAATGGCATTATTAGCGCAGACCTTACGCGCGGCATACGCGGCATCTTCACCCATAAAGTTCGTCATAACATAAGGGCGTGCCATCTTCGGGATTTTCTCTAAGGTTTCAACAATGATCTCTGCATAATCTTCACTCGGTGCAAGCGCAGAAGGGGTGTGAATGATCAGCAGGTTTTTAACTTCTTTGGCTTGCAGCAAGATTTCTAACGCTTGTTGATAGCGTCTTGGCGCTGAGTCACCAAAAATATCCACCGGATTCGAGGTCATTTCTGATTGCGGAATCACTTTATTAAGCGCAGCTCTGGTCTCGTCGCTAAGCTCTGCCAACTTTCCTGAGCTTTGCAAGAGCGTATCCACAGCCATGACACCTGGGCCGCCGCCATTGGTTAAAATAGTCAGTTGCTCGACTTTAAGTAGTTTGGGGTGCATTGCTAGCGTTTGTGTAGCAGCAAAAAGCTCTCGTAAGTCGTTTACTCTTAACATACCCGCTCGTTGGAATAGCGCATCATAGACCGCATCTGAGCTTTGTTTGCCACCAGTGTGTATTTCTGCAGCAAGGGCTCCGGCACTGGTTTTACCGGTTTTAATAGCAATTACGGGTTTACTAAACGCAGCGGCTCGCGCTGCAGAAATAAAGCTGCGAATATCTTCTATATTATCGATATACAACAAAATAGCCTTGGTTTTTGCATCGCGGCCTAAAAAGTCGAGTAACTCATCAAAGTCGATATCAAGGCAATCACCTACAGACACAAAATATGAAAAGCCAATCTCTTTGTTCTTCGCCCAATCAAGAATCGTTGAGCAAACCGCGGCCGATTGCGACACAAAAGCGAGCTTTCCTGGGCTTGCAACTGTGTGCGAAAAACTAGCATTTAAGCCAATGTGAGGAATCAGCAAGCCCAAGCAATTAGGCCCAAGTAAAGACACATTAGCCTCAGCAGCTGCTTCTTTCAGTGCGTGCTTTTGGTCGGCGTTTAAACCCGCAGCAATCACCACTGCATGTTTACAGCCAAGCTCTCCAAGCTCATTAATGATGTTGATTAAGGTGTTTTTATTAGTACAAATAACCGCAAGATCAGGCACTTTAGGTAGTGCAGCAATGCTCGGGTAGGCTAATACGCCGTGTACAGCGCTGTGATTTAAGCTAACAGGCATGATTGGGCCTTTAAAGCCCCCTTGTAAAAGGTTGCGCATAACCACAAAGCCCGCTCGGTTAGGGGAATTTGAGGCGCCAATGACCGCGACTGATTTAGGGTTAAAAAATTGGCTAATACGTTTAACGCTCATGCTGTTTCCTTCGCTTGCGCTGTTTGTTAAAACTTCAGGGTCTGTTAAGTTTAATACACCCAAACTAGAACCGACACGCTTCTAAAGTATTAAAAGTTATACTCATAAGATAACCTGTTTATAACTACTTTTCGAGTCAAAAACAGTGACCTACATCAAGGAGAAAAGCATGAATAAAGCGCAACCATTTAATATCGTTATTGCAGCGTGTGCATTGGCGGTTGGTTTGCTTGGATTAGGTTTTATTTTGAAAAGTGCAGCCCTTGATGTGAAAGGCATGGAGCGCACTGTTCATGTTAAAGGGTTAGCCGAAATGGAAGTGCCAGCCGACACCGTTATTTGGCCACTGCAGTTTTCTGATGCCGATAACAACCTTGAAAAATTAGTGGGGCGGGTTGAAGAGAAAAGTGATGCAGTCGTTGCCTTTTTAAAGCTGCATGGCTTTAGCGACGAAGAAATTAGTCTGGGTAGTCAGTCAATTATTGATAAACAAGCCCGTGAATATGGCGGCGAGAATCAGCAGTTCCGTTATATTGCTCGCAGCAATGTGATTGTTTATTCGAATGATATTGAAAAAGTACAGCATGCGTTAGGCGAAGTAAGCCAATTAGCCAAGCAAGGTATCGCGATAGTGCAAGATAACTACGAAACGCGTATTCAGTATTTGTTTAATGGCTTAAATGAAATCAAGCCAAATATGATTCAAGAGGCAACCGAAAAAGCCCGTGAAGTAGCAATGAAATTTGCTAAAGATTCACAGTCTAAGCTGGGTAAAATTAAAACCGCCCACCAAGGCCAGTTTTCAATTTCTGATAGAGACTCAAATACACCTCAGCTGAAAAAAGTACGTGTTGTTACCAGTGTCGAATATTATTTATCTGACTAAACCCAATACCACAGATAAAGGCAGCCGCATGCGTGTACACACAATCACCATGCGGCATAGCGCACCAAGCATAAAGCCACCACTAAACGCAACAGCCACGCCCATTAAGCCAAACTGATCTTTTAAAATTATAGCCATCAATACGGTGACACTGGTTGCGCCTAGTAATACGTACAAGTTGATGAGTGGGTTGCCTTTTAATTTGATCATGCTACTCGCTAAAATTCTCGCTGGTAGTAACAATTGCCCGAGTAACAGCAGCATTAAAATCCAAAACCCTTCTTGTAATTGGCTTTCGCCATAGAGGCTGAGTAGTGGTTTTGCGAGCAAGGCGAGTAGCAAGATAGCGGCAAAGTTAAAGCGCCACACTACTTTCATTAACTCGCTCAGTTGCTGTTCGGTATTTTCGTTAGCCATTAAAATGGGTTTTAAATATTGGTTGGCCGCATTGCCTAAAATCGTCAGTAAGCCGGCGATCACTACCGCAGGAAAGAAGATACTCACGCCTTGTGCACCAAACCAGTGATGCACCAATAATACATCGAGTTTTGCTACTAATACGGTGCCTGCGCCACTGGCGAGCATGATCAAGGAGTCTTTACACCATTGCTTAGTTTGGTAGCGGGCAGTCCCTGCGACGATCATTTTTTTGATTAGCCAATATTGATAGCTGACTACACACAAGATACTACAAAACAACAAGATACAAATCTCGACTAACGATAAGTCCCCACGTATCAAATAAACTAAGAAACAAAACCCTGCGGTTAATAATTCAAAGATACATTGCTGTGTTATTAGGCCTATTTTAGGTTTATTTAACGCCACTAAAAAAGCCGATTGGCTTTGCATAATAGCGCCAATCGGCACCAGTAACAGTAAATAAACTACATGCTCTTTGGCACTTTGATGCGGTGAAATAGCCTGAAAGCTAATCACCACCGCAGCGACAAAAATCACCCCGAATAAACACGATGCAGCTAAATATACGTGTTTTAAGCCCCGTAATAACTCATGTTGCTGAGCCTTGTAGAGCGGATAGCTAATACGCATTAAAGACGATGCAAAGCCCATACTCGCAGGTAACAAAAGAATTTCACAAAGTGCGAGTAACGCCGCAAAAGTACCAAACTCATCACTACTTAATAACCTTGCAAGGCACAAGGTGAGCACAATACGGCTACCATGATTAAGAGCGGTAAAACTACTGAGCGATAAAAACGCTTTAACAACATCCTTATTCATCGGGTTATTGATTAAGCGCGTTTAATAACTGTGCCGTTGGCACTTGCAAATAGGCCGCGCAAAGCAGCACTTTGCTGTCGGCATTCGTTGGTTGATTGGTACCATAGAATTGCTTAAGGGTATTTACCAAGGCGCTGACTGCACTAGGGCTGTGACTTTGGTCGACTTCCATCATGGCTAATAACGCAGAGAATTCATGTTTGGCTAGCATTTGAGTCGTGCTGTTTAGTGCTATAAAACAACCAATTGGAGAGAGCTGCTGCTTATTTAATGTTTTTAACGCAACACCTAAGCTTTCGTTGCTTTCAAATAACATTAACGAACGCAAGTAATTAAAGGGAAGTTTATCTGCTTGGCACTGCGTAAATAAATGATGTAGTAGGGTGTTACCTTGGTTGTCGGTAATACAAAAGGCATTTTGAAACTTAAGCCCTGGAGTAAAAAAGCTTAGCTTATCGATATCATCAATCAAGGCAACCGCTTCACTTGGCAGCGGGCTAGCTTCGAGTAAATGCGCTGCAACATTTTGTAAAAACAAGTATTTTACTTCACTACTGCACGCTAATTGATAGATGTGTTGTAATTGTGCCGCTTGCAAAACCCCCGAAACACTTTGGTAATCGGCAATGAGTTCTTTTAATTGGTGATGCTGAAGTCGGCTGTTCAATTGCTCTATAGCGCTTTGCATGAAAATACTCGTTTTTTATTATTTATACATTTATAGCTCAACTACTTGTTTAAATAAATAAAAAAGGCCGCTGAGCGGCCTTTTTCAAGTCTTTATTGTTTAAGCTGCTTGTTTCTTAGCAACCCATTGGTCAACAAACTTCTCAAGTACGTTTAATGGTACAGCACCATTTTTAAGTACGACGTCGTGGAATTCACGAATATCGAATTTATCACCTAGTTTTTCTTTAGCCGCTTCACGAAGCTCTAAAATTTTCAACATACCTACTTTGTATGCCGTTGCTTGTGAAGGCATTACAATGTGACGCTCAACCATTTTAACGCCATCAGAGGTTGCGTTAGGTGTGTTATTTACGTAGTAGTCGATACCTTGTTGACGCGTCCACTTCATAGCGTGGATACCGGTATCTACAACTAAGCGACATGCACGCCACAATTCCATTGAAAGACGACCAAAGTCTGAATAAGGGTCTTCGTATAAGCCCATTTCTTTTGGTACTAGCTCAGAGTATAAACCCCAGCCTTCAACATACGCTGTGTAGCCACCAAACTTACGGAACTTAGGCACGCCTTCAAGTTCTTGCGCGATAGCAATTTGCATGTGGTGACCTGGAATACCTTCGTGGTATGCAAGTGCTTCCATTTGGTATGTTGGCATTGCTTCCATATCGTATAGGTTTGCGTAATAAATACCTGGGCGAGAACCATCTGGCGCAGGTTGTTGGTAGAACGCTTTACCTGCTGCTTTTTCGCGGAATGCTTCTACAGCTTTAACTTTAAGGTCAGCTTTTGGCTTAACAATGAATAACTCATCTAGGCGAGATTTCATGTTATCGATAAGGGCCGTTGCTTCATCAAGGTAACGTTGTTTACCTTCAGCGGTATTCGGGTAGTAGAACTGCTTATCAGTTTTCATGAATTGCATGAATGCTTTAAGGTCACCTTTAAAGCCAACTTTGTCTTTGATTGCACGCATTTCGTCGTGAATACGCGCAACTTCAGCTAACCCGATAGAGTGAATTTCTTTCGCTGTTAAATCAGTTGTTGTGGTACGTGCTAGCGCATTGTTATAGAACGCTTCACCGTCAGGGAATTTCCAAGCACCGTCACGGTCATCTGCGCGTTTTTCTAACTGAGCTAAAAAGTTAATTAGCTTAGTGTAAGAAGGTTTAAGAGCCGCTTTTAGGGCTTTTTCAGCATCGCTGATAAGTGCTGATTTTTCGCTATCTGCAATCTCTAGAGCGTTAACTTTACGTTTAAAGTCAGCAAGTAATGTTGAATCTTCACCATCATTAAACGGTGCGCCGCGTAAGATGTTTTTGCTTGAATCAATAACATGTGGGAATACAAACTTAGGCGCGATGATACCTTCATCTGCACGTACTTCTAAATCAGTGATTAATTGATCAATGACCGCTGGTACACCATTTAAACGCGAGATATACGCTTTTGCATCAGATACATCAGCAATCTGATGTTGGTTGATTAAAAACGCAGGGATCATCGAGTGAACCCCAAACATTTGGTTCACAGGGTAGTTGTAATGACGCCATTTGAAATCAGCAATTTCGTTTTCTAAGTCTTGTTTTTTAAGGTCGTAGCTTACTTTTGTTGCGTCATCTAATAAATCACGATTAATTGCATTCAATGCAACTAAGTCAGCTTTAGTTTGTTCAAAGTCAGCTAAAACGCGCTCTTCGCTACCATCATCCCATTTATCGTAATCTTTTTTGATACCCATGTATGTTTGGTAGACAGGGCTTTTCATTACGTCACGGTTAAAAGTATCTTCGAAGAAAGCATTTGCTTTATCGATTTCACTTTGAACAGGTTGGCTTTGTACGCTTGGCGCAGGCGTTGGTTGCTCTTGCATTTGTTGGCAGCCACCAAGTAATGCAACGCTTACCGCCGCAGCGATGAAGGTCAATTTACGCATTTTAATTCCTTTGTTGTTGTTAGAAATATAATTATTAAACGAATAATTCTAGCAGGTCATTCAAAAAACGATGGCCTTTTTGGCTTACCTGCCAGTTATCTTTGTCATCAATTAGTAAGCCTTTTGTAATTGCTTCGGTCAAGGCTTGTTCCTGACTTTGCAGTGACAAACTTGTAAGCAAAGGTAAATCTGCTTTCGGACAAGGTTCGACTAAGCGAAAGCGATTCATAAAGAATTCAAAGGCTAAATCGTCTTCGGTTACTTGCCATTGTTCGTATAAATAAGGTTTGGCAAGGTCCATATAACCCCGCGGGTGCTTAACTTTCACGGTGCGGGTGATGACTTTATTTTCATCAGTAATTTTACCATGAGCACCACAGCCGATACCGAGATAATCGCCAAATCGCCAATAATTCAAGTTATGACGGCATTGGTAGCCGGGCTTGGCGTAGCCTGAAATCTCGTATTGCTCATAACCTGCTGCGGCTAGTAAAGCTTGACCTTGTTCTTGAATATCCCAAAGGATGTCATCATGAGGTAAAGTCGGTGGCTTTGAAGCAAATTGCGTATTTGGCTCAATCGTTAGCTGATACCAAGAGATATGGGGAGGATTAAGGGCAATGATTTTTTCAAGGTCACCCAAGGCATCTTCAAGAGATTGTCCGGGTAAGCCATGCATTAAATCAAGGTTAAAACTGTTTAGTCCCGCTTGATGCGCTTGCTAGCAGCGTAGCTTGCTTCATCAGCACCATGAATGCGGCCAAGGGCTTTTAGCTTGTCGTTTTGCATGCTTTGCACACCAATCGAAATACGATTAATGCCAGCGGCAACATATTCTTTAAAGCGACCAGTTTCGACGGTGCCTGGGTTTGCCTCTAAGGTAATTTCACAGTCATCGCTTAAGCCAATTAATCTGTCGACTTCGCCAAGTAGGCGAGTATAAGCGTCACCGGTTAATAAGCTCGGGGTACCGCCACCAATAAAGATGCTGTGGATTTTACGCCCTTGTACTAAGTGTAAATCGGCCTTGAGATCATCAATAAGATGCTGAACGTATTCTTTTTCGGGGATCGTGCCTTTTTGGCCATGGCTATTAAAGTCACAGTATGGGCACTTTTGCACGCACCAAGGCACGTGCACATATAAACTTAAAGGCGGTAAACTCACAGGCCGCCTTTTTGCTGCAATTGCGCAAGTAGTTGTTTTAAAGCTTGGCCGCGATGGCTAAGGGCATTTTTTTGCTCTTTAGTTAACTGAGCGCTAGTACATTGCTCAGACGGCACATAAAACACCGGATCATAACCAAAACCACCCTGACCATCTTGGCTGTGGGTGATTTCGCCTTCCCAACTGGCACTACAAATAAGCGGTGTTGGGTCCTCGGCGTGGCGCATTAATACTAACACACACCAAAAACGCGCACTGCGAACAGGGTTATCAGCAAGCTCTTTTAATAACTTATCGATATTATCTTGATCGCTAGCATCCGCTCCGGCAAAGCGTGCAGAGTAGACTCCCGGCGCACCATTTAGGCCGTCTACTTCAAGACCAGAGTCATCGGCAATCGCAGGCATGCCCGTGATCTTTGCTGCATGACGCGCTTTAATAATCGCGTTTTCAACAAATGTGGTGCCTGTTTCTGGCACGTCAGGCACTTGAAAATCGCTTTGTGGAACCACGTTAATATTAAGCGGGCTAAGCATACTTGCCAGCTCTTTTACTTTGCCAGGATTACCCGTGGCTAAAACCAAGGTGTTGTTCATAGGTCTATTAATCTACGTAAAATTTTTGCTGAAATTTCAGCGTCTGTACTTGGCCATTTTGATTAATTTCGATATCAAAACGGTAAATTTCTTCGTTGCTGTAATCGATTTGTGCAAGGTAATAAATTGCATCACCTTCAACAACTTCTTTAAATGTAAGCTGTTTTTTATTGCCAAGCAGGTTACGAGCTGTGCCTGTTAAGCTAGCTGTTTGTGCTGATTTGTCGCTATTTTTTAATACCGAAATATTGATAATCCCTTTATTAGGGCTACGGTCTAAGTCGTAGTTTTTGGCGATATTTGGCTGAATGAAGGTCGATGGAAATGCAATGTAGTGAACTTCCCAAGGGCCAAGTACCTTGTACTGAGCGCCTGCTTGTTCATCTGCTTTGGTATAGCTTGTAAATAAACTTAATAAAATCAAAGAAAAATAAATAAATTGCTTCATGGTATATCTCACTTAACAAAAGAGGCCTTTCGGCCCCTTACTGCTTCACGTTAAACGCTTAGCCAATAAAATCCATTAATAGAATTTGTAAAAACTGTAGACCAATAATCAACACTAAGATTGATAAGTCCAGACCACCGAGTGGCGGAATAACCTTACGAATTGGGCGTAACATTGGCTCAGTTAGCTGGTGGAATACAGCTTCAATTGGGTTGTAGCCTTGGCTTACCCAACTAAGTAAAGCACGAATAATTAATACCCAAAATAATAAGTTTAAACCTTCTTTGATCACTGTCATAAATGCTTGAATGAATACAGGACCCGGCGCCCAAGCATTATAAAACATCAGAAAAATAACACTGAGTTTTGCTACAGCAACTAAATAAGCAAGCACTAATGAAGCAATATCAAAGCCACCCACTCCAGGGATGATTTTACGTAGAGGGTTCACTGCGAACGAAGTGGCTTTCACCACAAACTGGCTCATAGGATTGTAAAAGTCAGCTTTTGCCGCTTGTAACCAAAAGCGTAAAAGGACCACCATTAAAAAGAGATCAAAAATAATCCCAACTAAAAAGTGCATGGCTTGCATAGTTTTACCTTCAAAAAGTAAGCTTAAAGTTCTTTTTCCATCGCTTCAGCGCGAGCAATACAGGCATCCATTGCATCTGCAACAGTACCGACTAAACCTTGTGATTTCAGATGTTCTACCGCTTCGTGAGTTGTACCCCCTTTAGAGGTTACGTTTGCACGTAGCTGAGAAATACTGATGTCTTGTTGCGACAGCGCCATTTCGGCTGCACCCAGTGCGGTTTGTTGTACTAAACGGCGTGCATCTTCATCGCTAAAACCAAGTGCTTTGGCTTTTTCTTCAATAGCTTCCATAAATAAGAAGAAGTAAGCAGGTGATGAGCCTGTTACAGCAATGATATCGTTGATTTGTGACTCTTGCTCAACCCACACAACAATGCCTGTACACTCAAAAACTTGTTGCACAAACTCGTGTTCTTCAGCGGTTTCACCCGCGCCATAAAGGCCAGAAACACCGCGACCGAGTAGTGAAGGGGTATTTGGCATGCAACGTACCATTTTTACATCTTGGCCTAGCATTTCACGTAATCGTTTAACGGTAAGACCGGCAGCCACTGAAATAAATAGTTTGTTGCTAAAATCAACGCCAGAATCTTGGAATGATTGACAAAGCTCGCCCATCATTTGTGGTTTAACAGATAAGACAATCACATCTGCATCGCGAAGTGCCGCGTTGTTATCCGCGGTAGTTTGCACCCCGAAATCAGCAGCAACCTTAGCTAATTTGTCTTGGTTGCGATTGGTTGCAATGATGTTTTTAGCTGCAAAACCGTTCTTTACCATGCCGCCAATGATGGCGTAGCTCATGTTACCCGTGCCTATAAATGCGATTTTTTTGTCTGACATATGTCTGTTATCACCTTTTAATTTCGTTGGCCAAATATATCCGTGCCAATGCGTACCATGGTTGAACCAGCTGCAATCGCCGCTTCAACATCGTTACTCATACCCATCGACAAGGTGTCTACTTGGGGATATTGGGCCTTTAGTTTATCAAAGCAAGCGCTTAATTGCTCAAAATATTGTAATTGTAGCTGGGCATCGTCGGTTTTGGCAGGAATCGCCATCACACCACGCAGGCACAAATTAGGGCATTGATTGACGAATTCGGCCAATGCCATTAGCTCGTCTGGGTGGCAGCCTGACTTCGCCTCTTCTAAACTAATATTAACTTGAATTAATACATTGAGCGGGGCTTTGTCGGCTGGTCGTTGCTCATTAAGACGTTTTGCAATTTTTGTGCGGTCAACACTTTGTACCCAATCGAAATGTGTGGCTACTTGTGCACTTTTATTTGATTGAATAGGGCCAATAAAGTGCCAAATAATGTCTGTGTAATCAGCCAATGCTGTGACCTTTGTGACTGCTTCTTGAACGTATGATTCGCCAAACTGGCGTTGACCATGCGTATAGGCGGCAATCACATCGTCTGCAGGTTTTGTTTTTGAAACAGCCAATAGGCTGATTGATTGCTCATCGCGATGATTATTTTTTGCAGCTTGAGCAATTCTTGCGTAGGCGGATGTAAGTCGTTCTGCTATTGTAACCATATAATTATCAGTTGGTTGTGGAGTCATAAATGGATATTACCGAATTATTGGCCTTTAGTGTGCAACACAAAGCCTCGGATTTACACTTGTCATCGGGCGTATCACCTATGATACGTGTTGATGGTGATGTGCGTCGTATTAATATTCCAGCATTAGAACAAAAAGATGTAAATAGTCTGGTATACGATATTATGAACGATAATCAGCGTAAGGACTACGAACAAAATCTTGAAGTGGATTTTTCATTTGAAGTACCAAACCTTGCGCGTTTCCGTGTTAACGCATTTAACTCAAACCGTGGCCCGGCTGCGGTGTTTCGTACTATCCCAAGCGATGTATTAACACTGGATGATTTAGGTGCCCCAGATATTTTTAAAACCATTGCCGACAACCCACGTGGTTTAGTGTTGGTTACAGGCCCTACGGGGTCGGGTAAATCAACGACCTTAGCGGCGATGGTTGATTATATTAATCAAACTAAACATCACCATATTTTAACTATCGAAGATCCAATCGAATTCGTGCACGATAATAAGCTGAGCCTTATTAACCAACGTGAAGTTCATCGTGACACGCATAGTTTCTCCAATGCACTTCGAAGCGCACTTCGTGAAGACCCGGATGTTATCTTAGTGGGTGAGCTTCGTGACCTTGAAACAATCCGTCTTGCGATGACCGCAGCAGAAACAGGCCACTTGGTGTTTGGTACCTTGCATACCACATCAGCACCAAAAACCATTGACCGTATCATTGACGTATTCCCAGGTGAAGAAAAAGACATGGTACGTTCAATGTTATCTGAATCATTACGCGCTGTAATCTCGCAAACCTTACTTAAAAAAGTAGGTGGTGGGCGAGTTGCAGCACACGAAATTATGATTGGTGTGCCGGCTATCCGAAATCTGATCCGTGAAGATAAAATTGCACAAATGTATTCATCAATTCAAACCGGTGCATCGCATGGTATGCAGACCATGGATCAATGTTTAGCAAACTTAGTTAACTACGGCATTATTACAACCAATGATGCACGAGCTAAAGCGCAAGATAAAACCCAGTTTGGTGGTTAACGGAGCTATTTAAAATGTCTTTACCTTTAAATCATTTTTTACAAGTCATGATCGACAAAAAAGGCTCAGACTTGTTTGTTTCGAGCCAGCTTCCTGTCAGTGCAAAAGTAAACGGCGAACTGTTGCCTTTAAGTGATGAAAAACTCTCTGATGAAGATTCACTCGCTTTAGTTGAGTCTGCAATGAACGATAAACAGCGCAAAGAGTTTCATGACACTAAAGAATGTAACTTTGCGATTGCAACCGATGAAGGCCGTTTCCGTGTTTCAGCCTTTTGGCAACGTGATAGAGCCGGTATGGTTATTCGCCGTATCGTTACGCAAATTCCTGATGTGAATGAACTTGGTTTGCCATCAACATTAACCGATGTGATCATGGCAAAACGTGGTTTAGTGCTGTTTGTGGGTGGTACAGGCACAGGTAAATCTACGTCATTAGCAGCGCTTTTGGGTTATCGTAATCGCAATCAACGTGGTCATATTCTTACCATTGAAGATCCTATCGAGTTTGTCCACGAACATCGTAAAAGTATCATCACTCAACGCGAGGTTGGTTTAGATACAGAAAGCTTTGAATCAGCCCTGAAAAGTTCACTGCGTCAAGCACCTGATGTGATCTTAATTGGTGAGATCCGTTCACAAGAGACCATGGAATACGCACTTAGCTTTGCTGAAACCGGTCACTTGTGTGTGGCAACACTGCATGCGAATAATGCCAACCAAGCCATTGACCGTATCATGCACTTAGTACCTAAAGAAAAGCACGATAAGTTAAAGTACGACCTTGCACTGAACCTTCGCGCCATTGTTGCGCAGCAGTTGGTGCCAACTGCTGATGGGGAAGGGCGTGTCGCTGCTATCGAAATTCTACTAAATTCACCGATGGTGGCAGAGCTCATCAAGCGTGGCGATATCGGCTCTATCAAAGAAACCATGGCTAAATCGAAAGAAATGGGCATGCAAACCTTTGACCAAGCGTTATTTGAGCTTTATAAACAGCGTCGTATTAACTACGCTGATGCGCTGCACCATGCTGACTCGCCAAATGACTTACGCCTAATGATTAAGCTGCAAAACAATGAACAAAGTGGTGCTGGTTTCTTACAAGGTGTGACTATCGATGGCCTTGATGGTAAGAGTGATATATAAATGCTGCTGCGAGTAAATTTAATCGGCTGGTTATTTTTATTATTGAGTACGTTTCACGTATACGGTAATGACAATAAAAGCGTGGTTATTTTTATTCGCGATGATGTTTATGACGATTACAGTCGCTTTTTGAATGGTCGTAAGCCCATTGAAGTTAAAGACTTTAGTGGTGCTTACATTCGCCGCGACGTCGTTGATATGATCATCGCTCAACAAGCGTTGAGTTTAGGTGGTTTTACTAAGCCATTTCGCTACCACAAAGGGAATGTTAATTATCGTAATACCAAGTTGTTAGAGGATGGCCAATTACTATTAAGCTTCGATAGTGTTTGGTCTGTTGATGCAAAGCAGCTTGCAGAGTCAGTATATATCTCAGATCCTGTCATTAGAAATGGTGAGTATTTTGCGGGCATATTTACTTCGCCGAACAACAAAAAAGTGCTTAAAGTAAAACAGCTTGCCGACTTTAAACAATTAACTGCGGTGTCAACACCACGCTGGCAAACCGATTGGCAAACGTTATCGGATCTGCCACTAAAAGAACTGCTCAGAGAAGATGAGTGGCTTGGGCAAGTCCGCACTGTATCGATGCAGTGGGTTGATTTTATGATGATGCCCCTGATGCCGAGTCTCAATAACCGTTATAGTTTAGAAAATATTGAACTGGTTGCAGTGCCAAACCTTGTACTCCAGCTCAATGATAGCCGTCATTTTATTATTTCGAAGAGTCACCCCGATGGCAAAGCGGCTTTTGCTGCAATTCAAAAGGGGCTTTCGCAACTACGTAAAACAGGCGCAATTGAAAAAGCCTACCGAGAGGCAGGCTTTATTCCAGATTTAAACAGCAATACTGTGATTAACAAAGCCCGTTAGTCACCATAAAACTGCTCAAAGAAACTTTCTAAAATGATTACTGCAGACATGTTATCAACGTTACCTTTGCCAAGGTTTCGATAACCACCTTGTTCGAATAAACGAGCTTTGGCATCAGCAGTCGTCAAACGCTCATCTTGTGTTTCAACCGGGATACCAAAGTGATTGTGTAAGCGATTAGCGAATTTTTTGGCTTTGAAAGTGACTTCTTGATTGGTGCCATCCATATTGAGCGGTAAGCCAACCACCATTAAATCTGGTTGCCACTCGTCAACTTGCTTTTTAATCAGCTGCCAATCAGGAATACCATCTTTCGCTTTCACTGCGTGTAAGCTTGAAGCCGTTCCTGTGAGTTCTTGACCAATGGCAATACCAATGCTTTTGGTGCCAAAGTCAAAGCCCATAACGGTGCGTTCACCGAGCGGCTTAAAAGTACGTTTTGTCATAGTCTTAAAAATATATAAAGTTAGGCGTGGCCTGCTTCAGAGCTTAATTGGCTAACATCAAAGCCCAGCATAGAGACTGCTTTTTCCCAGCGTTTTTCAACGGGAGTGTTAAAGATGATCTCAGGGTCTGCTTTAATAATTAACCACGAATTCTCTAACAGCTCTTGCTCTAATTGACCTTGATCCCAACCAGCATAGCCCAGTGTGATAATAAACTGATCTGGTGCCTCATTAGTGGTTAGGCTTGCTAACACATCTTTTGAGGTGGTGATCATGATGTCACTGCTGAGTTTTTGGCTTGACGCATAACCTGGCTTAGGCGAATGCAATACAAACCCACGATCGGTTTTTACAGGTCCGCCAGCATACACAGCAAAGCCCGCTGCTTGCTTGCTTTTGTCGTTATCAATTTCGATTTTATCGAGTAGCTCGCCCACAGTGATGTTGATAGGCTGGTTGATCACCAAGCCCATCGCACCATCTTGATTGTGCTCACAAATATAAGTGACTGCACGTTTAAAAAAAGGGTCTTGCATGCTCGGCATTGCGATTAAGAAATGATTCTCTAATGACTGCATAAGTCGCCCCTTTTACTGTTTAAATTAAGTATGGCTCAGTTTTCTTTCAATGGCATCAAATAAGTGGCCAGTGATTGAAATGTCGTATGCCGCTTCAATTTCTTTTACGCAGGTTGGTGCAGTCACATTGATTTCAGTTAAGCGGTCACCAATGATATCTAGGCCAACAAAAATCAGGCCTTTTTCTTTAAGGGTTGGTGCAACAGCCTCTGCAATTTTACGGTCTGAATCGCTAATTGGGCGTGCTTCACCACGACCACCTGCTGCTAAGTTACCGCGTGTTTCGCCATTTTGTGGGATACGCGCTAGGCAATACGGCATTACTTCACCATCAACCACAAGTACGCGTTTATCGCCTTGTTTGATTTCAGGAATATAGTTTTGTGCCATCGCAAAGCGGCTACCATGCTCGGTTAATGTTTCGCAGATCACACCGATATTTGCGTCGTCTTCTTTAATGCGGAAAATTGATGCTCCACCCATACCATCAAGCGGCTTTAAGATAATATCTTTATGCTCAGCTAAAAATGCACGAATGTCTGCTTGGCTGCGCGTTACCAAAGTATCGGGTGTATGTTCACTAAACCAAGCGGTAAATAGTTTTTCGTTCGCATCACGTAAGCTCTGTGGCTTATTGATTACCAGTGTGCCTGCTTGCTCAGCTCGCTCTAAAATGTAGGTTGCGTAGATATACTCAGTATCGAAAGGCGGATCTTTACGCATTAAAATAACGTCTAAATCAGCTAAAGCAATGGTGGCTTTTTCTTCTAATTCATACCAGTGATTTACATCATCAAATACACGGGCTTTGGCAGCTGTTGCATAGCTTTGACCTTGACGCAGAGACAGGTCATCCATTTCCATGTAGTAAATTTCGTAGCCGCGTTTTTGTGCTTCCATCATCATTGCAAAACCAGTGTCTTTTTTAATATTAAAGCCACTAATTGGATCAGAGATTATGCCTAACTTAATTGCCATGTTTTTGCCTTAGAGTCGTATGCCATACTGTGTTTTGTTACTTTGATATATGGGTGTTTTTACGGTTTTCAATTCGCTAAATCGCCAAACTGCAATTGCAATGCACTCAATACTGTAAGAGCGGCTGTTTCTGTTCGCAGAACACGTGGCCCTAAGCGAATATCAACAAAGTGTTGCTGTTTAGCTATGTCAATTTCTTCATCGGTAAAGCCACCTTCAGGACCGACTAAAAAGCGCACGCCTTCGCTGGGTACTTGAATCGTTTTAATGCTGTGCTCAGCGCGTGGATGCAGAGTAAGCTTAATCGCATCACTTGCTTGCTCTAGCCACTCTTTTATATCGATAGGTGGGTGCACAACAGGCACAAAGTTACGGCCTGATTGCTCTGCAGCTGCAATCGCAATTTTTTGCCATTGTTGGTGTTTTTTCTGTAATCGATCACCGCTTAGTTTGACACCACAGCGCTGACTAAAAATAGGTGTGATTTCAGTGATACCAAGCTCGACTGACTTCTGAATTGTAAAATCCATTTTATCGCCGCGTGATATACCTTGTCCTAAGTGAATTTTTAACGGTGATTCCACATCATGATCAATAAATTCTTGTGGCTCAACCAACACATTTTTTTTGCTTACTTCAATAATTTCACTGAGGTATTCACCTCCTTCACCATTAAAAATGGAAACTTTATCACCGACTTGCATACGCAATACTCGGCCAACATGGCCTGCGGCATCATCATCAAGTGCTACCGGGGTGTTTAAAGAAATCGCTGAAGGTTGGTAAATATGAGGAACTCGCATGGCTGTCACTTATCAATAATTTTAGCAATATGGTAAGTATACAGCGGCTTAGGTGCAATTATTTATTTGTTATTTAAATTCGTCTTTGGCAGTTAAAGCATGAGCGGTGGTTTCAGCAATTTCAGATTGACACGAAAGGTGATTAATATGAGCAGGATCAGGGCAGGGAATAAAACTAAAGCTATGCCCATCTTGTTGTACTAAGTAACGTATTTTGTGTAGCGAATTATAAATGAACTTTTGTGCATCATTCGCCAGTTGATAGTCGGTCTGATTGATCAGCACACCTTGAATATCATGATGTTCGTGTAGATAACTGGCGAGCTCTGAAACGCTAATTTCGTTACTAAAATCGCAATAGCAATAATCTTTAACGAGTTGATCGAACATGAGTTTAACCATGTGGCGGCTATTAGCGCCAGCCACAACTAGAGTCGAATTTTCGGCATTTGCAAAGTAGTGCTGAGCAAATGCGCGGCTAAACTCATCATCTATATCAACTAATAAATAATTATTAACTTTAAAGGGCATAATGCCTCACGATTCAAATACTTCCGTATCAAATTGAAAACATACTTATTAGTAAATAGCCTATTGCACCGAAAACGGCAAACTCAATACAAGCTATACCAATGTTATCTTGGTGATCTACTTCTAAGGATGTGTCTATATTAGGTAGCGAGATATATTTAATAATGTAGCTCAAAACATACAGCAATACCCACATCGCCCCGCAATGAGATACGAGAGTGAATAAATTTTCTACCATCTTACCACTAATAAATGATGCACTGGCAAGACCAGCATAGCCCGCAAGTGCTAGGCCAATAGACTTACCTGCATAGCGAATCCCAATAGAAGTATTTTCGAGATTAAAATTACTTTGCAGTGATGCGCCTTGGTTGGCTTTTGCAAAACGATACTCACGAATTTTACTATCAAGGGCAAACATCCCTTGCAGTACAAAGAAGCTCACCGTGGCGATAAGTAAGCTACTGTAGCCTTGGGTATGACACCAGTTATAAAGACCTAAAGAAATTATGCAGTTCGCGATTAACATACCTGAATCGACCAAAGCGGCACACACATTTTGCTTGAGTATGGCTGCTTCTTCGTTAAAGCGATGCAAAATCCATTTACGGTGAATTAAATGACCGACTTTAATAAAGGTAAACAAAAGTACAATGAGTAAAAGTACTTTGAGTGGATTAGACTGTGCGGCGCTTAAGCTGATTTCATCAAAAATATAGGCGATGGTGGTAATGACCACCAGGATTTCGCTAGCAAAGCTGATCCCCATGGCAAAATTATCATGTTGCGCAAGCTCTTCTTTAAGCGCTTGTTTTGCTTTAATTTGCGTTAGAATACGTAGCAGTACTATGGTGACGCAAATTACAGCGAAACTAATAGCAATCGCGACTAAACTAGTGTTAGATAATGATAAATATGACATGCAGGTCCCTGCTAAATAATTCTTTGATAATCATTCTAGTACGGTTATTGGCAAGTTAAAAGAGAGTATTTAATGAGTAATTTACACGCGCTTCCCGAGTCCCTTTATCAATTGGGGCAAACCCGCTTTGCGAGCTTGTATGAAGGGCAAGCTGAACAACATAAAATTATTAACTTGTTGTCTTTAAGTGACTTTGCGTGGAATTGCTTACAATCTCAACCTGACTTAAAAGACTGGCTACTTGATGACAATGAACTTGCTAATCGGACTGTTGAACTGCCTCTAAACAGTACTGAGATTAACGAGCTGGACGACAGTGCCGCAATGGCAAAGTTGCGCTTGTATCGAGAAAAGTATTGGTTGAAAGTGGCTTACCTTGACCTGTGTTGTGCAAATCCAATTGCCGATAGCATTGCTTATATCTCGGCCCTTGCAAGTCAGCTCATTGATAGTGCTAACCAGTGGGCGTTTGCGCAGGTCGCAAAAGTCAGTGGTATGCCACTTGATAATGAAGGTAATGCAATTGCCATGTTAGTGCTGGGGATGGGTAAACTTGGTGGGGGAGAGCTTAATTACTCATCAGACATTGATTTAATTTTTTCTTATCCTCGCGATGTTGCAACGCAAGGCGGTCGTCGCTCAGTAGAAGCCCAAGTGTTTTATACCAAAGTAGCGCAAAAGCTCATAATGGCGCTTAACCAAACCACAGTGAATGGCCAAGTATTTCGCGTTGATATGCGTTTGCGCCCGTTTGGTGAAAGCGGACCCTTGGTAATGAGTTTTCATGCAATGGAAGATTATTACCAAGAGCAAGGGCGTGAATGGGAACGTTATGCGATGCTCAAAGGGCGCTTAATTGGCACTGAAAACCCTTACTGGAAGGAGTTTTATGAATTGCTACGCCCGTTTGTTTACCGACGTTATATTGATTTTTCGGTGATTGAATCGCTACGTAAGATGAAGCAAATGATCGCCCAAGAGGTACGCCGAAAACGCCTCACAAACAATATTAAATTAGGGGCAGGTGGCATTCGAGAAGTAGAGTTTGTGGTGCAAGCGCTACAAATGGTTCGAGGCGGCCGTGAAGCTAACTTGCAAACTCAGTCACTGCTAATTGCTTTAAAAGAGCTGGTTAATAATCAAGTGATGTCGAGTAAAGAGGCCGATTTATTAACACAGAACTATTTAGACCTTCGTAAAATAGAGCAATACTTACAAATTTTTGCAGATAAACAAACGCAAACCCTACCTGATGATGAGTTAAACCAACAACGCTTATGTTATTTGCTTAACAAAGATGACTTTAAACAGTGTTTAACAAGTATTGAGCAGACCATGGCGCAAGTGCATGGTGAATTCGAGCAAGTGATTGGCTTTGAAAGTGAAACGGCGGATCCGTGTGAAAGTGAGTACATTAGCGCTTGGGAAATGACTGATGTGAGCCTGATGTGTGAACCTAACCTTGATTGGCAAGTGGCGCTTGAAGACTTTAAAGCGCGTCTAACAAAAGCGAAAATTGGCAGCCGCGGTCGTGATATCCTCGATAAATTAATGCCACTTTTACTTAAACAGTTAACCGTGGCGAAAGCGAGCAGTGATGCCTTTACGATGATTTGCCAAGTGTTAAATAAAATCATCTCACGTACCGCCTACCTAGAGCTGTTATATGAAAATCCTGGGGCATTAAATCAGCTGGTTGCACTTTGTTGTCATAGTAAATGGATTGGCGAGCATATCTCTCGTTATCCAATTTTACTTGATGAGCTGATTGATCCGCAGGTACTTTATAAACCGACACCTTTATCCGCTTACAAAGATGAAATCAGGCAGTATTTTTTGCGTATTGAACATGGCGATTTAGAGCTGCAAATGGAAGCACTTCGTCAGTTTAAACAAACGCATCAGTTACGCATTGCCGCAGCCGATGCAACCGGTGTGTTGAGTGTGATGAAGGTAAGCGATCACCTCACTGCACTTGCTGAGGCTATTGTAGAGCAAGCGGTCAATATTGCATGGCATGCGTGTGTTGAGCGCTTTGGCCAACCTGCCAATACGACAGAGCAAGAAAAGGGCTTTGCGGTGATTGCTTACGGGAAAACGGGTGGCTTTGAAGTTGGTTATGATTCAGATCTTGATCTGGTATTTGTGCATAACCATGATGGCAGCAGTTATACCGATGGTGATAAGTCGATTGATTCTAGGCAGTTTTATTTAAAACTTGCGCAGCGTTTAATGCACTTATTCAATACCCGCACTGCGTCAGGCATTTTGTATGAGCTTGATACTCGCTTGCGTCCTGAAGGGGCGTCGGGCTTATTGGCTATTAATTTAGAAAGTTACTACCACTATCAGCAAACTCAAGCATGGACCTGGGAGCATCAAGCCTTGGTTCGCTCGCGCATGATTTACGGACAAGACTCGTTGAGTGAGCGCTTTGCTCAAATTCGCAAAGACGTTTTATGCCAAGCTCGCGATAACGAAAAGTTGAAAACCGATGTCGTTGAAATGCGAGAAAAAATGCGTGCACACCTTGCTAAAGGTGATGATGAGCTGTTTGATTTAAAACAAGATAGAGGTGGTATCACAGATATTGAATTTATCACTCAATATTTGGTGTTGAACAATGCAGTGCAGTACCCTGAGCTAACGACATGGTCTGATAATGTGCGCATTTTAGCTGATGCTGCCCGTTTAGGCTGTATTACTGTGCAAATGCAGCAAGAGTTAGTGGCTGCGTATATTGCCTATCGTTCACGTTATCACGTAATGAGTTTGAATCAGCAGGGACGTTGTGCGCCACGTGCTGAGTTAACTCAGCACATCGACTTAGTAAGTCTGGCGTGGCAAGAGGTGTTTTAGATATTAGCTAGCTTTTTAAGCGACGGCAGTTTTCGCGCACATAAGCAGAGGGCAGCTCGGTGATAACCGCTGCTCTTTGCTTAAAGCAAAAATAGGTGTAAACCTCATTTTCGAAATCATCGTTGATGGCGCGACCAACTTGGTAAAGTGTTGAAACAAAGTTACTATCAACGCGAAAATGATCTTTTACAACATAGTCTTTGCTTAAATACCAGTACAACACGATGTCTTCGTGACGGGCATAGTCAGACAGTACATCTTTTAAAGTATTGCCATTTTCAAAGCGGCGAGGTTGGATGTCACCAGTCCAGTTTGGTGATGAAGGCTCGACGACTTTTTCGCGTTCAAAAAGCGCGACATCTAAGCTGGTTTCAGGCGTAGGCAATTTTAGAACGTATTTATCGCGCTCATTATTTTTGTCATTCACTTGGTTACGTAGCGCTGCATAAAAGCGCGATAAACCTTGTGCTGCAGCATTTTTGGTATCTTTCATGTCCAATACAGGACCACTACCAAATAAAAAGTAAATAGCAGCAGCAATCAAAATAAAAGCTAATGATAAATGCTTAACCCAAAACCACATTTCTAATACTCTTGTTGTTAATTAGCTTAATAAAACCATATAAACAGCAAAATGTCACTCTACTTGTAATAAGAAGGTGCGTTCTTGTCAGGGCGAGTTTTAAAGCGGCGGTGAAGCCACATATATTGCTCAGGTGCTAAATCGATGGCTTGTTCCATACGCTGATTTACGTGAGTAACGTCTGCAAGGTCATCGCCACTTGGGAAGTTTTCAAGAGCAGGTAATACTTCTAGGTGGTAGCGACCATCCTTATCACGACGACTTGTTAAGCTTACCGTTTCACAGTTACGGCTACTTGAAAATAACAGCGTTCCCGTTGTTGTGGCTGCTTCTTTTACCGCATAAAAAGGGGCAAACTCACAGCGGTTACGGCCGTAATCTTGATCTGGCAGGTAGTAACAAACCTTTTTATTTTTAAGTGCTTGCAATAAGCCTTTGACATCTTTTTTGCCAATTAAATATTCGTTTGAACGAAGGCGACCGTTAGTCGTGAAATATTCCATCAAAGGGTTATTATGAGGACGATAAAAGCCAATGCCTTGGTGTTTTACACCCATAATACGGCTCGCCATTTCTAAGTGTAAAAAGTGTGGCACAAGTAACAGCACGCCTTTACCTGATTGCTGAGCTTTTTCAAAGTGCTCCAAGCCTTTAACTGAACCAAATACTTTATTGATACGCCAATTTGGCCACCACCAAGCCATGCCGGTTTCCATCATTGCAATACCGGTATTTTCCATGTTTTTGCGGACTAATTCGCGTTGTTCATGTTCAGGCATATCAGGAAAACATAAGCGAATGTTGACCTCTGCAATATGACGGCGGCGCTTCATAAAGCGATGGACTAAACGGCCCAGCAGTTTTCCAAGTGCAAGTTGTAATTTATGTGGTAACCAAGAGATAAGGTATAAAAAGAACACGCCAATCCAAGTTAACCAGTAACGAGGGCCTAAAAAAGACGCTTTAAAAGGAGATGAACTAACCACAAAAAAATCTCTAAAAATAAAAAAGCTAGTTTAACTGTATGTCCTTAAAAATACAAAAAAGCCAGCACGAGGCTGGCTTTCGAGTAAGGACTATATAGAAGAAATACTTAGATTTCTTTTAAACCTTGGTTAATTGCAACAAGGTCTTCGCTAGTAAGCGTACCAGCAGCTTGTTTCAAGCGTAATGTTGAAACAACATAACGGTAGCGAACGTTTGCTAAGTTACTTTTTGCATTGTAAAGGTTTTGCGTGCTGATCAATACGTCTACGATAGTACGTGTACCAACTTCAAAGCCAGCTTCAGTTGCTTTAAGTGCACTTTCAGCAGAAACAACAGCTTGTTGCAGCGCTTTATAAGTCGCGATGTCAGATACCACTTGGTTATACGATGTGATCACTGAGCGAGTTACTGCACGTAAGCTTGCTTCTAAATCTTCACTTGCCGCAACATAGTATGCGCGAGCTTGATCAGTCGCTGCTGTAGTCGCGCCACCTGAGTAGATAGGTAGGCTGAAGTTAACACCAATACTCGCACTGTCTTCACGTGGCTGATGTGAGTTGCTGTTTAGATCAGTAAGGCTGTCACCGTATGAAGCGCTTAACGTTAACTTCGGATAGTGGCCAGCTTTTGCTAAGTCGATTTGATCTTTAGCAATATCAACCGTTACTTTTGAAACTTGCAGGTTTAAGTTGTTGTCTTTTGCAATTTCAATGTAGTCAGTTGACTGTTTGTTAGGTGCAACCGTTGAAAACGTATCTGTATTCAACATGTCTAGTTTTGCGTGGTATTTGCCTGTGATTTCACGAAGTTGCTCACGGGCTGTTTCAACGCTGTTCTTAGCAACGATTTCTTGTGCTACTGAGTTATCGTACTGCGCTTGCGCTTCATGTACGTCAGTGATTGCAGTTAAACCTACCGCATAACGCTCTTTAGTTTGTTGTAATTGACGCTCGATAGCGCGTTTTTCAGCTTGAACAAACTCAAGGTTATCGATTGCACTGAGTACGTTGAAGTAACCATCAGCAACACGAACAATTAGGTCTTGGCGAGCATAATCATATTGTGCATTTGCTTGTAATGCTTGTTTATCTGCAATACCCAGTGAATTCCATGCACCTAAATCAAACAGTGTTTGATTTAAGCTAATACCACGGCTGAATTCATCAGGGTCATAGTCATAACCGGTATAACCCGTTGCATCAGTACCGTCATAAAGATCTGATTTGGTTGATTGGTAACCAAGGCTTAAACCAATTTGTGGTAATAGTGCACTTAACGCGCGATCGCTCTCAAAGGCTTGCGCATCTGCTTGGGCTTTTGCTTTAAGTACGGTAGGATCGTTTGCTGTCGCAATCTCGTAAACTTGTAGTAAGTCTTCAGCGTAACTTGCTGTTGCAGTCAGTGCGCTTGAAAACCCAATCAGCGCAGCGAGTAGTGTTTTTTTCATTGTTCGTTCAGTCCTTAGACAATTTTGTACTGTGACCATGGTACTCTTTTTTAATGAATAACCAAAAAAAAATTACGTAAATCTGCATGTCCAAGTGTAACAGAATATAATTGGCCGTAACATTTACTTAAAACGTGAAGGAAATAGTGAATGAAAATATCAGCAATCTCACAATTTAGCCATGATGACATAGAGTTAAAGCCAATTGAGCGTGTTTATGATGGTTTCTTTAAAATTAACACCTATCGCTTTCATCATGCGTTGTTTGCAGGTGGTAAATCGGTTGAAGTTAAACGCGAAATTTTAGAGCGCGGCCATGCTGTTGCTGTACTTCCTTATGACCCTGCGACTGACCAAGTTTTGTTAATCGAACAAATTAGAATCGGGGCGCTCGCATCAAAGCAGTCACCTTGGTTACTTGAGTGTATTGCTGGTATGGCAGATGGCAGCACTGATTACGAAGAGGTTGCTAAGCGCGAAGCATTTGAAGAAGCGGGTATTGAGCTTGATGAGCTGGAATTTATGATGTCATATCTTTCAAGCCCCGGCGGCACCACTGAGCGTTTGTATTTATATTTAGCACGTACTGACTTAGCAGGGTATCAAGGCGGTATTTTTGGCTTAGATAATGAAGATGAAGATATCAAAACCCATGTAATGTCATACGATGAAGCTATGCTGCGCTTAGAACAGGGTGAAATAGACAATGCAGCGACAGTTATCTCATTACAGTGGTTAGCACTGAATAAGCAACGTATACTGTCTGATTGGAAAAACTCATAGGGGATTATTTTGTCGTACGTCAGTGCCCAGCAGCGTTATATTCAAAGCTTACCTAAGTACTTAACTTTGTGTGAGCATAATTACGTGCGTGCGCTTAAGCTCTTACCTCATGAACGCCGCGTCGGTCAGGAGCGTAAAGTGCAATTAGGTCACAGTACTTTTACGGTTAAAGTTGACGATACAGCAAAATACACCACAGATATTTCTATCAGCCAAGAGACGGGTAATTTACCTTCGGTTAAGCCATTGTATTTAACTGTGCGCATGTATCATGATGCGAAAGTCGCTGAAATTGTGCATCATGATTTTCATCAGCGCATCAAGCCTTCCTATGCTTACCCTAATCCGAATATGCATCAAAAAGATGAAAAATATCAGCTTAACGCCTTTTTATATGACTGGCTGGTGGCCTGTGTTGAAAACGGCCGTGCAGTTTTAAATTGGGATGTAAATAATGGCTTGGTTTAGTTACGCCTACCATTTTGATAAAACAGCATTGAAAGTTGCCCATATCACTGACAGCCATTTATCAAAAGACACAAGGGGCGAATACTTTAGCGTGAATACGGCGGCGTATTTTGCGCGTTGCTTACAGGCTATTGCCAAGTTAGATGTGGATTGTCTGGTGTTTGGTGGTGACTTAACACAAGATCACAGCAGCGAGTCATATCAACTTTTTGCTAAGTTAATTGATGACTCAGCGCTCAGTTGTCCGGTGTTTTGGCTACCAGGCAATCATGATGAACTCGCGGAATATGAAAAGCTTACGAGTCCGCAAATTTTAAGTAATAAATGTATTACTTTTTTAGGTGGGCAGTTGCTGTTGGCAAACTCAAAAGGCCCGACACCAGCAGGTTGGGTAACACACACGCATTTAGATGAATTAAACCAAGCAATAGGGCAGGTACCTAGCGTGGTGTTTTGTCATCATAATCCGCTACCCATTCAAGCCTACTTAGATAAACATATGCTAGAAAATGGCCCGCAGTTTTTAAATATGTGCGTCAATACTGAGCATTGTGTTGGCGTGTTCCATGGTCATGTGCATCATGAGTACAGGCAAACCTACCGTGACCTTAGTGTGTATGCGACACCGGCCAGCTCAATCCAATTTACCAAACACACGATGGCGTGGCAGCAAGACGATTTAGGCCCCGCATTTAGAGTTATCAACTTAACAATTGATGAGCAACAAAACTTACGCTTAAGCACGGATGTAGTATGGCTAAACGAGTAATTTATATTCATGGCTTTAATAGCTCAGAGAAGTCTTATAAAGCCGTTCGTTTTGGTGAGCATATGGCACAATTTGATGTTGATTATCAGGTGCCAAGATTAACTCATGAACCATTACATGCAATTTTACAATTAGAACAACTGCTAAATGATGATACTGTATTACTAGGAAGTTCATTAGGCGGTTTTTATGCGACTTATTTGTCGCAACGTTATTCGATACCTGCGGTGGTAATAAACCCTGCGGTTCGGCCATTTGAGTTACTCGATAACTATTTAGGGCCAAATTATAACCCGTATCAAGATAGTCATTACGAACTTGATACTCGTCACATGGATGCATTGCGCAGTTTATATTTGCCGCAATTAGACACTCCTTCATTGCTTTATTTGTTACAGCAAACGGGCGATGAAGTACTGCCTTTTCAACAGGCGGTTAACTATTATTCTCAGTGTAAGCAACACGTTGAATTTGGAGGCGATCATAGTTTTATCGGCTTCGAACAAACCTTTGCAAGTATTGTAGATTTTCTTAAAATCACGTAAAACATAGCTAAGCGCATAAAAGATATAAAAACTATGAGTCAGCAAAATTATAACGCCGAAGCAATTGAAGTCTTAAACGGGTTAGAACCCGTAAAACGCCGCCCAGGTATGTACACCGACACGGTTCGTCCTAACCACTTAGGTCAAGAGGTTATCGATAACAGTGTCGATGAAGCAATGGCAGGTCATGCAACAAAAATAGATGTCATTCTTCATGAAGATAATTCCCTTGAAGTTATCGATGACGGCCGTGGTATGCCGATTGATATTCACCCAGAAGAAGGTATTCCGGGTGTGGAACTTATTTTTACCAAGCTGCACGCCGGTGGTAAATTCTCAAATAAAAACTATCAATTCTCGGGTGGCTTACACGGGGTAGGTATTTCGGTTGTAAATGCGCTATCGACTCGTGTTGAAGTTACTGTGCGCCGTGATGCACAGCAATTTCGCATGGCCTTTGAGAACGGCGATAAGGTTGAAGACTTAAACGTCATTGGCTCTGTGGGCAAACGTAACACAGGTACAACTGTGCGCTTTTGGCCTGATGCCAGCTATTTCGACTCTGCTAATTTTTCGATTACTAAGCTTAATCATTTATTAAAAGCCAAAGCGGTATTATGCCCAGGCCTGCGTATCAAGTTTACTAACAAGCAAACCAAAGAAAGCCAAGAATGGTATTACGAAACTGGCTTAAAAGACTATTTAACAGAAGCGGTTAAAGGTTTTGAAATACTCCCAAAAGAACCATTCATTGGTGAGTTTTCAAGCTCAACAGAGGGCGCTGACTGGGCTGTAGTATGGTTACCTGAAGGCGGTGAGTCCATTGCAGAAAGCTATGTAAACTTAATCCCTACTGCACAAGGTGGTACACACGTTAATGGTTTACGCCAAGGTTTACTTGAAGCAATGCGTGAATTCTGTGAATTCAGAAACCTGCTACCGCGTGGTGTAAAGCTAACACCTGATGATATTTGGGAACGCTGTAGCTATGTGTTGTCGGTAAAAATGCAAGATCCGCAGTTTGCAGGCCAAACAAAAGAGAAATTATCATCTCGTTCTTGCGCGGCGTTTGTATCTGGTGTGGTGAAAGACTCATTTAGCTTATGGTTAAACGAGCACACTGAGACTGCTGAATTATTAGCTGAGCTATGTATCTCAAATGCACAGCGCCGCTTACGTGCTGCCAAAAAAGTTGTCCGTAAGCGCATTACCTCAGGCCCTGCGTTACCTGGTAAATTAACTGACTGTAGCGCTCAAGATAATGACCGCACTGAACTGTTTTTAGTAGAGGGTGACTCTGCGGGTGGTTCAGCAAAACAAGCACGCGATCGTGAATTCCAAGCAATCATGCCGCTGCGCGGTAAGATTTTAAATACGTGGGAAGTTGAGTCAGGGCAGATTTTAGCATCGCAAGAGGTGCATGATATTTCAGTGGCTCTAGGCATTGACCCAGACTCGAGTGATTTATCTGGCCTACGCTACAACAAGATTTGTATTTTGGCCGATGCTGACTCGGATGGATTACACATTGCTACCTTGTTATGCGCACTGTTCGTTCGCCATTTCCCTGCGCTTGTAAAAGAAGGTCACGTCTATGTGGCGATGCCACCGCTATTTCGTATCGACATCGGAAAAGAGGTGTATTACGCCCTCGATGAAGATGAAAAGAACGGTATTTTAGCGCGCATTGAAGCAGAGAAAAAACGCGGCAAAGTGAACGTGCAACGCTTCAAAGGGTTAGGTGAAATGAACCCATTACAACTGCGCGAAACGACCATGGACCCTAATACGCGTCGTTTAGTACAGCTTACTTTGGATGAAGAAGAGCAAACTATGGAGATGATGGACATGCTACTTGCGAAAAAGCGTTCATCAGACCGTCGCCAATGGTTAGAAGATCACGGTAACCGCGCAGAAGTTTAATAAAGGGTGTAGCAACCTAATTGCTAGCAACGAATTAAAGGGCAAGACAAAAATGAAAAAATTACTGACCTCCTTACTATCGCTGAGCTTGTTATCAGCGCCAGTAATGGCAAAAGATATTCTTGATAAGCTGACAGTCGCTGATGGCTTTTCTATCAGCTTATTCGCTGATGATGTCGAAAATGCACGCCAAATTGCGGTATCAAAAAAAGGCATTGTTTACGCAGGTTCACGTAAAGCAGGTAACGTGTATGCATTAATTGACCACAACAGTGATGGTGTAGCAGATAAAAAGATTGTGATTGCCACAGGTCTTGAAATGCCATCTGGTTTAGCTGTTAAAGATGGTGATTTATATGTGGCTGAAGTGTCACGTATTATTCGTTTTAAAGACATTGATAAAAATCTAAAAGATCCTAAATTCGAGGTGGTATACGATAAGTTTCCAACAGATCGTCACCACGGCTGGAAGTTCATTAGCTTTGCACCAACTGGTGAGTTAATTGTGCCAGTGGGTGTGCCATGTAACATTTGCGCTGAAGACGACAAATACGGTCGTATCTTTTCTTTAAATGTTGATACCAAAGAAATTAAAACGATCGCCAAAGGTGTACGTAACTCAGTTGGTTTTGACTATCACCCTACAACAAATGCATTTTGGTTCAGCGATAACGGCCGTGACATGATGGGTGATGACATCCCACCTTGCGAAATTAACCGTGTTGGTGAAGGCGAAGAGGGCGCGCATTATGGTTTCCCTTATGTTCACGCCGGTGCGATTTTAGATCCTGAATTTGGCGCAGGCAAAAGCATTGCTGACTATAAATCGCCTGCCCTTGCATTAGGTGCCCATGTTGCACCACTGGGTATCCATTTCTATAACGGCAAGCAGTTCCCTGCTCAGTACAAAGAGCAATTATTTGTTGCCGAGCATGGCTCTTGGAACCGTAGTAAAAAGTCAGGTTATAAAGTAATGCTAGCGAATGTTGATCAAGGTCGTATTACTAAATACACCCCATTCATCACTGGTTTCATGCAAAACGAAGAAACATTTGGTCGCCCAGTTGCATTTGCAGAGCTTGCAGATGGCAGCTTATTGATCTCAGACGACTTTGCTAACGTGATCTATCGTGTTAGTGCTAAGAAAAAATAGGTAAGCGTTAATGAGTGATACAGATACCTTGCTGATGCAAGGCATAGAACAACAAACAATGGGGCGTTTTACCGAAGACGCCTACTTAAACTACTCAATGTACGTCATCATGGATCGCGCCTTACCTCATGTAGGTGACGGTCTAAAACCTGTACAGCGTCGTATCATTTATGCAATGAGCGAACTGGGGTTATCGGCGCAAGCAAAATATAAAAAATCAGCGCGTACCGTGGGTGATGTACTGGGTAAATACCACCCCCATGGTGATAGTGCCTGTTACGAAGCAATGGTGTTAATGGCGCAGCCGTTTTCTTACCGCTACCCGCTGGTGGACGGTCAAGGTAACTGGGGTGCTGCGGATGATCCTAAGTCATTTGCTGCGATGCGTTATACCGAAGCGCGTTTATCTAAGTTCTCTGAAGTTTTATTAAAAGAGCTTGGCCAAGGTACAGTTGATTGGACCTCAAACTTTGATGGCACACTTGATGAGCCTATGGTGTTACCTGCGCGTTTACCACACATCTTACTCAATGGTGTGACCGGTATTGCGGTAGGTATGGCGACCGATATTCCGCCGCATAATGTGCGTGAAGTTGCCAGTGCCTGTTGCTTACTTCTTGATAAACCAAAAGCTGAAATCGAAGAGTTGCTTGAGTTAGTGCATGCGCCTGACTACCCAACAGAAGCCGAGATCATAACACCGAAAGACGATATTCGTAAGATTTATCAGACCGGACGTGGCTCTATTAAGATGCGTGCAATTTACACTGAAGAGCAAGGTGACATAGTGATCACTGCGCTGCCTCATCAGTGTTCAGGTGCAAAAGTACTTGAGCAAATTGCAGCGCAAATGAATGCTAAAAAGCTGCCAATGGTTGCTGATTTACGTGACGAATCAGATCACGAAAACCCAACTCGTATCGTGATTGTTCCGCGTTCTAACCGTATCAAGGCTGAGCCATTAATGGCGCACCTATTTGCAACGACAGACTTAGAAAAGAACTACCGGGTAAACTTAAACATGCTTGGCCTCGATGGTCGTCCGCAAGTTAAAGACTTACGTAGTATCTTAACTGAGTGGTTAACGTTCCGCCGTGAAACAGTTCGCCGTCGTTTACAATACCGCTTAGATAAAGTGTTAGCACGCTTGCATATTTTAGAAGGTTTATTAACTGCTTTCTTAAATATTGACGAAGTCATTGAAATTATTCGTACTGAAGATAAACCGAAGCCTGTATTAATGGAGCGCTTTGGTATTACCGATATTCAAGCCGAAGCGATTTTAGAATTAAAACTACGTCATTTAGCGAAACTTGAAGAATTCAAGATTAAAGGTGAGCAAGATGAGCTTGCCCTTGAACGTGATAAGTTAGAGCAAATTTTGGGTTCTGAGCGTCGTATGTCGACGTTGATGAAAAAAGAAATCCAAGAAGCGGCTGAAATGTACGGTGATGATCGTCGCTCACCTGTTGTTGAACGTTTAGAAGCAAAAGCACTAAGCGAAAAAGATCTTATTCCTTCTGAGTCAGTGACCGTTGTGTTATCTGAAAAGGGCTGGGCACGTGTCGGTAAAGGTCATGATTTAGATGTTGAAGGGCTGAGTTATAAGTCAGGCGACAGTTATAAAGCCTCTGCGCGAGGTAAGAGTAATCAGCCTGCGGTGTTCTTAGACTCAAGTGGTCGCGCTTTTGCTACTGATGCCCACAGTTTACCTTCAGCACGTAGTCAAGGCGAACCAATGACAGGGCGCTTTAACTTAAGCGCTGGTGCTAACTTTGAGCATGTCGTGATGGCTGAAGACAACCAAGTGTTGTTAATGGCTTCAGATGCAGGTTATGGCTTTATAAGCGATTTTAAAGATCTGGTGAGTAAGAACAAAAACGGTAAAGCGCTGGTCAGTGTTCCTAAAGGGGGTGAGTTACTCGCGCCAATTAGAGTGACTGATGTAGCAACTGACTACTGTATGGCAATCTCTAACGAAGGCCGAATGTTGCTATTCCCACTGCGCGACTTACCTAAGCTAAGTAAAGGTAAAGGCAATAAGATTATTTCTATCCCAAGTGCGAAAGTGCAAGCCCGTGAAGAGTTTGTAAAAGTACTGGCTGTGGTGCCTGAGGGCAGTAGCGTAACTCTGCATGCAGGGAAACGAAAACTGACACTCAAACCGTCTGATCTTGAGCATTATCATGGTGAACGCGGTAGACGAGGTAATAAGTTACCACGTGGTCTGCAGCGAGTTGATGAAGCTGTTGTTGAAGTGATCCAGACTGATGATAGTGATGAGTCGCCAAGCGAAGTAACAGAGTAAAAACCAGAGGCCTGCAATTGCAGGCCTTTTTATTAGCAAAACTCACAAATACATTTAAGCGTACACATGTGCGCTTAAAGCTATTGCAATAGCATTTTTCACGTTATAATGCGCGCTGATTAGTACGAGGAGAATTCGTTTGTTAGCTATTTTTCGCATAATTTTCATGGCGTTATTCATTGTTTTCAGCTGTGTTTTTGGGCTGCTTTTATGCATCGTTAAGCCGTTTCATACCAATAATGTGCATATTATTTCGGGTTGGTTTTGCAAGGTAGCTAAAATTTTAGGTGTCAAGTTAGAGCTTAAATATCACGAGACTCCTAAAAACATTGGCCCTGCCGTCTATGTAGCAAATCATCAAAATAACTATGACTTATTCACTTTGCCTGCCATGGTGCCAGAAAACTGTGTAAGCCTTGGTAAAAAAAGCCTTAAATGGATCCCATTTTTTGGTCAACTATATTGGTTATCGGGAAATATCTTAATTGACCGTGCTAACCGCTCAAAAGCGGCTGGCACAATTTCTAAATCGGCTGAGAAAATAAAACAAAAAGGTCTATCGGTTTGGATGTTTCCTGAGGGCACGCGAAGCTATGGCCGTGGTTTATTACCCTTCAAAACAGGTGCTTTTCACACTGCAATGAGTGCAGATGTGCCAGTCGTGCCAGTTTGTATGAGTACAACACACAAAACTATTAAGCTAAATCGCTGGGATAATGGTACAATTTACCTCGAAATGTTAGCGCCGATTTATCTTGATAAAGACGTATCTGCTCGTGACCATGCTTCACATGTTCATCAGATTATGGCTGCTAAAATAACTGAATTAGATGCTCAAGTGAGAAACAAATAATGGAAAATTGGCGCGAAATTACTGAAGACATCGTTACTTCATTACTTGAAGATGGCTCAGATCCTGAAGTACTTTATGAAGTGGAACACCACTTTGTTAGCGAAAATTTTGAAAAGCTAGAGCAAGCAGCTTTAGCCGCTTTTAAACTAGGTTACGATGTTGAAGAACCTGCTGAACTTGAGCTTGAAGACGGCGAGAAAGTGTGGAGTTTTGACGTGGTTGTTGAGTGTGAACTTGACGTAGAAGCCATTATGGAAGATGTAGACAAGCTAGAAGCACTTGCTCAGCAAACAGATGTTGAATACGACGGCTGGGGCACTTACTTTCAGGAATAAAGTTAGCGAGTTGCTAGGGAAGGAAGTTAGCAAGTTTCAAGAGTAAAGTTAGCGAGTTTCTTGACTCGTTAGCTAAGCGATTCTAACTTTACTCTTTCTAACTTTCCCCTTTCTAACTTTCCCCTTTCTAACTCCATAGCTCATACCTATTTCGTATTCGCTACCCAATCTATAGACATTTGTAATCAATTAGCGATAATAAAAAACTCGATGTTTTTATGCGCTAAGCTCACATATGCTTATTACCTTACCCATTGCCGAACTTGTACCAGGGATGTTTGTTGACAGTGTCAGTAAGCAACAAGAGCATGTAAATAGTATTAAGATCAAAACACGTGGTTTAGTGCGTGATAAAACGATTATTCAGCGCCTGATCTCTGAAGGGGTTGAAGAGCTACTCATCGACTTTACTCAAAGCGATGTTGCACTCCCTAAAAAATACCAGCCAAAACCCGAACCAGCTAAACCGAAAGTTGAACAAAAGCCTGCAGCTAATGAAGAGCCGCAAGGGGTCACGGTTCAACAAGAGTTTTTAAAAGCCAGTGTGCATTACGAACAGCATAGCCGAAAACTACAAGGCTTCTATTCAGACATTACATCAGGTTTAAAGATAAATATGTCGGTGCTCGATGATATCGCTGTTGATATAGTGGGCTCGGTATTTCGTAACCATAACGCATTAACTATTTTAACTCGCCTCAAAGATAAGCATATCTACAATTGGCGTCATATGATTAACACCGCTATTTTGGTGAGTGTGTTTGCTAAGTACTTAGGTTACAACGAAAAAACAATTAAAGAACTGGCAATGGGTGCCTTGATGCACGATATTGGCCAGGCGAAAATGCCACAAGGTGTATTGTCTAAACCAAGCGCTTTAAACGACAACGAAATGCAAGTTGTTAAACAGCATGTGGCGCAGAGTTTGGGCTTAGTGAAAGGTGAAAAGGGCATTACGCCGTTAATGCTCGATATGATTGTGAATCACCATGAGCGTTTAGATGGTACAGGCTACCCACGTGGTATTGCGGCTGAAAAGTTGAGCCGTGCAGCACGTATCATGGCAATCGTTGATGTGTATGATGCCATGACGGCAGATAGACCCCATCAAATGGGTGAAGAGCCAATCTCAGCGCTGCGTTATTTGCTCGCTAATAAACAGATGTTCGATTCTGAATTAGTGCAACGCTTTATTAAGTGCCTAGGTGTGCACCCGGTTGGAACTATTGTGAAATTAAACAATGAGCGTTTGGCATTAGTGATGGAAGGCAACCATGAAAACCCAATCAAGCCGAAAATAAAGATCTTCTATAATGCCAAGCATAAGCATCATATTACTGCCAAAGACGTCGATTTAAGCGCAGAAAAAGAGCTAAAAATTATTGCCAGTATTAAGCCTCTTGATTATCAACTTAATTTGGCTCGTTTGTTAAAAGAGCATCTGCTTGTTTAGACTTAATGCAGCGTTTTTTGGCGCTGCGCTTTGCTGATATAAATGCACCACTAAAGCAACTCGTCATTAATACCAACCACAATAACGTGCCTTTTTCGACATGCAACGCCACGCAACATAATAACAGCGACAACACCGCACTTAGCATAGCGCCTAACCAATAATGATTCACTGGATTATCGCAATCACCCGCTTTAGTACAGGCACAGTAGTTTGCTTTACAAAAATAATGAACACTCACACCGCATAACATCAGTGCCGCAATAATCAATGCGATTTCCATACTCACACTCAACAGAAAAACCTTTATTTTTAGTCTAAAGGGACAATAAATAGATGTCAATGCAAATGATAATTACTACCGTTTGTTGGTTTTGTAATCAGAGATCTGATGAGTTTTAATAAGTTGTTATCTTGTTGTTAAAATGCGGTTTTTTTACCTATTTCTAACGAAAAATTACAGTTTTTTGATCTTAATTAAGGTAATGTTCGAAAGTTTGTAATCATTAGAATAAAACATCTAATACCAACATACAGCGCTAATCTTTTATGCTTAACTAATAGGTTGCCCTCATTGTTGGATTAGTTTTCGCACAAGTTTGCAAGAGGACACAGATTTATGAAGTTCACTAAAACACTAATTGCAGCATCACTTGCTGTTGTTTCTGCTGACAGCTTTGCTGCAGCTTTCCAATTAGCAGAGCAAAACGTATCAGGTTTAGGTCGTGCATACGCTGGTGAAGCAGCCGTTGCTGATGACGCGTCTGTTGTTGCTCGTAACCCTGCACTTATGTCTTTATTCAAAGACAAGCAAATCTCTGTAGCAGGTATTGCTGTCATTCCAGATGTAAGCTTAAAAGGTGAAAGTGCTGCATACGGCTTAGATGAAAGCTCTATCGATGACGATAGCATTGCGCCATCTGCATTTATTCCTGCAGGTTACTTCACTATGCCTTTAAACGACAAAGTGTCTTTAGGCTTTGGTGCTTTTTCAAACTTTGGTCTTTCAACAGAGTTTAAAGATGACTACGCGGCAGGCTCTATCGCGGGTGAAACTGAAATCGTAACAGTTAACATGAATGCAAGCGCTTCATACAAAATCAACGAACAGTTCAGCCTAGGTCTTGGCTTAAACTATGTTTATGCTGATGCGAAAGTTGTTCGTAATGCAGGTGCAAACCCTCTAGGTTTACCAGCTAACACGCAAATTGCTCACCTTGAAGGTGACGATTACGGCTTTGGTTGGAACATTGGTGCGATGTATCAGTTAGACGAAAACAACCGTTTTGGTTTTAACTACCGCAGCGAAACAGATATCGACTTTGAAGGCGAGTATTCAAACCAACTTCCAGCTGCTTTTGGCGGTCTAGCGGGTACTAAAGTACCAGGTGAGTTAAAATTAACCTTACCAGCAATTGCAGAATTCTCTGGTTCACACCAAATCGATAAGAAGCTAGGCGTACACTACAGCATCTTATGGACTGGTTGGGACAGCTTCCAAAAATTAGAAGCCTACGTACCAGGTGTTGAATCTCCAGTATTCTCTAAAGAAGAGAACTTCTCTGATTCAATGCGTTACTCTATCGGTACTGACTATCAGTACAGCGATGCACTTTTACTTCGTGCAGGTATTGCATACGATGAATCGCCAGCAGACCAATCGCACCTTTCAATCTCTATCCCTGATACAGATCGTTTCTGGTTCTCGTTTGGTGGTAACTACGCATTCAGCGAAAACTCAAATGTTGACTTAGGTGTAAGTATCCTTCGAGGTAAAACACAAAACTTCTCTGAAAAAGACAGCCTAGCTGCTTCTTTAGGCCAAGATGTTTCATGGGAATTTGAATCAAAAGGTCACGCAGTTCTAGTTGGTGCTCAGTACAACTACAAATTTTAATACCAATTCGTTTAATCCCTCAAAATGATTAAGTATTATTGCGGGTTGGTATAATTGTGACGCGACGTAAAGTCGCTGTTACAGAGCATTAAAAAGCCGCACTATAACAATGTTATAGTGCGGCTTTTTTGTAAGCGCTATAAAACTTATAGCGCTATATATGCTGTTATAGACTTTCGATTTTCGCTTTTTGCGCTAACAGTTTGTCTTTCGCATCGGTAAATTCAGCCAGTTTAGCATGCTCTTTAGCAAGTACAGCTTCTGGTGCGTTATTTACGAACTTCTCGTTAGCTAACTTGTTTTGAACCTGTGCTAAGCCTTTTTCTGCTTTCTCAAGCTGCTTCGCGATACGAGCTAATTCAGCTTCAACATCTATTAGGCCAGCCATTGGGATCATGATCTCAAGGTTACCAACATACGATGTTGCACACGCTGGTGCATCGTCTTTATTATCAAGAAGGGTGAACTCTTCAAGCTTAGCAAGCGACGCTAAGAATGCTTCGTTATCCGTTAAGCGGCGCTTGTCTTCGTCAGACGCATTAGCAAGCAATACAGATAATGGTTTGCTTGGGCTGATATCCATTTCACCACGAATGTTACGAATAGCAAGAATGAATTGTTTAACCCATTCTAGGTCGTCCATCGCTTGGCTATCAACATTAGCTTCATTGTATACAGGGAAACCTTGAACCATGATGCTAGTGCCCGCAGTTTCGATACCTGCAAGTGGCGCAACACGTTGCCAAATCGTTTCTGTGATGTATGGCATTAACGGGTGCATTAAGCGAAGTAGACTTTCTAATACCGTGATTAAGGTGTGACGAGTACCACGTTGCTGTGCTTCGTTACCTTTAAACAATACTGGTTTAGTCAGTTCTAGGTACCAGTCACAGAATTGGTTCCAAGTGAACTCATAAATGGTGTTAGCTGCTAGGTCAAAACGGTAGTTTTCTAGATGCTCAGTATAGGTTTTAACAGTTGCTTCAAATTGGCCTAAAATCCAACGATCAGCGAGTGAGTACTGTTTTTCAGCATCTGTCGCGAAGCCACAATCTTGCTCTTCTGTGTTCATTAATACGTAACGGCTCGCATTCCATAGTTTGTTACAGAAGTTACGGTAGCCTTCAAGGCGGTTCATATCCCAGTTGATATCACGACCCGTAGAAGCCATTGCTGCAAGGGTGAAACGCAGTGCGTCTGTACCGTGTGCTTCAATCCCGTTTTCGAATGTTTTACGGGTGTTCTTCTCAATCTTCTTCGCTAGTTGTGGCTGCATCATGTTACCAGTGCGCTTTTCAACTAGGCTTTCAAGGTCGATACCGTCAATCATGTCGATAGGATCAAGTACGTTACCTTTCGATTTAGACATCTTATCGCCGTTTTCATCACGGATAAGGCCAGTGACATAAACGGTTTTAAATGGTACTTGTGGCTTGCCGTCTTCATCTTTGATGAAGTGCATGGTCATCATGATCATACGAGCAACCCAGAAGAAGATGATGTCGAAACCTGTTACCAATACGTCAGAAGGGTGGAAGGTTTTTAAATCGTCGGTGTTTGCAGGCCAGCCTTGCGTTGAGAAAGTCCAAAGCGCAGACGAGAACCACGTATCTAAAACGTCTTCGTCTTGCTTAAGTGCAACATCATCAGCAAGGTTGTTATCGCGGCGTACTTCAGCTTCGTCACGACCAACGTATACGTTACCTTCGTTGTCGTACCAAGCAGGGATGCGGTGACCCCACCAAAGCTGACGTGAAATACACCAGTCTTGTACGTCGTTCATCCACGAGAAGTACATGTTCTCGTATTGTTGAGGTACGAACTTAATGTCGCCATTTTTAACGGCTTCTTTTGCAGGCTCTGCAAGCGGTGCTACGCGAACGTACCACTGATCAGTAAGAAGAGGCTCAATCACTACGCCAGAACGGTCACCGTAAGGGACTGTTAAGCTGTGATCTTCAATTTTTTCTAATAGGCCAAGTTCTTCAAATTCGCTCACAATCGCTTTACGTGCATCAAAGCGGTCAAGGCCGTGTAGGCGCTCAGGGATTGGCGCATCTAATTCAAGCTCTTTACCGTCGAATGTGTAGCTTTCGCCTTCGCTTAATACCGCAGCATCTTTGTTGAAGATGTTGATCATAGGAAGCTGGTGACGTTTACCTACTTCGTTATCGTTAAAGTCGTGGGCAGGCGTGATTTTCACACAACCTGTGCCTTTTTCCATGTCTGCATGCTCGTCGGCAACAATTGGAATACGACGGTTTACGATAGGCAGTAAAATGTCTTTACCGATCAGGTCTTGGTAACGCTCATCATCAGGGTTAACCGCAACACCTGTATCACCTAGCATTGTTTCAGGACGTGTTGTGGCAACAACGATATAGTCTTTGCCGTCTTGTGTTTTTACGCCATCAGCAAGTGGGTAACGCAAGTTCCACATGTGACCTTGTTTGTCTTTGTTTTCAACTTCAAGATCAGAAATAGCCGTGTGAAGTTTAGGGTCCCAGTTAACTAGACGCTTACCACGGTAAATTAAATCTTCTTTGTGAAGACGTACGAATACTTCTTTAACCGCTTCAGAAAGACCTTCGTCCATAGTGAAACGCTCACGGTCCCAATCCACAGAAGCACCTAAACGACGTAATTGTTTAGTGATCGTGCCGCCAGAGTGGTTTTTCCACTCCCAGATTTTTTCGATAAATGCTTCACGGCCAAGGTCGTGACGTGTTTTACCTTCTTCAGCAGCAAGCTTACGCTCAACAAGCATTTGTGTTGCGATACCCGCGTGGTCAGTACCTACTTGCCATAATGTGTTGTTGCCTTGCATACGCTTTAAACGCGTTAGCGTATCCATAATGGTATCTTGGAACGCGTGGCCCATGTGTAAGCTACCCGTGACGTTTGGTGGCGGGATCATAATTGAGTATGCGTCACCTTGACCAGACGGTTTAAAGTAGCCATTTTCTTCCCAGCCTTGGTATAAAGACTGTTCAATATCTTGCGGATTATAGGTTTTATCCATTACACAGAACCTTAAATAAATGCTTAAATGTCAATTTCTTGCGTTGCAATATGGGCGCCCAGTTGGCGAAGCTTTTTAAACCGCTCACGGGCGGCTTGCTTAGCATTTGGCTCAACGGGTACGAAATCATAAACCTGCTGAAAACGGCGGATAAAATCCGGAAGTTGTTCAGCTAAGTTGATTAATATTTTTCTGTTGCCGACAGGCGGAGTCATACCAATTTCAACCGGTGCGCCACCTTTAGGGCCTTCACCTTGTAAGTTGTGAGGTACAAAACTATCTGGTTCAAATGACCAAATGATGTCGTCGATTGTGTGGGCCGTGTCGGTGTTATCGGCGTAAATAAATACGCGATGACCTAGACGATACTGATCCGCAGCAATTTTAGCTGCCAGTCGAAAACTGCTCCAGCCGATTGGTGGGCATTATCATCTTGTTTTAGAACGTAAAATTGTGCGTTCATGCTCATTGTGACAAACGTCCCCACAGATACACAGATCAAAGCAGGGATTTTGACATAGAACGCGACTTGCTTCAATTAATAAGGCGCCATTTGGCGCCTTATTTAGGGTTAGTTTTAAGCTTGCAATAAGGCTTAATCGTGACTTGCTTCGCTTACACCCGCGCGGTTCAGTAAATACTGAGTCAACATAGGAACCGGACGACCCGTTGCACCTTTGTTTTTACCGCCACTGCGCCATGCTGTACCTGCGATATCTAAATGCGCCCAGTTATATTTTTTGGTGAATTTAGATAAGAAGCATGCCGCTGTAATAGTACCTGCAGCACGACCACCTAAGTTGGTGAAATCTGCGAATGGGCTTTCAAGTTGCTCTTGATAGTCATCCCACAGTGGTAGTTGCCAAGCACGGTCGCCACTTTGCTCAGACGCTTTTAGTAGGTCATGGGCAAGCGGGTTGTGGTTTGAAAGTAAACCAGTGGCATGCGAACCCAGCGCGATAATACATGCGCCAGTCAGTGTTGCTACGTCGACAACAGTATCTGGTTCAAAGCGCTCAACATAAGTGAGTGCGTCACACAGTACTAAACGGCCTTCAGCATCGGTGTTTAACACTTCAACTGTTTGCCCCGACATGGTGGTTAAAATATCACCAGGGCGATAAGCGTTTGAGCCAGGCATGTTTTCACATCCCGCTAAAACACCGACAACGTTAATCGGTAATTGCATTTGCACTAAAGCGCGCATCGTACCAATAACACCCGCTGCACCACCCATGTCGTATTTCATTTCATCCATGGCTTCGCCAGGCTTGATTGAAATACCACCTGAGTCAAAGGTTAAGCCTTTACCCACTAACACGATTGGCGCTTGGTCTTTGTCGCCACCTTGATAGTTGATCACCGACATAACCGATTCATTCGCGCTACCACGGCCAACTGCTAGGTATGAATTCATGCCCAGCTCAGCCATTTTTTCTTCGCCAATAATCTCAACGCTAACGTTCTCAAAGTTTTCAGCAAGCTCTTGTGCTTGTTCACCTAAATATGCCGGGTTACAGATATTTGGCGGCATGTTGGCAACGTCTTTACATAATTTGCTACCCGCAGCGATTGCTAAGCCATGCTCAATTGCGCTTTCGCCAATGGTTAACTCGCGGCGCGTAGGTACGTTGAAAACAATTTTACGTAGTGGACGGCGAGGGTCGCTCTTTTTGCTTTTCAGTTGGTTGAAGGTGTACAAGCAATCTTGTGTTGTTTCAACTGCTTGACGCACTTTCCAATAGGTGTCGCGGCTTTTAACGTGCTGCTCAGTTAAAAAGCATACCGCTTCCATCGAACCGGTTTCGTTTAGCGTGTTAATCGTTTTTGAGATGATTTGTTTATATTGTTTGTCATCAAGCTCACGCTCTTTACCACAACCTACTAGTAGTACACGCTCGCTCAGCACATTAGGCACATGATGCAATAGCAATACTTGGCCTGGTTTACCTTCAAGGTCACCGCGGCGTAGCAAGTTAGAAATATAACCGTCACTGATCTTATCTAATTGTTCACCAATGGGGGATAAACGACGTGGCTCATAAACGCCTACTACAATACATGCGCTACGTTGCTTTTCTGGACTACCACTTTTTACGCTAAATTCCATTGTTACTCCTGATATTGAGTCATATAACCTTAGTTAATAAGGGTAAGAAATTCTTTTACGAGTCCTTTCTTACATTTTTTAGTTTAATAGCACTAATCTTAGTACATAAACTATGACTCTATTTATGTGTTTTTGAACTTTATCTTAATGTGACTATCAATATCACATAATAGACGCCATCTGCACCATTTATGCAAGATTATATGTTCTTGCTAGGTATGATATTTAACTGTGATGGCATATAATAAAGTGAGTAAAATAACTAGTTTACTCAAAATTCCTTACTATTCCAGTGAAACTCGATGTTTAACAGGGGCGAGCATTGCTAATTTTTCGTTATTTGACCACTGAAGTTCTCAAGTCGCAGGTCGCCGTATTTTTAACTTTGATGACTATTTTTGTGTCTCAAAAGTTTGTTGTTATTTTAGGAGACGCCTCTGAAGGGGGTCTTCCTGCTAAACTTGTGCTCTCGATGATTGCACTAAAACTTCCTCAGCTGGCTTCCCTTATCTTACCTTTGAGTATCTTCTTAGGGATTATTCTGGCGTACAGTCGCATTTATGCCGACAGCGAAATGACCGTATTCAGAGCTTGCGGTGTCAGTGAATGGTATGTGGTTCGGGTAACCCTTATCTCAAGCACTGCGATGGCTGTTTTAGCTGGGACGCTGACACTTTACATCGCGCCATGGGCCAGTGAACAAGAATATCAATTAAAAGAGCAAGCCAAAGCTGATGCTGGCTTATCGGCATTACGTGCCGGGCGTTTCCAACAAACCGGTAACGAAAAAGCTGTGGTCTTTATTCACAATATTGAAAATGGCGGCAAAGAGTTACACAAGGTATTTGTTGCTCAGCTACCCGATCGTGAAAAAGGTGACTTAGCACGTTTGGTGTATGCAGAACGTGGTGTGGTGATTGAGCAAGAAAGCGGTGAACAGCAACTTGTTCTTAACGATGGTAAGCGCTACGAAACAGATGGCGAGTCTGCTGCGTTAAACTTAACAGAATTCGATGGTTACAGTGTGCAAATTCAAGATCAAGAAATTGAACACCAGCGCCGTAAGTTAGAAGCCATTCCAACGCTTGATTTATTCAAAATGAAAACCTCTGAAGCCATTGCACAGTGGCAATGGCGTCTTGCTATTCCGCTGTCAATTCCATTGTTAACTTTACTAGCAGTACCTTTGAGTGTGGTGAATCCACGCCAAGGTAAATTTGCTAAATTAGTGCCTGCAATCAGCTTGTATTTAGGGTATTTCATATTACTCAATGCCGCTAAATTTGCAGTTGAAGATGGCAAAATACCTCCTTCAATTGGTTTATGGTGGATCCATTTGTCAGCTTTATTTATTGGTGGATTCTTGATTATTAAAGGTCGTCCGCTCGGCGCATGGTTAAAAGCAGTTGTGACTAAGCGGGAGTTAAACGCATGATGAAAACACTCGACTGGTATTTAGGTCGCAGCATAATTCAAACCACCGGTTTTGCTTTAATGGTACTGGTAGGTATTAGTACCCTAATTAAGTTTATTGAGCAGTTAAAATCGGTTGGCCGTGGTAGTTATGATATTGCTACTGCGCTTATTTACACTCTATATAGCATGCCGGGTGATTTAGTTATCTTCTTCCCAATGGCAGCCTTGATTGGTGGCTTAACAGGCTTAGGTGCATTGGCATCAAACAGTGAGCTGGTAGTCATGCAAGCGGCGGGTATGTCACGTTTACAAATTATTGCATCAGTAATGAAAACCGCGATGTTTATGGCGATTTGTATGATGGCGCTTGGTGAATGGGGCGCCCCAGAAGCACAGCTCAAGGCAAAAGAGATCCGTAACCAAGCAATTAATGGTGGGGATATTTTTAATGCCAAGCGCGGTGTGTGGGCTAAAGATGGCAGTAATTTCATTAATATTGAAGATGTCGACCAGCAGGGCACTTTACGCGGTGTTCACATGTATCACTTTGATAAATCGTTGCAACTTACTCAAATTACGAAAGCAAAAGAAGCCGTAAACCGTAAAGATGGTTGGTTGTTGCGTGATGTAAACAAAGTAATGATCACGCCAGAGCAAATTAGTACAGAGCAGCAAAAAGAAGAGTTTTACGACTCGCAACTGACCGCCGAGAAACTCGGGGTGGTGTCGGTTAAGCCGGAAGCACTGTCGTTTACTGGGCTTTGGTCATATTTAAGTTACTTAAAACAGAATGAGCAAGATACTAGCACCTATGAATTAGCGCTTTGGCGCAAAATAATGCAACCGGTGTCTGTGGCTGTGATGTTGCTTGTTGCTTTATCGTTTATATTCGGCCCGCTTCGCACCGTGACGATGGGGGCACGTATTATAATGGGTGTAATAACCGGTATTACTTTCCACTTAACCAATGAGATTTTCGGTCCTGTGGTGATGGTTTATCAAATTCCAGCAGTGGTTGGTGCCGTGTTACCAAGCCTGTTGTTTATTGGTTTTGCAACTTATCTCTTAAATAAACGAGTGTAGTACTTGTGTAAAATGCACAAAAAAAGCGTGGTTTGTAGCCACGCTTTTTTTGTGCCTGATGTGTTGCTTAATCACTTAATCAAGTGAGCGATAAATACGTTTATTTTCTTCTTTGGTGAGGGTGATCACTTCAGTTTTTGCGATGTAATCTTGCAATGCGCGCTTATTTTTAAAATCGACCAACACCACTAAATTACCTAAACCTAATAGCGCAGTAATGGCTCTAAGTGCACCTTGTTGCCAGCTAATTAATTGACCATCGAGGGTTTGCACCTTTAAACGCCATGCCCGCATACCAATTGTTTGGCCGCTCTTAGCCCAAAAATAGCTAAAGAAACTAATACTCACTATCACCAATAGCGCACTACGGATGCCATACAATAATGGTGAATTTTGAATGAAAGCAGATACATCTTCAGCGTCACCAATGCTTAGTAACTCTAAAGAAATTAGCCCTTGAACAGCTAATAAATAGAGTACGGTTGTCAGCATCGCAAAAGCAATGATAACCAAGGTATCGTAAATTAAAGAGGCAAAGCGGCGCCAAAAACCGGCACGTGGAAACTCAGCTGACATAAACAATCTCATCCAATTAAATTGCGCAGTAGTTTAGCAAAGTCCTGAGCAAACAAGAAATAGTTAGCGGTTGTTTAGTAAGTCGACAAACAGGTCTGACCTGCTATAGTTGAGAAAATAATAAAAATGAGCACACAGTTATGGCCGTTTCTCAAAGCGAAACTCATCAGGTATTTAATCAACCCAAACCACTTGAAAACTACAATGCCTATGAGACCGACACGGTACTTCAATATTGGCAAAATCGTTTTGCTGGGCAATGGGGAACTGCGCATTTAACGGCGTTTGGGGAGCAAGTGGGAGGTGTATTACTGCAAGCTGGGTTCTTAGCAAACAAACACTTACCCGAATTAACCACTCACAGCCGATTTGGCGAACGCATAGACCAAGTTGATTATCACCCAAGTTACCATCAGCTAATGCAGCATGCGATAGAGCAAGGGCACTGCGCATTGCCTTGGCAGCAACAAAAAGCCGGTAGCCATGTTGTAAGAGCGGTAATAGCGGTGCTGCACAATCATGCTGATCCGGGCTCCGGCTGCCCATTAACCATGACCTTTGCCAGTGTGCCTGCCATTGCGAGTCAAGAAAATGTAGCGGCTATGTGGCTACCTAAAATACTGGCAAATCATTACGATTCAGATAATAAGCCTTGGACCGAGAAAAAAGGTGTCACCATAGGTATGGCGATGACCGAAAAACAAGGCGGCTCCGATGTTCGTGCTAATACCACCAAAGCCGATGCCGTCAATGAGAGGGGGGCAGGGCAATTATATGCTTTAACTGGGCATAAATGGTTTTGCTCAGCACCTATGAGCGACGCATTTTTAGTCCTCGCTAATACCGATGAAAAGCAATTATCTTGCTTTTTAGTGCCGCGCTGGCTCGAAACTGGCGAGAAAAATGCCATGTATATTCAGCGCTTAAAAAGTAAATTAGGTAATCAATCAAATGCGAGTTCTGAAATTGAATTTAGAGGCGCGCATGGCTGGTTACTCGGCGAGCCGGGGCGAGGCATTGCCACTATTATTCAAATGGTTGCTCTAACTCGTTATGACTGCATGTTGGGTTCAAGCTCGCTGATGTTACAAGCAGTAAAAGAGGCAATTTGGCATACCGCTGGGCGTAGTGTGTTTGGTAAAAACTTACATCAACAGCCACTCATGCTCAATGTATTGGCAGATTTAGCTATCGAAGCAGAGGCTGCACTAGCCATTTCAATGCGTATTGCCAACGCCCTTGATAACCAAGATGATAGCAATGAAGTGGCATTAATACGTAGCGCCACAGCAATCGGTAAATATTGGATCTGTAAGCGTGCAGTGCAGCATACTTATGAGGCTATGGAATGTATTGGTGGTGTGGGTTATGTACAAGACAACATTACCAGCCGACTGTATAAAGAAGCGCCGGTAAACTCTATTTGGGAAGGCTCTGGTAATGTGCAATGCCTCGACCTTCTACGCGTGTTTAGCCGTGAACCTGAATCACTTGAGGTGCTTATCAATGAACTTGAAAAAGCGCGCAGTTTGCATCCTGATTTTGCGATAAAACTCGATGAACTAAAAGAGATGCTCACAGATACTGCAAACCTTGAAATGCATGCTCGGCGCATAATTGAAAGGCTGGCACAGCTTTGGCAAGCAGCAACACTATTACAATTTGGCGAGCCACTTATTGCCGATGCGTTTGTAAAAAGTCGTTTAAGTGGTGCAGGGTTTAGTCAGTACGGCTGCCTGAGTCATGATATCGATTGTCAGGCGATTGTTTCGCGAATGATGCCAAAACTCTAAAGTTAACAACTTGTTTAATTATTGTGCGGTTGAGCAGTGGCGCCGCACAAAACGCTTGCCGCCTTACCCATTCTTTGTATAATGCTTGGCATAGAGACAAAAGCAGTTAAAAAAGCTTCTTGCTCTAAAGTGGTTTTTCTTTATCTTCTCGTGTTTAGAAGGTTAAAGAAAAATGAAGCCAGTATGATGGAATTGGTAGACATGACGGATTCAAAATCCGTTGCCTTCGGGCGTGGCGGTTCAAGTCCGCCTACTGGTACCACTTTTGAACCCTAGCCAATTGGTTAGGGTTTTTTTATGCCTGAAAAAGTTGTTTGCGGACTTGAGCGCCACGCGAGGCGTGGCACTGAAGCAAGTAAAAGTCCGCCTACTGGTACCACTTTTGAACCCTAGCCAATTGGTTAGGGTTTTTTTATGCCTGAAAAAAGTAGTTAGCGGACTTGAGCGCCACGCGGGGCGTGGCACTGAAATAAGTAAAAGTCCGCCTACTTGTACCACTTTTATGACCCCAGCAGATTTGCTGGGGTTTTTTTATGCCTGAAAAAGCTATCAGCCATCAGCTATCAGTTTTTAGCCGTTCGGTGCGGTTATTGGTTTTTGAAACCACCCTCAGCAATTCAATTCGTAAAGGTATTGTAGGAGGTACTTTAGTGCCGAACTAGCAAAACCTACCCAAATAACACCAAACCAGCAATGCTAAAAAACATAATTCATGGCTAAAGCCATTCCTACGGGTGCATTTTTCCTAGCGCCTAAAGCCTACAACTCAATTCAATATTCAGAGATAATTTAAAGGTCAGCTATCATCAGTCAGTTTTTAGCCGAGCGGTGCGGTTGTTGGGTTTTGAAACCATCCTCAGCAATTCAATTCATAAAAGCATTGTAGGAGGAAGTTTACTGCCGAACCAAGAAAACCGAACCAGCAATACCTACCCAAATAACACCAAACCAGCAATGCTGAAAAACATAATTCATGGCTAAAGCCATTCCTACGGGTACATTTTGCCTAGCGCCTAGCGCCTAGCGCCTAGCACCTAGCACCTAGCACCCAGAGCCTATAACTCAAATCTAAGTACCAATTCAGCCTTTATTAAAGCAACTTTTGTTCTATTTATAAGCGGTCAAGTTCAAACTATGCTTAGCCTACAAATAACCACGAAAAATGTGTGCTTATTTGGTTGAAAATTAATCATTTAAGACTAGAGTACGATGGTGTTTGAATACATCTTATAATACAATTTGCGGTCTGAACTATAAGTGAAGTCAATCACTTAGTGCACAATATCGGTAGGGTAGCATAGCGTGGGTACATACGACTTAAAGCGTATTGTTGAAAGTATTTCAAATCTTAAAAGTGAGAACTTTTATAATGCAATATGCCTGTCTTTATCAGAAGTGCTTGGTGCTTCTCATGTTTTTTTAGCTCAAGTCGATGAGTCAACTTTGTATGCAACGACTATAGCTTTGTGTGCGCATGACGAAATTGTTGAAAACATCAGCTACGATATCCGCTGTACGCCTTGTAACGATGTCAGCTGTGGCAGTATCTCTAGTTTCAGCTCGGGTGTTCAGCAGTTATTCCCAGATGATCAGATGCTCGTTGATATGGGTATCGAAGCCTATGTGGGTGTGCCTTTACAAAGTATATCGGGTAAAACCGATACCATTCTTGTCGCGCTATTTCAGCATGAAATAAATGATGCGATGCAAATTGAGTCTTTTTTCTCGTTATTTACTGGTCTTATCCAGCGTGAAATCGAAAAAGATCGCTTTATAGCTAAATTAGATTTCTCAAACCAACTGATTGAGCAAAGTCACGAAGCGATTTTTATTTGCGACCACAACGTACATATTACCTACGCGAATACCGCATTTACTAAAATGACGGGTTATTCATTGGATGAAGTCTTAGGGCAAAATCCAAAAATTTTAAGCTCAAACAAGTATGACCCGCATTTTTATAAAGCAATGTGGCACCAAATTAATACTGAGGGTAAGTGGTCTGGTGAGATCACTAATAAAACCAAACAAGGTAAGTTGTACACGCAGTTTTTATCGATAACCAAAATGCAAAATAATGGTGAAGATTGCTATGTGGCGTTTATTTTGGATATCACCGAGAAAAAAGAAGCTGAGCAGAAAATTTATTTTCATGCAAACCACGATCAACTCACCGGTTTGACCAATCGTTTTTACTTCAAAGAGTACTTATGCCAGTTGCTATCATCTTTGTCTTATCAAGATGATGAGAATACTAACTTAGCCGTGATCTACTTTGATGTTGATAAGTTTCAAGATATCAACACCGTTTATGGCTTAACCTTTGGTGATAAGGTTTTGTGTGAGCTTGCAGAACGCCTCGACGGTAGCTTTAAAGAATCGGCTTTTTCACGTATCGATGGTGATAGTTTTGCTATCTTACAAACTTATCAGCATGTCAGTGAACTAGAGCATGTTTGCAAACAAATTACCGCGTTACTTGTTGAGCCTGTTTCTATTGGCGGCATTAGTCAGCAGGTTTCAGTTACGCTGGGCATTAGTCAATTTGAGCAAGCTGGAACGGCGACTTCACAAGAAAAAATCGAAAAAATTGCTCGTCGTTTAGTTCGCCAAGCTGAGCTTGCTACCTTGAATGCAAAACAGACAGGCGATGAATATCTGTTTTTCTGCAAAGAGATGGATAACAAGGTTAAAAAGCACAACTTACTGGTTGAGCAGCTTACACAAGCCGTAAAGAACAACGACATAGAAGTGTATTTTCAACCTATTATTGATATTGAAAATAACACGGTCGCCAAATTCGAAAGTTTAGTGCGATGGAACAACCAAGGGCAATGGGTATCACCTGCTGAGTTTATTCCGTTAGCAGAAGAGTCGCGGGTAATTATTCCCCTCGGTGAACTTGTATTGATTAAAACCTGCCAGCAAATAAAGGCGTTAGAAGCACAAGGTTATGAAAACTTTGTTTTTAATGTGAACCGTTCTTTGTTTGAATTTACTGAGTTTAACCCTGAACGTAATGCATGGCTTGAGATTATTAAAGGGCAAGGGGTTAAACCATCACAAATTTCATTTGAATTAACTGAGAGTGTTTTAGCGCCAGAAAATACGAATCATCTCGATGTGTTAAAGCAGTTGAAGCAAGCTGGGTGTTTAATTTCGCTAGATGATTTTGGTACGGGTTATTCGTCTCTTAGCTACTTGCGTCGTTTTCCGGTTGATGTACTTAAACTTGATAAGTCATTTATTGATGAAGTACATGTTGATTTAGGCGACGAAGCGCTGGTTAAATCGATTATTCAAATGAGTCGTGTATTAGGTATTAAAGTCGTTGCTGAAGGAGTTGAAGAGCGCGAGCAATTGGCTGTGCTAAGCGAAGCCGGTTGTGACTATATACAAGGCTATTACTTTTCTAAACCATTGCCAGCAAATGATGTAATTCCATTTTTAACGCAATTTTCTCGAGAGCAGTAGGTAATTACTGTATGATTTTGACATCAAACAGTTAGCAAAGCTTGTGATGTCAGAATTAACCGCAAAGCAAAACATAAAGGCGATTGTTACAGCCATTAAGGCCGAAGAGCAATCGCTTAGAGCGCGTTTCCCTATACTCAACCAGCAAAATACACTTGCGATGATTATTCTGCTGGTGTCGTTGTGCTCACTAATCGGTGTTGCAACACTTTATTACTTAGCGGTTATTCCCTCTTGGCTGTGTATTATTCTGGCTGCCTTTATTACCTCGGTATCGCATGAGCTTGAGCATGACCTTATCCATAAGCAGTATTTTAGTAATCACCCTTTTATACATAACTTTATGATGTTAACCGTGTGGCTTATGCGGCCGAATACAGTTAATCCTTGGTATCGCAGAAAGATTCACTTACATCACCATAAAGTATCCGGCACCTCACAAGATTTAGAAGAGCGTTTAGTGGGCAATGGCATTAAATCGCCATTTTTGAGGGGCTTGGTCATTACTGATGGTCTGCTAGGTTTATTAATCAATACCAAGCGATTTAGTAAAGAAATTAGCGGCTTTAAGTTTTTACGGGTGTTTAATGCAGGCTTTCCGTTTGCAACCGCGTATTTTGCGATTCTTTATGGGGTAATTGCTTATTACGCAGTGCAGTTTGTACAGCCATTTACATTGCCGCCGTGGGGAGCTGAGTTACTGGCGGGAGCTGAGTTTTTAATGGTGGTACTTATTGTGCCTAATATCATTCGCTCAACGTCTCTTAACTTAGTGACATCTTCAATGCATTATTATGGCGGTGTAAATAACTTGCTTGAGCAAACGCATGTGATCACCAGCCGTTGGTTTTTACCGTTTCAGTTATTTTGTTTTGATTTTGGCCGAACCCATACAATCCATCATTTTGTGCCGAACCAGCCCTTTTACATTAGGCAATTGATTAGCAAAAAAATACGCCTTATTATGGCCCAGCATGGAGTACGTTTTAATGATTTACAAAGCTTAAAACAGGCTAATCATTACCCTGTAAAAGAGCAGCCATCTCAACAAGGAGTTTAATATGAAGGTTACCGGCCGTTGCCATTGTGGTGAAGTCACTTACCACGCAGAAGTTGATGAAAATAAAGTGATTAACTGTCACTGCACTGACTGCCAAATTATCTCGGGTGCGCCTTTTCGTACCGTTGTTGTGTCTGTGCCAGATGGGGTTACTTTTACAGGTGCTGAGCCAAAAGAATATATAAAAATTGCCGAGAGTGGTAATCAGCGTGCGCAAGGGTTTTGTGGTAACTGTGGTACAGCCTTATACGCGACTTCTGTAGGTGCAGGTGAACGTATTTATGGCTTACGTATTGGCGCTATAGAGCAAGCTGATAAGCTTATTCCAAAAGCGCATATTTGGTATCGCTCACATAAACCTTGGCTCGATAACCTTAGTAATATGAGCGCCTTTGAAACCGCCCCTAAATAGCTGCGGTTTCATATTTATTGTTGGCCGATAGTGATATTTCGGCCACTTAAGTAACCAAATAAAGCACACAATAGGCTTGATGCAATACACAGCCAAAGTGCTCCCGCCCAGTTATTAAAATAACTATGTAAGGCGCCCGCAATAATAGGGCCTGTTGCAGCCAATAAATACCCGATACATTGTGCCATACCCGATAACGCAGCGGCTTGCATTGAGTCATGAGTGCGCAGGCTTACAAATGATAAGCCCAAGATAAAACAGGCACCTGAGCAAAAACCTAAGGTGACTGACCAAAGCATCGCAAAGCTAGGCGCAACTAATAATCCAACAGAACAAAGCGCGCCAAGTAATGCCAAGCTTAGGGTTAAGATGCGTTGATCTTTTAATTTGGCAAGTAGTGGAATAAGCACAATACCTGGCAGCGCAGAGGCTACTTGAAAGGCGCCTTGCAAAGCACCCGCATGCTGCGCACTATGGCCGCCTTCTATTAAAATGCTGGGTAGCCAACCTAGCATGATATAAGTGAAAAAGGAGTTAAAGCCAAGTAATAAGGTGATTTGCCAAGCAAGTGCAGAGTGCCAAATTTTGCTTTGTGTACTGTTTGAAACGGATGCCTGTTTTGGCATGGTATGTTGCTTAAGTTGTGGTAACCACACCACAATAGCCAGCACAACCAATAAGGCATAACTGGCAAGCGCCAATTGCCAACCAAGGTCTTTATACTCAGCTAGTGGAATGATGAGTGCTGAATAGCTGCCACCAAAAATGCCCATTGCTAAAACATAACTAGACGTCATTACTGCTACTTTGTGTGGAAAGTCACGTTTTATTAAGCTTGGTAATAACACATTACCAATCGCGATACCGACACCAATTACAGCGGTGCCAATAAATAGCACGGTGGCAGAATCAATAACTCGAGAGACAACCCCTATGCCTATGAGTACCAGGGCAATGAACAGTGATACTTCAAGGCCGCACTTTTTAGCAAGGCTTGCTGCCATAGGCGAGGCAATAGCAAACGCGATTAAAGGTAATGTCGTCAACATGCCAGCTTGTGATGCATTTAACTTAAATTGTTCAATGATCTGTTCAAGCACCGGTGCAATACCAGTGATAGGGGCACGTAAACTGGCTGCAATAAGAAAAATGCCCAGCACTAAAAGAAGGTTACGAATTAGATTTTGAGAAGATGTCACGCTGTTTAGGAGTAATAGCAAGAGGTACATTTATCATACCAAAACACTAAACAGTGTGGGTGAACTATGAGATAGCTCACCAAAAAATGCGGTTATTTAAAACTGATAACTTGCTGATAACATGGCATTGCGCGGTCTACCCGGAAAGTAGCGGTCGCCACTAAATGTAGTGTAGTCAGCGCGCTCTGCATAACGCTCGTCGGTTAAATTGTTTATTCGCGCAGTCACCGTTAGGTTGTCTGTTAGCTGCCACGCCGCTCTTAAATTTACTAATGAATGGCCTTCGTAACTATGCTGGTTTTCAGGATCAGTAAAGTAGCTGCTGGTGGTATGTAACTCAAGGCCAACACGCGTTATGTCGTTTGCTTGCCATAGTAGCTGTAAGTTAGCGATGTTACGTGGTGCAGTATCAATGAGATTACCATTGATATTAACTCCGCTAAGTAATTGGTCATAACTGTATGTATGCTTGGCGTGGCTCGCGGCTAACTGCATCGATAGGCTAGGCGTTATGGCATAGGCTAACTCAAGCTCAATACCACGATGCTGGGTTTGGCCATCATTGACGTAATAAAAATCACTGTCGCGGAAAATTACGTTCTTTTTATTCATTGCATAAATGCTAACTACATAATGCAGCTGTGCTTGTTGACCTTTTAAACCAAGCTCTAGGTTTTTAGCAGTTTCAGATTTTAGATCTGCGACATTTTGTTCGCGTTGTAACTGATAAAGCTCTGCCGCTTGCGGTGCTCGATAACCTTCTGAAGCATTGGCATAGATAAACTGGTTATCTGCAAATTGATAGCTTAAACCAAGCTTTGGCGAAAAGTGAGTAAAGCGATTTACGCCGCTTTCTGGTCGAGAATAGCGACACCCACCCATTGCGCATGGAGTACCATCGTCTTTTGTAAGACCAGCCAACATATGGTTGTCGTAGTCATATCGCATACGCTCGTATCGGCCACCTAGGCTGATGAGTAACTCATCAAGTTGCCAATCAAGGTTAACAATTGGTGCTAATAGAGTGCTAGTTACTTGATAGTCGTAATGTTTACCTTGAGGCACGGTGGCGACTAAAAACGCTGAGCCTTCAGTTGGGCTATCTTGATATTGTAAAAAGTCAGCATCTGTAAGCTCACCATCAAAGCCAACAGTTAACAGGCTAGAACCGGTCAACTTATGCTGCCAGCTTGATTGAAGGCCAACACCTTGCTGAGCATTTTCTTCAAGGGGAGTACCCGGTAAAAAATGCTTAAAGAAGGTCATGTCTTGGTCGCGGATATAAGGCGTTAAGGTAAAGCTGTTAGCCTCATCTTGTGTCCAATTTAGCTTTGACCAAACACGCAAAGATCGGGCTTTACGAAATGCATCGGGGTCAAAATTAGACTGAGCTATTTGCTCATTTTTATAGCTTTCAAAGCCTTCAATAAAACCAGCCGTTTGTTGATCTAAATGGGTGTAAGTCAGGCCTGTACTTACGTTTAGTTTTTTGCCATCAAAACGGTGACGCAGTGATAGCTTTTCTTGATCAACACTTTCATCATCACGATAACCCGTATCTCGGGTGATCGTAGCATTAATGCCTAAACCTTGTTGGCCAAAGTCACGCCCCGTACCTAGTTTGTAGCGGGTGTAGCCAAACGAGCCGTAATCAAAACCAAGTTGGTTATGGTCGTAGGTTGTATCTGGGGTGATTACGTTGATCACACCATGCACTGCGTTTGAACCATAAAGTGCAGAGCCCGGACCTTTCAGTACTTCGATGCGTTCAGCCATTTCAGTGTGGGCTTCGAATAACTCATTGATGTTGCAAAAACCGGCTGCGCGAAGTGGAATACCGTCTTCGGCAGTGAGTAAGCCGCCACAGGCACCTGCGCCAGAAAGTACAGGTGAACGTAAAGCGGGTAAATACTCTTGTCCGTTACCATGTTGAAGATTGGCACCGGCCACTTGCCTTAGGGCTTGTTCAATGTGAGTTGGAGCGATAAGAGCCAGTTGCTTTTGTGAAATACTGCTGACGACAACAGGGAGTGGATCTGCCAACACTTCGCTGCGCGAGGCGGTCGTTGTAATATGTTCTAGCTCATTATTAGCGAAAGCTTGATGGTTAAATAATGAGGTGCTCACAAGCACTGAGAGTATCGACAACTTCATGAAAACCCTTTGGTTAGGTACAACAAAAACCAAAGGGTATCTGCTTTTTAGGATGGGTAAAAGCTTTCGCGATTAATAACTTTGTCTGTTATGCATTACGGCGATGTACGGCAAAACCTGCCAGTACTGCCACTAACCAGAATAAGCTACTGCCGCCAGTACCATTTCTGTGCGTGACATTAGCCACTTTTTCTTCTTTTACGCGGGTTTTAAATTGCGCCAATTCAGCATCGAGATTTGTGATCATGTCATCAACGGCACCATTAAAGCTTGCTAGTGACTGCTCTTTAGCGACTTCATCGATGCCAATCGCTGTGCTGCGTTGCTCTGCTTTATGAATACCTGGCGCGCGAAACAGCATTTTTCGGCTTTTTACGTCAAATACGGCGGTATCTACAAAGGTTTGTACTGAGTTTTCATTGCCCGGAATCACATATAAACCAACAATCGTTAGATATAAAAACGCAGCGTTATTTTCTAAGCTTTGCGACACTTGGTCGTACGAAACAAGCGCCATAATATCCACATCATATAAACGAGAAACTTGCTCTAATGCGGTAAATCCTTCACTACCTTTTAAGTAAGTGCTTGGGATCACTTCAATACGGTCTATGTAGTCATATTGCTTAAACTGCTTTTTAACTTTATTAAGCAGTGCGACTTCATCCCCATGATGCAAGCCATCATTGTACTTGTTAGGGATAAAGGCAATCCCTACTGTGGCAGGTAAGTTCAAGGTTGGAATTGTTGCTTGGTGTGCAGCTCTGTCTTGTTGGTCTGGGTAAAGGTACTCAACCAATGAACTTGATTGCGTTTTTTGATTGCCATATTGGCTCATCATGGCACTACAACCTGTTAGTGCAGTAATACTAATTATCAAACACCATTTTAGTACATTCATAAATTATCCTTATTATGTAGTGAAGAAGCGTTTGTTTATGTTGCAAATATAAAGACAAACACTGCAACTGGAACTGTAACTCAGACTTGATTTTTCGTAAATAGTGCCAAAGATGTTTAAAGAAATGTAAAGATTGGCTTTCTAATGTGTTGATATGTAAACAGTTGCGTTTTTAAATTGTAACCCTTCATCTATGATTCAGGCTAAAACGTTAGGCTTTTTATCAAGAGCAAACGTTGAGGGTCTCTATTATGAATAAATTAATTACTATCTCAGTTGCCGTTTTAGGTTTGAGTTTGATACCTATGGAAGCAAACGCGAAACATGATCGTGACCATGATAGATACGAACAAAAACACGAACGCAAAAAGCATAAACATAAAAAACATCACAAGCATCATCATCATGACAGACATGATCGTCATGACCGATATGACCATTACAGCTACCGTGATTTACCACCCGGTTTATACAAAAAAGTAGGGCATGGTGGTGGCTTACCACCAGGTTGGTATAAGCGTTATCACCATGGTGATATTCTTGACCGAGATATATATCGCCATGGTCGAGTGATTAAACGTCGCGACCGAAATGGCATTATTGCCATCGAAATCGATGACCGTCTTATTCATCTAGTACACGATACGCGAGAGATTTTATCAATCGTTACTCGCCATCGTTAATCCTGTCAAAAGCCGCTTAGCGGCTTTTTTTTAGCTTGTTTCATACCCAGTTCAGAAAAACTTGCTACGCTTAATTTGGACTAATAAAAGGAGCACTCGCATGAAAGCATTGTTAACAGTTGCAGTGATTGGTTTAAGCCTAGTGACGGCTGGCGCACTTGCAAAAGATAAAGACAAGGATAAGGACAAAGATAAAAGTCTGCCACCTGGCCTTGAAAAGAAACTTGATAATGGTGGTGATTTACCACCTGGTTGGCAAAAGAAATTACGTAAAGGCGATATTCTTGACCGTGATATTTACCGCCGCGGTAAAGTGATTAAATCACGAGACAGAGATGGTCTAATTTCAATTCAAGTCGACGATACTGTCGTGCGTTTAGTGGAAGATACCCGAGAAATTATTTCTATTCTGAGCCGCTAGTTTTGCTTGAATCGTTCATGACTTATGGATTGAGTTCACTATTGGCCATGCTGCTTGTGGTCTCAATCTTGCCATTTTCATATTCCCAACATTATTTAATTCGCAGTTGTGACTTTGTACGCTTGCAAGTGGTTTACCTTGCTTGTGCGAGTTTAATTGCTGCAAGCTATTTAATCAGTCGTACGGGCTCCGCGCTTTATATTGGTTGTGCTCTGGCGAGTATCGTCGTGTTGCTTTTACAAGTCGGCTGGATTTACCCTTACACAAGGCTCGCTAATAAAGAAGTTGCCTCAAGTAATAAATCCGATAAGCACAGTATTCGTATTATGTCGGCAAATGTACTGATGTCGAACACTGAATATGACCAACTCGTTGCTTTAGTTAAAACGCACCAACCTGATTTACTCATTACGTTAGAGTCTGATCAAACTTGGCAAAATAAACTGAGCAGTTTAGAGCAAGAATACCCATATCGAGTGTACTGCCCAAAAGATAATCGTTATGGCATGCACTTGTACAGCAAGTTTAAAATCAAACAACAGCAAGTTTGTGAGCTTATAGAAAGCGATATCCCCTCAATCCATATTTTGTTCGAAGATGCAGATGGCGTAGAAGTACAAGGGCACTTTATTCATCCTGCTCCTCCGAGCCCCACAGAAGAAGACAGCTCTCGACCCCGTGATACTGAGCTGATAATTTTAGCGAAAGCACTTAAAAACAGACTGCGACCTTGTATTGTTGCCGGTGATCTAAATGATGTTGCATGGTCGCGGAGTACCCGCTTGTTTATGCGTATTAGCGGTTTGTTAGACCCACGTAAAGGTCGCGGCTTTTTTAATACCTTTCATGCCAGCTATTTCTTTATGCGCTGGCCGCTTGATCACCTTTTTCATAGTAATGAGTTTAGTGTTAAGCGTATTGAGCGTTTGGCAAAGTATGGTTCTGATCACTTTGCACTGCTTACTGAGCTTGTTTATCACCCCGACTCTGACAATCAAAAACAACAAGAGCAGATTGATAAAGAAAAAGCCGTGGATGAGTTAAAAATGCCATCAGCCTCCAAACAGCAAGTGCCAATGTTTGATACCAACCCGCAATAATACTTAATCATTTTGTGGGATAAAACCTGTCGCTAACTGCGTTAAAAATTTCTCATTTAGAACAACTAAATAACGAAATTTTTGCCTTGTTATCAACGAGGTTTTATTGCCTCAAAATAGACTACTTAATTAAGCGGATTGGTATGAAAAGTGATACGTTTTAGTATTAAAGAGGGCTCTAATGAGCCCTTTTTGTGGTTAGTCGTTGACCATAATAGTTTTGATATTAACAAATTCTCGTAGTCCAAAGCCGCCGTGTTCACGGCCATAGCCACTGTCTTTTACACCACCAAATGGTAAGTTCGGCTGCGCAAGGCCATAGCCATTGATATTCACCATACCGGTATCAAAATGGTGTTTTGCAAGTTCAATGGCTGCTTGTTCATCTTTTGAGAAAATACCGCCACCAAGACCATAGCGTGAATCATTAGCAATTTGCATTGCTTCAGCGTTATCTTTTGCTCGAATAAGCGATGCTACAGGGCCAAATAATTCATCATCGTAAGCGGGCATGCCCGGTTTTATATTTTCAAGTAGAGTCGGGGTGTAATAAAAGCCTGTGTGTTCGGCAACTTTACCGCCGGTAATTATGCACGCACCTGCATTTACTGATTCAGTCACTTGCTGATGAAGCTTATCGCGTAGATCTTTACGGGCCATTGGGCCGAGCGTGGTTTTTTCATCATTCGGATCACCAAGAACAACCTGTTCAAATTGCTCTTTAATTAAGGCTTTAAAGTCATCGTATAAGGCATCAACCACAATAAAGCGTTTTGCTGCAACACAGGTTTGCCCGTTATTGATCAAGCGCCCTTGCGTACATGCGGTAATCGCCGTATTTAAGTTAGCATCATCGAGTACAACATAGGCATCGTTACTGCCAAGTTCGAGTACCGTTTTCTTAACCTGTTTACCCGCAAGCTCAGCCACTTTTTTGCCTGTTTCGTCGCTACCAGTAAATGTCACGCCACGAATAGCTGAGTGCTCAATAAGCTTGCTTGCGGTTTTGCCGTCAATCAGTAAGTTTTTAAAGCAATAGTCATCAAAACCTGCTTGAGTAAATAACTGCTCAATTTTTTCGGCCATGCCAAATACATTACCAGCATGTTTTAGCACCGTGGTATTACCCGCCATGATATTCGCGCAAGCATAGCGAATAACTTGATAAAGCGGGAAGTTCCAAGGTTGGATACCTAAAATGACACCGATTGGTTGATAGCTAATAATTGCGTGCCCGTCTTGCATATCACGGCTTTCATCAGCAAGCACTTTGGGCCCTTGCTCAGCGGTATAGCGACAAATTGCAGCGCAAAGCTCAACTTCTTGTAGGCCTTGTTGATATAACTTGCCCATTTCATCGGTCATCAATTGGGCTAATTCTTGTTGATTAGACTCAATCACTTGTGCAAGTTGATTGAGTAATTTAGCGCGCTGTTTATGGGATGTGGTGCGCCACTTTAAAAAAGCTTGATGACATTGGTCAACTTCACTCTGTGCTTGTTGCAATGACAATAAATTATACGTATTTAAGGTTTGCTCATTGGCTGGATTGATTGTAGTAACAGTATCAGTCATCATTATCTCCTCACAAAATTGTAGGAAAAGGTTTGCAAGGCTAATACCTAATTTTCGATATTTTATCTATATGATTTAAATGCCTTTTATTTTTATTTAATCTTAACTAGGCACTCTTTTTTCTGTAAAAACTGCAACAGGCTGCAAAACTTACAAGGAATACGTAATGACAAACTCAGTGTTAAATACCGAACTTGCGATTATTCAAGCACCGATGGCGGGTGTGCAAAATGCCAAGCTGACAGTGGCTGTGTGTGAAGCTGGGGGGCTTGGCTCGTTACCTTGCGCTATGCTCTCGGCTGAGCAGCTTGTCTCAGAGCTTGATTACATTAGTCAGCAGACGGATAAGCCGTTCAATCTTAATTTCTTTTGCCATCAAACACCTGACTATTCACTGGCTCAGCAAACTGCTTGGCATAATGTGCTTACATCTTATTTTGATGAGTTTGCTGTCGATGTCTCACAATTTACCCGTAACGCCTCACGCCAGCCAATTAATCAGCAAGTGATCGATATTATCGCCCCTTATAAGCCTGCTGTTGTGAGCTTTCACTTTGGTCTGCCAAGTAAAGAGATTGTTTCTCAAATAAAAGCATGGGGCGGGGTCGTTCTTTCATCAGCCACAACGTTAGATGAAGCGCGTTGGTTACAAGCAAATGGTGCCGATGCGGTTATCGCACAAGGGATTGAAGCAGGCGGCCACCGCGGTCATTTTTTATCGATGGATTTATCGCTGCAACCAACCACAGCGCAATTGGTGCGAGAGTGTGTAAAGCTTGATATTCCCGTTATTGCAGCTGGTGGAATTTGTACAGCAGAAGATGTAGCACACTATCAAGCATTAGGTGTAGCAGCAGTGCAGGTAGGGAGCGCTTACTTACTTTGTGAAGAAGCGACAACAAGTGCTTTGCATCGTGAAGTATTAAAAACAGTAGCACCAAACTCAACCGAATTGACGACATTGTTTTCTGGCCGCCCGGCACGAGGAATACGCAACAGAGTGATGCAAGAGTTAGGCGCGATGCCAGAGCAAGCGCCGCCTTTTCCGTATGCGTCGATTGCGATGACGGCATTACGTGCAAAAGCAGAGGCTAAAGGTGACAGTGGTTTTTCACCGCTTTGGTGTGGTGAGCGCTTTGTGGTTCGAGAAGGTATAAACGCCAAGCAAATGACGGAATTACTAATGCAAGGTTGGCAATCTTGATAGATACCCAGTTACTTCCGCTCGGTGATAGTTACCATCAACTAGCCTGTGAATTTCGTAACAAGCTTGCTGGGCAATGCGCTATAAAGCGTTACGCTAAAGGTGATGTTTTATTGCAGCAAGGCGACGAACAAGATGCAGGTTACTTAATTATATCTGGGGTGCTTGGGGCATTACATGCATCATCGCAAGGTGCGCAAAAGTGTAAAGAGTTCTACTTTCAAGATGAATTTGCACTGCTATATGGTAACTGGTTAACCAAAACCCCAGCGCTTTACCAGCTCAAAGTGATACGTGATGCTGAGCTTATTAAGGTGCCTTTGGTTTTACTTGATAGTGCTGACTGGCAAGCAATTAAACATCAGTTAGTTAGTCAGCAATTATTGTTTAAAGAAGCAAAAGAAGCGTTTTTATTACTCAATACCCCTGAGCAGCGTTATCAATATTTACTGGAACAAAAACCGCATTGGCTTGAACAACTGAGTTTAACCGAGGTTGCTATGTATTTAGGGATTTCTGCGATTTCTTTATCGCGAATTAGACGGCGTCTTAACTTAAGTTAAGGCGTAGCAAAATAGTGAACATTACACTGCTGATTTTTCAGGAGTTGTTATGTTTATTTTATCTCAGAGCCTAGTTGCCATTGCCACATTACTCGATTTGGCTTCATTTCAGTTTAAACAAAGGCAGGCAATTTTAGCTTGTTTGTTTAGCTCGGTTTTACTGACATCTGTGCACTTTATGCTGCTCGATAACTTCAGCGCTGCATGTTTAATGCTGATTGCAGCACTACGTTATGGCTATTGTATTTTTGCCCGCAAAACCTGGGTGATGATAGCTTTTATGCTTTTGAGTATTAGCGCAGTACTACTTACTTGGCAAAGCTGGATTAGCTTTATCGCGCTGTCGGCAACGTTACTGCAAACTTATGCTTCATTCCAAGGCAAAGATTTTACCTTACGCATACTGATGATTGTTGGCACGATTGGTTGGATAGTCCATAACATTTTGGTTTTTTCACCACTAGCAGTGGTAATGGAAACGGTGTTTTTAATAAGTAATTTAGTGGGCTTATGGCGCTTTTATGCTCATCCTAAGCCCGCTTAAATTTGATTTAAGACTTACCTAGCATGCGGCTCAACATGCCATCTTTATCAACAAACTGGTGTTTAAGTGCAGCAGCAATGTGTAAGGCTAAAATCACCACGATAATAAGCACTGAACTGTGGTGTACAAAGCTGCCTGCATCAGCAAGCCAAGGTGTTTTCTCTGGTGCGCTCAATAGCTCAAACTCAAAGAAGCTAATTGCACGACCGCCCGCATAGCTCATGATAAAGCCAGAAAGCGGCATAGCTAGGGTCGCAAGTAACAATAAGCCATGAGTGAGGTGAGCAACTGCTGTTTGCCATTTAGGCATTGCAGATGTTGCAGGTAATGCGCCTTCTTTAATACGCCAAATGAGTCTTGCAATGGCAAAAACCAATACCACTAAGCCCATTGATTTATGCCAACCCATATAGGTAAATTTAGCGGGGGGCTCGGCAAAATCAGCAACATAAATGCCCATCGCAAATACGCCGATAAACAAAATGGCAACGGTCCAATGTAACAGGATGGTTGGTTTTGAAAGGGCAGCTACTTTACTCATGGTTTACTCTTATAATTGGCTTTAATTATAAGTATAGACTGCCACAATGGCTGAGGGTTGCGTAAAGTAATGTAAAGTAACTTAAAGAGTGTCAGCAATCAGCTTTAATAAAAACGTTTCGCGCTGAATCGATAGGCCCTGTTTCTCACTCATTGCCATGGTGGTTTCGTTATGTGCAATGGCATCAAAAATATTCACCCACTTAGGGTGCATACCATTTTGCACTTCGTAGTGCTCCATTTTTGGGTCTGCAAATTCATCACTAATTTCACAGAAGTAGCAATAGGATTTGATATGAACACAATCAAAGTCGTCTTTATACCAAGGCCTAACTTCTTCGTATAATCCTAGTGGCTGCTTTATTTGAATTTGTTGTGCGCCTGTTTCTTCATGTAACTCTCGTAGAAGCCCTTGCTCAATGCTTTCGCCTTCATCAACGCCACCACCAGGTAGGCTGTAGTCATCATAACGGGCGGTGTATAAAAGTAGTATTTGTTCACCTTTTAAAACAATGGCGCGGGCAGTGTTACGAATAAACACCGTGCCATAGTCATTACTTAAACTTGGGTGAACTACTTTTCTTAATAACTTCATAGGATTACAACTTTAAATTAATGCAAGTACAGCTTAGCTTAATATTGAACGTGCCATAATAACTTTTTTTTCGCATTTAATTCATTATGCTTACCCCAAATTGAAACTAATAAGGTAATATAACTGGAATTAAGAACTATTTAGGTATCTAGCGCATATAGTTTTCATTTCAATATAACTGTGCGTAAAATGATTAAAAAAGCTTAGGGAATGAATATGTTAAACGTACTTTTGGTTGATGATGACAGTGAATTTAGTGATGTAGTTTGTCACATTGTTGAGTTCCTCGGGCACAATATAAATACTGCAGCGAACCTTGCTGAAGCGGAGCAATGGTTTGAAAACAATACGTTTGATCATGTCTTTTTAGATTTTATGTTGCCAGATGGCAGCGGCCTTCATTTACTTGAGCACTTAAAAGCAATCGGTCAATCGCCTCGTGTTACGTTAATTTCAGGTCACCCTTCAGTAAAAGGTAAGCTGGCTGAAATGTGTGAGCCAAATGTCGGCCATCTAGTTAAGCCACTGCAACGTGAAGACATTGAGCGTGTACTTAACCCTAAAAAAGCAGCCCCTAAGAAAAAAGCAACGCCAGCAATAAAGCGCCACTTCGGCACTCTAATAGGTGAATCTGAAGTGATGCAAAAGCTTTACACTATGATTGAACGCGTCGCTGCCACTTCTGCTAATGTGATGTTGATGGGTGAAAGTGGTGCAGGTAAAGAAGTGGTGGCGCAGGCGATTCATAATGCGACTGACTGTGATGGTCCGTTAGTAGCAACTAACTGTGGTGCATTTTCAAAAGAGCTGATTGGTAGCGAGCTTTTTGGCCATGAAAAGGGCGCATTTACAGGTGCGATTGCTCGTAAAGAGGGGGTGTTTGAGCAAGCTGCTGGTGGTACTTTATTTTTAGATGAAGTGACCGAAATGCCAATTGATATGCAGCCAAATTTACTGCGTGTGCTTGAAAGCAAAAAAGTAACTCGAGTGGGTGGCACCAAAGAGCAAGCAGTGAATTGCCGTGTTATTTCTGCAACAAATCGCACCTTGACCGACCTTGCGCAAAACAATGTTATACGTGAAGACATTTACTTTCGTTTAGCGGTATTCCCCATTGATATTCCACCGCTTCGTGAGCGCAAAGAAGATATTCCACTGCTTGCCAATGCCTTTTTAGAGCAGCTTAATGAAGAAAACGGCACTGACTTTAAATGGCAAGCGGCGCAAATCAAAGAGCTTGAGGCCCATGATTGGCCGGGTAACGTACGTGAGCTTCGTCACGCTATTCACCGTGCTTTTATTATGAGTGACCCGAAAGGCTCCGTTATTACATTACCTGATTCATTAGAGTCGCCATTTTCTAAAGTGAATAAAGAGAGTCAAGCAAACCAAGTTGTTGCTGGGCAAACTATTGAAGAAGTTGAAAAAGAATTGATCCACGCGACCTTAGACAAAGTACAAGGTAATAAGACGATTGCAGCACAAATGCTGGGGATCAGTACTAAAACACTTTATAACCGTTTAAATGCTTATGGAGGCATTGGCGAATACAAATAACAAAGGATAACTATGAATAATAACGAGTCTTTACGAAAAATGGTGCATGATGCACGTGCGCCACTAAACCGTATTTCGATGAATGCTGAGTTAGTTAAGCTCGTATTAGAAAATGATATGCCAAAACAAAAAGCACTTGAGGCATTGAATAAAATTATTGCTAATTGTCAGCAGTGTAGTGAGCACTTACAGGAAATAAGCGACGCTCACGCAGCTGATTAAGCACTCATAGATTGAGAAGTAAATGCAAAAACAAAAAGGAAAAATAGCAGTCAGTTGGGCTGGCTTTATTGCCGTGGTGCTTTGTATTGTGGTGGCTAATGCGTTTTTAGCCCTTAATAGCATTCGCTCACTCACTGAAACACAAAGTAGCCTTGATAATACCAACTCACTCAACACTGCGATTGAGCGTTTGCACTTATCTGTGGTGCAAGCTGAGTCTGGTCAGCGTGGTTATCTATTAACCGATCGTAAAGACTATTTACTCCCTTACAATGATGCGATTGCGTCGATGCAAGCGCAAATCATGCTTGTGAAAAGTTTGCATTCAGAAATACCCGGTCAGGCAGACCGCATTGCGCGGTTAATTTATCTAGTAAACGACAAAGTGGCGGTGATGACTAAAACCACCGATCTGGCCCTTGCAAATAAAGATCTTAAAGCACGCCAACTGTTGCTAACAGACCAAGGCCGCGAATTATATAAAGACATTCGTGTAGCGGTTGATGAAATTCAAATGCGTGAGCTTAACTTTAAAATCGAGCAGTTTGCGAAGCTGTCGCAAATTAAAAACGAAGCAAAGCTCACATTTTTGATAACCGCTGTGACCAGTACCTTATTGATTATTGGTATGTTTGTGTTAACTCGTATTAACCTACGCAACCAAACTAAGTACAGGGCAGAGCTTGAACAACAAAACGAGAACTTGGCGGCAAAAGTCGCAGAGCGCACGCAAGAGCTAACCATCTATTCTGACGAACTAAGCCGCTCTAACAGAGAGCTTGAAGACTTTGCTTTTGTTGCAAGTCATGATTTACAAGAGCCACTGCGTAAGATCCAAGCTTTCAGTGACCGCCTTGAAAAGATGTTTAAAGATGAACTCGGTGAAAAAGGTATCGACTATATTAGCCGGATGAAAAATGCGGCGCAGCGTATGTCTAATTTAATCAATGACCTGCTTGAGTTCTCTCGCGTAACCACCCGGGGTAAAGATTTTACTGATACTGATTTAAATGAAGTTGTTGCAGAAGTTCTTGATGATCTTGAAATTGCGATAAAAGAATCTGAAACCACAGTTAACCTTGATACTTTACCGCACATTCAAGCCGATCCAAGCCAAATGCTGCAATTGTTCTTAAATATTCTTTCTAATGCGGTGAAGTTTAGACGTGAGAATGTTGCGCCTGTGATTGATATTGCATACCAACGAACGTCAGAATTTAGCGAAACTCACAATAGCGATGTGGAGTGGGAAGTTATTACAATTTCAGATAACGGCATCGGCTTTTCTGAAGAGTATCTCGAAAAAATATTTGTTCCGTTTCAGCGATTGCATGGTCGTTCTCAATATAAAGGCACAGGCATAGGTTTATCGGTTTGTCGCCGTATTGTTGAGCGTCACGGCGGAGAAATAACCGCAAGCAGTCGCGTTGGTGAGGGGGCAAGTTTCACTATTAAATTACCCGTGGAAGCATCGCTTTTCACATTACAAGGAGAGGCGTAATGCCACTTAATAAAGTTAAACCAATTACCATTTTAATGGCTGATGACGACGAAGATGATCGTTTATTAACCCAAGACGCATTGGCCGAAAGCCGTGTATTGAACGAGCTGTTTTTTGTTGAAGACGGTGTAGAACTGCTTGAATACCTTGAGCGTAAAGGCAAATTTAGTGAAAAAGAAAACTCGCCTCGTCCGGGCTTGATTTTACTCGATTTAAATATGCCGCGTATGGATGGTCGAGAAGCTTTACAAGCCATCAAAGCCAACCCTAACTTGAAGGGCATACCGGTTGTGATTTTAACCACATCAAAACAAGAAGAAGATATGGTTAAAGGCTACGACTTGGGCGCTGCATCATACATCACTAAACCGGTTACTTTTGAAGGTTTAGTTGAGTTAATGCAAACACTAGGGAAATACTGGGTAGAGTTTGTAGAGCTGCCAACATCACAGAACGATTAAGTCCAATTCGCATAAATACTTAATTAAGCAAATTGGAATAAGGAATAAGAATGTTAGACAAGGTAACCCGATTACTCTTAGTAGAAGACGACGAAGACGATTATATTCTTACTTGCGACTACCTAGACCAATTAGGTTCCCATACATTCGATGTTGAGTGGTTAAGTTGCCCTGAAGAGGCCATTAGTGAGCTTAGCGAAAACAAACATGATATTTGTTTGTTAGATTATCGCTTAGGCGCATCAGATGGCCTCGAAGTATTAAAACGGGCTGTGGCAAATGGCTTTCGCGGCCCGATTATCATGCTAACCGGGCAATCAGATGAAGCTCTCGATTCTGCAGCGCTCGATGCCGGTGCGGTTGATTATCTGGTTAAAAGCGAGATGAACTCTAGCCGCTTTGCCCGTGCTATACGCTACGCTTTAGCTCGCCGAGATGTTGAAGATGAGCGTGTTGAGCGTTTAAAAGCAGAAGCTGAAAACCGCTCTAAAGACCGCTTTTTGGCCCATTTGAGTCATGAGTTACGCACACCTCTGTCTTCTATCTTGGGTTACACAGAGTTACTCATGCAAAGTGATAAAAATCAGCATGCTCAAAATGAGTTGGGTGTGATTTACCGAAATGGTAAACATTTACTGAGTTTGCTTAATGATGTGCTCGACCTATCAAAGATTGCTGCCGATAAACTGGAGCTCAATTGCAGTGATGTTAACTTAGATAGCCTAATGGCTGACGTTTATACCTTAATGCGCGTTTCTGCGCTTGATAAAGGCTTAACACTTAAATTTGAGTCACAGCAAGCCTTGCCTTTAGTTATAAACACAGACGCTACACGGTTACGCCAAATCCTCATTAACATTATTAATAATGCAATTAAGTTTACCAACCAAGGCGAGATCACCGTGCGTGCTTGGACTGCTTGGGTTAATGAACGAGAAATGCTGTTTTTTAGTATTAAAGACACAGGCCTTGGTATTCCAGCTGAAAAACAAGCACTGATCTTTAAACCATTTGAACAAATTGCTGATGTAGAATCACGAGATGTCGGTGGAGCAGGGTTGGGGCTTGCTATTTGTTCAGAGTTACTTAGTCGTATGCAAGGTTCTATTGAACTTGAATCAACGCAAGGCGTGGGCTCTGAATTTACCCTTTCGATTTACCCTGGCAATATTCGAGATATTGAACGCCAAGTGCTGCGCTTTGATTCAAACCCCGATTGCCAGCAAAAACTAGCAACGTTAAAAACCACTGGGCGAGTGTTGGTGGTCGACGACCTAAAAGATTTACGTAATCTCGTTGGCCATATGATCACCAGCACTGGCGCAGAAGTGGATTATGCCGAGCACGGTAAACAAGCAATTGAAAAAGTAGCTAATGCAGAGCAAGCGGGTAAGCCTTTTGATATTGTATTTATTGATTTGCATATGCCGGTTATGGGCGGCAAAGAAGCCACTATTGAGCTTCGTAAAATGGGTTATCAAGGACCAATCATCGCGCTTACAGCTGCCACCATGAAAGGGGTGAAAACTGAGTTAAGCGCGCTTGGCTTTAACGATATGATTGCCAAGCCGGTTGATTCTGGGCTGCTTTACCAAGTGCTCAATCATTATGTTTGCGAAGGCAATACTGCACCTGTGGTTGAGCAAGACGACAGCCCTGAAATGACAATACAAAGTACACGTTATTTACTGGTCGAAGACGACAGTGATGCGGCGCAAATCACTCAGTTATTGCTTGAAAGCTTAGGTGTTGAAACTGTTATAGCGCCAAGTTGTGCTGCATGTCTTGCGACGCTGAGTGACGATCAAAATTTTGCTAAAGTATTACTGGATATGCATTTGCCTGATGGTGGAGGGCTTGATTTAGCCCAGCAGATAAAACAGCGCCACCCCGACTTAAAGTTAGTCATTGTTAGTGGCGCCGAGCCAGAACCAGAAAAAATCAAGCAACTTGAGATTGAGCAAGTGCTGTTAAAGCCGATTAATCTTGGTTTGTTATCTGAGCTTATTGGCGGCTAATTGAATGCCTAATAACAAGTTCAGGTTCAAATAGCGTTTGTAGCGGTGGTGTTTGTTTTTGATAAACATGGCTTAACACCCAATCTGCTGCCATGCGGCCCATTTCATTTATTGGATAATTAACAGTGCTCAATTGTGGGTAAACGTGACGGGTGAAAAACACGTTATCGTAACCCATAATCGACAATTGCTTAGGTAAAGTTAGCCCTAAATCACGCGCGCTTGCCATGGCACCCACTGCCATTTCATCATTGGCACAGATAAGCGCCGTGAATGGATGCGTTTGTTGATGCAGCGCCTTTAACCCTTCATAACCGCTCGCTTCCATGAAATCACCTTGGAATAAGAGGTTTTCATCAAACTCAAGATTAAACTCAGCCAGTGCTTGCTTATGACCTTCTAGGCGGTCTTTGGCATCTTGCTTCCATAGCGGCCCGCTGATGTAGGCAATATTTTTATGACCTTGCTCTAACACATGTTTCGCCGCTAAATAGCCACCTTTGATGTTGTTAAGCAAAATACAGCGGTCACTGAGTTCGCTGATATAGCGGTTGATCAAAACAAACGGCGTGCGACCTTTACTGAGCTTAATAAGGTAGTCGTCGCTTACTGCTTCAACATGCAAAATAAGGCCATCGCAGTTACGGCTAATTAAAAATTCAATCCCTTGTTTTTCGCGTTCTTCATCACTGTGACCTGCAGCAATAATCAGATGTTTGCCTTGATTACGAAAGGTATTTTCAATGCCGCTCATCATAGGCCCGTAAAACGGACCTTGTAATTCAGAGACCAGTAGGCCAACACTGTTCGAGCAATTTGATGCCAATGACTGGGCAATAGAGTTAGGTCGATAGCCAAGCTCATCCATTGCGGCAGTGACTTTTTTACGCGTTGCATCGCTGACATTTGCATTGTTGTTCATTACTCGTGAAACGGTTGCAAGAGAAACCCCTGCAAGTTTCGACACCTCGTAAATGGTGGCCATGTTATTCCTTTTTAAACAAAGTTATGGATGCTGCTTTAACGATAAATCGGCACTGATCTGCTCAACCGTTTGATTATCAAGAATATACCTTTTCATGATAAATGCGACAAGCATACTACCTATTGCTGGATAAAGGGTAAATGAAATTAAGATACCCGAAAGCGTGTGTTCACTGAGTTCGGTATTGGCTTCATAGCCATAAAATGCCAGTAACCAACCTGCAATGGCACCGCCAAGGGCAAGACCAAGCTTAATGAAAAAGACCACGCTTGCGTAGACTAGGCCTGTTAGCCTTTCACCGGTTTTCCACTGCCCGTAATCTATGGTGTCGGCCATTTTTGCCCACAGTAACGGGGTTGCCATTTGCGTGAAGAAACACCATAAAAAGTACACCGCAAAGGCAAGTATCAGCTGTTCGCCCGGCAACCAAAATGCCACGCAACTAATTGCCGCAGAAATATATTGCAAACGAATATAGGCGGTTTTCTTATCAACACGTTTGCTGAGTGGGTTTGCACAGGCGCAGCCCAAAATATTACCTATCATGCCGATGGTAACAAAGTAGGTGACCAGCTCAGCTTCACCAAGCACATATTTTACATAGTAAATGGCAAGGGTGGTGCGTAGTACCATACTGGTTAACAGCATAAATGCGGCAAAGCACAATACTTTAAATGGGCCATTTTGCCATAGCGTATTCATGCGGGTTTTCCAGCTCAACGATGAGCTGTTATGAGCAGCTACGCGCTCTTTGGTAAAGCGAAAACAAATTAGAAATAAGATCACACCTAAGCCGCTCATCAGGGCCATAGTGAGTTGGTAGCCCGTAGCGTTATCACCTTTGCCAAGCCAGTTTACCAAAGGCAAAGTACAGGCACTGACAATTAAGCCGCCCAGCATACCAAACACAAAGCGATAAGATTGAATGGATACTCGCTCTTTCGGGTCGCCACTTAATACCCCACCTAAGGCTGAGTAAGGAATATTGATCGCGGTGTAAACCAGCATTAGCAAAGTGTAAGTGACAAACGCGTAAATGACTTTGCCTGATTCAGGCAGGTCTGGCGTGGTGAAGGTGATCATGCTGATCACCCCAAATGGTAAAGCAAGCCAGAGTAAGTAGGGACGATAGCTTCCCCACTTAGTGCGGGTTGAATCGGTTAAGGCTCCCATTAATGGGTCGGTAATTGCATCAACGACTCTCACCACCAAAAACAAGGTGCCAACAATCGCGGGTGAAATACCAAAGATATCAGTATAGAAAAAAGTTAAAAATAACATCACCGTTTGAAAGATGATATTACTTGCTGTGTCGCCTAATCCGTAGGCTATTTTTTCTCTTTTTGTCAGCATGTGTGTTCTCGATTGTTGTTATTTTTATCGCTGTTTGAGCAGCGCGCGATATTGTTTTGCGCTTTCTTTTAAAATGCGTTGTTGGCTTTGATAATCAATGTAAACTAACCCAAAGCGCTTTTCGTAGCCATACGCCCATTCAAAGTTGTCCATTAAGCTCCACGCAAAGTAGCCTTGAATATCAACACCTTGACGAATTGCATCACATACCGCATTTAAGTGAGTGTGATAATAATCTACGCGTTCTATGTCGTTCACTTCACCATTTTCTAGCGTATCGGCCATGGCTGCGCCATTTTCAGTAATATACATTTTTGGTAAATCATATTGCTGATGAAGTGATACTAAAAGCTCTGTTAAACCTTGTGGGTAAACTTCCCAGCCCATATCGGTAACACGAACATCAGTAAGGCTTGCTTCTTCAAACCAGCCATCAGCAGTATTTTTGTAGTGTATGCGGGTATAATAGTTAACGCCAATAAAGTCGACGGCTTGACTAATAATCGCCATATCGTCAGCAATAATAGTTGGTTTAACTTCATCTGCTAAATCATTCAGTAAAGAAGGGTAAGCACCCTCTAAAACCGCTTTGATATACCATTGATTATGATATTGATCGGCAAGTTCTGCGGCTTTTTTATCATCGGCTGTTAAAGGATACGTTGGGCTGAAGTTTAATACGATACCCGCTTCTGTGTCTGGGCAGTTTTTACGTAATACTTGCATAGCAAGGCCGTGGGCGAGTAGTAAGTGGTGCGCTGCTTGTCGGCCAGCTTGTTGTGATTTTATGCCAGGTGCATGTACACCCACTTCATAACCTAAGTAGGCGCTACAAAATGGTTCGTTCAAGGTGGCGAATGAATCAACCAAATGGCCTAAATGTTGAGTAACAAGTTCGGTATATTCTTTAAATTTATAGGCTGTATCGCGGTTTAACCAACCGCCATTATCTTCAAGGTATTGAGGTAAATCCCAGTGATATAAGGTGACATAGGTCTTAATGTTACGTGCTTTTAACGCCGATAATAGCTGGGCATAAAACGCCATACCTTGCTCGTTAACCGAGCCATCTTGCAGCATGACCCTTGGCCACGAAATTGATAAGCGGTAAGCATCGACAGCCAAATCTGCAATCATCTCGACATCTTGCTGCCAACGCGCAACATGGTCACAAGCTATATCGCCATGGCTTTGGTCTGCAATAGCGCCAGGCTTTTCGCAAAATGTATCCCAGATACAATCGAGGCGTTTATCGCGTGCCCCTTCAATCTGGAATGAGGCTGTTGCCACACCAAACGTGAACTCGGGCTTGAGTAAAGATGAATCTGGTAACAGTGAAATTGATTTATACACAGTTGATACTCGTCCTTCGGGTTAAGTGTAAGGCTTGGCTAATTAGAGCTTAAACTCGACTGTAAGCGCTTACAATTTTTCTGCAAATAAATTGCTAAATATGATTTATATGTTATAAATGTAAGCGCTTACATTTAATGTTGCAACATATTTCGCTATTTGTTGTTAGTGATTAAGTACCAAACGTTGCTGTAACAAACTGATAAATATAATTAACTAGAGAAGAAAAATTATGGCTCATGTTTCAACCCCTGTGTCGGCTGCTGCAAGCCAAGCAGATATGCCTAAGCAGCACTTTGCGTGGCATCATTGACCACATTATTTTTTATGTGGGGATTCATCACCTGTCTGAATGACATTTTAATCCCTTATTTAAAAGGTATGTTTTCACTTAACTATACGCAGGCTATGCTCATTCAATTTTGCTTCTTTGGTGCGTATTTTGTGATGTCGATTCCCGCAGGTAAGTTGGTCAGTCGTATTGGCTACCAATTTGGTATTGTGGTTGGTTTAGTGGTTGCAGCCGTTGGGTGTGCACTGTTTTACCCCGCTGCAGTTGCCCATGTGTATGAGTTATTTTTATTGGCTTTGTTTGTTCTTGCTTCGGGTATCACGATTTTGCAAGTATCAGCCAATCCTTATGTAAGTGTTCTTGGTCCACAAAAAACAGCGTCTTCGCGTTTGACTATGACGCAAGCTTTTAATTCTTTAGGAACAACAGTTGCGCCAATTTTTGGTGGCTGGTTAATTCTATCTGAAATTAGCCAAGCTACTGCAGAACAAGTGAAACTGCCTTATTTAATGTTGTCGTTAAGCTTGTTGGTACTTGCGGTTATCTTTGCGTTTTTAAAACTGCCAAAACTAGGTAAAGAAAGTGATAGCGAAGCGGCACATCAAGATTTAGAAGACTTTGTTGATTTAGGCAGTGTTTGGCGCTATCGCCACCTTATTTTAGGCGCTGTTGGTATTTTTGTGTATGTGGGTGCAGAAGTGGCAATAGGTAGCTTTTTAGTCGGCTTTTTGACCCTAGATAACATTGCGGGCCTCGCTGAAAAAGAAGCCGCTCATTACATTAGTTACTACTTTGCAGGTGCTATGGTTGGCCGCTTTATTGGCGCTGCTGTAATGCAAAAATTTAATGCTGGTAAGGTGTTAGCATGCCATGCCTTATTGGCTGTACTGCTGGTTGTGATTGCTATGACAGGTGAGGGTAGCCTTGCTATGTGGGCAATTTTACTTGTGGGTTTATGTAACTCGATTATGTTCCCAACCATTTTCAGCCTTGCTTTACACGGCCTTGGTAAATACACCTCAAAAGGCTCTGGCATTTTATGTTTAGCGATTGTAGGTGGGGCAATTATCCCATTACTACAAGGTGTGTTAGCCGATTCTGTTGGCGTACAAATGGCGTTGTTTTTACCTATCGCCTGTTATTTATATATTACTTACTTTGCGCTGGTTGGCTCAAAAGTATCGACTCAGACTTCATAGGTGCAAAAATGAAATTGAAAAAAACATTCACTCTCTGTTCGTTAATGATGGCAAGCGTCAGCATGCTAGGTTGTACTGGGCAAGATAAGGTGACCAACGTGAACGCTGAGCAAGAAATTTGGCCAAACATTGAAACGGGTATTGCTGCAAACCCAGAAATGGAAGCAAAGATTGCTAAAATGCTGGCAAATATGACCCTTGAGCAAAAAGTTGCGCAAATGATCCAGCCAGAAATTCGCGATATTACCGTTGAAGATATGCGTAAATATGGCTTTGGTTCCTACCTCAATGGTGGTGGTGCATTCCCAAATAATGATAAACATGCCAGTGCCGCAGATTGGATTGAGCTTGCTGAGAAAATGTATCAAGCCTCAATTGATGACTCGCTTGATGGCAGCTCAATTCCGACAATGTGGGGTACTGATGCCGTGCATGGTCACAATAATGTTATTGGTGCGACATTATTTCCACATAACATTGGTTTAGGTGCAACAAACAACCCAGAGTTAATCGAAAAAATTGCAGCTGCTACCGCGCAAGAAGTGATGGTAACCGGCATCGACTGGGTGTTCGCACCAACAGTCGCAGTTGTTCGTGACGACCGTTGGGGTCGTACTTATGAAGGCTATTCTGAAGACCCTGAAATTGTGAAAGCATACTCGGCAGCCATTGTTAAAGGGTTACAAGGTGCGGTTGATGAAGACTTTTTATCTGATAAGCGCGTGATAAGTACCGTGAAACACTTTTTAGGTGATGGCGGTACTGAAGGCGGTGATGACCAAGGTAATAACACGGCATCTGAGCAAGAATTATTTGATATTCATGCGCAAGGTTATGTTGGTGGGTTAGGTGCGGGTGCTCAGACCGTAATGGCGTCATTCAACAGCTGGAACGGTGAAAAAATTCACGGCAGCAAATACCTACTTACCGATGTACTTAAAGGCAAAATGGGCTTTGATGGTTTTGTTGTTGGTGACTGGAACGGCCACGGTCAAATTCCGGGTTGTACTAATGGCAACTGTGCGCAAGCAGCAAATGCCGGTCTTGATGTGTACATGGTACCGACAGATGCATGGAAACCACTTTACGAAAACCTTATTAAGCAAGTTAAAAGTGGCGAAATTGCACAAAGTCGCATCGATGATGCAGTAACGCGTATCTTACGTGTAAAAATGCGCGCAGGTTTGTTTGATAAGCCAAGCCCTGCTAAGCGTCCGCTTTCTGGTAAAACAGAGATCATTGGTAGTGCAGAACATCGCGCAGTTGCAAAACAAGCAGTCCGTGAATCACTGGTACTACTGAAAAATAAACAACAGTTGTTACCGCTATCAGCAAATTCAAACGTATTAGTTGCCGGTCAAGGCGCTGATAACATCGGTATGCAGTCAGGTGGTTGGACAATCACATGGCAAGGCACAGGTAACGAGAATAGTGACTTCCCGGGTGGTTCTTCAATTTTTGATGGCATCAAAAATACAGTTGAGCAAGCAGGTGGTCAGGTTCAATACAATGTGAATGGCGAATTTGAATCTAAGCCAGATGTCGCGATTGTGGTGTTTGGTGAGCAACCTTATGCGGAAGGTAATGGTGATTTAGATAACCTTGAATACCAACGCGGTAATAAAACTGATTTAGCTCTGCTTAAAAAGCTAAAAGATGCCGGCATTCCTGTGGTGTCGCTATTTATTAGTGGTCGCCCAATGTGGGTGAATGCAGAGCTGAATGCCAGTGATGCGTTTGTCGCAACTTGGTTACCAGGCAGTGAAGGTGATGCAATCAGCGATGTCATCTTTAAAAAGCAAGATGGCTCTATCAATCATGACTTTAAAGGTAAGTTATCGTTCTCATGGCCAAATAACCCGGTAGGTAACCAAAACCGTGGTGATAAAGATTACGCGCCATTATTGCCTTATGGCTTTGGTTTAACTTACCAAGATAAAAACACGTTAGAGGATGACCTTAGCGAAAAATCACAAGTCGCGGCTAAATTAGAAGACTTAGTATTATTTGAACGTGCCGTAAAAGCACCGTGGTCACTGCAACTACAAAGTGGTTCTGAGCTACAAGCCATGACCAGTAGCCGTGCAGCACTTAACGCTGTTAGCGTAAAAACCTTTGATAAAGACGTACAAGAAGATGCGCGCGCAATCAGCTTTAATGGTAAAGAAGCGGCTGCGGTTCGTTTAATGGCGGCGTTCCCATCGGATTTACGTTCATACGTTGAAAAAGCGGGTCAACTGCAAATGCAAATTAAGGTAGATCAAGCTGCTGATGCGCCGCTAATGCTGGGTATGCAATGTGGTGAAAACTGTGATGGCCAATTTGATATTAGCAAACAGGTTAAAGCAGCAAATGATTGGCAAACGCTAACCGTAGATTTGAGCTGCTTTGCAGAGCAAGGTGTGCAGCTTGGGCAAGTATTCTCGCCTTGGCAATTAGCCACTGAAGGTGCATGGCAAGTCTCAATTGCTAAACTATCAGTAACGAGTGCGCACACCGAGGACGCAACAGTCTCATGTCAGTAAAATCGTATGCTGTTATTTTGCTAACAGGTGCGCTTAGTGCCTGTCAGCAAACTCCAGCGCCTGTCAAAGCCAGCCTAGGAGAAGGCTGGCAGTTAGTTTGGCAAGACGAATTTTCGCAAAATGATCTCGACTTAACTAAGTGGCAACACGAAGTAAATTGTCGAGGTGGTGGTAATGATGAGCTGCAATGTTATACCGCGCGTAGCGAAAACAGTTTTGTTAAAGATGGCCTATTGCATATTGTTGCTCGCCAAGAGCAATACACTGGGCCATTGCATAATAGCGATGAAGTGAGTAGCGATGCTGAGCGAGAAAAACAAGCGACTCAGCCGTTTACTTCTGCTCGTTTACGCACTAAAAACTTAGCTGATTGGCGATTTGGCCGGTTTGAAATTCGCGCTAAATTGCCAGCAGGGCAAGGCGCGTGGCCAGCAATTTGGATGTTACCGACTGATTGGCGTTATGGTCGCTGGGCATCATCAGGCGAAATAGACATCATGGAAGCAGTTAATTTAAAGACTCTCACTGATGACAAAACAGCGCCAGCTGGCAGCCTTGAAACGCGCGTACACGGCACCTTGCATTACGGTGGTCCTGCACCCAAAAATGTTTACAGCGGTTCGCCGTACCGTTTCAGCGAAGCTAATAACCCGGCTGATAACTTTCATGTGTATGCCCTTGAATGGCAACAAGATGAAATTCGTTGGTATGTTGATGATGTTCACTATGCGACATTTCGCCACGACCAGTGGTATTCAACATCACAACAACAAGACGGCTCGTTTATAGAAAATACCGGCTTTGCTCCGTTTGATCAGCGTTTTCATTTACTGCTTAACTTTGCAGTAGGCGGAAACTGGCCAGCAAATGTGAATGATAAAGGCGTTGATTTTGCCGGTTATCCTAAGCAAATGCTGGTGGATTATGTACGTGTTTTTCAATGTAGTAAAAATAGTGAAACAGGTATCGGCTGTGCAACAAAGCAGCCATCAGCAGTACAAATAAAGGGTAAGACCAATCCGCAATAGTACTTAATTAAGCGGATTGCTATAAGTGAATTATGAACCAAGAGCCTGCAGATGCTTCGCCGAACTCGTTGCATCCGCTGGCTTTTGGTTCATTCTATCGGTTGAGCTTTTGTAGTAATAGCTGTCTTATTCTTCTGGCTGTTAGTTCGTCGATATCCGCTAATATCCCTTGCGCAGGCTCAGCAACGTGGCTTGCTAAATCCACATCATCAGCAAACACATAATGATTAAATAGTTGCTGCCATTTCTGTTTATGCTCGTTTGGCAAGTCTTTAATTGCCAGCATACTGTGCAGCATGGCATCAAATGGGTTTGCTAAATACTCTGGGGCTTGTCGCCACCAATAGTTCACCAACACATTAAACGGACTGGTTGCGCTAACCTGATGCCACCAAAGCGCTGGAATATAAATAGCATCGCCAGGGCCAAGAGTTGCCGATTGCGCTTTTGCTATAGCCTCTTTAAAGCGTGGAAAGCGGCTGAAATCGGGGTTATTAAAATCAACCAAGCTAACCGCTTGCCCAGCGGGTGTAAATTCGAGTGGACCAACGTAAAGATTATTGACCTGATCAGTTGGCAATAGAGTAAACGTACGCTCACCTGCAGCAACACAAGCTAGATTGTCGGCGTTGTCATAGTGAGCCGCAATCTGACTATGATTTCCCACCCAGAGGCTGGTTAGGCAGTTATAATCGGTCACAGTTAATGAGTTTTTAACACTAAAGCTCGGAGCGCAATACTCCACAGCAGTAGAGCCCATATACAGTGAATCACTGTCGGTTTGTGTGAGTGTTAGTGCTAATTTTTGCAGCACAGAAAGTAGGTTATCGGCGTGCTGTGAAAAATTAAGCCCCGAGAAATCAGCGTTATAAAAATAGCGCCCCTGATGAATTGCTTGGCTGCTAAAACTGCGTACTGGGGCGGTATTAGCAAGCCCTAAAAGATAGTCTAAGGCGTTTTTAGAACCTTGTTTAGCGGCAATGACTTGGGGCCAATTAGCGCAGAGATCTCTGATGACAAGTGGCTCAGTTAGCTCAGCTAAAAATGCTTTTAGATCAGCAATGCTTGAAGCCTGGCATTCTTTTATTGGCGCAGCCGCAAACATTACTGCTGAGCCCATTTTTTATTGAGCAAATGAGGAATGTGCTCCATTGATGCCAGCACCATATAAACGGCTTGTAGGTCGCCTTGCTGTTGTAACTGCTTAAGTTGTTCAGCGGTCAAGCCATTGAGTACCTGTTGGTTAATGGTATAAAAGCCGCTCACTGTGACTTTTTCGCCATTTTTATCTGCATATTCAATACTGAAAGCTTCGAGTAAATTAACGCTAAGCAAACGCTCAAAAAACTGATTAATTGTTTGGTGTTCTTGATGTAACGCGTTAAGTACTTGAGCAATATGATTTAAGTATTCGCTATTTCCACCATGTTCAAGGAAAATGGCTTCGCCATCACGTGTGCTTATGCGTGGGCTGTCTAAATCAATATGTACCACCAGAGATTGCTCAGGAATACCATTGTTATACTGGGTTTGTTGGCCAATTAAAAATGGCTGGCGCTGCATACTTAGTGGTAAGTAACTCAGTTGTAATTCGCCTTGCTCGTTTAGCAACAAGTTCTCGCCATTTTCAAAACCAAATAAAGCGAGGGCTTCGAATTGACCTGTTTGCGGGTGCTTACGAAATACGATAGGTTGATTTGCTTGAACTTTAGCAAACTCACTTGGAAATACGGTAGCGCAGCTAATATTGTCGCCCCAGTTAGCACCGCGTGTGGTGATCACTTTTAGGTCTTTATGGCTGATGTTATCAAGTAAGACATGATTGGCCATTGGGCCTCCTAATACTGAGATTAAATAGGTTGTATACCAAATTGCTGAATATGATTTAACAGCTCGCGGTTAGTGGGTAGTTGTTGTAATCCGCGTTTGGCTTGTTGTTGGTTAGCACTAAAATGCTCAATAATAGCCGTTGGCATTGCAAGTACAGGAAATTGTGGCAATTGCTTCATTCCATAAAGTACATACTGGTAACTGGCTGCAGAGAAGACCTCTTGAGCGCGGTCAAAGTCGTTTAACCACGGACTTTGATATTGCCAAAGTGCTAAGTTTTCTTGAAGTTGCAGAGGGACTGAGTTTGCCTCTTTATGGGCTTGCCAATAGGGGCTAGTGCGCTTTGACAACACATAATGCAGCTTTAAAAATTCAATGATACGTTGCCAGCGATAATGGCACTGCTCATCAAACCGCTTTGCCAGTGTCGGCATTGCAGCACGATGTGTTGGGAAATTAGCAAGTAAGTTATTCAGGCCAAGCTCCACCATGACTAACGCTGAGGCTTCAAGTGGTTCAATAAAGCCTGCAGACATACCAATAGCTAAACAGTTTTTATACCAAAAACGGCGTCTATAGCCGGGCGTAAAACTGATTTCACGAAATGTCAGTTCATTTTGCGCGGTACCAGGCTGGGTTTTTGCAATGTACTGGCTAAGCGCTTGTTTCGCATCTTCGCTGTTGGCAAAACGACTTGAGTACACCATACCTAGACCACGGCGGCTTTGTAAGCCGATATCCCAAATCCAACCGGCATCTTGCGCAGTGGCTTTGGTATAAGAAAGGATCTCTTGCTGCGGGTTTAAATAGGGCACCTGTACGGCAACGGCTCGATCGTTAAATAACACATCGTGTTGCTCAATTAGCTCTATCCCGTAATGTTGATGTAACAGCTTTGCGTGGGTGCCAGAGCAATCAATAAATAAATCACCTGCAATAGTGCCATGATCGCGGGTTTGCAATGAACTAATATAGCCATCTTCATCACTATTGATACATTCAACATGACTGACGATATGCTCAACGTTTAGTTTGGTCGTGCAGTGCTGTTGTAGCAGCATGGCAAACTTACCGGCATCTAAATGATAGCCATAGTTTGCTTCACCTTGATAGGCGCTATGCAAGTGGTTTTTCGGTGCTTTATGGTGATCGCATAAGTAGGTTTGGCTTGCCACCGCGTGGCTGAAACTCACGGCATCTTTGTTGGCAAACCAGTAAGGTGCAATATTTAATTGCTGATACGCCACCGGTAAGCTGAACGGGTGGTAATAATGTGCGTCGCCTTCATCGTCGCACCAGCCATCAAAACGTGAACCTTGTTTAAAAGACGCATCACAACGTTGAATAAATTCACTTTCGCTAATGCCGATGGTTTTTAAGGTTTGTCGCATGGTTGGCCAAGTGCCTTCACCAACACCAATGGTGGCAATATCGGGCGACTCAATCAGGGTGATCTGTGCGTTGTGAGTTAAATGGGGCTGGGCAGCAATTAAACCTGCGGATAACCAACCTGCAGAACCACCACCTAAAATGACGACTTTTTTTACTTCATTTTGTTGCATGTTTAAGGCCATCTCAAATGCTATGTAGACAAACTAGCATAAATACGAAAAAAAAAGCCGCTGTTGAGCGGCTTTTTTGACAACAAAATGCTAGAACGAGTAGCGGAAGCCGATGTTGTAGCGCGCACCATATTGGTTTGCACGTAACAGCTGCTCAGAGTAACGAACGTAAGTACGTTGCGTTTCATCTGTCAGGTTTAGACCTTCAACAAACACCGTTAGGTTCTCGTTAACTGAATAGTTCACGTTAATATCCCACTGGCCATAAGACTCAGTAAAGATTGGTGAAGCATGTTGGTCAAAGCCTGTTAAGAACTCATCACGCCAGTTATAAGAAATACGAGCCGATAAACCGTTTAAATCATAAATCGCAGAGAAGTTAGCTGAATCACTTAAACCCGGTAGGGCAAATTGATAGCCGATAGCATCTCGGTCTGCTTCAACATCACCAAATACGAAAGTCGCGTTAGCGGCAATACCAAAGCCAGAATCACCAAACATATGTTGCGCTGCTAGTTCCCAGCCCCATAGGTTTGCTGTTTCAACGTTGTTATCACGCGATACGAAGAAGCTTGCCAGTGGATCTGTATCGTTACCAACGATAGGCGTGCCTTCTTCTGTGCCTTGGTTTTCGTTGATCTTATCGTGGATTGCTTGGTCAGATGGTTGTTCACCTGCTGCTGCTAAATCTTCACGCGCTTGTTCTGCACGATCACCAATGAATGGGTCTGTAATACCATCAATCGTTTCTTCGGTTGTGATATTTACAAGGAAGTTATCAACTTGCTTACGATAGTAACCCGCAGACACATAGCTGCCTTCACCGTAGTAGTATTCAAGTGACAGGTCGATATTATCTGAAGTATAAGGTTTTAAGTTCGGGTTACCCACAGCCACTTTACGTTGACCCACTTTCGGGTTACCTAAGAATGACGTTGTTGAGCGAAGCGCGCCAACAGGAGGACGAGCAAGGCTGCGGCTGTAAGAGAAGCGTGCAATAACGTCTTCAACTACTTCGATGTTCATATCGATGCTAGGTAAAAACTCTTTGCTGCTACCTTCACCGTTTGAGAATGAACGTTCATCAGCGTAAATGTAAGACCATTCGTTACCGTTAACCCACTCCATTGCAACAGCAGGGCGCTCTAAGCTGTTTGCTGTAACATCTGTTGATTCGTAACGTAAACCCGCAGTGATGTTCACTGGCATACCGTTAAATTCTGTTTCGAAGTTAGCTTGTGCGTATACCGCAGTTGTTTCTTCGCTTACACGGTGGTCGTCATCGATTGGACCCGCTTGCACCATACCGTTTACATCAGCAGGCCAGCTACATGCACCAACGCCGCCATCAGGGTGATCACAGTCAATGCTTTCGGCAATCGCGACAATGTCATCGAAATCAGCATCGTAGTAGTAATTTAATAGCTTATCGCTACCACCACCAGAGAAGCCATCAAGTAAACCTGAGCTGTCTACACGAGTGAACATGCTGTCATCGTACCAATCAGCTGACATTAACCACCAACCAGCAGCAAGCTGACCTGAGTAGGCTGTCGTCGTACGGAAATCAATTTTAGTATGTGATACACCAAAGTTAATGCTTGATAGGGCGCCGCTGTTTTCGTTATACCACGTACCTTTTAACTGGTATTGGTCAAGGTCGTTGGTGTTAGTGTCTTTGTTTACACCGGCGAAAAGGGTCCCCATGTCGCTCGGTAAAATTTCTGCTTGGCCATTGGTTAATGTCATATCGATAAGCGGAATTTCGCCTTTGCTGAAGTCAGCCATTTTTTCGTCGATATTCACTGTTGGGTTTTCACACCATGAACATGACGTGTTACCAATAATCATAAACGCATCATGGCCGATACCCACACCGGCACTTTCAGCCGATGAGTTGTGCGCATCAAACTCGATGTTTAAATTGTCTGTTACTTGCCAATCAATGTTTAAACCAAGTGATTTATTTTCGTTAGTTGTTGCACCGCGGTTTAAGTTTGTTGAGTAGTCACCACCAATTTCAGTTACTTGCGTGTAAGTACCGTTTTCATTAATCGTTGCTGCGCTAACATTACCACCATTGTTGAACCACACACCAAAGCTACGGCCATCTTTTTCAAACTCAAGTTTTGAGTAAGTGTAATCAACGGTTGCAGTAATGCGGTCATTCGGTGCGTATTGCAGCACAAGTTGACCATTGGTACGTTTACGTGAATTGTCTGAAAACGCATAACCAGCATTTTGCGGATACCAGGTTGCGCCATCAGCGCGTTGGTTGTTATCTGTCAGTGCTAAATCAGGAGACGATGAAATATCAACATTTGGGATCCAGTTATCAACCGCCATTGATTGCTCGCGGTTGTCACGCTCTTGAACTGAGCCTGAGATTAAAATACCGAATTTGTCATCGTTGAATGTGTTGCTGTAGATACCTGATAACTCAGGCGTTACATCATCACCTGTTTCGTTTGATGTGTCGTGAACTGCTTTTGCACCAATCGAAGCGTGTAAACCAGGGTTAGAAAGAGGTTTAGCTGTGGTGATATTAACTGTTGCACCAATACCCCCGCTAGGGATATCAGAACGCGCTGTTTTATATACTTCAACACCGCTCACACTTTCTGTTGCGATGTCGCCAAAATCAAATGAACGACCGCCAGTTGTTGGCATTTGGCGATTGTTAAGGGTTACTAAGTTAAATTCAGGACCAAAACCACGAACCGTAATTTTGCTACCTTCACCATTACTACGGTCAATAGACACACCGGTAATACGTTGTAAAGATTCAGCTAGGTTGGTATCAGGGAATTTACCAATGTCTTCAGAGGTAATTGCATCAACAACACCCGCAGATTGACGTTTGATATCCATTGATTTTACTAGGCTTCCGCGAATACCTGATACTTGTATTACTTCAATATCACTTGCTTTGTCGGGCTGTTCTTCGGCGACAGCTGAGTGAGGAACTAGCGCGCTTAGACCCATTGCCATAGACAGGCTAATAGCAAGCTGCTTTTTCTTGAAAAGTGTGTGGTTCATGCAAATCTCCAGATTTGGTTTTATTTTATGTTGTTGTCTATTTTTGTAAGCGCTTACATTTTCTTTCAAAAAAAATCGCCGAACCCGATTTTATAAATGTAACCGCTTACATTAAGTTATTAGAAAGTAAAACAATCGTCAACACAAATAACGGTTTAAGATCAGAGGTAATATCTATGTTTATGTTATTATGGGAAATATTTTATCAAAAAGTTTATATTTTTTAGGTACAAAGGCAACGCCTTTCAGCTAAAATTAGAAAATTAGAGTCTTTTACATTTGTTAAAACAAGAGGTGTTTTCGTGCAAACAGTGAAATGGAATGAAGGTGTATTCACCCCAAGCAAAATCATTTGCGTTGGTCGTAATTATGCTGCGCATATTGCGGAGCTTAACAATGAAACACCAACAAATATGGTGCTGTTTGCAAAACCAAATAGCGCAATCACAGAGTCTCTTAAAAGTGAGCATTTAGCTGAGGCACTCCACTTCGAAACTGAGCTCTGCTTTTTAGTTAAAAACAAACAACTTGCTGCGGTTGGGCTAGGGCTTGATTTAACCAAACGAGGCCTACAAAGCACACTTAAAGAAAAAGGCCTGCCTTGGGAGCGCGCAAAAGCATTTAATGGTTCTGCACTTTTTACTGAATTTGTCACGGTTAATGACAGTTACCATTATCAATTTAGTTTGAAGATTGATGGTAAAGAGACCCAATTTGGCGATACAAAGTTAATGCTGCATAACGCTGAGCAAATCTTAGCTGAAATCAGTGAATTTATGGACCTAGAAGATGGCGATATCATTATGACTGGCACGCCTGAAGGAGTAGGGAAGGTTGTCGCTAATTCAAGCTTTGTTGTAACCCTTATGGATGATCAACAGGCGTTGCTATCTCATCAGTGGCAGGCTCTTTAAGCGGGTCTAAAATGTAGCGCTGGTAATAAGTTGAAAACTCAGGAAAGCTTTGTTCGAGCCAAGTTCGTTGGCTTTGCTGGTATCTCTCACTTGGCAGTACCTTGTTCTTCAGCGCCTCATTAATTTCTGCAAGCACTTTTTCGGCATAATTATTAGGCGCGTTCGTTGAGCAACCAATGGCACCAAAAACCACATTCTGAGCCGGATTAACAATGGTGAGCTTTTGAATATTCTGTTGGTTTTGTTGATTGTAATAATCAGCAACGTAGGGGTAATCAATGGTGTAATCAATGTAGCCATGCTCTAACTGCGAGAGCAAAGCAAAATTTGGACTACTGCCATTACCACTTAATGCTGCACTTTCGTAAAGCTTGGTATTTTTCGCTATAGCATCAAGCTTATTGCCAAATTTACGCGCATCATTTTGACCATAAATAAAATTGGCATCAGTGAGCAAAGAGATAAGTGATACTGGGTTACCGTGTTTTTGCTTAATTTTCAGTGCTTTCTCTTCGGTACTTAATACGCTAAAGGGTGGGTACACTGTGGTTGGGATTGAGTAAGTAGCGCGGTTGGTTTTTTTATCACGATGGATCATGCAGGCATAGCACGCCATTTGTCCGTCATCGAGATATTTACTGCCACGTTTTTGCGGCAACATCACTTTGTTGTGGTTAATGTTGGGTAAGGCTTCAATCAACATATCGGTAATTTCATTGCATAGCCCACCATGGGGATAAGCGTTACTTTTCTCGATAAAGAAGGGCTTACCATCATTTTCAAGCCAGGTAATTGAGAGCTGCTCAGAGGCATGAGTAATGGTGGCAAACAACGACCCTGCAACCACGCATAATACTTGTTTTACGACTCTACTCATTAACACCCTACAAAGTTAAATGCTATGAGTAACTATACACTAAAGTATGGATAAACCTGTAGGTGAAACAGAAAAATGATGAATAAGTATTAATAAGCCTGTCAGATCACAGGCTTATAATAATGCACATAATTGCTTAGAAAGGCATAGGATAGAGGGTAAATACGTCAGCGATTTTATCGTTAGCTTCATCGCTTAATTGCACCGAGAAAGCATCGATATTTTCTTTTAACTGCGCCATTGATGTTGCACCTATAATCGTTGAGCTTACGCCATCCACTTGATCACACCAAGCCAATGCAAGTTGTGAAGGTGTTAAATTAAAGGCGTTAGCAATTTCAACATATTCAGCAATCGCAGCGCGTGATTGTGCTGTGTCTCTAAATAGGCCATTACGTTGCACTAGCGTCCAACGACTACCTTCAGGGCGAGCACCATTTAAGTACTTACCACTTAGCATGCCGCCACCTAGGGGTGACCAAGGTAGGTAAGCAATATCTTCATGAATACATTGTTCAATCAAATACGGCCAATCTTTGGCGTGCAATAAACTAAATTCGTTTTGAATCGATACCATGCGCGGAAGGTTATGCTGCTCACTTAAGCGTAAGTACTGGCTGATGCCCCAAGGTGTATCGTCTGATAAACCACAGTGCTTAATTTTACCAGCCTTGATACAGTCATTCAGCCCTTCAAGAATATCTAACATACCCGCGATATTTTGATCAGTGTCAGCCTCTGAGAAGCACACTTTACCTGGCCACTGTTTACCAAAGTGCGGTGATGTACGGTTAGGCCAATGTAATTGGTATAAATCGATAACCTCAGTTTGCAAGCGTTTAAGAGATGCATCAACGGCTTCAACCACTGCTTGGCGAGTAATATCGCCTGCATCGCGTACCCAAGGTAAGCCGTTACCCGCAATTTTAGTGGCAATGACAAGATCATCGCGTTTGTCTTTATTACGCGCTAACCAATTACCGATGATCTCTTCTGTCTTACCGTAGGTGTCTGGAGAAGGTGGTACGGCATACATTTCGGCAGTATCAATAAAGTTAACGCCTTTATCTAATGCATAGGCGATTTGTTCATCGGCATCGGCTTGGTTGTTTTGCATACCCCATGTCATGCTACCTAAGCAAACACGAGATACATCAATACCACTTCGACCAAGTGGGCTATAAAGCATAATAGATCCTTGTTAATCGCTAGAATGGGCTTTAAGTGCAGTTAATAACTCATCATTTAACTGCGCTTTTTTACCCGTTTTAAAATTAAACATAACCACTTGTGATGAGCCAATGGTTGTTACTGCGTCTTGGCTTTCACTAAATACAGTGTAATGCATCATAAAACGATCGTGTTCAATGTCACTAATCTTTACACCAACATGCACCGTATCAGGAAATGTCACCGGGCGTTTATAGCGAGCATTGTTTTCGCTGATCACCGGACCCACACCTGTTACTTGTAAATCTTTAAGAAAACCTAGTTGAGTAAAAAAATCGATACGGGCTGTTTCAAAGTAGCGAAAATACACCACATTATTGACGTGCTGCAGGGCATCCATTTCACCCCATGCAACATTAATTTTTGTTCTGATAGGGTGTTGTTCTATAAACGATTGCATAGTAAATCTTCGTTGATTGTGAGAAAACTTAGGTTAGCAATATGCTGCTTTTAGCTCAAGGAAATTAGAAAACTCAGTAGATTGTGCTAGATTTATAAGTTCACGCTTACGTAAAGTGTGAGCAAAATGAACACACATTAAAGGACCTTAATTATGCAGCAACTAACCTTGAGGGTGATAAAGTGGATTGCACTTTTCATCTTACTCGCTCTAGCTTTGCTCTGTTATAGCATGGGCACAATGTCAGGATTTATCGCTTTAATTGTCGTGGGCTTGTTATTCGAAGCCGCGTTTTGGTTATTTGGCGCACGGCTTATCAGTCGCAAAAAACCAAACCAACAAACAAGCCAAACCTCTTAGCTTGCACTCTCAGGAAGTTTAAATATAATAACTGTATATATAAACAGTTGTTGTGTTCCTGATGAAAAAATTCATTCACATCGATATGGACTGCTTTTATGCAGCCGTTGAGATGCGTGATAACCCCGCGCTTGCGAATGTGCCACTGGCTATAGGTGGTAATAGTCGTCGCGGGGTGCTATCAACAGCTAATTATATTGCCCGTAAATATGGTGTGCGCTCGGCGATGTCGAACTATCACGCCAAACAACTGTGCCCCGATCTGGTTATCGTGCCCGGACGCATGCAGGTTTACAAAGAAATCTCCACGCAAATTCGCGCCATTTTTGCAAAGTACACTGACCTTATTGAGCCGTTATCGTTAGATGAAGCCTACCTTGATGTAACCGACAGTACCGCATGCAAAGGCAGTGCAACATTGATGGCAGAGCAAATCCGCCAAGAAATCTATGACACCACCGGACTAACAGCCTCAGCGGGCGTTGCGCCAATTAAGTTTATTGCCAAAATAGCCAGCGATGAAAATAAGCCTAATGGTCAGTTTGTGGTATTGCCCGATCAAGTTGATGACTTTTTGGCGAGTTTACCGCTTGGCAAAATTCCCGGCGTAGGCAAGGTGACATTAGAAAAGCTGCAACTTAAAGGGCTTTACACGGGGGCTGATGTGCGTGCGAAAGGTGTTAATTGGATGCAGCAGCACATTGGTAATTTTGGCGTGTCTTTATATCAAAAGTGTGCAGGCGAATACGTTGGCAAAGTGTCAACAGAGCGAGTGCGAAAGTCGCTCAGTGTTGAGCACACCTATGAATACAACAAAAATAATTTAGACGAGTGTTTAAGCCAGTTACCCCGCTTGATGGATGAATTAACTCGTCGTCTTGATAGACAACAATTAAACAACCGCATCAATAAATTATCGGTGAAGGTCAAGTTTGCCAATTTTGTTGTGACCAGTGCCGATCAAAGCCACCATCAATTAGACGAACGCATTTTTGCTGAGTTAATGAGCAAAGCCTATGAGCGAGGTAACAACCAGCCAGTACGCCTGCTAGGGATAGGTGTCGGAATAAAGAGTCAGGCTCACGAGCATTTTCAGCTGAGTATATTAGACTAAAGGTTAACACCTTGGTGCTTGAAAGTTTGTTAGTGTCTAGTTGGGGTGCTAGGCCTGCCTAGTTCAACACCTTAGACAACATTATAACTTAATAAGAGAGATGACTATGCAATCGGTCGTAATCGTGCTGCTCGGAATAGTCGGTATGTTGTTCGGATGGTTCTTTTATTCGAAATTCATCGCCGAAAAAATATTTAAAATGGATGATAATTTTGTCACACCTGCTCATGAACTTGAGGATGGTGTGGATTATGTGCCAACTAACAAAGTTGTGTTATGGGGTCACCATTTCACCTCTGTTGCAGGTGCCGCGCCAATTGTTGGCCCTGCCATTGCCGTTTATTGGGGCTGGGTGCCTGCGGTACTTTGGGTGGTATTTGGTACTATCTTTTTTGCTGGTGTTCACGACATGGGGGCTCTATGGGCCAGTGCGCGTAACAAAGGCAAATCAATGGGCGCTTTATCTGAAAGCGTAATTGGTAAACGCACCCGTGCGTTATTTATGATTGTGGTGTTCTTAGTACTGCTGATGGTGAATGCGGTATTTGGTGTGGTCATTGCTAAATCATTTGTATCTCAACCTAACGCGGTATTCCCTGCTTGGTCAGCGATTGTGGTGGCTTTAGTCATCGGTCAATTGTTACGCCGTAAAGTGTCGTTAATTCCACTTGTGTTTAATTGGTGTTGCCATTCTTTACTACACAATTTACCTAGGTAGTAGCATGCCAATCGCATTACCTGATGAAATGTTCGGATTGAGTGCGAATGCGAACTGGATCATCATCTTATTTATTTATGCTGCCATTGCTTCATTATTGCCGGTATGGATGCTGTTACAGCCACGTGACTTCATCAACGGTATGCAGTTATTAGTGGGATTAGTACTACTTTATGGTGCGGTATTTATTTCAATGCCAGATATCACAGCGCCTGCGTTTAATACCCAAACGGCGGTAGATACACCAAGTATTATTCCATTGTTATTCGTGACTATAGCTTGTGGTGCGGTATCGGGTTTCCACGGTATTGTGTCTTCAGGTACCAGTTCTAAGCAGCTTAACAAAGAAACCGATGGTCGCTTTGTTGGTTACTTAGGTGCGGTAGGCGAAGGTATGCTTGCGCTTATTACATTGGTTGCAGTAAGTGGTGTTGCGCTTGCGGTATCTCCAGAAGAATGGCATGAAATTTACAGCCACTTAGGTGCCGGTAGTGTGAGTGCCTTTATTAATGGTGGAGCTAATCTAATTGAAAACGGCTGGGGTATTTCGCAAGAAGTCGCCTCAACATTACTTGCCGTAATGGTGGTGCTGTTTGCGGGGACTACGATGGACTCTGGCGTTCGTCTGCAGCGTTATATCATCCAAGAATGGGGCGATATTTATAATATCAGCATTATTCGAAACGGTGTGGTTGCGACGTTAGTTGCTGTACTTTGCTGTTTACTGCTTGCTTTTGGTGCTGGTGGCGCTGATGGTAGCGGCGGTATGATCATTTGGCCGTTATTCGGCTCGACTAACCAAATCCTTGCAAGTTTAACCTTGTTGGTTATTTCAGTGATGCTAATTAAGGCGAATCGTCCTGCAAAATACACACTGATCCCAATGAGTTTTGTATTGATAATGGCGTTTTTTGCTGGGGTTATTAAACTTGGCGAGTACTATCAACAAGGTAACTGGTTACTGGTGACACTTGATTTGTTAGTACTGGTGGTGAGCGTACTGGTTATGCTTGAAGCTTGGTCTGTGATTGTTAAGCATCGTAAAGACTCAGCACACCTTACAGAGCAGTAAACTTAGCTTGCCAGCCTTATCGTAAGCTATCTTACTTGGCTGGCAATAGCGCTCTAAATCAATGATAATAAGGTCCTATGTTTCTAACAGCAGGACCTTTTTTTATGGCATACCCTCATGCAGTTGCAGCCCCGCAATTAGCGGATGCAAATCACGATGCATTGATTATTATCGGTGATGATTTTTCTTCTTTAGCAGACGCAAGCTTAAGCCAAGCTATTAGCGCTCAACAAGCCGTAGACGCACGTATTGGTAAACAAGTGACATTACTTGTGATTGACTCTAAACGCGTTATTTTGGCGCCTACAGGCCCTCTGAACCGTGATTATGATGATGTACGTCGTTACTTTGATGCGGCAAAGCAAGGTGTACTAGAAGCGAAAGCATCGGGTAGCACTCAGCCTGCAATTTTACTTGCTAATGTAAATCAAGATAGCCGTTACAAGCACGCCCTCGAAGTGGCTTATTTAGGTGCTTGCCAAGCACTTTGGCAACCACTTGAGGCTCGTGAGTACCATGGTCAAGCGATTGAACCAATTGGCCAAATTAGCCTTGTTGGCGCAGACGAGGCAATGAGCAAAGCGCTTAATGCTATTGCTGCGGGTCAATACGCTGCACGTGATTTATGTGGTACAGAACCTGAGCGTATGGCACCACCACGTTTTGCTGATTACTGCGTTGAGTTATTTGCGGGTAGCAAGGTGTCTGTTGAAGTGATTTCAGATATCAACACTATCGATAAAGATTACCCAATGATGAGCACTGTAGCGCGCGCATCTTACGCTGTTGAACGTCATCACCCACGTGTTGTAAAACTAGAATACGTGCCTGAAGGCGACGTTGAGCGTACCCTAATGTTTGTTGGTAAAGGTTTAGTTTACGATACCGGTGGTGCAGACCTTAAAGTGGGTGGCTTTATGGCAGGTATGAGCCGTGATAAAGGCGGTGCTGCTTCGGTTGCTGGCTTTATGAAATCAGTGGCTGACTTTGCACCAAAAGGCGTAAAAGTAATTGCCTATTTAGCCGTGGTTCGTAACTCAATTGGTTCTGATTGTTTTGTTCCTGATGAAATCATCACTTGCCGTGAAGGTGTACGTGTTCGTATCGGTAACACCGATGCTGAAGGTCGTTTAGCAATGGGTGACTTACTAAGTGAAATGAAAGATCGCGCTTTAAACGAAGTGAACCCAGAGCTATTCACTGTTGCTACGCTAACAGGCCACGCAGCACGTGCGATGGGTCCTTACAGTGCGTATGTTGAAAATGGTCCAGCTCGTGCAGCGAATGTTTCACGCCAAATTGCTGATTTAGGTGATTTATGGGCAGATGGCGCAGAAGTATCTCGTAGCCGCCGTGAAGATTACGATTTCGTAAAACCACGTACACTGGCAGATGACGTACTTTCAAGCAACAATGCACCATCAGCTGTAACTGCACGTGGTCACCAGTTCCCAATGGCATTCTTAGCGATTGTTGGTGGCTTAGATAAGCATGGCACTGAATCTGAAAAGCCATTACCGTATGTTCATATGGATATCGCAGGTAGCGGTGTAGAAGGTGGTGATTGGCAACATGGTAAGCCTACCGCAGCAACAGTAAGCAGCTTATTCGCTCGTTATTGTTTATAAGCTAAAAGCTATAAGTTTTAAGTTTGAAAAGCCCCGCACAGCAGTGCGGGGCTTTTTTGTGGTGTTAGTCGAGCTTGAAGCGGTTAACGACATCACTTAACGCTTGCGAGCTTTGTTTTAAGTTTTCACTGGCGTTCGAAAGTCCTTCGGTATTCGACAGTGATTGCTCGGTTGATTGCGAAAGCTCATTAATCCGTAAATTAACCTCATCTGCGGCGCTAGTTTGTTGCTCGGTAGCGCGGGCGATTTGGCTGTTCATATCTTTGATAATAGTGACAAGTCGCTCAATCTCACTCAGCGAACTATTTGCTTCACCTGCCTGTGAAACTGTTTCGGTTGATAACTGTTGGCTTGCTGATACAGCATCAACAGCAGCTTGTGCACCGGTTTGTAGTTTACTGATCATGGCTTGAATTTCGTCGGTACTTTTACCTGTACGACTTGCTAATGTACGTACTTCGTCAGCTACCACAGCAAAGCCTCGGCCTTGCTCACCAGCACGAGCAGCTTCAATAGCAGCATTGAGTGCCAGTAAGTTGGTTTGCTCAGCAATACTGCGAATAACATCAAGTACTGAACCAATGTTGTTACTCTCTGCAGCAAGATCCGCCGTTACCTTACTCACTTGTTCAATATTATGCGACAGGGTCTCAATGGCGGTAATGGTCTTGTTAAGAACCTGCTTGCCTGCTTCGGCATTTTGCGCCGCTTCATTGGCAGCATGTTCAGCTTGGTCAGCATTTTGACTAACATCGTGAATTTGATGAGTCATTTGTTCCATCGCGGTTGCTACTTGAGTCGAGCTATCGTTTTGTAATTCAATAAAAGAGTGATTGGTTTTACTGGCATCATCTACGCTATGAGCAAACTGATTTACTTGCTCGGCATTGTGGGCAACATGTTTCAGTGACTCACGCATTTTTGCGGTGTACAAATTAAAGTAGCGCGACAAACGAGACACTTCATCATTGCCATTTTCATCAAGCTTTTGGGTTAAATCCCCTTCGCCTTGTGAAATGTCTTTCATCATGTCGGCGGCAAGTTGGGTCGGGCGTAGAATACTATTGGCAATTAGGTAGCTAAGTGCAACCAGTAGGGCAATGAGCACCACTGCGGTGATAATGACATGGGTACGAAGCGAAGAGAATGCTTCTTCAATGGTATCAATATAGACACCAGAGCCTACAATCCATTGCCATTTGTCAAAACCTTTTACGTAGGCAATTTTATCAACCGGCTTATCTTTACCAGGTTTTGGCCACTTGTAGGGAATAAAGCCTTTACCTTGTTTTTTGACAATATTGACCATATCGACAAATAACAACACGCCATCTGGATCTTTACTACCCGCTAGCGATTTACCATTTAATTCGGGCTTAAACGGGTGCATGACCATCACGGGTTGATAATCGTTGATCCAAAAGTAATTGTTGTTGTCATAACGTAGTGCAGAAATTGTTTCGAGGGCTGCTTGTTTGGCCTGTTGCTCACTTAGCTTACCTTGCTCAAACAATTCATAGTTATGCTCAATAATAGAGTAAGCAGACTCAACAAGGTTTTGGGTTTTTATATATTGCTCATGTTTTAGCGAGCTGTATTGCTGCGTTAAACTCGAGACGCTCAAAAATATCAGCCCTATCACGACCACACTCACTAACATGGCGAGGCGCTGAAAAATTGTAAAACGGCGTAAGTAATTCATGTGTGTTCCTTCGTCATGCTCATAGGAGCAATGTATTAAGCGTAGCCAAAATAGGTCGAAAATCTAGTTAAATAGTAGAATACATTGAGACAAAAAAAAGGCTGATTTAACAATCAGCCTTTAGTCTAAGTTACCGAAATTGAACGTGATTATTCAACGTTAAAGTGTCGGTTGAAGAAACTTGTGATAGTTTGGTGTAAGTGCGTTTGTACGCTCTTGCCACGTAAACTGTGTTTTGAACCCGGGTAAGTCATCATTTCGAACTGTTTTTCTTGATCTTGCAGTTGTTTGAATAACTTAGTGGCGTGAGTGAATAATACGTTATCATCAGCCATACCGTGGTAAATCATCAGTGGGCCTTTTAAGCCTTCGGCATACGGGAAAACTGCACTTGCTTCGTAACCTTTCGCGTTAGTTGCAGGGTGACCTACATAACGTTCAGTGTAGTGAGTGTCGTAAAGTTCCCAATCAGTGACTGGCGCACCAGAAACACCGGCTTTGAAGTAGTCGCCCGCTTTAAACATGGTCATAAGCGCCATGTAACCACCGTAGCTGTGGCCATAAATACCAATACGCTCAGGGTCAACGTAATCAAGGGTACGTAAGAACTCGACCCCTTTAATTTGGTCTGCCACTTCAGCAACACCTAAGTGCTTATAAATCACGTCTTCAAACTTTTTACCACGGTTGTATGAACCACGGTTATCAAGTTGGAAAATAACATAGCCTTGTTGTGCCATGTACTGGAAGTATAAGTTTTTACTACGCCAGCTGTTTGTTACGCGCTGAGCATGAGGGCCGCCATACACGTTAACAATAACCGGGTGCTTTTTACCGTCTTGGTAATTAGTTGGCTTGAATAAACGGTAATGCATGATTTGCCCGTCTTCAGCCGTCAACGTGCCGTATTCAGGTGTGATCAAATCAGCAAGGTAAGGCGTTAATGGGTGTGACTTATCTAACTTGTTTTCTTCAAGCCAAGTGATAAATTCGCCATTAATTTTACGTAATGCTGCTGAGCCTGGCTTATTAACTGATGAGCTGTTATCGATAAAGGTTTTGTTATCTTTAGCAATCACCACATTATGGTAAGCGCCTAGTTCAGTTACGCGTTTAATTTCGCCTTTCTTGAATAGCGGTACGCTGTAAAGGTGGCTTTCAAGTGCTGTATCTTTACGACCTGCAAAATAAACGATGCCTTTTTTCTCATCGATACCTTTTAAGCTATCAACAACCCATTCACCTTGGGTGATTTGACGGATCATTTCGCCGTTTGTGCGGTATAAATAAAGATGTTTAAAACCGTCGCGCTCAGATGCCCAAACGAAATGTTTTTTATCGTTTAAGAACTGCAAATCAAAGTGCAGGTTAATCCAAGTATCACTGCTTTCTGTTAGGGCAACCGTTTGTTTTTTAGTGTCGCTATTATAAAAACGTAACTCTAAGTTATGTTGCGAGCGGTCTTGCCACTGATAAGAAAGTGTTTTGTTATCTTTTAACCAGTTAGCACGAGCGATATAGATATCTTGATCGTCGCCTAAATCAACCCAGTCAGTTTTTTGATTGTTGATGCTTACAACACCTAACTGAATTTTAACGTTGTCGGTACCTGTAAACGGGTAGCGTTGGTTAAAAAGCTTTACTTCATCCGCGTAAATTTCATTACGGATAGCTTCTTTTACTGGGCTTTCATCAACACGGGTATAAGCGATTTTAGATTCATCACCAGACCACCAGTAGCCAGTCATACGGCCCATTTCTTCTTGCGCAACAAACTCGGCCATGCCGTTTTTAATAACGCCGCCACCATCTTTACTTAATTGGATTTCTTGACCCGTTTTTAAGTTAAGTGCATATAGGTTTTGCTCACGAATAAACGACACATAATGGCCTTTAGGTGAGAAACGTGCATCGGTTTCAAATGCTTCTGTGTCGGTTAATTTACGGCTTTTAGCTGAAGCAAGCTCATAATAGTAAAGGTCGCCATTAAGTGGAAATAAAAGCGCTTTACCGTCTTTTGACCATTTATATTCTAAAATCCCTTTACCAAAAATACGCTGGCGCTCACGGCGTGCTTTTTCTTCGTCAGATAAGTTCTCTGGACCAGAGAATAGTGCAGCAGAGTCAACTAATAAGCGGTTTTTGTTATCTTTTAAGTTGTATTCCCATAAGTCGTAGCGATTGTAATCATCGGTTTTACCTTGCAGGTAAGTGACACGACTGCCATCTGGAGAGAATTTAAGTTGCACAGGCGCTTTGCCTGCTAAGCTTGGATCGTCAAAAATACGCTCAAGAGTAAGCGGTTCAGCGGTCACACTGAATGCTGTTGCCACCATCGGCAAAGCAAGTGAGAGAGATTTAATTTTTTTTAGCACAGGAGTACCTTCGCTCGAATAAAAACTGCCACGATGGTAATGGTAAGCTTAGGCAACTGCAACAAAATGCTATAAAGTAGGGGATGTTTACCCAATATCAAAGGATTTATTGATGAAAAATACTGATACGCCGTTTTCTCTGGCCCCAGAACTACAACGCGACTGCATTGAGCTTGCGGATTGGCCACTGTGTAAAGTATTACTGATGAATGATAGCCAATACCCATGGTTTATTTTAGTGCCAAGAGTCGCTGGTGTTAAAGAGATTATCGACCTTTCTGAAGAGCTACAAATTACCTTATTACAAGAGTCGGGCAAACTGAGTAAACTATTACAACAGGTATTCAACCCAGACAAACTTAATGTAGCAGCACTAGGGAATATGGTACCGCAATTACATGTTCATCATATTGCGCGCTTCACAACTGATGCGGCTTGGCCAACACCAATCTGGGGTAAATTACCAGCAGTGCCTTATACAGACGAACAAATTGCGGTATTAAAAGCGCACTTTTAAACTGTTTGTTCTACCAAGATTGGACTAAGCTAAATGGATGATGCACGAAGGGGTACAGAATAAATGAAACACACAGTGTTTGCCGTGTTGCTTATTCTGAGCTCTTTTTCTTGTTTAGCAAAAAGCTATTACTTTGTTGGTAGTCACTTTCCTGCCATTTTAGAACAAGATCAGCAGGGAACAGTGGTCGGCTTAGGTGCCGATATCGCACACGAAATTTGCAGACGTTTAGGGCATGAGTTGGTTATTGATATCATGCCACTAAAACGCGCACTAAAAATGGTAGAGCAAGGTCACGCTGATGCCATTATCGGTCCTTACAAATCCCCTATGCGTCAGCAGTATATGCAATTTAGTGACTTGCCCTTTTACGAAGACCCAATCGTTTTTTATACCAAGAAGAACAATGATGTGACCTGGGTTGGTAATTTTGCTAGTTTACGAAAAGATATTATTGGTACCATTCGAGGCTGGAACTATGGCCCTGAATTTAAACGTAATGAAACAAGTCTATCGCTATCTGAAGTGGGCAATGTGCGGGCTAGTTTTTTACAGCTGATGTATAACCGAGTTGACTTAATTCTCACCCATCCTCGGGCAGCAAAGCCTGTGATCGACAGTTTAGATATAGCCGATAAAGTGATTATGTTATCGCCGCCGGTGACGGTTAATCAGGGCTACTATGGCTTTAGTAAAAAACGCGAACTCGATGAATTTATTGATGCTTTTAATGCCGAGTTTCAAAAAATGCTGATCAACGGGGATATTGTAGAACTAAACTCCAAATATGGTTTGAACTTCGTTGCACACTAGTCGTGTTTTACTCGATTTCAGGCAATAAAAAACGCTGCAATTGCAGCGTTTTTTATTAAAGGAGAATAAGGCTTAAAGACCTAATACTTCTTTACCTTGTTTGAAAGTAACATCAACAGGGATGTTAGCTTGGCTTAGTTTTTCTAAGTCTTTAGCTAGTTCAGCTTTGATATCGCCATGGGTTGCGATTAGCTGATCAACTTTTTGGTAATCACCGTCACCTTGAATCGTTAAGATTAAGCGTGATAGTTTTTCCATTGCTTGGCTCATTTTCTCCATGTTAACGCTGTATAAGCCGTCAGCATTTTTAGAGAAGGCACCTTCTTCAGCAAAGAAGTTAAAGCGGATCATATTCGCTTTACCGTGTGCACTTGATGCACCAAAACGCACTGAGCGGAAGATACCAGCCATAAAGGTAATGTAGTAATCTTCTAATGTACCGTCAGTGATCTCGCCTTTCTTAAGTAATTGCTCAACCATGTAAAGACCTAAGATATCCGCTTTACCTTCTTCAAGGGCACTAGCATGCTCTTGCAATGATTGGCGAACAGTTCCTTTACCAGTAATGGTGTTTTTAATACCTAAACCGTGCGCTACTTCGTGGAACATTGTGTTTGCGAAGAACGCGTCAAAGGTGATGTGCTTGCGTTGCTCAGGAACAATTAGCTGCTCTGAAATTGGCACTAAGATTTTATCGAACTTAGCACGCATTGCATTTTTAAGCTGTAAACGACGTGTGCCTTTTTCTAGCTGTACTTGCTCATCATTTGGCAGGTTGATAGCAATAGTTTTACTACCTGCATTTGAGTGACCTGCGTAATAAACAACATCATAAGCATTTAGGTCAGCATCAGAGCCTGGGACTTCTTGCTTATACTTTTCATCTACAGGTAAACCTTTTTGTAGCTCAGGTAAGAAAGCGGCAAATTTAGCTAAACGCTCGCTCCAAGCTAAGTCTTTGATTAGTACATAGGCTTCATACGCTGCGCGGTAACCAAATAATTGATCTTCATAGGTTTCGATAGGACCAATAACCACGTCAATTGGGTTATTTTTCATATCCATCCAAGCAAAATCAGAAGGTTGGAAGTCATCACTTACCAATGCGTCTGCGCGCATGCTTAGGTAGTTAGCGAACTCTTTATCATCAGCAAGAGTGCTTGCTTCGCGTAATAAGTTAGCTGCTTTTTCTAGTTCTTGTGCGTACTCAACCGAGTAAGCTACGCTATAAAGAAGACCTTTTTCATCGCGTTTGATCACCGAGTAAAGACCGGTTTTGTCATCAACGATTGCATTGTTTAACTCTTCTTTTGTGATATCGCTTGGGTAAAACTCAGCGCCTAGTGGCTTTTCTTCATAACCCGATAAGAATACTTGGTCGCCGTTTAAGCGATCCCAAGGGCCATAGTTGATATCTGCAAACTTCTGAACTTTTTCATCATTAATTTTTGCTAAAAATGCGTCTTTATTCTCACCAAATGCTTGGCGCCAGAATAGCTCATCCATAATTTTTGAGGCTTCGATCAACTTGCCAACCATTTGTTTTTGGTTGTCGCTTAAGTGACTAAGATCAGAAGTAAGCGTGAAGTCTGTGTAAATGTCTAAACGGCTTTTCTCTGCATTGATAAGTTGTGGGTTGTTTTGTTCAGTACTTTGCTTTGTTTGCTCTGCAGCAGGCTTAGTTTGAGAAGTGGTTGCTTGCTCGTCAGAACATGCACCAAGAAAAACAGCACCTGATAAGATAAGTGCTTGGCTAATTTTATTTAATGTCATTTTTTTGCCCGTTAAAAAGTGAGAGTCATTGCTTAGAAAACAAAAAGTCTATGCATTAAAGCAAACCTGACATATATATGGCAAGTTTACAGCGCTAGAAGCAATATTTATTTATGAGTTAGGGAGTTAAAAAATATAAAAATAGATAATTTCTGTGAATTTCTTAACTTTAGCGCTAAGTTAGACAATACTAAAACTATAACTAATCTAATAATGTCAGTCATTAGTTTGTCTTTGTTTTGACAAACTAACCCAAGAGGATGGCACACATATGTCAACAGAGAATGCATTACTGACCATATTGGTCGACAGAATAAATAATGACACGTTAGTGTTACCTACCTTACCAGAAGTTGCAGTGAAGGTGAGGCAAGCCGCGGATAACCCCGAGGTAAACTTGATGGATATGGCAGATGTCATTTCGCATGATCCTGCATTGTCGGCACGGATGATCAAAGTCGCGAATAGTGCATTTATGGGGCGCTCAGTTAAAGTCACAAACCTACACCAAGCAGTAACACGAATTGGCCTGCGTCAAATCAAGAACATTGCGACGGCAATGGCAATGGAGCAGCTGTTTGTATCACATAATGAGCTGATTAAAGGCTATATGGACAAGGCATGGCAGAAAACCCTTAAAGTAGCGTGCCATTCAATTACCTTGATGGACTTCTTTTTACGCCGAAACAAGCATACATCATTGAATCGTGACACAATTACTTTGGCTGCATTAGTTTATAACATTGGCGTGCTGCCAATTTTAACTGAAGCTGAGAAGCACCCTGAAGTGTTTGCAAACCCTAGTTTCCTTGCTCATGCTATCCAAAAGCTGGGCGGTAAAGTGGGTGGAGCAATTATGCGTGCTTGGGGATTTACTGATGAGTTTGTAGAAGTTGCTGAAAGTTGGGCAAATCCAAACTATCGACCAGAGCATATTTGTTATGTCGATTTCATTCGTATTGGTGCGATTTTAGAAGGCATCTTACAGGTTTCTGATAAGTCAGCGGCATTACAAACCTATATGGATAAAGGCGTGATTGAATCACTTGATATGTTCAGTGACGATGAATATAACGATATGCTTAACGAAGTAAAAGCAATTTTTACTGACTAACTTTAACAAAAAGCGCGACTTAGTCGCGCTTTTAAATTAATTGACTTTTAGGTTAATTTTATAAATCTTCTGCGTCGCCTAAACCTTGGGTCAGCTCTTCTAGTAATTGTTTAATTTCTTCTGACGCTAAGATAAAGTCAGCATCAAGTTTGACCGCCATATCTTCTTTAGGAATGTCGGCGTTTTCTTCTTTTAATGTTTCTGAATAGCTGAGACGCTTAATCGAACCATCGTTTTGCAACATGAACTTAACGCGTTCTTGCCAATCAAGAGCCAGTTTAGTTACGCGCTTACCATTTTCTAAGTGTGATTTTACTTCGTCACACGATAAGTCATGGCCTTTTAATTTAACCTGAGCGCCACTGTCATCGGCTTCCTCAAGCTCTGCATCGTTACCGATAGAGAAGCCTTCAGGGGTACTGAAATTAGTTAACCAGTCAGTTAAAAATACGTCTAAATCATAGTTCGCAAATGCAGGTACGACAGGAAGCGTACCAAGTGATTTACGAAGTAGGGCTAAAAGCTCTTCTGCTTTATTAAAGCTTGCGCTGTTAACCACAACCCAGCCATTCTTTTGATCAATAAATGCAAACTGCAGGCTCGATTTTTTAAATGCTTGAGGCAGTAAAGTGTGCAGAATATTTTCTTTTAGTTCGTCTTTTTCTTTTTTCTTTACTGGGCGGTTTTCTTCGGCTTCGATTTGTTCAACCTTCTCTGCAACCAATTCGTTGATAACGGCAGCTGGCAGCACTTTTTCTTCACGCTTAGCGCATACTAAAATGCTGTCTTGAGAGAAATGAGACAGAGTTTGACCGTGCTTACCAAAGGCTTTTGTCCAACCGAAAGTTGAAAGCTCTTGGCCTGTACATGAGCGGAACAGGTCTTGTTCTAGGGCTTTGTCGAAGTCTTCTTGAGCGTATGAAACGTCTTGTTTAAAACGGTAACAGATAAGGTTACTAAACCACATAATTAGGCTAATCCTTTCAATAAATTTGCCCAATCATAACAATAAAAAACTGATGCCGAAATGAATCATTTCGGCATCAGTGCTAATTGCTTATGAGTTAAACATTGAAAGTGGTTTTGGCATGTTTTTCGGAAAACTAATATGGTAGTGCAAGCCTTTACCGACTTCGCTTGATACCTCAATATCGCCACTAAGCGTCTGTTTAACGAGGTTAAAAGTAATATGCGTGCCCAAGCCACTGCCGCCTTGGTCGCGCTTGGTTGTAAAGAATGGGTCAAATAGCTTTTCTAGCTGGTCTTTTGATACGCCATTACCATTGTCTTTAAAGTCGATAACGACTTCGTCATCTTCTTCTTTGATAACGATATCGATGATGCCACTTTCAATCCCTTCGAAACCATGAATAAGAGAGTTCATAATCAAGTTTGTGAAAATCTGACTAATCGCCCCCGCAGGCAGGTTAAGTGTTAAATCGTCAGGGCAATCTAAATTAATATGATGCGACGTTTTCTTTAGTTTTGGATGGAGTGAGCGGATCACTTCACCTAAGTACTCTTTAAAGTTAATCGTTCTTACCGCTTCACTGGCTTGGTCGACTGCAATTTGCTTAAAGCTTGCAACCAGCTCAGAAGCTCTATCTAGGTTACTAGTAAGTAGGCTAGTACTTTGCTTGGCGTCATTAATAAACTCTTCAAGCGCTTTTGGCGACAGGGTTTTATCCTTGTAAGCCGCTTCAATTTGGTCCAAGCGTTCTTGTAAGAATGACGTCGCAGTAACACCAATTCCGATAGGTGTATTCACATCATGTGTAATACCCGCTACTAAACCGCCTAATGCAGCCATTTTTTCTGAGCCAACTAAGCGTTCTTGCGCCATATTTAGTTCATCAAGGTAGCGTTGTAACTCTGTTTGTTTGGTGATGAGCTCTTGTTCAGTTTGCTTACGTAAATCGATTTCTTCAGTCAGTGTTAGCTTTTGTTTTTCAAGCTCATATTTTTGCTGCTGCAAGTCCATCATTGCTTGGCTTAAGTTTGATGTTTTGCGCGCCACTTCTTGTTCTAACTGTAAGTTATGTTGGTCGAGCTTTTCATTGCTTATCAATAATTCTTTTTGTGTATGTTCGAGCTCTTCACGGTAAAGTACCACCTTATCGATTAGCCGGTTGAAAGACTCTTCCATTACTTTAAGCTCGTTGTGCTCAACGGTATGGATCTGAATATGGCGACCTTCTAAGTCGTTTAATTCAAGATCTTCAATTTGTTCTGTAAATTCTGCTAATGGCTCGGTTAAGCGTTTTCTAAATGCCAGTAAGAAAAGAATGATCAAAAAGGTGGTTTTGATCATCGCATTACCAATTAAAAAGTAGATAGAAATCATGATGCGGCTAAATACCACTTCACGACTTGAGAATAAGGTTACGTCACCTACTTGGGTTGTTTTACCAGAGAATTCAAAAATGAGTGGGAATGTATAACCGAATAAACCTGACGGCGTATCTTCGATAATCGCTTCTTCTTGCACTAACTGCTGACTGTAAAGCTCATGGATATCTAGCGAACGGCCTAGTTGTGAAAGCACTTCGCCACTGTCATCACGTACAATAATGCCTTCAATCATAGGGATCGCTAATAGGCCTTCAGCTGTCGTAATGGTTTGTTTATCGTTCAACTCCCAAATAGCGCGGGTTAAACTACGGCTAAATGTTTTTTGTAAAGTCGTTAACTCGTCACGAATGTAATCTTTGGTATTAACGTACTCAGCAATAACTTGTCCACAGGTCACTACAAAAGTAAGTAAAAAGTAGACTGAGAGTACATTTGTTAATAATTCTTTTGACAGGCTTTTTTGTAGCATGGAATATCCATAGCTCCTTGGTGACAATTGTAATACATTCAGCTAGTTCTAAAGTTAGCTAATAAATGGTTAAAAAGAAATAAATATATCCTTTTTTACTGGAACATTTATAAATTGTTAGTATTTTTTGAAAAAACTTAACCTTACTGCGCTTGAAAAAGTGTGTTATAAATTTATTTCATCTTTAATTTAGCCTTTTTTAATGTTGTATTTGCTACAGCGAAGATTTTTATTTCATGAATAATCCTAATTTTTCAGTACTAGTCTGTGATGATTCAAATATTGCCCGTAAGCAGGTAGTACGCTGTTTAGGTGATTGCTTGGATGCAGATATTCAGCAAGCTACCAATGGCCGAGAAGCTCTTGCGCTACTTCGTGAGCAAAATTTTGATCTACTGTGCTTAGATTTAACCATGCCTGAAATTGATGGCGTTGCAGTGCTCGAAACGATCAAAGCAGAGAAAATAGAGTGCTTCGTAATAGTGATTTCGGCTGATATTCAGGCTGAAATGAAACAAAGAGTAGTAAAATTGGGTGCTATTGACTTCATTGATAAACCGATAGATCTTGTGCGTCTTAAAGCAACTTTGCATAAATTTGGTATTCATTAATCTTTTATATAACGCAAACGCATAATTTATCTTTTCTTTAAGGGTTGACAGGCTGGCTATAATTAAGGCAGTCTACAGTCTATGAAAACATTTAATCACGCAACGACCATTATTATTACAACCATCATCCTTACGGGATAGTGGCATAGGTCGGTGCAACAAATTTATAGGCCTGTGTTCACTAGAACACAGGCCTTTTTCGTTTATGGAATGAGGAAACATAAATAATGCGAGTATTAAAATTTGGTGGGTCATCCTTGGCCGACTACGCATGTTTGCAACAGGTAGCTCAGTTAGTTAAAGAAGAATTACGCGATGAAATGTTGTTAGTACTGTCTGCACCAGGTGGTATGACAGATTCATTAGTTGCATTAGCAAGTGCTGCAGAGCAGGGGCAAGAGTTTAGTGAGCAATGGCAAGCTTTGGTTGCACGTTGTGAGCAATTAAAAGCTGCTGTCGAAGCTGATTTTGGTCAGGTAGCAAGTTGGCCTAATCTTAGTGAACTTAAGAATAAACTAGATGGTGTTGCACTTTTAAAGTGTTGTCCAGACCAAGTGCGTGCTTATGTTATCAGCTTTGGTGAACGCGTTAGTGTTGCTTTAATGGAGTGCATGCTTAAAGAAAGTAATGCTCGTTATTTAGAAGCAACAGACTGTATTGCATCAGTGGGTGGCTACATTGATGCTGAAGCAGACTTGAATGCTAGTAAGCTACGTTTTCAAGAAGCCTTAAAAGCAGCACCGAGTACTATTTATATCATGCCAGGTTTCACTGCTGCCAATGAGCAAGGTGAGCTAACAACACTTGGTCGTAATGGCTCAGATTATTCAGCTGCGATTGCTGCAGCGTGTTTAGAAGCCGACGTATGTCAGATCTGGACTGATGTAGATGGCGTTTACAATGCGGATCCGCGCTATATCAAAAAAGCCTCTAAAGTTGATTCATTATCCTATAAAGAAGCAATGGAGCTTTCTTATTTTGGTGCGAAAGTACTGCATCCAAAAACGATTTTACCTTGTGCTAAAGCAGGCGTGCCGTGTGAAATCAAAAATACTCATAATCCACGCGCTGAAGGTTCAGTGATCAGCAACGACAGTGTGTCGAACGAACCTGTTAAAGCGCTATCAAGCTTACAAAACCTGGCTATGTTAACGGTGTCTGGTCCAGGTATGAAAGGCAAAGTGGGCATGGCGTCAAAAGTATTTAATGCGCTGGCACACGACAATGTTTCAATTGTGCTAATCACTCAATCTTCGTGTGAGTTTAGTATCAGTTTTTGCGTTCACGAAAGCGATTTAACGCTCGCGCTTGAAGCGCTTCAAGTTGCTTTTGAATTGGAATCACAAGCCGGTTTAATTGAACCAGTTCAAGTACAACGTAACCTTGCTATTGTCACTTTAGTGGGTGATAACATGCGTGCGCACAAAGGCTTAGCTGCTAAGTTCTTTGCTTCTTTAGCACAAGCACAAGTTAACATTGTTGCTATTGCACAGGATTCAACAGAAAGCGCCATTTCAGCGGTTATCGACGGTGAGTTATGCAACGAGCGGTGAAAGTGTGCCATGAGAACTTCTTTACTCACATTCCTTCAATCGATGTGTTTTTACTTGGCTGTGGCTTAGTCGGCCAAGAACTTATCCAGCAGTTAAAGCGTCAACAAGCATGGCTTGAAAAACGTAACATTAAACTGAACTTATACGGTGTAGCTAACTCAAGACAGCTTTATCTAGATAGCGAAGGCATTGCTTTTGATGGCTGGCAAGACAAACTAGCCGAGTCAGAGCAGGCATTTGATTTAAATCTGGTTGAGCAATTTGTTAAACAAAATCACTTAATCAATCCAGTGATCGTAGATTGTAGCTCAGCCGATAAACTTGCTGCGCAATATGTTGATTTCTTGAATGCAGGTTTCCATGTCGTTGCTGCAAATAAAAAAGCCAATACTAGCTCGTATGCTTACTATCAAGATTTAGTTGCAGCGACACAAAAGAATAATCGTAAATTTTTATACGAAACAAACGTAGGTGCCGGCTTACCGGTTCTTGATAATCTGAAATCGCTATTTGGTGCCGGTGATGAACTTATTAAGTTCAGCGGTATCTTGTCTGGTTCATTATCGTATATGTTTGGTGCGCTACAAGATGGTTTATCACTTAGCGAAGCAACGTTAAAAGCGAAAGAAAGTGGTTTTACTGAGCCAGATCCGCGTGATGATTTATCAGGTACTGATGTGGCTCGAAAACTACTGATCATTGCTCGTGAATCGGGTCTTGAGTTAGAACTAAGCGATATCGAAGTTGAATCTGTTTTACCAAAAGGGTTTGCAGAAGGTGATTCTGTAGCAGATTTTATGGCAAAACTACCATCACTTGATGCACAGTTTAACGACCGCATTCAAAGCGCTGCAAGTGAAGGTAAAGTACTTCGTTATGTGGGCACTATTGAAAACGGTCAATGTAAAGTAGGCATTGAAGCTGTAGATAGTAGCCATGCTCTTTACGATATCCGTGACGGTGAAAATGCACTGGCCATCTTAAGTCAATATTATCAACCTCGTCCGTTTGTGATCCGTGGTTATGGCGCAGGTGCTGAAGTAACGGCTGCAGGCGTATTTGCCGACATTTTAAAAACGTTAACGCGTTAGGAGCTGGTCATGATCCGTGTATATGCACCCGCTTCAATCGGGAATTTTGCTGTCGGCTTTGATGCTTTAGGTGCTGCGCTAGCACCTATCGATGGCACCTTATTAGGTGATGTTGTTGAGGTGAGTGCCGCTGAGCAAGATACTTTTGTTTGCTCTGGCGACTATGCCCATAAACTGCCTGCTAATGCTGAAGAAAACTTGGCTTATCAATGTTTAATTCATTTTAAAGAACACGTTGCGCCGACTATGCCAGCGGTAAAACTTGAGCTGAAAAAGAACCTACCAATTGGTTCTGGTTTAGGTTCAAGCGCGTGTTCTGTGGTGGCTGCGTTTGCAGCCCTTGATAAGTTCGCTGAAACGAATTTATCTCAAGAGCAACTTATCGAGTTGATGGCTGATTTTGAAGCTATTGTTAGTGGCGGCCGTCATTACGATAACATCACACCATGTTACTTGGGTGGCTTGCAATTAACTGGTGAACTTATTCCGAACAAGTCAATTTCGTTACCCGTTGATAATCAATGGTATTACGTAGCGGCTTTTCCAGGTTTTTCACTGAATACCGCAAAAGCGCGCTCAGTACTGCCAAAGCAATTATCAATGCATGACAGTGTTGAGTTTGCACAGCGACTTTCTGCGTTTAGTAGTTTATTACTAACAGGTCGCTTTGATGCAGCGCTCTCCATTATGAGTGATGAAATAGCCGAGCCACATCGTGCACCGCTTATTCAAGGCTTTGCAGAAGCTAAAAGTGCTTTACCTGAGTTTGGCGCAGAGATAGTCAGCATTTCGGGGGCTGGGCCAACATTATTTACCGTGTGTAAGAGCCTTGAAGCTGCACAAAAGTGTGCAGCGTGGCTGAATGATAATTACATCAATGAGCAGGGCTTCTGCCACATCTGTCAACTAGATCAGCTTGGCACACGACAGCTTTAAAGAATTTAAGGAATAAACATGCAATTACATAATTTAAAAGATGAAACACAACAGGTGTCGTTTGTTGAAGCGGTAAAAACGGGTTTAGGGCGTAATCAAGGTGTATTCTTCCCTAATAGCCTTACGCCAATTCAAGACATTGATGCGTTACTTGATTTAGACTTTGTTAGCCGTAGCAGCAAGATTTTATCGCACCTTATTGGTGACGAGCTTCCTGCCGATACCGTTGCACAGATGGTGCAAAATGCCTTTAACTTTGATGTGAAATTAGTTGAAGTAGAAAAAGACATTTATTGCCTTGAATTATTTCATGGCCCAACGCTTGCGTTTAAAGACTTTGGCGGCCGTTTTATGGCTGAGTGTCTTGCGCAATTTAATCAGGGCGAAAAAGTCACGATTTTAACGGCTACATCAGGCGATACAGGGGCGGCGGTTGCCCATGCTTTTTATAATAAGCCTAATATCGATGTCGTGATCTTATACCCGAAAGGTAAAATTTCATTAGCGCAACAAAAGCTATTCACTACTTTAGGTAATAACATTCACTGCTATGCGGTTGATGGCAGCTTTGATGATTGCCAAAGCATGGTAAAGCAAGCCTTTTTAGACGACGAAGTTAAACAAAAGCTTGGTCTAAACTCAGCAAACTCAATCAATATCAGTCGTTTAGTTGCACAGGTGTGCTATTACTTTGAAGCGATTGCTCAATTACCAAAAGAGCAGCGCAGTAAAGCGCATATCTCAGTACCTAGTGGTAACTTTGGTAATGTGTGTGCCGCGATGATCGGTGCTGTGCTCGGTATGCCAGTAGCGAAATTAAGCGCTACAACTAACCAAAACGACACAGTGCCACGTTTCTTACAAAGCAAAGAGTGGGCGCCAAATGACACCCTTGAGTCGTTATCCAACGCTATGGATGTAAGTAAACCGAATAACTGGCCTCGTGTACAATTTATGCTAGATAACGAGTGGTTTAGCTATGATGACTTTTATTCGAGCTGTGTAGGTGAAGAAGAAACAAAAGAGGTGATGAAAAAAATTCATCAAACTGGTTACATCGCAGAGCCTCATACTGCAATTGCTTATCAGGGCTTGAAAGAAAATCTAGCTGATGGCAGTGCAGGTATCTTTTTAGCGACTGCACACCCAGCTAAATTCAAAGACAGCGTAGAGCAAATTTTAGACATCGAATTGCCTATGCCGAAACCACTGGCAGATGCATTAGCAAAACAGTGTTTAGCAGAAGATATTAAGTTTGATTATCAATTGCTTCGCACTGAGCTGTTAAATAAATTAGTATAACAGCAAGTAAAGAGCGGCTAAGCCGCTCTTTTTAATGCAGTCTTTAAGTGAAGCCTTTAATGAAGTAACGAATGACTATGACGGTTTAAAACCCGCATACTTAGAATGACCCCAGCCGCAATACACAGCAAAATGCTGATCACAGAGACGAGTTCATTTTGTGTCCATTGCATCAAAGTGAATGCCGAAATAAAAATAATAAAAGGTTTAAATTCATAGTAATAGCGAAGTTTTTTTTGTTTAACTCGTTGGCTTGAATGATCGGTTCTTCTGGCTTCAGAACGCATCCGCCAAATGTTAGCACCTAATAAAAATAAGATGACACCGATTAATGTAGGCACATAATCATTGGCTAATGTGATACAACTGATGCCGAGAAAAAAGTATCCGTAGGGGACTAATTCGTATATTGGTTTAGCTAACATGAACTTATACCATCCTTGATATTGACCAGTCCTATAAGCTTAGTTTGCCCCTATAAAAACGCAATGTAACAGGGCTATTTTTTGTTGAAATAACATTTCAAAAAGCTATGAAATGTTTTAAATTCATAAATTTTTATTATGTATCAATAAAAAAATATCATTATTAAAACACTGTGAAATAAATTCAATCCCTGTTTAAATATGTTCATCTTTACAAGATAGGCAAAAGTGCGTTTTAAGCGTACAATACAGCCTTCAAAAAAACACCATACACGTTGCCTTAGGAGACCCCATGTTAGAACGTAGCATGAATATTTCGGATTTCGATCCAGAGTTATTTGCAGCCATCACTAAAGAGACGGCTCGTCAAGAAGAGCACATCGAACTGATCGCGTCTGAAAACTACTGTAGCCCACGCGTACTTGAAGCGCAGGGTTCTCAGCTTACCAACAAATACGCTGAAGGTTACCCAGGCAAACGTTACTATGGCGGTTGTGAGCATGTTGACGTTGTTGAACAACTAGCTATTGACCGTGCAAACGAGTTATTCGGCACTGACTACGCTAACGTTCAACCACATGCGGGCTCACAAGCAAACGCAGCTGTTTTCCAAGCACTTCTTCAGCCACATGATACAGTACTAGGTATGAGCTTAGCTCATGGTGGTCACTTAACTCACGGTTCACACGTTAACTTTTCTGGTAAAACGTACAATGCAATTCAATACGGTCTAAATGAAGAAACAGGCGAAATTGATTACGCTCAAGTTGAAGCACTTGCATTAGAGCATAAGCCAAAAATGATCATCGCTGGTTTCTCTGCATATTCAGGCGTTGTTGACTGGGCTAAATTCCGTGAAATCGCTGATAAAGTAGGTGCATACTTATTCGTAGATATGGCTCACGTTGCTGGTCTTATCGCGGCTGGTGTATACCCAAGCCCAATCCCTCACGCACACGTTGTTACAACAACAACTCACAAAACATTAGCGGGTCCTCGTGGCGGTCTAATCGTTTCTGCATGTGGTGATGAAGAGATCTACAAAAAGCTAAACAGCGCTGTATTCCCTGGCGGTCAAGGTGGTCCTTTATGCCACATCATCGCTGCTAAAGCGGTTGCTTTCAAAGAAGCATTACAACCAGAATTCAAAGCGTACCAAGCACAAGTAGTTAAGAACGCACAAGCGATGGTTGAAGTACTACAAGAGCGTGGCTACAAAGTTGTTTCTGGTAAAACAGACAACCACTTATTCCTTCTTGACCTAATCGATAAAGATATCACAGGTAAAGATGCTGACGCTGCACTAGGTAACGCAAACATCACAGTTAACAAAAACTCAGTACCAAACGACCCTCGTTCACCGTTCGTAACGTCTGGTCTTCGTATTGGTTCTCCGGCTATTACTCGCCGTGGTTTCAAAGAAGCTGAGTCAAAAGAGCTTGCTGGCTGGATCTGTGACGTACTAGACAACATCAACGATGAGTCTGTACAAGCAGAAGTAAAAGAGAAAGTTAAAGCTATCTGTAAAAAATTACCAGTTTACGCTTAATTACTGGTTAAACCGTAATTAAGATAACAATAGCGTTGTTTTTTGCTATTATAAAGGCCGCTTATAAAGCGGCCTTTTTTTGTTTTTTATAAACGGAAGTTGAACCCTATGCATTGCCCTTTTTGCACAGCAAAAGATACCAAAGTAATTGATTCTCGACTTGTTGGCGGTGGTCATCAAGTGAGACGTCGACGTGAATGTAACGAATGCCATGAGCGCTTTACCACCTTTGAAGGCGCTGAACTTGTGATGCCTAGAGTCATCAAGCAAGATGGTAGCCGCGAACCATTCAATGAAGACAAGTTACTGAATGGCTTGCATCGCGCTTTAGAGAAACGCCCAGTCAGCACTGAGCAGGTCGACGAAGTCGTTAACATCATTAAATCTCAACTTCGTGCCACGGGTGAACGTGAAATCTCTAGCCATTTGATTGGTGAGTGCATCATGGAATCTCTGAAGAAACTCGACAAAGTGGCCTACGTACGCTTTGCTTCGGTTTATCGTTCATTTGAAGATATTCGCGAGTTTGGTGAAGAAATCGCTCGTTTAGGTGATTAATCATGTCATTTACAGAGCTTGATATTGCTTATATGGCGCGTGCCATTGAGCTTGCTAAACACGGCCGTTTTACTACGACGCCAAATCCTAATGTTGGCTGTGTTTTGGTTAAAGATGGCGAAATAGTCGGTGAAGGGTTTCATCAATTAGCAGGGCAGGGCCATGCTGAAGTGAATGCCTTGGCTGTAGCTGGCGACAAAGCGAAAGGTGCTACTGCCTATGTCACTTTAGAGCCTTGTAGTCATTATGGACGAACTCCGCCTTGTGCCGAAGGTTTAAAAGCTGCGGGTGTTAGCAAGGTGATTGCTGCTATGGTTGACCCAAACCCTGCTGTGAGTGGTCGTGGCCTACAGATTTTAGCCGATGCTGGCATTGAGGTGGCATCTGGTTTACTTGAGCAACAAGCGCGGGATTTAAACAAAGGCTTTTTAAAGCGAATGGAAACAGGGTTGCCATATGTAACCTGTAAAATGGCGTGCAGTTTAGATGGTAAAACCGCACTCAATAATGGCCAAAGTAAATGGATAACAGGTCCTAAAGCGCGCCAAGACGTGCAAGCATTTCGTGCGCAAAGCTGTGCTATCTTGACCGGTGCAGACACCGTTATTAGCGATAATGCCAAACTTAATGTCCGTGTTGATGAGTTGCCATTTAGCATGCCGACCTCGTTGCCTTTACACCAACCTACCCGAATCATTATTGACTCACAAAATAGGTTAACGCCTGAGCTTGCGTTATTCAGCATCGAGAGCCCGGTGATAATTTTTACCACGTCGCTTGATAATCAAACTAAGTGGCCTCACTTTGTTAAACACGAAGTAGTGCCAGCAGTTAATAATAAAGTTGATTTATCGGCGGTTTTAAAGCGTCTTGCTGAACTACAATTTAATCACGTTTGGCTCGAAGCAGGTGCGACCCTCGCTGGCGTGTTTGCTGAGCAAGATTTAATTGACGAATACATTGTTTATATTGCCCCTAAGTTAATAGGTGATATGGGCAAAAGCTTACTAAACTTTGCAGAAGTCACCATGATGAGTGATATCACTGCACTGACCTTTACTGATACAGTGATGATTGGTGACGACATCCGCCTAACAGCGGTAAAAGCAAAGCAAGCCACACACATTGAAAATAAAGAGTAGCACTATGTTTACTGGAATTATTGAAGCAACAGGTAAAATTGTTGAACTAACACAAAAGCAAGGTGATCTAGCTATTCGTATTCAAAGCGCTAATTTGGATATGAAAGACGTCAAGCTCGGTGACAGTATTGCCACCAACGGTGTGTGTTTAACGGTTGTCGCTAAACATAGCGATGGTTTTAGTGCTGACTTATCAAACGAAACCATCAGCTTAACTGGGTTTGCTCATTACAAAAAAGGGCAAACAGTTAATCTTGAAAAAGCCATGCAACCTATTTCTCGTTTAGGTGGACACTTAGTGTCAGGCCATGTTGATGGTATTGCGACCGTTGAAAGTATCAGCCCTAATGCTCGTGCAACAGAGTACTGGCTAAGTACAGATAGCGATTTAATGAAATATATTCCGTACAAAGGTTCGGTGTGTATTGATGGCATTAGCTTAACGGTCAACGAGGTCGAGCAAAATAGCTTTAAGTTGACGATTGTTCCGCATACTGCTGAGCAAACTACGATTGCAGAATTTCAGGTGGGGACTCAGGTGAACTTAGAAGTTGACCAGATTGCTCGCTATTTAGAGCGCCTAATAAAAGGGGCCGAACAACCTTCCCGTTCAGACATATCAATGAGCTTGCTCGCACAAGCTGGCTTTATTAAATAAGTACAGATACGTCACTATTAATCATACTCTCATGGGCACATTATGAATTTACACAGCGCGCAAGAAATTATCGATGACATTAAAGCCGGTAAAATGGTTATTTTAATGGACGATGAAGACCGAGAAAATGAAGGCGATTTAATTATCGCAGCAGAGCACATTAGTGCTGATGCTATCAATTTTATGGCAACACATGGTCGTGGTTTAATTTGTTTAACAATGACACAAGAGCGTTGTCAGCAGTTAGATTTGCCGTTAATGGTGAAAAATAACGGGGCTGCTTTTTCAACTAACTTCACCATGTCGATTGAAGCAGCGAAAGGCGTAACAACGGGTATTTCAGCAGCTGACCGTGCTCGTACAGTGCAAGCGGCAATTGCTAAAGGTGCCGTGCCGAGCGATATTGTACAACCAGGGCATATTTTTCCTATCATGGCGCAGCCAGGTGGCGTGTTAACACGTGCTGGTCATACCGAAGCAGGTTGTGATTTAGCGCGTTTAGCAGGTCTTGAGCCTTCATCTGTAATTGTTGAAATCTTAAATGCAGATGGCACCATGGCTCGTCGCCCAGATCTTGAAGTATTTGCTAAAGAGCACGACTTAAAGATTGGCACTATTGCAGATTTAATCGAATACCGAAACCTAAACGAAACCACCATTGAGCGCGTTGCTAAATGTAAACTGCCAACAGATCACGGTGAGTTTGATTTAGTGACCTACAAAGACACTATTGATGGTCAGCTTCACTATGTTTTACAAAAAGGTGAAGTATCGAAAGATGAACCTACGCTAGTACGTGTTCACTTACAAAGCACCTTTAACGACATTCTATTATCAGATAGAAGTGCTGATCGTAGCTGGGGCTTATCAGATGCAATGGCTTATATCGCTGAGCACAACGGCGTGCTGGTTATTTTAGGTAAACAAGAATCAACTGAAGACTTAGAAGCAACCGTTAAAGCGTTTGCTGCTGAAGATGCGGGCGAAAATGTCAGTCATCGAAAGTTCCAAGGTACATCGCGTACAGTGGGCGTGGGCTCGCAGATTTTGGCTGATTTAGGTATTGAAAAGATGCGCTTAATGAGCCGTCCTAAGAAGTACCATGCGTTATCTGGTTTCCACTTAGAAGTGGTTGACTACGTTGAGCCGCGCTCTTAATTAGGGAAAACAGATTTTCTAGGCTACTTTTATATTTTTGTGGTATTATGCGCCGTAATTTTTGCGCAATCGCAACCGCTTAAACTTATTTTTTAGGGTTATTAAATGAAAATTATTGAAGGTAACAAATACGCACCGGGCAAAAAATTTGCCATTGTCATTTCTCGCTTTAATGACTTTATTGGTAGCAGCCTATTAGCAGGTGCTGTTGATGAGCTTAAGCGCACAGGTGGCGTATCTGATGACGACATTACTGTTGTTTACGTACCAGGTGCCGTTGAATTACCTTTAGCAGCGAAACGCGTTGCAGCAAAGAAAGAACACGATGCAATCATCGCTTTAGGCGTAGTGATCAGAGGTGGTACACCACACTTTGATTTAGTCGCTGGCGAATCAAACAAAGGTCTTGCACAAGTATCTCTTGAGTATGATATCCCGGTTGCATTTGGCGTATTAACCACTGAAAGCATTGAGCAAGCAATTGAGCGCGCAGGTACCAAAATGGGTAATAAAGGCGGCGAAGCTGCTTTAGGCGCGCTTGAAATGGTTAATGTGTTAGACAAAATTTAAGTTTAAGGAATCTCTGTGAAACCAGCAGCAAGACGTAAAGCACGTATCTTAGCACTTCAAGCCGTATACTCTTGGCAGTTAAGCGGTAACCCAATTGCTGATATTGAACAGCAAATGTTAATTGAAAATGATGTGACTAAGATCGACGTCGAATATTTCAAAGACCTAGCACGCGGTGTTGTTGTTAACTGTAAGCAATTAGATGAAATCGTTGCGCCACATTTAGCACGCCCAGCAGATGAGTTAGACATGGTCGAAAAAGCAATTTTACGTCTGTCTGCCTATGAGCTGAAATTCCGTGAAGACGTACCTTACAAAGTGGCAATCAATGAAGGCATTGAGCTTGCGAAGATGTTTGGTGCTGAAGACAGCCATAAGTTTGTCAACGGTGTACTTGATAAAGCAGTTAAAGAGCTGCGTAAGTAAGTAGCCCCGTAAAGGAGAGCCGGCTTGGGCCGGCTTTTTTGTGAATGAAGGAATTTGAATTAATTAACCGTTACTTTAAAGGTCGCGGTATCATCCGTCGTGATGTGAACCTAGGTATTGGTGACGATTGTGCCTTAGTAACTGTGCCAGAAAACTGTCAATTAGCTGTGACAACAGACACATTAGTTGCAGGTGTACACTTTTTTGATGACATTTCTCCTCGCGCCCTTGGGCATAGGGCGTTAGCTGTTAACTTAAGTGATTTGGCTGCAATGGGTGCTGAACCTACCTGGATTTCAGTAGGATTGACCCTGCCTGAAGTGAATATGGAATGGATTGAGCAGTTCACAGAAGGTATGCATGAAATTGCAGAGTACTTCAATGTGCAAATCATTGGTGGTGATACCACCCAAGGCCCTTTAACAATTACAATCTGCGCTAAAGGCATTGTGCCTGAAGGCAAAGCACTACGCCGTAGCGGTGCTAAAGTTGGCGATTGGATTTATGTAACAGGCCCATTAGGTGATGCTGGTGTAGCTATTGAAGCCCGTAAACAAGGCCTTGATATTGCCCCTGAACATTTAAGCTATTTAAATAATCGCTTTGATTATCCGACGCCTCGTGTAGCAGCAGGTCAGGTTTTGCGAGGCGCGGCCTCTGCGGCTATCGATATTTCTGATGGCTTGTTGGCAGATTTAGGCCATATTTTAGCGCTATCGCAAGTTAGTGCGGTGATCAATGTCGATAAAGTGCCTGTTTCTGATGCATTAAATTCGTCGATTCCACGTGCCGAGCAGTTTGATTATATCTTAAATTACGGTGACGATTACGAGTTGCTGTTTACTGTGCCTGAAAGCAATAAAAGCATGGTTGATATGAAATTACGCCAATATGGTGTTGAAGCAAGTTGTGTTGGGCAAATTAAAAGTGGCGAAGGTGAGATTGAGCTATTACTTGATGGTGAAAAGTTTAACTATCAAGGAAAGGGCTTTCAGCACTTCGCGAAGGAGCCGGTTTGAGCAGTAACCGTTTATTCAATTTAAAACGCCCACACCAATTTTTTGGTTTGGGTTTTGGCTTAGGCCTTGCCCCTAAAGCGCCAGGCACATTTGGTACTTTTGCTGCTTTGCCATTTATTTTCACCACGATGTACTTTCCGCTGTGGTTACAGATTGTGTTTGCAATCGTGATCAGCGTGTTTGGTATTTGGGCATGTGGTAAAACAGCAGATGACTTAGGGGTACATGATCATCCAGCCATTGTTTGGGATGAAGTTGCTGGTTATTATATCACCATGATTGGTGCTGCATTGAGTTGGCAGTCACTGTTGGTGGGTTTTTTATTGTTCCGCTTTTTTGATATCGCTAAACCAGGTCCTATCCGAATTTTAGATAGACGTTTACACGGTGGCTTGGGCATCATGGCTGATGATATTTTAGCAGGTGTTTTTTCATTAATTTGTGTTCAAGCCTTGTTTAAAGCTGGTTATTTACCTTTTTAAACGATGAGTTAAGTGTTACTTGGTGGCAAGTATATGATGCGATTTCTAGTTGTCTGTTTGTTGGTGTTTTGCAGCATGCCTGCGTTTGCATCTATCACAGAGTATGTGGTCAAACAGTGGAACATCCAAAATGGCTTGCCATCACAATCCTTAAAAAGTATTGCCCAAGATGAGCAAGGCTATATGTGGCTGGGTACCCAGTTTGGTCTAAGCCGCTTTGATGGTAACACGTTCACTAACTTCAATACGCAAAACAGCGACTTCCTGCCAAGTAATGGTATTAATAAACTATTAGTCGATAGCACAGGGTTACTTTGGGTTGGTACCAAAAATGGCTTGGTAACACTGGACCCTAAGACCATGATGTCGCAGACCTTTAATGTAAAAGGCCCGGTTCGCGATATTCTCGAAGATTCCAAAGGCAGCATTTGGATTGCAGCCAATGGCCTTTATTATGTTGCTCGAAATCAAGTCACACTCAATCAAAACTCCGCGTTAATTGTACCGGTCTCCAATGCCACCGCTATTACGCAAATTGTTGGTTCGGTGAGTCAAATGGCATTATCGCCAGAAGGCATTTGGCTGGTCAATGAGCGCCATTTATTGCGTTTAACCAATACTTCATCTGACTTTGCTAAATTACGATTAGAGCTTACTGCCAAGGTTTCATTACCTGAGCGTTTAGCACAAACCATTATTCATGATATGGCGTGGCTTGAAGGTAACTTATACCTTGCCTCAGAGCTGGGTGCCTACTTTCTTGATTTAGATGACGAGCTGCGTCCATTCCCACTGCCCAATGCGAGTAACTCTGCCGTTTATAAATTTATGAGTGACTCTGATGGGGCGCTCTGGATTTCGACTTACGGCCGACTGTTATTTCGTGATAACTCAGGGGATTGGCAATGGGTTGAGCCAAGCCAGCTCGATCAAAGCATTTGGTTTGCCGATATTTTCCGTGACAATCAAAATAACATTTGGCTGGCAAGCTTCAGTGAAGGCTTATGGCTTGCTCACGAGGGGCGTATTGAGCGTCACTCAGCTATCTCAAATATGACCGAAGCGGTGATGGCGATTAGCCAAGCACCTGATGGCAAATTATGGGTAGCTAACCGCAGCGGTGTCGGCTACTTCGATTACAACAAGAATTTTGTAAATCAAATTCCGAGTAATCAATTTGGTCGAGCTGCGGTACACGACTTACAATTTGATGGTGATCGTTTGTACATCGCAACAGGCCGCGGTGTGTTTTATTACGAAAACCAAAACTTGTATACGGTGCCGGGGCGAGCACTGCGCGATAACCCAGTATTCGCAATTAGCCGTTCTAGCAAAGGCGGTTTTTGGCTAGGTACAGGCCGCGGAATGTACCGCTTAAGTTATGGTGGTTTAACACCTTTTGCATACAATGCCTTCTTAAGTAGTAAATTTATTACCTATGTTCTGGATGAGCAAAACTTTGGCTTAATTGGCACCAGTAAAGGGGCGTATTACTTTACCGACCGCGGTATTGAAAAAATTGGCGACCAAACTAGCTTAGAAAGTGCCTACGTCACCAGTATTTTGAATATTGAAGGGGTGGGTATATTAATTGGCTCACTTAACGATGGTTTATTTTATCGCAGTACCAAAGGCCAATGGCGTCAGTTAGATGCGACCGATGGTCTACCTTATGGCTCTATTTTTAGTCTGGTTTACGATAAGCAATTAAAACGTATCTGGGTCAGCACCATGAAAGGCGTATACCGCATGCCGGTAGAGCAGTTTGGTACAGATATCGAGAGCTTAAAAGTAGAACAAGTGATTTCATCGTTTGACCGCCAACTAGATGGTAAAGCCAGTCAATGTTGTGCCGGCCTTGGCCACGATGCTGTAGCAGACACGGGTAACTCTATTTGGTACCCAAGCTTACAAGGTGTGGTAGAAATACCTAAGAGCGTTGAGCTTTTTGGTGTTCAAGCACTTAAGCCACGTATTGAAAGCTTGATCACGCCGCTTCGTCATTTAAGTACCGCAACCTTAGGTGATAAACCACAGCTGCAAATTGATGAACGCGATGTAACGTTAAAATACACCGCGATTGATTATTATGCCCCTTCAAGTATCGAGTTCCGCTATCGCTTAAGTGGCTTAGACAGTGATTGGCGTTATGCCAATACTCGTCGTGAGGCAATTTATACCAACTTACCGCCAGGGTCGTTTTTATTCCAACTTGAAGCAAAGCGCCGTGGTGAAGATTGGCAAAAAGCACGTCGTACTGAGTACAGCTTTGTAGTGCCGCGTCGTTTTGATGAGACTATTTATTTTAGACTCTTGATCACCAGTAGCTTTATTTTACTGTTCTACCTTGTATTTTGGGTATTTAGAGCGCAAGAGAAACGTAAGCAATTAGCGCTTGAAAGCTTAGTAACAGAACGAACCGTAGAGCTTCGAGAAGCCAACGATAAGCTTAACCAAGTGAATTCACAGCTTAAGTTAGTTAGTCACTCAGATGAGCTTACAGGGTTACGTAGTCGCCGCTTCTTATTTGATCAGCTCCCTAAAGATATCGAACACTTCCAGCGTAACTCGCAGTCATTGCAAGCGCAGGGTAAGTCGCTCGTTCTATTGATAATTAACTTTGATAACTTCAGTCGCATTAATGATGCGTATGGCCCCCTTGCTGGCGATAGCTGTTTACAACAAATGGCGACTTTATTGAATAGTCGTACTCAAGGTTCTGACTATGTTGCACGCTGGAGTGGCGATGAGTTTTTACTCTTACTACGTGACTTCAAACGCACAGCGATAGACAATTATGTGGCCGATTTATGTGAAGCAATTGCAGCAAACCCATTTAGATTACCGAATGGAGAATCGACCACCATTACTGCGTCGATTGGCTGGTCTTTCTACCCATTACCTTTATTGGGTGGCCAAGTTATTGGTTGGGAAACCTCAGTTAACCTTGCCGATATCGCACTGCACCAAGTTAAAAAGCGCGGTGGCGATGGCGTTGCAAATATTACCTTTGATGAGCAATTAGATGCGTTTGAGTTCGAGCAAAGCAACAATGTTGATCAGCAACTTAGTGCACTACAAGCTAATGGCTTAGCCGATATTAAAATTTGGATGCGCTAGCGTTTCTATTGGTATTAAAAAAGGAGCCTTAAGGCTCCTTTTTTGTGAATGGTGTTTGGCTTAAGCCATGAACTCTTTGATGCGAGTTAAGATACCATTTGCATCTAGGCCCATTTCGGCATGCATTTCATCTTGCGTACCATGCTTAATGAATTCATCTGGAATACCTAAGTTCAAGATAGTCACATTTGCTTTAATTGCAGCTAAGTATTCATTCACAGCAGAACCTGCACCGCCAGCAATGGCGTTGTCTTCTAAGGTAACAATCACATCATGGTTATTAAGTAACTCACTAATAGCATCAGTATCAAGCGGTTTGATAAAGCGCATATCAATGACTGTTGCGTTAAGCGCTTCTGCAGCTACTTTGGCGTTCTCTAAAAGCGTACCGAACGACAAGATGGCCACTTTGCTACCTTGTTTGATACTACGCGCTTTACCAATTTCAATCGCACTCATGGTTGATTCAACCTCACACGTGCCTGCACTACCACGCGGGTAACGAACAGCGACAGGTTGATTGCATTGGTAACCAGTATAAAGCATTTGACGGCACTCGTTCGTGTCGCTTGGTGCCATGATAACCATATTAGGAATACAGCGCATAAAGCTTAAGTCATAAGCACCTTGGTGAGTTTCACCATCTGCACCAACAATACCAGCACGGTCAATAGCAAATAAAACAGGTAAGTTTTGTAATGCTACATCGTGGATAAGTTGATCGTACGCACGTTGTAAAAAGCTTGAATAAATAGCAACAACAGGCTTCAAACCTTCACATGCAAAGCCAGCAGCAAGCGTTACAGCATGTTGCTCTGCAATCGCCACATCAAAGTATTGAGCTGGATACTCTTTTGAAAAACGTACCATGCCTGAGCCTTCACGCATCGCTGGGGTAATTGCCATTAGCTTGTCGTCTTGTGCTGCCATATCACATAACCAGTCACCAAACACATTTGAGAATGTGGCAGCGCCTGGTTTTGATTTTGGTAATTTTGACATGCTCGGATCAAATTTTGGTACGCCATGGTAACCAATTGGATCCGCTTCAGCAGGCTTATAACCTTTACCTTTTTGCGTTTTAATATGCAGTAACTGCGGGCCTTTAAGGTTACGCATATTACGTAAGGTATCAACCAACATATTTACATCATGACCATCAATTGGGCCGATGTAGTTTAGGCCTAATTCTTCAAAGAACGTGCCTGGAATGACCATACCTTTTAAGTGTTCTTCCATGCGGCTAGCAAGTTCTTTCACTGGCGGTAAACCTGAAAGCAGCTTTTTACTGCCTTCACGAATATTGGTGTAGAAACTACCAGATAAAATACGAGCAAAGTGATTATTTAGTGCACCTACGTTTTCTGAAATCGACATTTCATTATCGTTTAAGATAATTAACACGTTAGGGTTTACATCACCCATGTGATTCATTGCTTCAAATGCCATACCCGCCGTAATCGCACCATCGCCAATAACCGCTACAGTTTTACGATCTTTACCTTCTTTTTCAGCGGCAATGGCCATGCCTAAGGCTGCTGAAATTGAGGTGCTCGAATGGCCAACACTGAAAGTGTCGTAAGGGCTTTCTTCACGGAATGGGAAAGGGTGCAAACCGTCTTTTTGACGGATAGTATGCATTTGGTCACGGCGACCCGTTAAGATTTTGTGCGGGTATGCTTGATGACCCACATCCCATACTAAACGATCTTCAGGAGTGTTATAAACATAATGCAGCGCAACTGTTAGTTCAACAGTGCCTAAACCTGATGCTAAATGACCACTACTTTGCGAAACCGAGTTAAGTAGGTATTCGCGTAACTCTTTACTAAACGCAGGTAACTTGTCTTGCGCTAAATCACGCAGTTGTGCTGGTTCGTCAACCAAACTTAATAATGGATACTTGCTACTATCAAGTGTCATGATTTTTTATACATCCTTCGCTAACCAGAGTGCATTATAGCCCATTGCTGCTCTGATTTTTTAGTTATTTTGTCTTTCTTTTGTAGGCATTAATAATTACGTTCAACGATATAGCTAGCAAGGCTCGCCAGTTCGCTGGTGTCGTAATCAATTGCCTCAAGAGCTTGATGAGCTTGAGCCAGTAAATCTTGTGCTTTTTGCTTTGCGCCAGCCATACCTAATAAAGCAGGGTAAGTTGCTTTATTAGCTGCAATATCTGAACCTTGTGGTTTACCCAATGTTTCAGTATCAGCTTCTACATCAAGGATATCGTCTTGTACCTGAAAAGCCAGTCCTATTGCTTGGCCAAATAGGTTTAATTGCGCGAGGGTATGTTCATCGCAATTTTTAGCACACAACGCACCAAGTGTAATTGCACAATTAAGTAATGCGCCTGTTTTTAGCTGGTGAATGCGCTCCAGCTGTTCAACAGTAATTTGTTTATCGGTCGCTTCGATATCCAGTGCTTGTCCACCTACCATACCCTCAATACCTGAGGCTTTGCTTAACGAGGCTATCATTTTTACTTGTTGCGTAGCTGAAACTGCAAATTGATGGTTGGCGATTAAATCAAATGCCAGTGTTTGTAATGCATCTCCGGCAAGTATGGCTTGCGCTTCCCCGTAAACAATATGACAGGTAGGACGGCCGCGTCTTAAGTCATCATCATCCATGGCAGGTAGGTCATCATGGACTAATGAGTAGCTATGAATACACTCAATAGCAGCGGCAAGAATATCAAGATCGGCTTTATCTGCGCCCATCATTCGGCCAGTTGCATAAACAAGGTAAGGACGTAAGCGCTTACCACCATTTAAAACACCATAATGCGTGGCTTCTTTGATGGTTTTTTCGGTATTAAGTGGTCGTTCGAAATAGCGATTTAAATGTGCTTCAACGTCTTCTCGAGCGCGTTGTAGTTGTTCTTTTAATTGCACTTAATTAGTCCAGGTTTGAATCAAAATTGCTAAGAGGCGCTTGGCTATCGTTGCCCATTAATATGGCAACCTTTTGTTCGGCTTGTTGTAACTTACCAGATGAAGCATTTGCCAACGCAATGCCGCGTTCAAACTGTTTGAGTGACTGCTCTAGCGACAGTTCACCTTGCTCCATTTGTGCAACAATTTGAGATAATTCATCCAGTGCTTCTTCAAAGCTTAAGTTTTCTGGTTTCTTTGTTGCCATTGTGGCCTCGATAGCTGTTAGAAAGTGAGGCCAATTTTAGGGGGAATGCTAAACTAGGTCAAAGAATGATGTGTTTTTTTACGCATAATCCATTTTCAATATGCTATTTTTACGGTTTTAGATACAGCTTAAACTTGTAGCTTAAAAATCTTACATTAAAATAAAATTAATTCATTTAATGATTTAAGTATTTCAATTGCTTGCCGATAAGCAGTTAATAATAAAAATTTGATGCCTATGGGTGTCGTGTAATTGTTCCTCTGGAGGGGTATGTGGATTTAGCAACCATAATAGGTATTCTTGGTGCCATAGGCTTAATTGCTATGTCGATGGTGTTAAGTAGTGACGGCCAAGTTGCAATGTTTTACAACACGCCTTCGGTGGTCATTGTATTTGGTGGTTCGATTTTTATCGTATTATCGAATTTCACTATGGGGCAATTTTTGGGCATTGGTAAGGTCGCTGCGAAAGCCTTTATGTTCAAAATTGAATCGCCAGAAGAATTAATCGAAAAAGCAGTAGAATTAGCTGACTCAGCACGTAAAGGTGGTTTCTTAGCATTAGAAGAAGCCGAAATCCCTAACGGCTTTATGCGTAAAGGGGTTGATATGTTAGTGGATGGTCATGATGCTGATGTGGTACGAGCTACACTGCAAAAAGATATTTCCCTTACTGCTACTCGCCATGAAATTGGTGCAGGCTTATTTAAGTCCCTCGCCGATATCGCTCCAGCGATGGGGATGATCGGTACACTGATCGGTCTGGTTGCTATGTTGTCAAACATGGATGACCCTAAAGCAATCGGTCCTGCAATGGCTGTAGCTCTTTTAACTACACTCTATGGTGCTTTTTTGGCAAACGTTGTTGCTATTCCTATTCAGGTAAAACTAGAGCTGCGTAAAGATGAGGAAGCGCTTAACCAACGCTTAATTCTTGATGCAGTACTGGGTATTCAAGATGGCCAAAACCCGAAAGTGATTGAAGGTATCTTGAAAAACTACTTGGCTGAATCAAAACGTAAAGTTGATACCGAGGAGTAGGGGATGTCTGATCAAGAGTGCAAATGCCCACCACCAGGCTTACCTGCTTGGATGGGAACTTTCGCAGATTTAATGTCACTATTAATGTGTTTCTTTGTACTCTTACTTGCCTTCTCTGAAATGGATGTACTGAAGTTCAAGCAAATTGCCGGCTCTATGAAGTTTGCTTTCGGTGTACAAAATAAAATAGAAGTAAAAGATATTCCTAAAGGAACCTCAGTCATTGCCATGGAGTTCACGCCTGGTAAGCCTGAACCCACTCCAATTGAAACGATTCAACAACAAACCGTAGAAATGACGCAGCAAATGCTTGAGTTTCAGGCCGGCGACGAAAGCTCTGCCGGTGGTCGTCAAGAGCAACGCGGTAACAAGCGTGGTGGTGAGTCACAAAGTACGGCTCAGCAACAAGCCTTGGAACAGTCAATTTCTGCGGCTGATCAAGAACAAACAAATGAACTTGTGAAGAAAATTGCCCAGCAGCTAGAACAGCAAATAATGGATGGGGCAATTGAGCTTGAGTCATTAGGCCAACAAATTATTATTCGCATTCGAGAAAATGGTTCATTCCCGTCTGGCAGTGCGTTTTTACAGCCAAAATTTAAACCGATTATTCGAGATATCGCCACGCTGTTAAAAGATGTGCCGGGCGAAATTACCGTGTCAGGGCATACTGATGATTTCCAAGTATCGAATGAGCTTTATACGAATAACTGGGATTTATCATCAAAACGCGCAGTGGCAGTCGCCAGTGAAATGGAAAAAGCACCAGGCTTTGATAAGTCACGAATGGTCGTGGTAGGGCATGCTGAAACAAGGCCCCTTGTACCGAATGTGACCGATGAAGATCGTAAACGAAATCGCCGTGTTGAAATCTCTATCATGCAAGGCAAAGCACACGAATCTGACCCTATTGATGTAAGGCCGTAAATCAATTAAAGTGAAACTTCATTAACACATGTAATGGAGTATAAAAATGAAAAAAGTTGATAAATATAGCTACATGCCAGGCAATGGTGATGGCGGTGATGATGATAAAACTGATTAAGACGCTTTATTGTGCCTGATTGGTTTGAACAAATTAGAGTTATTTTGAGCAATAGCTGGGTGTTCATTTTGAGCCCAGCTATTATTATTTTTTATCTTCGTAAAGACTGGCCTGCATTTTACTTTGCTGTTATCACAGCCGCTTTCTTCCTATACGGGACTCTTATTTATTCTGCTTTAAAAGCATTTGATGACATTTATATCTGGCGCTATGTCGTTTGGGCTTTTAATGATATTGCTTGGATGGCTGTCATTGCTTACTTAGGTATTAAAGATAAAGTTTACTTATGGCAAAGTGCTTTGGGGCAACTTGTTGTTATAATGGCGCCCATTTTGCAATTGTTTCGTTTAGTTGACCGCCATCTGTGGGATTTGTCATACAGCACTTACATGTATAAGACCCTGCTACCGCTAATCAATATTGGGACTGTGGTCGTCTGCTATCTACCCCTCATTTACCTTTTTACTCGACGTAGCCCGCAGACGTAAGTCATTCCTTAGTTAAAATTCTTGTGCTAGACTACTGTTTATAAAAACAGTATTTAGTGTTGCGTTATGAAACTTTACATTGCCGAAAAACCGTCCTTGGCGCGAGCCATTGCAGATGCATTGCCTAAACCACAAAAAAAACAGGATGGTTATATAGAGCTTGCTAATGGTGATTGTGTTTCTTGGTGTATTGGTCATTTGCTTGAACAAGCAGAGCCAGATGATTACGATGCAAGTTTTAAAAAGTGGCGATTTGAGCACTTACCTATCGTGCCAGAACAATGGCAATTAAAACCTAAAGCAAAAACACGCAAACAACTTACTGTATTAAAAAAGCTAATTAAGCAGGCAAACATAATTGTTCATGCTGGCGACCCTGATCGCGAAGGCCAGTTATTGGTTGATGAGGTAATTGAACAGGTCAAATTAAGCCAAGCTAAGAAACAGCAAATTCAACGACTATTAATCAGCGACTTAAACTTAAGTGCGGTGAAAAAAGCACTGAATAACTTAAAGTCGAATCGCGATTTTATTCCCTTGAGCGTATCAGCCTTAGCTCGCTCACGTGCCGATTGGTTATTTGGCATGAATTTAACTCGCGCTTATACGCTTGCTGGGCAAAAAGCTGGATTTGGTAATGTGTTATCTGTTGGGCGTGTACAAACGCCTATCTTAGGTTTAGTCGTTAATCGTGATAATGAAATCGCTAATTTTGTAGCAAAACCTTTTTACGAAGTTTTAGCACACCTTGAAACAGAGCAGCAGCAAACATTTGCTGCTAAATGGCAACCAAGTAAAGCTTGCGAACCTTATCAAGATGAAGAGGGTAGAGTATTGCATAGAGGGCTTGCTGAAAATGTTGTATCACGAATAACTAATCAGCCAGCTAAAGTAGCTGAGCTTGAGCAAAAGCAAAAAAAGCAACAAGCCCCGCTACCTTATAATTTATCCGCTTTACAAATTGATGCGGCAAAAGCATTTTCAATGCCAGCGCAAAAGGTGCTCGATACCTGTCAAAGTTTATATGAACGTCATAAGTTAATTACGTATCCTCGTTCAGATAATCGCTATTTACCAAAAGAGCATCATAAAGATGCAGCTAAAATTATTGCTGCTATTGCGAATAATGAAGGGCAAGCAAGTGAAGCTTGCAAGCAAGCCGATATGAGTAAGCGGAGTAAATGTTTTAATGATAGTAAGGTTGCAGCTCACCACGCCATTGTTCCTACCGAAAAACAACTTCGCTCAGCCTCATTAAATAGTGATGAACAAAAAATCTATCGGTTGATCTGCCGTCATTATTTAATTCAGTTTTATCCAGACTATCTATTTAACGAAACCAAAGTAACGGTCGAAATTGCGGGTGGGCTTTTTAAAGCAGCGGCTAAGCAAGATGTTAGCTTAGGCTTCAAAGCATTAATGGGCAAAACCGAATTAAAAGATGAGCAGACCTTACCGCCACTTGAAAAAGGTCAGCAGCTGCATTGTAATCAAGGTGAAGTGGTAGATAAAATGACAACACCGCCAGCACACTTTACTGATGCTACCTTATTAAGTGCTATGACAGGTATCAGCCGCTATGTGAAAGACCCTGAAATTAAAAAGACCCTCAAAGAAACTGATGGCTTAGGCACTGAGGCTACACGGGCAGGTATTCTTGAACTTTTATTCAAACGCCGCTTTTTAGAGCGTCAGGGTAAAAACATTCTAGCTACCGCAACAGGTAAAGCTCTCATAAGTACATTACCAGAGCAGCTTGCTAGCCCTGACTTAACAGCTAAGTGGGAAGCGTCGTTAGGGAATATAGCTGAGCAACATATGAGTTATCAGCAGTTTTTAACGCCATTACTAGCAGAGCTGCATGCTTTAGTTGAGCAAGCAAAGCAGTGCGACAGTCAAGTATTCGCCCAATTACCAAAAACGCCGCAAAAGCGACGTTTTAAAAGAAAAGCTAAGCCTAGAGCCAAGTCAGCCTAAACTACTTTTTGTTGAATAGGGCAACCGCGGCGTTACTCATCGCTGTAATGCCAGTAGGAAGCGCCTTCTTGTAATCAGGCGCAAACTTACTTGAGTGTAATGAAGGTAATGTTGCGCCAGATTGCATTGCTGCATCATATTGACTCGGTTCAACACCACCTAACCAAAACAAAGTAATTGGTACGTGCTGCTCTGTACGACCATAAAGACCAAAGTCTTCACCTGCCATGACAGCTTCAGTTTCAAGTACATTCTCTTCACCAATAGCGTTAGCAATTGCTGAACGCACTAGGTTGGTTTGAGCTGGATTATTATAAGTTGAAGGAATTGATTCGTCTTCATGTACATAGACTTCAGGTGCTAAGCTTTCATCAAGGCCAGCACTTAATGCTATGCCTTTAGAAATTCGTTTAATCGCCGCGATTTGTTGTAAACGAACTTCAGGGTTATAACTGCGCAGTGTCAGTTGTAGTTTTACTTCATCCGAAATGACATTGTGTTTAGAGCCACCGTGAATTGAGCCAACAGTAATAACTGACGGTTCTAATGGTGACAATTCGCGGCTCGTAATTGTTTGTAGTGCTAGTACAATGCGTGAAGCAATCACAACAGGGTCTATTGTTGTATGAGGATAGGCACCGTGACCGCCTTTACCCTTTACAGTAATATCAACAGAGTCAACACTTGCCATCGTATATTCAGTTTTCATACTGACTTTACCAGCTGGAACACTCGCACTTACATGTAACCCAATAACATGGTCTGGGGTAGGGTACTTAGTAAAAAGCCCTTCTTTAAGCATTGCTTTTGCACCACCGCCTACTTCCTCTGCGGGTTGTGCGACCATCATTAGTGTACCTTGCCACTGATCTTTGTGGGTCATTAACTGTTGTGCTGTGCCAATAAATGAACTCATGTGAATATCATGACCACAACCATGCATTACGCCAACGGTTGCACCCGTATCATTAGTGACTGTTACTTTAGAAGCGTAAGGCTTACCGGTTTGTTCAACAATTGGTAATCCGTCAGTATCAGTGCGGATCATAATTGTAGGGCCATCACCATTTTCATAAATCCCAACAACGCCGTAACCCCCTACATTATCTGTAACAGTAAAGCCTAGTTGTTTTAATTGCTTTGCTATCTTTTGGCCTGTTTGTTTTTCGTGGTACGACAGTTCAGGAGATTGATGCAAGTCTAAATAGAGCTTTTCAATCTCAGGCATAGTTTGTTGAAGGTTTAAATCTAGTGTTGTTGCTTGTGCGAATGGACTAAGAAGTAATAAAGCTGCAGAAATAGCAGATAATTTCATAATGACCTCGACCTGTGGGACTTGTAATTGTTATGTTTGCCACTATATAAAAACCTAAATACTTATATAGTGCAATCAATCAAATGAATAATATGATAAATCTTACCCCGCAAAATTTGCAGCAAGCTTTGGGTGAAACATCCGCTGAAAAATTAGTGTTACTTACTTTTTACTCTGCGCAAAATCCTGAGTGTCATCAGCAAGCTGCTATTTTAGAAAAAATCGCACATGAATATGGTGAGTATTTATTAGTAGCAACATTAGATTGTGATGTTGAGCAGGCACTTGCTGGGCAGCTTGCTCAGCAAATCGGTTTGCAAGCATTACCAACGCTTGTGATGTTAAAAGATTCAGCACCTGTCGATATGTTACCGGGTGCTCAAACAGAACAGCAAATTCGTGATGCGCTTGCAAAACATTTACCAGCACAGCACGAGTTATTATTAGAGCAAGCTAAACAAGCGTTAATTAATCAAGATTTAAATAATGCTTTTAATTATGCAAAGCAAGCTTACGAGTTAGATCCAAGCCATACGCGTGTAAAATTAGTATTAGCTGATATCTGTATTCAAATACATAAATTAGAAGATGCGCAAGCATTGTTAGCTTCAGTTGCAGAAAATGAACGAGATGCGTATTTCACAAATATTCAAGCAAAGTGTGAACAAGCATTAGCAGCAACAGATTCACCTGAAATAAAAGCACTACAAACGAAAGCTGAAAGATACCCAAATGATTTAGAGATAAAAGTAGAATTAAGTAATGCGCTTAATAGTGCGGGTCGTAAAGAAGAAGCTTTAGAGATGTTATTTAATGTACTTAAAAAAGATCTTAACTATGCAGATGCAAAACCAAGCTATCTAGAAATTATCGCTTCTTTACCTGATGGCGATGCCTTGGCATCTAAGTATCGCCGTAAGTTATATAGTATCTTGTACTAATCCATTATTGATTGATAAAAGCGCCATTAAAAATAGTGGCGCTTTTTTTATTTAAAAACTTGCGTATTACCTAATTTCGATAATACTTAAGATCCTCTCGAGAAAAGTTGACTGTATTTTGTACAGTAAACTGTGTTTTTTACTGCCTTTAGCTTGTTTTTTGCGCGAAAGGTAAGTTTTTAGTAGTTTTCTACAAAAAGTGCTTGCGTTAATTCTTCGCATCCCTATAATGCGCATCCACTGACACGGCGGGCAGCAATGAAAAGCGCTGAACAAAGTGACAGAGAGTTAAGTAAAACTTCGGTTTAAAACGGTCTAAAAAAAAGTTTAAAATTAAGTGTTGACTCAAAAATTTAAGGATGTATTATACGCATCCCTAGCGACAACGTCGCAACGTTCTTTAACAATATAAAGCAATCATCTGTGTGGGCACTCGTA
>NZ_PQCG01000032.1:0-31635 GCF_002964825.1 Pseudoalteromonas sp. T1lg122
AGGGGAACCTGGGGCTGGATCACCTCCTTATACGATTTAGAACTTATTTGTTCGTAGTGTCCACACAGATGATTGTTAGTTAGCTAAACCACTTGGTTTATCTAATTAATATGCTCTTTAAAAATTTGGAAAGCTGATATTAAAATTCTTATAGATAACATTGTTATTTATAAAGAGTTTTTGGCGGAGTGGACGGGACTCGAACCCGCGACCCCCGGCGTGACAGGCCGGTATTCTAACCAACTGAACTACCACTCCGCAAAGGAAAATGTTTTACAACCATAAGTTGTGCAAGTAATTGGCGGAGTGGACGGGACTCGAACCCGCGACCCCCGGCGTGACAGGCCGGTATTCTAACCAACTGAACTACCACTCCAGCGCATACTTACAAATTGTCGAAAATTGGCGGAGTGGACGGGACTCGAACCCGCGACCCCCGGCGTGACAGGCCGGTATTCTAACCAACTGAACTACCACTCCACATTTTCGTTGCTGACTGAGTCTCCCCTGACAGCGGCGTGAATAATACGAATCACCCTCTAGTTCGTCAAGGGGTTTTTTGTATTTTTACAGGTTTTTTAGTCATCTGACATCGAAAGGTTTAAAATTTCACCTGATTTGTCATTTTTTGAGCCATTTTTGCCAACTTCATTTTCATTCGTTGCTTGCTCATCATTTTCGGTTTGATTTTTTTTCTTTAAAAACGGTAAAGAAAATTTAAATTTCAGTGGTTTCTTCTGAACAAAAATTCTAATTGCTAGCCAACCCAATAAAAGTACGGCTAAATTTCCAACAACAATTAAGATCACCATGAGCATGGTGGACGCTTTTTGTTCTTCTTCAATAATTCGTTGTTGCTCCGCTTGCGCTTCTAAATCGATTTCAGGGCGAACAATTTCTGGTACAGCTTCAATTGGTCGCTCAATTTCAAATTTATACGTCGGTAACGTAGCCATAAATTCACGGTCATTTATATTGCTACCAAATACAGAAAGCTCAACACTGTATCGCCCCCAATCATAATTTTTAATGGCCAGTTCCCGTGTTTGCGATTTATCTGCATCTAAAGAGAACATTTGCTCTTCATTATTTGGGTAATAAATTTTCCCTTGAATGAGCACGGTTTCAGGTTTGACGATTTCAGGGTTCAGCGAGATTGTTAAAATATGATCATCTTCATCTTGCTCAGCAAGTGCTATTTCATAATCAAAAGGCGGTTCATGCACCACAATTGGCTTTTGTACTACGGTACGCTTTAATATAGGCGTTTCTATATAAAGCTCTGGCTGCCACTCTCCTGCCGGAAAGACCAGCTTAAACTCACCGGTAAATACACCATCAAGCGGACGCTCATCAAAGCCACGGCCATCATCTTTAAAGTCAGTGACACTTTGCGTACCAGCACCAAAGTTTGCGAAATCACTGTTATTAGTGCTGACAAAATCAACATGCAAACTGATTACATCACGAAACTGGCCAACTTTAATCGGTTCACCGTCATTTAATACACGGCCCGTCAGTTTTATAGTCTCACCACGAAACAGCATAGGCGGGAGTGGATCAACATTAAGCTCTATTTCACCCAGCACCATAATACGGCTATCTGGCAAGATACTGCCGACCACTTGCCAAGGGCCAGGCATAGGATTGCTAATGGTGATCAAGTCATAGCTCAGTTCATCATGCCAATCGAGGTCATTATTTTTAACTGAGTCAGTCGCGTAATACTTAGTACCATCAGGGCGAACTAACACCACAGCTGGGGCACCGCGCTTACGAAAGAAGAGTAAGGTAACTTTATCGATTTTATGATCGATACGAAAACGGTTCTCTAGCAGGGGAATTTCATTTTGCACCCCATCACGTTCTAATGGGGTTATTTTATCTTGCTCGTTGGCAAATCCCGTGAAGGGAATTAAACACACTAATCCTGCTAGCAGCTGTTTTCTCATTTTATTACCTTATTCTGTACGCCATAGGCATTGGCCACCCTTTGCAACCAAGTCTAAACGCTCTTCGTGAGCGGCGTGCTCTTGTTCTGTTGCTCTTAATACCACAAGCGGTGCTCTATCTGCACTTAGTCGGCGAATACCACCCATTTGTTGAGTTGAGCCTTCATCTTTATTTTGATTAAGATTCAGCTTTACTTGCCCACCGGTCATTGACAAGTAAACATCAGCTAGGATCTCGGAATCCAGTAATGCGCCGTGTAACGTACGCTTTGAGTTATCAATATCGTAACGGCGGCAAAGCGCATCAAGGTTATTCTTTTGACCTGGGTGCAAGTCACGCGCCATTTTTAATGTATCAAGTACACTACATACATCGGCAGTATTCGGAAAACCTTGATTTAACAATGCAAACTCATTGTCCATGTGGCCGATATCGAACGCTGCGTTATGGATAACAAGCTCTGCACCACGAATATACTCTAAAAACTCATGGGCAATTTGGTGGTACAAAGGTTTATCACGCAAAAATTCATTGGTGATACCATGTACGTCTATTGCTTCTTCTTCTATTTCACGTTGCGGATTGATATACACATGAAAGTTGTTGCCAGTAAGACGGCGATTTACAAGTTCAACACAACCGATCTCAATGATGCGGTGGCCTTGCTTTGGGTCAATACCCGTGGTTTCTGTATCTAAAACTATTTGTCTATGTGCCATATCGTCTTAAGCCTGACTCTGGTATCTTTCTATATTCACTTTATTGTACACAATATCAAGGTAAAACAGTGCAGAAAACCGTAGAGATTTACACCGATGGATCATGTTTAGGAAATCCAGGGCCTGGAGGGTATGGCATCGTGATGCGATACAACGGCCACGAGAAGCAATTAAGTCAAGGCTATACCCTAACAACAAATAATCGGATGGAAATGCTCGCAGCTATCGTTGCACTAGAAACCCTCACCCGCTCTTGTCATGTCATTCTGACAACCGATAGCCAATATGTGAAACAAGGTATTGAGTCATGGGTAGAAAATTGGAAAAAACGCGGCTGGAAAACCGCAGCTAAAAAACCAGTTAAGAATGTCGATTTATGGAAACGACTCGATGCTGCCTGCCAACAACACAGCGTAGAATGGCGCTGGGTAAAAGGCCATAGCGGTAATAAATACAATGAGATTGTTGACGATCTTGCCCGCGAAGCAGCTGGCAGCGATCAATTACTTGAAGACACAGGTTACGACGGTAATTAAAAGCTCCTTGAAAGAAACTTGGCGCAGGCCGTTTTATATTTTTGTTATATGTTATAAGATTTGGCTATAACGAAATATAAAGGATTCATTATGGCTCTGCGCATTCACTCTTTTTTTCATCAACAAAGCGCCACACTCTGCTACTTAGTATGTTGCGAAAGCACTAAAAATTGCTTATTGATTGATGCGCCCGCTGATTTTGATATGCCAAGTGGTGAGTTAAGTTTTACCACCGCCAATGAGATCATCAGCTATATAAAGACCGAGCAGCTGACATTGCAATGGCTCCTTGAAACCCATGCCCATGCAGACCATATCACTGCAGCAAGTTATATAAAGCAGCAATTACAAGACACACACCCTTGTAAGCTCGGCACGGGTGAAGGGATCACTCAAGTGCAACAGCACTTTAGCCAGCTTTATAATCTTGATATGCCATGTAATGGTGAACCTTTTGATGCTTTGTTTGCTGATAAAGCACAATTTCAGTTAGGTGATTACACGGTAGATGTGATTGCCACACCGGGCCACACCCCTGACAGCGTGTGTTTTCACATTGATGGCAATGTATTTGTTGGCGACACCTTTTTTATGCCAGACAGTGGCACAGCCCGCTGTGATTTCCCAGGAGGCAGTGCCGGTGAGCTATATGATTCACTACAACGAATTTTAGCGTTTCCTGACGATACGCTACTTTGGATGTGTCATGACTACCAACCTGATGGCCGCCCGCTGGCGAACAAAACCACGGTTAAAGAGCAGCGCGAGCAAAACATTCATTTAAAAGGCGATAAGCAACGTTTTATTAAAACTCGGGAAGGCCGCGATGCAACCTTAGCAGTACCAAAGCTGTTGCACCCTTCTATTCAATTAAATATTCGTGCAGGTCAGTACCCAAGCAAAACAGATACGCAACAACACTATTTAGCCATCCCGCTCACAGTGCTGCTTTGATGTTTGCCTGAGCCCTGCTCCTTTTACCGGCGAAAATTGCGGCCTTGCATGCCATTTAGGTTTAATTGGTGTAAGCGGGGCCACACGTTTTCGAGCCACCAGCAAATACACACTGCCCATTGGCTTTAAATATTGTTGACCAAAACTGCGCCACGCAGCAAAACGCGATAAACGGTTACCTCTTGCAAGCGATGAATGGATAAATCGCTCATCCGAAATAATTTCAAAACCCAATAGATTCAACCAATCTTTTACTCGCGATGGTGTGAAAAAGCGCCCTGTCCACGGTAGCTTTTGGCGGCTAAAAGGTAATAACTGCGCCAATCCACACAAGCTAAACGGGTTAAAACCTGTGATCACGATGTAACCACCGGGAATTAAAGTACGATGCGCTTCACGTAAGATATGGTGCGGATCAGAATGATATTCTAAGCAATGCGACAATATGCAAGCATCAACACTGTGCTCATAAAAAGGTAACTCGTCTACATCAGCAATAACACCAGTAAATAACCCCTGCTCAGCTACGCAAACTTGATGCTTTATAGGACTTTCACTGGTTGCCAGCTCGCCACTTAAATTACCAAGTTTTAGCATGTGATAGCCAAACATACGTGGCAGCCATGGTGTTAGCTTACGTTCAATTTCAGCACGTAAATAGTCACCATGAGGGAACTGCTGCCAAGTGTATGGCTTAGGACCTTCTTGAAAACTAAGGGCTGGTTTCATTTTCTGAGCTCGTTATACTGTGTGTTAACTGTCACTTTATAGAGCAATTAAACATGGTGCAAGTTAAAGCAATTAAAGCCTTTTCTGATAATTACATTTGGTGCATCAGCAATGAAGCTGAGCAAACAGCCTGGGTCGTCGACCCCGGTCAAGCTGAACCTGTTTTAAACTATCTAAGCGAACATAACTTAACACTTCGGGGTATTTTGATAACCCATCACCACTATGATCACACCGATGGCGTGGCTGCACTGGTAAAAGCATTTCGTGATATTCCGGTTTACGGACCAAAACACAGCCCTTTTAAAGGCATTACTCATGGTGTATCCGAGGCGGATAAAGTCACTGTGTATGATTACAGCTTTACCGTGCTTGCGACACCTGGTCATACCCTAGACCATGTTTGTTACATTAATGACGAATTAAGTTTTACTGGCGACACCTTATTTAGTGCTGGCTGCGGACGATTATTTGAAGGCAGCGCTGAGCAAATGTGGCACTCACTCTGTAAATTAAGAGCTCTGCCCGATGAGTGTAAAATCTACTGCACTCATGAATACACGCAGGCGAACTTAGCTTTTGCAAAAGCCGTTGAACCAAGTAACGAATACCTTCTCAGCTACAGTGATAAAGTAGATAGACTGCGAGAAAGCGGCAAAATAAGCTTGCCAACTCAATTCGGTGTTGAAAAACAAATAAATCCATTTTTGCGCAGCAACGTAGTAACGATTACTGATGAGCTACCAAATGAGTTAAAAATTAGTTTGGATCTGAATGAACCTTGGCAACGCTTTGCAGGTCTCAGAGCCTGGAAAGATAAGTTTTAAAAAAACGTAAATGCCAGAAGTTACAATTTTGTATATTCAGATCAGCATCTTGCAATAATAAGCTGACATAAACTGGTCATAAAGTGGCAATATGTTCTCAGAGCAGGTAATATTCGCCGAGTTTTTTTACCTGATGTATGGGTATATATGTATAAGTCTCCTTTAGTTTTATCACTTGCGCTGATTTTAAGCGGCTGTCAATTAACAGCTTCTGATTCAGCAAGTACAGATGTTGCAAGCAATAATGTTGAGCAACAATTAGACGGCGCAAGTCCGAGTGACATCAATGATGCATTGATGATCAACGCTCAATATCAACAATTAACCGATATTGATGAGCCGCCTCCTGTATTTGATGATGTATGGGAACGTATTCGTTATCAGCTTTCGATTGATGTGCCACAAAACCGCCCAGTTGTTGCTGAGCGTAACTATTATGCGCGTCATCAGGCCTATTTAGATCGCATCTCTAAGCGTGCTGAGCCTTACTTATACTTTATTGTAGAAGAAGTCGAAAAGCGTCAAATGCCAATCGAAATTGCGCTTTTACCTATTGTTGAAAGTGCGTTTGATCCATTTGGTTATTCACACCGCAGTGCCTCTGGTATTTGGCAATTTATGCCACAAACTGGTGAACGTTTCGATTTAAAACAAAACTGGTGGTATGACGGTCGCCGTGACATTGTGCAATCAACCCGTGCAGCGCTTGATTACTTATCATATTTACACAAAACCTTAGAAGGCGATTGGTTAAACGCCATTGCGGCCTATAACTCAGGTGAAGGTCGTTTACTGCGTGCGATTAAAAAGAACCGTAAAAAACATTTACCTACGGATTTTTGGTCGCTTGATTTACCAAAAGAAACCACCTCGTATGTACCTAAACTGTTAGCCCTGTCTGATCTAGTTAAACGCAGCGATGAGTTTGGTGTTAAGTGGCAACCAATTATTAATGCTCAAGTTGTTGAAGCGGTTAATGTAGGAAGCCAAATAGACTTAGCACTTGCCGCTGATATGGCAGATATTAGTTTAACGGAGCTTTATCGTTTAAACCCAGGTTTTAATCGCTGGGCGACAGATCCGAATGGCCCACACTTTTTATTATTACCGTCTGATAAAGTTGAAGCATTTTCTGACAAACTAGCTAAAACCGAGCAAAAAGACCGCCTACGCTGGCAGCAATATGTGGTAGCTCGCGGCGACAGTTTATCTGTGATTGCGAAGAAGTTTTCAACTAGCACAAACGCGATTAAAACCCTGAATAAGCTTTCATCGAATACTATTCGTGTTGGTCAGCAATTACTTGTGCCATTAAGCGACGGTGAGATAAATAGCCAGCATTTACCAAAATCAGTGCGTATGGCGGCTAATAAAGCGACACGTAAAAAACTTAGCCATAAAGTGGCCAGTGGCGATACATTGTGGGATATCAGCCGTGAGTACGATGTCACTATAGCTGAACTTGCAACATGGAATAAGCTTAAAAAAGACGCTGTTCTGCGTGTTGGTCAAAAGCTCACTGTGTACAAAGAAGAAAAGTCACAACTTGCAGCAACGCAAATCAAAGAGCGCACCATTACTTATAAGGTTCGCCAAGGTGACTCATTAGCACGCATTGCCGCTAAGTTTAATGTGTCTGTAGAAGATATAATTAAATGGAATTCATTAGCTGGGCAAAAATACATTCAACCTGGGCAAAAGCTGAAGTTGAAGGTTGATGTACGAAGCGCATAATAGCTTCATCCAATATCAAAAAAAGAGCGCCTAATGGCGCTCTTTGTCTCTCTCATTTAGTATTTATGCTTCAATGCCCATAAGTGTAATAACTCATTAGCAATGGTCGCTGCAGCAATCGCTGTTAGTTCACTTTGATCATAAGATGGTGATACCTCAACTACATCCATACCGACCATATTAATGCCCTTCAATGCACGAAGAACTTTAAGTACTTTATCGCTGGTTAAACCACCACACACTGGTGTGCCTGTCCCTGGAGCGAATGCTGGATCAAGGCAGTCAATATCAAAGGTTAAATACACAGGTAAGTCACCCACGCGCGCTTTGATTTGCTCAGCGATATCTTGTGCAGGTAAATCATTTGCAGCCATTGCGTCTATCACTGCAAACTCATGTTTGCTCTGATCAAAGTCAGTACGAATACCGATTTGAATGCTGTGATCAACATCAATTAGCCCTTCCATCGGCGCATGATAAAACATTGTACCGTGATCATAGCGCGAGCCATTGCTGTAAGTATCTGTGTGGGCATCAAAATGAACTAATGCCATTTTACCGTGTTGCTTAGCATGGGCACGCAGTAACGGCAAAGTCACAAAGTGGTCACCACCTAAGCCCAATAATGTTTTACCTTGACGAAGAATTTGCTCAGCGGCTAATTCTAACTGCGCGGTAAAATATTCTGGGTCACCTACTGGGTAAGTAAAATCGCCTGCGTCAGCTAATTTTAAACGCTCAAACAACGGAAACGTCCAAGGGTACTTGGTTTCTTCCCATGCTAGGTGCACTGAGGCACGACGAATTGCGTCAGGGCCTAAACGTGCACCAGGGCGACCTGAGGTCGCCAAATCAAAGGGTAAACCTAACACCACTACATCGGCATCGATTGCTGTGATGTTCTGCACCATCGGCTGACGTAAAAACGTCATGCCGTTTGAATATAATGAATGATCTGTGTGGTCAAACAATGTCGACATTGCTTATAACTCTTCTAAATAAGTGTAACCATTTAAGCCAGTTTGCAGCTCATCTAATACGCTTTGCTGTTCAGTTTCTGGCAGTTTTGCCGCCACCAGCTGGGCGTAAGATTGCTGGAAGCTTTCTACATCTAAATGTACGTAACGCATCATGTCAGCAACGGTATCACCTTCGTTGATTTCGGTGATTTGCGCTTGACCTTGCTCATCCATTTTCACAATTGCACTGTGCGTGTCGCCAAATAGGTTGTGCATATCACCTAAAATTTCTTGGTACGCACCGACTAAGAAAAAGCCCATTAAATACGGTTTTTCTTCGCTAAATGCTGGCACAGGTAATGTGCTTTCAATACCTTGACCGTCAACATAGTGCTCCATCGCACCGTCTGAATCGCACGTAATATCAAGTAAAACGGCACGCTTTTGTGGTGCTTCTGTTAAGCCACTTAACGGTAAAACAGGAAACACTTGGTCAATACCCCATGCATCCGGTAATGACTGGAACAATGAAAAGTTCACAAAAAACTTATCGGCTAAACGCGCATTTAATTCATCAATAATCGGGCGATGAAAACGGTTTTTGTTATCCATATGTTTGTTAAGTTCATAACATACACGTAAGTTAACTTGCTCCGCCCATGCTCGCTCTGTTAAATCTAACAAACCAAGTGCAAATTGATTATGTGCCTCAGCTAAATCGCCTTGGCTATCATGATAAATTTCGATTAATGCACGGTCGTCATTGTCATCACTTAACTGCTGCCATGATGTCCACATGTTTTTTAATAATAGTGGTGCATCAGCGGCTGGGGCTTGAATGTCTTCTGGTACATAGCTTTCGGTGCCGATAACATTCGAAATCAATACAGCATGGTGCGCTGTTAACGCACGACCTGACTCAGAAATAATGCGCGGCATTGGCTGCTCATATAACTTACAGGTATCACCAATGGTGTATACGATGTTATTAGCGTATTCACTTAGGCTGTAGTTCATTGAGTTATGTGACTGGCTACGAGTACCGTCATAATCTACCGCTAAACCGCCACCCACATCTAAGCAATCAATTTGTGCACCTAACTTGCGTAACTCACAGTAAAAACGCGCAGCTTCACTCACACCTAAACGAACATCGCGGATGTTTGCCATTTGCGAGCCTAAGTGAAAGTGTACAAGTTGGATCAGATCAAGTTGATCAGACGCTTTAAGGCGATTAACCACACTGAGTACTTGCGATGCCGACAAACCAAATTTTGATTTTTCGCCACCACTTGCTTGCCACTTGCCCTTACCTTGCGACGCTAAACGTACGCGAATACCAATGCGCGGCTTTACGTTTAACTCTTTAGCTTGGCTAAGCACCATGTCTAGCTCAGACAGTTTTTCAAGAACAATGTAAACCTTGTGACCTAGCTTTTCGCCAATCAGTGCTAAACGAATGTATTCTTGGTCTTTGTAGCCATTGCATACAATGACAGCACTGGTTTTTTCTGCCATTGCTAATACAGTCAATAGCTCAGGTTTACTGCCCGCTTCTAGACCCAATTGCTTCTTTTCAATATCAGCTTGGCTTGCAACAATTTCTTCAACAACTTCACGCTGTTGGTTTACTTTAATTGGGTAAACAAGCAAATAGTCTTTCGGATAACCATAATTTTCAATCGCCGTGTTAAATGCCTGACATAAGCTATGTACACGATGATGTAAAATTTGTGGAAAACGAACCAACGCAGGCAAGCTTAAGCCTTTGTCTTGTAATTGCTGTGCGATATCGATTAGTGCAATGGTTTGCTCTGGGGCATGGGCCTTTGGCGCAACATACACATCACCTTGATCATTAATACCAAAGAAACCTTGGCTCCAATGACGAACATTGTAACTCGTGCGAGCTTGTTCTAGTGATGTTGTCTCTTTCATCTATCTTTCTCTTTTATTTTAGTAGTGCCGAATTCGGCAAGGGTTGTTGCCGCGCATTAAAAGAAAAATAGTGATTCAAGTCCAACAAGAATTTTTACTCGTAACGAGTGATTTTTGATGTGAAAAACTAATCGATAAACCCCCAATTTTATTAGGGTTTAATTTGGTTGTTAGATTTTAAAATTCCTTTAGATGGACAGGCACTCCATATGGCAAATGAGCAATTTTTAAAAGGACAGTCACTGCAAAAATATATGTTAGTGAAATCCATCTTTATTTCAGTGGACAGGCACTACTTTTGTGATGTCATCAGCTTTTGAAGAGTTTGACCCTAGTTGCCTCCACGCTTCATATTGCTCATTGTCATGCCACGTAATACCGATGTACTCTTGCCAGTTTTCGAAGTCTGTTGTGCGATATTTTTCAACACCACACCCTCCTGCGCCAAAAGCAGTACGGCAAATTTTTACTGTAAGATAAGTACCATCAAAATTCAGCTGTGATTGCTTATTGTTGCAAACACTCAAAGGACGTGTAGGAAATGTAAGGATTACTTTTGTTCTTATGGTGCCATTATGATTGAAGACACCAGTGAGTGAATGACATGAGTTTAAGTAGAGCTTAGTACTACCAACCGTAAGGTCGGCTTGCTTACGCTGAGTAGTATTGGATTCCTGTGATTTATCACCACAGGCAGCAATCAACAAAGCAGTAGCAAAGCACATGATTTGTAAGGAGTATTTAAAAATTATGATGTCCTCACTAAAACATGGCTTTATTAACTAAATTACTGGTTAAGCCCTAACTCCATGAATAAGCTTTGTGGATTTTCGCTGTAATTACCAAACGGACCACAACGATTGAAGCCTAAGTTTTCGTATAGGCTGATTGATTCTGTTTGCTTAGGGCCTGTTTCTAATCGAATTAGCGGAATTTGCTGCTCACCAGCGTGATGCAAGAGTATTTGCATAATTCTACGTGATAACCCTTTACCACGGTAGCTTGGTTTTACATATAGGCGGCGGATTTCACCGTATGGAGGATTGCCTTCTTGCATCACGATAGCACCGCAAGCAACAATACCATCTTCATTTTTCAAGCCAATAGCATATACATTGGGTTCAGCAAGTTCTTCAACACTTAAGGATTGAGCAGTGGCAACAGGATATAATGAGTTTATGAGTCGGTCTATATCAGAAAACACGTGTACTACTTCTGGATCATGTGGATTTAAATCGACTAACTGCATAAAACTCCCATTTTTATATGTCGTTTTTGTTAATGATGTTAACAATAATATAGGATCTTAGTCTGATCCTCTACTGTTGTTTTCAATATTCATTTTTATAGGTACTTTCAGACCGCCATACTATCGCTTAGTTCAACGCTATGTAACTGAAAAAACGCCCAGTTGATAAAAATTAAAGTCCAACCTACACCGCTCATTTAAAGATTAATGATTTTTACTGACAACTCTAAGAGGACAGTCACTGTTAAAAAGACTGACATTGCAAGACAGGCATCTATAAATTGGCAAATATTTAAATTAAAAGGGGGATTACTGAATTTTTTCTGTCTTTAAACTTAAAAGATGTGGTTTTATAGAAAGAGTTAAACGAACCCCATGCTTTTGAAGCGTAATTCTGTCATTTTAAATATCTCAATGTATACCGAAAGCAGTGATTTGAAAGCTCTACTCTAAATTACATATAAATTAGCCAGCAAGTAATAACTTACAGCTTGTTAGGTTACTTCGTCGCTTACGAGCAGTTTTACTGCAATAACGTTCAATAGCCCCGACTCGACCTGCAGCTCCATGAAATAAATTTTCAAACTGAGTTGTGAGTGTTAACCATTTCTCCGGTTCGAAATTCAGCCTTTCAAGAATAGGAGGTAAATGACGCTCTATATATCCGGGCTTATCCGTACAAATACAACGCCCAGTTTGCTCGACCAGTAACAGGTATGACTTTAACTCAAAAGGTATTCCCTTTGATTTATACTTACTCATCCCACCAACAAAACGAGCTAGTAACTTAGGTTGTTTTGAATCCTTTACGCTTTGGCATCGCTTTTTAAAACTTGTATAGTTAGCTTGTTCAGGCGTTCTCGCGACCTTTGCACGAACAGGGTTTAAATCAACATAGGCCATACATGCTAATAGAGCAGGTTCATCAAGTAATGCTTGGCTCTTAAAGCGTCCTTCCCAAAAGTGCCCCGTGCACTCGTCTTCTTTATTTGCACGTCTGGCAATATATTCATTTAACATTCGCATGAACCAACTAATACTCGAAAGGCGCGCTCTGTATTCAGTAACCTCTTTATTTAAGAAGACTTGTTGGCCGTCACTTAACGGCTGACCATGAAGGAATTTTTGACCTAAAGGCGTTGCTGTACTGAGCTTAAACCAACGTAAGAGAATGGCCTTATCCGATAACCTATTTGCTTTTTTATCATCAACATAAAGCACAACATGAGTATGGTTACTCATCACCGCATAAGCGCACACATCAATACAAAACACTTTTGCAAGAAAAAGTAGGCGTTCTTCAACCCACCCTCGACGGTGTTCATATGATTTACCTGTGAGTGCGTCTTCACCACAAAGATAAGCGCGTCTAACGCAACGGGAAACACAATGGTAATACTTGGTGTTCGACAAACAGATTTGCCGCTTCCTTGCTAAAGCCATCGTCCACTCCTTGAACTGATAATTTAAAATGCATTAGCTGTAACTAAAGTGTAGACAAAAAAATTTGTGCTGCAAGAGAACTTAAATGTAGTGACTGTCCATTTAAATTTGTTCCTCTAGAATTCAACTGAGTACTGGGCTTAAAGTGACTGTCCACGTAAAGAATTAAACACTTTGTTACGGAAAAAAGCTGTTCAAATATCGTCAAAACCCTATACTGCGAACAACAAGAAAAAAGATGAGGTTTTCTCGTGCAGTTCACTCAAGGTATGGAATACTTCTTTTCTGGCTTTAAATTAATTAGCCAAAAGGGGTTGAAACGTTTTGTACTTATTCCTTTAACAATCAATGTCCTGCTTTTTGGTAGTTCGCTGTTCTTTTTGTATGGCTGGCTCACCGATGGCTTCGCATACATGAACTCGTTATTGCCAGACTGGCTTAGCTGGCTCGAATGGTTAATGTGGCCGATTGCCGTGTTGGTAATTTTATTCAGTTACAGCATGCTCTTTACGGTTATAACGAATTTTATTGCTGCCCCATTCAACGGCCTGCTCAGTGAAAAAGTCGAGCTTTACTTAACTGGGCAAAAAATTAATGACGACAGCCTTTTCGATACAATGAAAGATGTACCACGCATGCTCGGCCGTGAGTGGACAAAACTGTGCTATTACCTGCCGCGTGCCATAGGCTTTTTTATTTTACTGTGGATTTTACCTGTGATCGGGCAAGTTTTATGGGTGCTATTCACCTGTTGGATGTATGCGGTTCAATACGAAGACTATGCGTTCGATAACCATAAAATTAGCTTTAACGAAATGAAAGATGACTTAAAGCAAAAGCAAACACTTTCTTATGGTTTTGGTTTAGCTGTCATGATTTTAACTGCTATCCCATTCGTAAACCTAATTGTTATGCCCGTTGCTGTTTGCGGTGGCACACGATTATGGGTCGATAATTACCGTAGTAAATACCGCTCGTAAATTCGCTGTTTAGATACCTAATAAAAAGGCCAATAGGGTGAGCTATTGGCCTTTTTATTTTCAAATTAATGTTAACTATAGAGACTTTGCGGCACCTTAGTTACATTTAAATGTACGGTGACTTCTTCACGGTCATGATACAAATGTTTAGCTTGTAATTCGTAACTTACACCATACTTTTCAAGCTCTTCTTTAATCATTTTTAAACACTCATAAACACTATCAAAGCGCTTTTTCATCGGTAATTTAAGATTAAAAATAAGCTCTTTTGCGTAGGCATTCACCGCCCAATCAATCATAAGATTAGTTACTTTTGTCGGCTTTTCCACCATGTCACAGACTAACCAATGAATATTGCGCTTTTCTGGGCGATATTTAAAACCATCTACCCTAAAGTGCTTAACCTGCCCTGTTTCCATCAAATCATCATTCATTGGGCCATTGTCAATTGCACTTACAAACATGCCACGGCGCACCAGTTGATAAGTCCAGCCACCTGGGCAAGCACCTAGATCAACCCCTCGCATTCCTGGTTGCACACGGTCTTCAACTTCATGGGGTGGAATAAATACGTTAAAAGCTTCATCAAGTTTTAGCGTTGAGCGGCTCGGCGCATCACTCGGCATACGTAAACGCGGAATACCCATAAAAAATGGTGAGTTATTAAATGTATACGAGTAGCCAACATAAGCACTGTCGTTTGCTAAAAATAACACATGCATAACAGGCTTTTTCTGAGCAATTTCGCGTGTCACTTTAGAGCGTTTTTCAAGTGACTTTTTCAGTGGCGTTGAAATCTTTTTACAAAACTTACTCAGCTCTTTACCTTCGTTGGTATCGGGTGTTTCTACACGTAAGTCGCCACACTCAGGAAAGTCGGCGGCAGCATCAACAATGGCGCTAACGCGGTCTTCAAGTGGCATGTTATCGACTAAGGTGCCAGTAAACCATTGGCGCGCAAATACCATATTTTTGAAATCTACTTTTTTCATGATTTCATCGCCGTGACTCGCATCAAAGCATTCGTAAACAACAATACCCGTATTTGGTTTTGTTTTTACGTAACCTGCAAATCCTTGTTCAGCAGCCTGAAAAGTAATTTCAGCAGCTGCATCATTTTCAAAACCACTGCGACAATAAATAACTACACTCGACATAGATAACCCTTAAAACTTATATCGTGCGGCTTGAACTAATAAAATAGCCCAACCAATAATAAAACAAACGCCGCCAATTGGGGTGATAGGCCCAAGCCATTTCATGCCCGTTAATGCGAGTAAATACAAACTACCGCTAAATAACACTGTACCCGCGATAAAAAAACCACCAGCCCAATTTAAGTTCATGCCCCACTTAATTAAGATAGCAATTGCTATCAATGCAAGGCCATGCACCATTTGGTACTCAGCGGCGGTTTTAAAAATTCCAATCGCATACTCAGAAACACGGCTTTTTAATCCATGGGCAGCAAAAGCGCCAAGCATCACCGAAAGCATGCAAAATAAGCTGCCAATCATTAAATATAATTTGATCATTGTGCATCTCCAGCTACTAAATTCATAATAAACTGCGCTGCATAATCCGCAGCTTGCTGTAAGTTTTCTTGTTCAGTAATGCCACTTTTTTTACGTGGTTTTAATGAGTGGTCACCATCTTTGAGAAATCTAATCTCTGGCGGGTTAACCATTTCAAGGTCAGCCAGTTCTTGCTGAGAGCCAAATGTATCGCGTTCACCTTGCAGAACTAAAAATGGACATGGCATATCAACAAAATGCTCTATACGCAGTTTTTCGGGTTTACCCGGTGGATGAAACGGATAGCCAAAAGCCACAACACCAGCAATATTAGCCAAACCCTGCTCAGTACAAAGCATTGAAGCCATACGTCCGCCCATAGATTTACCACCTATAAATAGCGGTAGCTCTGGCTGGCATTCAGCTAAAACCTCTGCAAAGTAGGCAAGTAGTTTAGGAGCGCGCTCGGGTGGTCTACGCTTGCCTATTTCTTTTGCAATTTGCATATACTGAAAATCAAACAGCGCTACATCAATATCATGCTGACTAATCAAGTTAGCCATTGTTTGCATAAACTCAGAATCACTGCCTGCCCCTGCACCATGGGCAAATATAAACTGTGCACGCACCTTGCCCGTTGCACTTTTAAACCACTGTAACATGTTAATACTCTTGTTCTTGCTCTACTAAGCTCAACATCCAGTCTTTGAAAGACACTATTTTGCCAAGCTCTGTTTGCGATTCGCGGATCACTAAATAGTACGCATTTTTACTTTCTAACGAGTGATTAAATGGAATGACGAGTCGACCCGCATCAATATCAGGTTTTGCTAAAACGCTATTACCAATCGCAACACCCTGCCCATGCACCGCAGCTTGTAATACCATCGATGAGTGACTAAAAATTGGCCCTTGGTTAACTTGTACATTGCGCACACCTGCTGTTTTCATCCACGTTTTCCAATTTTTACGGGTGGTATCATGCAACAAGGTATGATTTGCCAAGTCGCTGGGTTGATTAAGCGGCTTAGGGCCTGTTAACAACAATGGGCTACATAATGGCACTAAGTATTCAGTGTGCAGCTTATAAGTCTGCACGCCACTCCAGTGGCCACGGCCATAATAGATAGCAATATCGACATCGTCAGAAAGTGAGTTTTCATCCTGATCTTGTGCTTTAATTCGCACGTCGATTTCTGGGTGTAATTCATTAAATAAACTAAGCCTGGGTACTAACCATTGAATTGCAAAACTTGGTGTTAAACTTACCGTGAGTGACCCTTTTGCACCTCGGGCTAGTAGTTTTTCTGTGGCATCAATCAGCTGGGTAAAAATTTCTTTTATATCTAAAAAGTAGCCTTGCCCTTCTTCGGTTAAAAGCAAAGAGCGATTCTTACGTAAAAACAGCTTTAAACCTAAATGCTCTTCAAGGGTTTTAATTTGGTGGCTCACCGCGGCCTGCGTTACATATAGCTCTTCTGCCGCTTTGGTAAAGCTCAAATGGCGGGCAGCGGCTTCGAATGCTTTTAATGCATTTAAAGGAGGTAAACGACGAGACATAAACACCAAGCTTAGAAATTAGTTTTTCTTATGCGTCGATTATAGCGATACAAATAAAAAAAGCGACCATGGTCGCCTTTTTCATACTTATATACCCAAACCACCTCAAGCTGCGAGTTTCAGTTGGAATTAAAAGCGATTTAGGCAAGGCATTGATTGCAAGTAATAGTGGTTCTATTATTAAAATCAATAACGCAGTATAAATCGCTTTTAAACCAACCCTTCGGGCGCTTCACAGGCACTTACTCTCATCGTTGTTACTTTTTAAAAGGGACTGCCATTCTTGCAAAGTAACGCCTTGATATTAAGCACCTGTGAAACGCTGAATTCTGCATCTTGAGGAGGATTGGGTATATTATCATAAATCGCTTGCGCTAGTATCGAGTGGTGCAAAGCTCTTAACTAAGTCATCAACCGCTTTCATTTGCGATAAATAACCTTCTAGCTTGCTTAGTGCTAATGCACATGGACCGTCACATTTTGCTTCATTCGGATTAGGGTGCGCTTCAATAAATAAACCTGCAATACCTAATGCCATGCCACTGCGAGCAAGTTCTGCAGCTTGTGCACGGCGACCATCTGCAGAGTCAGCACGGCCTCCTGGGCGTTGTAATGCATGCGTTGCATCAAAGATAACCGGCGCCATAGGCTTCATGTCATCCATACCAAGCATATCAACCACAAGGTTGTTATAACCAAAGCTCGTACCACGCTCACACAATGCAACATTGTTGTTACCCGCTTCATTAAACTTCTTAATGATATGACGCATTTCGTGTGGTGCTAAAAACTGTGGTTTTTTCACATTGATAATGGCACCCGTTTTTGCCATAGCAACAACTAGGTCAGTTTGACGAGCAAGGAATGCTGGTAACTGAATCACATCAACCACTTCAGCTACAGGAGCAGCTTGATGCGGCTCATGTACGTCGGTGATCAGTGGCACATTGAAAGTAGATTTAATTTCTTCAAAGATTTTTAAACCTTCTTCCATACCCGGACCACGGTATGAATTAATTGAAGAGCGATTCGCTTTATCAAAAGACGCTTTAAACACGTATGGAATGTTTAGCTTTGATGTAACTTCTACGTAATGCTCAGCAATACGCATCGCTAAATCACGTGATTCAAGTACGTTCATACCGCCAAACAAGACAAATGGTTTATCGTTGGCTAATTCAATCTCGTTAATTTTAATTAACTGGTTGTTCATTTCTATTCCTTAAGGTGCAACAGCTTGTAGCATTAATCCACAAATATAAGCCATGTAGGTACCAACACCATAGCCCAAAACAGCCAGTAATACACCTACTGGCGCAAGAGACGGATGGAAAGCTGATGCAACAACAGGTGCTGATGCTGCGCCGCCTACATTTGCTTGAGAGCCTACTGCCATATAAAACAGCGGTGCTTTAATTAATTTCGCCACAATAAGCATTAAGCTTGCATGGGTAATCATCCAAATCACACCCAGTACAAAGTACATTGGTGAGTCAAAAATCGCAGTGATATTCATGTGTAAGCCAATTGAAGCAACAAGAATATATAAAAAGCTTGATGCTACTTTTGACGCGCCAAAAGCTTCAATATGGCGAACTTTAGTAAACGATAAACTAATACCAATTGTGGTTGAGATAACGATTAACCAAAAGAATTTACTGTTTAAACTATATTCTTGTGCCCAAGGGAAGTTAGCCCCAAAAAACGGACCTAAAAAGTCAGCACAAAAGTGCGCAAGACCCGTAATACCAAAGGCAATTGCGATAATCGTCATGTAGTCATTTAAGGTTGGCATACGCGCATGCTCAGCATGATATTTTTCTACGCGTTCTTTAAGCTCTTCAATGGCACGCGTATCTGCGCCCGTTTTTGCATCAATCGCTTTATGGTTTGCAGCCATTAATAACAATACGGCCATCCATAAATTCGCCACAATTACATCAACGGTGACCATTGCAGAGAAAATATCACCGCCTACTTCAAACATTTCTTTCATTGATGCTTGGTTTGCACCGCCACCAATCCAACTACCAGCAATAGTCGTCATACCGCGCCAAACTGCATCAGGGCCATGACCACCCACCGCTTCTGGGTAAACGGCACTCATCACTAAAATAGCAAGAGGTCCACCAATAACGATACCCATGGTACCCGTTAAAAACATGATTAATGCTTTTGGACCCAGGTTAAGAATCGCTTTTAAATCAATACTGATGGTAAGCAATATTAAGCAAGCTGGCAGTAAATAGCGCGACGCCACAAAATAAACATTTGAAGAGTGACCATCAACAATACCAAAGGTATTGAGTAACGAAGGTAAAAAATAGCAAAGCAATAACGCTGGTACATATTTATAAAATTTTTGGAACGCAGCATTATTACTGTGAGAGGTTTTAAAAATAAACCCCAAAATAACGGCAAGCAAACCAAGTACGACTGCGTCATTGGTAATTAGCGCACTGTGGGCGTCAGTCATAAATGTTCCTTTAAATTAGTGGTGTGTATTATTGTTGTCTTCAATTTCAGCAATTTGATGCTGAATAATCTCAATTGCGGGATCATCTGGGCACTCATTAACAAAGTACTGCAGATCATCACGCGCCATTTTTGGGCAATCTAACTGATTAAGTAAATAGCCTCGGTCACGACGTTCGTACGGATCGTCACCTAACAATTCCATCAGCATTTCAACGCAATGCAACGCATGGCCAAATTTACTTTCGCTAATAAAAGACCATTTTTGCTGAGCTAAATACAGTTTATACAGCTCTTCATCAAAAATAAGTTCTAACGGCTCTTGCTCATCACCATTTTCTTCACAGGCATTCTCTGGCGTTATATACCAACTCTGCTGACCTGTGCTTGGCTCAATTAAGTAGCCTTCTTCATCACTCATACCAACATGCACATGCACTTCGCCTTGGCTAAGCGTGACAGTGGCATCCAATTCAGCATGCTGTAATAAATGACACAGTAAAATCGCCAGCGTGGTTTGCGTACCGCTGCGCATGGTAATGGTGTAGCTAAAGCTATTTAATGTGTACTCAGGCACTTTTAAGCTAGATGAGCTAAACAGCCATTGCTGGTAAAAGGTATCAAGCAAATTATCGAGACGCTCATGGGGTTCTTTAAATTCAGCACAAAGGGCTGTTACCCTGTTCTCAAGCTCATAAAGCGTGTCATAACAGGCTGTTAAATCAGCTTGTTGATCCCACTTTAATTCTGCGTCGATACAACGATAAAGCACTTTAGAAGAAAATGTGTCAAAGGCCTCATCTTGATAGGGTTCATTTTGATCTTCAAACCAAGGGGTGGTCATTTATACTGCTACATCTCTTTCAAAAACGAACAGCTAGTTTACCTACTTTTGCCCTAAGTTACCAATACTGAGCGATGAGATATAAAAAAGCGGTACGACAGCACAGGCCATCAAATACCGCTGAGGGATTCTTATAAAAGAAGTGCAGTTTTAGCAGACGCTAAATAACCAATTGCTAATAAAATAAGGGTGGTTATAGCAAGTAGTACTACTTTCGCGCTTTGTGCGCTCTGCTTAGCTGCAACAATGCCCAGCACAATATAAGCAATAACTAAGATTATCTTTTCTAATAACCAAGATTGCTCAAGTGGGTTAAACCCTGCCATCACAATCAATGCAACTGCCGATACTAGCAATAAAGTGTCGATACTGTGACTACCAATAAACACCACTTTATTTTTTGCCAGAGCGCCCGTCTTTAAACGTGAAAATGAACGAACGTAAAATAAGATAATACTCAACACGGCAAATAACATGTGAGTATGTTTTACTGCTAAATAATCCATATGCCCCTAATTTTATTTTAATTAATCTGGATAACGTACAAGTACGTCTTCTATTTCTTTCACGCGCTGATTAAACACGTCAATCAGCTTAGGATCAAACTGTTTGCCCTGTTGTGAGTTAATTTCTTTTACTACATCATCAAGAGACCATGGTTCTTTGTAGCAGCGCTTATGACGTAGTGCGTCAAACACATCGGCTAAAGCCACAATACGACCCGCAATAGGAATATCCTCGCCTTTTAGACCTTTCGGATAGCCTGAACCGTCCCAACGCTCATGGTGCGATAATGCAATTATGGCCCCAGTATTAACGATGTCACGATTTGAGTCTTTTAAAATTAAATGACCTTTTTCAGCATGCTGTTGCATGATAGCCCATTCTTCATCAGTCAGTGGCCCAGGCTTATTTAAAATGGCATCCGGAATACCGACCTTGCCAACATCATGCAGTGGCGCTGCCAAGCGAATAAGTTCGGCTTCGCGTTTAGTTAGGCCATAACCCATCGCCAGCTCGTAACAAATATGCGAAACGCGTTTTACATGGTTACCTGTTTCTGTTGAGCGTTGTTCTAGCGCTTCGCTCAGTCTAAAAACCAATTCTTGTTGTGTTGCTTCTATTTCAGATTGTAGCTGCACATTTTCATAGGCCAACTGTACATTTTGCGAGAAAATTTCAATTAAATGGCGCTGAGTATCGGTCAAATGCTTCGGAATACCTGAAATAAATAACATCGAGTTGTGATTACATTCACTGCAACAATAGGCAAATAAATAGTTTTCACGGTAAACAATGGTTTTTTCACTTAATGCTTGTTGGCAAGCTTGCAGCTGCTCGTCGCTAAGTACGTCTTCAATTGCTTTACCTTCACTGCGCTCAAACTCACCACTACCCGAAAACACGACAAGCTTTTTTTGGTTATCCAACGGATTACTCGCAACTAAGCTTGTTGCATACATAGCCTGATCGACAGTACCCAGTAATGAGGTAAGTTGTTGCATCACCCCTTCAATAAAGCTTTCAAGTGAATGGGTCGAGAAAATATCGCGTGATGCTTTAATAATTTTTTCAAGGCCTTGGCGAGATTGTTCAATCGATAAAATATCGCGATAAGAACGTAAGCTCGACATCACCACAGTAAACAGTTTTTGTGCCGTTAATTCAGTTTTTGATTTGTAGTCATTAATATCGTAATTAACGATAACTTGTCGCTCGGGTGCTTGACCTGGCTGACCAGTTCGAAGAATGATACGAATGTGATTATTTTTTGCTGTTTCGCGAATGAACTTAGCGACTTTGAGGCCTGCATCGTCGGTTTCCATTACCACATCGAGTAATACGATTGCAGCATCAGGATGCTGTTGAATTACTTGCTTGGCCTCTTCACCTGAATAGGCACTAATAAACTCTAATCGTTTATCTTGAAATTCAAAGTCACTCAACGCAAGCTTTGTTACGGCATGTACTTCTGGCTCGTCATCGACGACGATGACTTTCCAACTACCCTGAACCACCTCATTTACTTCATCAAGTGCTTCATCCGAAAACAAAAAATCATCCATTGTATGGGATCCTCAAAGGCTATGTACGCACAGTGCACTTCATTATTATTTAAGCCATTGTGCTAACGTTACACGGTCATTACCGCCAAGATCTTTAATTGTAAGTATATGGCTATACGACATTTGTGCAAAAAAATCTTGAACCATCACACTTTGTTTGTAGCCATGTTCAATTAAAAGATAGCCATTTGTTGCTAAATAGTCACGCGCGATAGTAATAATTTGTTTAATATCAGCCATACCGTCATCATCTGCAACTAATGCAGAGAGCGGTTCAAAGCGCACATCACCTTGGTTTAAGTGCTCATCATCCTGTTCTATATACGGTGGATTGCTGACAATTAAGTTAAACTTTTGCGTATTTACGGCACTAAACCAATTACTCAAGGCAAAATTAGCATTGTTGATTGCAAGTCGCTGTTTATTTTCTTTAGCTAATTCGACAGCATCAGCCACCCTATCAACCCCTGTCACCTGCCAACTTGGCATTTCACTGGCCAATGCCAAGGCAATTGCCCCTGTCCCAGTGCCCAAATCAAGCACGTTTGCATCAGCAGGTAATTCAAGCCCTAAAGCATATTCAACTAACGTTTCGGTGTCGGGTCTTGGAATTAAAGTCGTTGGGTTGACCTTTAAAGGAAGGCTCCAAAATTCACGAAAACCCACAATATGCGCGACAGGTTCACCATTTAAACGGCGCTGGCATGCTTGCTCAAAATCGAGCTGTTGCTGTTCGGTGAGTTGTTTTTCTGGCCAGGTAAATAAGTAACTGCGAGGTTTATCTAGAATGGATAATAACAGGACTTGTGCGTCTAGTTTTGCACTGTCGCTGCTTGGCGTTAGTAACGCCGTCGCAGCAACAATGGCTTGTTCGATGCTTTGTGGCACGATTATTCATCGCCCATCGCAGCAAGTAAGTCAGCTTGGTGTTCTTGCATCAGTGGTTCAATTACACAGCCTAAATCACCCGCTACCACTTCATTTAAGCGATAAATGGTTAAATTAATACGGTGATCGGTGATACGACCTTGCGGGTAATTGTATGTACGAATACGCTCAGAACGGTCACCACTCCCTACGAGGTTACGACGCTCTGATGCTTCAGCCGCTTGGCGCTTTTCATCTTCAGCTTGTTGTAAACGTGCACCAAGTACAGACATCGCTTTAGCACGGTTTTTATGCTGTGAACGCTCGTCCTGACACTCAACAACCACACCTGTTGGGATGTGAGTAATACGAATTGCCGAGTCCGTTTTATTTACGTGCTGACCACCGGCACCCGATGCACGGAACGTATCAACTTTAATATCCGCTGGGTTAATCTCAATTGCTTCTGCTTCAGGAATTTCAGCCATAACTGCAACTGTACAGGCTGAAGTATGTACACGGCCTTGCGACTCAGTCTCTGGTACACGTTGTACACGGTGCGCGCCCGATTCAAACTTCAAACGACCATACACACCTTCACCTGAGATATGTGCAATCACTTCTTTGTAACCGCCGTGTTCACCTTCGTTAGTACTCACTACCTCTACTTTCCACTTTTTAGTCTCAGCGTAGCGGCTGTACATACGGAATAAGTCACCTGCGAAGATAGCAGCTTCATCACCACCGGTACCCGCACGAACCTCTAAATAGACGTTATTATTGTCTTTAGGATCTTTTGGCAGCATTAGAATTTGGATTTCGTCTTCTAAAGCGGTAATTTGTGCTTTTGCTTCTTTATATTCTTCTTGCGCCATTTCACGCATGTCAGGATCAGAGTCTTTTAGCATTTCTTCAGCAGTAGCAACATCATCTTGTGCTTGTTGGTAAGCTAAAAATGCTTTTACGATTTCTTCTAATTCTGAGTATTCTTTAGATAAGGCACGAAAGCGATTTTGGTCGCTGATCACAGAGGGGTCGCTTAGCAGCGCTTGCACTTCCTCATAACGCTCTACTAAGGTTTCTAACTTTCTATAAACAGACTCTTTCATTTAACGACTATTCCTGATCAATACCTAACATTTTCTTTAATTGGCTTAACTCGGCTGCTTCACCTTTTTTAGCAGCATCTTGAATGGCACGGGTAGGTGCGTGCATCAAGCGGTTGGTCAGTTTATTTGCCAACTCGAGTATAACTTTCTCTGCCTCTTTACCTGCTTGTAGCTGGCCAAGGGCTTTTTCGACAAGTTCTGACTTAATATCTTGTACATCGTTGCGATAATGGCGAATTAAATCCACCGAATCGAGTGAACGCAACCACATAGCAAATTCATCGGTACGTGAGCGAATAATAGCTTGCGCTTGCTCAGCAGCCTGCTCACGGGCGGCGATATTCTCGCTTACTATGGCTTGTAAGTCATCAACTGAATACAAATAGGCGGCATCTAGTTCGCCTACTTGGCTTTCGATATCACGCGGTACCGCAATATCAATAAATAACATTGGTTTGTGGCGGCGCTTTTTCAGCGCTTGTTCTACCACCCCTTTACCAATGATTGGCAAAGTACTAGCGGTTGAACTAATAACAATATCAGCGTCGTGTAAACGCTCAGGTAGCTGGGCAAGTGCAATAACATCCGCATTAACGTCGCTTGCTAGGATTTTAGCGCGTTCAATGGTGCGGTTTGCCACCGTTATTTTTTGTGGATCGTTTTGGTATAAATGCTTAGCAACCAACTCTATGGTCTCACCCGCACCAATCAGCAGAACATTGGTTTTATCCAACTTGCCATAAATGTGCTTAGCAAGATTAACCGCAGCATAAGCAACCGATACAGCGCTGGCTCCAATGTCGGTTTCGGTACGCACTTGTTTTGCCACTGAAAAAGTTTTTTGGAACAAGCGATCAAAGGTTACACCAATGGCATCGTGAGTTTTGGCATTATGGTAGGCTTGTTTTATTTGCCCCAAAATTTGCGGCTCACCGAGTACTAACGAATCAAGCCCACATGACACCCGCATTAAATGGTTAATGGCTTCATTACCTTCATGGTAATAGATGTTACTGCTCAGTTCTTGTTCATCCAAACCATGGAAACTGGCTAACCAGTGCAACAGGGTTTGGGAATTACGCTCGGCAAGGCTACAATAGATTTCAGTTCGGTTGCAGGTCGAAACAATAACCGCTTCATTAAAATGCGCGTGACCGCTTAATTGCTGTAACGCCTCAGACATTTGCTCAGGCGAAAACGCGACTTTTTCGCGTAATTCTACGGATGCGGTTTTGTGATTTATACCAAGTGCTACGATGGTCATATGTACCAAATATTGCTAAGCCCAGCTGTAAAGGCATTAATTTTACCAAAAATCAGCGGAATATGGAAAGTAAGGAACGACATTTGATTAAACAATATTTGATTTTATTCATGTTTTTTTTATTTATTGGTGGTTGTGCGCAAAAAATTTCAACCGTTGATTACATTTATCCTGACTGGAAAAGCCGATTAGAACAACACGCACAGTGGCAAGTACAAGGAAAAATGGCGTTTATTAGTACCGAACAACGTCAATCGGCCAACCTAAACTGGCAGCATGATGAACAACAAAGTGACATGGTGCTTACCAGCTTTATTGGCACCCGTATTTTATCTTTAAAACAAAATGCCGACGGTGCCGAGCTTGAATATGACGGCGATGTGTATACCGATCGCGATGCCTCAATGTTGTTATATCGGTTAACCGGTTTTTCAATTCCTCTAGATAATGCCGCAAAATGGCTAAAAGGCACCGTCGAAAACGACCAAGCCAGCTATGATGAGCAAGGCCGATTAAAAAGTCTTATTTGGCAAGCTCACAATGGTCAAAAGTGGCAAATCACCTACTCAGATTACATTAAGCAAGATGGCTATTGGCTTCCTGTTAAGCTCAGCCTCAAAAACCAAAAAATCCGTATTAAAATTCAACTTAATGATTGGCAGTTAAATTAATCATGACGCACGTATCAACCGCTCCGCTAACGTTAATAGCACCAGCAAAACTAAATTTATTTCTTCATATAAATGGTCGCCGTGAAGATGGCTATCATGAACTTGAAACCCTGTTCACTTTTTTAGAGTATGGTGACGAGCTTACATTTACTGTCACTAACGACTCAGAAATTAAAGTAACAGGTGATACAAACGGCATTGAGCTTGAAGATAACCTTATATATAAAGCCGCTCGTTTATTACAACAGTACGGTGATTGTAAACACGGCGTGCGTATCGAATTATTAAAGCGCTTGCCGATGGGCGGTGGTGTTGGCGGTGGCTCATCCGATGCAGCGACAACCCTCCTTGCCCTAAATAAGCTATGGGGCTGTGATTTAACGCTGACAGAATTAGCAGAACTTGGGGTGAAATTAGGCGCTGATGTGCCGGTATTTATTAATGGCCACACTGCCATAGCCCACGGTATTGGTGAGCAACTCGAAAATGTTGAGTTACCACCAAGCTGGTTTTGTGTCATTCATCCTGGGGAGCATGTTAGCACCGCGAAAATTTTCACCCACCCTGATCTAAAACGCGATACACCTAAGCTAAAAGCAGACTGGCAAACAGAAAATTTAGGCAATGATTGTGAGGCTTTGGTTAAAAAGCTCTGCCCCGAGGTTGAAAAAGCCCTGCAGTGGTTGCTAAAATACGCCCCGTCAAAGATGACTGGTACAGGCGCTTGCTGCTTTGCTGAGTTTTCAACCGAGGCACAAGCACAACAAGTTTTAGCTCAGTTACCAGAAAAATGGACAGGTTTTGTTGCAAGTAGTGCTACACTTTCACCTGCTCATACAGCATTAAATGCTCACTTTGAAATGAAGTAACGTACAAGTAAATGTTAACCTGCTTTGGTGCCTACCATAGCCTGTTAGTCCCAAAATTCAGTGCCTGAGGAACCCTACCGTGCCTGACATGAAGCTCTTCGCTGGTAACGCAACACCTGAGCTAGCTCAAAAAGTTGCAAAACGTTTGTATATTGAATTAGGCGATGCTGTTGTTGGCCGTTTTAGTGACGGTGAGATCAGTGTTCAAATTAATGAAAATGTTCGTGGCTCTGACGTTTTCATCATTCAATCAACCTGTAACCCTACTAACGATAACTTAATGGAGCTTATCGTTATGGTTGATGCCCTACGTCGTGCATCTGCTGGACGTATTACCGCAGTTATCCCTTATTTTGGTTACTCACGTCAAGACCGCCGCGTGCGTTCTGCGCGTGTACCAATCACAGCTAAAGTAGTTGCAGATTTCCTTTCAAGTGTTGGTGTTGACCGCGTTCTTACGGTTGATTTACACGCAGAACAAATCCAAGGTTTCTTCGACGTACCAGTTGATAACGTATTCGGTAGCCCAGTACTACTAGAAGATATGAAAGAGCGCGACTTCGAAGACGTAGTTGTTGTTTCTCCTGATATCGGTGGTGTTGTTCGTGCTCGTGCAATCGCTAAGCTATTAAACGACACTGACCTAGCAATTATCGACAAGCGTCGTCCACAAGCAAACGTTTCACAAGTAATGCACATTATTGGTGACGTTGAAGGTCGTGACTGTATCATCGTTGATGACATGATCGATACCGGTGGTACTTTATGTAAAGCAGCAGCGGCGCTTAAAGAGCATGGTGCAAAACGCGTATTTGCTTACGCTACTCACCCAGTACTTTCAGGCAATGCAGCTGAGAACATCCGTAATTCAGTGATTGACGAAGTTATCGTGACTGACTCAATTACACTGTCTGATGAGCTTAAAGCAATTGATAAAATCAAAGTGCTTACGCTTGCAGATATGCTTGCTGAAACAATCCGTCGTATCAGCAACGAAGAATCTATTTCAGCGATGTTTGAACACTAATCAACATCACTGTGATACTGAAAAAGCACCACCTAGGTGCTTTTTTTGTAGTCGTTATTTATTTTCCCCGAAAGGGGTGGTATGATAGCGCGCCTTTTGGCTAGGGACCTTGGTCGCAAAGGCCCTAAGACTATTAATTATTGGAGACATTATGTCAACTTACACATACAATGCAGAATTACGTACAGAAACAGGTACTGGTGCGAGCCGCCGCCTACGCCGTGAAGATAAAGTTCCTGCAATCCTTTACGGTGCTGACAAAGAAGCTGCATCAATCGTTCTTGCACACAAAGATATGATCAAAGCGCAAGAAGACGAAGGTTTCTACACGCACATCCTTACTTTAAACATCGGTGGCGAGTCAGTTGAAGCTATCCTTAAAGATATTCAACGTCACCCGTTCAAGCCTAAGATCACTCACTTAGACTTCCAACGTGTAGATGCTTCTCACAAACTTCACACTAAAGTGCCAGTACACTTCATCGGTGAAGAGAAAGTAACTAAAGCAGGTAACACTGTTGTTCACCAATTAACTGAAATCGAAATCACGTGTCTTCCTAAAGCACTTCCTGAGTTCGTTGAAGTTAACGTTGCAGGTTTAGTAGCTGGTGATTCAATCCACCTTTCTGACCTTAAACTTCCTTCAGGTGTTTCATCTGTTGAGCTAGCTAAAGGCGCTGATCACGATCAGTCTATTGTTACTGTTAAAGCTAACAAAGCTGCTCCTGCTGAAGAATCTTCAGAAGACGCTGCAGAATAATTTTTAAGGTGTAAACACCTTGAATTCTATTCAAATGCTTGTGGGCCTGGCTAATCCAGGCCCCGAATACGCAAACACACGCCATAATGCAGGTGCTTGGTTCATCGAAGAACTGGCTGCACGCTATAACTGCACACTCAAACATGATCCTAAATATCACGGCCTCACCGGCAAAGTGATTATTCAAGGCCAAGAATTTAAATTACTGATCCCTACAACTTATATGAATTTAAGTGGTAAGGCGGTGAGTAGTCTCGCAAATTTCTTTAAAATCCCTGTAGAAAACATTCTCGTTGCTCATGACGAAATGGATCTTGAACCTGGGATTGCAAAACTTAAAAAAGGTGGCGGCCACGGCGGTCACAATGGTTTAAAAGATATTATTGCGAAAATGGCAAACCAAAAAGATTTCATGCGCCTTCGCATTGGCATTGGTCATCCAGGTCACCGAGAAATGGTAACCGGTTGGGTACTTGGTAAAGCTGCGAAAGACGATCAAGAAAAAATGGACGCTGCCGTTGACGAAGCAGTTCGTTGTATGGAAATACTTGCAAAAGATGGTGTGTTAAAAGCACAAAACAGACTACATTCATTTAAACCTTAATCCGTTTTAATGAAATTACACAAGGTATCTTACTATGGGTTTTAAATGTGGCATCGTTGGCTTGCCAAACGTTGGTAAATCAACACTATTTAATGCACTAACTCAAGCGGGTATTGAAGCCGCTAACTTCCCTTTCTGTACCATTGAACCAAATACAGGTGTGGTACCGGTTCCTGATGCGCGCCTAAATGACTTAGCCGCTATTGTAAATCCTCAGCGTATTTTACCAACGACAATGGAATTCGTTGATATTGCCGGTCTAGTAAAAGGCGCATCTAAAGGTGAAGGTTTAGGTAACCAGTTCCTAGCAAATATTCGTGAAACAGATGCAATTGGTCACGTGGTTCGTTGTTTTGAAGACGAAAACATTGTTCACGTTGCTGGCACAATTGACCCTGCTGATGATATCGATGTAATTAACACCGAATTAGTTCTTGCTGATATGGACAGTGCTGATAAAGCACTCGTGCGTAACGCTAAAAAAGCGAAAGGCGGCGATAAAGACGCTAAAGAACAAAATGCAGTGTTAGAAAAAGTAAAAGCGCACCTAGATGAAGGTTTAACGTTACGTTCATTAGCACTTACAAAAGAAGAAAAAGCGGCAATTAAGTCTCTTAACTTCTTAACGATTAAACCAACAATGTACATTGCTAACGTGGCAGAGGATGGGTTTGAGAATAACCCTTACCTAGATAAAGTACGTGAAATTGCCGCTGCTGAAGATGCCGTTGTTATTCCAGTATGTGCTGCGATTGAATCTGAGCTGTCTGAGCTTGAAGAAGAAGATAAATTAGAATTTATGGCTGACTTAGGCTTAGAAGAGCCAGGTCTTAACTTAGTGATCCGTGGTGGTTACGAGTTACTTAAATTACAAACTTACTTCACTGCTGGCGTTAAAGAAGTACGTGCATGGACAATCCCAGTAGGTGCGACTGCGCCACAAGCCGCTGGTAAAATCCACACTGACTTTGAGCGCGGCTTTATCCGTGCACAAACAATTGCTTTTGACGACTATGTCGCGTTTAAAGGTGAAAGTGGTGCAAAAGAAGCGGGTAAAATGCGTCAAGAAGGTAAAGAGTACATCGTTAAAGACGGCGATGTGATGAACTTCTTATTTAACGTATAAGCCATTCGCTTATTCGATTTTAAAAGGCTCGTTTTTACGGGCCTTTTTTATTGCCTAAATATTCCCTAAATCTCCCTAAAACATGATGGGCGATGCCACCTTGCCTCTAAACGCCCTCTTTCATGATGCAGCGTGAAATTATGCAAAACCGTAAATCGTATTTTTAAACACCCTAAAGAATAATGAGTGAACACGACAGTTAATAGAGGATAGTTTTCAAAGCTCACAACCCATTTTGCAAACTGCTGACTGCGTGATTAGCAAATTGTGGGTATTTAAAAAGTAAAAACTAGGCCGATTAATCGCAAATTTGCCTGTATAAAATCATTCGCTTTTCATTTTTTGCAGTTAAACACGTTAAAAAAACACACTTACTAATTTTGAAACTTGATTTTTGTATGAAAATCAAGCAACTTAAAATCTGAGTTTTAAAACTCTTATTATGCATTTGGGAATTAAACTCAAAAATTGCAGTCAAAAAAACAGCAATTTAAATGAAATTTAGCCACTTAGCTTAATTTTAATGCAAACAAACACTGATAAGCATTTTTTTGCAAAAAAGGTGTTGACGGATTTGGGTCATATCAGCATAATACGCCCCGCACTCAGCGATGAAGTGATAACAAAAAAGATGGCTAAGTAGCTCAGTTGGTTAGAGCACATCACTCATAATGATGGGGTCACAGGTTCAAATCCCGTCTTAGCCACCATTCTTTTTTGTAGCTCAATGAAGAGTTTAAAATAACTACCAGTACTTTTAGTACAAACGATGCGGGAGTGGCGGAATTGGTAGACGCGCTGGATTTAGGTTCCAGTAACTTCGGTTGTGAGAGTTCAAGTCTCTCCTTCCGCACCATG
>NZ_PQCG01000032.1:31645-31992 GCF_002964825.1 Pseudoalteromonas sp. T1lg122
TACCAAGAAAGTGAATAAGAAAACTCAAGCTAAGAGTTAAAATTAGCAAACCCTATGATGCGGGAGTGGCGGAATTGGCTGGTGTCTTGATTAGACGCTGGATTTAGGTTCCATTACTATATACTTGCATCACACTATGTGCGGGAGTGGCGGAATTGGTAGACGCGCTGGATTTAGGTTCCAGTAACTTCGGTTGTGAGAGTTCAAGTCTCTCCTTCCGCACCATGTTCTTGATAAGAACCAAAACTATCAACTTATTCTTTGTTGGGATATCGCCAAGCGGTAAGGCAGCAGGTTTTGATCCTGCCATTCCCAGGTTCAAATCCTGGTATCCCAGCCACTTTCTC
>NZ_PQCG01000032.1:32002-534497 GCF_002964825.1 Pseudoalteromonas sp. T1lg122
AAGTAGAACTAAAACTCTTCAAGTTTAGCGTTGGGATATCGCCAAGCGGTAAGGCAGCAGGTTTTGATCCTGCCATTCCCAGGTTCAAATCCTGGTATCCCAGCCAACTACTTATTTCCCTTTCAAGTTTCAAGTTTCAAGTTTCAAGTTTCTCAAAGTATATTCGATAATTTTTAGCACAAAAAAACGGGCTAATTTTCATTACCCCGCTTCTTTGTCTTTAGTACGATTAATTTTTTACGATTAACTTAATGTCCCGCTGATTGCATACTTTAAAACCCAATTTTTTGCAGGGCCTGTGTTATTAGCAAGCTTTAAAAACTTACTGCGCACCCAACTTAATGGCTTTATCTCGTTTGAAAAACCAAAGTAACATGCATCCATCATACTCATCATTAGTAAATTGGCGTGGCGGCGTTTTTTCTCGTAGCGTTTCAATAACGCTTGCTGACCAACATCAGGTTGATCTGCCAATATATCTGCCAGTGCAACGACGTCTTGAAACCCTAAATTCACACCTTGCCCAGCGAGCGGGTTAATTGTATGCGCCGAATCACCAACTAAAACTAAACGGCCGTGCGAATAATCATTAGCGTGTTGGCGTGCAAGTGGAAAAACAGCATGCTCAAGCAGCTCAAAGTCGCCCGGTAGTTCAGGAAAATGCGCAATGAGGTTTGCTTTGAGTTGCTCATTCGACAATGTTTGCCACTGCTTTAAAACCGCAGCATCGTGATAACAAATTAAATTAGCATAAGGCCTTGCATCGGTAGAAACGCTACGGGTCCGGTTGGCTTAAATTGTTGCCACGTTTTTACTTGCTGCGGGGCATCTAACTTAATTAATACGCCCATGCAGTGCTGACCATATTGCCACCCCGTCACACCTAAGCCAGCTTTGCTTCGCAATTGTGACTGTCCACCGTCTGCTGCAACAACTAAATCGGCGGAATATTGAGTATCGCCATAATGTAAGGTGATTGAATCAGCCGTTTGTGTAATATCCGTGATGGCTGACGTTTGCTCTATCACTTCGATGTTGTATTTTGAAAATTGCTGCCAGAGACTTGCTTGAATTAAATTATTTTCGATTAAATGACCTAAGTGCGTTTCGCCAATTTCATGGCAATCAAACAATAAATTCTCACCTTGTTGTTGGTAGGCTTCAAGTTGTTGATAAGGCGCAATACGATTTTGTCTTAGCAATGGCATGGCACCAAGGTCATCGAGTAAATTTTCTGAAAAACGATTAATAGCCGAAATGCGAATATCGACCTTATCTGAGCTAAGAATATGATCGGCATCGATAAGGTGCTTTTCAATAACGGTGACATCCCTACCCTGTTTTGCCAGTTTTACCGCTGTAGCAGCACCGACCATGCCACCACCGACAACAATTACCCTATTTTTATTCATTTAATATTCGCTCATTTGGCTATTTAAATACGCGACAAATTGTAACGTAATTCAATAATCAGTGTCAGTGCATTTACTGCTTAAGAATTTCAAAACAGTGACTTGTTTGATTTCACACCACAAAGATAAAAACTATACTTGGATCTGTGCGGGTATCCAGCTAAAATACGCGTCCTTTAAGTCGGCATACTTGCCACTTAATCCTGTTTCTAACACATTTTTGTGTCACTACCGAATTGAAAACGAGGCTATATTTCAATGAGTAAAAAGCTGCATATTAAAACCTGGGGTTGTCAGATGAACGAGTACGACTCTCAGAAAATGGCTGATCTACTAGATGCGACTAACGGCTATCAGTTAACTGAAGAAGCTGAAGACGCTGACGTGATCTTACTCAATACTTGTTCAATCCGTGAAAAGGCACAAGAAAAAGTATTCCATCAGCTTGGCCGTTGGAAGCTATTAAAAGATGACAAACCTGACTTAATCATTGGTGTTGGTGGTTGTGTTGCATCGCAAGAAGGCGACTCTATTCGTCAGCGTGCGCCGTTTGTTGATGTAATCTTTGGCCCGCAAACATTACACCGCTTACCTGAAATGATTAAGCAAGTACAAAGTGGCGATAGCACATCGGTCGTTGACGTTTCATTCCCAGAAATCGAAAAGTTCGACCGCCTTCCTGAGCCAAAAGCTGAAGGTCCTTCTGCATTTGTATCAATTATGGAAGGTTGCTCTAAATACTGTACATTCTGCGTAGTTCCTTATACTCGTGGTGAAGAAGTAAGTCGTCCACTTGATGACGTTTTACTTGAAGTCGCACAACTTGCAGAGCAAGGTGTACGTGAAGTAAACCTACTTGGCCAAAACGTAAATGCGTATCGTGGTGAAACACACGACGGCGAAATTTGTTACTTCTCTGACTTATTACGTTATGTAGCAGCGATTGACGGTATTGACCGTATTCGTTACACCACTTCACACCCTGTAGAATTTACACCAGATATCATCGATGCTTATGCTGATGTGCCTGAGCTTGTTGATCACCTACACTTACCAGTGCAAAGTGGTTCAGACCGTATTCTTAACCTTATGAAACGTGGTCATACTGCAATCGAGTACAAATCGACAATTCGTAAGTTACGTAAAATTCGCCCTAACCTAAGCATGTCATCAGATTTTATCATTGGTTTCCCTGGCGAAAGTAAAGCTGACTTTGAAGCAACCATGAACCTTATCAATGATATCGGTTTTGATATGAGCTTTAGCTTCATCTACAGTGCGCGCCCAGGTACGCCTGCTGCTGATTTACCAGATGACGTAACAGAGCAAGAGAAAAAAGAGCGTTTATACGTATTACAAAACCGCATCACGCAAATGGCGCAGCAAATTAGCCGCCAAATGTTTGGTACTGAGCAACGTATCCTAGTTGAAGGTCCTTCTAAGAAGAACCCAATGGAATTACGCGGCCGTACTGAGAACAACCGTGTAGTTAACTTTGAGGGCCCTCATTCAGTGATCGGTCAATTCGTTGATGTTCGTATCACTGAAGCACTGCCAAACTCTTTACGTGGTGAATTAATTCGTACAGAATCAGAAATGAACTTACGTCGCGATGTGGCACCTTCAGCAATTCTAAGTAAAGCAGCTGAAGCAGAGGCCGCTGCGGCCCCTAACGAAATTGGCGTTGCTACTTTCGTACCTTAGGGTGACACTTGGTGCAGGCACCGCCTGCACCCATCAATAGGAAGCAATTTTGAGTAATCAGTTAAAAACATTAGAGATTTATTTAGAACCCGCCGACAACAAACGCCTTTCATCTTTATGTGGTCCGTTTGACGAAAACATTAAGCAAATTGAGCGCCGCATCGGTGTCGAGATTGCTCACCGTGATAATTTCTTCAGAGTAACCGGTAAACTGCACCTTGCAGCAGCGGCTGTTGAGATACTAAAAAACCTCTATATTGACACTCAACCGATTCGCGGCCTGATTGGCGAAATTGAACCTGAAGCCGTGCATTTGGCTATTAGCGAGTCAAATGCCTTAGAACAAGATGAAAACCCAGATGTATACGGTAAAGACATCGTCATCAAAACTCGCCGTGGTGTAATTAAACCACGTAACGACAACCAAGGCGTGTATGTCGCGAATATACTTCATCACGATATAACATTTGGTATTGGCCCTGCTGGTACAGGTAAAACCTATTTAGCGGTTGCTGCGGCAGTTGATGCCTTAGAGCGTCAAGAAATTCGCCGTATTCTACTCACCCGTCCGGCGGTAGAAGCAGGTGAAAAACTAGGCTTCTTACCTGGTGATCTAAGTCAAAAAATCGACCCGTATTTACGCCCTTTATACGATGCATTATTTGAAATGCTTGGTTTTGAGCGCGTCGAAAAACTGATTGAGAAAAACGTGATTGAAGTTGCGCCCCTTGCCTACATGCGTGGTCGTACACTCAATGATGCGTTTATCATTCTTGATGAAAGCCAAAACACCACTGCTGAACAAATGAAAATGTTCTTAACCCGTATCGGTTTTAATTCAAAAGCAGTGATCACCGGCGATATCACGCAAGTCGACTTACCGCGCGGTGCTCGCTCTGGCCTTCGTCATGCTATCGAAGTATTAAACGGTGTGGATGAAATTAGCTTTAATTTCTTCCAATCACACGATGTCGTGCGTCACCCGGTTGTTGCCCGTATCGTTGAAGCGTACGAGCGCAATGATGAAGCAGAACGATTAAAGCGCGCTGAAAAGCAACGAGCTAAAGAAGCACAAGCAAACCAACAAGAAGCAAACTCGTGACCGAATTAGATTTACAAATAGCCTGTGAGTTTGACAACTTACCAAGCTTTGAACAATTTCAACTTTGGGCTGATAAAGCCCTCAGTCATTATCGTGAAGACGCAGAACTGACTATTGTGATCAGCGATGAAGCACAAAGTCAGCAGCTCAATAATGATTACCGTGGCAAAGATAAACCGACTAATGTCTTATCTTTTCCATTTGAAGCACCACCGGGTATTGAGTTACCTTTAGTGGGTGATTTAATCATTTGTCCGGCCATTGTTTTAGCCGAGTCAATTGAGCAAGAAAAGACCTTTCACGACCATTTTGCCCATATGGTTATTCATGGATGCTTGCATTTACTTGGATTTGACCATATAAAGGACGAAGATGCACTCGAAATGGAAAGCATAGAAAAGCAATTACTTGCCGATCTGAACATCGCTGACCCATATCGAGACGATATTTAAATTAACGGAGCAATTAGACGCAATGAGCGACGACAACTCGCAAACTAGCCAGGGTTCTTCTGGCAAAACGTGGCTGGGCCGCATAGCCCAAATGTTGCAAGGGGAACCCCAGAATAGAGAAGAGCTGGTAGAAGTAATTGCCGATGCGCAAGAACGCGACCTTATCGACCCTGAAACCAAAGAAATGATTGAAGGGGTACTAGGTGTATCAGAGCTAAAAGTGCGGGATATCATGATCCCTCGCTCACAAATGGTAACCTTAGAGGTTGATACACCTTTAGAAGAGCTATTACCTATGATGGTTGACTCAACACACTCACGCTTTCCTGTGGTGTGTGAAGACAAAGACCATGTAGAAGGTATTCTCCTCGCAAAAGATTTATTACCGCTTATCTTAAACAAAGATGAGCAGTTACCTTCATTACGTGGCTTTCTACGCCCAGCTGTCGTTGTGCCTGAAAGTAAACGTGTAGACACGCTGCTTAATGAGTTCCGTCAACAGCGTTACCATATGGCTATCGTTATTGATGAGTATGGTGGTGTGTCTGGCCTTGTGACCATCGAAGATATTCTCGAAATCATCGTGGGTGAAATCGAAGACGAACACGACGAAAGCGAAGAACAACAAGATATTCGCCAAGTTGCTAAACACGTTTATGCGGTGCAAGCACTGACAGAAGTTGACGACTTCAATGAATATTTTAAAACCGGTTACAGCACTTCCGATGCTGACACCATAGGGGGTATTGTTTTACACGCATTTGGTCATATGCCAAGCCGTGGTGAAACAATCGAGGTAGAAGGCTTACAGTTTAAAGTCACTAACTCTGATAACCGCCGCATCTTACAATTGCAAGTCACCATTCCAAAGGCTGATGATAACGACAGTGAAGAAACTGCTAACTAACCTAAGCCACCTTGCAAAAGATAAAAAAGCCTGGCTCGCACTTGTTGCGGGCCTCTTTTTAACCTTAAGTTACGCTCCCTATAACCTTTGGTTTTTAACCTTTCTATCTCTTGGTGCTCTACTCTACTGTATTAACCCACTCGCAAACGGTAAATTAGCCGCAAAACAAAGTGCTAAATATGGCTTTTTATTTGGTTTAGGCTGGTTTGGCGCGGGTATTAGTTGGGTGCATGTCTCTATAGCGACCTTTGGTGGCATGCCATTAATCGCATCGATGTCGTTAATGGTGTTGCTATGTGCTTATTTAGCTCTGTATCCTGCATTAGCCGCTTGGCTGACTACACGCCTTGCTAAAGGCCCAAATAGCTTTATCTGTTGGTTACTTGCCGCTGTAGCTACTACAGAGTACTTACGTGGCACATTGCTGACAGGCTTCCCATGGTTGAGCTTTGGTTACACACAAACCGATAGCCCACTCAATTTTTTAGCCCCAGTAATCGGCGAGTTTGGTATCACGCTGGTATGCGTACTTATTGCTTTTGCTTTATATCGCCTAGCTAATAAAGATGGCAAACCTCTTATCGCCTCTGTAGTCTTCCTAGCAGGCTTATATGCGATTGCAAGCAGCACTCAGCTACATCACCAAGACAAAACTATAAAAACTGTACTGGTGCAGGGTAATATTAAACAGCATCTTCGCTTTGAGCCGTCTGAGTTTTGGACGACGATGAGCAAATACCAAGATATGACTCGCCTGCATTGGAATGCTGATTTAATTGTCTGGCCAGAAGCTGCAGTTCCTGAGCTTGAAGCTTTATCAACCGAGTATTTAACAGGCCTTGATAGTGCTGCCACGTTTAATAACACCGCACTCATTACCGGTATTGTTGACTATCAATACGACACGCGTAACATTTTTAATACGCTCATTGTGCTGGGTAAAAAAGAGCATGATGACAGTGAAGGCCACTATCAATATTTAGGTAAAAACCGCTATCAAAAGCATCAGTTATTACCCATTGGTGAGTTTGTGCCGTTCCAAGACTTCTTACGCCCTATCGCACCACTGTTTGATTTGCCTATGTCATCCTTCACTCGAGGTGATGAAGTGCAAAACAATTTACGCGCAAATGGCTTAAATATCTTACCGGCTATTTGCTATGAAATTGCCTTTGCTGATTTAGTTCGTGGTAATTATCGCAGTGACTCCGACATCTTATTCACGGTGAGTAACGATGCATGGTTTGGTGACTCGCATGGCCCGCATCAACATATGCAAATAGCGCGTATGCGCGCCCTAGAGTTACAGCGCCCGCTAATTCGCGTGACGAATAATGGTATTAGCGCCGTTTACGACCCCATCACTAAATCACAATTGGCTATGCCGCAATTTAAAGCGGATGTACTCGAAGCCAATATCTCGTTAATTAAAGGCGATAGCATTTATAGCCAATATGGTAATTGGCCGGTATGGATTGTAGTGATATTACTTGGTGCTGTTGGTGTGCTTGTTAGGGTTAAAAACAACAAATAAAAGTTTAGACGACAGTTAAAGAGTGGTAACTCCACTCTTTAACTTATAACGCTAGCATTGATAAGTGTATATTTTGTTATTTCCCTTCGTTTTGGTTTCCACAACTCGGCAACTAACTCCCCCCTCTAGTGAACTGGAGTATCTTTCAAACTTGGCGTGTTCATTTCTTTCGCTCTCATTTTTATCTTCGCTCTTAGCATTGGCAAATATAAAATCATGACCACTAATTTCGTCATGGTTCAAAGGAATTGAGTTTTTAAATCCATCTCGCCCACCTAAAATATTAAATGACTTAATTACTGGATTTAGTGTTACGCTAATAAAGCCATTTAGGCTTTTAGCAAAATCATCACTATAAAAGTTTATACGAACATATAGCTTTAACTTATTCATATTCGGAAATTTAATTGTTCCCTTAGTTGGTAATAAAATTTTTGCTAAAGCTGATGTCTCACCCGCAAAATAAAAGTCATAAACATCATTTCTAAAATAACTGGCAAGCAAAAAGTCATAGGGACTTCCCTTGACTTCAATCTCCTTTCCTAACGGGGAATTATCATTTGCATTGGTATTAGTTTGCTTAGGGGTTGATATATTACGTTGAGTACTTTGCCCATTTTTAAGCATACTCTTTTCAGAAGCACGCGTTATTACACGTACTAACTCTTTGCGGTATTCATATAGAAGGTCTAAATCAAAAAGTTCATCATTACTAAGCTCAGACAAAGAAACATTAACTACTGACTCACCATACCGATCTTCAATGAAGTGAGTATCGTATTTTAATGCTGTTTCATTAAGCATATCGACCACAATAACAACTTTAGTATCAGAGTTAACGCTTAACCTTGCGATCTTGTCTTTTTGATGTTGAGAGCAATTATTGCAGATTTCAACTTCTGCCTGACCAAAAGCAGACAAAGATATTCCCGAAAAAATAATAAACAATAATATTAGTTTGTACATTCAAAAATCCTTTTAGTAATGCAACTTTAAAATTACCAAATAAAAGAAATAACCTCATTTTCAGAAGGTTTTCTAAGGGCTATAGGAGTTCATTTTAAAAAATGAGATGAGGCTTTACTACTTCAACAACAAAAGACCCAAAAAGGGTACTGATGAATTTGTACAGCTATTGAACAATTTTGTCAACGCAAGATTAGCTAGCTATTACACTGCAACGTGCATGTTCGAAAGAGCAAATTACTTTAAAAGTTTCAGCTACTTTACCTTCAATAAGGTTTGCGTTGAGGTTAATCTATTCAACTACTTTAGCAGGCAATTAAAAAAGGCTTCTTAATGAAGCCTTTTTTACATTTTAAGATTCTATCTTTATCAGCTCTACATCAAATATCAGTAGCGAGCCTGCTGGAATGCTGCCTGCACGTTTACGGCCATATGCAAGCTGTGGCGGGATATAAAAGGTAAACTTATCCCCTTCGCTCATAAGTTGTAAGCCTTCGGTCCAGCCTGCAATCACTTGATTTAAACCAAAGCTAATTGGCGAATTTCTTACCACTGAGCTGTCGAAAACACTGCCATCCATAAGCGTACCGTGATAGTGAACCTTTACTTTACTGGTTGCACTTGGCTTTGCGTCATTACCTGAACTTTGCTCAATTTTGTATTGCAACCCAGATGCGGTTTCATGAACATCATCAGCTTTGCCATTATTCGCTAAAAAATCCGCGGCAAGCTTCTCATTTTCAAGTGCTTGAAGCTTCGCTTTTTTACTATTTTTAAAAATTAAAAAGCAAAAAATACTAATGATCAGTAAAAGTATTAAATTAATCATTCAGCGTCCTTCTCATCATCATTATCGCCATTTACGATATCCGCAATATTGGCAAGCCTTGCTAACGCAAGTGCATTAATAGAGCCTTCTGGATAACCTTCTGCGGTCATTTCGCCTGCGTCTTTATCCATTAATAAACTCAGTGCTTGATCAACGGTTTCAACGGCATAAATGTTAAAGCGCCCTTTTTCAACGGCATCAATCACTTCATCATCAAGCACTAAATTAACTTGATTTGACTTAGGAATAATCACCCCTTGCTCGCCGGTTAGGCCACGCATTTTACAAAGCTTAAAGAAGCCTTCTATTTTCTCGTTGACGCCACCAATTGATTGCACATCACCATGCTGGTTAATTGAACCAGTCAGTGCAATAGATTGGCTAATAGGTAAGTTCGTAATAGCTGATATCAGCGCGCATAGCTCTGCTAATGAAGCACTATCTCCATCAATATAGCCATAGCTTTGTTCTATCGCGATATTGGCACTGAGCGTTAGACTAAATTGCTGAGCATATTTATTGCCTAAGTAACCGGTTAATAGCATCACCCCTTTTGAGTGAATGGCTTTACCCAGTTCAGCTTCTCGTTCAACGTCAATTACGCCATCTGCACCTGCGTACACAGTGGCGGTAATACGTGCAGGGGTACCAAATGAAGTATCACCAATGTGCAGCACAGTTAAACCATTTACTTTGCCCACTGCGTGACCTTCGGTTGCAATTAAAATTTGCCCCTCTTTGATATCGCTCAGCATGGTTTCTGAAATTTGTCCGGTGCGGTATTGCTTGCCTACAATGGCTTCATCAATGTGATGAGCATCAATCATAGTTTGCCCATCTTGCTTGGCATAAAAACTCGCTTCTGCCACTAATTCCAATACATCGGCAAAACGAGCTGAGAGCTTATTGTGATGCTCAGCTTGGCGGTAACTAAACTTCAATAGTCTTGCCATCGCTGCTTCATTTGCAGTGCAATTAAGGGTTTGCTGGCAATATTCAGTCACCTTGGTAATGAACTGATATTGCAGTTTATCGCTACTTGGCAAGTAGTAATCAAAGTCAGCAAGGACACGGAATAACTCAGCAAACTCTTCATCATATTCACCTATCGTGTAATAAAGGTCGCGAGAGCCTAGCAGCACTATTTTTACATCAAGAGGTATAAGCTGCGGACGTAGTGTAAAACTACTTCCTACAGAGCTGTCTTGATAGGGTAAGTCGTTTTTAATTTGATGCGTTTTTAAAGACAGTTTTAGGCCATCCCACACTTGTGGGTTCGCCATGACTTTCTCGGCATCCATAATCAAATAACCACCATTGGCACGATGCAGTGCCCCAGGCTGAATTGAGCGGTAACTGGTGATAAGCGAGCCTTGCGAAGTCGCATATTCAATTTTACCGAAAATATTACCAAAGGTTGGGTTCGGCTCATACACCACAGGGGCTGCATCGCCCTCTTTGTATTCTACGAGAATATTTGGCGCAAAGAAGTCCGTTAGCATCCCTTTACGGTCAAAATCTTCTTTGTTTTCGTCGTTGTCATCGTCGTCAAGCCACTCAAGAACTGCATCAATAATTTCTTCGCGGATGTCTTTTAAGTAACGTAATACACCAATATGCGTGGCGTATTTATGCTCAAGGGCTTTAATAAGTGGTTTCGTAGCAAGCTCTGCGGTAGATTTTTTAAGATTACGCAGTTTTTCAGATGATTCACGTTTCCAACGAGGTAGTTCTATCAATGCTTCGATTAATGCGTCTTCAAGTTTTTCAATAACCTCATAAAACTCAATACGTAGAGGCTCTTCTAGGGCTGAAAATTCATTGTCGCTCAGTTGTTTACCATCAACTAAAGGCGCAAATCCAACAACACCATTTTCTTCAATCAGCGCAACACTTTGCTCAAGAGCAGCAATTTCAACAGCAGTAATTGCCGCATCATAGGTATCGTTAAACTCACGGTCGATTGATTTTTTCTTGCGCTGATAACCCGGGTTATCAAAAGCTGCTGGGAATGTATCGAGTACTTCGTCGATAAAAGAGTCTATATCGTCAGCTAATTGCTTCGATTGACCGGCTTGCATAAATAACGCGATTGGCTCACGGTGGTCGTCATAGTTGTTAACATACAACCACTCATTAGGCGTTGGGCGGTCTTTAGAATGGGCTGTGAGTTTGTCTTTTACTAAAGTGTATCGACCGTGTGCAGCTTCACCCATCACATAAACATTATAACCAGGTAACTCCATGCCCAGTGAAAAGTCGAGGGCACTTTGCGCACGTTGCTGGCCAATAAATGGCAACGCTTCTGGATATGGGTTTTGCATACACGTGGCAACATGACTCGCCGCAATCTCAGGTGCTAACGCAGAAACAGGTAGTGGGATTAGTTTTTTTGTCATTCTAACTTCTTATTTCCCAGTCTTGACTGGGCATTATAGGTAACGCCCAGCACAAGCTTGCGTCACTGATTAAGGTTGTAATGCCTTACGGCGAAAATAAATACCGCCACATTCAGTACAAGGAGTAATTTGCGTAGCATGGTAAACATCGTAACTATGTTGACAATTTTTACATACTAATGTGCCCATGGCTATCCATTCTCCTTCTTGATAAACACCATTGTGTTGAAAATCTTGGTTTAAGGCTTGCCATTCGAGCTGAGTTTTATCTTCAATGTGCGACAACTCGTACCAAAGCGACTCTTTAAGCTCGAGCCATGCGAGTGAATCATAGTGACTGTCGTTTTCTTTGATGTGGTCGATATCGCGTTGTAAATAGTCACGATACTGATTTAATTTTTCTTGCCCTAAATCTTTAAGTGCCTGCTCTGATTCAACAAATTTCTCCATTGCATCCTTGAGCTCATGATCTTTTACGTCTTTAAGCCAAGCACTCAAATCACTCAGCCAAGATTTATAATCTGCCATCGTTTACTCCTTCAAAAGTGATGAAAAATCAACCGTTATTCTAGTTGAGTATAGGTTAACCTGCCCTGAAAATATATTTCCTTGGAAAATTAACAAAAGCGCCTATTTGCCGCTGTGATTAGCATGTATTTTGGGTTATCCTTATCGACAATTTTTTATTAATTTGCAAGAAGTCTGGAATCGTAGATGCAAGAGCAATATAACCCGCAAGACATTGAGTCAAAAGTACAAGCCTACTGGGAAGAAAACCAAGTATTTAAAGTCACTGAAGATGAGAGCAAAGAAAAGTATTACTGTCTATCTATGTTCCCATACCCAAGCGGCCGACTCCACATGGGTCACGTTCGTAACTACACCATTGGTGACGTAGTATCACGCTTCCAACGCTTGCAAGGCAAAAACGTAATGCAACCTATGGGTTGGGATGCGTTTGGTCTACCAGCTGAAAATGCAGCAATTAAAAACAACACGGCCCCTGCTAAGTGGACTTACGAAAACATCGATTACATGCGTAACCAGTTAAAGCAACTAGGTTTTGGTTACGACTGGGATCGTGAAATCGCAACATGTCACCCAGAATACTACAAGTGGGAACAATGGTTCTTCACTAAGCTTTACGAAAAAGGCTTAGTTTACAAAAAGATGTCAACAGTTAACTGGGATCCAGTTGACCAAACAGTACTTGCTAACGAGCAAGTAATTGATGGTCGTGGTTGGCGTTCAGGTGCGATTGTTGAGCAAAAAGAAATTCCACAATGGTTCATCAAAATCACTGATTACGCACAAGAGCTATTAGATGATTTAGATAAGCTTGATCACTGGCCTGAGCAAGTTAAAACCATGCAGCGCAACTGGATTGGTCGTTCTGAAGGTTTAGAAATCGAATTTAAGCGTGCTGATAACGAAGACACATTCAGTGTTTATACAACGCGTCCAGATACCTTCATGGGTGTGACGTATGTAGCTGTTGCTGCTGGTCACCCGATTGCTCAAGAAGCCGCTAAAAACAGCGATGCTGTAGCAATGTTTGTTGATGAGTGTAAAAACACGAAAATCGCCGAAGCAGACATGGCGACCATGGACAAAAAAGGCATTGCAACAGGCTTTTATGCAATTCACCCATTGACAGGTAAGCAAGTACCAATTTGGGTCGCTAACTTCGTATTAATGGATTACGGCTCAGGCGCTGTTATGGCTGTTCCTGCGCACGACCAACGTGACTACGAGTTTGCAACAGCGTATGGCCTTGAGATTGCTCAAGTTATTGCGCCAGCTGAAGGTTCAGAAGAAAGCGTTGATTTAGACAACCAAGCATTCACTGAAAAAGGCGTGTTAGTTAACTCTGGTGAGTTCGACGGCCTTGAATTTGAAGCAGCGTTTAATGCCGTTGCAGACAAACTAGAAGCACTGGGTGTAGGTGAGCGTAAAGTGAACTTCCGTCTACGTGACTGGGGTGTTAGCCGTCAGCGTTACTGGGGCTCTCCAATCCCAATGTTAAGCGACGAAAATGGTAATGAGCTTGCTGCAACAGAAGACATGCTGCCAGTTCGCTTACCAGAAGACGTGGTAATGAATGGTGTTACTTCACCAATCAAAGCTGATCCTGAGTGGGCTAAAGCAACTGTAAATGGCGCGCCGGCATTCCACGAAACAGATACCTTCGATACCTTCATGGAATCGTCTTGGTACTACGCTCGTTACTGTAGCCCACGTTTTGACGAAGGCATGATTGAACCAGGTGCAGCAAATTACTGGTTACCAGTAAACCAATACATCGGTGGTATTGAGCATGCGATCTTGCACTTACTTTACTCGCGTTTCTTCCACAAATTATTACGTGACTTTGGTTTAGTAACCTCTGATGAGCCATTTGAGCGCTTACTATGTCAAGGCATGGTATTGGCAGATACTTTCTATCGTAAAGATGAGAAAGGCGGTGATATCTGGATTTCACCAACAGACGTACAAACTGAAACAGACGACAAAGGTCGTGTTGTTAAAGCGTGGCACAAAGAAGATGGCGAGCCAGTATTCTCTGCAGGCATGAGCAAAATGTCGAAATCGAAAAATAACGGTATCGACCCACAACAAGTTATCGCCCAGTACGGTGCGGACACAGTGCGTTTATTCATGATGTTCACTGCACCACCAGAGCAAACTCTTGAATGGTCTGATTCAGGTGTTGAAGGTGCAATGCGTTTCTTAAAACGTATTTGGAAATACGCTGTTGATGTTGAAACAGTAGGTTATCAAGCGCTTGATAAATCAGCGTTAAATAACGACCAAAAAGTACTTCGCCGTGAACTTCATAAAGCAATTGCAAAAGTGACTGATGACGTTGAGCGTCGTCAAACATTCAACACTGCAATCGCTGCAATCATGGAAATTTCGAACAAGTTACTTAAAGCACCACTTGCTGATAAACAAGATGTAGCAATTGCTAACGAAGCACTTGAAGCATTACTTATCATGCTTGCGCCTATCACACCGCACATGTGTCACCAGTTATGGCAAGACCTTGGCAAAGAAGGCGATATCTTAGATGCAGCATGGCCAACAGTTGATGAGTCAGCACTTGTTGAAGATGAGAAGCTAATCATTGTACAAGTTAACGGTAAGCTACGTGCTAAGCTAACAGTGCCTGCAGATGCAACTAAAGAGCAAGTTGAAGCATTAGCATTTGCTGAAGAAAACGTGACTAAGTTCACTGATGGCGCGACTATCCGTAAAGTAATTTACGTACCAGGCAAACTACTTAACGTGGTTGCTAACTAAGATGGCAGCGCTTCACGCACTGAAAAACGGACTAGCCCTTGCGCTAGTCTGTTTACTGCTGACAAGTTGTGGCTTTCATTTAAAGAAAGCCTCTAACTTGCCTGACGACTTAAAAGTCATCACGCTTGTTGGCGATGATGAAAAGTCAGCGCTTTTCGAATTAGTTGAAAAAGAGCTTATTGCGAGCAAAGTTGAACTTAACCAAGGTGGTAAACACCCTGAGTTAAAGATCCACAAAGACCGTTTAGAGCGTCAAATCTTGTCATTATTTGATAATGGTCAGGTTGCTGAGTATGAACTTGCCTACAGTGTAAGCTATACCTTGAAGCGCCCAGGACAAAAAGCCATTAATCAAAGCTTTGAATTGTATCGTAACTACCAAGACGACCCAGACAATGCCCTTGCCAAAGCAAAAGAGCTTGATTTGCTATTAAGCGAAATTCGGAAGCAAGCAAGTCGTCGTATCGTTCGTGAGTTATCACAACTGTAATGCGTTGTTATGCAAACCAACTTCCTAGCCAGTTAAAAAAAGGCTTAGCGCCTTTTTATATGGTATTTGGTGAAGAGCCTTATCAAATTGCGCAGTGCGTCATGCAAATACGCCAAGCAGCTAAACAACATGGCTTTGACGAAGTCATTAAATTTACCTTAATGCCGGGTTTTGACTGGCAAGAAATTGTTGCTCAATACCAAAGTATGTCGTTATTCAGCGCTCGTACCTTAATCGAGTTTAATTTAAACGAACAAAAACCAGGTACGCAAGGCAGTCAAATCTTTAAGCAACTTGTTGAGCTTGCTAATCCCGATACTATTTTGGTTTTAAAAGGTGCCAAAGCCAGCCAAGATATACAACGCAGCGCTTGGTTCAAAGCCTTAGATAAACAAGGTTTATTTGTTCCGTGTTATCCGCTTACGGGTAACCACCTAAGCCGTTGGTTAGATGAACAGTGTTATCGTCTAAACTTAAATCTTCACAACAACGCAAAACAAAGCTTAATTGATGCCACTGAAGGTAACTTACTAGCCTGCCACCAAGAATTAGAAAAACTGTCTTTGCTTTATGGTAGCGAACTGATTGACCAGCAAGCTGTGATGCAAGGACTACTCAACCAATCAAAGTTTGATATTTTTGATTTAAGCGATGCTTTATTGAGTGGTCATGCTGATCAAGCGGTTAAAGTGATGACAAAACTGGCTGCCGATAACACTGAAGCCATGAGTATTTTTTGGGCCATTAATAAAGAAGCTACTAACTTACTGGCATTGCAACACGGCCGTTTAAGCGGTGCCAATATGGCTGATTTATACAAGCAGTTTAATATTTGGAAAAACCAACAAGCCGCTGTGCAGCAAGCTTTAAATCGCTTAAATATTAATACCCTCGAACAAATCATAAAGCATTTAGCACAGTTTGATGCGGCTTATAAGCAAGGTAATTTGGTTGCTCCTTATCAAGCATTAATGCAAATATGCTTAGTGTTTTGCCAACCCGTGGCAATGCCATTACCTTGTCATCCGAACCTTGATTAAGAGTAACCATTGATGATTGCTATTTTCGGTGGCACCTTTGATCCAATTCACTTAGGTCATATTAATATGGCCGAGCAATGTGTTCAGCAGTGTCAACTCGATACCCTTTATTTTATGCCTTGCGCTATTCCTGCCCATAAAGCAAAACCTGGGATCAGTGATGAGCACCGTATTAACATGCTAAAGCTCGCCATTGAAAACAATCCACACTTTGCCATCGATTACCGTGAGTTAAACCGAGAAGGTGCGTCGTATTCGCTATTAAGCCTTGAAGAACTGCGCACAGAAAACCCATCAGCACCGATTATGTTTTTAATCGGTATGGACTCATTCAATACCCTAGATAAATGGTTTAAATGGCAAGAAATTGTCAAGCTTTGTCACATTGTGGTGTACCAGCGTCCGGGGCAACACTGCCAAGTAGATGGTGAACTCGCTGCCTATAAAGCTCATGCCTTTACGGAGCAGCTCTGTCAACTACAACACGCTCCTGCTGGTAAGTTATTCTTTTTAAATGGCTTACAAGTAAATGCTGCGTCTAGTGAAATCAGAGAAAAGTTACAATTAAATGCTACCGCAGCGGAACTTTTACCTACTGCTGTCAGTCAATACATTGCGCAGCATCATCTTTACCAAACAGATGAATAAATACTGCCTACGTGATAAAATAACAAATTACGATTATTTATTTTTGAGAAAACACTTTGGATTCTAAACAACTACTCGCATTTGCCCTTGATAAAGTCGACGATATGAAAGCCCGTGATGTGGTTCAGCTTGATGTTCGTGGTAAATCTGACATTACCGATTACATGTTAGTATGCTCTGGTAACTCTAAACGTCACGTGCAATCAATTGCAGCTCACGTTGCTAAAGAAGCACGCCATGCAGGTGAAGAACCGCTTGGTTACGAAGGCCAAAATGAAGGCGAATGGGTGCTTGTTGACCTAGGTGATGTGGTTGTGCACGTAATGCAAGACCAAACTCGCGATTTCTATGATCTAGAGAAACTTTGGGGTTAACCCTTAGCAAGGACATAGGTAACCATTTTGAAAATACAATTGATTGCTGTTGGTACCAAAATGCCAGCATGGGTTGAAACCGGATTCACTGAATATCAACGCCGTTTTCCGCGTGATATGCCTCTTGAACTAATTGAAATCCCCGCAGGCAAACGTGGTAAAAATGCGGATATCAAACGTATTTTACAACTTGAAGGCGAAAAGACCCTAGCTGCGATTCCTAAAGGCAACCGCATTGTTACGCTAGAAGTAACTGGTAAACCAATGGATACCCATCAGCTGGCAAAAAGTATGGAAAAATGGCAACTTGATGGCCGTGATGTCAGCTTGCTGATCGGCGGCCCTGAAGGCTTAGCACCTGAGTGTATCGCAGCCTCAGAGCAAAAGTGGTCATTATCCAACCTAACACTACCGCACCCTTTAGTGCGTATTATTGTTGCTGAAAGCCTATACCGTGGCTGGAGCTTGAATAACAACCACCCTTATCATCGCGAGTAGTAAAGCCAATGCGAAAACACAGACCCACAATTCGAGATCACTCGGCTGAAGCTAATTTATTTGCCCGCCGAGCATTTGTGGGTTTTGTGTTTGTTACACTGTTAATTGGCGTGTTGCTATCAAATTTATACAACATCCAAGTTATTGAGCATCAAGATTATCAAACCCGCTCGAATGATAACCGAATCAAAGTCATTCCTATCGCCCCTAACCGTGGCCTTATCTATGACAGAAATGGCGTGTTACTGGCAGAGAACAAGCCGGTTTATAATTTAGAAGTGATCCCCGAAGAGGTTGATAACCTCGAACAGGCACTGAGCGAAGTTGAAAAAGTTATTGAAATTAGTGAGCAACAAAAAGCTGACTTTTTAGATGACATTAAGCACAACCGCCGCTTTAAAAGCCAAGTATTAAAAGCCCGTTTAGATGAAACCGAAGTTGCAAAATTTTCGGTTAATCAGCATAAGTTTCCAGGCTTTAGTATCGAAGCGCGTCTAGCTCGCTATTACCCATATGGTGATACCCTCACCCATGCCTTAGGTTATGTTGCCAAACTCAACAAAAAAGAGCTCACCAAACTGGAAGCAGAAGACCAAGCAACCAACTACCGCGCAACGCACGACATTGGTAAGCTAGGTATCGAAAAGTATTACGAAGAACTTCTTCATGGTGTAGTTGGTTCACAGCGCGTTGAAGTGAATAACCGTGGCCGAGTTATACGTACTTTAAGCCTCACACCCCCTGAGCCTGGTCACGACTTAGTACTAACTCTGGATATTGGCCTACAGCAAATTGCTCAGCACGCATTGAAGGATATGCGTGGCGCCATCGTGGTACTAGACGCTAAAGATGGTGGTGTTTTAGCAATGTATTCCAACCCAAGTTATGACCCTAACTTATTTGTGCATGGCATCAGCAGTAAAGATTATAAAGAATTATTAAACCCAGACCGACCACTTATCAACCGGACTACCCAAGGCCGCTATGCGCCTGCCTCAACGGTTAAGCCCCATATGGCAATTCTTGCCCTTGAAGAAGGACTGGTAACCGAGCAAACACAAATTTGGGATCCGGGCTTTTTCCAAATTCCTAACGTAGAGCACAAATGGCGTGACTGGAAACGTTGGGGTCATGGTCATGTTGATGTGTATCGTGCCATTGAAGAATCATGCGATACCTATTTTTACGATGTTTCTTATCGACTCGGTATTACAAAAATCAGCGATTTTATGTCACAGTTTGGCTATGGCCAGCTATCGGGTATTGATATTCATGAAGAAACTGCCGCCATTATGCCTTCTAGAGAATGGAAAGAAGCACGTTTTAGAGAATCATGGTGGCGCGGTGATACGATTTCAGTGGGTATCGGCCAAGGCTATTGGACCGCCACACCGATGCAAATTGCTAATGCTACCAACATCTTAGTGAATCGAGGTTTAGATCACCCGCCACATCTTGTGCAGGTAGCGAAAAAAGAAGACGAAGTAACACAGATCAACAATGATGAGAAACCACCTTTGGTACTCAAAAACCCTCATCATTGGCAAATTGCACTAGATGCCATGCACAACACCGTGCATAAAGTCACCGGCACCGCCCATAAAGCATTTAAAGGAGCAAATTACGACCCAGCAGGTAAAACGGGTACTGCTCAGGTTGTAAGTATTGCCCAAGGAGAGCGTTATGATGCTAAGTCACTTAAAGAGCGTCAGCGAGATAACGCTATTTACGTTGGTTTTGCTCCTTACAAAGACCCACAAATAGTGGTCTCTGTGGTGGTTGAAAACACCGGTGGTGGTGGTACGGTTGGTGCGCCAATTGCGCGCCAATTGATGGATTACTACTTTTCAGCGAACCCAATACAAATTGCCCAGAGTGATGCGCCATGATCCCATTAAATAAAAAGCGTTCAATATGGCAGCGCCTACACCTTGACTTACCGCTGCTTCTAGCTCTGATGACGATGATGGTAGCCAGCCTTGCGATTGTATACAGTGCCAGCGGCCAAGACTCAGCGATGATGATACGCCACGCAACACGTATGTTTGGCGCTATCCTAGGCATGTTTATACTCGCGCAATTTTCACCTAATACATTAAAAAGCATGGTTATCCCTCTTTATTGCATCGGCCTTTTGATGCTGGTTGGGGTGTTGTTATTCGGGGTAAGTTCGAAAGGTGCTCAGCGCTGGCTTGATTTAGGTGTGACCCGTTTCCAGCCGTCAGAATTAATGAAAATTGCCGTGCCTATGATGGTTGCTTGGTATATTGGTCGCAATCATTTACCGCCTCGACCGCTGCACTTAATTATTGGTTTTGTGATTGTGATGGTGCCCACCATTTTAATTAAAGAGCAACCCGACTTAGGTACATCTATCTTGATTGCCAGTTCAGGTATTTTTGTATTGTTTTTATCTGGTCTTAGTTGGCGCTTGATTGGCTTTTTATCAGCGACAGTGGCATTAGCAGCTTGGCCGTTTTGGCATTACGTGATGCTTGATTATCAAAAGCAACGAGTACTGACCTTTTTAGATCCTGAAAGCGATCCGCTTGGCTCTGGTTACCACATTATTCAATCGAAAATTGCAATTGGCTCGGGAGGAATTGAAGGGAAAGGCTGGCTGCAAGGTACGCAATCGCAACTAGAGTTTTTACCTGAGCGTCATACCGATTTTATCTTTTCTGTACTGAGCGAAGAGTTTGGCCTGTTTGGGGTCTGTTTATTATTGTGTATGTACTTATTTATCATTGGACGTGGGTTGTATATCGCAGTGAACGCTCAAGATGCGTTTGGTAAACTACTTGCTGGCGCATTAACACTGACCTTCTTTGTTTATGTATTTGTTAATATTGGCATGGTATCGGGTTTACTACCGGTTGTCGGTGTTCCGTTACCTCTGATAAGTTATGGTGGCACCTCAATGGTGACCTTAATGGCCGGATTTGGCATTATCATGTCAATCGCCACCGATAAAAGGATGCTTTTAAAATAATGACACAGCGAGTCAACTTCTTACTTATTGCGTTATTTTCTGTGCTGCTAGCAGCATGTAGTTCATCTTCGCAACAAGGCCGTTATGCCATGGAGCATGATGCAGCCCCGCTTCGAAAACCAACCGAGTTGGAAATGCAAGATGCGATTGTCACTGCGGTTGTTAAAAGTGCAAGCGCTAGCCGTCCTTACGAGGTTCGCGGTAAACGCTACACGCCGATGCTAGATGAAACTGGCTATGCAGAAGAAGGCATTGCTTCGTGGTATGGTCGAAAGTTTCACAATTATCACACCTCAAACGGCGAAGTGTACGATATGTTTGCGATGACAGCCGCCCATAAAACGCTACCGCTACCGAGCTTTGCCAGAGTAACAAATTTAGATAATGGAAAATCAGTGATTGTTCGCGTCAATGACCGTGGCCCATTTCATGATGACCGTATTATCGATTTATCTTATTCTGCGGCCTATAAATTAGGTTATTACCGACAAGGTACAGCCCGTGTTAAGGTTGAGGCTGTTACCCTTGCCAATTCTGCCCCTCGTTTAAGCTACATACAGGTTGCAGCGGGAAGTACTCTTGCTAATGTTGAGGCGCTCGCGTTTCAACTTCGTCAGCAATATCATGTGCCAACAAACATTGTTGAAAAAGACGGGATCTATCGATTACGTCTCGGTCCAATTAAAGATGCCGCAGAAGCACAAGCAGTTTTAGAGAAGCTAAAACAAAACCAATTTCAGAACGCGTTCTTGCTTTACAGTGAGTAAGGCCTTTAGAATAGGTCAACGCGACATGTTTAACTTTAACCATTAATGAGTACGATGAAATCTATAAAATATAAAATCTTAAGTGGCGTTTGTGGCCTTGTTTGCACTGCTAGCGTATTTTCAGCAACAGCCCAAATCATCCCTGCCCCACCTCAAGTTAATGCGAAAGGTTACTTTCTGGTTGATTTCACCACAGGTAAAGTGATTGCCGAAGGCGAAGCAGATACCAAATTAGCACCGGCTAGTTTAACCAAAATGATGACCAGTTATGTAATTGGTACAGAAATCAAAGCAGGCAATATTGCGCCAACTGATATGGTTACTGTAAGCGAAAAAGCGTGGGCAAAAAATTTCCCTGAGTCATCAAAAATGTTTATCGAAGTGGGTAAGCAGATCAGTGTTGATGACCTTAACCACGGTATTATTATTCAATCAGGTAACGATGCTTGTGTCGCAATGGCTGAGCACATTGCTGGAAGTGAAAGTGCATTTGCTGATTTAATGAATGCCCATGCAGAAAAGCTTGGTATGACGAATAGTCACTTCATTAACAGCCACGGCTTAGATACTAACGAGCACTACACAACACCACGCGATATGGCAACATTAGGTGCTGCTCTTATTCGTGATGTTCCAGATGAATATGAAGTATACGCACAAAAATCATTTACGTTTAATGGCATCAAGCAATACAACCGCAACTCATTGTTGTGGGATGAAAGCATGAATGTTGATGGTATTAAAACAGGCCATACATCAGAAGCAGGCTACAGCTTAGTTAGCTCAGCAACAAAAGACGACATGCGTTTAATCGCGGTAGTGATGGGCACAGAAAGCGAGCGTGCACGTAAAGTTGAAAGCAAAAAGCTATTAAACTACGGTTTCCGCTTTTTCGAAACAATCACACCATACAAAGCAGGCGACAGCTTTGCTGAGCAACGTATTTGGATGGGTAACAAAGAAAACGTATCGCTAGGTATACTAGAAGATACGCCAATTACTATTCCACGTGGCCAACGTAAAAACTTAAAAGCGAACTTCGAGCTTGATAAAACATTAGAAGCACCGCTTGCTAAAGGCACGAAAGTAGGCACGCTTTTCTTACAACTTGAAGGTGAAGAAATTGCACAATATCCACTAGTTACACTAGAAGAAGTGGAAGAAGGCAGCTTCTTTAGCAAGATTTACGATTACCTACGTTTACAGATCCAGTAATCTGGTCATAAAGTTTATAAACGCCTTGCATCGCAAGGCGTTTTTTTTTGTCTGAAAAATGATAGAATGCGCCCCATATCAGTCGCGCTGGGTCGAGTGCGTCGTAATCTAAGTTTGCTTAATATCAAGAAATGGTAGAGATCACTTCTTTTAAGCACACGCATTGTTTGAGGAGTCACCGTCGTGGTTCAACCTGTAAAAAATACTAAGTTTGACGAGTATTTAGATTTCCCTTGCCCATTCACATTTAAAATCATGGGCTTAGCAAACGTAAATCTGACGGATCAGATCCTAGAAAAGCTGCAACCAATTGCTCCGGGCGACTATGCGCCAAAGGTTAAACCAAGCAGCAAGGGTAATTACGAATCTGTGACGCTTGTAGCAACCGTTACAAGTAAAGAGCACATTGAAGAAATTTATAACGTGATCAGCAACATCGATGACGTACGTCACATGCTATAGGCCGATTACGGAGTAACTCGTGAGCGAAAGAGAATTAATCGTTCGTCAATTAGGTCGTCAGCGTTACATGCCAATTTGGCAAAAAATGCAATCTTTTACCGACACCCGTGATGAGCACACTGCCGATGAAATTTGGCTTGTAGAGCACGAGCCTGTATTTACGCAAGGCCAAGCTGGTAAAGCTGAGCACTTATTAAATACCGGTGATATCGAAGTGATCCAAGTAGACCGTGGGGGTCAAGTAACCTACCACGGACCGGGTCAGCAAATGATGTATGTGCTGTTCAACTTACGCCGTTTAAACATTGGTGTAAGAGAGCTGGTAACCTGGCTTGAAGAGTGCATTATCGACACGTTAAAAGACTATGACATTGATGCCTACGCAAAAGCAGATGCACCGGGTGTTTACGTTAACGATAGCAAAGTTGCTTCATTAGGTCTTCGCGTTCGCCGCGGTTGCTCTTTCCACGGTTTAGCACTTAATGTAAACATGGATCTAAGTCCATTTTTACGTATTAATCCATGCGGCTATGCTGGCATGAACATGGTGCAAACAACCGACCTTAACGGTCCGCAAAACCTCGAGCAAGCAGGTGCAGGGCTTGTAAAACACATGATTAAAAAGCTTAATGCTACTGTGGTTAAGCACACTGAAGGGTTTGAAAACGAATGAATAAACCAGTCAAAATGGAACCGGGCGTAAAACTGCGTGATGCAGAAAAAATGGCGCTGATCCCAGTTAAAGTTTTACCGACTGAAAAGAACGAAATGCTGCGTAAGCCAGAGTGGCTAAAAATTCGCTTACCAAAATCAACCGAGCGTATTGATGGTATTAAACAAGCGATGCGTAAACATGGTTTGCACTCAGTGTGTGAAGAGGCATCATGCCCAAACCTATCTGAATGTTTCAACCACGGTACAGCGACTTTCATGATTTTAGGTGCAATTTGTACTCGTCGTTGCCCGTTCTGTGATGTTGCCCACGGCCGTCCATTAAAGCCAGATGCAGCTGAGCCTGAAAAGCTCGCACTGACTATTAAAGACATGAAGCTGAGCTATGTTGTCATCACCTCAGTAGACCGTGATGACTTACGTGATGGCGGTGCACAGCATTTTGCTGATTGTATTCGTGAAATTCGTAAGCACAATCCAAATATCACAATTGAAATCTTAGTACCTGATTTCCGTGGTCGTATGGACAGAGCCCTTGATATCTTAATTGAGACGCCACCAGATGTATTTAACCACAACCTAGAAACAGCACCGCGTTTATACAAATTAGCGCGTCCAGGTGCTGATTATAAGTGGTCACTTGAGCTATTACGTCGTTTTAAAGAGGCGCACCCAAATGTGAAAACGAAGTCTGGCTTGATGGTGGGTCTTGGTGAAGAGATCAGTGAAATCGAAGAAGTGTTACGCGATTTGCGCGCACACAACGTTGATATGCTTACCGTAGGTCAATACTTGCAACCTTCTAAGCACCACTTACCGGTTAAACGCTACGTGCCGCCAGCAGAGTTTGATGGACTAAAAGAGTATGCAGATGAAATTGGCTTTACACATGCAGCTTGTGGCCCATTTGTTCGCTCAAGCTACCATGCTGACCAACAAGCAGCTGGTAAAGAAGTGAAGTAAGCCTTCTTACAGATGTCAAAAAGCCCGCATTAAGCGGGCTTTTTAATGTTCCAAAATATCAGCGCCCATAACGCGCTAAAAACATTTTCACGGTTTCGCTTATCACTTTGTTGTCTGAGTCGCCTTCTTGGCGCTCAAAGCCATACAGCAACGGATAAAAGATCAGCGACTTTAACTGATAAACAAACTGTTTTGCCGCAAACTCAACATCATCAACCGTTAACACCTGCGCTTGCACACCCGCTTCTAAAAACGCCACCAGATCTTGCATACAGCCCATGTTATTACTGGCTAATGATTTTGCTAAATCAGGTTGCTGTAACATTTGCATAAAAGCGACTTTCGCTACTTTTAAAAACTCTTCAGAGGTGAGTAACGCGACTTCTTGTTCAGCAATGCGTGTTAATTGCTCAGCAATTGGCAAAGCAGCATCAAACACCACCGCTTGCTCTTGGCGAACTTTTTCAAACATAAACACTAGAATAGCTTGAAACAACACATCTTTATTTTCAAAGTGATTGTATACGGTGCGCTTTGAGGCACCCGCTAAGCTTGCAACCTGATCCATACTTGTATGCTCAACACCCTGCTGAAAAAACAATGTTTCAGCTGCATTCAAAATATCTAATCGTTTTCTCTGTGATAATTTCATGGACCCCTCCGATAAGGGTTACTAGTGTAACGCAAAAATAAAAAATGCACTAGATAGTTTACTTTTATAGCAAACCATGAAAAACTACACCGTGTAGTTTACTTATGGTGACGATATGAAATTTCTAAAATGGCTCGCAATCGCCACGCTATGCATCGTGATAGGAGTGTTTATTATGAATAATCAATTAGCCGCTGAAGGCGTGAGTGATAACAGCCACTCTGCGCAATTATCTGATGGCAAGTTCCACAATAGTGCTGAAGTAGAAAGACCCAGCTTTAAGAAAACGCTAGGTATCTTCAAACGCTTTATTACTGAAAAGAAAATTGATGCAGAGCCAAAGGGCGAGCTGCCTATGCATTCTGTTTCTCACGCTCAGCTTGAGCGTTTATCAAATGACACAGTGCATTTTGTAAAGCTAGGTCACTCCTCTATTTTAGCGAAAGTGTATGGCGAATACTGGCTATTTGATCCAGTATTTTCAGAGCGCGCTTCGCCTTTCTCATTCATGGGTCCAAAGCGCTTTCAGCCAACACCTATCAGCATTGCAGAGTTACCTAATATTGCCAAGGTGTTTATTTCACACAACCATTATGACCACTTAGATAAAGCAGCCATTAAACAGCTTGTTGATATAACAGATTCTTTTTATGTGCCATTAGGAGTCGAAAACGACCTGAAAAAATGGGGCGTTGATGAACAAAAAGTGCATAGTTTTGATTGGTGGCAAGAGCAAAATATGGCTAATGGCCAAATTGTATTTACACCAACCCAGCACTTCTCTGGTCGAGGTTTAACAGACGGTAATAAAACCCTTTGGGGCTCTTGGGCTATTAAAGTAAATGACAAGCGCTTTTATTTTAGCGGTGACTCTGGCTATTTTGCTGGCTTTAAAGAAATTGGTCATCGTTATGGGCCATTTGATATCACCTTTATTGAAACCGGCGCTTACGACAAAGATTGGGCTGACATTCATATGACACCAGAGCAATCAGTGCAAGCCCATCTCGATTTACAAGGTGATGTAATGGTGCCAGTGCATAATGGAACATTCGATCTCGCCTTTCATGCTTGGTATGACCCACTTAAACGTGTCGCTAAAAAAGCAGGACAGGAGCAAGTATCACTGAGTACTCCGCTAGTTGGAGAGGTTTTTAAGATTCAAGATACCGCGATTGATAAAGCGTGGTGGTAAAATTGGCAGGGTGAAAGGTGCATTATTATCCTTTCATCCTGAATAATTAGTTATTTGTAGACTCTTTCTGGACAGCCCCCCTTCTCGTCCCATATAGTGAAACTCTGTGCAATCAACCAGAAAAACTATGACAACTCACCTTAAGTATGCAAGTTTGGCACTTGCAGTTGGTTTATTCGGTTGCTCTGAGCAACCAACATCAAGCGCTGATGCAACAAGCGCAAGCAGCCATGAAGCCGTTAACATTGCCAATGTACGCTCACATATTAAAACCCTCGCCTCTGATGAATTCTTAGGCCGCGGCCCTTTAACTGAAGGCGAAACACTGACCATTAACTATTTAGCCGACGAATATAAAAAACTCGGCTTAAGCGGCAGTTTTAATGGCGAGTTTTTACAGCCAGTTACCATGGCAAAACTCACTCCAGATCAAAACATGACCTTAAAAGTAGGTGATTTAAGTTTTAATGCTGGCAGTGATTTTACCGCCCGTACGCAGCAGATTAATCCTGAAATCAACATTGATGGCTCTGATGTAGTGTTCGTTGGCTACGGTATTAATGCACCTGAATATAACTGGGATGACTTTGCAGATATTGATGTAAAAGACAAAACAATCATTGTACTTGTTAATGATCCTGGTTTTGCCACCCAAGACGATGCGCTTTTCACTGGTAACGCTATGACCTATTACGGTCGTTGGACTTACAAATATGAAGAAGGTGCACGACAAGGTGCAAAAGCGGTATTTATCGTTCACGAAACAGCTCCTGCCGCATACCCTTGGGGCGTTGTAGAAAGCTCGAACACGGGTAGTAAATATACCTTAATCGACCAAGATAAAAATGCTTCTGACATCCCTGTAATGGGTTGGATTGACGAACAAGCGGCAAATGAAATATTTGCTCAAGCGGGTCTTGATTATCAAACCGAAAAGGCCAACGCACTAAAAGCTGATTTTAAACCTGTCGACTTAAAAGCGAAAGCAGCCCTAACACTGAAAAGTGATATCTCTCAAGCACAATCACATAACGTTGTTGCAACGCTTAAAGGTAGCGAAACCCCTGATGAGTACATTATAATTGGTGCACACTGGGATCATTTTGGTACCAAGCAAACTGATGAAGGCGTGAAAATCTACAATGGTGCTGTTGATAACGCATCAGGTAGCGCAGCAACGGTAGAAATAGCCCGTATTCTTACTGAAATGCATAAGAAAAAACCATTTAAACGCTCGATTATCTTTGCCAACTTTACGGCTGAAGAAACTGGGCTTATTGGTTCTGAGCAATTCGCTACTGGCGAAATTGTACCAACCAAGCAAATGGTCGCACTGCTTAATATTGATGGTATGAACGTACTTGATGGCGTTGACTACATATTACAATACGGTAAAGGCATGTCTGAAATGGAAGACTACCTTGCAGATGCAGCGAAAGCACAAGGGCGTCATGTAAAAATGGACCCTCGTCCTCAAAATGGTTTGTTCTTCCGCTCTGATCACTTCTCTCTAGCTAAGCAAGGCGTGCCTAGCTTACTATTTATGAGCTTAGGTGATACAGATCCTGATTACATCGCCCATAAATATCACAAAGAAGCTGACGACTATTCAGCAGATTGGTCGATGGGTGGTGTTCAGCAGGATATTGAGCTGATCGTAGATATTGCCGCTAAACTTGCTAATAACGGCGATTGGCCTAAGTGGAAAGCCGAGTCTGATTTCAAAACTCGTCGCTTACAAGACACGCAATAATCTTCGCTTAGATATAAAAAAACCGAGCTAGATGCTCGGTTTTTTATTGGTTAGTTTTACTTATTACTCGTTAATTTTAGCTTTAAGTGATTGTGCTTCTTCTTGCACTTCCTCTGGGCCATTGGCAATAACATCTTCAATGGCTTGCAGCGCTGCATCAAAGTCATCTATTTCGATATATGCTCGCGCTAAATCCAGTTTTGCTGAGTAACCACCACTTTCGGCATCAACATCAGTTGGGTTATCGCCGGCAAGTAAATCATTAAAATCACTTAACCCTACATCCATATCAATGTCATCATAAGGTTCATGGTCGAGTGCTTCATCATCACTTTGCTCAAGTAACGAGTCGATATCGACAAACTCATCATCAGAAGGTTGTTGCGCTTGTTGCGCCTCTTCTATGTGCTCTACTTCAGGTTCAACTGGTTGCTCGCTTTCACCCTGTAAATCTTCATTTAACAGTGCATTAAAATCAACATCGAACTCACTGGCATCACTGATATCTGCTTCGTCTGGCTCTGCTAATTCATTTAACAGCGCATCAAAGTCGGTTTGAGTTAAGTCAGCCATAAAATCATCATCGATTTCATCGTCTGACATTTCACTCAAGTCAGTCTCATCGGCTAAATTTGACTCTAAATCAGCAATTGTTTGCTCAGCTGCTGTCGTATCATCAAGCTCAATATCGTCTAATTCGAATTCTGGGAAATCCTCTAATTCGTCTTGACTATCAGCCACTTCAGCATCAATCGGCTCTTCAATCGGTTGTACTGATGGCGCTTCGTTTTCTGAAGAAGAGAGTAAATCATCTTCAGGATCAAGCATGTCTTGTTCTGTGAATTCATTATCAAGCAAGATATCATCATCAAAATCATCGTCTAGCTGATCAAGTTCATTACCTGCTGCTAAAGAATTTGCAAGGTCTTGCTCCGCTTGGCTTAACTGTAATGGCGAATCAGCATCTAATTCTTCAGAAGCTTGTTCATCAGAGTCATCTAACTCAAAACCCGCTTCATCTAGCTCAAGCTCTGGGTACTCTTCTAACTCTTGGCTAGGCGTTACCGTATCTTGCTGCAGAGGCTCTTCTTCGCCTGCTAAATCAAACTCATCCGTTAAGTCTTCATCGGCTAGCGGATCATCGCCTAAGTCAATTTCAACCTCTTCAATGTCTTGTTCAGGCTCATCAATTGACCAATCTGGTGCTGCGACATAATCGTCTTCTTCACCGATTTCACTTAATAACTCATCGACGCTTTTCAGTGATGGATCATCAAATTCATCAAGACTGTCATCTTCATCTAATAGCTCGTCGCTATCTTCGTTAAATTCATGATTTAGTGCCTCATCAATATCAACTTCGTCAGTATCATCTGCTTCATCAACTAACTCTGAGGCAACTGATTCAACATTTAAGTCATCAATTGCTTGATCTGCGTCGGCTAAATCTTCAAGAGACTCTTGCAGGTTTTCATCATGTTCAGTATTGATGCTCTGCTCGTGGCTTAAATCAGAAATTTGCGCTTCGGTATCTTGTTTCAGCTCATTTGTTTGTTGAATAAGCTCTTCAAGCTCGTCTTCAGAGTCTGAATCGTGTTCATCAATTGAATCCTCTTCTAATAATGAATCAATATCAGTCACATCTAATTCATCATCTTGCTCAAGCATGTCTTGAATATCATTGTCATCAACATCTAAGCCATCTTCATCCAAGAGTTCAGGCTCTTGCGGCTCTGCACCAACATCGTCAAGAAGTGAGTCGATATCATTGGTATCGAAATCATCACTTAGCTCATCTTCGTCGATTAAATCGTCTGCGCTTGGCTCTTCTGCTAATTCTTCAACAAGCTCCTCAGATTCTTGTATTTCTTCAGGCTGCTCTTCTTGTGCTTCATCTAATAGTGAATCAATGTCATCAACATCAAGGGCATCTTCAAGCTCGTCTTCGTCGATTAAATCGTCTGCGCTTGGCTCTTCTGTTAGCTCTTCAGTTAACTCTTCAACAAGCTCTTCAGATTCTTGTATTTCTTCAGGCTGTTGCTCATCTTGAGCTTCATCTAAGAGTGAATCAATGTCATCAACATCAAGGGCATCATCAAGCTCGTTTTCGTCGATTAAATCGTCTGCGCTTGGTTCTTCTGTAAACGCTTCAACAAGCTCTTCAGATTCTTGTATTTCTTCAGGCTGTTGCTCTTCTTGCGCCTCATCTAATAATGAATCAATGTCATCAACATCCAGGGCATCATCAAGCTCGTCTTCGTCGATTAACTCATCTGCACTTGGTTCTTCGACTGGCACTTGCTCTTCTTGAGCTTCATCTAATAGCGAGTCAATGTCATCAACATCCAGCGCATCATCAAGATCATCATTTTCTAATGTATCGTTCTCTTCAGCTGCTGGCTCTGCTACTTGTGCTTCATCAATTAAGCTATCGATATCAAGATCATCTTCATCAATGAGTTGATCTGCATTTGGTTCTTCGACTGATGCTTGTTCTTCTTGAACGTCATCTAATAACGAGTCAATGTCATCAACATCCAGTGCATCATCAAGATCATCATTTTCTAATGCATCGTTCTCTTCAGCTGCTGGCTCTGCTACTTGCGCTTCATCAATTAAGCTGTCGATATCAAGATCATCTTCATCAATGAGTTGATCTGCACTTGGTTCTTCGGCTGACGCTTGTTCTTCTTGAACGTCATCTAATAACGAGTCAATGTCATCAACATCCAGCGCATCATCAAGATCATCATTTTCTAATGCATCGTTCTCTTCAGCTGCTGGCTCTGCTACTTGCGCTTCATCAATTAAGCTGTCGATATCAAGATCATCTTCATCAATGAGTTGATCTGCACTTGGTTCTTCGGCTGACGCTTGTTCTTCTTGAACGTCATCTAATAACGAGTCAATGTCATCAACATCCAGCGCATCATCAAGATCATCATTTTCTAATGCATCATTAAGATCTGAGGATGGCTCTTCGGTTTGCGCTTCATCAATTAAGCTGTCGATATCGAAATCATCTTCGTCAATAAGTTCAGCTTCAACGTTCGTGGCTGATGCGTCATTATTTTCATCAAGTAAATCATCGATATCGTCTAGATTAACGTCTTGATTAGAATCAGTATTGTTTTGCTCATCAATTAAGCTATCAATGTCAAAATCATCTTCCGCGTCATCTTCTGCCAGCTCTTCACTAAGTGCTGCCATTTCATCATTCGCGTTATCTAATGAGTCATCGTCAGTATCAAAAAGGTCGTCAATGTCATCAGCACTTAAAATATCACCAGACAAATCTGCCTGAGGCTGCTCAACATCTAGGTCTATTTCATCACCTAAACTGTCATCATCAGTTTGATCGAAATCTTGCTGTAAAAATGCATCTAAATCATCATCGTCGCCAGCCATAGTTGATGATTCATCATTAAATTCGATGTCATCACTTAATAAACCCTCTAACTCATCTTGGTTTAAAATACTGTCATCTTCATCAAAGCTATCATCAATACTGTCGTCGAAAATAATGTCGTCATCTGGCAGCATATCTTGATCTAAGTCATCATCTAAACGCACACTTAAATCATCGTGGTCTTCAATTGGATCAGGTACTAGAGGGTCGCTTTCGACCATAGGTTCTAAATCGTCATTAGCCTTAAACGTTGGGCTTTGAGGTAAAAACTCATCGTCATCGCTGGCACTCGTATCATCACTAGGGCTATTGCGTTTTTTCAAAAACATTACAACGGCAGCAATGATCAGTAATGCAGGAATAAACATTAATGCACCGAGAACAAATGGATTACTCAGTAAATTCGAAAAGTTAAACCCACTGTCCTCTTCAATCTTTTTTGCTTTTTGCTGCTCGATAATTTCATTTTGTTTAGTTATCAGCTCTTTCAGCTGTTTTTGAATTTCACTGTCTTGGCCAAGCTGATCGCGAACAGTTTCAAGCTCTTTAGAAATACCGGTAAGTTGCTTTTTGAGCTTGTTGTTCTCAGCTAAGATTTCTTCAACGTTTTCAACCGATGATTTAAACTGCTTTTGAAGCTCTACTAGTTGCGTGCCCTGCTCTGTTTTAATGGTGTTGATTTCTTGTTTAAGCTCTTGTTTTGCTTCGTCTACATCAACTTTGCGAGCTTGAGTTACTTTCTTTTGCGATTCATTAATTTCAGCAGTGGTCAGTGTGCCGTTTTTCTTTTTCTCCCATAGCTCATCATCTTGTTCAGAACGTGCTTTTGCTAGCGTCGGATTGACCGCACGCATCTCTGAAATCGTTGGGATTTTTAGGTATGCGCCATCACGCATGTGATTCAAGTTTTGGTCTAAAAATGACGATGGGTTTTTGTCATACAGAGCTTGCATGACCTGATAAATACTGACAGAGTTGTCTGGACGAATTTTAGCGGCAATGCGCCATAGTGTATCGGTCGGCTTAATCGGACCAATTGAGCGCCCCTGCGCACCGTAATCGACACCTTTAGGGCCTTTAAGTGTGGAGCCTTCATCAGAGTATGTCGGTGTTACCACCAATGCAGACGCTAATATGAAGAGTGTTGCTAAACCGCGCATGCTGATCCTTTATGTTTTAAATGTTAACGCAGCAACCTTGGTTGCTTAAACATCAAGTAATTCTTGCAGAATTGATTCTTAATTATGCTTTCTTGCAAGCTCTATTCCAGCTGCAAACTATAACTTAGTTGCCTTGCAATATCTATTGCAACACCTTGATAGTAAATAGCTTAAATATTAGCGGCTGAGAGACTTTTTTATTGTTATCGTTAAGTTTATACGCTTTTACAACGTATGCGGCAATAATTTGGCAGTGAATTCACAAAAAAAGCGGCAAATTGCCGCTTTCTGTCAAATTTAGCTCAGCCTAAATCATCAGATTTATAAATAATTTGCGATTAGCTCTTCAGCAATCTGCACACTATTTGTAGCTGCACCTTTGCGCGTATTATCACTTACAACCCACATATTCAAACCATGTGGATGCGAAATATCAGCACGTAAACGACCTACGTATACAGTATCGTTACCACTTGCATCTGACACAGCCGTTGGGTAATCCGCTAAGTCTTCGATAAACTCTACACCAGGTGCATCGTTTAATAGCTGTTTAACATGTTCGATATCTACTGGCATACGCGTTTCAATATTAATCGCTTCACTGTGACCAAAGAACACGGAACACGAACACAGGTAGGGTTAACCACAACACTGTTATCACCTAAGATTTTTTGTGTTTCGTTAACCATTTTCATTTCTTCGCGGGTATAACCGTTATCTTCAAAGCTGTCGACTTGTGGGATCACGTTAAAAGCAATTTGTTTAGGGAAAACGGCATTATCCATTGGGCGAGCATTCATTAAGTTTGCTGTTTGCTTGGCTAGTTCATCAACGGCTTCTTTACCCGCACCCGATACAGCTTGATAAGTTGATACGTTAATGCGGTCAATGCCATAAGCATCATAAATTGGTTTTAATGCCACCAGCATTTGAATCGTTGAGCAGTTAGGGTTTGCAATGATGTTTCGATTTCTGAAATCCGCCAAGCTTGATGCATTCACTTCAGGAATAATTAATGGCACATCGTAGTCATTACGAAAGTGTGAGGTATTATCAATTACGACACAGCCTGCTTCTGCCGCAATCGGTGCGTATTTTTCAGAGACACTGCCGCCTGCTGAAAATAAACCAATATGAGCTTGGCTAAAATCAAACTCTTCGACATCGATTACTTCAATGCTCTCACCGCGAAATTGAATTTCTTCGCCGGCACTACGGCTGCTCGCGAGTAAAAATAATTGGTCTACCGGAAACTTACGATCTTCTAAAGTTTCAATAATTTGACGACCCACTAAACCTGTGGCACCTAAAACGGCTACATTAAATTTTTGCGACATGTGTTTTCCTCTTATGAATAAAGCAAATGGCTTTATTCGTTAATTCTAAATCCCAGTGCAGCTAATGCGCCTTCACATGCACTGTTTGCAGCCACCGACAACGTACTAAACTCACGTCGTGGCGGGTAATTCTTACGTAAACTATCAAAGCCTTCGCTTGCTAATTTACTTCGTAGAATGCCATCGTCGCGACGCACATCATAAATTAAGTGCACCAAGCGACCTATATCGTCAAGGTTAAAGGTTTCACCTAGCGTGACAGAGTGGCTAATTGGCTCAGGCAAAAAGTCGTCCAGAGACTTAAGCGCTGCGATACCTTCAAGCTCACACACTTGCTGATACAGTATTTGTGTACCGCGGGCTTTGCCTTCAAGTGTATGCCCTGCAATATGCACACTGGCATAACGCACATATTCAAGCAGAGGAGTCAGTATATTGGGTTCGTTTTCCCAAACATCAAGCACACAATCTAATTTTGCGCCTTGCTCAAACAATGCTAGTAATGCTTGGTTATCAATCACATCACCTCGGCTTGCATTGATAATCGTCATACCCGGCTTAAGTGCTTTTAAGCGTGTTTCGTCTAGCATGTGCAAGGTTTTATGTGGCCCTTGCTTAACTAATGGCACGTGAAAAGTCACAATATCAGCTTGAGCTAGTAATGTGTCTAACTCAATATGCTCTGCAAGCTCACCGGCTTCATATTTAGGTGGATCACATAACAGCACATTCATGCCAAGCAAGCTTAACTTATCACGTAAACAGCTACCTATACAGCCAACGCCCACTATGCCGATGGTTTTGCCTTGTAATGAACTGGCGTTTTCTTGGCTCAAGGCATATAAGCTACTAATTACATATTCCGCTACCGCCACAGCATTACACCCTGGGGCGCTGCTAAATGCGATATTTCGCTCAGCAAGTAACTCGGTATCAATGTGATCAACACCTATGGTTGCTGTTCCCACAAATTTTAATTTATCTGCTTGAGTGAGTAAGGCTTTATCTACATTAGTAACTGAACGGGTTAACAAAATATCGACCCCAACTAGCTGCTCGGGTTGAAGATTACGGCCATCAAATCGCTCAACATCACCAAAATCGGCAAAGTACTGCTCAACCAATGGCATATTTTGATCTGCAAGAATTTTCATTTGTGTGTCCGAGAGGCAGAAAGTGGCGCTATTGTAGCGAATTTATCAGTATTCGGATAGGTAACAACTAAGACGATTTTGGGGTAATTTATAACAAATGAAAAAGCCGAGCTATTGCTCGGCTTTAAGCAAATACTGGAGAGGTTTAACCTTTATATTTGCTCATTACTAATGTGGCGTTAGTGCCACCGAAACCGAAGCTGTTAGACATAACTGTATTTAGTTCAACGTCTTTACGCTCAGTTACGATATTTAGACCTGCAGCTTGCTCATCTAGTTCATCAATGTTGATAGATGGAGCAACAAAGTTGTGCTCAAGCATTAATAGCGAGAAGATTGCTTCGTGAACACCTGCTGCACCTAAAGCGTGACCTGTCATCGCTTTGGTTGCACTGATCATTGGCGAGTTACCACCAAATACTTCTTGAATAGCACCTAGCTCTTTCACATCACCAACAGGTGTTGAAGTACCGTGAGTATTTAAGTAATCAATACCGCCTTCAAGACCTTGCATTGCTTGCTTCATACAACGTACAGCGCCTTCACCTGATGGAGCTACCATGTCGTAGCCGTCAGATGTTGCACCGTAACCAGTGATTTCTGCATAGATGTGCGCGCCACGAGCAAGTGCATGCTCAAGTTCTTCAACAACAACAATACCGCCACCAGCAGAGATAACAAAACCATCACGGTTTGCATCATAGGTACGTGATGCTTTCTCTGGTGTTTCATTGTACTTAGTAGACAATGCACCCATTGCATCGAATTCCATTGCGAGTGTCCAGTGAAGCTCTTCACCACCACCTGCAAAGATGACGTCTTGCTTGCCTAATTGAATTTGCTCAACCGCGTGGCCGATACAGTGTGCAGATGTTGCACAAGCTGAACTTAGCGAGTAGTTAACACCTTTGATTTTAAATGGTGTTGCAAGACACGCCGAAGTCGTGCTCGCCATAGTACGAGGTACCATGTAAGGACCAACACGTTTTACGCCTTTTTCACGTAAAATGTCAGCGGCTTCAACTTGCCACTTAGATGAACCACCACCTGAACCCACTAATAAACCAGTGCGCTCGTTTGAAACTTGATCTTCACTAAGGCCTGCATCTTCAATCGCTTGTGCCATAGAGATATAAGCGTATGCCGCTGCATCGCCCATAAAGCGCATTGCTTTACGATCAACAAACTCTTTAACATCAATATCGATTTTGCCAGATACGTTACTACGTAGGTTGTAGTCAGCAAACTCTTGGTTGAACGCGATACCACTACGGCCTTGTTTTAATGATTCTAATACTTCTTCTTTGTTGTTACCGATGCTTGAAACAACACCGATGCCCGTAATAACGGCTCTTCTCATGGGTAATTACCTTAGCTCTATACTAAATTGTGTTCTATTTTACGCTGAAATTACTCTCGAAGTGGTCAGCTTTCTAGCGTACACATGTACTCTGAATGTCTAGCTTATAAATAACGCCAGACTATTTCAAAGAAAACACGTAAAATAATGAAAAAAAGTTTGTAGTTAATTAGTTAAACCATGATCAAAAACGCACATATTCATTTTAATCACCTTGGTACCCCTGTCGCCGATCAGTTTGACGATGTTTATTTCTCTAATGATGATGGCTTAGCCGAATCACATTATGTGTTTTATCAACAAAACCATATCCCGCAACGATTACAAAATCATGACCGTAACCACTTTGCCATTGCTGAAACAGGCTTTGGTACCGGGCTTAACTTTTTAAATACATGGCAACACTTTGCAGCTCACCTTGATAGGCAGCATGCAGAGCAAGAAGTTCAAAATCAACACGACCATAGTGGTAAAAAAAGTGTTACCCGCCTGCACTTTATCTCTTTTGAAAAGTTCCCTATTAAGCGTGATGACCTCGCTCAAGCACTCAAAGCCTGGCCTAATTTAACTGAATATAGTGAGCAACTAATTGCTCAATACCCAATTAATTTGGCCGGCTGCCATCGCCTTGAATTTGCTGGCGGCAAACTAGTACTCGACCTTTATTTTGGTGACGTACAAGACAGCATTGATGCCATGAGTTACCCAAGTGAAGGAGTTGTCGATGCGTGGTATTTAGATGGTTTTGCTCCAAGCAAAAACCCAGATATGTGGCAACAGAGTTTGTTCAACAAAATGCGGGCTATCTCTAGAGCAAATGCCACACTCGCCACTTTTACGGCCGCAGGCTTTGTCAGAAGAGGACTCATCGAAGCAGGCTTTAGCATGAGTAAAGCTAAAGGCTATGGTAAAAAACGCGAAATGCTGATTGGCGAGCTAACTGAGCCTAATGAGCAACAATCAGGGCCAGCGTACTTTGCTCATCAGCAAAGTGAATTGAGTAATGTGGCTGTTATTGGCGGTGGTATTGCCAGTAGCAGTGTACTGTATTCACTGGCAAAAAGAGGCCTAAAAGCCACGCTTTTTTGCCAAGATGAAGCGCTTGCCATGGGCGCTTCTCACAATGTACAAGGGGCTGTTTATCCGCATTTGCAAGCGAAGAACTCACCGCACAGTGAAATGTTCGCTCATAGTTTTTTATATGCGATGCGTCTTTACCAACAATTACTTGATGATGGTTTTGACTACCCCCACCAGTGGTGTGGTGTATTACAACATGCGGTTAAACAAGGCCTAGCTGATAAACATCAAAACCTTGCCGATAAAGAACTTTGGCCAGCTGAATTATTGCGTAATGTAAGCGCCGAAGAAGGCGACGAAATTGCCGGCGTGGAAACGGGTTATTCAGGTGTGTTCTTTGCAAAAGGCGGCTGGGTAAATCCACCAGCCCTGGTTACAGCACTCTTTAATGCAGCAAATTCGTTAACTGCAACTACCAGTAATAAAATGGACAGTCACTTTAATTGCCATATTGAAAAGCTCGAGAAAACCGCTGATGGCTGGTTATTACACACAAAAGAACAAACATTCGGACCATTTAGCGATGTGATTAATTGTGCAGGTGAACACAGTGACCAGTTTAGCCAAACTCACGCACTGCCTGTTGTTGGTGTGCGCGGCCAAGTCTCGCATGTGCAAGCAAGCGAGCAGTCAAAATTCCTAAAGACAGTGCTTTGCCATAAGGGCTATTTTACTCCTGAATATCATGGCCATCATTGTATGGGCGCAACCTTTGAAAAAAACTCAAAAAGCCGTGAAGTTAAAGAGCAAGACAACCATACCAATCGCGAACAACTATTAAGTTTTTACAAAGACAGCGAGTTTGCAACGACCTTAGGTGAAATAACAGCGGCAAAAGCAGCTGTAAGATGTACCTTCATCGACCATCTACCTATGGCTGGTGAGTGGGCTGAACAAAGTGATTATATAAGTGCGTTTGCTAATTTAAGATTAGGTAAGCGATATCAGTACCAAGCGCTATTGAAACCTCAGCAAGGCTTGCATCTTCTCACTGGCTTTGGCGCAAGAGGCCTGTGCAGTGCCCCTCTATGTGCTGAGCATTTAATTGCTTGTTTAAACGATGAACCAAGACCATTTAGCGAACGCGTGAGCCAAGCTATCCACCCCGGCCGTTTTATTGTTCGCGACCTAATTCGCAATAAAATTTAAGGATTGGATGGGGCTTTAATTAGCCCCGTTATTTTTCTTGATTACAATTTCGTTTTTAGTTTCCCCTTTAAAAATAAATTCACACCCCAAGGTCTTTAGTAACACAGCAATTAGAAGGAGTTTGATATGAAGACCTTAATCATTGGCGCAACGGGTCAAATAGGTAAAATGACCACCGAAAAAATGCTGGCAAGCGGTCATGATGTAGTAGCTTTAGTTCGAAACAAAAACAAGCTGAGTGCGCTTGAAAGTAATAATTTAACGATTGTAGAGCAAGACCTCGAAAACGATTTTAGTCGTGCCTTCGAGGGTGTTGATCAAGTGATTTTTAGCGCGGGTTCTGGCGGCGCTACGGGTGCAGATAAAACCTTACTGATTGATTTATGGGCCGCAGTCAAAGCGATTAATTATGCGGTAGATGCCAAGGTTAAGCACTTTATTATGGTCAGCTCTATTGGTGCTGATGCCCCAGATAATATTGAAAGCACTATAAAACCATATTTAGTTGCAAAACATATGGCTGACCAACATTTAATCAATAGCGAATTAAATTACAGCATTGTCAGACCTGGCACGCTATTAAATGATGCAGCAACGGGGCTATTTACCACCACGCGCCCTGCAACGCGCCGAGATGCGGTGATCAACCGTGAAGATGTAGCAGATACCCTGCTATACCTTGCTGAACGTACACCGAAAAAACCGCAAGTGTTTGAATTGTTTAATGGTGATAAGTCAATCGACAACCTACTAAGCGATTGATTAGGTATGAATACGTATGCATAAGAAATAAGATTGAGAAAGCGCGTAAAGCACTTTAGTTTATTGTTTACATAATAATAACAAAGGTGCTTTATGCGTCATTTTGCTTTTCTTTTTTGCTTTACTTTTACGTCGGCTTGTTTTGCCGCACCGGTAAAAGTTCAAAGTTACAGTGGCGATACCTCCCTTCCCCACAAATTATTGATCAGCGCCATTGAACGGGCTGACTTAGAGTATGTTCACCCTTACGAAACCAATAAAGATATCTCTAACGCACGTATCTTAAACGATGTAAAAAACAACCAGCTGGATGTGATGTGGAGCATGACATCCACTCAGTTAGAGCAAGATTATCAAGCCGTTTATATCCCCTTATTTCGTGGCTTACTTGGCATGCGAGTAGCAATAGTGAAAGCACAAAACCGCGAACTGTTTAGCTCGGTAACTAGCTTACAAGATTTAAAACGTTTCACCGCTGGGCAAGGTAAAACCTGGCCAGATACGAAAATATTAAAAGCAAATCAACTACCCGTTGTTACCACATTAAAATACCCTAACTTGTTCCCAATGCTTGAAGGCGAACGCTTCGATTACTTCCCGCGAGGGGTGAATGAACCTTGGGATGAAATTGCCAATCACTCAGAGCTTAACCTCACTGTAGAGCCGCATTTGGTGATTAAGTACACCGCACCACTTTACTTTTTCGTCAACAAAAACAACCACACACTTCATAAACAGCTAAATGATGCGCTAAACGAGATGATTGCTGATGGTACATTTAACGCCATGTTTTTGGCAGACAGCCAAGTACAAACGGTTTTATCAAAAGCCAACTTAAGCTCGCGTCGCGTTATTGAGCTAGATAACCCAACGTTATCGTCGAACACACCTAATAAAAATAGCCCTTTGTGGTTTAACCCATTTCAATGAGCGCACAATGAAATCATTAAAATATAAAATGACCTTGGCACTGTCTTTGTGCCTTTTACTGAGCGTGATCTTCGTGATCAGTGCAAACTATCTGCTCGCAAAGTCGAGTCAAACAAAAAAATGGCAAGACGACATCACGGCTCTCAATGAGCAAATGCAGGTTATTTTAGCCGAGCCAGTATTCTCTTATGATGAACCGTTAATCAATCAGATTATTAAAGCCTTTTCGCAAAACAAACATGTACATAGCATTTCAGTGACAGATCATCGCAATAAGCCACTTGCTTCTATCACTAAACAAGGCAATAGCGCATCGGTTAGCAAAACTATTGATTTGCACTATTTAGATAATTTAATTGGTCACATAAAAATTGGTTACTCACAAAAAGCACTGCATAGCACCATTGCTGAGTCGACACGTACCATGTTTATTACCTTGCTGGTCTCTTTTATCACCTTGGGGGCGGTGATTATTTATATCGTGCGGCTATTAGTGATAAAACCAATCGATAGCGTAAATAGCCTTGTTGATGAAATTGTCAAAGGTGAAGGCGACCTTACAAAACGTATTAGCTATCAATCTAATGATGAAATAGGCTATTTGGTCGATGGTTTCAATCGATTCATAGCGCAAGTGCAAGAAATAATTACAGAGCTAGGCATTACAGCCAGTGAGCTTGAAATGATAGCCAGCACAGTAAACGAAGCATCTGTGCGCTCTAAAAACGAAGCCGAGCTTGAATATAATCGCACTGATTCAGCAACCAATGCGCTTAGTCAGTTAAGTGAAGCAACCAAAGAGATTGCACAAGGGGCTAATCAAACTGCACAGCAAACAACCGACGTACATCGCTTATGCCAACAAGGCGAACAAAATATGAATGCCAATGGCAACATGGTTGACGAATTAGCTGCACAACTCGACCATACATCAAACGTAGTTAAACAACTAAACGCCAGCAGTAATGAAATTAGCCAAGTGCTCGATGTTATAAAAAGTATTGCCGAGCAAACCAATTTACTGGCTCTAAATGCTGCTATTGAAGCGGCTCGTGCTGGTGAATCAGGCCGTGGCTTTGCTGTGGTGGCCGATGAAGTAAGAGCGCTTGCTAGTAAAACCTATGATTCAACGTCTGAAATTGAGTCGATTATTGTATCGCTACACAACAATACTTCTGATTGTGTAACCGCAACGGAGCAAAGTAAGTCACTCAGCGATAAAGTGAGCCAAGCAAATCAAAAAAGCCAAGCGGTGTTTAAAGATATTGCTAAACAAATCAATACCATTAATCAAATGAACGAAAGTGTAGCAGCAAGTTCTGAAGAGCAAACCAGTGTGACCGCTGATATCTTAAATACCATGCAGCTTATTAACCAAGGCGCTAAGAGCCTATCGCAAGAAGCTCAGCACCTCGATAACACCATAGGCCAGCTCAATGAACTAGAACGTGGCATTGTTGCTAAACTGGGTTTGTTCAAATACTAAAAGCCATAATTCCCTGCCACGCAAGTTGCAGGGAAAGCACCGTTAACACTAAACGAAAAATCTTTTTAAATTTATCTGACGAAATGCGGTGCAATAACTTAAGGCCAAGCCAAGTACCTAAAGCACCGCTCATTATCATGAGCATAACCAGCGGCAACCACTGCCAAAATGCAAAACCCACAGTCCCATATAAAATCGCTTTTAAGGTATGTTGTACTGTCATGCAGCTTGAAAAAGTAGCGGTAAATTTAAGCTTATTATAATTATTGACATATAAGCAGCTGCCAACCAAAGGCCCACTTGCCCCAACAAACATCGAGATAAACGTGGTCCAAAGCCCTGCGAGAACGCGCCATAACTTTGAAGTCTCTCTGAGCTTTGGCGTCACACCCCACAGTAAATAAAGCACAAATGCAGCGACCACTATTTTCATTAATTCAAGGGGAATTGATGTGACAATCGTTGAGGCAACCAGCGCACCTAAGACTCCCCCTAAAGAAAAGTACACAAACATAGCACCATCAATATGTTTAAACGTGAACAAAAAGCGGTTTGCATTAGAGCCTAATTGCACTAACCCATGGACAGGAATAACCACACTCATAGGAAGCATGGATGCCATGATCACTAGCAGCATTAAGCCGCCGCCCGCACCAAAAGCTGCTGAAATCATTGAAGTAAAGCCCGCAACCACAATGAGCATGATTGTGCTGATCGGACTTAATAAATCTCCACCCAAAAACTGCCAACTGATCAAATCCATTGTTACGCTTTAAATAGTGTGTTTGAGCTAACGCTAACATGACTCAGCACTATTAGCGATATATTGGAAAATAGTTTCGACTAAAAGACCATATCAACTAAAAGAGAAGTGCCCCTAAAATCACAACTGGTCAGACTTGTTGTTTATTTTGTTAAACCTATGGGTTATAACTATGCCCACAACACAATAAAATTGAAGGCACAGCATGACACTGATGAATTTAAGTACACAAGGATCTGTTGCTATCTTAACTATGACAACAGCTGAAAATCGCCATAACCCTGCTTTTGCAGAGGCTTTTTTAACTTGCCTTGACGAAATCGAACGTAATCCTGAACACAAAGCACTCGTGATCACTTCAAGCAGCGAGAAATCATGGAGTTTGGGCATAGATACCGATTGGCTTATGCCCGCATTAAAAGCACAAGAATTTGCTGAAGTAAGTGGCTTTATGCACTCAATGGATGCGGTATTTAAACGCTTATTACTGTTCCCTATGCCAGTAATCGCAGCGATAAATGGCCACGCTTTTGGTAATGGCGCCATTTTATCGTGCGCTTGCGATTTTAGGTTTATGCAAAGCGACCGTGGTTTCTTCTGCTTCCCCGAAGTGGATTTATCAATCCCGTTTTTACCGGGCATGCTCGCCTTCATTAAAAAAGCTATTCCAGACTATCGTTTTAACGAGATGATGCTAACAGGCCGCCGCGTTACCGCAGGCGAACTTGCCACGGATCATGTAATTGAACAAGCCTGCCCAAACAGCGAAGCCTTATTAAATACCGCCCTCGAATTTGCCAGCCAGTTCGATAAAAAACGCGCGATTTTCGCAGAGCACAAAAAGCGCCTACACAAACACATCATCGACACCATTGATATAGAAAACAAACCGATTATTGATGCCGTTCAGTTGGTTGTTTAGAAAAAACCTCTAAGCATCTGTGCTTAGAGGTTACTTTATATTTAATTTCACATCGATAATAATAACACTTTAAAAATTACCAAGCAGAAAAAATCTAGTAAAAATTTAAATTTGCACATCCTAAAAAAAGACCTAATATATTATTTTAAATTCGAAGTAAAATTTAAAATAATATAAATAAAATTCATTATATTTAAGATAAAAGCGTGCACTTTTTTATTAGGCAAAGGAGAATGCTCATGAAGTTTATTACATTTATTTTATCTATCTCAGTTCTAGCTGGATGTACCTCACATACTAAAATTCCTGATACATTAGCTGAGAAACAAACATCATATAGTTACATACCATTTGATCCCTTACCTGTACAGACTCTAGAGGGGGCTAGTTGTTCCCCAGCAGATAACGAACTTAGATTTAAAAATAAAGAAATTGTTTTGCGCAATTTAAAAGATTCATTTCCTGATCAAACAGTTCGTTTAGCAGTTGCTGAATTTACATCTGATGGGACACTTAACTTTGGCCCATCAACAATTGGTTATGAAGGTCGCTCTTATCAAGTTATTATTGACTATGCAAATACAGACACCACAAAGGGTAGCTTTTTAGTTAAAAGAGAAATATCCGGCCAAATACCAGATGTAAAATGGTGGGGAGCCGATAATACTAGCCAAACTTACGAAAAAGGCCAACCCATAAAATTATTTGAACACGTTCCAGATAATGTAATCTCTAATTATAAAGTTATAGTTAATCCGAATGATGGCTTATTTTCAAAGGCAAAAGAAAACAAAGAGCTAAAATCAGCTTTTGATTTATCAAACTACGATATTCAGGACTATGAACTCGTGAATTTGCCAGTATATGTAGGAGTTGGGTTAAGGCTCACTGCGACTATTAATGTCTTAAATGGAAATGTGAATTTGTCTGGTTTACCTGCAATCGCAGCTGAAGCAAAAGCTGGAAACTTAACAGGTACTTTAGTTGTTCAAACACTGGGAGCTACAGGTGAGCTAGTCTCTGCTAATTTACCTTTACCAAGCGAGTTAAATCAAACAACTATTCAAAATTCGATTTTATCACTCGGCTCGATAAAAGCTTTGCTCCATGACGAGAATATTAGAATAACACCCAGAGTAATCGGCATCTATAACCCAATAGGCGGAGGTCAAAGTTTTGTTAATAAAATTATTTCAGCCTTAGCATCTGTAAGGTTAACATGGTATCAGCCCTGTGATGCCATCGATAAGAAATCATAAATAATGCTATCTACTATTTCTATATTTTAGACAATAAAAAAGGCCGCTCTGAGAGCAGCCTTTTTCATATTTGGTGGAGCTGGGGGGATTTGAACCCCCGTCCGAAAAGCCTCGACCTTTGGTACTACATGCTTAGTATCGTCTTTTAGTTAACCTTATACAGCTCGGACGAACACGATCTGCAAAGGCGAGGCCGCTTAGTTTTAGCCCTTCAACCCCGGCCAGGGTTTCCGTAGCGAGTCCGTGTAGGGTGACACTTCAGAACCGGGTCCACAGACATACACCGGAGAAGTGCTAGCGGGCTATTATGCCGCTAGAGCGTAGTTATCGTCGTTTGCGATTACTTTAAATTGCGGCTTTTTTACGAGGCCAACCGCACCTCGACATGCACCTCGGGCGTCTTGAATTCCGTCGAATCCTAATCAGCCCCTGAATTTGGTATCTCATTCAGAGTGTTCATGCAGTATAACTGAGTAGCCTATTCAGACTCAAGGCATTAATCAGGAAATTTTTGCTAAGTGCCTTTGAATGCTGAATTTTCAGGCAGGAAAAATCAGTTTTTATACATATTTTCACATTTTAATCATACAAATTCTTAACATAGTACAAAAGTTGTGCTGAAATAGGAAACGTTGTTACCCTTCTTCAAAATAACCTGTAACAACACATAACTATAACAACAGGCAGTTTTTTACAGGGCTTTTCAGATGTCGATGTTTTCATTCGATGAACAAAGTGGCTATGTCTCTTTGTGTGAGCATCCTCGAGATGCGGGTTTTCCTACTACGAGTTCTCAATTAATTGAATTACTTGAGCAGTCGCCTTACGCAAATTACGAATATATTGATGCCAATATAGGCAAGTTGTTTATACCTAGCAGCCAATATCAAAACCAATCGTTAGTGGTTGCTAAAGCCGTTGACGCTCACCTTGAAGTGAAAGTTGATGCTAAAAACATGGTGGTTGAAGCAAGCCTAACAACAGCCCGTGGCGGTAAAATTGTCAGCATGGATATGGCGCAAGAGGTACTTGCAGAGGCGGGCGTGATTAAAGGCATTAGTTTACGTGCTCTCGATACCTTCTTAGGCCAACAATTTAAGCAACCACCTGGCGCCCATTACACCGCGATTGTTGCCCATGGCCGAATGCCTAAAGAAGGCACCGATGCTAAATTCGTGCGCTTATGCTCAACAGCACAAGACCGCGTTCTTAGCCCGCAAGCGACCTCTGGCGGTAAAGTCGACATGCGTAATTTAGGTGCCATTATTACCGTTAAACCTGGCACGCCATTAATGCAACGAGTCCCTGCAACCCCCGGTGAAGATGGCTTTACAGTGTTTGGGGATGTGATGCCTGCAAAACCTGGTAAAGACTTACCCCTTGAGCCATTCGAAGGAACGCGCATCGATCCAAACAATAGTGATATGTTGATTGCCGATGCGAAGGGCGTGCCTGTTGCCCTACCCCGCGGTATGCGCGTAGACGACGTATTGTGCTTTCATCATGTTGATGTAAGTACGGGCCATGTCGAATTTGATGGCAGTGTTATTATTAGTGGTGATGTAAAAGATGGTATGCGCGTCAAAGCCACGGGTGATATCACTGTATTAGGCTTTGTTGAATCAGCCACAATTGAAAGTAAAAGTGAAGTCACCGTCATGCTTGGGGCTGTTGGCAGAAAACGTGAAAACGTCGAAAACTTTACCTGTAACATCACGGCTTCGCGCACTATCTCAGTGGGTTATGCTCAGTACTGCCATATAAAAACAGAGCAAGATTTATTCATTGAACGCCAAGCTTTACATTGTGATTTAAGCGCTCGCCGCCTTATTCGAGTCGGCAAAGCCAATAATCCGCGAGGCAAAATTATTGGTGGCAATATTTTAGATGCGATGCGAATAGAAACCGGCGAGCTTGGTGCGCCATCAGGCACTAAAACACGGGTTTTCATTGCTCAGTACTGGCATGATTTACGCCAAAAGCAGCAACAAATTAATGACTTTGAAAAGTTATTAGCGACAAAAGCAGCTGCCTTACAGCAAGCACGCAAAAAGGCTAATAAAATACCCGACCCAGCTCAACGTGCGCATTATATTAAAAAGATCACTGCCAGTGAGCAGCAGATCAAAATTAAAACAGCCAGCACGAAGAAAAAGAAACACTTAGTGAAAATTAAGATTGCGCGCTTATTAGCAACAAGCCGCTTAAAAGTGAATGAATTAATGCATCCAGGGGTGGAGCTTAAGATAGCGCAAGAGAGTAAACAGTTTTCACGTATTTACCCTCCTAACATGGTGCGTTTTTTTGAAGGTAAGATCACTCAGTCGTTTTAGTGGCTGAGTCTTGCTCTTCTTCACTTGCTTCAGTTTCAGGCAATGGCCAACCGCCAAGTTGTTGCCAGCGATTAACGATTAAACAGAACAATTCTGCAGTACGCTCGGTATCATATAATGCTGAGTGAGCCTGCTTATTGTCAAACTCAATACCGGCTGTTCTACATGCTTTCGCTAGCACTGTTTGTCCTAGTGCAAGACCCGCTAGTGATGTGGTATCAAAGCTAACAAATGGATGAAATGGCGTGCGTTTAATTTTACAACGCTCAATGGCGGCATTTAAAAAGCCGTGATCAAACGCGGCGTTATGTGCTACAACCACTGCACGCTGACAACCTGCTGCTTTTTGTGCCTTGCGCACGACTTTACAGATTTCTTTAATCGCTTCTTCCTCAGGCACTGCACCACGCAGCGCAGAAAAAGGATCAATACCATTAAACTCAATGGCCGCTTGTTCGATATTCGCGCCTTCAAATGGCTCAACATGAAAATGCACTGTATGATCAATACTTAACACGCCGTCGTCATCCATTTTAAGGACAGATGCAGCAATTTCTAATAACGCATCGGTCTCTTTATTAAAACCTGCGGTTTCAACATCAATCACAACAGGAAAAAAGCCACGAAAGCGTTTTGCGAAAAGAGTTTGTTCAGTATTTTCCATAGTCTTCTTGGTTTGCCAGTGTAAGCTGGCTATTATGTCAAAAACCACGGCTACTCTGCTAGAGTAAATAGTGTGAAATCGCAGATTCTTACTGAGTTTTTAGGCACATTACTTGCTTTATATTAATCAGCTAGCCCTGTGTTTAGTGTGCTAATGCAATTAAACACAAAAATTGCCAATTATTTGGCATTGATGATTTGTTGGAGAATTACCGTGATGAAGCTTTCATTACTTCCTTTAAGCCTAGGCCTATTAACCTCAGTTGCAAGTATAAATGCGCATGCTGCCATGCGTGAGTATACCGCTAATGCTGATATGTCGAACTGGCAAATGGTTAAAACATCTCGCTTAGAATGCCAATTAAATCATGAAGTTCCTTACTATGGTGAAGCAATTTTCAGTACCACTGCCAGTAAAAATAAAGACGTAAACTTTAACCTTGATATGGTTGTACGCCCAGACAACTACAGTATTGCTGGTCTAAAAGCCGTACCACCTAGTTGGCGTGCTGGTATGCCCGCTCGCGACTTAGCGAATATGAAGCTATTACGTAAGTTTGACGGCGAGCTTGGCAACAAAACCGCTTGGGAAATGCTCACCGAACTTGAAAAAGGTTACCAACCGACATTTTATTACCAAGACTGGCAAAACAGTGCCGATAAAATTGCCGTTGGTTTATCGAGTGTCAACTTTAAGCAAGCCTATTGGGCGTTTTTACAGTGCCGAGATGCAATGCTGCCTTACAGCTTTGAAGATATTTCGTTCACAGTGATGAACTATGAGCCTAATACCAGCAAACTGACTAAATCATCACAAAAACGCTTAGATAAAATTGGCGAATACTTAAAGTACGACACCAACATCGAATCTATTTCAATATCTTCTTACACCGACAGTTACGGTGGTCGCTGGAACAACCTCGAATTATCAAAAAAACGTGCTAAAGCGATTAAAGATTACATTGTTAGCTTAGGGGTTGATGAAAGCAAAGTAGATACCGATGGTTACGGTGAAAAGCGCCATGTTGCCAGCAATGACAACATTTTAGACAGAAACAAAAACCGTCGTTTAGTCATTCAAATTGCAAAAATGTAGCCGCCGAAGCGGCTACTAGCTTTAACTCATTTCTACCGACTTCACACGCTTAAAGCGCTTTAGCCACTTATCACCAAACTGAAAAAACGCGAGGCTAATCATAATGATGGTCGCGCCAACAATCAGAGCTTGGTCAATGGGCTCATCATTAAGCAAACCACCTAAAGCAATTGCAAAACTTGGTGTGATCAAGGTTGTTAATGCGACCGTGCTCGCGTTCAATTTCTGCAATACATGAAAATATGCCAGCGCACCAATTAATGAGCCAAACACGCCTAAGTAAACAATTGAGTACAGTGATTTTGCACTCCACATCTGGCTATTAAGTTGGCCATCTACCAGCAACCAAGTAATAAAAAACAGCGGGGTTACAAAAACCAACGCGCCAAATGTGGTGGCCATTGGATGAATAGCAATTCTTACCCGTTTGATCATCACACCGCTCAAACTAAAAAAGCACACTGCCATAAATACATATAGCAGGCCACTAAGCTGCTCTACTCCCCCCTGAATATGGCGCTGGCTTACTAAAAATAAACCAATTAAGGCACAGCCAAGTGCGCCAAGCTTAATGGCGCTAAACTTAGGTTCATTCAAGATCTTTTGCGCAAGTAAGCCCGACAAAATTGGCGCAAGACCAAACATCAATGATATTAACCCAGAAGGCACTGTTTTAGCGGCCATGTAGCTTAATAACATGCCGCCAAAAATACCTATGCTTGAATAGCCATAAAGGAATAAAGCACGGCGATGCCAGGGCACTCGGATATTGGCAACAGCAACAACAAACGAAGCCAACACCAGCCCCACCAGCATGCGTAAAAACACAGCTAGGGTTGGTGCTACCGTTTCACTACTCCAAACAATACCCAAAGGTGTTGTTGACCAAATCACCACCATTAAAAAATATGAGGCTTTAACAGGCACTAGCTTATTCCTTTAAAAAGGCGAAAAAAGCGGAAGAAAATTTAAAAGGGAAATAACCAACCGCTTAGAACGCGGTTAGTAAAACTTACTTAATTAACCGCAGCAAATAACAGACCATACGACTGATGAGGTCAGGCGCATACAATTGTTTGTTGGTCGTTGGTTTAGCTGCATCATGGTATTTAATAAAGTAAGTTGAAGAAGCTTAAGAATCCGCCTAAATGATGATTTTGTCAACACGAATACTCATGCTATTTGGCAAAAAGTTTTTTGCTGATTTCAACAGCCTGTTTGCACATGTAAATCATAGGTTACATTTAATTTCTTTGATTTATAACAAAACTATTTAAGTTTTGTTAAACAAGTTATATCTTGCTTGCCTCTCACGAAGTTTAAGGGGCAAAAAGTGCTTAAAAATAAAACAATAGGTAGCATGTTAATTGTTGCTGGCACCACCATAGGTGCAGGGATGCTGGCATTGCCTATCGCCTCCGCTGGGCTTGGTTTCACAACAGCGTTATCACTTATCTTACTTACATGGGTTTTAATGACCTACACAGCATTACTGATGCTAGAGCTACATCAATATGCCGACAGAGATGCAACCCTCAATACGTTAGCTAAGTCATGGTTAGGTAAACGTGGGCAATGGGTCGCTAACTTTTCAGTGATGTTTTTGTTTTACGCATTATGCGCTGCGTATATCGCAGGTGGTGGTGCGCAATTACAAGAAAAGCTCAACAATGGTTTATCGCTTTCTTTAGCGCCGCAAGTTGGCTCAGTTATTCTGGCTATTGTGATTGGTACTGTGGTGACACTCGGTACCAGCAAAGTCGATAAGCTTAACCGCGTACTGTTCACTATTAAAGTATGCGTACTAGCCAGCTTATTTTATATGCTGACACCTTATGTTCATGGCCAACACTTACTTGAAATGCCTATTGAACAAGGTCTGATTTTATCTGCAATCCCGGTGGTGTTTACCTCGTTTGGCTTTCATGGCTCTATTCCATCGATTGTGAAATACGTGGGTTTAGATATCAAAACACTTCGTAAAGTAATGGTGGCAGGTGCCGCATTGCCTTTAGTCATTTACATTTTTTGGCAATTACTTAGCCAAGGTATGATGAGTCAAAGTGACTTACTACAAAGCCAAGGGTTACCCGGTTTTGTAAGCAGTGTTGCTAGCATTGCTCACAGCCCACACGTTGCCACGGCTGTGAACATCTTTGCTGATTTAGCATTAGCCACGTCTTTCTTGGGGGTGAGTTTAGGTTTGTTCGACTTTTTTGCTGATGCATTTAAAAAAGGTGATGGTAGTAAAGATCGCATCAAAACAGCCTTGATCACCTTTATTCCACCGCTAGGCTTTGCGCTATTCTATCCAAAAGGGTTTATTATGGCACTTGGCTACGCCGCCATTGCGCTGGTTATTTTAGCGGTGTTTTTACCGGTTGCTATGGTCTATAAGCAACGAAGCAGCAAACCTGATGCGGGTTATCAAGTTAAAGGCGGTAATATTGGCTTAGCACTGGCCGCCCTGTTTGGTGTGCTTATTATTAGTGCTCAAGGTTTACAAATGGCGGGGCTTATTCCAGCGATTGGTTAAACAGCTCATCAAAAAAAGCACCCGAGGGTGCTTTTTTTGTGTCTGATTTAAGATTTAATTAAAATACCATCGCCTTACCACGGCCAGATGCTTCAGATGCCGCATCTAATTTACCGTCTTTATTGATGATCACATGCATATCACCAAAATGGCGTTCATCGAGTGTATAACCCATTTTCTCAAGCGCTTTAACAACCTTTGGTTCAAGACCAGTGTGGTATCTAATCACATTTTTAGGCCATAACTGGTGATGAAAGCGTGGGCTGTCTACCACTTGCTCTGCTGTCATATCAAATTCAACCGCATTTAAAATTGACTCATACACAGAGCTAATAATCGTGGTACCACCCGGAGAGCCAGTTACCATTTTAACTTTGTTATCCTGAAGTAGAATGGTCGGTGTCATTGAGCTCAACATGCGTTTATGGGGTTGGATTTCATTAGCTTTACCACCAATAGCACCAAATACATTCATCACACCGGGCTTGGCACTAAAGTCATCCATTTCATCATTCAAAATGAACCCTGCGCCAGATACAACCACGCCGCTACCAAAACTTAAGTTGATGGTCGTGGTATTTGCAACGGCATTACCCCACTTATCTAGAATAGAAAAATGCGTTGTTTGCTCACTTTCGTGTAAACCTGGTTTGATGTTCTCAGTTGTCGAAATGGCATCTGGGCGAATTGTACTTGCACGATTGCTAAGATAATCATCTGCAAGTAGAGCAGTTTTTGGCACCTCATAAAAGTCTGGGTCACCTAAATATTCAGCTCTGTCGGCAAATACGCGTTTACCTACTTCAGCCAAAATATGAACATAGGTGGTTGAGTTGTGCTCAAGCTTTCCTTTTGGCTTTGCCAAGTCGTACATTTTTAGCCACTGCAAAATAGCAATACCACCTGAACTTGGCGGTGGTGATGTGAGCACTTCGTAACCGCGCCAATTACCTTTAATCGGTGTACGCGATTTAGCTTGATAAGCTTTTAAGTCTTGCTCAGTAATAATGCCGCCATGTTGCTTCATGAACGTCGCAATGATCTTCGCTGTCTCACCTTCGTAGAAACCTGCTTTACCTTGATCGCGAATACGTTTCAGTGTGGCGGCAAGTTCCGGCTGTTTAAATACCTTATTTGCTTTGGCATCAGCAAAGTAATCGGCAAAGTTAATGTTTACCGACTTTTTGGCCATTCGCGCAATGTAACGCTCGATACTCGCAGCTAGCTTAGGATGCACAATAAAGCCCTGTTCGGCTAATTTAACCGCAGGCTCTAGCAGAGTTTTCCACTCTAAACTGCCGTGCTTTTGATGTGCAAGCCACATACCTGCAACACTGCCCGGTACACCACTTGCGTGAATACCGTACACTGACATGTTATCAATAACATCGCCTTTATTATCAAGGTACATATCGCGATGAGCTGCTGTTGGCGCCGTTTCGCGGTAATCTATAAAATCACCTTTGCCATCTTTTTGGATCAGCATAAAGCCACCACCACCGATGTTTCCGGCTTCTGGTAAAGTAACCGCTAATACAAACTGTGCTGCAATTGCCGCATCAACGGCGTTACCGCCTTGCTCTAAAATAGCCCGTGCCGTATCACTGCTGTAACTATCTGGCATAGCGACGGCCGCTTGTTTTGCAAAGCTTGCCGGATGAAAGAATATCGCGGTTACGATCAACAGATGTGCCGCGTATTTGACTAAATTTGCCATGGTACTTCCTTTTTCTTGATGTTATTTTAACCATTTAGACATGTGTAACTCTTAAGGTCAATTAGTTACGATTAACTTAGCTAAGCTGCTCTTTAGGGCATGAATAAAGTACTGCAGGTAATTCACCATGCTCATCTTTATGGTTGTAGTTTTTTACAAACTTAAGCCCCAGCTTTTCCATCACCTTTATTGAGCCTAGGTTATCTTTAAGTGCTGTGGCACTGAGCGACTTTACTTCCTCTGGCTCGCTAACTGCTTTGGCAATGGCAAGTGCGGCCTCTGACGCATAACCTCTACCCCAACTCATTTGTTTAAAGCGCCAGCCAATTTCTAAATCACTAAAATCAGGCTGTTCAAAAAAGCCCATAGGCCTGACTAATACCCAGCCTATAAAAGTATTGCTCTCTATGATATTTACTTGCCAAAGCCCCCAGCCTTTTTGCTCATTTCGATACGCATTCAAGCGTGGAATAAACACCTCTTTAATGGTCTGCATAGTGGATACTTTGCCGCGAGTAAGATGTTTCATTACCTCAGGGTCGTTATCGAGCTCATAAAGTAGCTCGGCATCATTTTCATCCATTAACCGAAAACTTAATCGTGCTGTTCTAGCTATATTCATTTTTTATTGCTTATACTGCTTAATAGTTGATTAACCATTAGAGAAAAATATGAACAAATTAGCAAGCTTAGTTTTATTAGGCTGTATTGCCTTAACGGGTTGTGATGATGCAGAGCAAGCCAAGAAAGATGCCAGCGAAGCAAAAGAGGAAGTAAAGCAAGCCCTAAATGATGCTTGGAGCGACGTAAAAGACGCCACCAATGAGTTTAACGACGACTCACTGCAAGAGTTACTCGAAGAGAGTAAGAAAATGGGCTTGAGCATGTATGACGACGGTAAAGAAATTGCCTTAGATGCATGGATTGAGAGTAAAGAAGCGGCTGGTGAGCTGTCTGAAAAAACCAAGCAAAAAGCAAAAGAACTGGCTGAAGAATTAAGAGAAGCGCGCGAAAAACGCGAGCAAGAGAAAAATAATTAAAAAGAAAGGGCAAGTATTTACTTGCCCTTTTTTGTTAGTAATTAAAGCTCAAATTCTTTTTTGAATTTTAAGCCAAATTCACTGCGGTCATTACTGCGCATTACGCCAACAAAACCAGATTGTTGTAAACGACCAACATCGTATACTTCGTTTAACACGTTCTCACCGTAAAGAGTCACTTCAAAGTCACCGTTCGGGTTTAAATAAGAGATGTTGAAACCCACTAATTCACGAGAGTCAATGTGTTCACTTTGGTTGTAAACTGATTGACCTTGCATATCGCTGCGGTATGAGTAGTTAGCGTTTACTGCCACTGTGCCACCGTTACTTAAATCAATGAAATAAGAAGGTGCGACCATCACCGTCCAACGTGGTGTAAGTGCTGGCGAATCACCTTTACCAATACCTAATACACCGTCATCTACTTCTGTGATTTCTGAATCTAAATAACCAATTGCGCTACGTAGCGTAAAGTCATCTGTAAACGCAATCGTTGTCTCAAGCTCGATACCTTGTGCTTTAGACTCACCCGCATTTTCTACGATAGTAACGAAACCACCACCTGCAGTTGGATCTGAGAATGGTAATGCAAGGTCTGTGTAGTCAGTAACAAACACCGCAAGCATCATAGATACATCTTCATGTACCTGACCTTTAAGGCCTAGCTCATAGTTAATAGCTTTTGTTTCATCGAAAGAAACAAATTGATCAGGACCACCAAATGGACGCGGTGGGAAACCACCTGTTTGATAACCTTTTTGGATTTGGCCATACACGTTCATGTTATTGCTTAGCTGGTACGACGCATTTAAATCCCATGTTACTGCATCAAAATCAGCACTTACGTATTTGCGTGTTGCAAACGTTGGGAATAAGGCATCGGCTTCTTTTTTATCTTTCGAATAACGCAGACCACCGCCCACTGTTAAATCGTCGCTTAGGTCATAGCTTGCATTGATATAAGCTGCGTATGAGTTAGTCTCTTGGTTGATATCAAAGTAACCGTAATCACCAAATGACGCAGTAGTACCGTCATTCAAAAGGCCATCTGGTGTGTTGAATGGGCTAAATACAAACGGACCTGAACTTGTGAAGCCATCTTCATTAAAGAAGTATAAGCCAGACACAAAGTCCATGTTATCGAAGCTACCATTTAACTGGATTTCGAATGAATATTGATCTGCACCACCTTCTTCTGGGAATTCAGATAAGTTAAGGGCAACAGCGTCATCATCAAGACCCCCTTCGTATTCTGAGCTACGGTAGCTTGTGATGAACTTAGCTGTATAGGTGTTATTAATATCCCAATCAGCGGTTAAAGACGTGCCCCAGCCTGAGTAAGCCGTCGATTCAATACCCTCTACTGTTGATGCTAAATCATCAGGATCGCTTGGTAACATGTCTTCTGTAAGTAATGGGAAATCACCATTGAATGGGTCATTTGGGTCAAGTGGCGTTGTTAGTTCAATTGTGTAGGGTGATTGGCCTGATTCGTTATCAACACCATCAATTGAAAACACAAAAGATAAATCGCTACTTGCTTGCCATTTAAGCGCCATACGACCGCTTAACTCTTGCTCTTCACCAATTTCTTTTTCTGGATTAGCAAGGTTAATCGCTTCACCTACACCATCGCGTTGCTTATAAGACACGCTTGCAGACATGCTTACAGTGTCGGTAAGGCTGTTATTAAAGTAAACGTCACCAGCTAAACGACCACGGCTACCTACTTTTGCCGTTGTCGTTACAATGCCTTCGTCACCAGGTTGCTTAGTAATAATATTTACTGCACCACCTAACGTGTTACGACCATACAAGGTACCTTGTGGACCACGTAACACCTCTACACGCTCAACATTTGGTAATGATAAGTTTGAGCCCATTTGACGACCAAGGTATACACCGTCTAAGTAAACACCTACACCCGGATCAGTTGTGATCACATGGTCTTGTAAACCAATACCACGAATAAACACTGATGCATGAGCCGCATTACCTACACCATAACGGGTGATGTTTAGGTTAGGTACGTATTTACCGATGTCTTCTAGGTTGCTCATGTTTGCTTTATCAATCAAGTTTTCACCGATTGATGTCACCGCTGTTGGCGACTCAAAAATGCTTTCTGTACGCTTACGCGCTGTTACTTCGATTTTTTCGAAAGCATCTTGTTTAGCAGAGGTTTTTTCTTGCTCAGCAAAGGCTGAAGTAGATAATGCAGCAACAATAGCTACAGTTAACTGTGAGAGATGACGTAATTTCAATTAAAACTCCAAAGGATACCGTGTGTGTGTATTTTTACCCGTAAATTTCAGGCATAAAAAAAGACGCTTAGGTATAAGCATCTTTCCTCTGGAGGGGCATTATATGTCAGTTTTGTGAAAATATGTATAATTTTTTTGATTTTTATTAAAAACTGTATAAATAAACCACATTATCATTCTCTATTCGAATTATAAGTCACTAAACTCTTTGCGAAATAGTAAATAAAAATAAATGTTTAGTTCTACATTATCGCAATTAGCTTGCCAATTAACATAATTTTAATGAACAAAGAATGAACGTGTTTTATGTTATTTTTCATAGCGGTACAAGCCAATTTCAGAAATTTCTCAGTTCCCAAAGAGTACCCAACTCAGGTAATGTTTAATACGGTGCTGCCAAGTTAGCAAAAGCTAACTAAACATTAATTTGCGCAGCGTTTTCCTCTGTTGGAATTTCATTTTTTAAACGTAATAATCAGCAACACAATTACTTGCTCTACTAATTCGCTTAATTAACTGCTATTGCGGATTGGTATTATCATTTACAGATAGTTTTTGGCGTGAATATGGATTTTCTTTTTAATAAAAACGCAGCTGATTCTGTGTCATCAGCTTCGATTCTTCCTTACTGTATTGCGAACGATGAGAGAACATTGTTGCTCAATTACGACTCTTTAGACACACTGACAAATCGTGAATTAATAAGTGAGTTTATGAAAACCCATGGTTATCATCATCTCGTTATTTTTAATATGCCTCATAGAGCGGATGTGCTGCCATTAAAAGACTGGCCAAAACTAAAAGGGTTATTTTTTAAAAACACCAAAACAGATATTTTTGAACAAGGGCTGCAAGAAATTAAAAAGGGATCTTTGTGGTTTCCAAGAACGGTGAGCGATAAATGGATGAGAGAAATGCTCGAAACTGAGCAAAAAAATCAAATTCAATCAAACAACTTAACGTTTAAAGAATCTAAAGTGCTGCTCTTGCTTTCTTCTGGTGCGACCTGCCCTCAAATCGCTGATACTTTATTTATTAGCGAAGCAACTGTGCGAGTTCATTTGCATAAGATTTACCAAAAAATCAATGTCAAAAACAAACAAAAAGCCTTACAGTGGTGCGAAAGGAACATAAATAAAATCAATAAGCTTGCGGGCTAACTTGGAAGCGAATGGTATCTTGATACTGACCTGCAGCTTGGTTACTAAATGCAGTTAACTTTATTTTTAAAGGAATTAAAAAATCTGTCTGCTTGGTAAACAAGAACCTTCTTTTCATTGCGTGATTTAGCTCGACATAGTCCCCAGTAAGCGCCAGTGAATAGTTAATTGCATAGCTGCTTTGGTAAAGCTCATGAATCAGTTTACCATTATGCTCTGACCAAATAGTCATTGTGATATCTGTATTTGCAACAACCTGTAAACTAGGCAGCAAACTATATTCTTTTTGAGGTATAAGCTCCCCTAAATCAATACTTGTGTTAGCACTGTTATATCCTAAAAAAGACAGTGCGACATGAGTAGGGATTGATACATCTAAATCATAATCTAACTCATCAACCACTTCATGAAATTGACTTTTAAGTACGAGTTTGACGGTATCTTGATACTGACCTGCACGTGCGATGCTACCTTTTGCAATCACAAACCGTAAATCTGTTGTATTGTCAGAAATAGCAAGGTTATTGACAGATGAGTTATTAAAAATCGAACTTGAATTTCCAATGAAATAAGGGATGTGTTGATACTGACCACGCAATTGTTGGTTATTTTCACTCGAGACTTGCAAATAGTATGAACAACTTGTGTCGCCCTCTATGATTACTTTAATCTGCTTTTCAGCATCTTGATTTTGTAGTGTTCGGTAATCCTGTAAGTTATCGAATAGATGCTCAATTCTTTGTATCTTTGCAGAACACTGGCCAAAACACGCCGATGTATAAAAGAGCGCATTAATTAAAAGTGCTGAAAATAGAAACCGCTTAATGTACATAAATCACTCCTTTATTATGCAGCTGTTGCTGTGTATCTATATCAATAATTAAGGGCTCATGGATGACATTTTTTAGCACAATTTGATATTGGCATGGTTTTAGACCAGTCAGTGCAAAGCGCCCTGTTTTACTTGTAAAAAATAAGTAAGGCTCTGCTGCTTGCTCCTCAATGCAACGCGCCTCACCAACTTGAAGTGCTAACGGTTCGTTTTCGCTATTTTTTAACGTTCCCAGCATGGAAATATTGTTCTGTGAACCAATTACAACATCATGGCCACTTTTATAAGAAGGATAAAAAATGATGCTACCAGCTCCTAAGTCATATCCAGGTGCTAAGTCTTCAACATCAACCGCAACAGTGGTTCTGTCATAGGCATTTATATTAGCGAGTAAGAGGGTTGGTAGGTCTGAATTAGTGGCTAAATAATCCGCCCCTTGTGATCCTAGGTTAATTGTTTTCTCAGCTAAACTTGGGTGCGCGCTGACCAAGGCAAAGCTATTTTGGATAGGCTTTCCTACACCCCACTGAGAACCAGCAAAGGCAATACTTGCAGCAGCACTAACACGACTTTGATGATGCAGCACATTGCCATTTAAATGCTGGTAGTAAGTGCCGTGGTCAAAACTCATCGATAATCGATTTGTATTGTATTGGCTGTTGAGATCAAACACGGCTTCGTTATTGTTATTTTTTTCTAACCCTGTACGTAAATTTAGTGCACCAACAAAGCGCTGATCTTCATTTTGAGCAAACTCCAATCTGGATTTATCGTATTTAGATTGGTGCGATAACTTTAATCTTTGCCTGTGCGAAAACTGATAACTCAGCGAGAAATTAAAACTCCACTGTTGTTGATGCTCTGTTTCTTGCCACTGCCCACCAAGTGAATAATACCACTGGTGAGTGTTTATATTGCCTGAAACAGTCACCCCCGTTGATTTTTCAACCCCCGTTTGCTCATGACGTCTAGAAACATTTGCAAAAAGCGACGTTTGCACTGATGAGTCACTCATAAAGTTGAGATTTGCTTGTATAAAGTGCTGTCTAGAATTAGCAAGCGAGCTCAATTCATCATTAAAAGCTATCTGATAAAAGTCAGGGTTACTGTATTCGTAGCCAATGCTGAAATCGGTTCCAGTCTGAGATGGTTGTCTAAATGAGCTATAGGCAAATCGATATGCATAGCCATTCGTTGCATCAAGATTAATTGCATTTTCAAATGATAACTGCCCTATTGGGGTCGCAAATATTTGCTTAAAGCCGAGTTGCTGTGTTTCTTCATTCCCTTGGGCTGAAAAACCAGCAGTCCAACTTGTTGAGATACCGTAGTCAATAAAGCCTGAAAATAAAGGCTGATCATAATTGTAGGCTAATTTATCTGCTAATTGTGCTGGGTAACCAAAGTGAAGTTCGTATTCAAGCTGCCCTTCAGAGAACAAATCGAGGCCTGTGGTAAGTGTAAAGTTGACCTCTTTTGTAACACCCGCATTATCCGTGATCTTTAAAACAATATGATTATTGCCCTCTATTAACGGAATATCGTCCAGTGAATAAATACCTGCAGGCAAGTTCAGGCGTCTAAATAAGCGATCATCAATATATACTTCAACAGAAGATGGGCTATCTAGCGTAAAGCGCTGCGATGCACTTGGTCGAATTGTTCTGTCAGAAACAAGAGTAAAATCATGGGCAAGCGACAGCCCAAGGATGCGAGTTGTTGATTGAAAATAACTACCCGCACTGTAATTATCGCCCAATGAAAAACGCATGCCATGAATGGGTAAATCATGGATTACTCTCGTGCCTAAACGCTTAAAGTCATGGTTACTTGGTGTATTTACAAACTGGGCTTCGTTTTCAATCACCCAATTTTTTAGATTTAAAACCGCTTCAGGCCTTACTGTTAGCTGCTTTTGTTCATAATCTTGTGCTTGATTTGATTGATACACATAGCTCGAATACACATTAATGTAGCCACTGTAGTTTGCGCTTTTTATTGCTTGTTGTTGGTTTCGCTTTGACACTGCGGTAATACTTTTCTCTTTGATCATGCTCATTGGCAAGGTTATCTTTAAGCTAAAATCAAGCAGTTCGAACACAGTACCAATGCCCAATGTTTGAAGCTCTTCTATATTTACTAAGCCTCTTTCATCAACAAGCATTTCTATGTGTTCAAGCGTTTGGGTATTTGCTATTGGTCTTAAAAACTCCATCAATTCTGAATGCTTTAATAGCAATGAATCATCCGGAGTTACTAGTAATGAAATGTTTGCTTGAGGTTGCTTGTTTAAGTAGCAGCTAACAGTGAGTTCAAGCTCTTTTAATGTGGTATTTATTTTTGCATAGGCTAAACCTGCATTAAACAAAGACATACACACAAAGCAAAAAAGCAGACTACTGAGATAGCGCAACGTCTGGCGAGATAACTTCTGCATTAACACTATCCTTCAACGGAATAAGCACTTGCTGTTTGCTTTGTGGCGCAAAGAACACGTCATAACCCGATGCTTTTAGTTGTTGTTTTTTAAATGAAGCGATTTGTTGATGAGACAAATGTATAGCAAGATCATATTCGCTCAGGCGGGCAGCCCCCTTACCATTATTTGCTACCGTTATTTCACAGCTGTAATTACTACATAAGCTCTTTTCGACAACAAGTTCAGGTAAAAAGCTCTCTTGATGTACATGAACAATTAAATTCACATTAAGCAACATCGTCAGTTGTGGCTCAGACGCATTTGCAGAGTTTAAAAGTGGTTGCTCAACTAAACTAATTTGATAGGTTTTATCTAGGCTCGGGGCTTCACTTACCCAGCGCATTTGGATTCGTTGACTTTCACCACGGTGCAATAACAATGTTGGAGGAAACACCCAAACAGGGCTATTTTCTTGATAACGAAACATTGGCTCCGGGCCAGAAAAATCAACCTCAAATATTTCTATATCAAAAGCGACTTCACGGTTAAATACATTATGTATCGTACTGTAGGTTACTTGCTGTGGCTTGGTTGGATCCAAGCTTAGTACCATTGGGCTTACTTCCACAGCAGTGCAGAACAGCGAATTAAATAAAATTAATACTGCAAAGATACGCATTAAAATTGTACCTTTAACTGACTTTGCTCGGCTTTAAACTGCTTAGGTACTTTTAGTAAGACCTCACGAGAAGAGTGTGGCAATAAAAGCTTGCCTGATAATGCACGACTTAACTCATCGCCAGCTAAGCTCATAGTGTCATCATGCTGTTCAATAAACCAAGTTGATTTAGATAAACGCAGTAATTTATTGCCTTCATTTTTTAACCGTACTTTCCAAAGCCCTTCTTGCTGTTGCTGCTTTTGTTCAATTACAAGTTTTGCTGTAGCCCCTTCGGGTACCACAGTAAATAAGGTACGAAAGCTAGTCGCAATGCCAACACCCGATTGGTTCGATTCACCTGTATCAATCATTACTTGGTCAACGCCAATCCGGTATGATTTAGAGGCTGTTAAAATAGGATCGCCCACATAGCGAATTAAAATTGATTGAGACTTTCCAGGTGCAATAATGGTTGTCATTGGCAGTATGAAAAAATCTGCATCGTTTGTGGTCAGCTGCTCCTCACCCGAGGGTGTAATTTTTAAGTCAAATGCTGTTAATTCAATAGCGAGCGAAGCTGATGAATTGTTCATTACACGAATTGTTTGTTGTGCATTAGAGCCACTTGGCGCTAATTCAGCAACCATAGGCTGAACTTGAAATGCGACACTGTGAAATGAAAGAAGAAGTGAGAATAAATAGATAAGTCTAAGCATCATCTCTCCTTTGATGATAAGGCAGCCTAGGCTGCCTAAAATAACTTAATTAGCTGTAACAGTTAGCATTAAAGTGTCTGAGTACGTTCCAGAATATATTGGGTCTTCTGTAATAGTCAGTACAATCGTGCCAGGAATACCCCCTACTGCCAAAGCAGCAGAACCAGGTTGACTTTGTTCAGCGCTTTCATCGTTATCACCATCATCAGCAATAAGCGTAAAAGCAAATGGCGCTGCAGTTAACGCGGCGGTATAACCGACACCATCATCCTCGTCATCAGCGTTTTGTAAGTGCCCTTCAGACGTTGTTAATGTCAGTGTGGCACCATCTGAGTCATTGCATTGCAATTCAAAATCCAGTGTCGTCGTTTGATCTTTAGCAATACTTGGAAAGTAAGTCGATGTATCTAAATTACTTACCTCACAAACCGAAGCGACAGAACCGCTGATATTAATGTTTTCAGCAAGTGCAGCGCCTGACGAGAGCATTGCAATTGCAGATAGTGCTATTAGCTTTTTCATTCCACTATTCCTTATAAAATTATTAGCGACTACCAAACACCACCAGAGGCAATGGTTGGGGTCATTTCTATGCGCAAGATATCCTTGTATTCACCCGCATATATAAGTGGTTCGGTAAGCTGAAACTGAACATCCATCACCCGCTCAAACAAAATATCACTCACTGAGAATACTTGCTTGTTGTGAAGCTGCTCTGCCATGTAAGACTTTTTCAGCGCTGTACTCACAATTGACAAGCTCATTCTGTAGTTGTTAATCACACTGCTTTGCTGATGACGTAATCCACCATTTTGAGAGTGTATAGACACCTTCATCGGTGTATTGCAGTTAATTACCAAAACCGTGTTAACTATGCCACTCTCTGAAAACTGCAGTTCCGCCGATTGTGCTTCAAACCCACACTTTGCACTAACCTCTCCAGTTAGCGTCAAACTCACATCATCAAATGCAAAACAGGGATTTATCACACAACCTACTAATAAGACCGGGAATAACTTCATCGTTTAGCCACTTCACTTCCATATGAATCATCTCGTTAACGGTCTTAGATTATGTGAATTAAGATTTTAACATTGTTGAATTTTGCTTAGATGCGTTTAAGCCGTTGATTACACAGCGTGAATAAGTGAATGAAAATTAAACGCTATAATGTTTCTTTCACAAGGTTAATAATTAACTCATTGCTTTTAATACTAAAATTGACTTGGATTTAATGCTGAAAAGATTTACTTGATGATTTTTCGCTAATTAATTCAAAAGCAGTTGATAAACCTAATTAAACACCGAACAACTAAAACAGGCTCAATTATGGTTTTAGATCATTAAACAACCTCTTTTTGATTGAATAACAAACAAATAATGGTCTATGCTTTTATTTGACCCCATTTTGCAAGGAGCAAACTTTGAAAGTACTCACCCCCTTACGTGCTGCAATTTTAATAGCAGTCACAGCTGTCTCATTGACTGGTTGCCAACTTACTTCAAGTGAACTACCTGCAATCAGTGATTCGGGAACAAAAAACTCAGGGCACGTTGTATGGCATGATTTGATCACACCTAATTTGGCACAATCTCAAGCATTTTATAGCAGCGTGTTTGGTTGGCAATTTCAAGCCGTTAACGACAGCTACACGCTGGCATCATTAGACGGAAAATTAATTGCTGGAATGGCAGAACTTGATAATAAGCAAAATGCCAGCCATTGGCTGAGCCTTATCAGTAGCAAAGATATCGCTGCCGTCAGCGAAAAAACGATCAAAGCCGGAGGTAAAGTCTTAGTAAGCAGTACCGAAATTAAAGGCCGTGGCACTATTGCTGTATTAGAAGATCCTCAAGGGGCTGTGTTTTCGCTGATCAATACAGTAAATGGTGACCCTGAAGCTCAGCAAACTGATAACGGCTGGATTTGGCAAGAAGTATGGAGTGATAATCCAGAGCAGAGCAAAGCCTTTTACCAATCACTTGGTAATTATTCAGCACAAAATAAACCGCTTAATAATGGCAATTACAGTTACTTAGCCTTAAATGGCACACCTGCGATTGGCTTTGTAAAAAAACCAGATGCCGAGATAGGCAACACATGGGTGAATTACATTAAAGTAGCCGATGTTGACGCGACCCTATTAAAAGTAACCGCAGCAGGCGGCATAGTTCTAATGGCACCAAATGACAAAGTACGAAGTGGCAGCGTCGCAATTATTCGTGATCCAGCAGGCGCTGGTATTGTAATTCAGGAGCAAATGTAATGAATAAAAAAATGATTCGCTTAGCGGCTCTTGCAGCAGCAATGTTAGCTTTAAATGCCTGCACCCCCTATGCAAGCCTAGATATTAATGCGCCGTTTAAAGTAGGCCCTGTGTACGTTAACCCAAGTATTGGCATTGGCGGTACACTTTAATCAATTTCAGGGCGCTGGGTTTTAAACAAAGCGCCCTAGTCATTAGTGTTTTACTTTTAAGCGCTGTACCTGAGTCAGCACATCTTCAGCCTTGGCACCTAAGTATACATAGATTGCAAGAGCAACTAATAAACCAACAACAGCAAACATCATAAGCACTGCAGGAATTACATATTCAGTTTGCCCGAGCGCTGCTTTAAACATGGTTAGTAAGGCTTCTATCGATACTGCTATCAAAATTGTTGAGATAAAGCGTGTGATCGTACGTCTCGTTGAGCTGTGCCGAAAAATATCCTTATGCATGAGGATTTCTTCTTCTAGAATAGTTTTGCCTAAATCGAAAATGGCCAACGCTAACGTAACAAAGATTATAATGGTAAATGGTTTAAGCGGGTCTGACTGGATGTCTTCGCTTAAGACTAAGTCCACCATGCCGGCAAATACTTTATATAGCAGGTAGAACACCAAACAGAATAAGCAACCAACAATCAAGCCATAACCTACCTTAAAGTACGGTGTCATTCGTGCTCGCTTTATGTCACCCATAATAAATTCAATCAGTTCAGTTAAACACACATCGATGACTAAGAACTGCTGCAAATTATTACCTGAAGGAATTGTTTTAATCACAGAAATACACAAGTGCTTTGTCGCCGTGGAAATATACGGCGATGTAAAGTGCGGTTCCGGCGTAGCAGAAGCGAGTAAAAAATAAGGTCGAGCGCTTAAGTCCTGCCCTGCACCAATATGACTGAGCTTCTTTTTATATTGACGTTTAAAGCAAACATTATCCCCTTGTTGAATACCTTGTTCGTTTAAACAATATTGTAATTCTAAAAATGGATATTGATTGACTAACTGTTGATATTCTTGCTTATTAGTTAAAGACGCTTGAACACTGGCGAGTATAGAAAGCAGTAAATTATGAATAAGCACTTGTTGCTCTTCATAGCGTTCTATAGCACTTAAATAACTCATTCTGGCCATTTTGCTTCCTTAAAGTAATGGGATACCAACTCAAGTTAAGCAAGGAAGACTCCAAGTTTGATTTTCAATATAAATCAACAGCTTGAATTCAGGCTGGCAAATGAAATTAGAATAAAAGCACTATAAAGGTGCGTATTGCATTTTATATGGCACTAAAACGAAAAAAACCGTAACTCACTGAGTTACGGCTTTTTAATTTTGGTGCGGATGGGGGGACTTGAACCCCCACGGCCGAAGCCACCACCCCCTCAAGATGGCGTGTCTACCAATTCCACCACATCCGCATACAATTCTGTATGTTGTTAAGCTTATCGTTTACCTGAGGAGTGAAACTGCTTAACGATAATTAGCAAAGCTAATTAGTTAGGTACGTCAGACGCTTTTTCTTCTGTCGCAGGCACATCAGTTTGTGCTGGCGTTACAGATTCAACAGCTGGCGCAGCTTCTAGGTTTTCCCACTCATCAGTCTTTTTAATTTGACCTGCTGTAAGGTTACCTAGAACAATACTTAGTACGAAGAAGATCGTTGCTAAGATTGTTGTTGTTTTAGTCATGAAGTTACCAGCACCCGATGAGCCAAACACTGTTGCAGAAGCACCTGCACCAAATGATGAACCCATATCTGCGCCTTTACCTTGTTGGATTAAAACCATACCAACTAATGCTAAAGCAACGATTAAATAAACTACTAATAAAATTTCGTACATCTTATACGGTCCCTTTTGCACTTTCACAGATAGCAGTAAATGAATCTGCTTTAAGACTTGCGCCACCAATGAGGCCGCCGTCTATATCTGGTTGTGCAAATAATAATTCGCTATTTTTTTCATTCACGCTACCACCATATAAGATGGTTAGTTGCTGTGCTATATCGCTATCCACAGAAGCAATTTTCTCACGGATAAACTTATGTACAGATTGCGCTTGCTCAGGAGAGGCAGTCTTACCTGTGCCAATGGCCCAAACGGGCTCGTATGCTACCACAGAATTCTTCAGTGCTGCTACACCTAATTTGCTAATTACAGCATCAATTTGTGCTGCAACCACTAATTCAGTTTCATTTGCTTCACGTTGCTGTTCACTTTCACCCACACAAAGAATAGGAGTTAAGCCAACTTGCTGCGCTCGAGCAAATTTATCTGCAACAACCTCATCTGATTCACCGTAAATGCTACGACGTTCAGAATGTCCCACTAACGTATAAGTTGCGCCTAAGTCTTTTACTAACTGAGCATCTACTTCACCCGTAAATGCACCTGCTTGGTTTTCAGAGACTGTTTGCGAACCAAACGTAACGTTTTGCTGCTGCAAAGAACTCAACAATGGGAATGGTGGGAACACCACTATATCCAGTTCATCCGATTGAACATTTTTGATAGCATTTGATAACTGTTCAACAAGCTCTAAAGAGCCGTTCATTTTCCAATTACCTGCGACCATCGGCTTACGTGTTGCCATTATTCCACTCCACATTAGAAAGCGGGCAAGATACTAACTCGACTTGCCCAAAGTTACAAGAGGTTATTGTTATACCACGGTTTGTTTGCTCACAGTTTCGACAACTGCGGCTATTTTACGTGCGCTATCAAGAACAACTTTTTCCTGTTCAGCTTCTACCATTACTCGCACAACAGGTTCCGTTCCTGATTTTCGAAGTAATACACGCCCTGTATCACCTAATTTTTCTTCGACCTGTGCAACCATATCGATTACAGATTGATCTTGTGTCGGATCAGTCCCTTGAGGGTAGCGCACATTAATCATTTTCATTGGGTACTTTGTAAAACCAGCCCCGAGGTCTTGCAACGTTTTATTTTGTGCAACCATCGCAGCTAACACTTGTAAGCTTGAGATAATGCCATCACCGGTGCTGATCAAATCAAGGTTTAACACGTGACCTGAGCTCTCACCACCGATTTTCCAGCCTTTTTCTTGCAGTAGCTCCATCACGTAGCGGTCACCGACCTTACTACGAGCAAATTCAATTCCTCGGGCTTTTAAGGCATTTTCAAGGCCCATGTTTGACATTACCGTACCAACGACACCACCCCCTAACATATCGTCATTTGCAGCTTGGCAAGCAATGATATAAACAATGTCATCACCATCAAATACACGGCCATTATGGTCAACCATCATTACGCGGTCACCATCACCGTCATAAGCAATACCGACATCCGCATTGTGTTCTAATACCTTACGCTTAAGGGTTTCAACGTGGGTTGCGCCACACTCAAGGTTAATATTTACCCCGTTTGGCTCACAGGCATGACAGATAACATCTGCGCCAAGCTCACGCATTACAGAAGGTGCGATGTTATAAGTGGCACCATTTGCGCAATCGAGCACAATTTTTAAGCCCTCAAGCGATAAGCCTTGTGGGAACTGGCTTTTACAAAACTCAATGTAGCGGCCATCTGCTGTCTCTAATCGACGAGCTTTACCAAGCTTATCAGAAGCCACACAAGTCATCGGTTCATCCATCATGGCTTCAATTTCAAGCTCGACTTCATCTGCAAGCTTTAAACCTCGACCACTAAAAAACTTGATGCCATTATCATGATAAGGATTATGAGATGCACTGATAACAATGCCAGCTTCAGCACGGAACGTTTGCGTAAGGTAAGCCACTGCCGGTGTCGGCATAGGGCCTAATAATACAACATCAATACCCGCAGCGATTAAACCGGCTTCAAGTGATGTTTCGAGCATATAGCCAGAGATACGAGTATCTTTACCAATAATGACTTTTTTGGTACCAATTTTTGATAAAACGCGGCCTGCAGCCCAACCTAGCTTTAGCGCAAATTCAGGAGTGATTGGAAACTCACCCACCATGCCACGCACACCATCTGTGCCAAAATACTTTCTTGTGTTACTCATTTGAAATTCCTCGTTCACATGCTTGCCAAACCGCTAGCACGTCAGCTGTTTCTTGTACGTCATGAACACGAATGATTTTTGCACCGTTTTGTGCTGCAATCAGTGCACCAGCAAGGCTTCCTGCTAAGCGTTCATTCGTGTCTCTATTTAATAAATTACCGATCATTGATTTACGAGAAAGACCTGCTAAAACTGGTAAATTGAACTTATTAAATAGATTAAATTCTTTAAGTATTTGATAATTATGAGCCAAAGTTTTACCAAAACCAAAACCTGGATCTAAAATAATACGTTGTTGCTGAATGCCCGCTTGCTCACATGCGGCTAAACGCTCTGCAAAGAATTCGTTAATATCAGCTAATAAATCATTATAGTGTGGGTTACTTTGCATCGTACGAGGCTGACCTTGCATATGCATTAAGCAAATTGCTACTTCTGGGTATTGGGCCAATACCTCAATCGCACCTGCCTCTTGCAGTGCTCTGACATCATTGATGATATCAGCTCCTGCAATAATCGCTTGGCGCATCACTTCGCTTTTGCTGGTATCAATGGAAATAATACAATCGCTGGTTGCTCTAAGGGCTTTAACTAATGGAATAACGCGTTCGAGCTCATCTTCAAGAGATACATCAGGTGCTCCAGGGCGGGTTGACTCACCACCTATATCAATTATTTTTGCGCCTTGATTTAATAACGTTTGAGCTTGTTTGACAGCGCTGTCTAGCTGACAGTAACTACCACCATCAGAAAAAGAGTCTGGAGTGACATTTAAAATCCCCATCACGACTGGGGAGTCGAGGTGTAATGTACGACCTCGAGGTAAGTTAAGAACGGTCATTGAACACCTATGCTATTAATTAGCGTCAATTGCGCATTTATTATTCTAGATAACAGTTTGAAAATTGCGCATTTTTTTGTAATAAAAAAGCCCCGACTAGCGGGGCCTTTCTGTGTCTAATTGTACCGACTATTCGGCTTTGTCATCAACATTTGTTTTTGTTTCTGACGTTTGTTCTGACTCTTTTGCCTCACTTTCCACTACTTTAGAAGTAGATGTGGTTGGCTTTTTATCATCAGAGCGACGATCATGAACATCACGCGGCTCGCGCACAGGCTGACGTGCCATTAAGTCATCAATTTGACCCGCATCAATCGTCTCGTACTTCATTAGTGCATCTTTCATCGCATGTAAGATATCAATGTTATCTTTAAGGATTTGCTCTGCACGTTGATAGTTACGGTCTGAGAATAAACGAACTTCACTATCGATCACTTTTGCTGTTTCATCAGACATGCTCATAGCACGGCTACCGCCGCCACCCATGTACATTTCGTTTTGATCTTCAGCGTAAAGTAATCGACCTAATTTTTCACTTAGACCCCACTGAGTAACCATTTTACGAGCAATGTCAGTCGCACGTTCAATATCGTTACTAGCACCTGTGGTAACTTTATCATCACCATAGATTAGCGCTTCTGCAATACGACCACCGTAAAGGCTAGAAATCATTGACTCTAAAAGCTCTTTAGAGTGGCTCACACGGTCTTGCTCAGGCAAGTACATAGTTACACCAAGTGCACGACCACGAGGAATGATAGACACTTTGTACACTGGATCATGTTCAGGCACCATGCGACCAACAATCGCGTGACCTGCTTCATGGTAAGCAGTCATTTCTTTTTCTTGCTCACTCATCACCATGGTCTTGCGCTCTGCGCCCATCATGATTTTATCTTTTGCAGCATCGAACTCAGCCATGCTTACAACGCGTTTGTTACCACGTGCTGCGTATAAAGCGGCTTCGTTTACTAAGTTTGCAAGATCAGCACCAGAGAAACCTGGCGTACCACGTGCAATTACCGCAGCTTCTACATTGTCGCCTAACGGCACTTTACGCATATGAACTTTAAGAATTTGTTCACGACCACGGATATCAGGAAGACCAACAACAACTTGACGGTCAAAACGACCTGGTCGTAATAACGCAGGGTCTAATACATCTGGGCGGTTCGTTGCAGCAATTACGATAATACCTTCATTACCTTCAAAACCGTCCATTTCAACAAGCATTTGGTTAAGTGTTTGCTCACGCTCATCATGACCACCACCCATGCCTGCGCCACGTTTTCGGCCTACGGCATCAATTTCATCAATAAAGATGATACAAGGTGCTGCTTTTTTTGCTTGCTCGAACATGTCACGTACGCGTGATGCGCCGACACCAACGAACATTTCTACGAAATCTGAACCAGAGATTGTGAAAAACGGCACTTTTGCTTCACCAGCTACAGCTTTAGCAAGCAAGGTTTTACCGGTACCAGGAGGACCTACCATTAACACGCCTTTCGGAATGCTACCACCCAGTTTCTGGAACTTAGATGGGTCACGTAAGAAGTCAACCAGTTCAGTTACATCTTCTTTCGCTTCATCACAACCCGCTACATCAGCAAACGTTGTTTTAACTTGGTCTTCGCTCATCAGGCGCGCTTTACTCTTACCGAAAGACATCGCACCTTTACCACCACCACCTTGCATTTGACGCATGAAGAAAATCCATACACCAATAAGCAGTAACATTGGGAACCAAGAGATTAAAATGCTGGCAAGGAAAGACTGCTCTTCAGGCTTAACTCCTTTAACATTAACATTGCTTTTTAAAAGATCATTCAAGATGTCTTTGTCATACATTGGCATGATAGTTTGAAAGCGCTCACCATTTGTTTTGGTACCCGTAATTGTACCTGTGGTGCTCTCAATAGAAACTTCTTGAATAGCGCCACTACGAGCGTCGCTAACAAATTGAGTGTAACTTGTTTGGCGATCAGCTTGATCACCACCGTTAAAGCTCTGAAACACTGACATTAGCACTACTGCAATGACCAGCCAGAGTATTAGATTTTTCGCCATATCGCTCAAGGAGTTAACCTCTTGTATCCAATTAATTTAAATTCTACTTAACGCAGCACAACTGTACTACAGTTTGTAGCCTGTCGCCACTATATAAACTTCGCGAGAACGGGCACGCGATGCGTCAGGCTTTCTAATTTTGACCGCTTTAAAGCTATTACGTACTTCTTGTAAGTATTGATCAAATCCTTCGCCTTGGAAGACTTTGACACAAAATGCACCATTTTTCTTTAAAACTTGGTGGCACATGTCTAATGCCAACTCAACTAAATACATGCTACCCGCTTGGTCTACCGATGTATTACCGCTCATATTCGGCGCCATATCAGAAAAAACTACATCAACATTTTTCCCGTCGATGCGGGTTAAAAGTGCATCAAGCACTGCTTCTTCACGAAAGTCACCTTGTAGGAAATCAACACCTGCGAGTGAATCCATTGGTAAAATATCACAAGCAATAACTTGGCCTTTATCACCAACCTTTTCGGCTAAATACTGTGACCAACTTCCCGGCGCAGCACCTAAATCAACCACTGTCATCGATGGTTTGATTAATTTATCTTTGTTTTGAATTTCGTCTAATTTGAATACCGCACGAGAACGCCAACCTCTCTTTTGCGCTTCGTGAACATAAGGATCGTCGAAATGTTCCTTCAGCCAACGCTTAGAACTGGCCGAATGTTTTTTATTTGCCATAAAATTAATACGTAACTAATTAGTAATATTCTCTAGATGGCGTTAGAATACCCTTAATTCAAGCCATATTCAGCAAAATTTGTAACATCATGAAATTATCGAACAAACAAAAGCAGTTTTTAAAAGGTCAAGCACACAGTTTAAAACCTGTTGTTTTACTTGGTGCAAACGGTTTAACAGAAGGCGTTTTAGTTGAAATTGAAAACGCGTTAAATATCCACGAACTAATCAAAGTAAAAGTACCTACTGACGAGCGCGAAACTAAAGCATTGATTTTTGATGCGATTGTTCGCGAAACTGGCGCAACTAAATTACAAACAATTGGTCACACAATTGTATTGTATCGCCAAAGCGAAGAGAAAAAGATTCAATTACCACGCGGTTAACTTTCGCCTGAGTAATCTCTAATCATAAAAAAGCCAGCTAAAATGCTGGCTTTTTTATTGGCAAAAATAATTTTGCACGAATTTGTAACTAAACGTTTTGACTCGCACTATTTTTGTTCTCGGGTGTACTTAAGTACCCGGTTGATAAACTCGGTAGTTAATTCATTGATCAAACCCGTTTCTGCATTTAGCACTAAGCTAAAACCTATATTCAGATGCGGAAATACCACAATATCGCTGCGATACCCCTGTACCCAACCACTATGGTAATACAGCACTTCATCATCATAGTTATATACACGCCAGCCTAGCCCGTAATAAGCATCTTTAACATGTTCGCGCCAAACTCTACGACGAGTCTCTTTTTTGGTGTGAGTATAAGGACGTGTTTGTTTTATTAATGCTTCTAGCGGTAATACATCTGGGTACTGCCCTAGCTGCGCATTCAACCAGATAGCCATATCATTTGCGCTGGCATTCACTCCCGCAGCTGCGGGGACCTTGTAATAGTTCTTCTTTAATCGTGATGTATACCAACGTTTTCGGCCGCGTACATGAGGATGTGCATAGTTATCGTCTTTCACCATCTCATCAAAGCCTACACTGGCATCGACCATTTTCAATGGCGCAAAAATATATTCAGAAATCCAATGTGAGTAATCCATCTGAGTTGATTGAAAAATGACAGAGTCAATCAAACTGAACATCACATTTTGATACCCATAGCATTCGCTCGGTTTACAGATAGGCTCAACGGTTAATAGTTGCGCAACGATATCGGGGTAACTCATCCGCGATTCGATTAAGTTATCGTACGCATTAGGGACCAAGCCACTAGAATGACTGAGTATATGGTAAATTTTTAAATCATCTTTATAAGCAGTGTTAGCAAAAGCGGGAATAAACTTACTAATAGGATCATCAATATTAAATTCCCCTTGTGCAGCCAGCTTTGCAGTTAAAGAACCCGCAAAGGTTTTTGAAACTGACGCTAAACGAAACCGGGTATGCTTATCAACATTACGACCATTTTCAATTTTTGTTCGCCCGATGCCACGAATAAAATCATCCTGACCAATATTAACAATTGCCAGAGATCCGCCCGGAATTCCTTTACTGCGTAGTTTACGGGTAAGGTGTTTATTGTAATCAGCAACGAAAGTTTGCCATTGTTTATCACTCGAAGCAGCTTCACTACTCATTGAGAGCAGTAATAAAGAACAAAGGAAAAAAGGTATTAAGGATAAGCTGTACTTCATTATTTATTTTTTTAAGTCTGATTAGGAAGTTTCTGATCACATATTATCATGAACTTTTGTCTCGACTAACGTACAATACGCTTAATCTTAAATATTTATGGGTAGATTAATCTTTATGCGCTTACTTGTAGTTTTGTTTTTTACTTTAATTTCAGCCGGTTGCGCTTTAAAACCTGAACCTGCACCATTACTTGCTATGCCAAAAAAACCTAGCTTACAGAGCCAACGTTTTCAAGTTGAGTATCAAACAGAGCATGCGGCGCCTAAAGTAAAATCAGTACAATTACCTGCACATGCTGTAAGTAAAAACCAAACGGTGAGCATCGTTGCTGATAAAACCAGTGTCACAGATACACTTTATTCGCAAATCACTGAAGCACTGACAGCAAAGCAATTAAAGGTTGTCGCTGAAGGCGCACAAGCTGACTATACCCTATCAATTCATCAGTTAGACCTTGAGCTCATTGAAGACACAGAATACAAATTGGTGAAACCCGAAAAACCATTGCCTTTATTCGAAGAAGTAGCAAAACAGTTCCCTGTTCAGCAATGTGCAACGATTTTAGGTCAGGTAAGTATGCGCCTTACCCACAAAAAAACCGGTGACGTTGTTTGGTTTGCAAAATCATCAATAGATAGCGCAAGCTTTCACCGTGAACCGCTAATTTATAGCTTTGAACAACAGCAACTAATAAAGAATGAATTAGAAGTTGCGAGTTTTGTGCACGAGCAAAACTCTGAACAAGCTCGTATGGCGCGTGTTAATCAAGACGTAACGATTCCAGCTTACCAAACGATTACACGAATGAACGCCTTTAAAAAAGAGCAAGGTCCCTGTAACCGAACAGAAATTAGTGCACTTACACCTATGATGCAGTATTACTTGAGCAGCATTTTAATCGATAAAATAAAAGTGCAGTAATTTGAATACGCTGTTTGTCTGCCCATAGGCAAGCAGCACCCCTCTTTGAATTCGTAACACTTTCTTACACTTCCAATTTCTGCTACTACATTTTTTTACAGATTACAGGAACTCCTTAACAATATACTATAAGCTATTACCCTTTCTCACAGACAAGGATGCAACGTTGCGAGTTTACAGTGCCCTATTATTGACGTGTTTAACCTTGCTTAGCGCTACAAGCCAAGCAAGTAACCGCTATTATGCAGACAATACTTTAGAACCAAGCCAAGGCTTTGCATGGGACTGGGGCATAGGTTTAGGGTACTACATTGAAGATTCTTACCTTGTAGGCATGGATTCTTACAATGATGGCATAGAGCCAGACGTTCACCTCGCCGTTTCTTACGACAGCTTTTACCTCGATTACGATCAAAGCCAACTCAGTGGTGGTTTAACCTTAGGTTACAGCGTTATCGATAAATTTGAATGGGGCTTAGATATTGTCGGTACTAATATTCAATCAGGCTTTGATGAAACAGGCTTAAACATTTACGGCAATGACGTCATTAAAGAGCTCGAAGGTATTAGAACGCGCGACTACGATTTTGATGTAGGTCTTCGTTTATCGCGCCGCTTTGAAAACTCGCAAATTTCATTTGAGTACTTACATGACGTGTCGGGAGCACACAATGGCTGGGTAATGAATTCGTTTTTTAGCCAGATTATCCCTTGGCGGAATTGGGAGTTTCGCTCTGGCGTTGGTTTAAGTGCCTACTCAGAAGACTTTACAAATTACTACTTCGGAATTTCAGACTCTGAAGCCTTGGCAACTCGCCCTGTATATAGCCCAGATACCTCTTACAGTCTTATTTTTGAATTTCATGCAGAATACCCAATTAACAGACATTGGGTGTTTTTAACTGGTTGGTTATCGACTTGGTTTTCAAACGGTATTCACCAAAGCCCTATTATCTCTCAAGAGTATCAGCATAAAGCCAAGGTAGGCGTGCGTTATGTTTTCTAAGTATTACTTGTGCTTTACCTTATTACTGTCAGGGCCATTGCTAGCCGAGCAACAGCCAGAAGGTGAGAAAAAAGCTGAAAATGCACTCATTGCCCTGCCCGATACGTGCGTTGCACTACGAGAGGGCAGAAATTGCTATGCTGAGGTTGATATAACTTGGCATCAGCAACAAATTGGCAATTACTGCTTACGCAACGCAGAGAGCAAGCACATAATGCAATGTTGGTTGATGCAACAAAAAGGCTTATTTAGATACCAATTTGATTCAGCAGAAACCATTGGTTTTGAACTTATAAGTAGTGATAACGGTAAGGTTGTCGCAAGCACTGAAATACAATTACAGTGGGTCTATAAAAATCGTCAGAAGAAACGTCGTTGGCGACTGTTCTAAGCAGGAGTAAATAATGGAACATTACGGAACTATCTTATTAGTTGAAGATGATATCTCCCTCGCCAATTGGGTTGCGGAATATTTAGTTGAACAAGGCTACAAAACGACACTATGCCAGCGTGGCGACCAAGTCGTTGAGCAAGTCCGCAAAACAAATCCAGATTTAGTGTTGTTAGATATTATGCTACCAGGCCAAGATGGTATTAGTGTATGCCGCGATTTACGACAGTTTTATCAGGCCCCGATTATCATGCTAACAGCGCGTGATGATGAAATGGATGAAGTGATTGGCCTTGAAGTAGGTGCAACTGATTACATGATGAAGCCCGTTCGCCCTCGCGCTTTACTAGCACGCATAAAAGCGGCTCTTCGCTCTAAGTCAGATACACACGAATCAAGCACAAACTCTGAGCTTATTAATGTAGGTAAGTTATCAATCAATACGGAGTCACGCACAGTTTACCTAGCAGACGAAGAGGTCCATATTTCAAGCGCTGAGTACCTTTTACTCCATTATTTAGCAAGTAATGCAGGCCAAGTGGTTTCTCGTGATGCGGTATTTAAGGCAACGAAAGGGCGTGAATATGATGGCTTGGACAGAAGTGTTGATGTGCTGATTTCATCATTACGAAAAAAGTTTAATGATGACCCACAGCACCCTGAAAAAATTAAAACTATTTGGGGCAAAGGCTATTTACTCGTTGCCACCGCTTGGCAATAACGACTCGCGCCTGTGAAAAAGTTTTATATTTCGCTACTCGGTAGCGCCCTGCTTTCAATCATTGTTTTGGGTTGGCTAATTGATGCTTTTAGCCAACAAACCCAAACACCTCAAGATGTGTTTTCTAGCGAAACACAAATGATTAAAGGGTTTGCAAAACAACTCGCTAAGCTTGACGCTAAACAGCGCGAGCAAGCTATCACGGATATTAATCAAGACTTTGCAGTGCAACTTGAATATCGTCCGACACAATCGCTTGCACTTCCCCATTCACTATTATCACAAATAACCCAACCGAGCGGCCTTATCCTCGAAGATCAACAAGGCTATTATTTACTTTACAGTGATGCAGCACTTAATACGCATCATCTAAAAATGCGTTTAGATAAAGATTTAACGCATGAGCAAGGCAACGATGTATTACTGACCTTGTTGTTCTATGCAGGGTTATGCATATTTATGGGGTTTATTATTGCGCCACTCGCCAAGCGTTTAACCGTTTTGAATGAAGCAGCAAAGCGCTTTGCTAAAGGTGACTTAAAAAGTCGTATTCACGTATCTCACTTTACCTATATCAAAGATGTTGAGCTGACATTTAACCGCATGGCGAGTCAAATTGAAAAACTTCTTGATGAGAATAAGTTGATGGCATCGAGTTTATCTCACGATATCCGCACACCTATCGCTTGTTTACGGTTTGGCCTAGAGGCAGCGCAAGATTGTAGCAATGACGAAAAGCGCCTTGAGTATCTTGCACGAATGGAAAACGACTTAGATCAAATGGAGTCAATGCTAAAAAGCTATCTAGCATTTGCAACCCTTGAGCAAAAAGCGAATCAACTGACCTTTAATCATTCTGATCTAGAAACCTATATTCTGACTTTAATCCATCAGATTGAGCCTAAGCTTGAACAACAGGGCTTGCGTATTAATCACCACATTGAAGGCGGTGATATTTGTGCTGACTTACACTGGTTAGCTCGCGCCATTGTTAACTTATTAAGTAATGCTTGCGACTTTGCTGAATCAGAAATTTTACTCAGTGCTACGAGTACCAGTGGGTCCGTTATGATTAAAATTGAAGATGACGGCCCGGGTGTCAGCGAACAAAACTGGCAAAAAGTATTTAGCCCATTTTTCCAAGAACAAACGCATCGCAATCGAGATGGCGAAAGCTACGGGCTCGGCCTTGCTATCGTTGCAAAAGTTGTTGATTGGCATCATGGTACGGTCGAAGTATCAAAAAGTAAGCAGCTAGGTGGCGCGTGTTTTACTCTTTCAATTCAAAATAAAAGCCTTTAAACATGTTTCAATTACGTTAATTGTCTCGTATTGTAGAGAACAATTGCACGAAATGTACGCTGACTTCAAAGATAACAATATATAGAACGAATTTGACCTAGATTAACCCTTTTTATTTAGTGTTAATTCAAGTAGATTGTCAGCGCCGTCACAAATAGAGAAGTAACAATAATATGAGCGCATCACGTGGGGAGTTCAGCTCCCGCTTTGGATTTATTATGGCTGCAGCAGGCTCTGCTGTTGGCTTAGGAAATATTTGGGGTTTCCCAACGCAAACTGCAAGTAATGGCGGTGCCGCATTTTTAGTGGCTTATTTAATATTAGCATTTTGCCTTGCTTACCCTGCTTTAATGGCTGAGTTAGTGATTGGTCGTCATGGTCAAGCTAATGCCGTCACTTCACTTCGAAAAGTAACGAATCAAGCATGGCAAAAGAAGTTCGCCTTCATGGTGGGCTTTGGCGGTATTATTTGTGCCGGTCTCATCCTTAGCTTCTATGCTATCGTGGCAGGTTGGATGCTAAGTGCGACCCTAGAACCTGTTGCACAATTAGCGGGCCAAGATCACGCTGGCGCTTGGCTTAGTGAGCAATCACTATCAAGAAACCTAATATTTACTGCCGCATTTATTATTTTAACCGTTGCGATTATCTCTAAAGGCGTCGAAAACGGCATTGAAAAATGGTCTAAGCGCTTAATGCCTGCCCTGTTAGGTATTTTGTTTATGCTAATCATCTATGTAATGACTCAAGATGGCGCAATGGAAGGCTTAAAAGCGTATTTAGTGCCAGACTTTTCATCGATTTTAAACCCTGAGTTATTAGTGAATGCGTTAGGACAAGCATTTTTCTCATTATCGCTTGGTACTAGCGTAATGATCATCTACGGCTCATACATCAGCAAAAAAGAAAACCTAGTATCGTTAGGCGCTTATGTGACTTTAATCGATGTGTTTATTGCCTTTGTAGCCGGTTTACTTATTATCCCCGCAATGTATGTAGCACAGGCGCAGGGCGTTGAGATTTTCTCAGCAGAAGGTGCACTACTTTCTGAAGATACGCTTGTATTCCAAGTACTACCGGCACTTTTCACTAGTATGGGCAATGTGGGTATTTTTGTTGGTTTTGCTTTCTTTGCGTTAATGAGTATTGCAGCGTTAACCTCATCAATTTCGATGCTAGAAGCACCCGTTTCTTATGCTGTTGAGCGTTTTGCGCTAAAGCGTGTACAAGCAACTTGGATTATTGGCGGTATTATTGCCCTGATTAGCTTTACAATTGTCTTTAACTTAGGAACGCTATTTGGTTTTGTGATCACCTTAACCACTAAGATTGGACAACCTGTTCTTGGCTTAATGTGCTGTATTTTCGTTGGTTGGATTTGGCATCGCGCATCGTTACTAAAAGAAATTCAACAAGGATGCCCGGAAGCTGCCAATAGTTTCTTCTGGAAAGTATGGCCATGGTACATCAAGTTTATTTGCCCACTTGCCATCGCACTGGTATTTGCTAACTCATTGTTGAGCTAATCAATGTTTATGTTTGAAGTGGCCATTAGGCTACTTCAAACACATATCTTGATGTGGAATACCATCTTCTAAGTAATCATCCCCCACATTCTCAAAACCAAATTGCTGATAAAACGCTGTTAAGTAACACTGAGCACCAATCATAATCGCTTTATCAGGCCAATGCTCTTTACATGTATCTATCGCGGTTTGCACCAGCTTGGTTGCAAGTCCTTCACCACGAAATTGCTCTGCAACCAGCACTCGACCAAATGCGCTAAATTGCTCATTCTTTTTATAACATCGTGCATAGGCTGCCACCTGCTGACCTTTAAACAAGAACACGTGTTGGGTCTGCGCATTGTTATCCACTTCGTCAATTTCTGGGTAAGGGCATGTTTGCTCTACCACAAATACATCAACCCGCACTCGTAAAATGGCAAATAACTCATCTTTACTGAGTTCGTTATAACTTTTAATAGAAAACATAATGCTCCTTAATGAAGACAAAAAACCCAGCCGTAGCTGGGTTTTAACTCGCTATTCAGTCGTTAGTCTTTAAGCAAATAATCGTTCTAGCTGATCACACAGCTGCGATAGATTTACATGATCATGCTCAATCGTTAAATCGACATAACCATCCCCTCTAAAGGCACGATCAAGCTCGATGAGCACATGGGTTTTATGTGCTTCAGGCACAAACGACAACTCAATCTCTTGCAAGCCAAACAGGCTTCGGCTATTTGGACGATACTCTAGCTCTTGATAACAACCCGAATGTGACTGGAATGTCGGCGCTCTTAAGAAGCCTTTTTCAACATCCGCTTTGACTAAACTAAAGCCAAGTCTATCCATCGCTTCCATTAACGTGCTCACGGCATCATTAGGATAAATGTGAAGTGCATCACGATCAGTGGGATCAAGGGCTAAATCAATATCTAGGCCTGTTTCAAGCCACACATGTGATTGGTTATAACCAGCGTTAATTTCGGTGATCGGTGTTTCTGAATGCAGGCGTGCTTCAAATGGAATATGTTTTTCAGCACCTGCTGCTATCGTGCCGATATCTGTAATTCGCCACTTTTCAATCACATGGTTTGTAAAGTACTCACCATCTTCACCTTCGACTTTAACACGCGTCATCAGTGCTAAGTCTAAACCCGATATGTCTTGATCAACATCGCCGCCTTTAATAACAATAACGGCATTAAATTTTTGACCCGGTTGTAAATGCTCTGTCTCAAGTACAGTGTCAACTTTTGCTGCACCAATACCTACTGATGCAAGGATTTTCTTAAACATCTTTTCTCCTTAAGCCAGCTTCTAACCTATGGCTTAAATTCCTTTGTTAATGCATCTTAACCACAATTAAAAGCTAATGTCAGCGAAAAAATGATGCTTTTGGCGGATTAATCAATAAATCATGTATAAGTGCTTATTTTTTGAACTCTTACTGTCTGATATTGTTTTCCAACAACAAATATTTCGCTACACTTCTAACAAAAGAAGTCAAAAGAAAAACTATGGAACTAATTTACTTTGCTACCGCGTTCGTTTGTGGCTTTGCTGTTTACCAGCTAAAGCTGCCTCCTCTTATCGGCTTTTTATTAGCGGGTTTTGCACTCAACCTATATGGATATAAGACAACCGAGCTGCTGAATACATTGGCAAGCTTGGGTGTTACTTTGTTATTGTTTAGCATCGGTCTTAAGCTCAAAGTATCAAACTTAATGAAACCACAAGTTTGGGCGCCCGCCTCAATGCATATTGTTTTAAGCAGTACGCTCTTCAGTGGTTTTATGTTGTTGCTAGGAGCCCTTGCACTACCTTTATTTAACGAACTTACTTGGCAAAGTGCATTGTTAGTCGGTTTTGCTTTTAGCTTCTCAAGCACCGTTTTTGCAGTAAAAGTACTTGAAGAACGCGGTGAAATGGCAAGCCTCCATGGTAAAATCGCCATTGGTATCTTAGTTATGCAAGATATCTTTGCCGTCATATTCTTAGCCATCAGTACTGGTAAGGCCCCGAACATTTGGGCTTTGGCATTATTGGTTGGTTTACCTATTTTACGCCCTGTGATGTTCTGGGTATTAAATCGCTCAAAACACGGTGAGTTATTGCCCCTTTTTGGCTTTTTCTTTGCGCTGATTATTGGTTATCAAGCCTTCGAGTTTGCAGGCCTTAAAGGTGATTTAGGTGCGTTGATCATCGGTATGATGTTCGCGTCTCATAAAAAAGCTGGTGAGCTATCAAAATCACTGCTTAATTTAAAAGACGTATTACTGGTTGGTTTTTTCTTAAATATTGGTTTGAATGCAGAGCTGAACCAGCAACGCAGTGATTGTTGCACTCATCGTAATTTTAGTCTTGCCATTAAAAGTTGCACTTTATTATGTGCTGACAAACGCTTTCAAATTACGTGCCCGTACTTCACTATTAAGCGCGTTTAGCTTAGCTAATTACAGTGAATTTGGCTTGATTGTCTGCGCTGTTGCAGCCACTAGCAATCTAATCACGTCTGAATGGCTCGCCGTTATGGCTATCGCTGTGTCAATCACCTTTATACTCGCATCGCCTTTAAATAAACGCTCGAATGAAGTGTATGTAAAAATTGAACATTGGTTGCTTAAATTTGAAAGTAACAGCCGCCTTGCAGAAGAGCTGCCGGTAAATCTAAATGACACTAAAATCGTTATATTTGGAATGGGCCGCATTGGTACGGGTGCCTATGAAACAATCAGTCAAACACACCCAAATCTCGTTGCGGGCATTGATATCAAGCCTGATGTGGTTGAAAAACACATTAAACGTGGCCGCCGAGTGTTACTAGCCGATGCAACTGACCCAGACTTTTGGCAGCGAGTGAATCACTCCCATGTGGGTATGGTGATGCTTGCAATGCCAAAGCATATGCAAAATATATTTGCGTTGGAACAACTTCGAGCTTCAGGCTATCAAGGTCAGGTGACAGCCATTGCAAACTACCCAGATCAGCAAAAAGAACTAGAAGATATGGGGGTTGATTCCACATATAACTTCTATTTAGAAGCTGGTAGCGGCTTCGCTGAGCATGTAAAACAAAAACTTTTCTCTTAATGTAAAAAAATATTCTCGGTACCTTTTCATGGTACTGAGAATTATTTTCACTGTATTCAGTTAGTTGGCTAACTAGTTTTCTTAGCAAATCAAATCAGTCCCCCTATTGGGTCAAGCTTATTTACAAAGCTTTACATCCAGATTAGCAATCAGGCTAAAAAAAAGAGTAGAATTAATTTCAAGATGCTTAGCTAAGTATCTATTTTTAACACAAAAAAGTTTAACAGTGTTGTTGTACCGCTGTTTATTTCACAGCACTTGTTAGATGGATTGAGGTTGTTTAAATGAAAAATAAGTTTACCAACGAGTTTTTAGCAAACACGGATGATGCACGTACCGGGAAACTTTCAGATATTCAGCAGCAACTTGATGAGTTACAAAAGAATGGCATGACTGCAATGGATATCAGAACGGTGCTGTTCAACAAGATGCTCGATGTATATCAAGTACCAAGTGATCATTTTCTTCGTGACAGTGAAACACCTGAGCGAATTGACGACCCGACTATCGTCGTTAAGCTAAAACAGCTTGGCTTTACGAAAAAGCGTCGTTACCAACTACACTAAACTGCTGTAATCGATTTAGTGGTTGTAATTTAGAGGGCCTACATCCCTCACTAAATAGGCTGTTTCTTGCCCGTCACAGCCTATTTTCTCTCCCCTTTTTACCGTATTATCTGACTTTAAAATTTCTTTGAGATAAAGATGGATACAGCTCAACTCAAACGCGCCATAAATACCAAGATGCCATTTGGAAAATATGCTGGTCGCCCTTTATTGTTGCTCCCTGAACCGTATTTAGTGTGGTTTAAACAACAAGGATTTCCAGACTCTCAGTTAGGTGCACAACTGGCGATGATGTATGAAGTGAAGCTCAATGGCCTCGAAAAAATGCTAATGCCATTATTAGATGAAAAATAATTAAATATTTTTTCGAACTTTTATAAATAGCCGCGGTCTATTACTTTGCTACTTGTTTATTTTTGGTTTTAATCTTTAAAAAGCGCCCTAGGCGCTTTTTTTATGCCTGTAATTTAAAGCGAGTTACTTTTAAACAAATGAATCGTAAATTTAGCTCCACCTAATGGTGAATCACACACCTCAGACTGCCCTTGATGCCAACTAACAATTTTAGCGACAATGGCAAGCCCTAATCCAAAGCCGCCGGTTTTCTTATCACGACTTTTATCTAAACGAGTAAATGGCTTAAAAATACTTTGCCATTCAGATTTAGCGATCCCAGGACCATCGTCTTCAACACTTATTTGTATCGAATCACCCAACTCTTCAAGGCTGACATGAATTTTATGATTTGCGTATTTTTGTGCATTACCTAATAGGTTTTGAATACAACGCGCCATAAAATGCTCGTCACACTCGTAGTAGAGCAGCTTAGGAGCACTCACTGCGACCTCTATATCAGTAGCAAACTCAAGCTTATTCACCACACTGTTAATAAGCGCTGTCAGGTCACAGGAACGGGGCTTTAAGCTTGGTTGGTGTGAATCAAGTCGCGCGTATTCAAGCATTTCTGACACCAGTGCTTCAAGCTCTGCAATATCTGCCTGCATGTTATCAATGTAAGTGTAGGATTTTTCATTCTCGATTTGCTCTTCAAGCATCGCAACAGCGAACTTTAACCGCGCAAGGGGGGTTCTAAATTCATGCGAAACGGAAGAAGTCAGCTCTTGCTGCGCTGCCAGAAGGTATTGAATGCGCTCTTGCATCGCGTTGAGTGTATCCGTAATCGGCAGAAAAAATGATTTAGAGGCATCGTGAAGTTCAAAGTCTTGTGCCCCTCCTACTGCCTCACAAGCAAGAGTAAGTTTATTAAAATCGCGCCACAGCAATAGGCTCCATAGCCCTATTGGCACGCCAATCACGGTCAATAATAAAAAGTAGGGCCAAACAGAGCTAAAATTAGGATTGGATACAGACAAAGGGCCTACATGTAAAAGCTGTGTGTCATTAAGGGCTATATACCAAACCACTTTTTGTTCTTGATTAAACAAATACAGGTAATGGTCATTGTTGAGCTGTGTTTTTAGGTCATCAGGGAGTGCTAGATCAGTGAGATTTATGACCTCACTTGCAAATTCTTGCTGAAGTTTTGCTAAGCCATTATCAGTTTGGCTTAATAACCAAAGGGATTTACCAAACTCTTGGTCAAGGGCAATTTGTTGTTGAGTTTCTTCGTAAGGGCCATAACTGTTCTATGACCCCACTAACGAGAAACAGAGAAACTATTATATAAAGATATAAGCTAGCAAATAGTTTCCCCATTAATGATTACATATCCCATGCATCAGATACGAAGAGGTAACCTTGCCCCCAAACTGTTTTAATTCGGTATGGTTTATCACTATTATCACCTAGTTTCTTACGGATACGTGACACGCGTACGTCAACTGTACGGTCTAAACCATCATATTGACGACCAATCATATGTTGATGCACGTGTTCACGACTTAACACTTCACCTGCGTTTGACGCCAGTAACCAAAGCAACTCAAACTCATGAGATGTAAGTGTAATTTCATTGCCTTTAAGTGTAACAATGCGGCTGGTTTTATCAATGCTTAAATCACCAAAGCTCAGCTCTTCAGGTGCTTTAGTGCTAGCTTGTCCACGGCGTAACAGCGCATTAATGCGCGCTAATAAAACGCGTGGTTCAGCAGGCTTAATAACATAATCATCTGCGCCGAGTTCTAGGCCAATCACTTGGTCAAAGTCCTCACCTTTTGCAGTCAGCATTAAGATAGGTAAGCTAAATTTATCACGTACCTGGCGGCACACACTAAACCCGTCTTTACCCGGTAACATCACATCTAAAATCATTAAATCAACGGGGTTGTTTTCTAGGTATTCAAATACTTCGTCGCCGCGTTCAAGGACCGCAACATCCAACCCATTATGCTGAAGGTAATCACGTGTTAACTGCTGTAAGCCGAGATCATCTTCAACAAGTAAAATCTTTGCCATTGGTTGCTCCTGAATTAAAAAAAGCTCCACGGTGAGCGTAATCTACGCCTCGTTGTTTTTGCTTCGGTGCTTTGCACTTCGACTTTTGCGGTCGCTATTTTGCTCCCCGTGTGCGGATTGACTAAGGAGTATATTGTTTCAACCTGAACCCGCGCTTTATGGCTGTACAGCCCTTTGTTACTGTCGTTCCAGCATTGAATTTGCTGATTATTTTGAAACAGACACAGATCTTGAGGTTGTGCTGTTTGCCAGCTAACTTTTAACTCAAGATCACAAAATTCGTGCTGTTGTAATACAACACACACTTTTGGCGTGATATCAAACTGAGTCGCTTGCGCATGGCTTGGGGTAGCCCAAATAACAGCAGCAAACACACACAGACTAAAAACAAAATACTTCATATTAAAAAATATGATTGAATCCTATAAATGCAGTCATCGAGTACGTGTGTTCAAAAAGCGGACTGTCATCCACGGCTGAGTAGTCATAATATGCTAAATGAAAACGAAGAGAGTTGGCCTCACTCAGGGGCCAACGGGCGTCGATTTTAGCATAAGGTTGCCAGCTACTGCCAACATCTATTTCCCCATATGAGGACTCTTTAGCCGATAAACCATAAAAATAATCATTTAGTCTGGCTGATTTGTACCAAACGCCCAGGCTAGGTGCGACTGATAAATTCCCTATCCGGTGATGTGATTGCCATTGCAAGGCACTACGCAGACCTTTATAAACACCAGAGACATCAGCAAGTGCTTGTAAAGAAATAACATGATTACTGTGTATATAGTGATAACTAATACCGGCATCTAAGGCCCAACGTCTTTTTTTAATATCGTTCGTCGATACCGACTTTTCTGCCAGTTCATTACTGGTGGTCGATTCAACAATAAAGCTATTCGATGTTTGCAGTGCAAAAACATTGCTTGGATGAAAATCAATAAAGAAACGAGTCTCAGGGTTGAACTCAGTAACGAAATTAACAACATGAGTATCGCTTTCTTGGAATGAATAACCTAAACGGCCATTATCAAAGAACCATTTTTCACCATAAAAAGCGATTTCAGGCAACACGATTAAAGGTAAGTTATCACCACCATGAAGGGGATTCGTGATCACCCCTGCTCCGGTATTAATACTTAGGTGCCACTGCTGGGTATCAATCTGTTGATTTGCCACACGGCTTTCACGTTCAGTGCGCGTTGAATCATCAGCGCTTGCTTGACTCAATAGCATGCCAAACAAGGCATACACCACTGCGCACATCCTGATCGTTTGAGATTTCATTGTTATTGTACGACCAAAGAGATTTCTGCAATAAGAACATAATACCAAGATGTGAACAAACTGTCGTTGCAAGGTTACAACTATTCACAAATTTGATACATATATCGGTTAAGTTTGTTACTCTTCGACGATTTCGATACGATTTCGGCCATGCTCTTTGGCTAAATAGAGCGCTTTATCAGCTTTTGCTATAAGTTGTTCTGGGTTACTATTTTTAGCTTTTATCGCAATACCAAAACTAGCGGTTACTTGGCTTAACACCTTGTTAGAGTTAGGGTCTTTGATTTGTAATTTGGTTACAGCTTGACGTAGTTGTTGAGTGAAATTGGTCATATCACTGATGCTTGCAAACTGCGCGGTGAAGCAAAACTCTTCCCCCCCATAACGATAAGCTTGACCGACACTCGAAACATGCTTAAGGAGTTTTGCAGACACTGCACGCAAAACTTGGTCTCCTTTTTGATGACCAAATGTATCGTTAAATTGTTTAAAATGATCGATATCAACCATAGTAAGGACAGCGACTTCTGCTAAGTCATTGGTTTGGCAAAACCGCGTGATATCTTCATCAAATTTACCGCGGTTATAAAGCCCTGTCAGAGGGTCTTTTTCTGCCTTACTTCGTGACCTAACAAGCTCTTGTTTTAGTTCTGTAATTTCAGAGTATGCCATCGCAAGCTGATTTTGAAAATCCTGAGCTCGGCTTTGCAGTGCCGCTGATTCATCGCTTAAGCGTTCAACACAATCCAGCACGTCATCAAAACCACTCTCTTGGCTGATGTCTGCTTTATTTAACGTTTCACGGCACTCTTGTAGAGCCAGATTAAATTCAGCGGAATAAGTTAATGCCTCATTGATGTCTTGGTGCACTTTGCCAACGACATTATTAAAACCAGTGGAGAGCTGATAAAACAGACTTAGATCGTCTTTAGAAAGGTATTTATTGAAGAGTCGCTTCGCTTGCTCATGATCACAGGTTTTATATTTTTTAATAATATTATCAAGTTCTTTGTTTAAATCTTGATTCTTTTCACTCACGTAGCAATACCAAAGCGCGTAATTGAGTGGCGTGATTGGCATTTTATATTTCACCATAAACGGGATAGCTAACTTCAAACAGTGGCTAGAGTAGCTTAAAGAATGGTCGGCTTGCGCTGTGAGTATCATGAGTCTACGCCATGAAAATTTTATTATTTTAAAATACGGTATCAACCCCTTTAAAAAAATCAATGAAAAAGGATTTTGCAAACGCAAAACCAGCAAAAACCACGAACTTTTTTTACAAAAACCAATACTAAATACCTAAGCAAAATTAGGATATTTGTATCAATATAATATTGTTCACAATAAAGTATTAGTTGCGAGAAAGTAAGTTAAATCGCTTGCTGAGTAAGCGATTGAGCAATACTCCAAATTGCATTGAGTGCGGGATCGTGGCGCTCTTTATTCAAAACAGCGAGGCCAATTTCAAAACCCGTAATTGTCTGCTCTGCATCACTCACTATTTGTACTTTATCTTTTAGCGGGCTGTTATCCAGTACAATTTTTGGCACCATGGCTATACCTAATCCCAAGCTCACCATAGAAACCATGGCTTCATGGCCTGCAACCTGCGCGTAAATTCGACCGTGAATATTTTTTTTACGCCACCATTGCTCAAGCCGCTGCCTTGATAAACCTTGCTCTGCAACAATAAATTCTAAATCTGACCAATCAATTGGCTCACTTGCTGAAAGCTTATCGCTAATTGGACAAGCAATTTTGGGTGCAATCAAAACCAAAGGCGAATAGCCAATACTGGTGAACGCTATTTGCCCTGGCAACTTTGTTGGTTTAGCGGCAATCGCCATCGCTTCATGACCATCTAATACGCGGTTTATGGCAAGAGCGGGATCACCGGTATTGAGAGTAATCTCTATATATGGGTGCTGCATTCGCAGTTGCTCGAGTATTTGATGCAAAAAGCTATATGAGGCTGTCACGGAACAATAAATACTGACATTGCCATAAATATGTTGTTGTGGCTCTTGTACATTTGCTTTGAAACGATGCCAGTTAGCGAGCGTCGCATTGGCGTATTCAATAAATGACTCTCCTTCACGAGTTAATTTAACCGTACGATTATCGCGATTAAACAACACCACCCCAACCTCTTCTTCGAGTTGTTTGATGTTACGGCTCAAGGTTGGCGCACTGATATGGCAAAGCTCACTCGCTCTGGCAAAGTGCAGCGTCTTAGCTAAAGCTAAAAAATAATTAAGATGTTTATGATCCATACGGCCACCATTTCATTTTATGAAACACTTTAATTCAAATATATCATTTTACGCAAGGTTAAAAATTGCATAGTGTTAATACATACAAAGAACACTACGTCGGTTCTTTGATTTTCTAACAAACTTGTATTTATAGGACACTAACAATGGCGAATTATTTTAATACTCTTCCTTTAAGAGAGCAGTTAGCGCAATTAGCGCAATGTGAATTCATGGACCCATCAGAATTTGCTGATGGCGTAGATGCTTTAAAAGGGAAAAAACTCGTTATTGTCGGTTGTGGCGCACAAGGCCTTAACCAAGGTTTAAATTTACGTGACTCGGGCTTAGATGTTTCTTACACATTACGTGAATCAGCGATTGCTGAGCGTCGTCAATCTTTCTTAAACGCATCTGAAAATGGTTTTACCGTAGGTACTTATGAAGAGCTTATCCCAACAGCAGATGTAGTATTAAACCTAACACCTGATAAACAACATACGGCTGTTGTTAATGCCATCATGCCGTTAATGAAACAAGGCGCAACACTTGCTTATTCACACGGTTTCAACATTGTTGAAGAAGGCATGCAGATCCGTGAAGACTTAACAGTGATCATGGTTGCACCTAAGTGCCCTGGTTCAGAAGTACGTGAAGAATACAAACGTGGCTTTGGTGTACCAACATTAATTGCTGTTCACCCAGAAAACGACCCTCAAGGTCATGGTTTAGCGCAAGCGAAAGCATATGCAGCAGGTACCGGTGGCCATCGTGCGGGTGTACTAAAATCATCATTTATTGCAGAAGTTAAATCTGACTTAATGGGTGAGCAAACGATTCTATGTGGCATGTTACAAACAGGCTCACTACTTTGCTTCGATAAAATGGTCGAAAAAGGCATTGATGCAAGTTACGCATCAAAACTAATCCAATATGGTTGGGAAGTGATCACTGAAGCACTTAAGTACGGTGGTGTGACTAACATGCTTGACCGTTTATCTAACCCAGCAAAAGTGAAAGCATTTGAATTAAGTGAAGAGCTTAAAACAATAATGCGCCCACTTTATAACAAGCATATGGACGATATCATCAGCGGCGAATTCTCACGCGGTATGATGGCTGACTGGGCTGAAGATGACGCAAAATTACTAGCATGGCGCGCAGAAACAGCTGAAACTGCATTCGAAAAGCAACAAAATACTGACCAAGAAATCAGCGAGCAAGCATTCTTCGACCAAGGTATTTTAATGGTTGCCATGGTTAAAGCAGGTGTTGAACTTGCCTTCGAAACCATGACTGCAGCAGGTATCATCGCTGAATCTGCTTACTATGAATCACTACACGAAACGCCGCTTATCGCAAACACTATTGCGCGTAAGAAGCTTTTCGAAATGAACCGAACTATTTCAGATACTGCAGAGTATGGCTGTTACTTATACAACCACGCGTGTTTACCGCTTCTACAAGACTTTATGAAAGACATCGACACTGATGTGATTGGTAAAGGTCTTGATAGTGCTAGCAACCAAGTTGATAACCAAACCTTGATTGCCGTGAATAAAGCACTACGCGAGCACCCGGTTGAAATCATTGGTAGCAAGCTACGTGGTTACATGTCAGCAATGAAGAAAATTGTTTAACCCTGGAAAGTAAGTTTCGCTTGTTAGAAACCAAGCCCAATTGCTTATATGCTTTGGGCTTTTTTTTTGTCCCTACATTGATTCGTCATCTATAAAGTGTATGCTAAAATTACTGACTTAAATGTTGTAAACTAAGACACTTTCATGGCGTTAAATCAACTCACCATTACTAAAAAAATTACACTGCTTGGCAGTTCAATTGCGCTCATTGTTGCTGCGTTAATCGGCGCAACAGCGATATACAGTGCAAAACAAATCATCGAACAACGAATGATTGAATCTGAGCTACCTAGCAAACTTCAAGCAATTGATAACTATATTACTCACGATATAAATCAAATGATCAGTGCCGCTGAGCAACTCTCTAGTAACGAATTTGTATTAGAGTGGGCGCGTTCAGGCGATACTGATGATAAAACACTGCTAAAAGAGCTTAACCGACTTGTTAAGCAATACGATTTAGCAACTGCTTCGTGGGCTAATCGTGAAACGGCACAATATTGGAACCAAGACGGCTTCTTACGTGTTTTAACGCAAGAGCAAGATGGCTGGTTTTTTGCGTTTACCAAAACTTCGCAGCCTTTTTCTATCAGTATTTATCAAGAATCACCGACTGATGTGAAAATGTTTGTAAACCACCAGCAAACTAATGGCATTGGTTTAGCTGGCCTTGCTAAAAGCATTGACGATATGCAGGCCATGCTAAAACGCTTTCAAATTGAAAAAACAGGCTTTGTATTTGTTGCAGACAAAAACGGGCTAATTCAACTTCATAAAGACGAGAACAAAGTCGCTAAAGCTAAATTGGATGACGTTTATAAAACGGGCATCACGCGTACACTGCTAACGCAAAGCGACTTCAATTTACAAGAAATTGACCTTAATGGTGAAGCAACCTTAGTGGCGGCAAGCCCAATTCAAAACACGGATTTATTTGTTATTGCCCAAGTACCTAAGCATGAAGTGTTTTCGAGTATCCAAGTGTTACAATGGCAAATTATTAGCTTTGCAATCGTCATTGCGCTGATCGCAAGCTTTGCCGGTTTAGTGCTTGCTCGTACGCTTTCATCGCCACTGTCGAAAATGGCTGAGTTATTTACGCGTTTAGGTTCAGGTGATGCAAACTTAGCTTATCGTTTACCTGCTTCCGAGCAGCCAGAACTTGCTAACTTATCTGCAGGCTTTAACCAATTTATCTCTAAGATTGAAACTGCAATCAGCCAAGTTGCCCAAGAAAGTAGTGAAATCCGACAAAGTGCTGCGCATGTATTTAAACAAGCACAGAAGAACTCTGAAGCGCTTGATAATCAAAAAGAGCAAACTATCTCGGTTGCTGCAGCGATTAATGAAATGGGGGCGACAGTGCAAGAAATTGCCTCAAGCGCAGCGAACACGGCTAAACTCACTGAGAATAGTAAGCAGAACACTGAACAAAGCCATACTCAGGTAACGCAAAGTAAAGAAGCAATTATTGAGCTGGCATGTGATATCGATAATATCACCGAGCAAGTAAACGAGCTGGCAAACAAAACGCAAGCTATTGCTAGTATCGTTGACTCTATCAGAGGGATTTCTGAGCAAACTAATCTATTAGCACTTAATGCGGCGATTGAGTCTGCTCGTGCTGGTGAGCATGGTCGAGGCTTTGCTGTTGTCGCAGATGAAGTAAGAGCACTTGCAAATCGCACGTCACAGTCAACAACTGAAATTCAAACCATGATCAGTGAGCTAACGAACACGTCTGATTTAGTGGTTAATCACATCAACCACTCGAAATCGCAAGCTCAATTGAGTGTTGATGCAATGCAAAGTTCAGTTGAATTACTCAATGCCATCAACGATGCTGCTAATGAAATAAACGATATGGCGACATTAATAGCAACTGCGACCGAAGAGCAAAGTAACGTAGTGGCAGATGTGGGCCGTAACATTGAGCAAATAAGTGATATTAGTGACAATGTTATGCGTGAACAAATCGACAGTGAGCAAGCAATCAAAGACTTAGCGAACAGTGCGCAAACCCTTGACGACCTTGTTGCTACCTTCGATAAACGCTGACACGTTTTGTAACAGTTAACACTGACCCTTTTTCATTCACGGCCTATACTTAAATGGTATTAGGCCAAGAATTAAGAGGGTCAGATGAAATCATTTACCATCGTTTTAGTATCAAGCTTTTGCTTATTAACCGCGTGTAGTAGCACAGAAAATAAATCAGCACCTCCCCCACTAGCTTTAACGCAAAGTACTGAATTCAGTCCCATTGAGGTTGAAACTCAAGAAGAGATCTTTGCTCTGAGCGAACATGTTCGGACACAACTTGATAGTGCCTTTCCAAAAGACAGTCGGTCACTGCAAAGCACTAAGCGTTTACTCAAATTTTTGTTGCAAAATGGTGATGCTTCGTTGTCCTATCAATCTGGCGCTACCTTAACGGCCACTCAAGCCTATTCAAATTTAAACGCCAACTGTTTATCGTTATCGATTTTAGCGTATAGCCTTGCGGAATACCTTGGCCTTGATGGGCAATTTCAAAAAGTACACATTCCAGAGTATTGGGCACTTGATAATGGCTTTAATTTACTTACAGGTCATATCAACTTAAAAGTAAGAGAGTCTGAGAAACAAGTGGTAAATCGTAAAGTCATTTATCCAGAAGAACGCTCTTTAATCATAGATTTTGACCCAAATAGCCGCCAAGAAGCATTTAAAACCAGTAACATTAATAAAGCCCGCATCACAGCGATGTTTTATAACAATAAAGGCGCAGCAGCGATGTTAAAGCATGATTATGATATTGCTTTTAGCTATTACAAAGCGGCTGTGGATATTGATAGCAACTATTCAGGCGCTTGGGGCAACCTCGGGGTGTTATTCAGATTAACAAGTGACTATGAAAATGCTGAAACGGCCTACCAATACGCGATTAGTTTAGATCCAGATAACAACACCGCATTAGGCAATTTAGCAAGGCTCTATAACCTCACTGATCGCCAAGACCTCGGCCAAGCAATATTAGCCAAGCTTGATAAAAAGCGCCAAGCAAACCCCTATTATCATATTTCTTTAGGTAATGACGCCTATACAACAGCCCGTTATCAAGATGCCATTAAGCACTACAAAAAAGCCCGTGACTTAAACCCCACTCTGCATGATACTGATTTTGGTTTAGCACGTACCTATTACCAATTAGGTGACCTAAAGCTTGCTAAAAAGCACTTAACATTAGCAAACGACAAAGCAGACTTTGATCATGATAAACAGCGTTATGAAGGTAAATTACAAGCGCTTCGCTCGCATACAGCTAAGCTTACTCATTACCAGTAGTGCCCTGCTGCTTCACTGCGGGCAAGCTTTTGCCAATACAAACTTAGAGCAAGACGTCGTCACGCTAACATCAGCTCAATTTGCAGGGCGAAAAACGGCGACTCAAGGCGCTCAGTTAGCCGCTGAGTTTATTTCTGAGCGTTTTATTTCACTTGGTTACACTGTTGATGAGCAAACATTTGCTTATCAGTCAGGGCTCTTTGGCAAGGCTTTTGGGCGGAACGTTGTTGCGACCAAAAGTAGTCATTGCGAGAAGTGTGAAAAAATCATTTTTACAGCCCATTATGATCACTTAGGGCAAAAAGGAAGTCGGCTTTACCCGGGCGCCAATGACAATGCCAGCGGTGTTGCTGCTTTATTGTATTTAGCCAGTTACTTTGCAGAAAAGCCTAAACAATATCAGTTAGTTTTTGTCGCAACCGACGCAGAAGAAAATGGCCTGCACGGTAGCGAATATTTAGTATCAACGCTTAATAAAGACGAGATAAAACTTAATATCAATTTAGATATGCTCGTTGTGAACCCAAGAAAGCCACGTATCTATGCGTTTTTAGATAATCAATCATTAGCACAATATCAAACTGACATTAAAACCCTATCGGATAAACAAATAACCTTTATGGCAACAAGTTCATCTGCAAGACTAAATCGGCTATTTGACCTCAATGTCGATTGGCGCAGAGCAAGCGATCATTATTCATTCGCTAAGGCGGGGATCCCTTACATTTACTTTGGCATTGGGCATGACAAACACCATCACCAAAGTACCGACACAACGGCGCACATCGACTTTACTCTATTTGAATCTGCGATGAAAAAAATAGCTGAATTTGTCGAAAAGCTACCTAGCTAGTTACTTCGGTAGTTCAGATGTTAAAACGAACTGCTTCTTTTGCGCTTTATTGAGTTTTTTTACGCTAATTTCTAATTTAGTAGCTTCACTTCGGTTGCCCACTTGTTGTTGATAGACAAGTGTTAAAGGCCCTTTTCCCTTTAGATTTTTAGCTCCTTTCCCTGCTTGATGCTGCATAAAACGCTTTTCAACATTGGTGCTGATCCCAGTATACCAATGACCTAAACGTGTTTGCACTATATACAAATGCCACAGAGTCTCTGAATTATCGTTGTTTTTTATAGACTGCTGTAAACTTTCTGGGTTTGCTGTGGTCAAATCTGTGCCTCGTGATTGTTAATCGCATTTCAGTAAAAACAATTACTGAAAAGGGTTTTACCTTCTGTGACTAATCGGTATCATGCAGTGTATAAAAAATAAGGATTCAAACAAATAATGCAGTCGTTTAAAACTTTTTCTTTTTGGTTAGTACTTACCCTTACTTTAAGTGCTACAGCAGGGTGTTCAAGCTGGGTTTACCGTATCAATATTCCACAAGGTAACTTCTTAGAGCAATCAGATGTAGATAAGCTACGTGTTAATATGACTCGCGAGCAAGTTCTTTACGTACTAGGAAAGCCTGTCGCTGAAGACTCTTTCGATAACAATACTTGGCATTACCTGTATGTATTTAATATCGACCGTAGTAACGAACAGCGTAAATCGCTCGTTATTAACTTTGAAAATGATAAGCTTGTTTCATTATCGGGTGATTATGAGCAACCTAGCGAATTTAATACACCGTTAGAACAAGAGTAATATTAATTCGAATTAATTAAGGGTAGCCTAAGCTACCCTTTTTTATGCCTTATTAAGTGGGCGCCCGCCTGTAATTTTATTAGCTCGGCCTTCTTCTTTGGCTTTTTCAGCTCGGCGTCTACGTGCATCCTTCGGATCCGCAATAAGAGGTCGATAAATCTCAATACGATCCCCTTGCTTCACTTCTTGATTAAGCTTACATGTGCGATTCCAAATACCCAGAGTTAAATCATTTGCATCAATTTCAGGGCACTTCTCGATAATACCAGATTTAATAACCGCCTGCTCAGCAGTAGTACCTACTGGCACTTCTACTAATAAACTGGTTGCTGTTGTTGGTAAAGCAAACACCACTTCTACCGTTATCATGGGCGAACTCCGTATACCGTTTTAGCGCGTTGTGTAAATGCATTAACCATGTTCTTAGCCACTTCGTTAAACACTTTGCCAAACGCAAGCTCAATGAGTTTACTGGCAAATTCAAATTCTAGGTGAAGCTGCACTTTACATGCTTTATCGTCCAGCGGTAAAAAGTGCCATTTACCCTGCAACTTTTTAAAAGGGCCATCAACTAAGCGAAGGGCAACCGTTTGTTCGTCAATAAAAGTATTTTCAGTCGTGAACCACTTTTTTAAACCCGCTTTTGAGATCTCCAAACTGGCCGTCATGCCACTGGCTTGCTGAGTAATGATTTTTGCATCTGAACAATGTGGTAAAAACTCAGGATAAGCATCAACATCATTCACTAAATCAAACATTTCTTTGCTGCTATACATTACCAGCGCACTTTTTTCTATCTGCGGCATATTCACTCCCAACTTTGTCGGCGAATTTTAGCAAGCTTTAGCTATTTCCCCAAATTTTAGTGATGCGAAAATTTCTGCAAAGCCTTAAAAAAGCGATGTAAAAACGCTGTTTTTACGTATAATATGAGCCACTATGGCTAAGAAAAAATCATCTAAATCGACAAGTAATACCATCGCGCTTAACAAAAAAGCGCGTCATGAGTATTTTTTACACGATAAGTTCGAAGCAGGGGTTGAACTACAGGGCTGGGAAGTAAAAAGTATCCGAGCTGGTAAAGTAAACATCTCTGAGACTTATATTCACATTAAAAACGGCGAAGCATTTTTACTTGGCAGTCAAATTCAGCCTCTCAACAGTGCTTCTACTCATGTAATCTGCGATCCACTTCGTTATCGTAAGTTACTTTTAAATAAGCGTGAAATCGATCGTCTAATCGGTGCAACAGAACGCGACGGATTTTCATTAATCGCTACTGCAATGTACTGGAAAAAATGCTGGGTGAAGTTGGAGTTCCACCTTGCTAAAGGTAAAAAGATGCACGACAAACGTGAAGACGGAAAAAATAAAGATTGGGCACGTGAAAAAGAGCGCCTAATGAAGCATAAAGCTTAAAACAAAAACCCGCCAATTGGCGGGTTTTTTAATTCTTTAACTTAGGCCTAAATTATAGGTCGCCTTCGTTTTCAGAAAGGAATTTAGCAACACCTGCAGGGCTTGCGTCCATACCTTTTTTACCTTCAGTCCAACCAGCTGGACATACTTCACCGTGCTCGCTGTGGAACGCTAGTGCGTCAACCATGCGAAGCATTTCGTCGATGTTACGGCCTAGAGGAAGGTCGTTAACTACTTGGTGACGTACGTTACCTTCTTCGTCGATTAGGAAAGAACCACGGAAAGCAACACCAGCTTCTGGGTGCTCAACGTCGTATGCTTGACAGATTTCGTGTTTAACGTCTGCAACTAGTGCATATTTAACTTGACCAATACCACCGTCAGCAACGGCAGTGTTACGCCATGCATTGTGTGAGAATTGTGAATCGATAGAAACACCGATTACTTCAACGCCACGCTTTTGGAACTCTTCAAAACGTTTGTCGAAAGCGATTAGCTCAGAAGGACATACGAAAGTGAAGTCTAACGGGTAAAAGAAGATAACTGCTTTTTTACCTTTGATAGTTTCTTTTAGGTTGAAGTTTTCAACGATTTCACCGTTACCAAGAACAGCTGCTGCAGTAAAGTCTGGTGCCTGACGGCCAACTAATACACCCATTTTTATCTCCAAATATTTGAGTTTATTTCCAATTGCCTATGCAATACTCACTTAGATATGGTTACTAAATAGCAAAAACCAAGAGTAAGCATTGATAATTTGCAAGATAGTTTAATGAGGTTACAGACAAATGAACAATCGAAAAAAGCGATATGCTCAATCGGAAAAATTGATTCGTAACCATATTGAGCGATTCCCAAAATAGAACAGTAGCCAATAGCTGCAAAATCAGCGGCTAAGATCTGATAAAATATGCATGACGCGAATCACTAGGTAGGAAAATAAAAGTCCTGCTCACAGGTTCAGCAGGTCATGTTGGACGTGCAATCTATATTAAGTTAATGACAAGTTATGATGTGGTTGGTTTAGATAAAACTCCCTGCTCCACTGCTGATTATGTGGGGGATATACGTGATCATGATTTAATTAAACAAGCGCTAGATGGCGTAGATGTGATAATACACACAGCTGCTTTACATGCCCCACATGTTGGCTTGCACTCTGATGATAATTTTTACACTATAAATGTGGACGCGACCGAACAACTTGCATTGTTAGGAATAGAAGCTGGTGTAAAACAGTTTATTTTTACCAGCACCACAGCGCTTTATGGTTCAGCATCCACACCATTAGGTAAAACTGGCTGGATAACCGAACAGGTTATACCAAAGCCAAAATCTATTTATCATAAAACTAAAATTGCCGCAGAAGCCAAACTTGAGGCGATTTCAATAAAGCACACATTGCCTATCACGGTTTTACAAATGTCTCGCTGCTTTCCTGAACCTGCTGATATATGGCGCTATTTCGCAATAGTAGAGGTATAGACGCGCGTGATGTTGCTCATGCACATTTATGTGCGATTGAGAAAAAACTCAATGGTTTTAATCGCTTCATCATTTCCGGCGTTACGCCCTATTCAAAAGAAGATTGCCAGCAAATATATAGGCAAGCAGATAAACTCATTGCAGAACGGATCCCTACTTTAGCAGGTGCTTTCAAGCAGCGAGGCTGGGCATTACCAACTAGTTTGGACCGAGTATACGATTCAACTAAAGCGCAGCAGCAACTAGGCTGGTACCCCAAACATGATTTTAACAGTGTTTTAGCGATGCTTGATGATGAAAGCGCTGAAGTGCTTCCGGTGCTTAAAAATAACTAAAACAAAAAACCCAGCTTTCGCTGGGTTCTTAAAATAATAGATCAATATTAGACACTTAGTCCATGATATCTTCCGGCATGTCACCACGGATCTGCTGCCAGATTTCACCTGTTTGATGACCGTATTTACGCATCATAGAAATCGCACCGTCATGTTCACGGCGCTCTGCCAATTCAGTTAAATCTTTATAAAACTGACGTGCTAATTCACGTGTACGTGAATCAGAGAAGTAATGGCAGCCAATTTTTGAATAGAAGCCTTTAAAGCCATTTAAGATAAGCACGTAAATGCGGTTATTACCTGCGACAGCCAATTCGTGATGAACTTTATAATCGTAATCAGCAAATGCTTGAGCACTGTCTTCAAGCTCTTCACTTTGCGATAAAATTTCAATAACGCGCTCTGGCGCTAGCTTGATTGCTGCACGAGTGTAAATCGCGCTGATATTCGTACGTGCCGAAAGTAATTGATCAGTTAGCTCTGGCATTTTGTCTTCATCTAGACGTGCTAGCGTTTCTAGAATATTAAGACCTGAAGTTTCCCAGAAGTTATTTACCCGAGTTGGTTTACCATGTTGGATTGTTAACCAACCGTCACGGGCTAGACGCTGAAGTACTTCACGTAACGTTGTACGTGTGACACCAATCAGTTCTGACAATTCACGTTCAGCAGGAAGAATTGAGCCAGGCGGAAAGTCACCATTCCAAATAGATTCAACAATGTATTCTTCAGCAAAACCTGCTGGGCTTTTCGCTTTAAAAATTCTCATTCAATTTCCACTTGAGTTAGCAACTACTTTTACCGCCTTTGGCGATCAACCCACTGATTGTACCAGATGATCAGCAACTAACAAGTAAACTAACTCTGGTGTGCATAAAAATCTAGAAGATCTAGGTAAATAAATGGCCTTTTGGCTTAAAAGCGCACCAAACAACAATACTTTAGATATACTAAAATATTAAACAGTATCTATTTACAGCTAGAAACATCTGCATTAATTTAGCATTAATAATAAAGCTCAACCTTGGGGTACATCAATGCAACAAAGCATTTTGACAGCAATATTTAAGAATTTTTTGGGTACAGCGCCACAATGGTATAAATACACCATTGTTGCTTTTTTACTGATTAACCCTATTTTATTTCAACTTAATCCCTATGTTGCTGGCTGGGTGCTAGTTTTAGAGTTTATATTCACATTAGCAATGGCACTGAAATGCTACCCTCTGCAACCAGGAGGATTGTTAGCAATAGAGGCGTTGTTTATTGGGATGACGACCGCCGGCCAAGTTGAACATGAAATAGTTCAAAATATCGATGTAATTCTGCTACTTATCTTTATGGTTGCAGGCATTTACTTCATGAAAGATTTACTCTTGTATATCTTTACAAAGCTTGTTGTCTCGGTGCGTAGTAAAACCGTGTTATCACTGTCGTTCACCATTTCAGCCGCATTTTTATCTGCTTTCTTAGATGCGTTAACTGTAATGGCTGTGGTCATTGCGGTCGCAATGGGTTTTTACAGCATTTATCATAAGGTGGCATCTGGTAAAGACTCAAACAGTGAGCATGATATTAATGATGACAACCAAGTGCGCCCAGTAAACCGTCAAGAACTTGAAGAGTTCCGTGCTTTTCTACGTAACTTATTAATGCATGCATCAATCGGTACAGCTTTAGGTGGTGTATGTACTATGGTGGGTGAGCCACAAAATTTAATCATTGCTGAGCGTGCTGGCTGGTTATTCGGCGAATTTTTCTTCCGTATGCTGCCAATCACATTGCCTGTGATGATTGCCGGTATTGCTACAACCTTTTTACTCGAAAAGACTAAAGCATTTGGTTATGGTGCAAAACTACCTGCACCAATTCACACGATTTTAGCTGATCACGCTAAAAAACTTGAGAAAAAACGCACTACACGCGATAAAGTGAACTTAGCTATTCAAGCTTTTATTGCTGTTTGGTTGATCATTGGTCTGGCCCTTCACTTGGCAACAGTTGGTTTAATTGGTTTATCTGTAATTATTTTTGCAACAGCCAGTGCCGGTATCATTGAAGAGCATCAGCTTGGTAAAGCATTTGAAGAAGCCTTGCCATTCACAGCCTTACTGTGCGTATTCTTCTCGATTGTTGCGGTGATTATCGACCAACATTTATTCACGCCTGTAATATCTTGGGTTCTGACCTTTGAGGGTCAGCTACAACTGGTGATGTTCTTTATAGCCAACGGTATTCTGTCGATGGTCAGCGATAACGTTTTCGTCGGCACTGTGTATATCAATGAAGTGGCTGCTGCATTACAGGCAGGTCAAATTACTCGTGATCAGTTTGATTTGTTAGCTGTAGCAATCAATACCGGTACCAACCTGCCAAGTGTTGCCACCCCAAATGGACAAGCTGCGTTCTTATTCTTGCTTACATCGACGTTAGCCCCTGTGTTAAGGCTATCTTATGGCCGCATGGTTTACATGGCGCTACCTTATACCATCGTGTTGACGATTGTCGGTTTAAGTATGACTTTATTCAGCCTTTCAGACATGACGGACTTGCTGTATCAATGGGGCTTAATTAACCACCACACAGGTGCGTTACCCGGCTCAGTAAGTGGTCACTAGATTGGTGAGACTCAAGAGAATTTGAAATAATAAAAAGCCCGCTTAGTTGCGGGCTTTTTATCGATTAGCACAATTTAATCGAGTACCTTTGCGTCATTTGCTTTGTTGAGTAAGCTGCGGCTTTGCGTTAAGAAATGTGCTGTCGCATCTGAGAAGTATTCTTTCGCATCAGCAAAGGCTGCAATCAATGATGCTTTATCCCCTGCTTTAAGCTTTTCGAGCGTTTCAGCAAAGGTTTCTTGGTAATTAGCCAGTAGTGACTCTACATCATCGAATTGTGCCAGCATAATGTCAGAGTAAAGCTCAGGTGACTGGGCAAATAAGCGCCCTACCATCATTAACTCGAGCTGATATATAGGTGATGAACAGCTACGAAGCTCTGCGAGTGTATGACTTTGCTTTGCAAGAAACTGCCCGTATACAAAAGTCGTTAAGTGGCGCATTACCTGAATGATCTGCATTGCTTCATCATGTTTTTTAGCATCCATTTCAACAACTTGACAGCCCCACACCTGTAATTGTGCCAATAAACCTTGCGCTACTTCATGATTGCGTCCCTCACAGACAACGACCGTTTGCTTAACCCAATGCGAAATATCTGGACCAAACATGGGGTGTAATCCCACGACAGGACCGTTATGAGCTGCCATAAGTGCTTTTAAAGGCTTTTGTTTAACCGAGGTAATATCAACTAACAAACAATCATCATCAAGCGTCGGTAATGCGGCAACAACTTGCTCAAGCGCATTAATTGGCACACTAACAAGAACTAATTTAGCCCCTTTTAATATCGCTTCACTTTGTGCTTGTTGTGCTTTATCTAAAATACGAACTTCATAACCAGAACGCTTAAACTGCTGAGCAAATAACTGGCCCATTGCCCCTTCACCACCAACAATCACTATCGGCGATAACTGAGGTGCAGCACAAGCAAGGCTACCTTGCTGATTTTGATATGCTTCACGCATCATACGGCGAAGTATATCTTCCACTAACTCAGGATTAACCCCTTGAGCGACAGCTTCTTGTCGACGAGCAGCAAGTAAATCTGCCTCACGATCAGGTGCATGTAATGGTGCGCCAATTTGTTGTTTAATTGCCCCAATTTTTTCTGTTATACCATTACGTTTAGCCAGTAATGCCACCAATTGCGCATCACATTCATCTATTCCAGCTCTTAAATCAGCTAGATCATTCACTGTTACCACGTTATTACACCTCAAACCCTAAAAACGTAAATTTATATATACGAAAAAGTAAAGCTTTCAATACGAATTATAGTAACAGGATAAAGACTGAAGTACAAAGGGCTAGCAAGATACAACACTAATGTACCGGCTGCTAATCAATAACAAAATGATTTATACCAATTCGCTTAATAAAGTGGTCTATTTTGAGGCAATAAAACCTCGTTGATAACAAGGCAAAAATTTCGTTATTTAGTTGTTCTAAATCAGAAATTTTTAACGCAGGTAGCGACAGGTTTAATCCCTCAAAATGATTAAGTATTATTGCGGATTGGTATTATATAGAATGCTGCAAAAGACGAAGTGTTTACAGAGATGCTATAGAGAAGGGAGTGATGAGAAATTTTCGCTTTAAAAACCAAAACGGGTTGCAACCAGAGGCTGCAACCCGTTTTATTTTGCGTAGTAAAAACGCGCGTATTAGTTAAGTTTCTCTTTAATACGTGCAGATTTACCAGAACGCTCACGTAGATAGTAAAGTTTCGCACGGCGAACAGCACCGCGACGTTTAACTGAGATACTATCGATAAGAGGGCTGTGCGTTTGGAATACACGCTCAACACCTTCACCGCTCGAAATTTTACGAACTGTGAATGCTGAGTGAAGACCACGATTACGCTTAGCGATTACAACACCTTCAAAGGCCTGTAGACGCTCTTTCTCGCCTTCTTTAACACGTACCTGTACAACTACTGTATCACCAGCGCCGAATGCTGGTACGTCTGATTTAAGCTGCTCTTCTTCAAGCGCTTTAATAATGTTTTGGTTTACTTTTGCCATTATATTTCTCACTTTCCTAGGTGTAACTGTCTTCTAGCCACAAGCTTGTTGGTACTCTTGCTTGAATTCTGCAAGTAGTGCCGCTTGCTCCTCAGTCAGAGCTAGGTTATGCAACAAGTCAGGACGACGAAGCCAAGTTCGACCAAGTGATTGCTTTAAGCGCCACTTAGCGATTTCTTGGTGGTTTCCACTGAGTAATACAGCAGGCACCTGTTTATCATCCAATGTCTCTGGCCGTGTATAGTGTGGACAATCAAGCAATCCATCCGAAAATGAATCTTGCTCTGCTGACTGATTGTGACCTAACACACCTGGAACTAATCGTGCTACTGCATCAATTAGCGTCATAGCGGGTAATTCACCACCACTCAGAATAAAATCTCCAATTGACCATTCTTCGTCAACGTATGATTCTATGATTCTCTCATCTATACCTTCATAGCGACCGGCAATTAGAATCAACTTTTCTGATTGTGCAAGCTCAGTTGCACCTTGCTGATCTAATTTGCGCCCTTGCGGGGACATATAAATTACTTTAGCGCCATCACCTGCCGCCTTTTTAGCGTCAAGGATAGCTTGTTTCAATGGTTCAACCATCATTAACATGCCAGGACCGCCCCCGTAAGGACGATCGTCCACAGTTCTATGCTTATCAGTCGCATAGTCACGTGGATTCCAGCAGTTAAAGTCGATTAGACCATTTTTAACTGCGCGACCTGTAACACCTTGGGTGGTAATCGCATCAAACATGTCCGGGAAAAGGCTAATAACCCCAACCCATAATGAACTCGTTTGTGACATTAAAACCCTGGGTCCCAGTCTACGGTAATTTCTCTCGCATCATGCTTAACTTCTTTGATAACAGAATCTGTTAAGAAAGGAATTAAACGTTCTGCTTGGCCAAATGCATCTTTTTTGTTTGCTTTCACAACCAAAACATCATTTGACCCTGTCTCCATTAGGTCATCAACAATACCTAAGTCATAACCTTTATCGGTTACAACAGACATGCCGATGAGATCTCGCCAATAGAACTCACCTTGCGGTAATTCTGGTAGCTGCGCTGCATCTACTGAGATTTCTACATTGGTCAAAGCCATTGCTTCGTCTCGGTCGTTTACTTGCGCAACTTTAGCGATAAAGCCTTTGTTGTGGCGACGCCAGTCGACCACTTCTAAGGTCTGCCATTTACCTTGTTGCCCTATCAACCATGGGCTGAAATCGAAGATCCCTTCGGGATCATCAGTAAATGAATGCACCTTAAGCCAGCCCTTTATACCATATGGGGCACCGAGCTTTCCTACTGTAATAATCGAGGTGTTCTCTTGACTCATGGTTACACTTACGCCTATTAAGCCGCTTTACGAGCGTCTTTAACTAACTTAGCTACGCGATCTGTAAGAGATGCGCCTTGACCTACCCAGTGATCAACACGAGATAAATCTAAACGTACTTTTTCTTCCTGACCTGCAGCGATAGGGTTAAAGAAACCTACTTTCTCGATGAAGCGACCGTCACGCGAGAAACGGCTATCCGCAACCACAATTTGATAGAAAGGGCGTTTTTTAGCGCCACCACGTTGCAAACGAATAGTTACCATACCGTCCTCTACATAGATTGACTGTTTTCATTAATAAGATTTACTCCCCAATATGGGAAGCCGGGGAATTGTACGAGTTTTTTGTAATATTGCAAGTAAGAACTGCGGCAAAATGTAAGTTAAGTTGATTAAACACTGATCTGAGCGTTAGATATTACATCAGCGTAACAATTATGCATAATTTATCCATTAAAAAAGGAGCGACTCGCTCCTTTTTTAATGAAAGCATGAATGCTTAGAACTTAGGACCGCCGCCTAGCATTCCCGGCGGAAGCATTCCTTTCATGCCGCGCATCATTTTCATCATGCCGCCTTTACCTTTCATCTTCTTCATCATCTTCTGCATTTGCGTAAACTGTTTAAGCAGTTTATTGATTTCTTGCACCTGTGTACCAGAACCTGCAGCAATACGTTTTTTACGAGAACCTTTGATGATTTCAGGGCGAGCACGCTCTTTTGGTGTCATAGAGCTAATGATTGCTTCCATTTGTACAAAAGTTTTATCACTCATTTGGCCTTTAACAGCATCAGGAAGGTTTTGCATGCCCGGTAACTTATCAAGCATCGACATCATACCGCCCATGTTTTTCATCTGACGAAGTTGCTCAGCAAAATCTTCTAATGTAAAACCATCACCTTTAAATACTTTCTCTGCAACTTTAGCCGCTTTCTCTTTATCGACTTTCATTTCGACTTCTTCGATTAATGAAAGTACGTCACCCATGCCTAGGATCCGCGAAGCGATACGGTCTGGATGGAATGGTTCAAGTGCATCAGTGCGCTCACCCACACCCATAAATTTAATTGGCTTACCAGTAATGTGACGAATTGATAATGCAGCACCACCACGGGCGTCACCATCAGTCTTGGTTAAGATCACACCACTTAGCGGCAGCGCTTCGTCAAATGCTTTTGCGGTGTTTGCAGCATCTTGACCTGTCATCGCATCAACGACGAATAAAGTTTCGATTGGATTAATTGCACTATGTAGTGCTTTAATTTCATCCATCATGTCGCTATCAACGTGTAGACGACCTGCGGTATCGACTAGCACCACATCAATAAATTTCTTCTTCGCATGTGAAATAGCATTCGTCGCAATATCGACTGGCTTTTGTGAGATGTCACTTGGGAAGAACTCAACACCCACTTCACTCGCAAGTGTTTCTAGCTGTTTAATTGCCGCAGGACGGTAAACGTCGGCACTCACAACTAATACAGATTTCTTTTTACGCTCTTTTAAGAATTTAGCTAATTTACCAACACTGGTGGTTTTACCCGCACCTTGTAAACCCGCCATCATCACTACCGCTGGCGGCTGTGCATTAAGGCTCAGTTCTTCATTTGCTTCACCCATGGCCTTTTCAAGTTCTTCACGAACAATCTTAATAAAGACTTGACCTGGGCTTAAGCTTTTCGTTACTTCAACACCAACTGCGCGCTCTTTAACTTGCTTAACAAACTCACGAACAACAGGTAAGGCAACGTCCGCTTCCAAAAATGCCATGCGGACTTCGCGTAATGTATCTTTTATATTGTCTTCAGTTAGGCGTCCGCGGCCACTGATATTTTTTAAGGTTTTACCTAAGCGTTCTTGGAGATTCTCAAACATGTAAAGGTTCCGATAAAACGTGTTTCACCTGCAATGTACATAAAACAGACAAGTTTGACGACCATACAGGCAATATTAAAATTTAATTCCTAGCAGTATACCGTAAATGGTGGTCGACAATACAGTGTTCAAGTGCGCTGTTTGAGTTTCTTTTTACAAACTCTATGCTTTTTCCTTGCTATAAAATACAATGGCATCAAAGAGACAAGGATTTATCGATATAAATTAAGTGGCCAAAACACGATGATTATTAGTTTAACTATTATTGCTAGTTTGTTTTATGTGTTAGCAACGTCGCATGTGCTTTCACGTCTTTTCCACAAACAAGGTCCAAGCCAAAAACTCACGGTGATACTCAGCACCGTGGCTATCCTTGCTCATATGTTATTGCTGGTTAATTCTGTATTTCGTGCTGACGGACAAGATTTGAGTATCGTCAACGTTGCACTATTAACCTGTTGGGTCATTGTGGTCTCCGTGACGGCAGTATCCCTTAAATTCCCTGCTACATTATTATTGCCCGTAGTTTATGGCTTTGCAGCCATACTAACTTTAGCCAGTTTATTTATACCGCATCATGTGATTTTACATTCAATCGATGTCGAACTTGGCTTAGTCACTCATATTTCGTTATCGCTGTTGGCCTATTGTGTATTGATCATATCAACACTCTACGCCGTGCAGTTCTACTTTATTGATAAGCGTTTAAAACGCAAAGACTTGGCAATTGTACACAGCCACTTACCTCCTTTAATGGTGGTTGAGCGTCAGCTTTATCAATTACTCACACTCGGCACTATCTTGCTCACTTTTGCACTTCTTTCTGGATTTATCTTTTTAGAAGGTATGTTTGCGAGTGAATTTATTCATAAGACTGTTTTATCGTTAATTGCATGGCTGATTTTCACGGTTGTTACTGTGGGACATTTGCGTCAAGGCTGGCGTGGTAAGCCTGTGGTGTTTTCGATCATGATAGCCGCTTTTATCTTATCACTTGCTTATTTTGGCAGCCGTTTCATCCAAGAAGTGATTCTAAATAAGTTTTAACTTGACTCAGCAAGCTGTCTCTAGCTTAATATGCACTGATTTATAAAAAAAGGATCCATCGTTGGACGACATATCGACTAGTTCCCTGTTTATTATACTGGGATTATTGATACTTATTTCTGCTTATTTTTCTGGTTCTGAAACTGGAATTATGTCAATTAACCGTATTCGCTTGCGCCATCTTGCTAAAGAAGATCATCGTGCCGCGAAACGTGTCAGCAAACTTTTAAGTCGCCCTGACAGACTCATTGGTCTGATCTTGATTGGTAACAACTTAGTTAATATCGCTGCAGCACAGGTTGCGACGATTATTGGTATTCGCCTATATGGTGATCTCGGTATTGCCATTGCAACCGGCGCACTTACCTTAGTGGTTTTAATCTTTGCCGAAGTAACGCCAAAGACACTGGCAGCGCTTTATCCAGAAAAGGTCGCTTTCCCAAGCTCAATTGTATTAAAAGGCCTTTTGAAAATTCTTTTCCCATTTGTGCTTGTCGTAAACTGGATGACCAACGGCATGTTACGCTTGTTTGGTATCACAACAGCACAAATTGAAGAGCACAGCTTAAGTAAAGAAGAATTAAAAACAGTGGTCAATGAATCAGGTGCACTATTACCTGCTCGCCACCAAAGCATGCTGACTTCAATTTTAGATTTAGAACAAGTCACCGTTGAAGATATCATGATCCCGCGTAACGAAATTGTTGCTATTGATATCAATGATGATTGGAAACTTATTAGCCGTCAGCTTACGCATGCACAGCATACTCGCGTACTATTGTATCGTGACCAAATAGATGATGCTGTTGGCTTTATTCACTCACGTGATGCATTACGCCTATTAACGAAAGAGCAGTTCGATAAACCATCACTACTGCGTGCTGTTCGTGAAATTTACTTCATTCCTGAAGGTACATCATTAAACACGCAATTACTTAAGTTCCAGCAATCGAAAGAACGCATTGGCTTAGTGGTTGATGAATATGGTGATATTCAAGGTCTAGTAACGCTTGAAGATATCCTTGAAGAAGTTGTAGGTGACTTTACGACAACACAATCACGCACACCAAGTGAAGAAGTGACAGAGCAAGATGATGGTTCAGTGCTTGTCGATGGGGGTGCAAACATTCGCGATCTAAACAAAGAAATGGGTTGGGAATTACCGATCGATGGTCCAAAAACCCTCAGTGGCTTAATCGTTGAGTACTTGGAAGATATTCCAGATACCAACTTAAGTTTACGAATTGCGGGTTACCCAATCGAAGTGTTAGAAATAAAAGAAAATATGGTGAAACTGGTTAAAGTTATTCCAAGTAAACGTACAGAATAACCGTTAACAGTTCCGACATTAAATTAGAAAAAAGGAGTAGCTAGTTACTCCTTTTTTGTTACTGACAAATCGAAAATATCTGAAAATTCGTATTTCTCCACGCAAGCCACACACAACAGCCTTATTCGTCTACTATTATTTCTTTTGCATATACATTGATATAACAAGGAATGAAAATGGACGAAATATCAATCGAAAAAATCTATAACCAAGCTATCGAATTGCTGATGCTTTACGGGCCAAAGTTTATCCTCGCAATCCTAGTTTTAATTATAGGTTGGTGGTTAATTGGTAGAATTGCCAATATGGCAGAAAAATCAATGAATAAGGTCAAGTTCGAAGTTGGCCTTACGCACTTTTTAGTCTCCTTTATCTCAGTCATTCTAAAAGTACTGTTACTGATATCTGTCGCGTCGATGATTGGTATAGAAACAACCTCGTTTATAGCTATGCTGGGTGCAGCAGGCCTAGCAGTGGGCATGGCTCTTCAAGGCAGCTTAGCTAACTTTGCAGGTGGCGTGCTTATCTTGTTCTTTAAGCCTTTTAAAGTCGGCGATGTTATCGAAGCACAAGGCTACATGGGTAAAGTGGTTGAGATACAAATTTTTGTCACTGTTTTACTCACCTACGACAACGAAAAAATTATTATCCCAAATGGCACGCTATCAAATGGCTGCGTTAAAAATAAGTTTGCAGAGCCAACTCACCGCGTTGCTATCGAATTTGGTATCAGTTACGGCGATGATGTGCATAAAGCCCGTGACGTGCTAATGAGCGTGCTTGATGATTATGATTTGGTATTAAAAGACATTGAAGATAAAAAACCGACAGTCCATGTTAGTCAACATGGTGAAAGCCATATTGGTATGTTGGTATGGGCGTGGGTTGAGTCAGATAACTACTGGCCGGTGTATTTTGGCTTATACGAACGCGTTAAAATTGCCTTTGACGCCGCTGATATCACGATTCCATTCCCGCAAAGGGATGTCCATATTCACCAGTTTCCTGGTAAATAGCTAGTAAAAAGCCCGCTAATTGAAGCGGGCTTTCTATTTAGTCATTAACTAAATAAACGTTGGAACCAGTTTTTATCTAAATCGGCTTCACACTTTTTAAGTTGTGCACCATAACGACTAGCTCGATGCTTTACTTTATTTGCCACATTCATCAGCCATTTTTTGCTTTTATAGGTGCCCCGTTTATAGCCACCCCACCCTTCATGGTAGTTTAGGTACTGAGCGTAGGCATCCCATTTAGATACCCCATTTACTTTATGTGTTTTGTAAACAAACCACGCCATAAAGTCGATAGCATCGTCAAAATCGTCCCTATCTGCACCACTGTTACCAGTTTCACGGATGTAATCTGACCACGTTGGTGTTTTTGCTTGTGAATAACCATAGGCAGAGCTTGCACGACCGATTGGGATAACCCATAAGAAATATTCCATTGGCGGCGCTGCATCATGACGAAATGAGCTTTCTTGATACATCATGCTCATAAGCACATGTTTAGGTGAGCCCCACTTTTCTTGTGCATCACGTGCATCGTAATACCAATCAGGCTTTTCTTCAAAAATCTTACATATATCATGAGGTTGCTCTGGCGGAGCGGTTGCACAACCAGCCAGTGATGCGGCCAGCGATAAAATAATTATACTTTTTTTCATTTTTTTATGGATCTCGCTGAACTTTTTCTTATCAGGTCAGTCTGAACTTATGAATGCAGCAGTATAGCATTGTTTCATCCCTGAAGAATCTTTGACGCAGCCTCCTTAGGCTGCGTTTTTTTATGCCTTCACCTTACTAAGCTTTAGCAAAATAGTCATCTAAAAATGCAGTAAAAGACACACTGTCAGCCGCTTTCACTTCACGTTCTTTAAGTACAGAGTCAGATGCCTGTTTGGTTAAAAAAGCATGATCATAAAATTGATATTCAGCATCAAGATGATTTTGTTTATATTGCTCTGCAAGTGCTAACGCGAAATGCCCATTATCTTGATTTTTACTTGCCAGTGCTCCGACATATCTGCCAGAGAAGGTTTTACTAGGGCTTTTCACCCAGGTTGCAAGCTCAGCAATGGTTTCGCTGTAATAACTCACGCCGTATGCACTATCCATGTAACGGGCAACGGCTGTTAAATCATTAAAAATTGCCCCAGCCCAGTCCGTCAAACGAACCTTGTTGCCTTGTTTGTTGAGGGTTAACTCTGGATTTCGACCTTCATTAACAACGGCATCAAGGTTAGTTGTGCTTAACTGTTGTTCTTGCCAATCCATTTCTGGAGAGTCGTTCAATAAGCAATATGTTAAGAATACATCCAAGAAGCGAATTTGCTGTAAATCGATACCGGTTTCACTGAATGGGTTTACATCAAGCGCACGAACTTCAATGTACTCTATACCGCCACGCAGTAATGCATCTGTCGGGGTTTCGCCCGATGCAGCATTTCGTTTAGGACGAATAGGAGAATAAAATTCGTTTTCGATTTGCAGAATATTTTTGTTTAACTGTTTTGGCTCTGCGCTCGTGTAATCGTCAATATGGCTGTAGATATCAGATGAGGTATGAATCGCTTCTTTTAAACCTGCTACGTATTCTTCTAATGAATTATACATAACACGTAAAGACGATTGTGCGCTGTTGGTATAGCCTAAATTACCAAGACGAAGTGCAGTCCCTACTTCTAAATAAAGCGTGCCTTTACCTAGCTTTTTAAAAGGTAAGTCAGTTTCACGGCCTTGCAAGAAAGAGTTACACAATGCTGGCGATGCACCAAACAAAAAGCTGATCAACCAAAGTTCACGCTTAAAGTTGCGGATAAGGCCCAAATAGCCACTTGAAATAGAATCAGCGAGTGTTCCTTCACTGCCATTTAAGCTATACAGGCTTTGCCATAAGCTCTCAGGAAATGACATATTAAAATGCACACCGGCAATCGCTTGCATCATGCTGCCATAGCGATTTTTCAAACCTTCACGGTAAAGTGTTTTCATGCGGCCGATATTTGAATCACCAAATTGCGCCAATACAATATCATCTTGATGTTCAATAAAGCACGGCATACTGATAGGCCATAGCAGCTCATCGCCCATATGAGAAAGCGTGAACTTTTGCAGATCTTTAAGCTGAGCGAGGGTTTGCTCTGCTGAGGTACTAACCGGTGTAATAAATTCTAAAAGCGATTCAGAAAAATCGGTGGTGACGTGATCATTTGTTAAAGCACTACCCACGCCTTGTGGATGGCCTTGTTGTGAAATAACACCACTTGGTTTGATCCTTAAAGCTTCTCGCTCGATACCACGTTTAATCCCATTAATTGCGTTAGGAAATTGTGCCGTTAACGCTTCTAGCGTTTTATTTAAATCATGTTTTATCAAAAATGCTTCCTCGAGCCGCGTGGCTGTAATCCTAAGTGTATGGGGGCAAAAAATAATTACTCAAGAGCGAAAAATCAGTTTCATTCAGTACCTATACACTTGAAGCTCAATCTTGCCATTGTGGATGCTATTATACAATTGCTTTGGTGGCACTTCATTGATGCTAAAATCATGAAAAATACAATTTAAGCTTATTTCTTGAGGATATTAGACCTTTTAACTAATACAAAAGACTGAGGCTAAACATAATAATTCAGGCAAGATATTGTTTTAGATCAAAGGGAAGATGAAATTATTAAAAGTTTCACCGTTAACCATATGTTCCCCCTTCCCTTACATTTTTCTGAGACTATAATCCGCACACCATAAAAAAGTATATTTCGAGGACTCATATGCGTCGTGGGCAAGAAATCATCAATCAAGAAGTGACATACTCCGAAAAACAGGAGTTGGTCTCTACCACAGATTTACGCGGTGTAATCACATACGTAAATAAGGAATTTTGTACTATTGCGGGTTATACCGAAGAAGAGTTACTCGGAAAAAATCATAATATTGTACGCCATCCAGATATGCCTAAAGCGGCATTTAAAGAGATGTGGGATAAATTAAAGCAGGGTCACTCATGGCGTGGCATGGTAAAAAATCTCTGTAAAGATGGTCGCTACTATTGGGTCGATGCGTTCGTTACGCCTATTTATGAACATGGCCAATTAGTTGGCTATCAATCAGTACGTACCAAACCATCTGAGCAATTAAAAACCCGTGCGATGGCACTGTACACTAAAATTAATGATGGAAAATCTATCTCATCATTTCGTGAGAATATTTCGCTCAGACAATTATTGTCTGCGATTTTATTGGTTGCTGGCGTGGTTGGATTAGCGCTAACTACCTCGTGGATGGTTACCTTAGCTAGCTGCGCCCTTGTCGTCCTGCTTTTTGCTTTAAATTATGACGAACTTGTTGTTACGCCAAGCCATTTAAAGCAGCAACGTGCAGAGTTTGATTCTGTCTCACGTTACGTCTATTGCGGTTCACACCCTTTTAGTATTGCTGCCTACAATCAGCAAATGCTGTTTGCTAAGCTTAGAACTGTCTTAGGTCGTGTGAAAGACTCTACGTACTCGTTTAAAGATATCGCCACTAACTTAGACAAGCAATCGTCATTGACCGAACAAGGTATTGCGGCACAAGGACAACGCTTGAGTGACATTGCTACGGCAATGACACAAATGAGTGCAACTATTGGTGAGATTTCTGCAAATACACATCACACTGCTGATAAGGTTAAAACGACTTACCAAAGCTGTAACGATATCAAACTGCATATTGAAGATAACAGCAGTATGGTGTCTGATCTGGCTAACCAAGTTGAACAAGCAGCAAGCACCGCGAATTCTCTTGCTAGCGAAGCGGACAAAATTGGCCAAGTAATGAGTGAGATTGAAGGCATTGCCGAACAAACAAACTTATTAGCACTGAATGCCGCCATTGAAGCAGCACGTGCAGGTGAACATGGTAGAGGTTTTGCGGTTGTAGCAGATGAAGTCCGTGCACTTTCTTCACGCACTCAAAATGCGACAGCGCAAATTCATAGCTCGATTAAAGAGATTCAAGATACATTATTTAGCTGGTCTAAAGTGATGCAATCAACAAAAGAGCAAGCAGACTCGTGTGTTGATACCACCGCCCATACACAAACTGAGCTTGCGAGCATTTTTGCACAGATCAATGAAATATCAGGCCTTGCCACTGAGATCTCAACAGCTGCTGAGGAACAACAAGTTGTCAGCGCCGATATTCGTGAAAATGTTGAAAGTATTAGAGGTCATAGCGAAGAAAACTTAAAGCATAGTTACAACGTGGCGAAAGATGCAGCGGGGCTTGTTGAACGCTCACGCAAAGTAAACGATATGCTATTAACCTTTAAAGTTTAAAGCTGATTAATACAAAAAAGCCGCATCATTATCGATGCGGCTTTTTGTTTTTAATACTAATTATCGACTAGAGAAAACGAGACCATTCTCGTCAGCATCAATATGGATGATAGCACCCGGTTGATAATCCCCACCAAGTAAGCGCTGTGCTAATGGGTTTTCAATGGTATGTTGAATAGCACGTTTTAAAGGCCTTGCCCCATAGACTGGATCAAAACCACTTTCAGCGATGCGATTTAACGCTGCATCCGTTACTTCAAGAATGTAGCCTTTTTCCGTTAATCGCTCACGTAACTTACTTAACTGAATATCAGCAATTTCTTTAATGTGCTCGTTAGCAAGCGGATGGAATACCACGGTTTCGTCGATGCGGTTAATAAACTCAGGGCGGAACTGGCTCACCAATACACCCATCACTTTTTCTTTTAACCCAGCATAATCATTTGAACCCGCTTGCTCTTGGATAATATCTGAACCCAAGTTAGAGGTCATAATGATCACCGTATTTTTAAAATCAACGGTACGCCCCTGCCCATCCGTTAAACGGCCATCATCAAGAACTTGCAGTAAGATGTTAAATACATCAGGATGCGCTTTTTCGACTTCATCCAATAAAATGACTGAATATGGACGACGGCGTACAGCTTCAGTTAAATAGCCACCTTCTTCATAGCCAACATAACCCGGAGGCGCACCCACTAAACGTGCCACAGAGTGTTTCTCCATAAACTCCGACATATCAATGCGAACCATGGCATCTTCGGTGTCAAACATAAAGCTGGCTAGTGCTTTAGTCAGTTCAGTTTTACCCACCCCTGTCGGGCCTAAAAATAAGAATGAACCGATTGGACGATTAGGATCAGCAAGTCCTGCGCGAGAGCGACGTATTGCATTCGCAACAGCCACAACGGCTTCATCTTGACCAATCACTTTGTGGTGTAATTGATCTTCCATTTGCAGTAACTTTTCACGCTCACCTTGCAGCATTTTCGATACCGGGATACCTGTCCAGCGCGATAGAATTTCCGCTATTTCGTCTTCACCTACTTGGTTTTTAAGCAAACTCATTTCTTGCATTTCAGCCTGTGAAGCAAGGTCAAGTTTGCGCTCAAGTTCAGGGATACGACCATATTGCAGCTCAGACATACGTTGTAAGTCGCTGGCACGACGTGCCACCTCCAAGTCAAGACGCGCCTGCTCAAGCTCAGCTTTAATTACTTGCGTGCCTTGCAATGAGGCCTTCTCGGCATTCCACACTTCGTCTAGCTCGCGGTATTGCGCTTCAAGTTCAGTGATCAGTTCTTGCATTTCGGTGCGGCGCTTTTGACTCGCTTCGTCTTTTTCTTTTGCCAATGCATTGTCTTCCAGTTTTAACTGAATAATACGACGCTCAAGCTTGTCTAAAGACTCTGGTTTTGAGTCAATTTGCAAACGAATCGAAGAACCCGCTTCGTCAATTAAATCAATTGCCTTATCTGGTAATTGGCGATCGCTAATGTAACGGTGTGACAGCTGCGCCGCAGCAACAATGGCCGGATCGGTAATATCAACTGAATGATGTAGCTCGTAACGCTCTTTTAGGCCACGTAAAATCGCAATAGTGTCTTCAACCGATGGCTCATCAACAAACACCTTTTGGAAGCGACGCTCAAGTGCCGCATCTTTTTCAATGTATTGACGATACTCATCAAGTGTTGTGGCACCCACGCAATGTAACTCACCACGGGCAAGTGCAGGCTTTAACATATTACCCGCATCCATTGCGCCATCTGTTTTACCAGCGCCTACCATGGTATGGATTTCATCAATAAAGAGGATGACTTGGCCTTCTTCTTTGGCTAGTTCATTCAAAACTGATTTTAAACGCTCTTCAAATTCACCACGGTATTTAGCACCGGCAACCAACGCACCTAAATCGAGCGATAATACTCGCTTGTTTTTTAAGCCCTCAGGTACTTCACCATTGATAATTCGCTGCGCAAGGCCCTCAGCAATCGCTGTTTTACCTACGCCCGGCTCCCCAATTAATACCGGATTATTTTTAGTACGGCGTTGTAATACTTGGATCGTACGACGAATTTCGTCATCACGACCAATAACAGGGTCAAGCTTACCTTGCTCTGCTCGTTCAGTTAAATCGATGGTGAATTTTTTTAATGCCTGACGGGTTTCTTCAGCATTTGGGTCGTCAACCTTCTGACCACCACGAATAGCCTCAATAGCCGCTTCAATTTTGCTAGAAGTAATATTCAGCGCTTTAAAAATATCGCCTAATGGACCTTTATCGTCACACGCTGCAAGGACAAATAACTCACTCGAAATGAATTTATCTTTTCGCTTTTGAGCATACTTATCACACAAGTTAATTAACGAAATCAGGTTATTTGACAGCTGAACATCACCACCAATACCTTCAACTTTAAACAGTTTTTCGATTTCTTGGGATAACTTGGTGTTTAACTCATCAGCACTCACACCTGCTTGTGCAAGTAGTGCACGCACACTTGAACCATTTTGCTGAAGCAATGAATACATTAAATGCACAGGCTCAATAAATTGATGATCGCGCCCAAGTGCTAATGACTGCGCATCTGAAAGCGCAGATTGAAATTTACTTGTAAATCTATCTAAACGCATAAGGGTTTACCTATTAAAAAATCTAATTGCTTAATTAATGGGTATGCTTAGTGATTTGTTCAAGTAAAAGAAGAAAATTTAATCGCAAAAAAGGCGTATTAATTGCGCCAGATCAAGCTTGCCATACGGCCTGTTTGTCCATCGCGTCGATAAGAGAAAAACTGTGATTTATCAGTGACGGTACAGTGCTCACCACCGTGTATTTTGACCACGCCTAATTGTGCCAATTGCTGGCGTGCTAGTAAGTAGATATCAGCCAAGTATTTTTCATGTTTAGCTGTAAAGGCTTGTTGATGCAGTGGGTTTTGCGAACAAAAACAGTCTTTTACTTCTTGCCCGACTTCAAATTGCGAAGGACCAATGGCAGGGCCTAACCAAGCAATAATATCGCTCGCTGGCGCTTGAAAATGCGAAACCGTGTTTGCTACTATACCTTGTGCTAAACCACGCCAGCCACCATGTACTGCGGCGACTTCATCGCCTACACTCGAACAAAGTAGTACCGGCAAACAGTCTGCAGTCATTATAGCAAGCGGCTGCTTTACTAAACGGGTGTAGAGCGCATCAGCAGAGCGCACGAGGCTTAAATCAGACTCTTCATCAATCACGACCACATCGCTGCTATGTGTTTGGTTTAACCACACAGCAGGGTTTGGCATTTGATTTGTAAGTAACGCGCGATTTGCAAGCACGGCTTGCTCATCATCACCAACATGTAAACCCACATTAAAACTATCAAAGGGTGCAACTGATACACCGCCCTCTCGGGTCGTACTCAGTGCACTAACAGTGTTTGGGGCAGTCCATGCTGGTGTGATCATAACGCTTAAAACTCAATATTTGGGTTTGCTTTAGTATCAGCGCGTAATGCTTCTGTCATAGCTGCCATATCATCTGGAATGGGTGCTTGCCAGGTCATTAACTCACCCGTAATTGGGTGTGCAATTGATAGTTTTACAGCATGCAATGCTTGGCGTTTAAAGTCGCGTAGCATTTGAAACAGCTCTGGCGTCGCGCCTTTAGGCGGACGTGGGCGACCACCATACAGTTGATCGCCAACTAATGGGTGGTTTAAATAAGCCATGTGTACACGGATTTGGTGAGTACGGCCTGTTTCTAGACGTAAACGTAAGCGTGTATGTGCACGGAATTTTTCTGCAACACGATAATGCGTAACCGCTGGTTTGCCCATTTCATGCACGGCCATGTGAGTACGCTTTGTTGCATGACGACCAATTGGTTTTTCAACCATGCCACCAGCAGTCATTGTGCCATTACAAATTGCTTCGTATTCACGGGTGAAGTTTTCACGCTTTTGTAGCGCAGACACTAAATGTGTTTGTGCCGGAATTGTTTTCGCCACCACCATTAAACCAGTGGTGTCTTTATCTAGACGATGCACAATACCCGCACGAGGTACATTAATAATATCAGGATAATGGTGCAGTAAAGCATTTAATACCGTGCCATCTGGGTTACCCGCACCTGGATGAACGACCAATCCCATTGGTTTATTAATTACCAAAATATCATCGTCTTCATAAACGATGTTTAATTTGATATTTTGTGCCTCATATTCACGAGGGGCTTCGATGGTTGTTTCTACACTCACCATTTCGCCACCGAGTAGTTTTTCACGCGGTGTGTTTAATATTTCACCGTTTACAGTGATTTTATCATCCAAAATCCACGTTTTTATACGTGATCGAGAATAATCAGGGAACAATTGCGCTAATACTTGGTCTAGACGTTTACCGCCAAGGTCAATTGGAACCTCGGCTTGGAGAGAAATTTGCTCTGACATTAGTAACTTTACCCAATTTACCAGTGCAAGCTGTGCTCGACTGGGTTAGAATCGCTTTAATATAATACGTATAGTTTACTCGGTTTTCCTCACTTGGCCTAGCCGAAGACATCGAAGGTAAGAAATAAAATGATAAATAAAATAGGGAAACGTGCGTTCGCCATAGTTTTTTCAGTATCTGTACTTGGCTTAGGTGCCTGTTCATCAGCACCCGATCAAGAAGATATCCAACGCGTTCCTAATAAATCTGCGCAAGCTTTATATGAAGATGCAAAACAAACATTAGATTCTGGTTTATATGCCCGTGCAATTGAGCTATTAAGCGCTATTGATTCTCGCTACCCTTTTGGTCCTTTATCAAAACAAGTACAAATGGACTTAGTGTATGCGCATTATCAAGCAGGTAATACTGAGCAAGCACTCGCAACAATCGACCGTTTTATTCGCTTAAACCCAAACCATAAAGATTTAGACTACATGTACTACATGCGTGGCTTGGTAAACATCAAAGCGGATGAAAACGCATTCCAAGAATATTTTGGTGTAGACCGTGCTGACAGAGATGCAAACCGTACTCGTGTCGCATTTACAGACTTATCAACGCTATTAAAACGTTTTCCTAACAGTGCTTATGCGCCAGAAGCGAAAAAACGTTTAGTATGGCTACTGAATAAAATGGCTCGCTATGAGTTAAAAGTTGCTGAATACTACTATGAGCGTGAGGCATACCTTGCTGCAGCAAACCGTGGTAAATACGTAGTTGAGCACTACTCACAAAGTAGCTACCTTGATCAAGCACTAGAGATCATGGAAAAAAGCTACAACAAGCTTGGTTTACCTGAGCTAAGTGAACACGCTAAAGCAACACGTGAAGCTAATAAGCGTTAAAATAGACTAAAAGCAAAAAGGCGCCTGAGGCGCCTTTTTTAATGTTTGTGGATTAGTATTAAATCGCGTCTTCATCTTCTTCTGCAGTACGAATACGTACAACACGTTCAACGTCAGTAACAAAGATTTTACCGTCACCAATTTTACCTGTTTGCGATGTTTTAACGATAACATCGATAGCACGGTCAACATCTTCATCGCTTAACACGATATCTAATTTTACCTTAGGTAAAAAGTCCACCATGTACTCAGCACCACGATAAAGCTCAGTGTGCCCTTTTTGACGGCCAAAGCCTTTTACTTCACTTACCGTCATCCCTGTGATGCCCACATCTGATAATGCTTCGCGTACATCATCAAGCTTAAATGGTTTAATAATTGCTTCGATTTTTTTCATTTTCGGGTTACTTATTATTTCTCGATTGCCTCGATTTTAGACAATCCCATTGCTGATGGCAAACAAAGCTATGAATTACGGTGATTAAATCAGCAATCATGATATTATTAAACAAAGTGATTCAAAATAGAGACAACAATGAAATCATTACAACGAGGTTTTACATTATTGGAACTAATGGTCACGCTTGCCATTGTTGGTATAGTTGCCGTTATCGCTCTTTGGGATAGCTCTGACATGCTAGAAAGTGACCGCGCCGAAAGCTATTTATTAGAGTTAAAACGCACACTCAGTTTTGCACGCGCAAAAGCAACAAGTAGTGATGCAATTATTGTTGTTTGCAGTGGTAACACCAACAGTATTGAAACCAACATACGCACTCGTTGTTTATTAAATTGGGATAATGGCAGCGTTTTTGTGTTCTTTGATTCAAACCAAAATGGTGTTTACAACCCCAACGTAGGCGATGTCATTTTAAGAGTCATGGAAGAAGTTCCAGAGAATAGTCAGTTAAATTTCACTGGTGATAATTCTATTATTTTTGATACCAGCGGTATGCTCTCGTCAAGTCAAGGAACGTTTACTTACTGCCCTTCAAAAGCCGATAACGATAATAACAAACAACTAGAAGTATTTACCTCAGGGACTGCTTTATATATTGGCACTACGACAGATGTATGTAATTAAGCTTTGTAAATTGACAGCCCACACTCTCGAATTATAGTTAAATAAACAGTCGCTATTTTGGAGTCTTCAAGGATGAAGGCACTTACAACTCTGCGCAGCCTCAACGGAGCGACGTTAATTGAAAGCCTAATAGTGTTATCAATTTTATCACTCCTGCTGCATTTCGCCTTATTTGAATATAAGCCACTTCTGGCCAAAAACCGTTTAGATAGCAACATGCATACGGTAAAAAGAGCGCTTCAATTTACTCGCCTCAAAGCGCAAACAAATGATGCCCATGTCACCTTTTGCGCGTTAAAAAACAATCGTTGCAACAAGGAAGTATGGCATAAATCTTTAACTGTTTTTGTTGATAAAGGTGAGCTTGGTGTATTTGAAAGTGGTGATTCCAAATTAATGGAAATCGAAGCGATTAATAAATTTGATATGCTGACTTATCCACGTCATTCAGTCACATTTAGCCCATCAGGTATGCCGATGGGGCTAGGTAACGGGAAATTTATCTATTGTCCAGAATATAGTAAAGCACGCCTCAAAGGGCTTGCTATAAGCGTTAGTCCAATTGGACGGGTCAGGTTAATTGATACTGATAAATGCCAAACTGATAATTGATAAAGCTTATTTACCCCAACATGTGCTTGAATCAGCAGACCCTGTTGATGTTTTTAAACCCGTATCAGATATAGATAATGTTTTACACTCGGTATCTTGTAACGGTGGGCCTGATTTAGGTGTTGCTTTAAATGCAAATGTACCCGCACTATTGTCTACTTCTACAGTGATCGTATAAAAGTTACTTTCTGTAGAACTAGAAACACCTAAATCAGCAATTGCGCTTGTATATTCACGATTATCGACAAAGTATTGCTCTTGTTTATTAGCTGCATCTAATAACGAAGTAATTGCCTCTGTTCGCGCTGTACGTTTTACGTGCTCAAAATAACTAGGAATAGCAATGCTCGCGATAATCCCTAATATAGCTACGGTAATCATCAGCTCGATTAGCGTAAAACCATTATGATCCTTTGTTCTTATAAAGTTCATAGTTTAAAAACCTATATAGTTGTTTTTAGAGGAGTTACCTCTCATTGTTCTCATCATAGATGCCTAACAATAATTATGCAATTAAGCCGGGTATTCAAATAGCAGTACATGCTCTGCCTTAACATGTAAGGCAGAGCAGTCGCTTAATCCATTATTGGCTATTATCGTTTATCTCTTGCTTATAGATGAAGGTTTGCTGTGTTTTAAAACCAAAGCCAATTGGCACTGCATCACTAACTAGTTTAATTTTACCGTCTTCGATGACTAAACCAGGGCCTTGGATCTCTTGTACTTTCAGTGGGTTTTGCTCACCTTTAATACCTGGACCTATAGTTAAAAACTGGCTTTGTTCTTTAACCTTTTCATCGGTGTTGTCATCACAATAACCATCGCTATTACCATCTACACAGCTGTCACCTACACCAAAATAAAGTTGAGGCGTATCTGGCACATCATTCGAGGTGGTAAATTTTAAGCTGTCATACACCTTTGTACCGTAATGTAAGTGGAAAGCATATAAACTTCCTGAGCCGCCCGTCAGTGAGCACTGATTAGCCGTTTCTGTCGCTGAAGCAGGCGTATACGTGGTGAAATAAGCAACACCGCCAATCACAGTGCTTGCTGCAAGGGATTTTTCACCAGCAGAAGATAAGTTGTAATACCAACCATGATACTCACCTAACTCAATTTCTAAATCGGTAAATTTATCCACGTCGTCCAGTGCATTGCCAAATGGATCAGAATCCATATTCATCAAGTCAGCTTGTGTAATGGTTGCTGGTACATCATTACCTAAAAAAGGCTGAGTAACTGTATTGATATCACGGATCATGAACAGCTGATCATTAGTGACTGTACCGGTTGGTTTAGAACGGTTACCACTGCCTATCAGCACAGCATCAAATGGTGTATCAATACGGGTAGTTACTGCCTTCCCATCAACCGTTGTTTCTGAAACTTTGCTAAACATGGTTCTAGCAATCAAAGGCTTATAGAAGAAACGGCGATCTTGCGTTGAAAGCGCACTCCCTAAACTTGCTAATTTAAAATGTGTCCATGGGTTTTCTGAATCTGTTGGGCTATCAGAAGGCATATCAACACGCCACACATCACCGCCCGTATCCGTTGCATATAGCCTATCAATGTAACCATCATAGTCAGAATCTAAGATACTGATATCTGACGCGATACTATGTTTTCCTAAAAAGCCATTCTCACTCGGCGTTAATGCCCACACTTTTTTGCCTGTTTGCGCATCAACAATAAAAATACCTCTACCATGAGAATCATCAGTACGAATAACATTGTCTTTGTTAGTATCGTAACCAGCACCAAAAATAAGCACAGGTCTGTCTTTATAACCATCTAGATTCACATAAGTAACTGAAGGTTTAGACCAGGTTTGCCCTAATTCTTTAAAGTCACCTGTGCCACCTACAATTGGCTGATCCCACAGCAGGCTTGGTGAGTCTGGGTTAGTTATATCGAGTCCGTAGTAGTAATTACCACCGCGTCTTAGGCCAAAGAATGCCCAAACACGGTCTGATCCATTTACGATGCCATCACTATTTTTATCATCAAAAAATACAGAGATTGGCCCGTCAACACCATAAACCTTGGTATCTGCTTGGTTATCACGAAGTGGCTTTATTATTTTATACAAGCTTCGAGGGATAAACGCCCAGCTTTCGCTCAGTACATCGTTTTTATCTTGGAACATATGCAAGTATCCTGCATTAGTACCAATTAAAACTCGGATATCATCATTACCATAGTCAATTGTTACAGGTTTTGAATGTAGTGGATCACCGAAGATGTCTTTACGCGAATCCGTTGTCGATCCATCTTTGTCTTCATCATCAATATCTAGGCCTCTTGACCAGTTAATAAGGTCTTCAACTTCATCCGGATCAGCTTCAAAATCAACGGCAGCCTTGGCTATAGTTCCGTAATGGAACACTACCCGATAACGGGTGAAGTTAAGCATGCGGCCGTTGACATTTGTTAGTACTTTGCGTCCTTCATTTGGCACGCTCGAAGAGTTAGATAAATACAGGTTTACACCACCTAACTCAACTGAATTACCATCAGCGCTCTCACCGCTAGGCAGCCAAAAAGTTTTTGCATCTTTATCAATTAAACCATCTTCATTGAGAGCTTGCTTACCATCTCTATCGGTAATTTGGTCGCCAGATACTTTTAGCTTTTTCAGATTTCCACGCCAACGAGCACCTGTTTTAGGGTAAAACATCGCATAATAAATCGATTCGCGACTACGAGTTTGGTCAACATTGTTACTTGCAATTGATGGTGCCGTGAACGTATCGTTCACTTCTCGAATTTGAGTAATGGTATTTTTAAGGGCCTCAGAAAGTTGTTCTGCAGTATTAGCATGAAGGTACTTACCACCACCTTCTGATGCCGTTTCAGATAGTAAGCGCTTACCATTATCACTCATACCACTACCAAAACCTATGGTATAAACTCGTCCTGTTTCGTGAATATCAGTCGTCGTTGGCCTTAAATCCACCTCAACATCATCAGTACCGTGAATAACTTTTGCGAGCTTATGTAAATACACACCAGCAATTTTATCATCATCACTTAAATAGCTACCAAAGTACGACTTGTGTAATGCACTAATATTAGAGTCCTGTTCATTATCAGAGCCAGCCGACGGGTCACCATCAGTCATATAGATAATATTTACTGAATTATCACAGCGTTTTACTTCTTCTGAATTATCAAATGGTGAAATATAGGAATAGGTATACTCAATACGTGGCTCGTACCAACAAACTTTACTCCAACCTTTACCAGAGCAGACTCGCACTGATGTTGTATAAGGCGTGCCTCTTTCTATTGTAGTATCACGAAGAGCAGCATTAACCTTTTCGCCGTAGAAGAGACTTTGCCCTGTTATATAAAGATAAGCTTCCCATAGCGTTTCGGTCAGTGGTGTCCCGCCATCGGCAGGAAGACCCGCAATTGTGGTTTTCAAGGCCGATATTTGTGAACCAATGCCAGCTAGCACATAGCCACCATTAGTGCTATTAAAACGCATTAAGCCAAAATCGATGTCATCGTTACCATCAACCAATTTAGTAATAGCGTCTTGTGCAACCCCTAGGCGACTATCTGAACATGGGATATATAAACCATTTGAGAAGCCACAGCTGTTACCAGAGCTGGTTGAAAATGCCATACTACCTGAGGTATCGAAAACTATAAGAACTCGGGGTTTTTCGTCCAAGTTAACATTGTGGTTTACATATAACTCAATATCTTCGGCGTGGCCCAGAAAACTAATGACTGCTAATGAAGATAGCAGTATTCGTTGAGTAATTTTTTCTATATTCATCACTTTCTCCACTAACCGCCCGTATTTAGGCTAGCCATTTCTTGGGCAACACCTGTGCTGATCGTTAAGGTATGTTTACTCTTAGTGCCATAAGTAATCGTTGTATCGACTTGGACCATGTTACAAGACACACCAGCAGTGAAGTTAAATTTACGTGGGCAAGGTAAATCTAGCGCACCATTATTTAAATTTGTCATAGTGTTAGATGCGCCATCCATATCCCCCATGCCATAACCGCCTTCAGGTATTTCAGATGCTTTCATTAAAAAAGCACTGTTGCCACCTGCTGCAGCTTCATTAGCGATAACTTTTTGCACCGTACCAATTAAGCTATTTTCTGCCGTTTCACGCTCTTGCGCTGAGTTCGTTATTTTAATATCTACACTGCTGCTGTTCATTAAGGTCACTGCAATACCAGTCACCGCAACAACCATTATTAGTGCAATAATCAAAACAACACCTTTTTGTTTGTGCATACTTGAAACACTGTGTTTTACATTTTGATTAATTTGATAGTTTTCCATAGCAAACCTTCGCGTGATATTTCATCTACATTTCGCCTAGTAATAATTTAAGTCAGCATAAAAAGACAGGTAAAAAGTGTTTTTAAATTTAAAACATACAACCAATTCAGGCTAACCAATAAGTATTATAATAAATATACAATATCATTCCACTTATTTATTAAAATATTTACCAATTAAAAACAAGAAACCAGATAAGAATAAAGAAATAAAAACCATTAAAAATCAAATAATTAACAGCAGGGAAAAGAGAGGCGTAAAAAGCGATTTATATACAATAAGTTAATTGTAAATATTTCAAGACAACATTATAAAAAATATATAAATAAAGGCAGCGCACAGTAAAAACAATTAAAAATATCAACCCAGAAAAACTGGGTTGAAAAAGAAGGATTCAGTTAAAATTAAAATAAAATAACAAATCAGTTAATCACTGGCTATTATCATTTTGTTCTTGCTTATAAATATAACTTTGATGAACTTCTAATTTAAGTGGCTCCTCATCATAAAGCTGAACATTGCCATTTTCGTCAACGCTAGGAGTAGGCCCATTAACTACTTTAGCCTCAATTTTCTCACAGTTTTCAGTACAATTTGGGTCTTTATTTGGTAATGGAAATATATACACATCACCATCTTCAACATACATAGTTGGTGTATCTGGTAGTTCTGCCGCTGTTGGAGTTCTCAGCCAATCATACACTTTGGTCCCATAGTGAAGATGAAATGCATAAAGATAACCTTGACCTTCTGCAATTGAGCACTGAGAATCCGATGAAGAACTGGTATCTGGTTTATAGGTAGTAAAGTAAGCAACGCCCCCTAACACGGTAGCTTTCGAAGTTGCCTTTTCACCCCACCCTAAATTATAAAACCAACCATCTTTTTCAGCTAAATCAGCTTCTAATTCAACAAAGTCTTTCAAACTGTCGGTCACTTTGGCAAACGGGTCACTATCTACATTCATTAAATCTGATTGCCAAATTAAATCTGGAATTTCATCCTCTTCAAAGCTTCGAGTTACCGTGTTTACATCTCGAATCATATAGAGCTTATCACTGACTTTTAAATTCAATGGATCTGTACGATCACCACTACCAATCAATACCGCATCAAAAGGAGTATCAATTCTTGAGTAAGTTTTTTCACCGTCAATTGTTGTTTCTGTTACTTTACTGAACAACGTTCTTGAAACATATGGCTCATAAAAAAAGCGGCGGTTATTATTGCCTAATTTTGCAAGTTGAAAGTGCGTCCAATTTTTTAGGTTGTTTGTCGCTAAGTCAACTCGCCAGATCCCACCGCCAGTATCACTTGCATACAGTCTGTCAGTGTAGCCGTCGTAATCTGAATCGAGTAAATGTATGTCAGACGCTATACTATGCTCACCTTTAAAGCCACCTTCTGAATTTGTTAATGCCCATACTTGTTTACCTGTTTCTGCATCGACAATGTATAAGCCTCGCCCTTTAGAATCTGCTGAGATTGAATTATCTTTATTCGTGTCGTAGCCGGCACCAAATACCAATAGCGGTCTATCTTCATAGCCTTTAAGGTTGATAAATGTAATTTGAGGTTTAGACCATGTTTGTGCCAGTTCTAAAAATTTTTCATCACTACTTTTTAATGGCCCTCCCCACATCAGAGAAGGTGAATTAGGGTTAGTTATATCTAAACCGTAATAGCTACTACCACCTCGACGTAACCCGAAAAATGCCCATACCCTGTCATCATTATTAACGATGCCGTCTTCATTTTTGTCATCAAAATAAACGGTTATTGGGCCATCCACTCCATACACTTTTGTGTGTAACTTTTTATCGCGTAATGGCTTAATAATTGAGTACAGTTCCGCAGGCATAAATGCCCAGCTTTCACTTAAAACATCGTTCTTGTCCTGAAACATATGTAAATAACCGGCATTAGTCCCAATAAGAATACGAACATCATTGTTGCCATAATCTACCGTCACAGGCTTAGAGTGCAGAACATCACCAAAAATATCATGACGAGAATCGTCTGTTAAACCGTCCTGATCTTCATCATCAACATCAAGTCCACGAGACCAATTTATAAGATCAAAGACTTCATCCGGATCTGAATCAAAATCAACGGCAGCCTTAAATCGATTTCCATAATGGATTATGACTCTGTAAGCCGTAAAATTGAGCATTCGACCGCCCGATAAATTTGTGATTACTTTTCGGCCATTATTTGGGATACTCGATTGTTCAGCTAAATAAGCATTTACGCCTCCTTTCTCAACGTATCCACCATCAGCAATGAGATTGCTATTAGATTGCCAGTATGTTTTTGCTGTTGATAAAATCGCCCCGTCATTACCAAGAGCGGAGTCAAGGTTGGCATCAACTACGACACCACCAGACACTTTTAGCTTTTTAAGGTTCCCTCGCCACCGAGCATCGTTTGAAGGTAAAAACATAGGAAAATAAACTGCATCACGATGTGATAATTTATCTGAATTATTTGATGCTACCGATGGTGAAGAAAAAGTTGAGTTGACCTCTCTAATCTCGGTAAGAACATTATCAAATGCATCACTTAGCGCTTTTGCAGACTCTGCGAAAATATAACTACCGCCACCATTATCAGCAGTCGCCTGTAAAATGTCTCCTGCGTTTTTAACTAAGCCTTTACCAAAACCAATCGTGTAAACATTTGCGCCATCTACAACACTTGTTTCAGGGTATATATCCCTATTTTCATTCTCTTTACCATGAAGAATTGTTGCCATTGAGGGTAAATGACTATTACCCACTTTTTTAGGTGAAGTGCCATAAATACTTTTATATAAGTTTTCTATATATTTATCCTGACCGACATCATAGTAAGGTTCACCGTCTGTCATCAATATAATATTTACGCTATTATCGCATCGTACTGGATCACCTAAGTTCTGCTTGAAAGGAGAAATATACTTACCATTTGATTCTGTTGAACTATCTCTTTTAGCTGGTTCAACCAGATTCGCGAAAAAAAGGTCATCTCCTATTAAGTATCGCCATGTTTCAGTAATAGTTTCAACTAATGGGGTCCCTAATTCTAGATCAGTGATGTCCCAATTTCTGAGAGTATTTTTAATCGCATTATGATTTGTTCCAATCCCATGGACAATATAACCACCAGTACCTTTAATAAGCCGCATTAAACCAAACTCAATATCAGTATTGTCATTGATTAATTTAATCATCGCCTCCTGTGCGACTTCTAAACGACTTCCTTCAGGGCATAGTATTAGTTTTCCTTTATCTCTACAGGCTTTGCCCGTTTCTATAGAGAATGCCATGCTATTTGATGTATCAAAAACAAGTAAGACCCGTAATTTTTCGTCTTCCGCTACGTCATAATTTACATATAGATCTATATCTTCAGCATAAAGGTTTTGGCAAAATACACATGCAAAAATAAGAAATAGGCTGTTTAACTTCATTTTCATACTCGCCTTACTCCATTAATTTCCACTATTTAAGCTCAGCATTTCTTGAGCAATCCCTGTTGTAATAGTGAGGTTATGCTTACTTTTAGAGCCATATTCAATCACTGAATTAATCTCAACCATATTGCATCTTAAGCCTGCAGTATCATCAAAACGTCTTGGGCACCTTAAAGCCATAGGGCCTTCATTTTTGTTAAACATGGTATTAGATGTGTCATTTGTATTACCTAGATCTAGGCCTGTTTCAGGAACTTGCCCTCTACTAAAGAAAAACCGGCTGTTACCTAATTTTTTTGCTTCATTAGCAATGACGTTTTGTACATCACCAATTAATTCATTCTCTGCCGCTTCTCTCTCTTGAGCGGCATTTGTGATTTTAATATCTACACTACTGCTGCTCATCAAAGTCACAGCAATACCGGTTATCGCAATAACCATGATCAAAGCAACGATTAATACAACACCTTGTTGCTTATGCATCATAGTTAAATGCGCCATAAGTTTGCCCCAACATTGTTCAAGCGGATAGTGGTCGTAAATAGTGCGCGTCGGTAGTTATCGTCAAATGTAAGAACGCGGCTATTTGCGTCTTCACCCAATGTATAAGTTTGATTTTTCAACTTAAGGTTTGAATCTGGTAAAAGCGATCTCACAAGTAAGAATACTTGCACTGTCAAAATACCACGGCGATTCTCCCAATCTGTACTCGTCATTTGGCTTATACTTTTGTATGTATCAACACGACTGTTATTAGTGGTATCTAGGCCAAACACAAAGTGCATATTTTCTACCCCTTCCATAACGGTTTCAGTTGTCATGCCCCCATTCGGAGTTAAGCGTTTACGTCGAAGTAGAGGAACAGACACTCTTTGGTCATTAATGGTGTAAGTTTGCTTGGCGATGTAATAAACATGATGTCGATAGCGCCAAATCGTGGCATTGCCATTTACAGCCGCTGCCGCGATTGGGCCGCGCTGAAATTCTGCAAGCTCTTGCTCGGCGATGAAATAATAATAGTTATCGCTAGTATTGGCAGGTTGAATTTGTAAGCCTTCTAAAAACTTAATTTGCAGTACATCTGTATTTTTCTCAACATTGTTTATACATCCAAGGGCTGAGTTACCGGTTGTTTGCACTGCATAAACGGAGCGAAAGTTACTGGTTGCAGCTGTATCTGGAAAGCTGCCATTATTAAGGCCTTCTGAACAATCATTACCGGGATTTCCTAAACTGTTTGTATTTGCATCTGAGAAAGAGTCTTCATAAAACGTGCCCCAAAAACCAATCTGTTCAATATCACGTTGCATGATATTCATAGCCAGTCTGCCAGTTTCTTGTAGCTCTCCAATTGTCATCGTGTCACGAGTCGTTGACTTCATGCTTATATAGGTAAACATCACCCCGCCGAGCACCACACCTCCGATGAATAAAGCAACCATCATCTCGACGAGAGTAAATCCATTATGCTTTTTCATATCAAGACCTTAAATAAATATAGCTTTGTAGAACAATCAAACGTCGCTTATCGCCTTTAGAACCACAATCAATTGCAGCTGTATCTTTATTAGCACTAAGTTCTTGACGGCCTTGCCAACTGATCACAACCTCAATATTGAATTCGCTGGCATTACCTGCAGCGACGGGAGTACTATTAATACACACAGTTGCATCGTCTAAAGCACCGGTGTTTTCACGAGCCTGAATTGCACGCACCCATTGTTGTTTATCTAATTCTGCCAATTGTTGAGCACTACATGCTGAGTTATAGCAACTCAAACTTGTGTTTAGAGCTGTATTACTATCGAAAGTGCCATTATATAACGCAGCAAAGCCAGGTGAGTCGTTCGCTCGCATACGCTGAATAATGTCATTACCCAGTGCTACAGCAGCTGCACGCTGCATAGAATCAAAGCTTGCCTGCTTGGCTTTTGCTTGTAAGGCAACCGCGCCTAATAAGCCAAAACTTAAAATAACAAAGGCAATAAGTACTTCAATAAGGGTAAAGCCTTGCTGCTCAGAATGTTTAATCATGGTGAAGTCATGGATACTTTTACATACAGTAAGAGTATTACGACACAAATAAATAACAATCTGTATATGGACGAGCGGTCAAAATGCGCGATAAACGGTACTTAAACTTTGCTCAAAGTTAGATAGTGACTAATAAGAAAGTAATTATTGAAGATAAGATGCTGCAATGAAGATTGTTATTATTTACCCATTACAGCTTTTACATTTTTAAGCTCTCGGCGACTAACTGCCAAAGGCTCCTCAAACTGCTTCATCGTAACTGTATGCCCACCTGAAGATGGGCTATTAAGGCTAACAATATGTTGCTTATTCACAAGTGTATTTCGGTGAATTCTAAGTAGCTGCAGCGGATAGGTTTGCTCTAGTTGCTTTAAACTTTGCTCAACAAGTGCCTCACCTTCAAAAAACACTACTCGGGTATATTTTTGCTCTGCGATACAGCAAACCACATCATCTACATTAACTCGTCGTATTACACCTGCAAGTTGATAACTAATGTAGTTATTTTCGGGGGCGGTTACTTGAGTACGGTTTAATTTACTCAGTTGCGTCATTGCTTTGGTTAATGCCTGCTCAGACACAGGTTTAACTAAATAGCCATCAACAGCGAGCTCAAATGCAGTTAGAGCATGTTCTGAATGGGCCGTTAAAAACATAACTGCAGGCGGGATCGAAAACTGTTTTAGCTCTGCGGCCACTTCAAGGCCAGACTGCTTAGGCATATTAATATCAAGCATCACTAAATCGGGCTGTAGTTGCTTACAAAGTTCAATTGCTTGCTCACCATTACTTGCTTCACCAACAATAGTGCAACCCTCATTTGCAGCTAATAAGCGTTTTATTCGTGCCCTTGCTAGTGGTTCATCATCAGCAATCAAAACTTTTATCATGCATCCCTCTGCTTTGGTATTACCAGCTTCACTCTAAATACATCATCACGAATTGTGGTCGTCAGCTGTGCTTTTTGATCATAGAAAAGCGCCAAACGTTGGCGGATATTATCCAGTGCCATCCCATTTCCTGTTCGTGAGTTATTCACTTCTGCAGCTACAGGATTCGTTATAATAAAGGTATAAGCTTTATCCGATTGATGCATTTCAACAGAAATATTGCCTTGTTCTGCTGGCTCGACGCCATAAAATACCGCATTTTCAATAATTGGCTGTATTGTTAAACACGGAATATCAATGTCTGGCAACTCGTCAGGCAATTTCCAGCTTAATGCTAGGCGTTCGCCATAGCGCCAACGTTCAAGAGCCACATACTGCTGGCATAAAGTGATTTCATCAGCAAGCTTTATGGCTTTACCGCTGCGCATAGCGGCCTGCGAAAGCGCCGCCAGCGCCAAAATTGCTTGTTCAGCTGCCTCAGCATCATAATGTGTCAGCTCAGCTGCAGTGTTCAAACTATTAAACAAAAAGTGAGGACGAATTCTTGCTTGTAAGGCATCAAGCTCAGCCTGCGCTAACGCTTTAGTTTGCTGCTCTTTTTGATTATGAATAAGCAAAAATTGGCTGAATAGCGCCGTTACCAAAAATATGATCAGTAAATTGCTGACAATAAAGTTAGCCCTCGACTCCATAGCGAACACATCTGAAAACACTGACAAAAACAGCCAACTAAACACAGACGTTGATGCCAGTAATGTGAATATCAGAATAAATAGCTGCTTTGAATGTGACAGCTCTGTAAGTAAGGCTCGGCACACATACAGTAACGACAAGCTAGAAAGAAAGATTAGATGTAAAAAGCAGCTAAATATAGCAAGGCGTAACCAAACATCACCTAAACTCATGGGTGAGAAGGCGAGCAAAATAGCAATGACTTGGCTGACGATCAGGGTGGCAAGGACACCACGAGATTGAAAAAGAGCCGCAATCAGCAAGCCGTTTGAATTTGGCTGTTTGCTCATGGGCTCCTCTTTTAACTGTTGACTACTATTTGCTTAGATTAGCGTAGCTCAACAGGAACGGCAAATACTATGTTCTCTTCTTCACCAGGATTTTCAACAACTTGATTGCCACCTAGTTCTTTTAAACGAGTAATAACCTGTTGAACTAAAACTTCTGGTGCAGATGCACCTGCAGTCACACCCACTGCATTGACACTGTTGAACCAATCCGCTTCAACATTACTCGCATCATCAATTAAATAAGCAGTGGTGCCCATTTTGTCAGCAAGTTCACGTAAACGATTTGAGTTAGAGCTATTTTTAGCCCCTACTACAAGCAGCACATCCACTTTATCTGCTAAGTCACGGACTGCATCTTGACGGTTCTGCGTAGCATAACAAATGTCATCTTTACGCGGGCCATCAATTGCCGGAAACTTAGTACGAAGTGCATCAATCACATCTGCCGTATCATCTACAGATAACGTCGTTTGGCTACAGTAAAACAGGTTTTCAGGGTTTTTAACCGTTAGGCCAGCAACATCTTCAGGGGTTTCTACTAAGTAAATACCACCCGCTTCGTTGTCGTACTGCCCCATTGTGCCTTCTACTTCAGGATGACCATGGTGACCAATTAACACGCACTCAGTGCCTTTACGACTTGCGCGTGTTACTTCCATATGCACTTTTGTTACCAGTGGGCACGTGGCATCGAACACTTTAAGGTCGCGACGCTTTGCTTCACTACGAACAGCTTGCGATACACCATGCGCACTGAATATAACAATGCTGTCGTCAGGAACCTGATCTAGCTCTTCAACAAACACAGCACCACGATTTTTTAAGCCATCAACAACATATCGATTGTGAACGACTTCATGGCGCACATAGATTGGCTTTTCAAAGATATCGAGTGCGCGCTCCACAATACTAATTGCACGGTCAACGCCAGCACAAAAGCCGCGTGGATTCGCTAATAAAATATCCATTAACCTGTTACCTCTAAAATATCAACTTCAAAGGTTAAGCGCTGCCCGGCAAGTGGGTGGTTAAAGTCAATCGTGACTGAGTCACCTTGAACTTCACGAACAAGACCTGGTAACTCTGTGCCATCAGGTTGAGTAAAGGCAATAATATTACCAACTTCAGCTGGGGTCTCAGCACCAAACTTGCTGCGGTCTACATAATAAATGTTATCTGGATTTGGTTGACCAAATGCATCTTCAGGCTCTAATGCAAATGACTTGCTGTCACCAGCCATTAAACCGAGTAAACACTTTTCAAAATTTTCTGTCAGGCTACCATCACCCATTCGCAATTTTGCAGGTTTATTATGCACCTTCGTTGAATCGGCTGCTGAGCCATCTTCTAACTTAATTGAGAAATGAAAGATCACTTCAGAGTTTTCACCAATTACAGCTTGGCTCATGCTCGTTGCTCCTTAGGACTTTCGCCTGTGAAGGCATCAAATAAAAGTAATGCGGCACCGATACAAATTGCACAATCGGCAATATTAAAAACAGGAAAGTGCCAGTTTTCGTAATATACATGCAGGAAGTCAATGACATAGCCATAAGCGATGCGGTCGTATAAGTTGCCAATCGCACCGGCTAATACTAACGCATACGCAGAACATAATACTTTGTTAGACGCTGGCAAGCGTTTCAGCCACCACACTAAAAGCACACTGATCGACACTGCAATCAAACTAAAGAACCAGCGCTGCCAGCCACCTGAATCACTTAAAAAGCTAAAGGCCGCACCATAGTTATGTACATAAGTGAAATTAAAAAACGGCAGAATATCAATCGACTCTTCGTAGGCCATGGTACTAACGACAAGTGTTTTTGTCGCATGGTCTACTACTAAAAGTAGTAGACTCAGCCATAACCAAACCAAGCCACTTTTTCCGGCTAGTTTGCTCACAAACAACTCCTATGCGAACTGACGCTGTTCACCATCGCCGTCAACATTGCTTACACAACGGCCACAGATTTCAGGGTGTGCAGGATCAGCACCTACATCATCACAGTAGTGCCAACAACGCTCACACTTTTCAGCGGTTGTTGCTGCAACTTTAATGAATAAACCATCAATCTCAGTCACTTGAGTACCTTCAGGCTGTGCTGTCACAGTTTCAACTGCCACACCTGACGTTAATAGTACAAAGCGCAGTTCATCACCTAATGCAGCTAATTTCGCGCTTAGCTCTTCACCTGCATAAATGTTTACGTTTGCTTGTAGAGTTGCACCAATAACTTCTTCTTTACGAGCGGCTTCTAGCACACGGTTTACTTCATCACGCACGTTTAGGATTGTTAACCAATCATCGTTGCTGAATTTACCTTGTGAAGAGGCTTGCAAGCCATCGTACCATACTGAAGTGAATACAAACTTGTCACGCTCACCTGGTAATGCTTCCCAAATTTCTTGCGCGGTGAAGCTTAAGATCGGTGCCATCCAACGCGTCATTGCTTCGGCAATGTGATAAAGCGCAGTTTGACATGAACGACGCGCATGACTGTCGCTTTTCGCTGTGTATTGACGGTCTTTAATAACGTCTAGGTAGAAAGAACCAAGCTCACCAGTACAGAAGTTCATTAGCTTTTGCGTTACAAGTAGCATTTGATACTTGTCATAAGCCGCTAAGATTTCATCTTGAAGCTCAGCTGCGCGGCCCACAATCCAACGGTCAAGCTCAACCATGTCTTCAATAGCAACTTGATCCGTTTTAGGATCAAAACCATTTAAATTCGCAAGTAAGTAACGGCTCGTGTTACGAATACGACGATAACGGTCTGCTGAACGTTTAAAGATTTCATCAGATACAGTCATTTCAGCTGTAAAATCAGTTGATGCAACCCATAAACGTAAGATGTCAGCACCTAGTTTGTTCATCACGTTTTGTGGCGAAATTACGTTGCCTAATGATTTAGACATCTTGCGGCCATTTTCATCAACGGTGAAACCATGTGTTAGCACTTGCTTATATGGCGCATGACCATTGATAGCAACCGATGTCATCATTGACGACATAAACCAACCACGGTGTTGATCAGAACCTTCTAAGTAAAGATCAGCAGGACCGGTTAAATCTTCACGTGCATCAACCACACATGCGTGTGTCACACCTGAGTCAAACCATACATCCAACGTATCTTGTACTTTCATGTACTGCTCAGCATCATCGCCAAGTAAAGTTGCTGGCTCTAAGTCATACCACGCTTGAATACCTGATTTTTCAACCAGTTTTGCAGCTTCTTCGATAAGCTCTTGTGTATTCGGATGAAGTGCACCCGTGTCTTTATCAACGAATAATGCAATTGGCACACCCCATGTACGTTGACGTGAAATACACCAATCAGGACGACCTTCAACCATGTTTGCAATGCGGCTTTCGCCCCACTCAGGTAACCACTCAGTCTTTTTGATTTCTCTTAATGAATCTTGACGAAGGTTAGCTTGGTCCATACTTACGAACCACTGTGGCGTCGCACGGAAGATAATTGGCGTTTTGTGACGCCAACAATGTGGGTAACTATGTGTAAGCGCATGGTGATGTAATAACGCATTGTTTTCAGTTAATACGTCAATAACGCTCGCATTTGCTTTAAATACGTGCTGACCAGCAAACATTGGTGTGTCAGGTAAGTAAACACCGTTAGCACCAACTGGGTTAGCCACTTCTAAACCATAAGCAAGACCGGCCGCGAAATCCTCTTGACCGTGACCAGGTGCAGTATGAACAACACCAGTACCAGAATCAGTTGTAACGTGATCAGCAACAATCACAGGCACTGTGAAGTCATAGAATGGGTGAGCAACCTGTAAGTTCTCAAGTGCCGCACCTTTCACATAACCTAGTACGTGGTAATGCTTAAAGCCATAACGGTCCATAGCATCTTTAACTAGCTCAGAACCTAAGATTAAACGCTGCTGTGCACCTTCATCGTCAATTTGAACAAGGGCATATTCAAGCTTTTCGTGAACTGCTACTGCACGGTTAGCAGGTAGTGTCCAAGGTGTTGTCGTCCAGATAACAGTACTCACTGCACCAGTACCTGTATGGCCTTCAGCTAGTTCAAACGCATTGATTACAGCATCTTGATCAGCAAATTCGAAGCGTACATCGATTGCTGGAGACTGTTTATCTTGATATTCAACTTCCGCTTCAGCAAGTGCTGAACCACAATCTGTACACCAGTGAACAGGCTTAGCACCTTTGTGTAAGTGACCATTTTTAATGATACGACCAAGAACACGAATCGCATTCGCTTCAAAGTCAAAGTTCATTGTTAAGTAAGGCTTGTCCCAATCACCAAATACACCTAGACGTTTAAAGTCTGTTTTTTGACCTTCAACTTGCTTTTTAGCGTATTCACGACACTTTTCACGGAACTCAGCAGCAGACACTTTCACGCCCGGCTTGCCTACTTTCTTTTCAACCATTAATTCAATTGGTAAACCATGACAATCCCAACCCGGCACGTAAGGTGCATCGAAGTCAGACAGGGTTTTTGACTTAACAATAATATCTTTAAGAATTTTGTTTACCGAGTGGCCTAAATGGATATCACCGTTTGCATACGGAGGGCCGTCATGCAAAATGAAGGTTTTTTTACCTTTTTTAGCGCTGCGAATTTGACCGTAAAGATCGTCTTCATACCATGTTTTAAGCATGTTTGGCTCACGTTGTGCCAAATTGCCGCGCATTGGAAACGCTGTTTCCGGTAAATTCAAAGTATGTTTGTAGTCGCTCATTAATCCTACTTTCCGTATCGGCTACCTAATTTAAACCAAAACACTGTTTAGCGGCGGTTACATCATCTGCAATCTGCGCCGTCAATTGTGTTAATGTCTCGAATTTTTTCTCATCGCGAAGCTTCTTGATTAGCTCCACGTGCATAAATTGTCCATAAATATCTTTCGCAAAGTCGAAAAGATGAACCTCTAACAATGCGCGTGTTCCATTAAATGTGGGTTTGTTGCCAATATTTGCAACCCCAAATAATTCTTTTTCACCAACGGTTGCTCGCACTGCAAATACACCATTTACAGGACATACTTGGCGCTTCAACGCAATATTGGCGGTTCTGAACCCCAACTCACGACCTTTTTCCCAGCCATGAATAACACGTCCAGAAATTGCATAACCATGGCCTAACATGGTTTTTGCATCTTCTAATTGCCCTGCAGCAAGCGCATGGCGAATAAGGGTACTGCTCACTCTATCATTGAGTCTACGAAAACTTGCAGTACTTTTCACATCCATATTTAGCTCAGCGCCCATGGTTTTTAATAGCGCAAAATCACCACGACGACGTTTCCCAAAGCAAAAGTCATCGCCTACTGTCAGCGCTTTAACGCCTAACTTTTCAACCAAAACTTGGCTGACAAACTGCTCTGCTTCCATATTGGCAAATTGCTGATTGAAGCTAATGCAAATCACCCGCTCAACACCTAGCTTTGCTAGTAAGCTGAGCTTATCACGTAGTCGAGTTAAACGCGCAGGTGCATTATCTTTAGCAAAAAACTCTTGTGGCTGAGGCTCAAATAACATCACGGTACTTGGCAATTGATGCTTTTCTGCGTCTTGCAGCAAGCCTTTAATCACTTCTGCATGACCTAAGTGCACGCCATCAAAATTACCAATGGTCAACACACAGCCATAATGCTGCGCGCGAATATTGTGAATACCTCTAATTAACTCCATGCCACCTTTTTGCCTTTATCAGCGAGCCCAAAACATTGATATCGGGCTTGAAGCGCCGATTATAATCTTTTTTTTAGTTTGATTCAGTAGTTGCAACACTTTTTATCGTATTTAGTCGCACACCTAAAATGAACAAGGCTACAAAGTACACAAAAGCAGCAAGTGCCAATAACCCCGTCAATAGCACTACCTGCTCACTAAAGTGCCATGTTTTCCACGCAAATTGCTGGCCAACATACCACACTGAAGCAGCCATTAATAAACTTGAAAACAAACACTTAAAGGTAAAGCTAAGGCTCATCGCAGAAAACTGATAGACGCCATCTTTACGTAATTGATGATACAACAAATAGGCATTACAACTGGCCGACATCGCGGTTGCTAACGCTAACCCCAAATAGCCAATAAAGGGGGCCAACATAATGTTAAACACCATATTTAACACCAGTGTTTTAATACCTATTTTTACAGGGGTTTTAGTATCTTGACGTGAATAAAAACCCGGTGCTAACACCTTGATTAGCATAAAGCTAACCAATCCTACCGAGTAGGCCATCACTCCATAACTAACCGCTTTTACATGATCAACTTCACCATCCTGAAACGCGCCATGGTCAAATAAAACCGTAATAATGAGCGGGCTAATCACCATTAAACCAAACATGGCAGGCAAGCCTAAGAAAATAACAAAGCGCACACCCCAATCAAGGGTTAGCTGGAAATCTTTTGTGCTATTAGTGCTATGTAACTTAGATAATGCGGGCAAAATGACTGTCGCGATACCAATACCAAATAAGCCAAGAGGAAACTCAATTAAACGGTCTGAGTAGTAAAGCCACGCGATAGAGCCGGTCATCAACATCGAGGCAATCATGGTGTCGAGTAACAAGTTTATTTGGCTTATCGAAACACCAAACAAGGCAGGTAGCATGAGCTTTCGAACTTTCTTAACGTTTTCATCTTGCCAGCCCCATTTAGGGCGGCTCAACATACGGGCACGGTACAAAAATGGCAACTGAAACAGTAACTGTACTAAGCCCCCCACAAACACGCCAATGGCAAGTGCGTATGCCCCTACCGAAAATTTATCGTGTAGAAAAACAGCACACGTGATAATTGATACATTCAACAGCACAGGCGTAAATGCAGCCACAGCAAAGCGATTATAGACGTTCATAACCGCACCGCTCAGGGCAACCAGACTCACAAAAAACAAATAAGGGAAAGTCAGCTTTAGCAGCGCACTGGCCAGTACGAACTTTTCGGCATTTTCGCCTCCTTGCCACCAATCGATAAACCAACCGGTACCAAATAATGCTGCGATGACTGGAGAGGCAACCACCCCAAACAGGGTGACAATCAATAAAATGGTGCCTAAGGTGCCGGCTGCTTGAGCCACAAACAACCTCACCTTATCGTCACCTTGTTGCTCTTTTATCTCAGATAAAACCGGTACAAAAGCTTGGGCAAAAGCTCCTTCAGCAAACAAACGTCTTAAAAAGTTAGGAATTCGATTGGCAAATAAAAACACATCGGCTGCGGCACTGGCCCCAAGCAGATTAGCCACAACAGCATCTCGTACTAACCCTAAAACACGTGAAATCATTGTCATTGCACTAACAATCATTCCAGAACGAAATAATCCTTTTGCCACCTTAAACCCATTATCAAAAAACCTTTAAGATGGGCGATTATGCCTAAAATATCTTTAAAGCACTAGGCTCGAACCCGACCCTTTGTTACAATGGCGATATTAACTGCTAAAGCGGCAAATTGATGTTCGTTATAAGGAGCAGTTTTTCTTGAGATGTCAAATTTTCGTTGACATTCATGATAAAAACAGGCATATTCCACGGCCTTTAAATTAAGCTTATTTTAAGATTGTTAGGAGCAAACCTTGGCTAACATCAAGTCTGCAAAAAAACGCGCTATTACGAGCGAAAAAAATCGTCAACATAACGCAAGCCGTCGTTCAATGATGCGCACTTACTTCAAAAAAGTAGTTGCTGCAATTGAAGCGGGCGACAAAGAAGCTGCACAAGCAGCATTCGCTGTTGCAACACCTATCCTAGACCGTTACGCAACTAAAGGTCTTATCCACAAGAACAAAGCAGCTCGTCATAAGAGCCGTTTAGCAGCTAAAATCAAAGCGCTATAATTTGTTTTTGATGAATATAAAAAAACCGGCTTATGCCGGTTTTTTTTTATCTGTAATTTAACAAGGCACGTTTTCACTATGCCTCATTAAACCAGTTAGCTAGACAATTTCGAGTTCTGGGTAAAACTTTTTCAGCATGGCGGCAATTTTCTTAGGTGTGAAAGGTTTTACTACAAACCCTTTAGCGCCCTTCTCAATCGCTTCTTTAACGTTTTCGACCGTTGAATGAGCCGAAACCATCACAACATTCGCTTCAGGCGAAATTTCGTTGATTTGCGAGATAATCTCTTTGCCGTCACCATCGGGTAATTCAATATCTAAGAAGATAATATTGAACTCTTTTTCTTTACATGCGCTTAAACACTGCGCGGCCGTAGAAGCCTCACGCACATTATCGATACCTAGGTGCATCAATGTTTGATTTAAAAAACTGCGAACTGTGCCTACGTCGTCCACAATAAGAATTGAAAGCTGCGTATCCATACTATTCCTCTTAAACTATGAAGATAAACACTCATTGCACTGAAGAGTGTAACGCATTTAAGCTATAAGTGATTTGAATTTGACTATTATATCAAAAACTTCGTTATAATCTCATTATAGAGACCTATGTTTAAAAGGCCAGATAAGCTTTATGTCTAACAAAATAAAAAAACAATCTTTACTTGGTAAAGCACCTGCACGAAAGAAACCAACGCAAGCAAAACGCCAAAGACCCTTAAATCAACAACAAGCGCGCGCACAAGCTGGGCAACAAGCCGCACCTGAAGTCGAACTTAAAAAAAGCAAAACACGTTGGTATACACTTGCCGCGGTTGTATTAATTCTACTAATTACGCCAAAGCCCGTGCTAATCACTTATGAAAAGCTTGGCATGGTCTCACAAAGTGTATTTTGGCCTGGCGTATTTGGCTATGGTGCAAACTTATTTGATTCAACCCTGAGCCCCCGCGCAGACCTTAGCCGCAACGTTATTTACCTATGCCAAGATAAGCGTAACCCAGACACCTGTCAGAAGTATCGTGTGACAGAACAAAGTGGATTTTTTGCTGCCATGAAAAAACTAATAATGGATTAAAAAATCTAATCCGAAAATTAAAAATTACTTGGTTGAAAGCTGTGTAAAAGATCACCATAATGGCGCTCCTTTTTCAACACAGACACGATCAGATACGACCATGCTAAACGAGCTAGATTGGCTTTTAAACTTAACGTTACTTGCACTAGGATTAGGTGCATTTTTTATTAACCAGCTTACATTACTGCGTTTTGCGGCGATTAGCGCGTGTAGTTTATTATTTTTATCGTTTAGTTTAGATCTCATGTCATCGAGCGTTATCTCAAATATGAGCTTGGTGTTGATCAATACATTTTATTTATTCAAGGTCTACACATTTGGCCAGTTGAATATCAATCAAGGTTAATCTTCTCCTAAGATAAATTGATAGAATAGGCTATCCCATCTATCAGCTTTTATGCCCGAGCAGCCCTCTGCTTGGGCTTTTTTTTACTTACAAAATAATTGAACTGAGATACCATAAACGGCGTATATATACCCAAGCCACCTCAAGATGCAGAATTCAGCGTTTCACAGGTGCTTAATATCAAGGCGTTACTTTGCAAGAATGGTAGTCCCTTTTAAGAAGTAACAACGATGAGAGTGAGTGCCTGTGAAACGCCCGGAGGGTTGGTTTAAAAGGGATTTATACTGCGTTATTGATTTTAACAATAGAACCACTATTATTTGCAATCAATGCCTTGCCTAAATCGCTTTTAATTCCAACTGAAACTCGCACCTTGAGATGGTTTGGGTATAGAAAATTTTGGGGTACATTATGTCATTAAACGACTTCGACTTATTTCTTTCATCAATGGAAGACGTAAAACCTCTTAAGCATGACACTGTTCAATTTGATTCTACGAAACAGGGCCCTTCTTTAGCGCAACAAGAAAAACGTAAAGCAGCTGAGTGTGATTTAGCAATTGATGAAAACTATTTACGTACTGAATTCGTTGAGCTGTTAGATCCTCATGCCATATTGGCATTTAAAAAAGATGGCGTACAAGGCCAAGTATATAAAAATCTGCGTTTAGCTAAATATCAACTCGATGCCACGCTTGATTTGCATGGTCAGCCTCTTCAAAGAGCGCGCAGTACGCTTTTTAATTTTATTGATGACTGCCATAAACGAAATATTCGTGTCGTACTTATTCGCCATGGTATTGGCATCAAAAATAAATCACAGCCGGGTATCTTAAAAAGCTATACCAATAAATGGCTGCAAGAAATTCCAGCGGTTTTAGCCTTTCATAGCGCCCTTAAGCATCATGGTGGTAGCGGTGCAACGTATGTGATGATTAAAAAGTCAGACGAGAAGAAGCACGAGAACAGAGAAATCCATTCAAAAAGAAGTTAAGAGAATAAAGGATTAAAGTGCAGCATCAATACATGCTGCACATACTAATTGTGATTGGTTGGTTATGATTGGCTAACTTCAATAACCTGAGCTGGCTGATCTGATGCATTCGCTTGATTAAACCATGCTGAAACACCAAGAACAATTACTGACACTACGACTAGACTAAATTTAGCTCCACCTTGATTAGATTTCATAACGCCTCTTTTTTATTATTGTTTTTTTATTGAGCAACAACAGCATAGCAAAGTTACAGATGTTAACAAGGTGTATATTAAACTAATTTGTAATGTGTCAATAACCTTTTGTTCTATCAACCTGATTTATTAGACTTTCACCTTCAATTAACCTTTTGACATTACCCGCGATTTGCAGCGTCACAGTCTCTAAATCTGACAATGCAGCACAGTGAGGTGTTAAGGTCACCTTTTCATGAGACCAATAAGGATGCACCTTAGGTAAAGGCTCTTCGCTGAACACATCAAGGGTAGCGCCACGTAATTGCTCACTATCAAGTGCTTCAAGTAAATCTTCATCGACAACATGCTTGCCTCTGGCAACATTAATAAGCACCGCATGATTTTGCAATTTACTTAGCAGTGATTTGTTAATGATACCCTGAGTGTGTTGGTTAAGTGGCAACAAGCACACGAGATAATCAATTTGACCAAGCATGTCATCTAATCCCTGCCGTGTGTAATAGGTACTTACTTCAGCATCGTGTTTTTCACTATTAGACCAAGCACTCACTCTAAAGCCATTTGCGAGTAAACGCTTAGCACAGGCTTTACCGAGTTCACCATAACCCAAAATACCCACATGTTGATGTGAATACGCTCGCTTTGGCTTCCAAGTACTGGCTGATTGTTTTAAATAATATTCTTTGAGTCTCAGCTTGTGTGCCAACACATGGGTCAACACGTACTCTGCCATATCATTTGCAAGATTATCATCAACAATTCTAACAACGGGGACATGCGCAGCTATCTTCGTTAACTCGATGCTATCAACGCCTGCACCAAATGAAGAAACTGCTTTTAAATTTACCAGCTTAGGCCATAAATCAGCAGGGGCATTCCAAGCCAGTACAAACTCAACGGCTTGGTAATCAGTGCATTCAGACCAAAGCTGCACGTCAACCTCTGGTAATAACGCTTGTAATCGAGCAATTAATTGGCTGCAATCTCGACCTGTTACAGCTACAAGTAAAATCATTGTCTTCTCCATTTTGCCTCGTACTCGAAGCGCTCTTTAAAAAGTCACACAACTGCAACCTAACTGTCACAGCGAACTCTTACCCTAACCTCATCGCTGAATGCGTTTATGTTTGAGGTTTGTATGATCAGTGTTGATAAAGTAATAGAAGCAAATTTACCACAGTTAGAAAATTCACCAAAAGTAAAAGGCTTAGTAAAGAAAGGCCTGGGTTATTTATTACATGAGCAAGAGTTTGTTGCCTTTGGTGATGCATACCCACACTTACAAGGACTTGAATTTGTAGAGCAAGTACTTGATGAGCTTGACTTTGACACGCGCTACAAGCCAAAGCAAATGGAACATATTCCTAGTGAAGGCAATATCGTCATCGTGGCTAACCACCCTATTGGTTCACTCGATGCATTAGCGCTGATAAAAGTATTATCAAGTGTGCGCCCTGATTTAAAAGTCGTTGCAAACCGCATGCTGATGTCTATCACTCCCATGCACTCGTTACTCCTTCCCGTAGATAACCTATCAGGAACGAGTAAAAAGAAAGAGCTGGCTAATATCCAACAGCACTTAAAATCAGACGGTGCGTTATTAATTTTCCCAGCAGGTGAGGTATCGCGCTTAAGTCCAACGGGAATTAAAGACTGTAAATGGAACAGTGGCTTTTTACGTATGGCAAAAAAAGCCAACGCACCTATTTTGCCTATTTACATCAAAGCGAAAAACAGCCCGTTATTTTACGGCACCTCAATGATCTATAAACCATTAGCCAGTTTGCTATTAGTCAAAGAGATGTTTAAACAACGACAAAAATCATTAGAGTTTGAAATTGGCGCATCTATCCCACCTGAGTCATATTTAATCGAGAATTTAAAAGATAAAGAGATAGCTCAGCTGATAAGAAAACAGTTGTATCGACTTATCACTAAAAAACCTCTGCCGTTAAAAACGCAAACTCCCATTGCTAGCCCAGAAGCAACGAAAGACCTTAAAAAAGCCATTGAAGAGTGTGAATTATTAGGTGAAACCTCTGATGGTATGAAAATTTACTTATACCAATACTGTGGTAGCTCACCGATTTTCCGTGAGCTAGGACGACTTCGTGAAATTGCGTTTCGTGCAGTCGGTGAAGGCAGTGGCAAACGCCGAGATATAGATAAATACGACATGGATTATCAACACCTTGTACTTTGGGATGCTAAACAACTTGAACTAGTTGGCGCATACCGACTTGCCTGCGCACAAGACATTATAAAAAAACATGGCCGCAAAGGTTTATACACCGATAGCCTATTTAGCTACAGCGATGCTATGACGCCGTATTTTGAAAAAGGCATTGAGCTTGGTCGCAGCTTCGTGCAACCCAAATACTGGGGTAGAAAAAGCCTAGATTATTTATGGTTTGGCATCGGCGCATTTGTGAACCGATACCCGCAATACCGCTATTTGTTTGGCGCAGTCAGCGTGTCTAACGCACTCCCTGAGCAAGCAAAATCACTCCTCGTTCATTATTACCAACATTATTATGGTGCTAAACAAGTGTTAGCTATCCCCAATAATGAATATCGCCATACCGAATCACAAAAAGAACAATGTGCTCAGTTATTTGCTGGGGATGACATTAAAGAAGACTTTGTTGAACTTAAGCATGTACTTGCCAATATTGGCGCGCAAGTCCCTACCTTATTCAAACAATACACGGAGCTTTGCGAACCTGGTGGCGTACAGTTTTTAAGTTTTAGCATCGACCCTGAGTTTAATAACTGCATTGATGGATTAGTGCTTGTCGACTTAGATAAAGTAAAAGCGAGTAAGGCCAAACGGTACTTAGGACAGGCACGAGAATAGTCGTTATAAAATAACTAAAAGGAAAAAGTCGGCATATTCGCCGACTTTTTCATTTTTAACTAAATATATTTCTAAGCGCAGCTGAATATATTTGCTCAATGGTGATTAAGTCTGCGATTGGGACATGCTCATTAACTTGATGAATGGTATGGTTTCTCACGCCACATTCAATCACCTGAGTATGCTCATTAGCAAAAAAGCGGCCATCAGATGTGCCACCACTAGTACTAAGCATCGGAAAGCTGCCAGTGATTTCATGCACGGCTTGTTCAAGCTGCTGCAACAAGCAATTGCTGGCTTGATGCAAGGTATAAAATGATTCGCACGGGCGCTCCCAAACAAGCGTTAGCTGGGATGCTAAATCTGCCAACGCAAACTGAATTTCTTCTTTAACGTCTTTACTTTTGTAGCCATGACTATAACGCACGTTAAACGTTAGCTCACACTGAGCAGGAACAAGATTATCCACCACATTGGCTATATTAATGCCAGTTACTTGTAGTGTTGTTGCCGAACCGGCTTCATCTTTGTGCCAGCTAATTGCCGTTAAGCGCTTTACAACCTCTGCACTTAAATGTGCTGCGTTTATGGTGTTTTCAGGATAAGCAACATGCCCAGCTTTACCTTGAATAGATAATCGAGCCGACAACGCCCCCCGTCTGCCATTTTTAATGGTATCACCCACATGCAAATGACTCGTCGGTTCGCCAACTAGGCAACCATCAAGCACAACACCTTGTTTAGCTAGACGCTCAGCAATCAATAAGGAGCCGTATTCAGCCTCACCTTCTTCATCTGAGGTAATTAACCAGTAGAATGTGCCGCGTTTATTGCTCTTTTGCGCTAAAAAACGCTTTGTTGCGCAAAGCATAGCAGCAACACCGCCTTTCATATCTGCTGCGCCACGGCCATAGACACTGCCATCGACTATCTCGCCACTAAAAGGATCAACTCGCCAATCACCCTGCGCAGCGGGTACCACATCAATATGACCAGAAAAAGCAACGATAGGGCCTTCACCAAAGGTGATTTTAGCAATTAAATTAGTAACATGATTAAAGCTAAATACCTCACAATCAAAGCCGAGCTGGCTTAAATTACTTTCAAGCCAATCAATTGCCCCCGCTTGAGCAGGTGTGACCGATTTAAATCGGAGCAAGGTTTGTAATGTTTCAACCACCTCAGATTGCACCGACAGGTGCGTTGCTAACTCTGCATTTGATATCAAACTCATAATAACCCTAGTCAGTTAGAAAGCTTGGGTTATTACAACGAGAGTTTATGACCGCAGTGTGAAACTTAAATTAATGATTTCCTTCTTCAATGAGGGTTTCTTGGGTCACCTTGGCTATGTCTTTATCTTCTTTGGTTAATTGTGTTCGTTGCCAACGACCTGCTGCGAACCAAAGATAAGTAATGATTGCCACAAGTACATTGGTGATAGCAAAGGAATACCATATGCCCTGTGGTCCCAGTGAAGTATGCTTAGACAAAATATACGCGGCAGGAAATTGAATAACACATTGCGAAAGCAGTGACACAACCATCGCATTTAGCATGTTTCCTGAAGCCCTAAATGCAGCGACTACGCAAAGCTGCACGCCTATTCCGCCCCAAGTTAAGCACATGACGCGAATAAACTCTGCGCCACCAGCAATAACAAACTCATCATCAGGAATGAAAAAAGCCACCAAGTATTCAGCAAACAAATAAGCAATCACGCCCACTGATGTCAGGCCTAGTAACCCCCAAAGCGAGGCTAAGCGTGTTATTTGTGCCGCACGCTGCGGGTTTCCTGCTCCCATGTTTTGACCCACCAAGGTCGAAACAGCCATTGAAAGGCCCATTGCAGGGATCATCACCATTTGCAAAATATTAGAGCCAACACCATAAGAAGCAATGGTGTGCGTACCAAAGCTGGCAACCAAAAACGACATTATGATTAAACCAAATGCTCTCGCTGAAAGCTCAACCGAGCCTGGTGCCCCTAAAAAGAAGGCTTGCTTCATATATTGCCAGTCAGGTTTAAAGCTTGAGAGTTTAAGTTGAATTCCATGACGCCCCCGCAAAAATACCCAGACACCGATAACAGCCGCTAAGCTTTGCGTGATAAGTGTGGCTAATGCAGCGCCCATTACGCCAAAACCAGAGAAATCACCAAACCCAAAAATCAGTAATGGGTCGAGCACAAAATTGAGTAATACAGTACCGCTTACTATATACAGTGGCACCTTGGTTTGCCCGATACCACGCATTAAGGCTTGGAACATGGCATAAATAAACACAAACACAACACCAATAAAGGATACATGCATAAATTTAAGGGCATCACCAAACACTTGCTCTTCAACGCCTAACAAAGTCAAAAAGTATGGCGATAGCACATAACCTGCTAAACCAAGCATCGAAGCCGTAAGCGTCACCATTAACATGGTTTGCGCAGCAACATGATTAACCTTATCTTGCTGGCCAGCTCCCATGTACTGAGCAGATAAAATAGCCCCCGCCATCGCTAAACCTGAACCAATTGCAATCACTAAAAAAGTAACAGGCATACTGACAGAAACGGCAGCTACTTGCTCCGCCCCTAAGCGCCCTACCCAAAATGCATCTGTTAATTGATAAGCAGACTGCAAAATATTGATTAAGATGATCGGGATACCTAATTTAAGTAACGCTTTTGAAATCGAGCCATGAAGAAATAAATGCTGAGGATCAGCCATGAAAAACACCTAATAAGCAAACAACACCCTTAGTTTAACAGCCGTAGCTGAATATAGAGTCAATAACAGTCAATCTTTTTTTCGCCGTACCTGTTTAAAAACTTAATCTAAATCAATAAATGACTTCACTGTGTTCAAACATTTTTGAAACTTTGATCTAGAACAGGTTTTGTCCGCTGCAACTTGGTAATAATAGCCTCAACCAAATCAGACAAGTAGTTCGCGGAGAACAACATGAAAACTAAATTAAGCATTGCATTACTTACTTCACTATTAGCACTCTCTCCTGTTGCAAACGCAAACTTAAGCGTGAACGTAGGTGCAATTAATGTAAACCCTGATAACGACAGCTCAAAAATCAATGAAGCGCCAACGTTAGGCCTACGTGCGGATGATGATACTCAGCTAGGTATTACTGTAGATTACGCGCTTGATGACAACTGGGTAATTGAATTAGTAGCAGCAACACCATTTAGTCATGATGTTCAAGGCGCAGGTGGTTTAGCTGGTAACAAAATCGCGACTATCAAGCATTTACCACCAACACTTTTAGCGCAATACCACTTTTTAGACTCAACGTATAAGTTCCGTCCATTTGTGGGTGTAGGTCTTAACTATACAACTTTCTTTGATGAGCAACCTTCTGCGGCTTTAAAAGCAACACTAGGTACTGACGATGTAGAAGTTAAACTAGATGACTCTTTCGGCATTGCAGCTCAAGCAGGTTTTAACTACATGATGAGTGAAAACTGGGGTCTGCATGGCATGGTTTCACTTATTGATATCGAAACTGACGCAACTGTTTATGCAGACGGTGCAAAAGCGCTAACTTCAACAGTAAAAATTGACCCAGTTGTTGCTATGTTCGGTGTGAAATACAAATTCTAACTTTCATTTTGTGAAAGCCCATACGCACAAAAAGGCCATTTATTGGCCTTTTTTATTTTCGCTCGCTTCCTAGTACCAAATTGCTATTTATCTAAATTCTAAGACAAATTCCTCCAACCAATAAAATTGAACTACACTTACTTACTAAGCTACACCTTTATTATTGGTTATTAAGTCGCCAGTATAAAATATCGTCGAAACAATGCCAAAGAGCAGGCAATATCTGAATTTTCAGAGCTGGTCAATTGTTGTCCCTATTAGCCAGCAATTATAAAATAACCATAATAATTTTGACGTATAGAATGTAAATTGCGTGATAACGAGGGGCGTTAGTTGAAAATATTTTTTAATTCTTTAGTTCTGCTTACGTGTCTTAATTTAACAGCATGTAAGGTAAAAGACCCGAACGAAGATAAACCAGATGAGCAAACGCAGGTCGCAATCAGCGATCGCGAAAAGCTGCTTGCGGGTAGTGCAAATATTTCTTTTACGATCACCGATGAAAATCAAACACCTCTTAGCAATATCAGTGTTACCTTAGCAGGGCAAACCTATCAGTCTGATAGCGATGGTACAATAAGTATTAGTAACCTTGCTTATGGCAATCATGCGATTATGGTTGAGCAAGCGGGATATTTTCCGCGAGCAAGTATTGTCGTTAATCAACCTGACTCATCAACAAAGACAGTTCAACTCCAAACTAAAGCATCGAGCAGTAAAAGCCTTTTATTTGCTGGCGATACTATGTTTGGCCGTCGTTATTTAGATCCCAATTTAAAAACCATGGGCACGTCTATTCCCGATGTAACTGATGCCTTGATCCACCCAGATACCGCAGGAGCAGACAGCATTGCAATTACTGCGGATGTCGCAGCGTTATTTCAAAATGCTGACTTTGCGTCTGTAAATTTAGAGTCGCCAGTGACGACTAATCCTGCAACCGTCCATCCAACCAAAGAGTTTAGCTTTTTTAGTCTACCAGACTCACTACAAGGGCTCACTGAGATAGGCATAGATTATGTTGGTCTTGGAAATAACCATATCTACGATTACTTGCAATCCGGCTTAGAAGATACCCTCATTGAAGTAAGCAATGCAGGTTTACTTCATAGCGGTGCAGGTCTTGATGAGAGTCAAGCAATGACTACCGTCAGTAAAACGCTCGATAATGTAACTCTGGTGTTATTTGCCGCTACCTCGATTACTGGTGAAGAACATGAATATAGTTATATTGCTGATTTAACAAAAGGCGGGGCTGCAAATTTAACCAACTCAGATACCGTTAGATCATCATTAGAAGAACAGGATTCTTCGCAATTTATCATTGCCCAAATGCATGGTGGAGATGAATACACCTACTCACCTTCAAGCTATATTGGCAGTCGCTTTGAAGCATTATCAAAACAAAATACAGATCTCCTTATTGCTCATCACCCTCATGTGGCGCAAGGTTTTGCTGTTTATAACGATATTCCAGCAGTGCTGGGGTTGGGTAACTTTGTCTTTGATCAACCTCGCCTTGATACCTTACTCGGTGTTGCAGTAATGATCGATTTAAATACCAATACGCAAACCGTCAACCGGGCTTTTGCTTATCCTATTTTTGTTGAAGATTATAAACCACGGTTCACAACAGGATTTCTAACTCACTACTTATTAAGACGCCTTGCTGAGTTTTCTGATGACAATATCACTTTAATTCCTCGTGATAATTATGGTGAAGTCTATTTCAGCCAAAACCAAGCAACACAGAGCACAACTGACGTTACGATTGAGGTAGATGGCAGCAGCGACATTATTGACTTACGACAATACAGCCCTTCATCGGCGGCATTTTTATCATCAATAGAAGTAACCAGCGGCGAGCTCAGCAGTGCGGTATTTGGACGCGATATAATGGTGTTTGGCGATTTTGAAGATTGGGATAACGACAGCGAAGCATTTGAAGTGAGCCGCTGGGATCATACTAGTGACAGTGTATTTCCATGTACAGATAAACCTTATGCAGGCATACAAGCGCTGTGCTCTAGTAGAGATGAGTTCGATAATACGCCATCGATAATACCGTTTAGACACACAATGCGAGTGATGGAACTCACAGATGAAAATGGCGATCCACTACTGAGTAAAGACTTCTCTTTTTATGGTTATTTACAAGCAGAAAACGGTGGAAAAATTGATGCGCTTTTGAGTTATACAACCGAAATTGACGACCTTACTTTTTCACAGCATAAAATTGATGTAAGTGAAGGGGGTGATCAAGCATGGCACGCTTTTAGCCATGACTTTAGTTTACCGTCAGATGAATTCACTTTAGGACCAAAAGAACTTCCACCAAGGGGCGTAAAACTACAATTTAGGCATTACGCACCAAGTACAGGTGAAGCAATCTCTCGCTTAGATAATGTTGCACTAATTAGCTGGCAAGATGCTATCAGCTTAGATAATGGACTATGGCAAACCGAGAAAATGCACGGTTTTGACTTTTTAAAGATCTCAGCAAGTAATGATACGAATGTAAAACTTACATTCACAATACTTGATTAAGGAGGAGATGTGTCTGCTGTTCAACAATTGTTGCGTTTAAAAAACGTGCGCGCTTTTTGGCTTACCTTAAGCTTATTTTGTGTGGTCTTGTTAAGCAATGTGTTCAACCTTTTTCAGGCTAGCAATGCTTTTTTCTATCAAAATTTAGAGTCACTAAGTCACACTCAGCAAACCAATGTAGTCCTGATCAGCAGCGCAAGTTTAACTGAAAATCACCAGCAACTCGTTGAAAAATTGGTTGAATATAAACCACGAGCGATTGTAGTGCTTGCTGATGAACCTTTAGTTGCAGTACAACAAAAAAATGTTTATTACCCTTACGCAGGGAACGAGTTTTGCGTACCAAAAATTGATAATTGGGCTACTTATCAAATGCGCATTCCGCAATCAAATGAGCTTGAATGCAAAAGTATTTGGCAGCAGATATTTAATTACGATGCAGAACACGTACAACTTATCGACTTTGATTTAGCTGTCACTGCGCTACCAAAGTTTAGTGCTGAACGGGTGCTCGATGTAGACGTAATGAGTGAGCAGCTTGAAAATAAAATCATTATCGTTGGCCAAAAAACGGCCGCTTTTAATGTCTTCATTCATGCCCCAAAACTCGACGGCCTAAATGATCCTTTAATACTGATAGCCTACCTCGCTGACAGTATTGATAAACAAACGACTGTAAAACAGTTAAATAGCTTACTGACTATTTTCGTTGAGCTTGCGCTTGTTCTTGTACTGCTTTTTAGCTTTCAAAAGCTGTCGCTTATTTACTCTTTTATTATTGCCTTAAACAGCGTATTGCTATGGTGCTTAATAGGTTATGTATTCATTGAGATGAACCAACTTTTCATCCCTATCGGGCAATATATTGTACTGACCTTTATCACTTTATTTTGGGTGATTATTGTTAGAAAGATGTCTGAAGATAATGAACTGAACACCGTTGTAAACAATATTCAGCAAAAAATGATGGGCCGTTTTATTCCACAAAGCTTTATTGAGCAAGCTTCGCCATGGGACCCAATCATTCAATTAATTAGCCAACAATTAGACTTAGAAAAATCAATTTTCCTTGCTCGAAAAGAAGATGATCATCGTGTTGTTGAAATTCGTGCAATTAATTGTAATTTAGATGATATTCAAGAAATGCGCCGTGATTACAAGCGCACACCTTACAGCAAAGCTCTAAAATCATTAGGGGTTGTACAAATTACCCGCCCCTTCTTTACACATATTAAAGAAGGTGAAATCGAATTTATGGCACCCTTGGTTTATGCCGGTGACGTCCGTGGCTTTTGGGCATTATCTGTTATCCCCAACCAATACTTCAACCAGCAAGCGTTTGAAAAAAACGTCAATAAATTCGCTGCGCAAGTTGCTGAATTGCTTTTCCATTATCATATATTTAAAACGACTCAAGCGAGTAACAATAGCCTATTAAATCAGTTGCTAACCTTAAAGCTTCATGAGCCGATTAGTGAGCAGGTTAAACAATCTATTAATGAAATGGAGCAAAAGCTAACAACCTTAGAAATGGTGTTTAATCACACCCGCTCTGCAACCGTGCTATTTAATTTGTTTGGTCAAGTGATTCAAACAAACGCATCCCTTGAGCAATTTGCCAAACAGCACCAACTCGCCATTTTTGAAATGACTGCACTGGATTTACTTTGCAAAAGCTGCGACTTAGACGCTGAAATTGCTAAGGGCAAATTACGTTATATCACTCTGAACAAAGCAGAAGTAGCCTTACCCGCAAAGTTGGGAGAACAAAGTTACACCTTGAATATTAAAGCCCTTCATACTGATGGTTCACAAGCAGCTTCCGGTGAGCCTTTCCAAGTGTCAGGTATATTATTCGAGTTTATCGAAAACCATGTAGCTCGCAATGAGGGACAAGTTTAATGGACTTTGTGTTAGCACTCTTCCCTGCGGGTAGTGGCCTTGGTCAATCTGTTATCACAACAGTTTGGGTAGGTACCGCAGTAGTATGCTTGCTTAACTTGCGCTTCGGTTTTCCATTAACGGGTCTTGTTGTACCAGGTTATATAGTCCCTTTGCTTATCATTAGCCCGACCTCTGCAGCAGTTATTATCATTGAAGCTATCGTTGTCTATGCCTTAATGCGATTCAGTGCACACTATATGATGGAAAAATTTGGCTACAGCCAAATGTTTGGTCGTGACCGTTTTTTTGCCATCATATTGTTAAGTATTCTAGTCCGTGTGTGTATGGACACCTTATTCTGGCCAGTGATTGCTAATCAGTTGAGTCGCTGGGATATCACCTTTGATTATGCTTCACAGCTCTATTCGCTTGGTCTTATCATTATCGCCTTAACAGCAAATGTAATGTGGAACGGAGGCTTTAAATATGGCTTAAAAGTAACCTTTATTCAGTTACTTATTACATTTATTCTCGTACGTTTTGTACTCATGCCTTTTACAAACTTTAGTATTGCTAATTTGGGTATTATGTACGAAGCAGTCGCTGCGTCCATCATTGCAGCCCCAAAAGCCTATATCATTCTTGTCATTACTGCTTTTCTAGCCTCTCGCGCAAATATTAAATATGGCTGGGAGTTTAACGGAATCATGTTGCCAGCTCTGTTGGCACTGCAATTAACCCAACCTAGTAAATTACTGACTTCATTTGCTGAAACCGCCATAATTTTAGCAATCGGTGGCTCGCTTATTCACTTTACCAGACTTAAACACGCCAATATTGAAGGTGCCAGATTATTAATGCTGTTCTTCACTATCGGCTTTATTTATAAACTAATCCTTAACTACATTGTGGTTTGGTATTTTCCTACCATAAAAGTGACTGATACCTTTGCGTTTGGCTATATGTTAGCAACGTTACTGGCATTAAAGATCTATCAAAAGAATGCGTTAGGTCTTGTTGTCAGAGCAACATTGCAAACCTCTATCGTGGGTGGGTTACTTGCAATTATTGTTGGTTTTATCGTTATGCTTCTACCCTCGATGCTCTCTGCGCCGAGTCTTAAACCAGAAACTGAACAGATGCATGTCATTACGCTAAATCAGCAAGTTAGCCAATACAAAAGTTACCTATATACAAGCCGAAGTAATAAAGTAAGCGTCAGTAGCTATAAAGCGAATCAAACGGTTTCTGAGTTTAAATATGCTGTGTATAAACTTGATCAGGCCATCATTGAGCAGCAAGGTATTGCTGATCTCACGCCTCTATTTACAAGCATAGGCTTTTTACTACAAAGTGACGAAAACTATATTTATCTGATTGATACAATTGAAGATAGGCAGCGAGGACTGTTTGTTTTAAACAAACATCCTAAAACCCCTTTATTGGTCACCGTGCCATTTCCCATTACTGAAAGTTTAGCCAGTGACTCTGCTGGTCTTATTTTCGAACAACTGCAAAGTAAGGCCTTGGTATTCGGCACAAGTAAAACACCACTAAAAACCTTAGCAAAAGAAAACCAACAAAGCCCATTTTATCAGGCTTTTATTTCTGCATTAGAAGGTACGGAAATACTACAAATTAGAGAGGCTAACCGCCATACCTCAGCGTTGTTTTCAGATGCTGCCACACAAGCAAGCAGTCAATATTGGATTTACAACCAATTACCTCATTCCGTTAGTCAGCGCGAGCTACACGACTTTGTAGGTAGTGAAACAACCTTCTTTGGTACGGCAACCAGTAGCAGCCTGCCTTCTTCAAATTTTTCTGGCTCAATGTTTGAAATGTTTCTAGATGGCGATAATTACACCAACATTTTGGCCAGTATTTACCGTGAGAATTTCCATTACAGCAACCTACAACTCAATGAATTAAATGAAGAAATCAATCAAATAGTAGATGAATTTTCTGCCCATATAAGCAAAAAAGGTAGTTTTGACTATCAACCACTTTCTAAAAGTCAGGTAGCGCTTTGGGAGTTCGAGGTCTTAACACCACTTTATAAGCTGATTGATCGCATCGGAAATGATGCGCTGAATGAAGATATGCTAAATCAGCTAAAACAAATTAATGGCACCGCACAGCTTTTAAGCTATCAATTGAGGCTTGTGAAAAACAACAGTGGACGTTATTTACTATTGAGCCCGCTAGATACTCCTGTAGCATTACAACAAGGCCAAGGGATTTTCTTGTTTAATTTAACCGAGCACGAAGCAATTACCTTAAGTGTCCCTAGACCTTTGTTTGAAAGTAATACGTTAAGCTTTGCTAGTGAGTTATTTGCCAGAGCGAATGCTGCAAACTTACTCGTCGCAGGTGCTCACCCTTATGCTCATCCACAAGCAAATGTGTTAGCTGCAGATAATGTTGACTCTTTATTCAATATCATTCACCAAAGCTTCTTACGCTTTACTCAAAATCAGCCTAGTTTGAATATTCAAATTCGCAGTCATAGTGCACCTTCATGGATACGCCCAAATGCGATTGCATTCTCAACAACACAAATAAGTGATACTGCGATTCCTTTAATGAAGCAGCTTGATAATGAGCTCATCGCTTTAGGTGTCAATTATCAAACAGTCATGGGACAACAAGCCACACGAGGCCTTGAGATTGGCAGTTCACCGCAATCTGGCTATCAGCAATTTAATGCTAACAGTGAGCTGGCAACCTTGTGGCTTGCTTCTGATTTTAAACAACAGTTTTCGATGGATCAAAGTAGCGTGTTGCAGCGTTTATTAGCCATATCTAGTAACTCTAAGGTCAAGGTAATCAACCTTGCTACTTTATCGCCTTATAACTGGCAACCATTGGATGATAATAAAAACCAACAGCTACAAACACTTGTAAATAACTATGTCGCTAATCAACGCCTCACATCATTGCGAGATCTTTGTCACCAAATAACCGCGTGTAGTTTACAAACCATCAAACTGGAACACCTTGATAAATTCGCGCTAATGATAAAGCAAAACAATAGCATTCTTGCCATCTACAACCCGACGAATAATCAACTAATTGATGTTCTTGCATTTAATCAGCTAATGGGAGGAGGTCAACGTGTATTTAATTAAACGTTTATTCGCCCTAATGCTTATTTTGTTATTACTTTTCACGGTGCTGTTTGCAGGGCGTAGCTTTTTAGTGTGGTTAGACTCAGCGGAACCCGTGGATGCGCGTAGCAATACGGAAACACGTTCTAATGTACAGTGGTTAAGCAGCGAAAAACCACTGCGTTTTACATTTTCTAACCAGCGTACTCATTCATTACGAATTCTATCGAATGCCGTGTTTGACCAATCCGTGTTTCTTGAGTTACCGGTAAATTACGCAATTAAATACGTTCTTTATGACGATAAAGGTAATGTGATTTTAGATAAAATTTACCATCATGCTTCAAAGCTAGTTAACAATAGTGAAGAGCAACAGATCAAACAAATTATTGAGAATAAGCAATCGCTTAATGTTGCTTCTGGACAATCTTTTTATCTGCCAATTACTCATTACCCCAATGCAAAAACTTTAGATTTAACATTAATCCCAGAAGAAAAATCACTACAAGGTGTGGTTGTTCGTGTCCATGCCAAAACGCCTGAACAAAGTATCGATCCTCTCAATAGCTGGCTTAAACGCCCTTTAGAAAGAAGAAGACGCGCCACTGATTATCTTACTATGGGCGAAAACACACTTACCAACGCCGAAATTAGTAATGCAATGGCATTTTGGTGGCAAAAAATTGCACCTCAAGGGATCCCTGGGATCGACTTTAAATCCGACATTTTATATGAAACTCTGCCATACAATGTCACGACCTATGACTTTAGTATGCAGCAGCACGACTTAGGTGCCTATTACACGGAACTTGGTCTATGCGCCAGCATTAGCCTAGATGTCACTGATAGCCTTAATTTCACAGTCAATTCAAATCAGTATTTACCATCGCTAACTTGGCACGATAAGCATCAATTTAAAGCACCAACACCGATTAGTTTCGCGGTAACTGATAACAACAATAATTATAAAACAGAACTGATTGATGCTGGGCTAGTCACTATTTGCAGTGAAGAGCCATTACTAACTAGTTGGCGAACCGCATCAGGCGCCGCAATTTTAACAAGTTATGCAGGCAGCTATTTGGTGAATGAATTTGCCAGTGTAAATTTTGATATAGAGCCAAGTAGCAATCTCAATATTGATGTTCGTGCCTTACAAACGAATCAGCTCAGCGTGATCATTTATGATGAACATAACCAGGCGATTGAGCACTATAGTGTCACTTTAAAAGGCGACGTATCCGATTTTGATCGCGTGATCACCGATAATACACAAAGGCAGCGTGTTGGTATGCTCAACAGCTACTATTTACGTACCCCTGATAATGCGCATCACCTGAAAATTAGTGCCGAGAAAGATGTCTACGTTCGATTAAAATCTCGATTTGCTGATTTTAATTATCAACGAGCAATTTCTCATCAATATTTACCTGAACCGATAAATGGCTTTTACGATATTGCCGCTTGGTATGAGCAACGAGCTGCAAATCATTATGAGTTAACGCAGTTAGCACACTTTACTAATATTCGTACTTTTACTCCGCCAAAAGAGCCGGAGTTAGTGACAACTTTTTATCAATCTAAAGAGCTATTTGACAAACTGCCTCTGTCAAATGTCGCTTTAGTATTAAGCCCTGATCGCTACTTTATGCCCAAGTTGCCACCACAAGTCTTTAACTATGGTTTATACAAAAAAAATAACTACTCTCCTTATAACGATTCTGAGGACAACAACTTAGTTTATCGCTTATCTAACAACAGCAGTAAAGAAGTCACAGTGTCTGAGTTATCGGTGGAGACATTGCAGCAATTGCAATCACAGGCGAAAACGATCTATCAAAACTGGTATGGAGAACGCCCTTGGATTAAGCAACGTATTTACCAGCTTGATAAAAGTGCGCCTTTGACACTTGAGTTTAAAGCACAACAGCGCCCTATGAGCGTCGTATTTAAAGTCTTTCGTGCAAATAGCAGCGAACCGGTTGAGTTATCGCTCACACAAAATGCTGACTACAAGTCAGGGCTCACCAGTGAATACAGCATCGCCAAGCAACGTTTTATGCTGCACCAATCTGCATTACTCGATGCATTTTTAATTCACCCAAAAAATAGCCAATTAACAAGTTATCCGAGTATTACTCAAACAATCACTAATGACATTGCTGAATTACATTCACTAACACTACAAGCAACTGACACAGTGTGGATTTCTGTACTTGAGGAATACCCTCTGCAAGAGCAAAAGGTAAGGTGGTGGAACCATGAAAACTAAAATGATGCTGATTGCAGTGTGGTTATTTGTATCCGCATGCCACGCAACACCTAGTTTGAATGAACTAACCTTGAACTTAAAGTTATGGCTTGCTGATCAGCAATATCCTCTTGCGCACTTCACTACCAAACAAGGTGCACTAGTTGCTAATGAATCTTTAAATTCGGGCGGCGAAATTCATTATAGACAGCAAGGTGAACAATGTATTGCTTATGCACCTCATCGCTTCTATGACAAACATACTCATACTATTGCAAAGGCACTATTTAATCACTGCCAAGTTTTTTTAAGCAACACAAAACACCGTAACACCCGTGATGAACATGGAGAACTTATTGACTTTGGAAAGTATAAACAAAGCGCGAGTAATGCCTTTATTCTTGCCTACGCTGAACATGTTGAATCATTCTCTATTTATCAACTACATGGTTTTGCTAAAGAAAACAGAAAAACGCCTGAGGGTAAAAAGGCAGATGCCATTATCAGTAATGGTCATGTAATACCTAGTACACGGACGATTGCAATAACTGCCTGTCTAAACGAGCAGCTAAAGATCACTGCGATGGTTTACGGCCTGGATGTTAAAGAACTCGGAGGTACGACAAATATTCTTGCATCACTGGCCCCAAAGAACAGCCAATTTTTTCATATCGAGTTAAGTCGCCAGTTGCGTGAGCGATTAGTTTCTAATAACCAGCTATTAAAGTTGTTTAACCAATGCCTTATTTCATAATTGCTATCATTTTACTGCTGCTTTCAATGCAGCCTACATACGCTGTTGATATAAATAGAGGTGTTCTTGAGCCTGCAATCTGGCTGCAAACTTCGCCTAAGCTCGCACCCTTTACCACCAGCCAAGATATGCGCTTTAATGCCAAACAACATCACTACCTTTGGCTTCCTAAAGGACATTGGCTAGACATTGCCCCTGATCACCTTAATAAATTTATTATTAGTGCGGGGAATACACAATACATACAACAACGACTGCAAGTGCATCGTGACTTACTTTGCGATACGAAACGTTGCCAGCTGCCAGCTATGGGCCATAACCGAATTGTCGCCATCCAAAATCATCTGGATGAAGATACTACATTCACAGCCATGGTTGGTCATATACCACAAAATGTAGATAGCTTTAGACGTGCTTTATCGCTTGCTAAGCCCTCCGTTGTAACTAAAAATCGCCGAGGTAGTGAGCGTTATTATCAACTAAACAAAGATGACGAAGTTACCTTGTTTTTCTCTGCGGCGAAAAAACTTAAATTATCTGTTCGTCAAAATATGCAACAACCTGATGAAAAAGGTGTTGTTTATGCATATGTCGATAAACAATTGGTCGCCAAAATAAATACCATTAATAGTCAAGCCTTAGAATATAAAGAACAGTCGCTAGGCCTTGAAAATACTGAGTACCTAGCAATTGCTGCGGGGCAATACTTAACGATAAAAAGTAAAACCGATGCTTTTATCAAACTAGAGCAAAGTCATCGTGCGATTTATGATGATAATGTTGCTGAAAAAGAACAAGAAAAACACTTGCTACCTTATTGGTACCAAGTCGCAAATGATGCCATTTCAGCGGTTTATAACGACCACTCATTACACGTACTTAGTGATGATGTATTTACAGCAAATAACCCTCTTGCCACTAAACGTCACAATAACTTGCTATCAATGATGACTGGGCAATCTCAACTTTGGGGTAGTTACCGCACTTTTAGCGCAGTGGAGACTAAAAGTCGTATGGTTTCAGAACTCGTTGAACAACGCTTAGTTGACGATCAGTTTTATCCACGTATAAATCAACAGCTTCGCCTCATTTCCACTTTAAATCAGTCAGCACAGCTATTTGATTTATCAAGCAAAAAACGTGCAACACCTTGGCTAACCTTAATTGCTAAAAGCACTAAAGATAGCCAGTTAAAGCTGTCTTCAGGTGAAAATAGCTGGTTAGTAAACCTAAAAGCAACAGAAGACTTTCAATCATTAATAATTTCAGTGCCGCTTAACAGCCAGTCTTTGACTATTCAAAGCTTAAGTAGTCAGTCGAATCAAATTGAATTTGCGCTCTATGCAAGAACACTGACCGATCTGCCTAGTGATGAAGTGATATATCAACAAGCAGTCAGTACTAAGAATCTACGCCCAGCGATATCAAAATTGATTGCAGATGACCTACACAAACAACATGCCGATTATTTAGCGGCCATCGAGCCCTATGCGCCAGCACGTAAAAACGTCACGGCCTTTAATGCCGAACAATCATTACTCACAGCCAAAGACTTAGCATCGAGCGCACCACTCGATGCCTTAGCATTTTTAAAGCCTCTGACACAAAATGCTGATACAGCAATTGCAGAACAGGCTTGGCAACTTCGAGTGGCAATTTTACGTGAACAACAGCAATTTCATTTAGCAAATAGTTATTTAGAAGGATTATACAAAAGTACACAGCAATTAGAGCTGAAGCAATTTGCAGCAAGAGCCTTGATTGATAGTTATCAAACAGAACGTCAAGATATTAAACTATTTGCACTGTGTGCAGGTAACTTAACAACCATAAAAGAGTGCCAGCCTATCTTGATTAATTTAGCTGTGAAACAGCAAAAGCATCGTTTGGCTGCGTGGCTTGCTTACTCATCAACTGTGCCAACTAAAGTCTCTGAAAGCTTTAAAGCCCTAAACTATCAGACTTTAAGTGCACACCCCTTTATTGATGAAGCTCGGTATCAGCTAAAAGCGGGCTCGCAAGAAACCTTCATTAACAGCCAAGGTAAATTACAAAATACCGTCATCACAGAAGCAATGCCGTGGTTTTTTACTGCCCAAACGCCTATTAATTTAGTTATTAAGGCACGCACAGCAGCCAAGCAAAACGGTGAGTATCAAACGGCTTGGCTTATGGCACAGAGCCAATATCAGCATAAACTTATGCCAATTTTTAGCGATATACCGGCGACTACCTTGTTTGTTAAAAACCAACAAGCAGCGTCAGTGGCAGCCACTCTGGTAGTACGCCTTCAAGCTGGAGAAGCGCTTACAATAACAGCTGACCATACGAGTTATCTTGATGTCAGTTTCATTCCTGAGTCTTTATTTAGCCAGTTCGATTATGTATCTGATGCAGCAAATAAATCTACATCAAACGATATTATGTCGCTCATTTACTCGGCTGACGCAACACAAGCAGACCTGCTACTAAATGGGCTTTATTTACTCAGTAAAAAACGCCTTACCAATAACCAATACACACAACTTCTACAGCGCTTAGAAACCTTAGATGCGGATGCTAAGTCAACCTTTTTACAAAACAGAATAGAAAGTTATGGTCAATGGCAGCCATTAGATAGTTTGCTCGACTTTGCTGGTACGCGATTATTTGATATGCAAAGTACTGCGCAAAGCAGTTTTGCCGATCGTTTTACACTGCTTAATACACAGGCAGGTTCCAATGAAGGCATTCTACTGCGCCCATTCCACACATTAAACATTGATTTAGCACAAACTGAAGGGCAACAGATCCGTTTTAAATTTAACTTCTCTACTGCTGAGTTGGCGCGTGCAAATGTTGCTAACCTGTCATTGCAATTAGCAAGTGTTCAAAAGATTTGGTCAGTCACTGAACAGCAAAGCATTCCTTTCACATTTAACAAACGTGAATTGGATAACAATATCATTTCGCTCAGGTGGTTGAACCCCTATCTATCGCAGCATCTAACAATCGAAGCTGAGCAATATATTGCAGGTCGCTGGCAACACTTAGCACTGCCAACAACGTTACTCTTTTACACTGTGACACCTGATACGCCTTTAATGGCCAAGTTACCTGCTGACAGACTCATTAAGTTAGAAGAAATGAATGAATTTAAGCGCACAGAAAGGCGGTTCTTCCACCCTGCGGGGAAGGTTGAAGTTACTGCTGATAAGTTGCAGTACGTACGCCTATATAGCTGGCAGCTGAGTGAGCAAAGCAATAAAATTTCGCCTTATTCACAAGCAAAAACCTTGTTGCCTGAACTGATCACTTATCAAGCCCCAGAGCAGCCATCTATCATCAATGAGCAGGTAAACTTGCATAGTGATGAATTAAATTGGCAGGGATTTTTCGCTACGATCAGCAAACAATTTTCCAAAGTGCCGAAGATATTCCTGCCCGTGAAGAAATAGATATAGGTGCCCGCTTACGAGTCAATGATGATAACCACTGGTATCAATTAGAAGGCTATTACTCACTGAGCGATACCCAAGCTGATATTTTTGCCATAAATGGATACCACTCTTGGCAAGATGAAAACAGCCCATGGTATATCGACACACAAATCAACTCACGTTGGCAACCTAGTCATGACAGCTTTGATCTTCAGTATGCATTAGATGCAAGTATCAGTATTGGTCAGTCCTGGCAGCGCGATACCGTGCACCGTCACCAATGGCAAGTAACCCCTTATATTCGCTATAGCAGCGCAGATTTAGATGATTACCTAGCAGATGAGCAACTCAACTCGAGCATTTTCAACTTCTACCGTGAAAATCATGCATCTGGCTGGTTGAGTTATTACCAGTACCGTTATCAACCTTGGGTTGATAACTACCTTAATTTTGGCGTCTCTTCTGGCTCTAATGATGATTGGTTAAGTCTCGATTACTTAAAATTCAACTCAAGTTGGAATCAGTATTATCATGGCCACATTTTTCAAGTTGGCCTTGATAGCTACTATCGCTTTGCTGACGATCATAGAGCCACTGCGACGTGGCAATACATCACTCGCTTTGCATGGCAAAAACAAGTTAATTTAGGCAGTTTCACAAATGGCTGGCTGAAACTTAGTTGGCAGCAAGACTGGGTCTGGAACAATCATAATATTAGTGTCGAGTTTTCATCAGGTAATAACCAGCACACCGGCTTTGCACCTTTTGCTCATGATGAAATTATTTTCCCTGCACTTCAACTTAACCATTTGCTAGAGCACAGTGATTATGAGCAGTAAACAACTTAAACAACGTCTAGAAACATTGCTTTTTGCGGATATTGCCAGTTTTTGGTTAGATTTATACCGTCAAAAATATCGTGAGCTGGTTGATGAATTAAGCCAATGGGAGCTGATACAAAACCAACCTGATGACGATGATGAAGATGATTGGCTTTTGCTGCAAGCAATTGCCTTTTTGACACACAAAATTGACACTTTACAGAATCAGCTGCTTAAACTTGATACCGATCATCGCCGTTTTGTAGAGCGCTTAAGCCATGCCGAGTTAAAGGCTGAGCGTGAGTTCCACATTCTTGATTACGCATATATTTTAGGTGCAGACCGTATACAGCTCAAAAAAGATCAAGAGGCTTTTCAGCGCTGGTTTGACGAAGGTGCAATGATTAATCGCTACCAAGATAAAACCTCCGAACTTGAACAATCACTGAAATTTTTAATCGGTAAACTCGGCGATTTAGCAAATCGATATTTGCGCATTCATGCTGACGAAATTGCACAGTCATGGCTGAACCTGAATTTAGAAAGCTTCTTCCTATCGTTATTAGAAAAAACGGACAATGAAGCAATTCGCAATTCAATTTTTCGCGCTTTGGCTAATCAAGTGCAACTACTCAGTGAATATGTGGATGATCCTGACTTTAATGCAGATTTAGTTGAAAACCTGCTGCATTCTCTTGAAAAGCCTACCACACCGCATGCAGCAAAGGTCGATATTTTAGAAATCTTAATTAATTTAAGGCCAACATTCACACGCTACTTTATGCGCTCTCATATCGATTTGGAGTTACCTGACAGCGCGCAAATTGACCGCAGGCAATTATTTTTACTCAGTGCCTTTGCTAGCATTATTAGCAAACAACTTAACCTCAGTGAGGTTAACGTTAAACTATTATTTTTACTTGCAAAACATCCGTACCCAAGAGTAAGACAAAGTGTCTACGAGCAATGTGCAGTGTTACCTTGGTCATGCTCACAACAGCTTGTCTTAGAGGGTTTACAATATGAAACACAGCAAGCTGTACGATTAACCCTCATTAAACAATTAGCCGATCCACGGTTTAGTGAACACCGACAAGGATTGCAAATTTGGCAGCAACAATTAAAAGCAACAGTTAGCTTTGCTGAAAAGCGCTTGTTACTCGAATTAAGCCCTCGCATCATGTTTAATCTGCAAGTGGATTGTCAGACAGAGCAGCAAACGAATAGCCTATTTAAATCGTTTGTGGAATTTTTAAATCAGCGCCTAGAAAATGAACCGAGCCTCGCTATTCGTCGAATTATCAGCCGAGTACGGGAACAACTTGTCAGCTTTATGCACCAGCAGCAAGTGGCTCAGTTGGAAGTCGACTTAAGCGCCCAAAATAATCTAAATTTAGCCGATTGGGATGAACAAGTTCTTGGTCGGCTATTAAGCAATCAGGCACAAAATTTCGAAGCCTACAATGTCAATGCGCATAACAAATCATGGCAAGTGCAGCATGGCTACAAGCGTGGCTTTCGTTTTTGGCGACTATGGCATGAATTCAAAACACCCAGTACTGATAAACGCCAAAGCTACAATCACTTACAAGCAAGAAAACCGAGTGCATTTATGCATGTGCCTAGCAGTACAGTGGCTGAAATTAGTCAAACGGAAGTTCCTGGCGAACCACGCTTTGATGAACAACAATTTAGCGCTCGTGAACACTTACCATTACTCGACTTTCTATTAAGTAGCCTTTCTCAAGACCACATAAAAACGTCGGCAAAAACTTACACCCCCGATGGTATTCTAATAGTCACGCCTCCAAAGCGCCTTTTTAAACGACTTTACTGTTATAGCTGGATATCGTTTAACTTTGAAAAATTAAACGAGTTGCGTAATGGCTCTGAAGTTGAGCAAAGACACTTTTTAGAAATACTACAAAAGAAAGGATTTAAGCTGGAATTTCAGCAATATGGCAGCGTGCTAGATGTCACCTTCCCCGTTGAAGCAAGTATCAGTCATTTATACAACAAGCTCGCAATTACACCTTTTCTGTTTAATATTTGGTCTAGCTTTAAAGAGTATGCGTATTCGATTTACCAAAATAGCATAGGCCAGCTTATATTCTTTGTGCTTAGCTTTATTGCCTACTTTTGGGCAAGACATGTGAAGATAAGCCGCCAAATAAAGTCTGATAGAGCTCAAATTCCTGTTTCAATTGGGGGTTGGGGTACACGAGGAAAATCAGGAACTGAGCGTTTAAAAGCAGCGTTATTTAGTAGCCTCACATTAAAAGTCGTTAGTAAAACGACGGGTTGCGAGGCAACTATGATCTATGCCAGAGCAAGTGGTGAACAATTCGAAATTCCCCTGTTTAGACCTTTTGATAAAGCCAGTATTTGGGAGCAAAGTGATGTTTTACATTTTGCAAAAAATGTACAAGCTGATGTTTTTCTATGGGAATGCATGGGCTTAACCCCACGCTATGTGAGAATTTTACGCAATTGGATGCAAGACAACTTTTCAACTATCACCAATGCATACCCAGATCATGAAGATATATTAGGGCCAACAGGTATTGATGTTGCCAATGAAACAAGCCATTTCATTGGGGAAAAAAGTTTAGTATTCACTAGCGAACAGAATATGGCGCCGCTACTTGATACTAATGCAAAACAGAAAAATTCTAACCTAATTCAAGTACACTGGGCTGATGGTTTACAAATTACTGATGATATTCGGGCGCTTTATCCATACCAAGAGCATCCAGCAAATATTGCTTTAGTATGCAAAATGGCCAAACACATTGGCCTCAGTAAAGACTATGTTTTTAAAGAGACCTCTGCGCGAATTATTCCTGACATCGGCGTATTACAACACTTTCCTCGCGCCCCTATAAACAATTTAGAGCAGTCTTTTGTAAATAGTATGTCTGCTAATGAACGTTTAGCAACGCTCGAAAATTGGCGAAGACTTGACCTTTATAGGCTTAATGATTGCCCCAAAACACAAGTCATTGCATTGATTAATAATCGTAATGACCGTGTTGCACGTTCGAAGGTATTCGCGAATATTTTGAGCCATGATTTACGTTTTGACCGAATTGTAGTGATAGGCAGCAACGTTGATGGCTTTTATAGTTATTTTATTCATGCCCTAACAGAACGAATTGATAAGCTTATTGAAAACAATGATATTGAAGATCTCGAAAGCCTGAAGGTGCAACTTAACTTGCTCACAACAGAGCAAGTCCAGGCTCGTTTTGCACATGCTTTTGGGCACGCTAATGCTGATAAATTAATGTCGTTGAGTGAAGGGACACTAAATAAAGCGTGTGTAAAAGAAATTTTGGGTGATATTTCAGACTCACAAATAAGTGTTATTTTGTGTAATTTCCGTCACCTGTTTCAACGAAACGCATTGGCTACTTTGCAAGAAAATATGGCTGGTAATGCGAATGAAATAAAAGAGCGCTTATTAGCTATAACTAAATCTAAACTAACAGTGCATGAAAACAGTAATTTATCTGCTGATGAACTAACGACTTCAATCGCCGAATTAGGTCTGCCAAATACGCATCAAGTTATTGTAGGCATGCAAAACATTAAAGGTGCGGGTTTAAACTACGTGTATGCGTGGCAACAATGGCAGAAAATACATCAAATCATACGCCATTTATTTGATGAACGCTGCTCAGCAAAAGAGTTTCGTACAGCACTTACCACGCTAAACATGATTGTTGCTTTCAATTTCATAGATATAGACTACATGAAACAACAGTTAGCCGTTTTAAAGAAAACTCATCTTGCGCAAAATGAGTTTTGCCAAGCAGAAATATCAAGCCTATTAGAAAAGCTAGAAGAAGATGAATCTAGTCAACAACAGGAACAACAGCAATCATTACCTGTTAAATACTTTAATCAACTAATCGAATCATTTTTAGATGCTGGAGCTGCCGTAAAACGCAAAAAGCGCGCAAATCAAATTTATCGTGATATTGCAGATCAACGCATCACTTTAGAAAGAGCGATTAAGCTACTAGGTAAACTCAGTCGCAATCAAAAGTCTGGATGGTTCGCGAACAAGTCAAACCAGGACTAACTTTAGAATTAGAGCCAAAACCAAACCCTAACACTTAAGGGTTTGGTTTTTTTGAGCTGTAAAAAAATCTTGAAAAATCAGAAATTTCCGATCAAAAAACAAGCTTTTACAAATCATAAAGTTAACCGATTAAACGTAAAATCACCGCAAATACGGCTTGTTCCTTAATTGAACAAAAGCCTTTTAAAGCAGTAAAATTATACTATTCAATATTAATTTTATGTTAATCACATAACGGAGAGTGTCATGAAAAGCTTGGTTACTAAACTAGCATTATTACCTTTAGCTATTGCGTCAGGTATTGCAATGGCAGGCACAAATTTAGTAGAAAACGGATCATTTGAAAATACAGATACAGTGACCGATCACAATGGTCAATGGCAGTTATTTGATGCAATTCCTGGTTGGACTCGAAGCGCTAACGCTAGATTTGAAATTCAAACGAATAAACTTGGGATTATTCCAGCACAAGATGGTGAGCAGCACATTGAGCTAGATTCAAGATCTAACTACAGCATCACACAAGCTCTTGCGACAGCAGATGGTAAAAAGTACGAATTGAGCTTTTATTACTCTGCGCGTGTAGTAGGTAATGAAGAAACAAACAAAGCGGAAGTTTTATGGAATGGTGAATCATTAGCCGTTGTCAACAGCAGCACAAAAGGCTGGACTAAATACAGCTTTACAGTTGAAGCTGACAGCGCAAGCTCAGTGTTGAGCTTTGCAGGCGCGGGTACATCTGATTCAGTAGGTGCATTCATCGATAACGTCGTAGTAACTGAGGTACCTGAACCATGTGCAGTTGTAACCGGTTTATATGGTATTAATAACTTTGGTTCTGAGACTGAAGGCTATGTGTATCACTTTAACCCAGAATCAAGCGCTGTAACGGTTGTTGCTGGTCTAAACAATACAGCATCAAATATTGCTAGCAAAGACGGTATGCTGTACTTCATGGAGCAGCTTGATAGCAGCAGCAAAGCGTCAAAAATCTATAGCTTAGATTTAGCTACCGACACGCAAGCTGAGGTTGCAGATGCGACATCATTCCCAATTTACCGCTCAACAGTGACTGCAGACGGTCTGTCTTTACGTGCGACAAGCAAGACATACATGTATGATTTTGACCTAACTACAGGCGAGAAAACGGTATTAGGTAAGCTTTCGTATGAAGGCGACTCATTCTCTGATGGCGACATCGCTTATTCAAGTGACTACAACGTACTTTACGTATTAACTGGTAAAGCACTTTACACATTAGATGAAGGCAGCCTTGAGTTAACTCAAATCGGTGAGCACGGTGTAAACTGGGCGTCAGGCATTGCGATTGCAGATGACGGTACAATTTACATATCAGGTAGAGAAAACGGCGAAAACGCGAAAATTTATACCTTAGATCAAAATACCGCTGAAGCGACATTCGTAATGGATGGCCCAGCACACGTAAACGACTTAACGTTTGTTAGTGAAGCAGTTTGCGCAGCAGAGTAAACTGTTTATAAAGCCATAAAATGCCAGCTTAGCTGGCATTTTTTTAACTAACCTGAGGTATCACTTATTTGTGAGTTTCTTCTGTTCTAACATCTCTTTCCAGTGCATCACTTCTGCGGGCAAAATAGGTGCTACGCCACTAAAACCTGCAACTTCAAGCATCTCTTCAACGCTGACAACACCTTGTTTACGTTTAAATACACCGCGCACATAAGCAATCGCATGTAAGCCTCGTTCAGAGTGAAACTTTTGCTCAATGTAAAAGTATTTATGATCCCAACCAACCAAGCGTGTACTAACGGTGTACTTTTGCATTGGTTTAATATCACGAATGTAGGTAATAGCTGTCGCGTTAACGATTGGGAACCAGCGGCGCTTCATAATGTGCTTTAGCAAGCCCACTCTCTCAGTCATCCAAGTACGGGCAAGATCCATCATTGCTAAGTAGCGAGAATTGGTCAGATGAAAGTTAATATCGCAATCGGTCGGTAACGCTTTGAATTCAATATCAATCGTGTCTAATAATTGTTGATAATCACGATTACGTTTAATTTTAAAAAACAGCAGTATTAGTCGAAAATAGAGGTTCACAGTAAAGGTCTAACCAGTTGATAATGAACAAAGTGTATCACAGCATATTGCTAAGGCGAATTTTCTGCTCTAATCTGTGCATATATTAGTATAAAAAAAGAATAACCTAATGAAATTATTTAGTTTGGTAACTTTGTTCACTGCAAGTTTTTTCACCAGCTCAGCATTTGCTGACTTCAACTTTCCAGGTGACGGTACTTTAAAATACCCAACGGGTGTTGAAAAAGCCTTTAAATTTGGCTTTGCTTGGCAACAAGATGCTGAGAAGTTCACTATTGGTGATAAAAGTTATGATATGTCATTACCTGAGTCATACTCAGTGGCGATTACACTCAGTAAAGACGAGCAACAGGTATGGGTTCAGGAATTTAATAATGGCTTTATTGAAGGCTTCAACTGGCAGATTGCTGATCACACCCTAAAACTCGAAAAGCGCAAATTCAGCGATTCAGTCAAAGGTGATTATGTTATCAGCCTTGATAATCGAGACTACTTTTTTGCCCGCAATAACATCAGTGTTGTTATTAAGTTCGACGATGAAGGTATAAAAAGTATCGCCATTGATGGTGTTACCAAAGACATGGGTACCAAGCAATAGTTTTTAATCGAAAAGAAAAAGGCTTAGGTTTTACCTAAGCCTTTTTTGCTTAATTAAGCTATATAATTAAACCTTCACTGTCTTACGGTTAATACCGTAATCGCGCAGCTTATTTGCCACTGCGGTGTGGCTCAAACCTAACCTTTTCGCTAATTGACGAGAGCTTGGATAAGCGGGGTAAAGCTTGCGAAGTAATGTCGCCTCAAAACGTTTTACCGCTTGGTCTAAGGTTCCTTCAAAGTCAGACTCAAGATAACCTAAATCATGGGTAAACGTTGGTAACTGCAAGTGCTCAATACGCAATTCGTTATCATCTAGCAAGGATACCGCACGGTAAATCGCATTTTCTAATTGGCGCACGTTACCCGGCCAAGGATAATCTTGTAAAAAGCGTAAACAATCTTCAGACATCACTGGCACAGAATGACCATTTTGCTGGGCATACTTTTGAATAAAGTGCTCTGCTAACGGACCAATATCAGCTTTTCTATCACGTAATGGCGCAATCTCTAAGGTTAAAACATTAATTCGGTAATAGAGATCTTCTCTAAATGTCCCCTCTTGCACCATTGCAGGTAAGTCTTTTTGTGTTGCAGCTACGATACGCACATTTACTTTTACTTCGTTTTCATCACCCACTTTTCGGAAGGTACCGTCTTGTAAAAAACGCAGTAACTTAGTTTGCAACTGAGTCGACATTTCACCAACTTCGTCTAAAAACACAGTGCCACCATCAGCTTGCTCTAAAACGCCACGTTTTGGTGCCGCGTTTTCTTCATAGCCTGCATAACCAAATAACTCAGACTCAGCGACATCATCAGGCAATGAAGCACACGACAGAGCGATAAATGGTTTTACTGAGCGGTTTGAGGCGTAATGACAAGCACGAGCAAGTAACTCTTTACCAGTACCGGTTTCGCCAGTAATCAGGATTGGTGCTTCAAGCTGTGCCATTTTACGCGCTTCACGAACCACACGGCGCATTGCAGTACTAAAATTATGGATGGTTGCAAAGCTTTCTTGGCCATAACGACGAAACGCACTGACTTGTTGACCTAGGCGACTTTGTGATTTGATGTTGATTACAGCGCCGGCTAACACATCCCCTTCAGCACCTTGTGGTACTGAAATAGGCAGAATATCAGCAATAAAGTCCTCACCTGCGACTTCAACTCGGGTAGTTTGGCCAAGCACTTCTTTGCCTTCAAGCCAACGCGTAAAGTTAAAACCTTTAAGCAAGTTATTGATGTTAGCGCCAATCACTTCGCTTTCAGATAATTGCAGATCACGACACGCAGCATCATTACATAAACGCACCCAGCCCTTAGCATCGATAGATATAACACCATCAGGTAAGGCACGCAGTAATGTATTTAACTCATTATGCTCTCGCTCAGAAGGTAAGAATGCAGTCGTACGAACGTCTTTCACACCATCTATCAAACGGATAGATGGCATGATTTTTTGGAATTGTTCAAATTCAATAGGCGGAAAGCTGACGTACATTCGACAATTAACCGAATCTACCTCGATGCCTTTTAAATCAACCTGGTAACTCACCAAGATATTGAGAATCTCTTGTGCGATACCAATTCGGTCAGCACAGTGGATATCTAAACGCATTACATCCTCAAAAAACGGGAACCTATAGTATGAGAATAATACGCTAACTCCCTGCAACTGGGTAGTCTATTGTAAACAATTTTGGACAAAAGAAGTTAATTAGTCGGATACTTGGTCCATTCTCCCCCATCCAGCTGAATGTAAGGCTGCCCTTTTATGTACATCATAACCGTATCTTGATTCTCGGCGACCTTGGCTGAGGTCGGTAAATTATCAAGCACGCGATTAATGGGTACCGTCCCTGTGAACAAATCGAGCTTCATCGTGTTATTGATTAATTCTGAAAGAGAAAAATAGCTCATTGTCTCATCAACAACATTAAGCCCATTATGTTTAATATCAGGCCCGATGAATTTTACTGCCGTAGGCACCGACACTATCGATGGACTCGGGATTTCACGTAATCCAGAAAATTGTAGTTTATCGCCTTGCAGTGCCGCACCATGCTCTGGCACAACCACCAACAGCACATTGCGACCTTGCGCTTCTAACTCAGTTATAAACTTATCAATATCGCTAAATAAGCGCTGCTGTCTAAGCGGATAACTTGCCAAGCTATTCATCCGTTCACGACCCGCAATTTGGTTGCCATCGTGTAAGCTAATGGTGTTGTAATAAAGAGCTCTAGGTTGCTCACTAGAACCTTGCTTTTTCAACCAATTAGTAAGGATATCTGCATCAGAATAAATCGGTTTGCCGTCAAAACCATATTGCGCGGCACTAAATTGACTAAAATCCAGTTTCGGCACAGACACACCGCCGTACTGCCTGATCAAACCTATAAAGTCATCAAAATGACCATCGTGGTTTAGCGCCACACTGGTTTTATAGCCAAGTTCAGCAAGATTAGTAAATAGTTGGCATTGCTCGTCAACCGGTTTGAATAGTTGCTCTTGACTTGTCTGCCCACAACTTGCTCGTAATAAACGAATTGCAGCAGGACCACTGTACGACGTTGCTGAGTTAAATTGGCTAAACAAAATATCAAAATCAGCAAACAGATTACGGGGTTCGACACCGATGGCGTTTAAATCTGCTGTCGCTAAAGAGCAAATATTCAATACAACGACATCAAATGGTTGGCCATTAAATGCATTTGGGAACTGACTTTGTAATAAATTTTGCTGCTGGTAAAAGTCTTGTAACTGTTGATCTGGCGTCTTTTGCGCTGCAGTGTCAGAGACTAAAACGGGAACTTGTTTTTGTACAACGTGGCTATTGGTTGCAACCTGAGGTGGAACCTCATTATCTGCAGCTGACCCACCGAGCCAATACGCATAAAGAAAACCAATAATAGAAATACTGGTATAACGTAACCACTTTACAGTAAACCAATAAAAAACCACCAAAGCGAAAAGCGCAAAAATCAAATCAAAACTAATAACGCGCGACGTGATCTCAAAAAAATAGCCGATGCTAAAATCTTGTACATTGCCAGCTTGCTTGGTGAGCCGAGAAATCGGGGGCAACCATGAATCGTGATACAACAAGGCAACACCAATTACCACACTCAGAATCTGTTTAATGCGAGCCAACCAAATATGTTGAAAAGAGATAGCAAGAAATGCAAAAAAAGCTAAGTTTGCAAATAAATCAAACGAAATATCACCTCGGCTATACAGAACAAACTTAACTAAAAAATATAAATTCCAAAAACCTAATCCTGAAAGCCTCACTTGTTATCCTTTTTGAGTCGTCTTGGCGTATAAGGCGTTAATAATACATGCCTAAATGTTAGTTTTCGGTATAGCACGACTGCTTTTTTAAACAATAACTTACCTGTATTACTCAGCAGAATGCCGATTAACATTGCGATGATAAAAGTTATAAAAAACTGATTTAAGCTCATGATAGTTCACCTTTTAAGGTCACTTTTACTGGCTCGGATATAGGTCGAATCACTTTTTTAAATTCCGGTGTTTCAGTGTTTAAACTTGCTATATCTGATGCTTTTGCGTCAAAAATATAGCTTACATTTTCTTGTAATTGCTGAGTAAAGTCTGTTATTTCAGTATTAGCAAAATGACGTTGCATGCGGCGACATTCTTGCTGAATATAAAAATGATCAGCAATGACATTTTTTGACATAAAGAAGTCACTCACCTGTAATTTAAATAAATGCTTAATTGCGCTTTCAACATCGTGTTCTCGACAAGCATGTAGGTAAAGATAAACCGTACCATCAGCAAAACTAAAAATATCCCCTTCGCGCTTTACATGGAATAAATGCAATGGGTGTATCGCATCAATACGAGGCAAAAGCTGCATCAAAACAAGTACGCCGCTTACGCCAAGGTTGGCAGCAGAATCACTATGCTTCGCAACCTGCTCTGCGAATTTAACAGGAGGTAAATACCCTTTAGCCAATACATTTTCACTGTATTTTAGAACATCATCAATCGATTTTGGTAGGGGTCTTGAAAACTGAAACCCTTGAATTGACTGAATTTGTGACAGTAATCGCGAAGGCTCAGAATAACTATATAAAATAAGATTAACCCCTAAGGTTAAAAATAGGCACTCATCTTGATGGCGAATAATGCCATCAACATTTTGAATAACCAATTTCAACCGACGACCACATTTTTTACGAAGAGAGAAGCAATCTTTGGCTAATACTTTTAAATCAGTGTAGCGGCTAACGGCAAATACTAAGGTCGCTGACTTTTTAGTTAGCCCTTTAGAAAAAAGAGCATCATTGTCATCAATAATTTTATAAAAAACAGGGAGCTTTGTCCCCTCAGGCACAGCACTGCGAGTTAGCCATACCTCGTCTTCATCAAAATCTTGAGCCGTTGGCTGCGACTTTTCATCGGCTTCTTGCTCTTCTTCAATTAATGCAAGCTGACCATCATAAAGCTGCAAATTGACTGAGCGTCCAGCAATGACACCTTCTTTGTGGCACCAATAATCATACTCAAGGGTACGGATAGATGCTTCTTGAGTCATGTAAATTAAGCCGTCAAAGAAACGGTTTAAAGCTAACAACTGGCGCCTCAATTCACTGACATGGGCTCCTGACATTAAAAACACTAAAGTGACATTTTTTGACTGTGACAAAGCCAGATAAAGCTTGAGTTTTTCACCAAGCTGTTGCTCATTCAAGGAAACTAACTGCTCTGAATCGACATGCACGATAACCGTACTGTTTTTTAGTTGCTCATACTGTTTTATTTCGTTAATAACACCACGGGAAAAATGCAAACTTTTTGATACATTCTCATTATGATGTAAATGGAAAGGACGTAGTACCCCTTGTTCGAACAAAGTGAACAATAACTCGCTTCCCTCTCCTTCGAAAAATAGTTCGACTTGTTCAGAGAGCAAAAAAACCGAGTCTTTATGATTGGTTAAAAGATGCCTTGTTAACTCTAATAGCTGATTATCTAGCGGGGCAAGTAAAGCATAATTTGCGCCTCGCTTAAGCTCAGAGAAAGCTCCGTTTAGTCCTGTAATATTTAAATGAGGCACTAACAAACCCTTAAAAAAGATACTTTAGTACTAGTTTTAAACGCTATTCTATATATAATGCAAATTATGTCCATGGATCGTGAACATTTTTAAGCTAATTTTTCTCATTACGGTTTTTTAGATGAATGACTTTGCAGTAAAAAATTCACACACCTTAACTCAATATGATATTGAGAAGTTGTTACGTCAATTTGGTGGCAAGGAAACAGATTATGTTGAAATTGTTGATGTCGAAAAAAATCGCAAAACGATTGAAAAATACCCTTTGCTTAACGATATTGCATTAGCAACGACACAAACACAGAGCACTAAAAAAATTAACAAAAGCGCAATAAAGACTCATAAATGAAGCGGATTTTTTTAAAAGGAATTAAAGGCGGGACAGGTACAACATCGATTGTGGCCAATCTTGCTTGCGCCTTAAGAAAATCAAATGTGCCTGTGTATGCCATCGATTTAGACCCTAAAGGCGACTTAGGCCTACACCTTGGACTTGCCTGGGAGCATCTGCTTGGCTGGAGCGATTACCCAGACTTCGCTTCAGCATGTGAGCAGTTCCACCAAGATAACGATGGTGTAAGGTTTTTACCTTATGGTAGCCGCTCGAACTTAGGCTTAGACTTTTCGAGCATTATCGAGAGCTGTCAGCAACTTAATGACAGCGATGACAGCTGGTTTTTATTTGACTGCCCTGCCCATGTCGATGTGCATCGCTACCCGCTAAATGAAGACGATATATTCCTTGAGATTATTAATTGTGATGCTATTTGTCACAGCTTTGCTTTCAAGCGTTTAAACACACTTAAACAGGCAGAGTCATCATGGCAGCATTACTTTTTAACTAATAAATATAACTCTGCCTCTGAGCTTGAATCAGATCTATTGCAGCTTTGGCAAAGTGAACTGCCGTTAATTGCGCCTTTATATATCAACAAAGATGAAGTGATCAAAGAAGCCACCGCGTTTCGCAATGTGGCGATTAACTGTGCACCGTATAGCGTTGCTAATGACGATTTTGAAACGCTAGCAGGTTGGCTTGTAAGCCGTGCGAGTCAGAATGAGCAATAAAATAAGTTCTGTAAGTGTATCGCAACGCTTATTAAAAGTGCTATTAAGCTTAGTTTTAACCAAGCCGCTTGTACGGTTTGTATTCATTAAGTTTCATGGTTATTACAATCAACATAAAATGAGCTTGTTGGGTGCATTTTTACTGCCTTTCTTTGTGCTTTTTTTGTCATTATTTATTAAATTAGATAACAACAAAAAACGAGAAATTAAACATAAATTACAGCGTTTATACCCCCATGTATCTCAACCTGTTTTGACACCGAGTAACTGTGTTCGAATTGTATTGCAAAGTATTTATCTTGCGCTATTCAACACCACCACAACCTCACAGCAGCACATAACCATTGAACAGCGTAAAACTTGGCGCAAAATAACACGCTCTGCACGCTTATTAAGACTGGCAGACAGCAAGCTTGTACGCTCATTTAAAGTACTTTGGTTAGTCGCAAAAAAACAAACCAAAACTAAATCATATAAAGCGGTGAGTCGCTCATCCATTTGGCAAAATAGCACCTTAAAAGTCGCGTTTTTAACCCTACTTATTTTTGCTGTAGCTGTTTTTATCACCGTACCATTTAGTATTGAAGCACAAGCAGTGTTCATTAGTTTAATTTTGGTGGTTGCTTATTCACTCAGACGTGTTGAAGGTCAAATAGCGACCATTGTGATGATCACCCTATCTGTGACAACGTCAACACGTTATCTATGGTGGCGCTACACAGATACCCTGAACTGGGGGGACCCGTTAGCCCTTGCACTCGGGATTGGTTTATTGCTTGCTGAAAGTTACGCTTGGTTAGTTCTGATCTTAGGTTTCTTCCAAACCATCAATCCACTGCACCGCAAGCCCATTGCATTAGGAAAAGACACAGCAAACTGGCCAACAGTTGATATTTATATTCCGACTTATAATGAGCCATTAGAGGTAGTAAAACCCACCACGATTGCTGCGCAAAGTATTGATTGGCCTGCAGATAAGCTAAATATTTATATTTTAGATGATGGTAAGCGCCCTGAATTTGCAGAATTTGCAAAGCAAATTGGTGTTGGTTATTTAACTCGTCCTGATAACAAACATGCCAAAGCCGGTAACATGAATCATGCGATGAAAGTAACGAATGGTGACTACATCGCTATTTTTGACTGTGATCACATCCCTGCTCGCTCATTTTTACAGATGACAATGGGGCAGTTCATCAATGATAGTAAAGTGTGTTTAGTACAAACACCTCACCACTTTTTCTCTGCCGATCCATTTGAGCGCAATCTAAAGAACCATCGAAAAATCCCTAATGAAAACATGCTGTTTTATGGTTTAATCCAAGATGGTAATGATATGTGGGATGCAACCTTCTTCTGTGGTTCGTGTGCTGTGTTAAGGCGTAGTGCCCTTGAAGAAATTGGTGGTTTTGCGGTAGAAACCGTCACAGAAGACGCCCATACCGCGCTTAGAATGCAGCGCGCAGGCTACAAAACAACGTACATTAATATTCCGCAAGCTGCAGGCCTTGCCACTGACAGCTTATCTGCCCACGTTGGCCAGCGTATTCGTTGGGCACGCGGCATGGCGCAAATATTCCGATTAGATAACCCACTGTTTGGTAAGGGCTTAAATATTGCACAGCGACTGTGTTACTTAAACGCTATGTTGCACTTTTTATCGGGTATCCCGCGCATTGTGTTTTTAACCGCGCCGCTGGCATTAATTTATTTCAATGCGCAAATTATCTATGCACCGTTTGTTGCTATCTTTCTTTATATTGTGCCAACGCTGTTACAGGTAAAAATCACCAATTCCCGAATTCAAGGAAAGTACCGCTATTCATTTTGGGGCGAAGTTTATGAATCAGTACTTGCTTGGTATATTTTAAAACCCACTACAGTTGCGCTTATCAACCCGAATAAGGGCAAGTTTAACGTGACCGAAAAAGGTGGCTTAAACAAGCAAGATCACTACGACTGGACGATTTCGAAGCCTTATATAATCTTGTTACTGGTTAACGTGTTAGGTATGACCTACGGCGTATTTAGATTGCTTTTCGGCGATAGTTCACAAACAGGCGTACTCGTCATTAGTATGCTGTGGGCAAGCTATAACGTGATAATTTTGGGTGCTGCTGTGGCTGTTGCCGCTGAAGCGAAACAAGTACGTAGCTCACACCGTATCAAAGCAAATTTCCCTGCGGCTATTCGCCTAGCCAATGGCCGCACCATTAAAGTGAAAATTACGGACTACTCAAATAATGGCGTTGGTCTTGAAACTGAACACAATCATCTGTGCCGTGTAAATGATAAGGTAGAGCTGCTAATGAGTCGTGGCTTGAAACAGTTTTCATTCCCGACCTATATTTGTAACACCCGCGATAAGCAGTTGGGTCTGACCCTCAGAGATTTAGATTTAGAAAAACAAACAGCCTTTATTCAATGCACTTTCTCACGTGCTGATGCTTGGCTTGATTGGCAAGAAAACTTTAAACACGACAAGCCTTCGTATAGCTTTTCTCACGTTTTTTATACCAGTATTAAAGGCTTTAAGAACTTGATTTTCCATGCCCCAAATGAATTAAGACCCGCGATTGCGTTTGCATCAAGAGTCTTGTACTTTGTGGCGTCGTTATTACCCAAAAAACCAACAAAAGTACTAAAAACATCATGATAAGAACTTTTTTAACCTTGTTATTCGCTGTTATCACACTCAGCTTATCTGGCTGGGCGATAAGTGCTGAGCCTCTTTCTAATAAAGCGATTTTTGATCATGGTTATCCTGAACAAGCGCCAATTGAAAGCATGACGCTAAGCTTTGAAAAGCTTGGATTAAGCAAGTTTAAACTTGATGGTGTGAGCAATAGTACCCGCGTTGATTTTACGAACCGTCTTGATAAGTTAGGTAAAAAACTAACCCTCGATTTTTCATATACCACGTCACCATCCCTGATAGGTCGTGTGTCACATTTAAAAATTTTCTTAAATGAAAATCTTGTTACTGTGTTGCCTATCGATGATAAGAACACGCCTATCGGCACTGTCGCTGAGCGTAGCATCGTGCTTAACCCTAAATTAATTAAAGACTTTAACCAAATTCGTTTTGAGTTAGTGGGTTATTACGACATGGTTTGTCAGGATGATTATAGTAATGCAATTTGGGCTGAGCTGAGTAAAAGCAGCCGTATTTCTATTGACCGTCAAGCACTGGCACTTGAAAGCTTGTTAGAGTATTTCCCTGCACCATTTTTTGACTCTCGCGACTACAATAAGGTCACTTTGCCATTCGTTTTTGCATCACAACCCGATGAAAATACGTTAGAAGCTGCCACAACCTTATCAAGCTTTTTTGGCGCGCAAGCAAAATGGCGCAAAGCGCAGTTCCCAGTGCAAATCAATGCCACCCCAACAGAGCATAGTGTGGTTTTTGCCACCAATGACAACAAGCCTGACTTTTTATTAAATTACCCTAATGTTGATAAACCAACAGTCGAAATAATCAGCAGCCCAACTCACCGTTACGCCAAGGTACTGCTTGTTTTAGGTAAAGACACGGCGCAATTAAAAGAAGCCGTTGTTGGTTTAGTCTTTGGTTATAAAGTGATGACAGGTCGCAGCGCAACCATTGATGCAATTAGCAATTTACCACTTAGAAAAGCCTACGATGCCCCACTGTGGGTGCGCTCTGATCGCCCAGTGAGCTTTGATGAGTTTATTGAATACCCTACTCAACTGCAGTCAGAAGGTTATCGCGGTCTGCCAGTTCGTTTAGATTTACGCTTTGCACCCGATTTATTTACTTGGCGTGAAAATGGTATTCCGATTACATTGAATTATCGCAACACACCTGTTGAACAAAACATGTTGTCGCGTTTGAACATGCTGATCAACGGTAAGTTTGTGGATGGTTTTATTCTTGATAACGAAGGCGGTAAAACAATAACAACCAATACGTTGTTGCCGCTTCTATCAGATTTTAATCCAACTCAAACTCGTCAAGACTTTGAATTAACAGGGTTAGATTTAACAACAAATAACCAGCTGACTTATGACTTTAACTTTGCTGTTGTAAAAACCGGTGAGTGTAGTGCCATTCCAGCCGGTGGTGAATTTGGCGCTATTGACGGCAGCTCTACGATTGATGTGAGTGACTTCCATCACTATATTGCCATGCCAAACTTACGTGCCTTTGCAAGTGGTGGTTTTCCATTTACCAAATATGCCGATTTACACCAAAGTACTTTGGTGATGGAAGCTAACGCCTCAGTTAACGCGATTAGCTTATTGCTTAATTTTGCGGGTCATTTAGGCGCTATTACCGGCTACCCTGCGCACCGTTTAGAAATTCAATTCCCAAGTAACCAATTAGCGCTAAACGATAAGGACATTATTATCATTGGTAAGGCTGATTCATTCTTAACATCCCTTGCCAAAGATAGCGCCCTAAGTGTGCTTATCAACAACAACCAACGCATTGTTGATCAAGCTATCTACAATGGTGCATACGACACAAAAGGCGCTGAAAAAATTAAAGTAAACATCAGCAGCATTGGTCGTTTAGCTGTGATGTCAGGATTTCAGTCACCATTCGATTCAGACCGTTCAGTGGTATCTTTAATTGCCAGTAATGAAAGTGCATATGCGCTACTCACTGATGCCTTATTAAATGAAGATAAAACTGCTCAAATAATGGGAAGCTCCGCCATTATCAATAGCCAAGGCATCAAAACGATTAAAACCGATGAGCAGTATTTTGTTGGTCATGTGCCTATTCATACACTTATTTGGTTCCACTTTTCAGACCGCCCAGTCCTGTTAGCGATTCTGTCGCTACTTACACTACTACTTATTTCATTTATGTTGTGGCGAGTGCTTGCGCTACTGACCAAAAAACGTTTATCTGAAGGAGATCAGGCATAATGAAAACTATCGCTTCTTTACTATTCGTTTTTGTTTTTTCAAGCAGTGCCTTAGCCCAATTAAGCTGTAGCGCTTGGCCGCAGTGGAATAACTTTAAAACTCACTTCATTACACCAGAAGGACGTGTAATTGATTTAGGCAGTGAATACGACATCACCACCTCTGAAGGGCAATCTTATGCGTTATTCTTTGCATTACTTGCCAATGATAAAGCCAGCTTCGATAAATTACTTGAGTGGACTGAAGTACACCTTTCTGAAGGTGATTTAAGTACCCGTTTACCAGCATGGCAATGGGGCATTAAACAAAGCCAAGGACAAATTATTGATTCTAATCCAGCTTCTGATTCAGATTTATGGATTGCTTATACCCTGTCACAAGCGGCTATCTTATGGAATGAAAGACGCTACGCAGTGCTAAGCTCAGTGCTTGCTGAGCGCATTATTCGTGAAGAAACCGCGCAGATACCAAACCTTGGCCTGACCTTGTTACCTGGGCCATCAGGCTTTGAAAAAGACAGTAGCTGGAAATTAAATCCAAGCTATGCACCGCTATTTATATTTGCGCAATTTGCACATTTATACCCTCACTCGCCTTGGCAAACATTACACGATAACTCGGCGCAGTTATTAATAGATACAGCACCAAAAGGCATGAGCCCTGACTGGGTTAATTACAGCGTTGAAAAAGGCTTTTATCATGATAAAAGCACGCCAGCCACAGGTAGTTACAATGCAATCCGCGTTTATCTTTGGGCCAGCATGATGGCAGAAGATGCACCTTATAAAAATGCCCTTGCTAAGCAGTTTAAACCCTTTATTGATAGCATAGTCTCTTCAGGCAAAGTGCCATTAGAAACCAATGCCGTCACGGGCAGTACAGCTGGCAATGCCCCAAGTGGTTTTGTTGCTGCTTTATTACCACTGCTTGCTGAAGAGAATGCATCACAAGCTGTCACTGCGTTACAGCAGCAAATTATGATGGACACCCGCTTTACCACCAGCCGCTATTACGACAGCGTGTTGTATTTATTTGGTAATAGCGCATTGAACAAACGCTTTAGTATTGATAAAAACGGCGCCTTAACAACTAACTGGAGCAATGAATGCCGATAAAGTGGCTACTTGCTGCAGTTTTAGCAAGCTCCAGTGCATCCGCAGCAGTTAACAAGGACCTTGATAGTCAATCAATTGATTGGTTAATTAGCCAAGTGCAACTAGGTGAAATTGAGCGTGATAATCAATTGATGAGCGACAGCTTAGAAAAGCTGCAAAGCATTGCACCTAAAAACACCCAAGTGCAATGCGCAGAGGTGCGTGTTTTATATAGCCTAAAAGAAGTCGATAAAGCCAATGCACGTTTAGCAGAGCTCAGTAAGATGTCGCATCCGTGTATAACAAGCTTAACTATGCTCGCACGAGTCAATAATCAAGACAAAGAAGTGGTTCAAAAAGCCAGGCTTCGTGCCAGAGCTGGTCAGTACAGCGAAGCAGTGCAAATGTACAACCGCCTATTTAAATCTGCTTACCCGAATATTGAATATGAGCTTGAGCACATCAACTGGCTTGCTCAAGATTCAAGTCAGTATCAACAAGCACTGCGCGGTTATCGTTCTTTAATGAAACGCTACCCTCATAGTGGCCGTTTTGAGCTTGCCTATGCGAGGCATCTATTAACACAGAACCCAACGAATAAAGAAGCCATTAAGCTACTTAGCCACTATGCACACAGCAATCAATATGGTGTAGAAGCCGAATTTGCTTGGCTTGCAGCGCTTGAAAACATGCCGCTTAATAAACACACTAAGCTTGCTTATCAAGACTACTTTGCTGCCTACCCTAAAAGCAGTAAAGGTCAGCTGCAATTTAGTGACTTTAAAAAAGCACATTTGGCTGAACAAAAAAAGCAAGCGGATCCTGCTTATCAGGCATGGCTCAAAGGCAGTGTCGAACTTGAAAAACGTCACTTTGATACGGCAGAAAAGCTCTTCAATAAAGCTCTGCGAGGGCGTCCTCAAGATCCTGAAATATACAATAGCCTAGGTTTATTAAACTTAAGACAAGGCAGGAATGCCAATGCCTACCAGTACTTTAAAAAAGCACAACAATACAGCATAGATGCAAACCGCATAACGGTATTAAAAGGTCTCGCCAATACCGCACGTTTTTGGCAATACATTGATGAAGCTAAATCGGCCATTAGTAGCAATGAGTTAAAACAGGCTGCACTTAAGCTTGATTTAGCAGATACGTTAAATGAAGACCCTAATACCGTGTTGTTTTACCGCGCTGAACTTGCCAAACAAGCTGGGCAATACCAAAACGCGATGAATCTCTATAAGCAAGTGCTAAAAGACGATCCTCTGCAACAGCCTACTTTGCGTGCCATGCTCGAATTAACGGCCTCAGATGGCAATTATGCTCGTAGTCATCAATTTTATAATAGCTTAACTCGTCAGCAACAAGCGCTACTGACTGAAGATTACACCCTATTACAAACACAGCAACTACGAGTTAGAGCAGACGAACTAACTTCACAAGGTAAGCTTGATGAAGCGGTTGATGTGCTACTTATGGCAATTAAACAAAGCCCTCGTCAAAGCTGGCTATATTACGACCTTGCAAATTTATACCAGCAACAGGGTTTAGTTGATCATGCGAAAGCGCTGTATAAAAAAACCTTGTGGCAATTTCCGCTAGATGCAGATTTACGTTATAGCCATGCCCTATTTTTACGTTCGTTGAATGACTATCAAGGAGCATTGGCAACCTTAGATTACATTCCTAATAACGCACGCACCGAACAAATCAATGTACTCACAGAACAATTGAGTATTAATACTAAGCTAGAAAGATTGTCTGCTAACAACACAGCTAGCAATAAAGCCACGGTGATTTATAAGCTTACCGAGTTAGAAGCACAGCCATTGACACCTTTAATGCAAGCTGAGCTTGCCAGCCAATGGCAACAAATTAATGAGCAGCAGTATGCGATTAGACAACTGAAAAAAGCCCTCAATCGTGACCCAAGCTTGAGCCCTTATTGGCATATGACTTATGCTAATTGGCTAATTGAAAGCAACGATAAAAACACTGCTGATAGCTGGTTTGCAGACTATCACCTGCCGAGTAACGCAACCGATGCAGAGCAATCACAATGGTTAGCACTTCAAGTTAATTACGTTAATCGCTTTAGTGATAGTAATCTTAGAGTTGCTAAGCTCTCAGAGCTTGCAACACGCTACCCTGAGAACCCAGAACTGTCAGAGGCGCTGATCAATGCTCATATCGAGCAAGGCAATAGTAATCAGGCCATTATCCGCTTTGAGCAACACATCGCAAATGGGCAAACTGTCTCAACGGATACTGCTTTAGCTATTGCGACACTCGCTCGTCAGCAGCAAAGAGATGATTTAGCTGATCGCATCATTGCTGGACAAATTAATCAGGTTTCAAGTGAACAAAGCTATCGTCAGCAGCAATTAATGACCGCACTTGAACAATTTGAAGATACACAAAGTGCCATTAATCTAGCTGAAAAATTGCTGGCTAAATCAAACAATAACCAAGAACTTTATTATCAAGCGGCAGCGGTTGCACAAGCTAAGCAACAAACTACGCTTGCTCAAAACTGGTACCGCGCGGCAGTTGATCCAGATACGGCAACGAGCAACTTAAGCGATGAGCAGCACTATGAGCTGTATGCCCTTGATGAAAATGAAGCATGGTATGTCAATAATGCCAAGCGCCAATTACAAAGCATCGAGCGCAATGAACAAGCCTATATCACAGCCGCTATCAACTTAAGTAGCCAAACAAGCACGCAAAATGAGTCAACCCTCGGCGCTGGTGCAACGCCTATCGAAGCCGGTTTTCCACTGTGGGGTGGCACTGGGATTGTGAAATTAGACCCAATGACGATATCGAGCCAAGAAACCCGCTTTGATGAAACCTTTGCAGGTAGCCGCTATGGTCAAGGGGCCCTCTGTATTTTTGACTGCCCACTTTTAAGCATAAAACCAAAGCAACAAGGTATGGATATTGGCCTTGCTTGGCAAAACGAGCAATGGCGCATTGATGTTGGTACCACTCCACTTGGCTTTTTAGTCGAAGATATCGTGTGGGGCGTTAATTACAAAGGTGATTTAGGCGACTTTGGTTATGGCGTCACGTTTAATAAACGCCCAGTCACTAGCTCTGTATTATCTTACGCCGGACTTGAAGATGTCTTTACCAACCAAGTATGGGGCGGTGTTAGAGCTACGCAATTACAACTTAGTCTATCTCATGACCTAGGCCTAGATTGGGGGTTTTGGGGCAGTACCAACTATCAACTCTTGCAAGGTAAAAATGTCAAAGACAACCAAAGCTACAGCCTAATGGGGGGGAGTTACTATCGCTATATTCGCGAAAGAAACACCGAATTAAGCCTAGGTCTTAACTTATTACACTGGTCATATAAGTATAATTTAAGTGAAGAAACCTGGGGGCATGGTGGCTATTACAGCCCACAAAACTACTTGGGCGCGTCTTTACCTGTGATTTTTGATAAACGAATTGGTCATAATTTTGTATATAGGCTTCGGGCTGGGGTGTCTTGGTCTACCACCACCACTGACGACATCGCATTTTTCCCGAACGACCCTATTTTGCAAGGCCAAGCAGAAGCTCAAACAGCTGTAACGGGTGTTGTGCCTTACTTTGAGGGCGATACCAGCAGTGGCTTATCGTATAACTTAGGGGCAAGTTTTGAGTATCGATTCACGCCTCATTGGTTCTTTGGTGGTTACTTCAACCTAGATAGAGCCGATTTTTATGAACCGAATTACGCTCAGCTGTACTTCCGTTATTACTTTAATCCGGTGTATAGCGAGCTGGCATTCCGGGGTAAACCTGTTGTGCCTTATGCAAGCTACTAACCATCGCATCACAAGGGGCAAGTGTCGCAAGATCTTCCCCTCACCATAAGGTCTATGTATACTGTAGCGCACTTGTAGCTAGGATAAGGGTGTGTCTCTTACCTTCAAGTATAAAACTTGAGCAACAAACCATTATCTTAGCTGCATCAATAAACATGGCCGCCCGTTCACTAAATAAATACATAGAACGACCAAAGCAAAAACAATAAGGCCTCAAATAAAAACTTAGAGTTAGGAAGTAAATATGAGTTCATTACCTAAAGCAGGTGACTTTTTAGGGCATCCTAAAGGGTTATTCCTGTTGTTCGGCACAGAAATGTGGGAACGATTCGGTTACTACGGCATGCGCGCCATTTTAGTTTTATATTTAGTAGCGCTTGTACAAGAAGGTGGTTTTGGTTGGTCAAATGCAGACGCATTAAGCCTTTATGGTACCTTCACTATGGCTGTATATATCACACCACTATTCGGTGGTTGGTTAGCCGATAACGTCTTAGGACAACGTAAAGCGATTATACTTGGTGGTTTATTAATGGCTGCAGGCCATTTCACTATGGGTGTTCCTCACAGCTATTTAGCTGGCCAAGAAGAAAACGTTTTCTATATTGGTTTAACACTACTTTGTTTAGGTAACGGTTTATTTAAACCAAATATCTCAACCATGGTAGGTGACCTTTATAAAGAAGGTGACCAACGTCGTGATGGTGCGTTCACTATCTTCTACATGGGTATCAACCTAGGTGGTGCATTAGGTCCTCTAGTTGCGGGTTATGCTGCTGCAGCAATGGGCTGGCAATGGGGTTTCATCGTAGCTGGTGTAGGTATGGTGATCTCAGTTCTTCTTCAACTTGCACTAAGTAATAAATACTTAGGCGAAATCGGTGTTGTTCCTTCGGCTAAGCTTTCTCAAGCACAATCTGAATCAAATACTAAAGAGCCTTTAACGAAAGTTGAAACTGACCGTATTAAAGTTATTTTCACTATGAGTGTATTCAGTATCATCTTCTGGATGGGCTTTGAACAAGCGGGCGGTTTAATGAACCTTTTCGCTAACGATTACACTGACCGTATGCTATTTAACTTTGAAGTACCTGCTTCTTGGTTCCAATCTTTAAACTCAATTTTCATCATTGTATTTGCACCTTTAGTTGCCATCATTTGGTTGAAACTTGATAAACGTGAACCAAACTCTCCGGTTAAGTTTGCTATTGCACTTATTTTCTTAGCACTTGGTTTCATCACGATGATCCTAGCGCTAATGACACAAGGTCAAGGTGAGCACCTACAAATCAGCATGATGTGGTTAGTTTTATTCTACTTATTCCACACATTAGGTGAGTTATGTTTATCGCCGATTGGTTTATCTATGGTGAGTAAACTTGCACCTCTACGTTTAGCTTCAATGCTTATGGGTATCTGGTTCCTATGTACAGCGGTTGCAAACAAAATTGCAGGTTTCGTAGGTTCATTCCTAGGTGAAGGTGAAGAAGCGTTAGACAACGCGATGGGTATCTTCATTGGTTTAGGCGCAACTGCGGTTCTTTCTGCAGTGATCATGTACTTACTAAGCGACAAACTAGTCGCTTGGATGCACGGTGCTGAAGGCCAACACGAGCCACAAACGACTGAACACATCCTAGCTGAAGAGCTAGAAGTGTCTGCTGAAAAGCAATAATACTTATTCCCCGTAGCGCCCGCTGCGGGGAATTTCTCTCTCCCCTATTCCCTCTGTGTCCTTAAAACTGATACTATATTCTGATATTAATTTGGTTTGGCAAAGGAACTGAGTAAGTGCGCTTTAACACTCAACTACTGGTCATTATTCTGACTAGCTTATTACTGACAGCATGTGGTGGCGATAAAACAACAAAAGAAGTCGCAACTGTTCCTGATCAGTCTGGTTTAATAATTTCCGTTGAAAATGGTTTATCGGCTGAATTTGCACAGGGCGATGTCATACTTAATGCAATAAGTAACACGGTTACGACAGACACCACATTTACTTATACAGAGACAAGCGCTTCAAGCACGGATATCGAGCAAGGTATTGTATCAAGTATTCATACCTTTCGCCCAAATAACCTGATATTTGCTGAGCCATTAAGTTTAGCGATTAAGTTACCAGATGAACAAACCAACCTTGCCTTTAGCATAGTGCAGTTAGTTGATGAGCAGTGGCAAACTCTCAGTACTGAACAAAGCGATGATGGATTTGCTGTCAGTGCTATTACAGAATTTGGTAGTTTTGCTTTAATGTCTCGCACCGTTCCTGCGGCCAGTAAAACCATTGGCGAGCAATGTAATGACACAGCCAGTAACCAAACGGTACGCTTTATTCATGTTGCAGATTTACACGCGCGCTTTGGCTTTAAAGAGCAGTTATTCAGCCGTATTCGCAGTTACTACGACAAGGCTAAAGTTGAAAACCCTAATACTTTATTCACCAATGGTGGTGACGATTATGAAAAAGGCACCGTAGCGGAACAAACATCACAAGGGTTAGCCACTGTCGAAGCTATAAAAGCCATGGCCTTTGACGTACGTGTCATAGGTAACCACGATTATGCATGGGGACCTGAGCAATTGCTGGACTTTGCCGATGACGATAATGCCATCGTACTTTCAAGTAACACCGAATATGATGGTAGCAGCGAGACGTCGTTTGCCGGTGTCGATTTTTCTGTTGTCCAAGTTGGTTGCCTTCGTATCGGCTTTTTTGGCATGACTTCAGTGCCTTGGAATGAACTTGATGAACCAGTTGAAGACGAGCCAATTCCTGATTTTATCGCTAATTTTAAAATGAATTGGCAGTGGCAAGACGTGGCTGAGCAGATTGTAAACCAATACCGTCAAGATGTTGATTACATGGTCATGGTCAGTCACTTAGGTGAAGGCACTGACACCCGCATTGCACAAAATGTGGCGGGAATTGATTTAGTGCTTGGTGGGCATACTCATGGCGGTGAAAGTTATCAAACCTTAGATAACGGCAGTATTGTTATTCAGCCAAACTTTTTTGCACAAGGTCTGACTGATCTTACCTTAACTTTTAACCTTGAAGACAAAACACTTGCGGATGTTGATTACAATACCGTCGCAACCACCAGCATTACGACCCAAGATGAAAGCACTAAAAACGCCATCGATGAAATCATGGGTCGCTATGCCCCAGATGCAAACACCGAAATTGCGGTTTCAGAAAATTACCCTTCTGCAGAAGAGCTCACGACGATTACTGCCAAAGCTGCTATGCAGCAGTTCCCCGAGATTGATGCTGCCTTGCTTGATGCAAGCCAAGTACAAGATCGCTGGCTACCGGGTACGTTAACCCAAGAAGACTTCCATGCCGCATTTAAGGTTGAACGCCAACCATCAAACACCCCAGGCTTTAATTCAATTTATCAAGTTGAGGTGACTGGCAGCCAGTTGAAAAGCATGCGCGAAAGCCAGCCTGAATGGGTCTCGTTAGTGCCAGATAACCTTGATGACGCAAGCACTTACCAGGTTGCTTTATTTAAAGGCCCAGCACTAAATAGCGGGTTGTTCTTCCCTGCTCTGCCAAGCTTAGAAGCCCAATTGGTCGCAGAAAGTTGGTGGCTACTTGATAATTACGCGCGAGCACGCACCAGCCAATGTTTATATCTTGATACCGATAACACACTGAATGCGTGTAAAACAGATGATGCAGTCACGGTATGGAATTTTAACAATCCTGAGCAAGGCTTTAGCAGTGACGTTGGCCCTGCAACACTCAGCTTTTTCGACCCTGAAGACAAAAACTGGGGGCCAGAAGATAGTCAATTTGCCACCACTACAGAGCTTGAAATTGCTGATTTACCAACGGGTGCCTCAGGCGTGCTCGCCTTTGCTCGCCATAGCCCAACGCAAGGCTTAACCTTAACGGCTAATAGTGCCGCAAACGGTGATTACCAAACAGAAGGCCTTATCGCTGATTACACCTTAGTGATGGATATTATGTGGCCAGAACAAAGCACCAATGAGTGGCGCTCACTACTACAAACCGATATCACTAACAGTGATGACGCAGACTTGTACGTTAGCCGAGATAACGCCATTGGTATTGCCACCAGTGACAGTGGTTACTTTGGCGAGCTTTTGGCAAACAGCTGGCATCGTATTGCCTTTGTGTTTTACGCTGCTCCAAACAATGGCGCACTGAAAATTTATCTTGATGGTAAGCTGATTGGTATTAAAGACGAAGGTGAAATCAATGAGCGCTGGGCAATCAACAATGCGGCCTTACTTTTAACCGATAATGACTACGAAACTAAGCCGGGATACTTAAACGCCTTGTTATTTGCTGGTCGTGCGATGACTGATGCCGAGATTGCCAATATGGGTGCTGCACAGCAGCAACTTAGTTTTACGCAATCAACCCGTACCCTAAACCAAGTGGTTGAACGCCATTATCAAGCAGCACCACAAGTTTTAGATAACCCTTGGTTACAACAGCGCAGCAAGTTTTTTAACAAAGCACGTCAAACTGTAAACTAATCAATACAAGCGACTTAATAAAAAAGGCCGTGCAAGGCCTTTTTTACTGCCTGAAAAATACAAAAATTTACCATTAAATACATATGGATAGATATAAAAAAGGATACCCTCTGTTAGTCAATATAGTGGCTTACTCACTGCCTTTGATAGTGCAATTGCTGAAATTAAAATCATTGTCCCATTTAATTTACAAAAGAGGCTTTGGCTAAATAATGCGGGGATCTTCCCCTTATTGAGATTCTGGTTAATCATCCGCTCATTGCAGAACAATAATTCTTTTTTAGCGCAGTGCTTATAATTGCGGGAGTAATGACAATGAGCGAAGTAAATAATCCGTTAGGCCTAGTGGGCATTGAATTCACTGAATACGCAACACCAGATGCAGATTACATGGACAAAGTGTTTACTGATTTTGGCTTCTCAAAGCTAAAAAAATTCAAAGGTAAAGACATCGTTTACTATAACCAACATGACATTCATTTTTTACTAAACAATGAGCGTGATGGTTTCTCTGCTGAATTTGCTAAAAGCCACGGCCCAGCAATTTGTTCTATGGGTTGGCGTGTAGAGAATGCGCAAAAAGCATTCGAGGTTGCTGTTGAGCGCGGTGCAAAACCTGCGACAGATTCAACACATAAAGATTTACCTTACCCAGCTATTTACGGTATTGGCGACAGCTTAATCTATTTCATCGAGCAATTTGGCGACAAAGGTTCTATCTATGAGTCAGATTTTGAAGATTTAAGCGAGCAACACATTGTTGAAGACAAAGGCTTCATCCGTATCGACCATTTAACCAATAACGTTTATAAAGGCACGATGGAAACATGGGCTAACTTCTATAAAGACGTATTTGGTTTTACTGAAGTTCGTTACTTCGACATTAAAGGTCAAAAAACAGCGTTATTATCTTACGCACTTAAATCTCCGTGCGGTACTTTCTCGATTCCAATCAACGAAGGTAAAGATAATAACAACAACCAAATCGATGAGTACTTAAACGAGTACAATGGTCCGGGTGTACAGCATTTAGCATTCCTAACGAATGACCTAGTAAGCTCACTTGATAAGCTTGACCAATCAACGATTGCCACGCTTGATATCATCCCTGAGTACTACGACACCATTTTCGACCGTGTACCTTGGGTTAAAGAAGACAAAGAGAAGATCCGTAAGCATCAAATCCTTGTAGATAGCCAAAGCGAAAACTGTTACTTACTGCAAATCTTCTCGAAGAACCTATTTGGTCCTATCTTCATCGAGATGATCCAACGTGTAGATGACGGCGGTTTCGGTGAAGGTAACTTCCAAGCCCTTTTCGAGTCAATCGAACGTGATCAAGAGCGTCGTGGTGTAATCTAGTTCATCATGATGAATAAAAAGCAGCGTGTGGTTTGGGTAAATTCACACGCTGCTTTTTGTCGTTTTAAATTCTGTTTTAAACTAACTGTTTAAATTGCGTTGATTGCCTCCATATAGATAACTAATAAATCAGCGCGAACAAATAAGGAAAGAGTATGAGCCTAATTAACGAAACCCACGATATTAATCTAAAAAGCTGGGTTGCATCTGCTAACGAAGCGAACTGTGACTTCCCAATTCAAAACCTTCCTTTTGCAGAAGTACGTCGTAAAAATTCAGACGAAGCGTTCCGTGGCGCTGTCGCAATTGGTGATCAAGTTATCGATTTAGCAAAAGTAAATGAGCTTGGTTTATTCTCTGGTGATGCACAGGTTGCCGTTAAAGCCGCAAGCCAAGCTACACTCAATGAATTTATGGGTCTTGGTCAGCAGTATTGGTCTGCACTTCGTCTTGCTCTATCAAAAGCACTCCGTGAAGGTGCCAGTGAGCAAGCACAATTAAGCGAAGCGCTTATCGCTCAAGCAGACATCGAATTTGCGCTGCCATGTCGCATTGGTGATTACACTGACTTTTATACGTCTATTTACCACGCAACAGCGGTAGGTAGTTTGTTCCGCCCTGATAACCCACTTCTACCTAACTACAAATGGGTACCAATCGGTTATCACGGCCGCTCATCGTCAATTGATGTTTCTGGTCAAACGTTCCACCGCCCTAACGGTCAAACTAAAGCACCAGATGCAGAAGTCCCTTCATTCGGCCCTTGTAAACGCCTAGACTACGAACTTGAGTTAGGTATTTACCTTGGTAAAGGGAATGAATTAGGCGATGCGATTGCCATTGAAAATGCTGAAAACCACGTATTTGGTTTCTGTGTATTTAATGACTGGTCTGCACGTGACTTACAAGCATGGGAATACCAACCGCTTGGTCCATTCCTTGCGAAGAACTTCGCTTCGACTGTATCTCCTTGGATTGTTACAACTGAAGCTCTGGCACCATTTAGAACAAACTGGACACGTGACGAAAACGATCCACAACCAATGGACTATTTAGAGTCAGCTCATAACCGTGAGTTTGGTGCATTCGATATCAAAATGGATGTACAAATCGAAACAGAAAAGATGCGTGCAGCTGGCGAAGCACCAACACAAGTATCTAAATCAAGCTTCAAGCACTCTTACTGGACCGTTGCGCAAATGGTCACTCACCACACTGTAAATGGCTGTAACTTCCAACCAGGCGACATGTTAGGTTCAGGTACGCAATCGGGCCCTGAGCACGAAGAAGCAGGTTCATTATTAGAACTTTCTCGCGGTGGTAAAGAAAAGATCACGCTAGCTAATGGCGAACAACGTACTTTCTTAGAAGACGGCGACAACGTAATCATGCGTGGTTGGTGTGAAAAAGACGGTTTTGCACGCATTGGTTTTGGTTCAGTCGAAGGTACAGTATTACCTGCCAAATAAAAATAACTCGCTATTTTTATTTCCAGAACAACGATTAAGGGCATTTTTTGCCCTTTTTTTTGCATTTTTTTCAGTTGAGTTACAATTTTTTGCTGGCTTTTTTAAATGAGATTGCTATCTTAGCTCGGTTATTAGTCAAATTTTGTACGCCATGTTAGTTAAACTTAAGTCTTTTTATCGCACGTTTTTTCCAGCTCGTCAGCTGTTGATCCGTCAAAATGGCGAAGTAAAACACTTAGTATTAGCCCCTTGGGTGCAATTAACGACCTTACTAGTCATTTTAACCGCTCTTGTTTGGTTAAGTATTTCAACACTGCAAATCATTTCTCAAGCTGACAAGATCACTAGCATCGAACAAACTCAGCTAACAAAACAACAAGAATGGCAAAAACAGCATTATCAGCAACAAGCTGTTTATGAAAAACAGCTAGAGCAATTGGCAGTCCTTGAACAAAAACAAGCGCTATTGCAAAGCATGATTGAATCGCTTCCAGAATCAATGAACAAACCTGCACTGCCAACCGACGCAGAGCCATTACTTTTGCCTGTTCAGGAGCACGCTGAAGAGTTTCACGCGCCTTTAGAAGATGAACAGCAACCTAAACAAGTAAAACGCTTAGAGAGTATTTCTGAGCGCTTAGCGCGTCTTGATGCTGCTTATAACAGCAGTTTTATTGTATTAGATGAGCAAATTAAGCTTCGTCACCAAGAAATTGTTGCCATGTTAGAAGGTGCAGGCCTTGATAGTAGCCTTGCTGACGGTTCTGTTTTAGACGGTAGCGAAACGGCACAAGGTGGTCCATTAGATTTATTTGACGAATCAAAAATTCCCGCTGAGTTTTTAGCGATTGCCGACAAATTGCTGGCATTAAATAACCTTGAAAACTTACTCAGCGAATTACCACAAACACTTCCTGCTGCCGATTACTACATTTCAAGTAGTTATGGTCTTCGAAAAGATCCTATGAATGGCCGCCGTGCTTTTCACAAAGGCGTTGATTTAGCAGGTTGGCATAAAACCGAGATTTTTGCTCCCGCTGATGGCACCGTTTTACGTGCTGGTCGTAATGGCGGCTATGGCAACTTTATCGAACTACAACACAAAAATGGCTTCGTTACTCGCTTTGGTCACCTTAATAAAATTAAGGTTAAAAAAGGCCAAACAGTGACTAAAGACGATGTCATTGGTTTAATGGGTAGTACTGGCCGTAGTACCAGCACTCACCTACATTACGAAGTTTTAGTGAATGGCAAACATGTCAACCCGGTTAAAATAACAAAGGCGCTTTCTCGTGTTCGGTAAAAAAAAACAATCAGCAGCTAGCTCGTCTGGCTCATCTTTAAAAAGAACCAACCACACTCCTTCTATTATTTCTGAAGACGTTCGTTTAACTGGCGGCCTCAGCAGCCAAGGTGAAGTTCAGCTTGATGGACGCATCGAAGGCGATTTACGTGTTAAACATTTAGTGATTGGTCACACTGGCATGATTGAAGGTGTCATTGAGGCTGATAGTGTTATCGTCAAAGGTAAAATTATCGGTTCACTGATTGCCAACAAAGTGACGATTGAAAGCACAGCACAAGTTCATGGTGATGTTTTTCATGACACACTGAGCATCGAAGCCGGCGCAATCATTGAAGGTAGTTTAAAACATCGTCACGAAGAAGATAATGTGGCGCCAATCAAGCCTGAAGAACAAACAAGTTCTTCATTATTGGCTGATGACGACAACGACTTGTCGTTTGTTAACAAACAAGCCGCTGATAAGTCTTAACGCTTTTTAGCGGTTACATACATGTGATATCCGCGGTGAAAACAAGTTCATCGCGGCTATTATAAACCTTCACGGGTACTAGCAAGTCCTGCTTTTCTAACCACTCACTCGGCACGTCTATCTGGGCAACAGCACGCATATCTGTGTCAATTTTCGCTAAATAATTCACAGTCATGCCTTTTGGGATCCAACGGTGCGTTTTTGCCGGCACAGTGGCATCAACCATTAAACCTGCACATAACTCAGCGACATTACACTGTGCAATTGCATGAATAGTCCCTATATGATTGTGGATTGCTCGGCGGTTTTTAACGGTTGCACTGCAATGCCCAGCAGTTAAATGTGTGATCAATGGCTTTATTGACCCAAAGTAAGGGGCTTTAAAACACACGGCTTTACTAAACAACCAGTTACCCTTTGGCAGTGACTGACATTTCGTCCAAATTTTTAATAATGATGATGGTGAGCTCACGACGTTTATCCATTATTTTTATGATGTGAGATAAAAAACTAACACATCAGACCAGATAGCGAAATGGAAAGTTTTTGTAAGCAGTTTTAATGATTACACATTTAGCTACCTGAACGCTTTTCTTTTCCTTTAGGGGCACATAAAATACCGTTTTAAAGGAGAGCGAATGCAGTCACGCCAGCACAAAAACCTCAGCTTACTATTTATTCTTGGCCTTCTGGTTATTTTTAGCCCGTTAGCAATTGATATTTACTTACCCGCATTTCCGACCATTGCTGAACAATTCAACGCTTCAGAAAAGCAAATTCAGCAAACCGTCGCTATTTTTATGCTTACCGTTGGGCTTGGACAGCTCATTGCAGGGCCATTAGCAGATAAGTTTGGTCGTAAGCCTGTGGCAATTACCGGTGTGACAATTTATGGTTTAGCGGCTTTTGGGGCGTATTTAGCACCTGATTTTGCAAGCCTGATGATGGCAAGAGCACTGCAAGGTTTGGGCGCCTGTGCCACGTTTGTCGTGGCGTTTGCGATTGTAAGAGATCGATTTGGTAGTGAACGCAGCGGTCAAATCATTACTTATCTCAATGGTATCGTCTGCTTTATCCCTGCCCTAGCGCCAATTTTAGGTGCTTGGCTCACAGTGCAGTTTGGTTGGCGCATGAACTTTTTATTCATGGCAGCATTTGCACTTATCGGTTTATTCATAACCTTGTTAATGTACAAAGAAACCCGCCCTGCCGATAGCGTCTATAGTGGTCATATTCTTGACCTACGCCGTTTTATGCCAATCATCAGCACGCCATTGTTTTTATTCCATAGCTTAATTTGCTTGGTAACTATGTCGGCTATTTTAGTCTTCGTTACGCTAGCACCAGGCTGGCTTATTACTGAATTAGGTGGCAGTGTGACCGACTTTACTTTCTGGTTTACCTGTAATGCAGTATTGAGCATTGTTGCTAGCTTTATTATGCCACTGTACATCAAGCGCCAACCAAAACGCGCGTTAAAAGCAGGACTCTTGTTACTTGTAATCGCAGGTGCCTTAATGTTGGCCTTTAGCCAACAACGTACTGCGCTTGCGTTGATGTTTCCGATGTTTATTGCTGCGTTTGGTTTTGCACTGACACTTGGCTCATCAGCAGGCCGTGCATTAAGTTTATTTCCTAAACAAGCAGGCACCGCTTCCGCACTTATTGGTTTGATGCAAATGAGTGGTGCAAGCTTATTAGTGTTTATAACGCAATTCTTAAATTTGACTACCCCGGTATTAATTGGCGTGCACTTTTTAATGCTCATTCCATTTACCTACTTATTGTTCAAGCATAAGCACTTGTCATAAAAAAGTTTTATCATACTTTTCGTCATGACGGGTAAATGAGAATCGTTATACTCTATTTACCCGTTTAGACATCCTGTTATTTCCTACCGTTATAAAAAGTATCTTTCTAGAATAATTTGTTCCAGTTTTGTGGATTATTTTTCTTGTACCTATAGCGCCATTAAACTATTGTTTACTCACGTTAACATTTAGTTAACTCAACAACATGTTTGGGATACGAATTATGAAAAAGAATAAATTAGCATTAGCACTTATCATCAGTGGACTATGTGCTGCAGGAACTGCAAATGCAGCAAACGATCGTTACATCATCCAAGTAGACAACAACAATAAAGGCGTAGTTAAAGCACTCGCTAAAAAGCTCGGTGGTGATATTAAAGTTGATGGTAATGGCTTTATTGCAGCGCAATTTACAGGTCATGATCTTGCAAGTGTAAAAGGCTTACTGAACAACCCTCATATTAAACTAATTGAAGAAGATCAAAAGCGTGTACCAATGGCGCTGTATAACGATGACGCCGGTAATGCAATGCAGCAACAATTAACGCCGTATGCAGTTTATCAATCACAAGCTGATCAAGTTACCTTCGATGCGAATGCTGGCATGAAAGTCTGTGTAATTGACTCAGGTCTAGATGCAACAAACCCTGATTTCGTTTGGGGTAATATCACAGGTGATAACGACAGTGGCACTGGCAACTGGTACGACAATGGTGGCCCACACGGTACTCACGTAGCAGGTACAATTGGTGCGGCAGACAACAATGTTGGTGTGGTTGGTATGGCACCGGGTGTGGCAATGCACATCATCAAAGTATTTAATGCTGAAGGCTGGGGTTATTCTTCAGATTTAGCACACGCAGCGGACTTATGCTCTCAAGCTGGTGCAAATATTATCAGCATGAGCCTTGGTGGCGGTGGTTCAAATAGCACCGAATCTAACGCGTTTGCTAATTTTACTAACGCCGGCGGTTTAGTGGTTGCTGCAGCGGGTAACGATGGTAACAGCGTGCGCTCATACCCTGCAGGTTATTCTTCAGTCATGATGGTTGGTGCAAATGATGCGAACAACCAAATTGCAGATTTTTCGCAATTCCCTAGCTGTACAACAGGTCGTGGTAAACGTGTAACTACCGATGAAACTATCTGTGTTGAAGTAACAGCAGGCGGTGTTGATACACTTTCAACTTACCCAGCAGGTATGGCAACGTCAGCTAGCTTAGCAGCTGATGGCGCAGGCTTTGCTACTTCATCAATGGAAAACGCGGGTAATGCATCAGGCACGGCGTATTACATGGGTACTGCTGAAAGTGTTGATTCTGGCGCAGCGGGCAAAATTTGTATGATTGACCGTGGTAATATCTCGTTCTACGACAAAGTAAATAACTGCGAGAACTCAGGCGGTATCGGCGCTGTTATCATCAATAACGAAGCAGGTATGCTATACGCTACATTAGGCGATACTAACGATACAACAATTCCTGCTGTCGGTGCGGCACTTGAAGACCGCTCAGCTCTACTTTCAAGTACAACAATTGATATCGCAATTGGTACCAGTGATTATGGTTTCATGAGCGGTACATCAATGGCAACGCCTGCTGTTTCAGGTATCGCAGCGCTAGTTTGGTCAAACCATCCTGAGTGTACAGGTACAGAAATTCGTGATGCGTTAAAAGCGACAGCACAAGACCAAGGTGCTTCTGGTCACGATGTTTACTTCGGTCACGGTATTGTTAAAGCAGCTGATGCAGATGCATACCTAACAGCCAATGGCTGTGCAGGTGGTGGCGATAATGGCGGCGGCACAACACCGGGTAGCGATGACATTAGCCTTTCTACTTCAGGTTATAAATCAAAAGGCACTGCGTATGTTGATTTAAGCTGGAGTGGTGCTGCTACAAGCACTGTTGATGTGTACCGTAATGGTAGCAAAGTAGGCTCAGTGGCAAACACTAACAGCTATACTGACACTATTACAACGAAAGGTGGCGGCACTTACACTTACCAAGTATGTGAAGCACAAAGCACAACTGTTTGTTCAAACAACAGCTCAGTGACATTCTAATACTTTCCCCAACCCAAATCAGCGGGCATTGATTGCCCGCTTTTTCTTTTTCTAGAAGCTTGTTAAAATCAATTACCTAGCTTTTTATCTTTGTGCCGATGATCAATCCAGAATCGTTACTGTCGTTTTTAGGCGCCAGTTTTTTAATCGCCGTGGCTCCCGGCCCTTCTAATGCATTTTTAATGGCACAAACCTTTGCCAATGGCCGTAAAGCAGGAATGCAAAGTGCATTCGGTTTTGCCCTAGGTGGTGTGGTCCATACTTTTTTTGCGGTGGTGGGTTTAACTGCTATTTTAAAAGCATCTACAGTCGCGTATACCACAGTTCAGTATTTAGGTGCAGCGTACCTGTGCTATTTAGGCATAATGACCTTAAAAGACACCTTCACACAGCCTGAACCTGACTGTGATGAAAAGCCTCATGTAAGTACCAGTAAAAAGCAAAATGTGATGTTTCAAGCAATGATGACCGAGGTACTTAATCCAAAAGTCGCGCTATTCTTTATTGCATTTATTCCACAGTTCGTCGATCCGAGCTTGTCTTCAACGACCTTTCAGCTCGCTTTTTTTGGCTTACTTTACCCGCTTTTTGCTTTTCCAATCGACTGCACGTATATTTATTTCGGCGATAAGATAGCCAGTTATTTTCGTGATCACCCACAAACCCAAATTTGGATTGATCGGATCACGGGACTGGTGTTTATTGCATTAGCAATTAACCTATTGATATAAGAGCACTTATGGAACAAAAACAACAAGCCTTACCAGCCAAAAAGAATATTGCCCTCGTAGCCCATGATGGCAAAAAAGCAGCTCTTCAGGCGTGGTGTGAAAAGCATCAAGCTATTTTAAGCAAGCACACGCTGTATGGTACGGGTACAACCGGTCATTTAATCGAGCGTACTACAGGGCTTGAAGTGATTAAGCTGCTAAGCGGCCCTATGGGTGGCGATCAGCAACTCGGTGCTAAAATTGCTGAACATGAAGTGCACATGTTAGTGTTTTTCTGGGATCCACTTGCATCGCAGCCACACGACCCTGATGTAAAGGCATTACTACGTTTAGCTGCGGTTTGGAATATTCCTGTTGCTTGTAATGAAGTCAGTGCTGATATGCTATTAAGCTCACCTATGATGGAAACTGAGCTGTGCCGCACGTTACCAGATTATGAAAAATATCTCGCAACGCGCCAAGTGACTCTTTAATTCTTAAAGTCGATATCTCAAAGTGGGGGCGATTAGCTATAAAGCTTATGCGCCCACTTAGTTAAGCCAGCAGTTACACTTCCAAAGTGGTCCCCGTTCAGCATAGTAATGTCACCTAAATGGGCCTGTAACGCAGCCTTGATAAGCGGTGATTGCGCACTACCACCCGTTAAGTAAATGACATCAGGCGTTGTGCCTGCCTCTTTGATCGCTTGTTTCGCTAAGCCCACTATCTGGCTTATCGAGTCATCAACAGCTAAGGCTAAATCTTTCAACGTTAAACACTGTGTTAGTTCTGAATCTAAGAAATGCAAATCAGTAGTAAATTCATTCGCTGACGACAATGCAATTTTTGCCGCTTCACCTTGCTGCACTAATTGGTGACCTTGCTTATTTTGCTGCAATTGAATTAAGCGTTTAAATAGTCCTGGCTCTTTAACTTCACGCAGCTGGGTCAATAACTCTCGATGATGAGCATCACTATAAAACTGGCTTTGTAGGTTCACATCATTGATTTTACACGCTTGCCAAAACGGTTGATTCGGAAGCGGAAGACCCGATTTAAACTCTGTGCCTAAACCAAGCAATGGCATTAAACCATGAAAGCTCAGCGCAATATCTAAATCATTCCCCCCCACACGCTTACCACTGTGGGCTAAAAAGTCATTGTCACGGCACTGATTTGCACGGAAGCTCGGCCCCATTTGTACAAATGAGCAATCGCTAGTACCCCCGCCAATATCGACAACTAACACTTTTTGGTCTTGCTGTAATGAGGTTTCATAATCAATTCCCGCAGCTAATGGCTCATACAAAAATGAGACCTCTTTAAAGCCTGCACGTTTTGCCGCTCGCTCTAATATGCCGAGCGCTTGTTGATTAGACTCTTCACCACCAACTGATTGAAAGTTTACCGGTCGCCCAATGACCGTTTCGGTTAATGACTCTTGCAGTGATTGCTCGGCGCGTTGTTTTATTTTTAAGATCATCGCCGTAGCAATGTCTTCAAAGAAGTTAATTTGTCCTTGCTTTAAGCCCACGGCGCCAAAAAATGATTTAGGTGATTTTACAAAGTAACCTTCTTCAGGAAATTGCACGTATTCACTGATCGCTTCTCGCCCAATAAATAAGGTGTCATCACCAGCTTGAATATCTAAATCGGATTTAATGCGAGGGATGGTATTTAAAAGCGCTTGACGCTCAGTTTTAAAATCCTGCTCAAATGGGCTGCCAGCAAGGTGTTTTGCTACAAAATCAACCACTAAAGCACTGTGATGAGTATAGAGTGTTGATGGTAAATATTGTTTGCCTTGCTCAAGGGGCACTAAAGACACTTGTTGCTCATTATCCATTACACCAATTGCACAATTTGAGCTACCGTAATCAAAGCCTGCAAACATTCTAACACCTATACATCAATAAAAAGGCCGCGAAATTTACCACAGTCGCAGCCATTTTTGAATGACACTATGGCCTTTCATGTAAAAAGCTTGCAAAGCGTGGCAAACCATTTTTAGTAAAACCATGATATTTATAGGTAATGGTACTTCCAATTGCGGGAGGTGATGTTCTTTGCTGATCGGTAAATCCCGAACCAATTTTAAATTCTAGCCCGTCACTGTTTCGAACTTTGAGTGCACCAAGCATATTTTTGTACTTTCCTTTTCCTGCGATGTAACCTACCACAACCGCTTCGGCATCAAGGTAGGGCTTTAATTTTAAAAGAGCATCACTGCGCCCTGCACTATGCTTAGCACTGGCTAGATGCAGCATCACACCCTCAGCACCTTGTGCGATTAGCTCATCCATAAATAAGCTCAGTTGCGTGTTCTCGTTAAAGTGCTTTTGCTCAACAGCTTTAATATGCTCGCTGTTCAGCTGACTGACTAACCGTGCGTAATTTTCAAAGCGCTGACTAAATGGCGTTGTCGCATCCGGCATATCAAATATCATATAACTGACGGTTTGCCATTCAGACTCTACAGGTGTGACTTTGCGAACGATACCGCTTAGGTTGGCAAAGTCTTGACGCTTAGTCCAAAGCTCTCCATCAAGCCAAACATCTGGCAGCGGCGCAGTAAACCACTTGGGAGCATAAATTGGGTTACCGTTCCGGGTTACTAATTGACTCCCCGTCCAAATGGCCCGAACACCATCATATTTTTCACTAACTAAATAATCGCTTACATTAACCTTTTCGGCTTCATAAACGTTCGCTAAGAGGACTGAAGGAGCTTGTTGTGCTTCGGCTGAAATGCCGATAAATAACGTGATTGCGCACAGCAGCGCGCGAGTGAGTATAACCATCATTGCTTCCTTGCAAATGTGTGAGTATTAGTTGGCTATTACTAGTTAAAAATAGCTACTTAATAATAGCTGCTTAGAATTGCCACTTAATTATAGTTTAGTTTGTAGCCATTTGAAAAACTCGCTCAAATCAGCAAACACACCCGCGGCTTTACTAAAATCATGCTCTAACGTGAAATGATTCGGCACCGCATACACAGCAACTCCAGCATTACTCGCAGCAGTGACGCCGGTGAAAGTATCTTCGACTGCGACGGCTTCATTGGCCATGATATTTAATGTATCAAGCGCTAATTGGTATGGATCGCCAGCAGGTTTGGGATTGTTAACATCATCTTTGGTAACGACACAATCAAACCAATCAAAAATGCCATAGCCCTTTAAAATAGGATAGGCTTCATCTTTTGCACTGCCTGTTACTAATGCCATTTTTAAACCACTGGCTTTTACTTGCTCTAGCACTGCTTTTGCGTGAGGCATGTAAGTGGGTAAATTACTGCTAACAAAACGCCCAAACGCAGCGTACTTTTCATCCGTTAACTGCTCTGGGCTGATAGTAAGCCCATAATTTGTAACGACCTCTTTAGCGGCTTCAAGGGTGGGTCTACCAGAAAAGCGTTGGCAAAACGTGGCTTCATCATATTGCACGCCAAAAGGGGCTAATAAATCATTCCAAATATTAAAATGCACACTTTCAGAATCCACCAAGGTGCCATCCATATCAAACAATACTGCTTTTAAAGTCATCCTCATTCCTTCAAAGTAAAAAGGTGCCAAAGGCACCTTTAATTATGATTATTCTGTTAAACCCGCAGGTGGCTCAGCAAATGCTTCTTCGCCGGTTTCAACATCAACCAGCTCGTAGCCACGTTGCTTTCTTACCACTTTTAAAATCGGCTTAGAAAACGCTGTTTTTAAACGATCTGCATCTGCTTCAAGTTCTTCGACTGTATTACCAAATGGTGCAGCACCGGTTTCTGACCAATTAGTCACTTTACCATTTAAGTTATATTCAACTTCGTGAATTTGATATTGTGCTGCTTCATCTTTTGTTGCTTCACAAAAAATTACACGGTAGTTCCAAAATCCAGCCATAGCTATTCTCTTTCTCTTAAATTAATCCTGCCACTTTAGCAGTTACCAACGCGATTATAAACGAAAAAACCCGCTATACAGCGGGTTTTAATAGTACTTATCTTTCAGCTTAGAAGAAGCTTACTTTGAACTCAGCACCGATGTAACGCTCTTCGTTCACCATAGCTGTGTTGTTATTGAAGTCGATAGCACCGATTGATTGCTGCTCGTCGAACATGTTACGTACGAATGCTGACACTTCATATTCGTAGTCGCCTTCTGCCCAAGCATAACCTGCACGTAGACCAACTTCAGTTAATGGCTTGCCTTCAAACTCAACTGACTCATATAAGAAGTAGTTGATTTCGCTACGATAAGACACGTCAGCGTAAGTGAAGAATTCACCGTCAGCAACTTCGCGGCTATAACGTAAAGTTAAGTTTGAGATCCACTCAGGTGCGTGCGGTAGGCTGTTACCATCAAGAACAGCTTGACCTGCGCTGTTTAATGAGTTTGTAACAGTACACTGTGCACATACGTCAACGGCTAAGTCTTTATCTTTAAGCTCAGTGTTGTTGTAGCTTAAGTTAAATGTAGCGTTTAGGTTGTCAGTTAATACCCACTCAGTGTCTAACTCAAAACCGTAACCAGTTGTCTTATCAGCATTAACTAAACGGTTGAAGTTTGCACCACCACCTACAGCTGTTAATTGTTGGTCATCCATTGTGTAGTAGAACACAGTTGCATTTACACGACCTTGGCCGTCAAGTACGTCTGATTTGATACCTGTTTCGAATGACGTCACAGTTTCAGACTCAGCAACAGTTACTTCGTCACCGAATAAGATACGACCTTGAATACTTGGTGCACGGAAGCTGTTAGCAACACGTGCGTACCAGTTTACGTCATCGTTGATCTTGTAGTTAGCAGATAAATCCCAGCTAACGTGGTCGTCACTTGGGTTTTCTGTAAGGTATAACGCACTACCACCAATTGGGCTTAAAGTACGGTCTGCTGAGAACTCTTTCTCATCATCTGAGTAACGAAGACCCGCAGTGATTTTTAGATCATCAGTGATTGTGTAATCTAATGAACCGAATACCGCCCACGCTTTAGTATCTTGTTGCTGGATAACATAGCCGTTTAACTCACCTGGCGTTGAACCATAAGTGTCGTAGCTGAAGTTTTCGATTGTTAGCGCTTCGTCAAAGTAGAAAACACCTACTTGGAAGTTAACGTCGCCAGCATAGTTGCTAGATAAACGAAGTTCTTGCGTGTATTGGTCTTGATCTGGAATACCGTCAGCACTTTCAGAGTAGAACGGGATAAAACCTGGGCCCATATCTGGTAAGTAGCTTGCACCGTAACCACCGTCAATGTCAGCGCGAGAATAGATTTCAGCACTTTCCCATGCAGAGATTGAGGTAAGAGTTAAATCGTTGATATCCCACTCAAGCTTTAAGCTTGCGCCTTGAGATTCAACTTGCTGTGTCGCACGAGAAGCAGCATCGTGGTAAACCACATCGTGCTCATAGTTATCAGCTAAATCGTTTGTGCCTGCTTTGATAGCGTTACCACGGAATGCGATTGGCGTACCGTCCATATCACGTACGTGATAGTTGAAAAGACCTGTGAAATCGTCACCTTCATATAAGAACTGAACACGTGCCGCTTTTTCAGTGTAACCACCTAATACGTCATCTTGTTCAAAACCAGGAGCACGGTTATCGATGTAATCGTCTTTTTCTTGCCAAAGTACAGAAACACGCGTTGATAAACGGTCTGTTAAGCCACCGCCAACAGCACCTTCAAAATCAACTGCGCCACGGCTACCGTAAGATACTGAACCATAGCCTTCAAATTCTTGTGATGGTTTTACTGTATCAAATTTAACAAGGCCAGCTGGTGTGTTACGACCGAATAAAGTACCTTGTGGACCACGTAGAACTTCTACACGTGCAACGTCAAATACAGGGAAACCTTTTAAGATTGCGTTCTCTTGAACAACTTCGTCTACAACTAGCGAAACTGGTTGAGAAGCATTTAGGTCAAAGTCAGTGTTACCTAGACCACGAACATAAAAGCGTGGGAAAGAACGACCAAACGAAGATTCGATTGATAAGCTAGGGATTTTCGCGTTCATGAAACGAATATCCATACCAGCTGAGCTGTAAGCATCTAAGCTGTCACCTTGTAATGCAGATACAGCTACAGGTACTTCCTGTGCGTTTTCTACACGTTTACGAGCGGTGATTTGAATAACTTCTAGTTGGTTGCTTTTTGCTGCTGGCGCTTCGTCTGCAGCAAGAGTTGAAAATGAAGTACCTGCTACGGCAGAGAACAACGTTGCATTGATAAGTGTTGCTAACGTAGATCTTTTCATTGCTTTCATGTCGGGTTTTAACCTTTTTTATGCACTCTTATTCAACGGTGATGATGTTGCGTCAATTCATTTGACGGGCTCGGCCAATTTTTCGCGCCTTGTAATAAGCTGCGCGGACCTCTAGTTCGAGAGTGCAAAACGAGATAAAGAGGCTGAACGAACGCTGACGATTATAACACTTTATGACACTTTTACTGCATTAAAAATTAGAAATATACAAATTTTTTACAACAATTAGCGGCAACATCGCCGCATTTAGAAGATTTTATGCAATTATTTTTCACTTGAGCGGACATATGTCCTGTTCATCCGCATGCAACAATGTGTAGACATTATGTACAAATGAGAGTCCCTTTCATTTACCCCTTTTTTAGCAACTAATCAGTCACACGTGCGAATTCTGGATTAGCTAATTCACATTCGTGCTCATTCAATAAGCCTAAGATTGCTAAATTTAACTCTTCAATTACTTCCATATAAAAAGCAAAGTCGACGGTCTCTACGTAGCTTAGTACATCCACTTGTAAAGCCCAAGGTGTGAAGCCTTTAAAGCGAACACGACATGGTTCAAAGGCAATATGTTTATGTTGCTCCAAAAGCTCTCTTACAGCTTGCATAAACGAGATTAAGTTTTGTTGTTTGGTATTGGCGTTGAGCATCAATTTTGGTCGATAAGAAATACGCTCTCTTTCAGAGACGTTCTCAAGCTGCATATCTACAAACTTTGCATTCGCCACATAGATAACCGAGCGATCAAGGGTTCGAATTCGCGTAGCCCTTAAGCCTATTTCTTCAACGGTGCCCAGGTGGCTGCCAAACTTACATAAGCTGCCTATTTTCACCGGTGCAGAAATATAAAGTGTGATTGCAGCAATGATATTCTCAACTGTTTTTTGCGCAGCAAGGGCGATAGCAAGGCCACCAATCCCTAACCCCGCTAATAATGTAGTGGCATTAAACCCTAAGTTTTCAAACCACATAAATAACAACGAAATAACAATCAGTGTTTTAGCTACATTACTAATTGGTCGTAATAAGAATACCGCTTGTGGCTTGTCTTGCTTGATAAAACGCTGACTTAACCTGTGCTTGGCGAGATCGACAGCCCTTAAACAAATCCAACCCCATGCAATTAATAATACAGTTGCACCATGAAATAGCGCCATCACTGCTATGGTGACATTAGATTGGTCGTTCAGTGAGCGCGCCATAAGTACTGCAAGCAACAGGCTGATCGGGCCATTAATGAAACCAATGACATCTTTTTCTACAGGTACTTTTAAGTGTGCAAGAATAAACGTAATTAAACGGGTAATAATAATCGCGATTGCCAAAAACAACACAAAAGAGAAGGCAAAATATATCCACTGCCAAAGCATCACACCTAAAAACTCAATATCAGGCAGATTATCGTACAACCACTCACCGACTCGGTTATAGCCATACTCTTTAGTGAGCAGAGGAATTTGACTCACCGTTGCATTCGATATCTTCCAGATCCGATTACCTGTTTTATCATCCGGCACTATTTGCAATAAAATTTGCACCTTGCCTTGTGATGTACTGATTTCTCCAATCAGATCACGATAACTAGGTACGCTTTCTTTTTGTTTACCTTTAGGCTTGTTACTCAAGCTATCAACATCAACCCATAAGGTACGATCCAGCACCACCGATAAGTTTTCTGCAAGCTGAATTTTGCCAAGCGCCTCAACTTCTTTCGGTAAGTTACGGTAATCAAGATATTGGCTAGCACGTTCAAAATCGCGAGCGCGGGTTGCTTTTAAGTAGCCTTGCATGGAGCTGCGAGGCGTAGTTCGATCAAAGGCATCATAGGGTAAGTCATCTTCAAGAGGCTCCTGCACCTTTTCCGTTGTAGCAGGTGTATTCGCTTCAGGCTCTTGCTTGGCCGGCTTTTGTTCGGCTTGCTCTTCCTTGTTGTCTTTATCAATTAAGGATTTAACGGTCACTTCTGGGGTGGTTGTTGCCCATAAAGGCGCATTAAACAACAGTAAAAAACACACTACTAACGTGCTAAATTGCAATGAAAACTTAGTCGTACTACTGTTCACACTTAATTCCTTGTCCGCAAAAACTTTTTAACGCTGAAAAAATCATCTAATTAAATTAGAGCATGGTTTGTGTAACTGTACAAAAAATAATTAAAAATCTTTGCAAGTAAGCGCTGAAATGTTAGTTATAGAGAGACTTAAGCAAAGGATACTATTATGCAAATCTCAAGTTCACTGATCCCCCATTGGTCATCATTAATGATCCACGGTGCCATCGCCATCGTTTTTGGCTTGTGTGGTTGGTTTGCCCCTGAAGCCTCATTAGCGATTCTAATGTTTATATTTGCCGCTTACTTTTTTGTCGATGGTGCCATTAGAACATGGTTAGCTATTGCTTCAAAAAACGAAAATCCGCTTTGGTGGATGCTATTAGTGGGTGGTTTAATCTCGATTGCCGCAGCCTTTGTAACGCTATTCGCCCCAAATGTAACGGCCATATTAATGCTTTACTTTATAGCCGCATGGGCCATTGCTATTGGGGTTATTGAAATTGTTATTGCCAGTAAACTACGAAAAGAAATCACGAATGAGTGGCTATTGATTGGCAGCGGTATTATATCGATTATTTTTGGTGGTTATCTGATATTTAACCCTGGCGCGGGTATCATTACCCTACTGTGGCTGGTTGCAACCTATGCCGTCGTATTTGGCATAATGATGGTGTTGCTTGCCTTAAAGCTGAAAAAGCTCAATGAACAAGCATAAAAAAAGCGGCTAAGCCGCTTTTTTTATTTTTGGCTGTTACGCCTTGTTAAAGCTATCTCACCATCGATATGAATATCGCGCTGCGGGAATGCAATAGTAATGTTATTTTCGGCAAATACCTTATAAATGCTAAAGCGCAGCTCACTGCGTACTTGACGAAGCGGTGCTTCTGATTCAGCGCACACCCAGAAAATAGCGCTAAAAGTTAAAGAGCTATCAGCAAAGTCATCAAATAACACAGATGATGCAGGTGTTTTTAAAATAGCAGGATGCTCATCTAGAATTTGCTTCATCAGCTTCTCAACAAGCACAACGTCTGAGCCATACGCAACACCAACATTTACAAACGAGCGGGCATTACGGTCAATTAAGGTCCAGTTAGTGACGGTATTTTCTAATAATTGGCTATTTGGTACCAGCATATGCACACCATCGTTACGACGGATACGCGTTGAACGGGTATTAATTGTCTCAACCACCCCTTTAGCTGTACCTACTTCTAAAAAGTCACCGATTCGAATTGGACGCTCCCACATTAATATCCAACCACTAATAAAGTTATTGATAATGTTTTGCGCACCAAAACCAACACCGATTGCAATGGCACCTGAGACAAATGCAAACGCTGTTAGCGGAATGTTGAGTACCTCAAGCGAAGTAAACACAAGCACAGCGATGGTCACAACAAGGTAAATACGCGTGAATAGATGAACCGTATCAGGGCCTAGGTTTTTTGCCAGTAATGCTTTTTTTATTAATCGACCAATCCAGGTGACCACAAACCACATTAAAAACAGCACCAAAGGCACTTGAATTACTTTAAGTACGGTAATTTGCACATCGTTATAGGTGAACAATACAAACGATAATGCAGATTGCAGATCAGCAAGGGTCATAAATTAACATTCCTAGTAAAAAATGAGTTTGATTCAGTTGTGACTAAGTTTAGCACGGCATAATAGGTGAAAACTTGGTAAATACTAAGTTCTTTATGCGCAATATGCGCTAATTATTAACTGTTTTAGACCATAACTGCTATATACATAGAGAGAGCTTGAGGTTTCACAGGCTTTGAATAGCACGAGGAGAACACAATGTCACAAATGACACTCACACAAAAACTTGCAACTTTACAACCTTTGGTTGATCTTAACTTATTTGAATCAAGCTTAGAGTATCGTAACCGAATCCTAAATTTACTTGCTGAGCAAGAGCACTCACTGACTTTAATTAACAAAGAGTTTGGTAACGCCATGCCAGAAAACTTTGGCTCAGAGAAAAAATTTGTATTGGGTTATAACTAACCTATGGTGATTTATTACCAGCAGGATTTAAATTGGCAGTGTGCGCCACTTTATTACTAAGCAAGCCATTGATACACAATTGATGGCTTTTTACACATTTTTATCCCTCAACAGCTTTATTTGCGTTCAAATTCCCCATTCAGACGACAAACTTGATTGTTTCTAGCCAAAAATTTGGTAAGTTAAAAAAGATTTATCCACTTTTTTGGAGCTCTCATGCGTAAGACCTTAGTAGCAACTACAATTGCTAGTGTGCTTTTATTATCTGCTTGTAGTTCGCAACAAGCCGACACTCAAACTCAAGTTGAAACTGCCGCTGAAACACAAACAGCCAATGTTGAAAACGTTCTTTTCAAGCCAAGCCCTTTACAATATATGGCTCCTGAGTTTGATAAAATTTCGACCAAAGACTACGAGCCAGCGTTTGAAGCAGGGATCGCTCAGCAAAAAGCTGAAATTGCAAAGATTGCAAACAACCCAGAACCAGCAACATTCGAAAATACCCTTGTTGCAATGGAATTATCGGGTGAGTTACTAGACCGTACTTCTGCAGCATTTTTTAATTTATCGGGTTTAATCTCTGACAGTGAGTACCAACGTATCGCCGCAAAAATGGCACCCGTTATGTCTGCTCACACAGATGATATTTACTTAAACAAAGCATTATTTGCTCGCGTACAAAGCATTTACGACAACAAAGCCTCATTAAATGCTGAAGATCAACGCCTTGTTGATTATTACTACAAAAAGTTTGTTAATGCGGGTGCAAAACTAACTGAAGCTGAAAAAGCAAAAATGCGTGAAATCAACGCAGAGCTTGCCAAGCTTTCAACGATGTTTTCACAAAACATCTTAAAGTCATTCAAAGAAGATGTGATTTTAGTTAAAGATAAAAGCGAGCTAGCGGGTTTATCTGAAGGCGAAATCGCAAGCCTTGCGGCCGCTGCTGAAAAAGCAGGTAAAGAAGGTTACATGATCACACTCGTGAACACGACTCGCCAACCTATCTTACAAAGCCTTGAAAACCGTAAGTTACGTGAAAAGATTTGGACTACATCGGCAACACGTGCGCAAGCGACAAACGGCCCTATCATCATCAAAGAAACCAAGTTACGCGCAGAAAAAGCAGCATTACTTGGCTACAAAGATTGGGCTTCATATGTAATGACTACACGTATGGCGCAAACAACTGATAACGTTTACGGTATTCTTGATGACTTAGCGCCGAAAGCGGTTGCTAAAGCAGAAGCAGAAGCAGAGCAAATTCAACAAGTAATCAAAAAATCAGGTAAAACGTTTGCGCTTCAACCTTGGGACTGGGCGTTTTACGCTGAAAAAGTTCGTCAAGAAAAGTACGACTTAGACCCTGCTTTAGTTAAGCCTTACTTTGAAATGCAGTCAGTGATCCACGACGGTCTATTCTTTGCGATGAATAAACTTTACGGTATTACGTTTAAAGAGCGTAAAGACCTACCGGTTTATCACGAAGATGTCATGGTATTTGAAGTATTTAACGAAGACGGTAGCGCTATCGGCCTATTCTACATGGACCCTTATGCACGTGAAGGTAAACGTGGTGGTGCGTGGATGAGTGCCTATGTTAGCCAAAGCGGTCTTAAAGACACGATGCCTGTGATCTACAACGCGCAGAACATTCCTAAGCCAGCTGAAGGTCAACCTACACTCATGACTTTCTCTGAAGTAACAACGATGTTCCATGAATTTGGTCATGCTGCGCACGGTTTATTCTCTGATGTTAAATACCCAAGCTTAGCAGGTACAGCCACTGCTCGTGACTTTGTTGAATTTCCTTCACAAGCAAACGAAGACTGGAATATTGAACCGACAGTACTTGCAAACTACGCCAAGCACTACAAAACAGGTGAACCAATTCCAAAAGCGTTACTTGCGAAAGTACTTGAGTCACAAAAGTTCAACCAAGGCTTCGATACAACTGAGTACTTAGCGGCGGCACTGCTTGATATGGAATGGCATTCATTTGGTGTTGATGCTGATATCACTGACGTACAAAAGTTTGAACATGATGCATTAGACAAGCATGGTATTGCATATTACCCAGTACCACCGCGTTATAAGTCTTGCTACTTCAGCCATACCTTTGCCGGTGGTTACTCAGCGGGTTATTACGCTTACCTTTGGACTGAAGTTTTCGCAGCAGATGCGTTTGCACATATGACTGAAGAAGGTGGTTTAACACGTGAAAACGGTGATAATTTCCGCAAAGAGATATTATCAAAAGGTAACAGCCGCGACTTAATGCAAAGTTACATTGAGTTCCGTGGTCAAAAACCAACAACAGACGCACTATTAAAGCGTCGTGGTTTAGTTGAATAATCACACTGTTGTTTAGAGTATGAGGGGTAACCCTCATACTTTTTAAGTATCAATTAAATTTTCACCCCACTTTTATTCCTATTCACCTCAAAGCCATTGTCAGTTAACTCGTTTTTGCTAATCTCAAAGAAAAACACGAGTTCACACATGAAAAACGCTTTACTTTTAGGACTTTGCTCAGCTTTAGCTGCATGTTCATCACCCCCAGATCAGCGCGCTGACATCGTGATAGAAAACGCCCAAATTATTGATATGCAAACTGGGGCTATCGCAGCAAAGCAATCTCTTGCCATTCGCGATGGAATTATCATCAAACGTAGCGATAAACCTTTAAGTAACCACTATCAAAGCTCAACATTGATTGATGCAAAAGGTCAGTATGTAATGCCTGGTCTATGGGATATGCATGTTCATTTTGGCGGTGGTGATGAACTTATTGAAGAGAATAAACAGCTCTTGCCACTATATTTAGCTTACGGCGTAACGACCGTTCGTGATGCTGCGGCTGATTTAAGTGAATCTGTACTTAGCTGGCGAGAACAAGTAAAACAAGGTCAGTTAGTGGGCCCAACTATTTTCACCTCAGGCCCGAAATTAGAAGGTAAAGGGTCTATTTGGCCTGGTGATTTAGAAGTAGAAACGACTGAAGAAATGCATGCTGCAATGGATCTGTTAGACAGCATGGACGTTGATTTTATCAAAATTACCGACAGCGCTTTAACGCCTGAGCTTTATCTAAAGGCAGTAAAAGAGGTTAAAAAACGGGGTTACCAAATTTCGGGTCATATTCCATTTTCATTGTCTGTGACTGATGTCTCCAAGGCGGGGCTTGATGCTATTGAGCATATGACCTATATGCTTAAAGCTGCGGCTAAAAACGAAGCGGATATTTCCGCAAAGGTTGCCTCAAAAGAGCTGAGCTATCGCACTGCGCTGCCCATTATCACCGCGCAGTTTGATGAACCAACAGCCATTGAGAAGTTTACGGTTCTTGCTAACAACGACACCGCCGTGGTGCCAACCTTGATCGGTGGCAAAATAACGGCTTACATTGATGAAGACAATCATCAAGACGATGCCTATTTAGATTATTTAGGTAAGGGTTTAAAAGCGACGTATCAATGGCGAGTTGATAGAGCGAACAAAGACACCCCTGCACAAATCAAACAGCGCAAAGAGCGTTTTATTAAAACCGCACAGTTACTCCCTATCGCCCAACAAGCAGGTGTGAGCATTATTGCAGGCACAGATGCAGGTTTTTTAAATTCGTATATTTATCCGGGGCTTTCTTTACACCAAGAACTGAGTATTTTTACTGAATATGGCCTAACACCACTGCAAACGCTGCAAGCTGCAACACTCGCGGGACCTAAATTTTTAAATAAACAACAGCAATACGGTGCACTTAGTGAAGGCAAAGTAGCCGATCTCATTTTGCTTTCAAAAAACCCGCTTATTGATATTCGTAACACACAAACACTAAAGGGTGTTGTCTCGCACAGCACGTTTTACGATAGCAACGCACTTGAGCGATTAAAGCAACAAGCCAAAGCCTTTGTTGCAAGCCAACCCTAACCCCCCCATTGCCCATGACCGCGTATTATCCGTCATGGGCAATTTTAATTTTCAGCCATCTCATATACACTGCCCTTTTTTGCACATAACTCGAATAACATGACCTACTTATTTGCTGTAACCCTGCTTTGGGCCTTTTCGTTTAGTCTTATTGGTGTTTATTTAGCAGGCCAAGTGGATGCATGGTTTAGTGTGTTAATGCGCATTGGCTTGGCAACTTGCGTGTTTTTGCCCTTTTTACACTGGCGTAAAACCCCTAAAGCCTTAGCACTAAAGCTCATGGCGATAGGCGCAGTACAACTTGGTGTGATGTACAGCTTCTATTACCATTCGTTTTTGTACCTTAGCGTGCCCGAGGTACTGCTATTCACGGTAATGACGCCACTTTACATCACTTTGTTAAACGATTTGCTTGAAAAGCGTTTTAATGCCAAGTTTTTATTCGCCGCATTACTGGCTATTTTAGGCGCCGTTGCTATTCGCTATGAAGGCGTCGATGAAAACTATCTCATTGGTATGTTAATGGTGCAGGCTGCTAATATTTGCTTTGCCACTGGGCAAGTCACCTACAAACGTTTAATGCAAGATGAGCAACTCCCCCACTCTCGGGTGTTTGCTTGGTTCTTTATTGGTGCTTTAATAGTCGCACTGATTTGTTACGGTTTATTTGGTGATACCAGTAAGCTACCCACCACAACGACACAATGGGGCGTGCTAATTTACTTAGGCACAATTGCTTCAGGGCTTGGTTATTTTGCTTGGAATAAGGGCGCGACCATCGTCAATGTAGGTGCCTTGGCTGTCATGAATAACCTCCTGATCCCAGCCGGGATCATCGTTAACATTGTGATATGGAATCGTGATGCCGATATCATCAAGCTTGCCATCGGCGCAGCGATTATCTTATTAGCACTTATTATAAATCAGAAACTTAATAAAACTGCCATGGAGCAATGATAGGCTAAACTCTATTAGATTAGAGGAATGCTGTTATGCGCGCACTGGTTTTATGTTGTTTAGTTTTCGTTATTCAAGGCTGTAAGAGTCTGCCCAAGGAGCAGGCAGTGCAAGTGGGTGCTAGGCCTTACTATTTAATCGACAAGATGACTGATGGGCCTTTAAAGCAGCAACTTGCGGCATGCGGTAATGGCCCTTTCTATAAAACTGATTTTGTAATTGGTCATCGCGGTGCCCCTATGCAGTTTCCTGAGCACAGCAAAGAGTCATATTTGGCTGCTGTAAGAATGGGCGCTGGCGTACTTGAATGTGACGTTGCCTTTACTAAAGACAAACAACTCGTGTGTCGCCATTCACAGTGCGATTTACACACCACTACCAACATTTTAGCGATTCCTGAGTTGGCTGCAAAATGCAGCCAACCTTTTACCCCGGCCAAAGACGGTCAACCAGCTCAGGCTAAATGCTGCACCAGCGATATCACCCAAGCTGAGTTTTTAACCCTAAAAGCTAAAATGGATGGCGCCAACCCAAACGCCAAAACCGTCGCAGAGTATATGCAAGGCACACCAAGCTGGCGCACTGACTTATACGCAAACAGTGGCACTGTTATGACCCACCAGCAAAGCATTAAGTTATTCAAATCACTGGGTGTAAAAATGACACCCGAGCTAAAAAGCCCAGAAGTTAACATGCCATTTAACGGTTTTAGCCAGCAAGATTATGCGCAAAAAATGCTTGATGAGTACCGAGCTACAGGTGTGAATAGCGATGATGTGTATCCGCAATCATTTAATCTTGAAGATGTGAAGTATTGGCTAAACAATCACCCTGAATTTGCAAACAACAGTATTTATCTTGATGGCCGAGATGAGCAAGCAGACTTTGATGCCATGGATGACACCACCTGGCAGCCATCAATGCAGGCTCTGTATGACGATGGAGTACGCATTATCGCACCGCCAATATGGATGCTTTTAAGCCTTGATGAGTCAGGTAAAATCGTGCCATCGCTTTATGCTATTAAAGCTAAACAAGCAGGGCTGAACATCATTACTTGGAGTTTAGAGCGCTCAGGTCCATTAAATAATGGTGGTGGTTATTATTACCAGTCGATTGCCAGCGTGATTAAACAAGATGGGCAAATGATGAAAGTAGTAGACGTCCTTGCTAAGCAAGTGGGTGTGATGGCTATTTTCTCTGACTGGCCTGCGACTCTTACCTATTACGCAAGCTGTATGCAGTACCCTGCCTCAATAAAATAGCTGAGCATCAATAAATTTCAAGGGCTTTGACTCGTCCAAAAGGTGGGGCTGAGGTATTATTAGCTAAACCGTTTTTTACAAGGATTAACATGATTATTCAGCACCATAGCCACGACATAGCGACCAACACAGGCACAATGCGCACCAGTATTTATCGCCCTGTAGAAGAAGGTAAATACCCGTGTGTTATTTTCTATTCTGAAATTTTCCAAGAAACAGCCCCTATTGCACGCTCTGCGGCAATACTTGCTGGTCATGGTTTTGTCGTGTTAGTGCCAGAAGTTTTTCATGAGTTAAATCCTATTGGGACGGTACTTGCTTATGATGATGCTGGAAAAGACAAAGGCAATGCCGACAAATGGGCAAAACCGCTTGAGAGCCATGACTCAGATACTGACGCCTTAATTGCATTTGCACGTCAGCAAGATTACTGCACAGGAAATGTAGGTGCGATGGGCGTATGTATTGGTGGTCACCTTGCATACCGTGCCGCATTAAACCCAAGTATCAAAGCCGCTTTTTGTTTATACGCGACAGATATACACAGTGATACTTTACCAGCACAAGCAGGGAATAACTCATTTGAGCGCATGGCAGATATTAAAGGTGAGATCCACTTTGTTTGGGGTAAACAAGACCCACATGTACCAAAAGAAGGCCGCCTTAAAATTTACCAACAAGCGGTGGCAACAGGCATTAATTACCAGTGGCAAGAAGTGAACGCGCAACATGCGTTTATGCGCGACGAAGGCGACCGATACGATCCTGTCCTTGCCATCAGCATGTATCAACAAGCAGTCGCTTTATTTAATCGCACGCTTGTTTAAATCGTCATAGTGGCTACTTGATTAGTAAAATAATCCTTCAAGTAATCAAGTAAAACCCGCAGTTTTTTGCTTCCCGCCGCCCCTGGCGGGAATACGCCATAAAGTTCAATATCAGCAGTTTTGTAATCATCTAAGATTGTGCGTAACAATCCTGCTTTGATCCTTGGCAATGCATCATAAACTGGGATTTTCGCTAAGCCATGCCCAGCTTCAACAAAGGCAGTTCGCGCAGCGGCATTATTGGTACTTATGCCACCACTAACTGCCACCTCAAAGCGGCGTTTATCTTTTTCGAGCGTGACAACAGCACTACTTAGTTGATACACCACCCATGTATGCTCCGCTAAATCGGCGATGCTCTTAGGTATAGGGTATTTTGTAAAGTAATCGACTGAACCACATAAGCAAGTCGCCATACTTGCAAGTTTAGTCGCTTGTAAGTTTGAGCTTTCAAGGGCCACGCCTCTAATCGCTAAGTCGTAGCCTTCTTTGATGATATCAACCACATCATCACTAAGCTGTAAATCAATATCAATTTTCGGATACAAACGCTTAAACTGAGCAAGTGCCGGCACCACAAGTTGCAAGCCTACATTCACCGGACAACTCAATTTAATAACCCCAACCGGTTCACTCTTTAAGTTCTCAAGGTGTAAATTAGCAGCTTCAGCGTGCTCGGTGATAGCCTGACAACGTTCATAATAAGCCATACCAGCTTCGGTAAGGGTCATGGTACGCGTTGAGCGGTTAAGTAACGTGAGCTTTAATTGCTGTTCTAATTTCTTTAAGTGATAACTAACTACAGCCCTTGATAAACCAAGTTGTTGAGCCGCTTTAGTTAAGCTGCCTTGCTGCACAATGTGGGCAAACACCACCATACTTTTTAATTGCTCAAACGATACTTTCATACAAACTCCTAATCTAACCTGAATAATTGTATCAATTATTAAACCAATGAAGTCAAATTTATCTGCGTTGTTTAACTCAATTTTCATCCCTATAGTGTTATCAACGATGTTTAATACACAAAGAGGGTTCACTATGTCAGCTAAGAAAATTTTAATGGTACTTACTTCACACGATGAACTTGGCGATACAGGCCATAAAACAGGCTTTTGGGTTGAAGAATTTGCAGCACCCTACTACGCCTTTATTGATGCCGGTGCAGAGGTAACGTTAGCTTCTGTTAAAGGTGGCCAACCTCCGGTTGATCCAAACAGTGCAGCCCCTGATGCAGCAACCGATGCCACAAAACGATTTGAGCAAGACAGCGCAGCAAAAACCTTAATGGCCAATACTAAACCACTTGCTGAAGTTAAAGCTGATGATTTTGATGCGGTATTTTACCCTGGCGGCCATGGTCCGTTATGGGACTTAGTTGATAACCAAGATTCAATTAGCTTGATAGAGCAATTTCTTAACTCAGAGAAACCAGTGGGTGCAGTATGTCACGCCAGTGCCGTATTACTGAATGCGAAAAGTGCAGCTGGTAAATCTGTGGTATTTGATAAAAAAGTAACCGGCTTTAGTAACTCAGAAGAGGATGCCGTACAACTTACCAATGTTGTGCCATTACTTGTTGAAGATGAGCTAATCAAACAAGGTGGTCAGTATCAAAAAACCGATGATTGGGGCGAGCTTGCGATTGAAGATGGCCTACTAATCACAGGGCAAAACCCTGCAAGTTCTGAACTTGCTGCGAAAAAACTATTAACCAAATTAGGTTAAACTAGCTCAACATGACCTAGACCTTTAGTAAACACCTTGCATATCAAGGTGTTTACCTTCACTTTTAATAAGTTATACTCATTCGGTCACATTGATTTAAGAGCTTCTCATCATGACTGAAAAAAAAGCTGTCAAAATTCCTCCTATCAGTAGTAAGCGATTCGCAATTTTAGGCATTATGCTGATGTGCTTGGTACTGCAAATAATTAATACCCTACCCGGCATAAACTTAAACGGTTTAGGTATTTTGCCAAGGCAAATGTCTGGTTTATCAGGGGTGTTTTTTGCGCCATTTTTACATGGTGGCTGGGCACACCTTTTTAGTAACCTAGTGCCATTTGCTATTCTCAGCTGGCTAGTTTGCCAATTTAGCGTAAAACGCTTTTGGCTGGTGTTTGCAGGCACTGCGCTCATTGGTGGATTACTAGTATGGCTATTTGGCCGCAGCAATATTCATGTAGGGCTCAGTGGTGTTATCTACGGTTTATGGGGCTATTTAATTAGCTACGGCATTATGCACCGCTCATTCAAAGCCATTTTAATCAGTATTGCGGTTGTTGTGTTATACAGCGGCCTGATTTGGGGTGTCTTCCCGCAGCGCATTCATATTTCATTCGAAAGCCATTTATTCGGCGCAATTAGCGGCGCACTAATCGGCTATATAATGGCAAAGCGTGATAAGCAAAAGAGCCCTAAGCTTTAAACTGACAGCTGAAAGCTGAAAGCTATTGGCTTCTAGTCTCTTAACTTCATTGTCACCATCACAACGCCATGGTCGGTACTTTGATCATCATAGGCAAACTGGGGGTTGATCAAGTGCTGATCATAGGTGTGATAATCAACCACCTCAAAAAAGCTACCCTGAAACCCGGCATCAAACTCACGGGATAACAAAATATAATCAAATACTGAGCTGCTACTACCAAAATAGTGGGTGGCTTCTCTGTCGTTCTCGGTGACAACATGGCGCTGATAGAGTTGCCAACTATCTTGTAGTTTGAACTCTGAACGAGATGGGCTATTTTGCCTATGACCGCTAAAACGAAGGTGGTCAGCGATTAAATGGTTAAGAACGCCATCGTGTAACTCATTATTAAAGTCCCCCATCACAATCACAGGGTTATTGCTATGCGCTCTGCGTTTAATAATTTCAACGAGTAACAGTGCTGCTTCACTGCCACGTTGTATGCTTGATGCCCAGCGCCCAAGGGCTTGCGATTTTAACTGCATAACTAAGTTTTGCTGTTCGCTGTGGCTTTCATCATCTTGGTGATAGAGCATGCTACGTTTTGATTTAAAGTGCACTACATAGCAATCGACGTGTCCTAAGTGAGGTACTTCAAGTGTCGCGCGAATAATACTGCGGCTAAAGTTAAAATTATCGCTCAAGCCCATCGCTAAAATATCATCTTGCTCTGCCTCAACCTGACTGACATCAACAATTTTATAGCGTGAGGCAATAGCCACAACCGGATCGCGATAAATAAAGTCATCAATCACCGTTGGCTCATCAACGACTGCAAAATAGAGGTAACCCTCTGCGTTAACTTGTTGTTTCAGTTCATTGATACTGAACACTTCTTGAAAGCCAATAATGTCTGGCTGCTGATTTTTAAGATAATCGGCCAACCAGCGCTGCTTTTTGGCCCATTGCTCAGCGCTATAAATGCGCTGAAAATCATAAAATGCGTCAGGTGGCGCTAAATAATTATATAAATTAAATGTCGCCACCTTTAATTGGCTGTTTTCTATCACTTAATTCCTTATTCGTGCAACCACTCAGTGGCAATAATCGGGTCTTCAAAGTATTTCACTTCGCTACTGATAAACCAGTTACCCACTTTGCTTGCCACTTGTTGCCAGTGTTTGTTACCAACTACTGCTATACGGCAAAACTCTTTGTTGTGTTTAAGGCCTAGCTTAAAATCATCCCACGCGGCTTGTAACTCCCAGCCTTCTAACTCAGTAATATCAACATAGGCTCTTATTTTTGCACTCGGAACTGCCGCTACTGCATTATCGATAAGAGGGGTAAGAGTTTTGTAATCGTCATGCGTGAGCTTCCCCACAATTTTCATTGTGAGATAAAAAGTCGTGCCAGTGCGCTCAAGGCCAATGGCTAAACCATGCTTTTTCATGTCATCCTCCTTGTTATTCATAATTAATAACTGTACTTCCCTTGCTTTATCTGATCAACTAGGATGGTAGTTTCGTAATGACATTCATTAAAGCACAATTTAGGAGTTTCAATGAGTAATACCGACAGTTATACACCACCTAAAGTGTGGCAATGGGATGCAGAAAACGGTGGTGAATGGGCGAAGACAAATCGCCCGGTCTCAGGTGCAACCCACGAGCAAGACTTGCCCGTTGGTAAACACGATCTTCAACTCTACTCGCTTGCGACACCAAACGGCCAAAAAGTGACTATCATGCTCGAAGAACTATTAGAGCTTGGTATTGATGAAGCTGACTACGATGCATTTTTAATTAAAATTGGCGATGGTGACCAGTTCTCTTCAGGGTTTGTAAGTGTTAATCCTAATTCAAAAATCCCAGCCTTAATGGATCACAGTACAACGCCCGTTACTCGCGTGTTTGAGTCAGGTGCAATTTTACAATACTTGGCTGAGAAATTTGATGCGCTGATCCCAAGCGATCACGCCAGTAAAACAGAATGTCGTAATTGGCTATTTTGGCAAATGGGCTCTGCCCCCTACTTAGGCGGAGGCTTCGGTCACTTTTATAGTTATGCACCATTTAAAATGCAGTACCCAATTGACCGCTTCACCATGGAAGTAAAACGCCAGTTAGACGTACTAAACCGTCATTTAAGCGACCATGACTACATGGCTGGCAGCGAATATTCAATCGCCGATATCGCAATCTGGCCGTGGTATGGCAGCTTAGTACTTGGCAATTTATATGATGCAGCTGAGTTCTTAGATGTTGAGTCATATAGTCATGTGATGCGCTGGGCAAAACAAATTGAGCGCCGCCCTGCAGTAAAACGAGGTCGCAGAGTTAACAAAACATGGGGTGATGAAGCTGAGCAGTTAGCGGAGCGCCACTCTAAGGAAGATTTTTAAGGGCTTAATTGCCCTTTTTCATAACCTCTGAACCCTATGAAAAAGCTCAGTAAAGAAGACATCTACCAACGCCTTAGTAACACCGAAGACGCCCGTGCCTGTAAAGCAATTGATGAAGCCGCTTGTAAAGTGGTACCCGGCAATTTTATTACTCTATTAGTAAGTCAGCTATTCAGTAAATTTGCAGATGCCTTGTTAAACCCTAAAGTGACCCTGCCTTGGCTATTACAAAGCATTAATGTACCAAGTAGCTTTATTGCTTGGCTTGTGCCTATTCGTGAGTCAGGCTCAATGCTGCCACAACTGGCCATCGCCAGTGCTATTCGCAAGCTCCCAGTCAGAAAGTGGGTTTGGGTGATTGGCGCAATTGTGCAGGCTTTATGTATTGTTGGTATGCTGATTTGTGCTTTAACACTCCAAGGTGCAACTGCTGGGTTTGCTATCATCGCTATTTTAATTGTCTTTAGCCTAGCCCGTGGCTTTAATTCCATCGCTGCAAAAGATGTATTAGGCAAGGTTATTCCAAAACAGCAGCGTGGTAGCATTAGCGGTCTTGCTGCGAGTTTTGCCGGATTTGCAACGCTCACTTTTGGTCTTGGTTTATGGTATCTACAAAGCCTTGGCTATGAAAATGGGGTGTATGTTGCATTAATGCTGGCCGCTTTAATGTGGCTGTTTGCAGCACTCAGTTATAGCCGCATTCAAGAATACAAAGGCGCAACCGAAGGCGCTGAAAACGGCTTTTTACATGCTTTATCAAAATTAAAACTGCTTTACCAAGATAAGCAATTTGCTCATTTTATTGTCACTCGAGCATTGTTGTTATGCTCTGCTTTAAGCGCACCGTTTTATATCGTTCTTGCCAGTGAACAGGCTTTCGACTTTTCACTACTTGCTACGTTTATGGCGCTTTCTGGGCTTGCCAGCTTAGTCTCTGCGCCTATCTGGGGTCGATTAAGTGACTTATCGAGCCGCAAAGTATTAGTGTTTGCTGCAATGCTCGTCACCCTCAACGGTTTCGCCGTTTATTTAGTAGCTTATCTTAGCCCACAAACGCTCAATGAGTTTTGGCTATTACCGCTCTGTTATTTTTTACTCACCGTAGCTCATCAAGGGGTTCGCCTTGGTCGTAAAACCTACCTTGTTGATATGGCTGAAGGAAACAAGCGCACTGACTACGTCTCTGTCAGTAATACGGTGATCGGGGTTATTTTATTACTGCTAGGTAGTGTTGGCTTATTGAATAGTTTTTTAACAACGGCAGAATTAATTTTTTTCTACAGTATCTTAGGCTTAGTCGGTGCTATAAGTGCTTGGTTTTTACCTGATACCTAGACCCTACCTTAAAAAAAGCGCATAATCTTGCTGTTTTTTATTCCCAAAAAAGGACTTACTATGAAAAAGGCAGCTTTTGCACTTTTAACGCTACTTACACTTTCTGCTTGTAGCACCAGTGTGCCTATTCGTAACTTTGACGCAAACCCTGTACCGCAAATGGCATCTGGTAAACATGACCTTGAAAGTATCAAAACCAATATTTTAAAAGCATGTATGAAACTAGGTTGGACGTGTCGTTCAAACGCTGAAGGTCAAATCTTAGGTAAACTTGATATTCGTAAACATCAATTACGCGTTGATATTACGTTTAACGAACAAGAATACTCGATTGATTACAAAGATTCGATAAACCTTGATTACAATGGCAAAAAAATCCACCGCCAATACATTAACTGGGTTACCAACTTAATGCGCAATATTGATGCTGAATTAGCCTATAAATAAAATTGACGCAGAATCAGGTATTAAAAAAGGCGACCTAGGTCGCCTTTTTCTTTGCTAGTTTTTCAGGTTCTTATCGAAGAACTCTAAAAACGCTTTCAACGTTTTAATTCTATACGGCTGGTGCGATAAGTAATGGTCGCCATCTTCGAGCTCAATGTAAGTAACATCTTTGCCTTCGTCTTTAAGTTCATCATCCATTTCACGACTATGATAAACAGGCACCACGTTATCATCTGAGCCATGAACCAATAGCACCGGGCGATTGATTTGCTTCGCAAAATTAACAGGCGACACCTTTTCTAGTTTATCGCTATCAGTACCAAATTGCTTACGCACAATTTCTTTATTAGTGAAATGTCGCGCCTTACTAACAATACGCTCAAGGTCAGTAACGCCAGCAAAGCTTGCTGCACATTTGAATGTTTCTGGGTGCTTAACCACCGCCATTAATGCGGCATAACCACCATAACTTGCCCCACCAATACAGATTTTATCTCCATTAGCGATACCTTCCTTAACAAGCCAATTAGCAGCATCTTGCAAGTCATCTTGCATTTCTTTACCAAAACCTTGAACTGCGGCCATCTCAAATTCATGACCATAGCCACTCGAACCACGGAAGTTTGGTTGCAGTACTGCATAACCATTGTAGGCAAGTAATGCTGTCCAATAGTCAAAACCAGCATAATCACGAGCCATAGGGCCACCATGCGGGAACACAATAGTGGGTAATTTATCCCCTTCTTTGTAACCCACAGGTAAAGTTAAATACCCTTCAATAGTTAAGCCATCACGGGCTTTATAACTGATTTTCTTTTTACCAGTATAAACTGTGTCATCAATATCCGGGAATGCCGATGCAAATACGGTTAACTCGTTAGTATCACGATTCCCAAGCAGGTAAGTTCCTGTGCTGTCGTCGCTTGTCAAATAAACCACATATTGACGCTGATCTTTACTGGTATCAATAATATCAATATCAAACTTATCTGCTGGTAATACACCACGTAATGCAGTGTATAATTTATTTAAGTCATCGTTCCAATAACGAATGCCATCTTCTAGATGCGAATGAGTAAAACCAGCTACCTCACCGGTAAGTGGCGAATAAAAAATAGAGCCGTCAAAATCATAGTTGTCATCGCTGAACACTAACTCTTTTTTCATGGTTGCTAGGTCCATTTTATAAAGCGCATCATAGCCATCTTTAAGTGCTTTGAAATAAAGAATATTAGGGTCTTTATCAAAGCCTAAAATTGTCACGACATCAGGGCTAAATGCTTTATATTTAAATAACGTTTTACGATTATCTCTATCTTCATCGTAAAGAATATATTCAAATTCATCTTCATCCATTTTAAGAGCAATTCGTACATTACCTTGGCGGTCTGCTTTCCAAGCAATGACTTTGTTACGTGAACGCTGCACTTTCTTTTTACGAAGTGTATTTAAATCAAGTTCATACACACCAGGCGCATTGGCAACATCAAAGTCACCTTGCACTAAGATTTTATCTTTATCATTAGGTAAAAAACTGATGACCTGATCGCCAAATTGAGGTTGGCGTTCATCACGGTTATAGTTTGGTTCATTGGCTAGTTTCGCCTTGCCTTTATCGTTAATATTGTAGGCATACATGCGAGTCGATGAATATTTAGGACCGCCAAATTGACGTTGAATATAGCGCGCACCTAAAAGTAGCACTTCATCATTTGCCCATTCATACCAATCGAAGAAAATAGTGTGGTTATCTGAACGGATAATAGAATCAGCTTGTTTAGTTTCACGGTTATAAACCATTAAAACTAACTCACCATTTACATTTCGAATAAACGATAAATTTTTACCATTTGGCGAAAATTTTACTTGGCTAAAAGCCCGTAAAGAGGCGAAAGATTCTACAGGGAGTTGGGTGTTTTCAGCAGCACGGGGCATTAAGCTGAGCACTGCCAAAAGTGTAAGCAGTAAGTACTTCATAATAAAGTCCATTTCTATTTTTATTGTACCGGCAATAATAACATTAAATTATAAAAAAAGACCAGTTCACAAATTTAGGCACACCATTCATTCGTTTAAAGCGAACATAACACTCGATTAATAGCATTATTAATTTATTTTTTGCTAATTATAATGGCTGCATAACTTCAGTTTTCTTAGGTGACATGATGAAAAAAGTACTTGTGTTAAATTCATCTTTAAATGGTGAACAAGGTAATTCAAGCAAACTTAGCCAACATTTTGTTGAGCAGCTTGCTAACAACCAACAAATTTCAGTAACAACTCGCGATTTAAGCGACAATGCGATTGCTCACTTAACGCAGACAGAAATGGCTGCTTGGATAACTGATGCAAACGAGCGCAGCGATGAGCAAAAAGCACTTGCTGCAATTTCTGACGATTTAATTGCTGAACTTAACGATAACGACCTGATTGTTATTGGCATGCCAATGTACAACTTTGGTATTCCATCAACATTTAAAGCTTGGATTGATCGTATTGCTCGTGCTGGTATTACGTTTAAATACACTGAGCAAGGCCCAGTAGGTTTAATTACAGACAAAAAAGTAGTGGTACTTGCTGCACGTGGCGGTATGTATCAAGGCACAGAGATGGATACACAAACTAAATACTTAAAAGATGTACTTGGTTTTGTGGGTATGACTGACGTTAACTTTATCTATGCAGAAGGCCTTGCGATGCCGGGTGCAGAGCAAAGCTTAGAAGCAGCACAAAACAAAATAAAGGCTTTTACCGCGTCGCTTTAATAAGTGATTAATAAAGCTAGATATAAAAAAGCGGTCATCATGACCGCTTTGTGATTTACGCTGTGACCGATAACAGCGAATCACCTTCAGATAAACCAAACTTTTCTTGCACAGAGGCTAGAATCGCTTCTTTATCTTCTTCTCCCAGTTGATCAGAATATTGCGCTAACAACTCATCTAAATAACTGACAACTTCTTCAGTATCAACCTGCTCGAGTGAGTTACCACTTGGCGGCGGCGGTGGTGGACCAGGCGGGCGTTCACCTTCAGGGCGACCTAATTCACCGACTTCAGCGGCATCAAAGCCAGCTTCAGCCATAATTGCTTCCATCTCTTGACCCGGTTGAATACCTGCGTCCATAAATGTTTGCATAATAGATTGTGCATCTTCTGCAGTTAAGTTTTCAGGATCAAACTGAGCTAAGGTTTCATTCATTAACTCTGTTTGTTCACTGGTTAACGGCTCTGCTTGAGGTCGTTGCATGGGCTGAAAATTCGCACCCGATGAAACACTGTTGATCATCGTTGATTTTCCTTACGTTTTGGTGGTTTATGGTTGTTGAACTCGTCTTCAGTTACTTCACCATTTTGATCAGCATCCATGTCATTAAAAATGGTTTGCAGCATATCTTCAGGCATAGGCTGTTCACTAAACTCAGTAAAATCAATCACCCCATTGCCATCAATATCAATAGTCGTAAAGTCAGGTCGTGGAGGTGGACCGCCTTGATGGTCGCGAGCAAAGCAAGCGGGCGCTGTGGCTAACAACGAAATAGCTAAAACAGAAAGTGCAGATAAATGCTTCATAGCGAACCTCTTATGTCATTCAATTGACCGTAAGCATAATCTGAATACCATCCAAAAGTGTGTGGGCAATATGCAACAAATGTGGAAACTTTGTGGATTACGTTAGCAATTAATCGAAGTTGTGACTTGTTACGTATGAAGAGCAAAACAATTTTCCAACACGACGATTATGGCAGGCTCAAAAAAGCAAAAAGTGAATCTTGTTTGGTTCAAACGTGACCTAAGACTCTCTGATCATCAACCACTTGCCAATGCGATTGCATCAGACCTGCCCTGCATACTGATTTATAACTTTGAGCCACTATTACTCGAAGATCCCCATTACAGCTTAAGGCACTGGCGTTTTGTTGCTCAGTCACTTAAAGACATCAACCAACAACTTGAAAAATACAACGCTGAAATCGCCATTTATAATCAAGAAATGATTACCTTGTTAGAAACCCTTAGTGAAGATTTTGATATTGCAGGGGTTTATAGTCATCAAGAAATAGGTCTATACAATACCTTTGAGCGAGACAGGTTGGTGAAGAGTTGGCTAAACAACAAAGCGATTCCATGGTATGAAACACCACTTGGGGGCGTTAAGCGCGCGCGACCTAAACACTTTGACTGGCAAACTTATTGGCATGGCGTGATGAACCAACGTCTTGTAACGCCAAATTGGCAAGCATTTAATGCAATTTTGCCTAATAATTACCAAGCAGCGACTGTGTTGATGATTTTCTAGAGCACGACCCGCAGTTTCAATATGGTGGCCCTCATGCAGCCAGAGCTTGCCTACAGAGCTTTGTAGAAGAACGAGCAATGAACTACCAAAGTGGCATTTCAAGCCCATCAAAAAGTAGAGATTCATGCTCTAGGCTTTCGCCTTACTTAGCCTTTGGTAACCTGAGCCTTAGGCAGGTTTATCAAACCCTAAAATACTATTTAGCTAAGCAGCCTTTAAGCTGGCGTCGTTCATTACATGCTTTTGAATCTAGGCTTCACTGGCATTGTCATTTTATGCAAAAGTTCGAAACTCAGTGCAGCATGGAGTTTGCACCGCAAAATGCTGGCTACCTACACTATCCTTATCGCGATGATGAACTCGTTGCAGAGCACTTAAAACGCTTTGAACAAGGTCAAACAGGTATTCCTTTAATTGATGCGTGTATGCGCTGCCTCGCAGCAACGGGTTACATTAATTTTCGAATGCGCGCTATGTTAGTCAGCTTTATGACCCATCATATGAACATTCATTGGCATCCTGTTAGTTTAATTTTATCGCGTTATTTTTTAGATTTTGAACCGGGAATTCATTACCCACAAATTCAAATGCAAGCATCGGTCACAGGAACCAACACGATTCGCTTATACAACCCAATCAAGCAATCTGAAGACAAAGACGCAGATGGCATGTTTATTAAAACATGGTGCCCTGAACTTAAAAATTTACCTATAGAAGATCTCCACCAGCCATGGCAACAGCCGCCAATGGAGGCCTTATTTAATAACTTTAAACTCGGCGAAGGCTACCCTGAGCCCATGGTCGATATTGAACATGCAGCCAAGCAAGCACGTGAGCGATTATGGTCATTTCGAGAACGTGATGATGTAAAGCAAGGTGCCAAGGTCGTGCTGCACCAGCATGTTACAAGCCTTAAAAAGCAACACCATGGCTCATAAAAAGCTTAATTTACCTAGTAAAACCTGCCCTGTTTGCGACAGGCCATTTATGTGGCGTAAGAAGTGGCAACGCGACTGGCAGCATGTTAAATACTGCTCAGAGCGTTGCAAGCGTGAAGCGAAGTTATTACAACAAAGTTTGTCTAGGCAATGAACTTGTAACCGTTTCTTTTTCAATAACGCGGGCTGGTTGATTTTTAAGTTCATTCAACAAAGCCTCAAGACGTGCAGCATAGTCTGAATTAAATTCAGCCTGCACTTTATTTTGTTCGACTATTAACGAAAGTAAATCGCGATTATTTGATGCGGCTAATTGTTCAGACAACTGCCCTAATAACTCCGATTGAGAGCAGTTATCTGCAGACGCTTTGAGTGCAGCTAAAATTGCATGCAGCGAATCATCTTGCTGATTATCAGTAATGAGCTTTTCCAATTGCGCTGTGAAATGCTGAAGTTGTTGCTGTGACGCTGCCAATAGACTCATTTTTAACTCTTCAATTGCGACTTTAGGTGAATGAACTTCTAAAAGTTGCGCGATATGAGCTAACTGGTCTTGATGGCTTACTTGTTGAGTATGCAAATTCAAGGCATCTTGTAACCCAGCAAAACTTTGCTTAGTGTTATTTCCATTAATCGCTTTAGTAAGCTGCTCAGCCAAATCAGCAAGCTGACTCTGCGGGTTTGATTGTTTTACCACCTCGGTTAACTCCGTTAACTCATTGCGGCTATCAAGCTTGGCTAGCTGCTGTAAAATTGCATTTAATACAGCCCGATTATCGGTGTCTTTGACTGCTGACGTTAACTCTCCTAGCTGTGATTGACACTGGGTTTGCTTCAGCGTTTCAATTAGCTCTTGTAGTTCTTTACGGTTATCAAGCTGGCCGAATTGTTCAGCCAAAACGGCTAAAGGCTGTTGATAATTGTGGTTTTTTAATATCGCAATTAATTCATTAAGCTGCTCAGTCGTATTGCTTGTTGCTAACAGCTGGTTTAACTGCTCAAAACTATCTTGATATGGCGCTTGCACAAAGCCCTGTTGAATCGTACTTTGCAATGAATGTAGAGCTGGTTTGGTATCTAATCCTTTTAAATTGATACCTAGGCTACTTAGTAATTCACTATAATCATGACTCAAATTAGTCTTACTTAACTTGCTCGCAATGGTCTCTAAAGACTCGTTTAAGAATCCCATTTGCTCGACAGCCATCATGGCCGGACTACCAGCGCCATCTAACTTATTCAGACGACAAAAATCTGTTTTGATTTGAGTAAAACGAGTCTGCTCCTGCTTAGTTAATGTACCTCGTAATTCTCCTAATTTAAGCAGGTTCTCCTCAGAGCCCTTACTTAAGGTCTGAGCTTCACCACGGTAATGATCTCGGATCAGATTCTCAAGCTCTTCTTCATTCATGGCTGCAACGACTTTTTCAGCCATTTTATTCATGTTCCGATAACTACCCTGTAGTTTAAATGGCGGTTCTGTACGGTAGTTATTGTCTTGTGCAGCCGAAGCGATGTACTGAGCATTCACTTTCAATACGGTGTCGCGAACGGTCATCAAGCGAGTTAATACGGCCTTTATTTCATTCGCTTCAGCTTGTGAATAGCCGTACTCAAGTTCATTTAAAGCTATGTCTTCACCTTGGCAGATACGAACCAACTTATACAAATCGTCCATATTACGATTTGCTAACGGAGCAAGAACGGCATTCGATGTTAACGCATTCTCAATAAAACTCATGGCAAACTCTTGCTCGCAACCTGCTAGCGTGTCGCCTAAGTTATAAATATCAGCACGGTTAGCTAACATATCTGGGATTTTGAAGCTTTCACCTGATTCTGTATATGGGTTACCTGCCATCACAACAGCAAACTTTTTACCTCTTAAATCATAGGTTTTACTTTTACCATTCCAAACACCATCAATTCGGCGTGAACCATCACATAACGAAATAAACTTTTGTAAAAACTCAGGGTTTGTATGCTGAATATCATCAAGATAAAGCATGACGTTATTACCCATTTCAAAGCTTTGATTGATTTTTGCTATTTCTTTTTCAGCGGTTGCATTTATAGCTTGGGCAGGATCGAGCGATACTTGATCGTGTCCAATTGATGGGCAATTCACTTTTACAAACGTCAAGCCAAGACGGTTCGCAACATATTCAATCAGGGTTGTTTTACCATATCCTGGCGGCGAAATGAGTAATAGCATCCCCATTAAATCACTACGCTTATCTTTACCTGCAGAGCCAATTTGCTTCGCTAAATTATCGCCAATAATTGGAAAGTACACTTTATTGATCAGTTGATTTCGAACAAATGAGCTTAATGGACGAGCTTTAAACTCGTCTAGCTGAAGACGCTCTTTTTGCTGATTTAAAATAGTATTTCTCAACTGGTGATACTGTTCAAATGCTGGAACTTGGCTGGTTATATAGTGCCGAGTTCGTGCATAAAACTCCGCATAATTAACGTCCATTGCTTGCTCAACAACACGCTTATGTTGTCCCATTAAATCCGTAACAGCTGTATTAACCTGAATATCCAAAACCCTGTGCTTGATTGGCGTATTATCACTTAAGTGTAAATAGTTAGCGGCTTCTAACTGCACAGCCAATGGCATACTCGGTTGATGTTGGCAGTAAGCACTTATCCAGCTAAAAAATAACTGCGCACGGTCATTTAGATTACTAACATTCTCAGATGCTTGATTTAAATCGGCAAAGTACCCCTTCGCTTTTGCATCACTTGCAAACTGTTTAGCTAAGTTTAAAGCTTGCTGCGTTAGTACAAATTGAAGCTGCTCTGCGCTTTGTTGTTGCCCTAATTGCTTAACTAAATACTCAGCACTTAGTTCACATGAGAAATCCGTTAATTGTTGGCAAAAGCCTAACATTTGTTGACTAAATGCATCGATAAGTTGACTTATTTGCATCATCAAGGTTTCAGCAAAATGTCCCGCATTAAAATGCTTCTCCATCAGCATTGCATTACTTGCTTGATGGTAAAAAGTATTTACATCCTGTGTTGATAACTGCGCACAAAATAGTTGCGCCATCACCCGACAGCTAGCCGGATAGATAAGTAAATCGAGGGATGTTTTTTGCTGCAAAAGTGATTTAATAATTGCATGCGCGTCGTGGTCATGAATACCTTTTTCATAACCTTCTTGATAACGAGGCTCAGCAAACTTTTGTATCAGTTTAAGTAAAGAGCCATTTTGTTCAGCTTGTTGAAGCTCATCAAAACTCAATGGATGTTCAGCGTTTTCACAGGCTAGAATCATTTGCGCAGCAAGGTATTCACCTCGATAGACAAGATCACTTTCAGATACGAGCGTTTGCTGCCACAGGTGCTGTGTTTTAGCTAAAACGTTAAGTGATTGCTCATCACTAATTGGTTCAAAATAGTCAGTCCCAGTTAAGTGCAACATCAGCTGCTCATCACGGGGCAATAAGGTTAAATCTAACTGTTGTTTATTAACACTAAATGCATGCTTACCAATACTTACTGTGCTACCACCGTCACTGTAAATATCTTGTTTATCGCGCAGTGCACGTATCCCTTGATCTTTACTCGCTTTAAGTTTTGCTTGAATATCATCAGCACGAACTTCATCACCAATGTCTTTAAGCTCATTACACAACGCTCTTAGTTTGCTGATCATAGGATCTGATGCAAAATAAGTATTCAGTTTATCTAACTCAGAAAAGCTCAGCGCACGGCGATTCACACCTTGTAAAATCCGCTCAGCCGCATTGGCTAAATTTAGTGCCCGTCGCTGTCTTGCATCAATAAGGCTTTGCTTGTGGGCCTCAAAGCTTTCGTAGACATCGTCTCGCTTAGCAATAATTTCCGCAAGGTACTCATCAAAGTCACTAAATTGTGATTCCAATTCTTCAAGCTGGATAAGCAAACGAGAAAGCTGTTCATCACACGCATCTGGCGTTTTCGCATTGTTTAGGGCATTCGTTATGCTTTGTGAGAACAATTTAAATCGAGCCGCAAACTCCGCTTTAGCTTCCACACTGCCCAAACTCTTCTGGCGAATTTCAATACTTGCTTTTGCACGGTTAACTAGCGCATATACCGCACTGATATCTTCAAGTATTTGTGTACGAACGCGACTATCAGCGATATCAAGATCAAGCATGGTGTGGTTAAGTAAATCAAGTTCGCTACTTTGAGTATCTAATTGCTCAACATACGATTTTAACTCTGTAACACTCTCACTTTTATTACTTAACGCTTCAAGTTCAGCCAGTGTTTTATGGTAAGGCTCAAGAGCCGTATCTTTTTGTAAAAATTCAGCAGTTGCTTGGCTTAGCTGTTCTAGCTTTTCATCCGTTTGCTGCTGTAGCTGAGACAACGCCTCAACATCAATGTATTTAACATCTTCAAGGCTGATTATTTGTCCCTTTAGAACCTTAAGCGCATCAATACCTTGGACAAATTCAGGTGCTAACTTGAAACTATCGGGCCTAATTTCACGGCTTACTTCTGTAAATTGCGAATTAATTTCAACTAAGGCTTGCTTGGCCTTATTTTGAATTTCAGTCACCTTTTCAAATTCGTCTAAAACTTGTTCAGCCGTTTCAAAAATTGAATGTAAAGAAGTAGCAATGTCTGCAAAATCAGTTTCATTCAACCAATGGTAGCGGTCGAAGATATTGCGGCTTAATGCAATAAGATCCTCATAATGATAAACATTAGGATTCTGCTCGTTTATAGACTTACAGACACTGTATAAATCAGAAATACCTCGAACTAATTCTGGGTTACCTATTTTGCCGAATAAGCTGGTTGCAGGCGGTGCATTTGCTGCAAATTCCGATGAAACAAAAGGACTTTGCCAAATTTGAATTGGATGAACACGTTCGGCTTCGTCTTTATCAGCCTTAAAAGTTAGTGTTAAACCGTTACCATAGATACCATAGCCGTGACAGTAGATTGGATTTTGTAGGTTTTTCTCAATAATGTTATAGGCAAATAGCGCATAGCGCCCTTCGCTTGGTTCATAAAACACATATAAAACGTCTTCACCATTGGGCGCTTTAACTTGACGATGAAAATCTAAGTCCTTAATTTGCTCTTCAAATGAACGAGCTTGGCCTGACTGTAAGTAATAACCGCCAGGAAAGATAATGCCATGATCTTCAGGTAAACTAACGCAGGCACTGCCAATTGCATCTTGTCTTATCACTTGCTGAGTGCGCGTGTTAAAAATAAAGTATCGCCATTGCTTTTCACGATACGGAAGTATCTTTAATAAAATTAGCTCACCGACTTGCGCGTATTCAATATCACTATCAGCGAGTGACTGATTTTTATCATCAACGGGCTCAAAGTAGATGCCTTCTCCCGTATCCGTACTGTTTTCAACTTTGATGGTTAATGTGCCACCTAGCGTTTCTACGAATACTTGATCATTGATATTAACGTGGGCATGTCGTCCTTCAACGTGATGACTTCGGTCTGTTTTTAACCATTCAAAATCGTAGTCATGGGCATTTTGTATATCTCGTTCGCCACGGTTATCGATGTAATTAATTGTGTTATCTGGGTGAATTTCCCAACGAAATACCCTTACATCCGTTAACTTGTCACCAATTTGGAATAGTGCAAACAACTTACCATTTTGCTGGTAAAGGTGCTGAAGACTTGTTTGCTTGTAATAAGTATAGAGTTCCTCAAAATCGCGAATAAATCGCTTATCCGTTAAAAAGCGAGTGTGCTCAGGATAAGGTTCAACTTCATAATGTTCATCCTGCTCAATTAACTTATGGACACTGAAAACATCACTGATAGACGTTTCTTTTTTCAGACCAAGTGAAACGTTGTAAGCAAAAATAACTTTATCGCCAACAATCGCAATATCGCGTGGTGTACAGTTTTGTTCGGTGCGAACTCTTACCCGCCCTTTAACTTGTAACTCGGTGCTACCAAACTCCACAATTCGTTGTTTATTAACGTTATCGACTTGTGTTTTTAAGCTACTACCAAAATTATTTAAACGGCGTTTAATTAAATCGTACGAGCCCTGCTCTAATGCTTGTTGTGTTTGATCCGTCATGCAATCAGTCCTGATGTTTAAAAGAAGTTAGCCGCAGCAAATGCATGCTACGGCTAAAATAGGCTAGTCTTTAGACTCGAGTTCTGCTTTGGAGCCTAAATTACCTAACATGCTTAATAGCTGACTTTTTTCTGCAGCTGTTGTATTGCTCAATTGTTTAAGCAATTTACTCATGTTGTAGTTCTTTAGTGTTTCTGCCGAACCATTTGCCCCCGCTAACACCCCTTTTAAATCCTCAATTAAATTGCGGTCACCATTTAAATGATCTTTAAAGATAGTTTGTACCGTTTTGCTTTCATCAACGATACCATCGATTGATTTACCTAAACTTATCGCACTCATGAACTGATTAAAGAACTGACCATCACCACCCATGATATTAATATCAGCATCACCTAACGCTTTAGCCATTACATGAGCTTGGTGCTCTGCAATGTCTTTGCTTGCTGATAGTTTTGCTAACACTAATTCTTTTTGTTGATTTAGCTGTAATGTAAAGCTCTCATAATCACGTGCATCTTGATTCATCGAGTTAAGTGCTTGTAGTTTCTCTTCAAGACCTTTCGCTTCTGCTTGCATCTTACGTTCAAGGTTAATTGCTTCAACTTCACCTTGCTTCTCATTAGCCTCAGCCATTGCACTTTGAACCTGTGCCTGTGCTAAGCCAACTTCACGGTTACCCTGTGCTTCAGCTTCAAGTTTTTGACGAAGAACTTTAGCGTCTGCCTCACCTTGCAGTGCATTCGCTTCAGCTTTTGCTTTTATAACATCAGCTTCAGCAAGCCCTTTCGCAGCAGCTTCAACTTGCTGGGCTTGAGCGAGAATTTTCTTCGACTCGGCTTGTTGATTAGCAATACGAAGCTCTGCATTGGCCATTGTTTCTAGCTCTTTTGCTTTAAACTCAGCCGCTTGCTCCTGCGCTTTTGCTGCTTCAATATCTTTCACCAAGGCTTCTTCTGCTTCTGCTTTCGCACGAATTATGATGGCTTCTTTTGAACGCTCCGCATCGGCAAGCACTTTAACGTCTTTAATACGCTCTTCTTCTTCAGCAACTGACTTTTCAACAATCACACGGTCACGAATAACATCGGCAATTTCTTTGCGCTCGACTTCCAGTGCTTTTTCTTTGTTGATCCGTAAGATTTCAGTCTCTCGTTCGCGCTCAATAACCTCGATTTCACGAGCTCGTGAAACTTTTTCTTCTTCAATAGCAAGCACACGAAGACGATTTTGCTCTGCAATATCAAGCTCACGCTGTTTGTTTTGTTCGCTGATACCAATTGCTTCATCGGTTAGTAAACGTGCTTGTTCTGCTTTTAAGCGTTCTTCTTGACGAACTTTTTCAGCTTCTGACTCTTCACGAGCTTTAACGGTTTCAATTTCGCGTCTTTGACGAGCAACGGCATCTTCACGTTGACGTTCAATCTCTAAAGATTTTTCAGTTGCTTCTTGATTCTGAACTTCAATTTTTGCACGTTCATCACATTTCAATTGGTTGGTCGAAACATTTTGTATTGCAGTCATCTCAGTGATACGGCGAATACCTTCTGCATCGAGAATGTTTTGAGGATCAAGCTTTTCTATTGAGGTTTGTTCTAAGTAGTCGATAGCCACATCTTCAAGGGTATACCCTGATAAATCTTGGCCAATGACTTCTTTGATATTATCGCGAAACTCATTTCGGTGAGTGAAAAGCTCAACGAAATCCATTCGTTTGCCCACTGTTTTAAGCGCTTCTGAAAATTTCGCTTCAAATAACTCTTGCAATGTTTCATGCTCAGATGCCCTTGCACACCCCACTTGCTTAGCTACACGTAAAATATCTTCTTTGTTTTCATTTACACGAATATAAAACGTAATCGCGATATCAGCACGAATGTTATCTTTACAGATTAAGCCGCCTTTATCTTTACGCTCAAGAACCATACGCTTAGTCGAAATGTCCATTACTTCCATTTTATGGATGACTGGAAAAACGATGCCACCGGTTGTAGTTACATCGGGCTCGTTCTTCATTTTATTGATAATAAGCGCTTGACCTTGCTCTACTTTTCGGTAGAACTTACCGATGATTAATAGAATTGCGAAAATAACGACGATCGCTATCCCCACAAAAACCAATATTGGTATTAAGTTATCTAAATATTCCATGTTATGTCCTAACGTGATTATCGATTTTATTTTTTATTACTTCTTAAAGCCTAGGATCACCAAGGCTTTGCGGTAATGATGTAACAGTGTTTATCTTTGATGTGCTCAAGCAACACGGCAGTGTCACCAGAAGAGAATTGCTCATTATTTTCTGCACGAACTTCAATCAATTGCTCTGTACCTTGGTACTTAACGCGCGCTTGACCAAATGAGTCAGTCACTTTACCTGTGGCAACAACACATTCTAAGCCGAGTAGATCTGAACTTTGTGATGCACTTTTACTCGCAAAAAAGCGTCTTAATGGGCGTAATAAAAGGGCAGAAATAGGGATAGCGACCAAAAGGCTAATAAGTAACAACAAACCGCCAAGCACATAAAAAACAATGCCATTGCCAAGTACACTTGCAAAAAACTTGTGTGCATAAATGGTAATTAACCAGCTGGTCATCACCAACACACTTGCCGATACAGTAAGTGGTGCATCACCAAATCCTAATGTATGCCAAATGCTTCCTGAACTTGCTTGTGATACATCACTATCGACATCGGACTCAAACATATCAATATCTGCGAATCCGAGCAGTGTGATAGCCCAAAATATAACTACAACAAAAAGTAGAGCGGATAAAATAACCGAAGGAAAACTAAAAGCGAGGTTCAAAAATTCCATATTACTGCATTCCATTTTTATAATTATTTAGCGCCAATCAAGACCCTTAAATAGGTAAATAATTATCACTGAATTGACTTCACCTATTCAAGTTTCATTTATATATACAACAAAATTCAGCAACTATTAAGCTTTTTCATACAGATTGGCGTTTAAGTTGCACTTATATCGTTAACTCACAGTTTTCGGCACAAAACCCTGAAAGCCTTTCACGGTTGTCGAAAAAAATTTACAAAGGAGATGACGATGACGATTAAAAAATCTGCACATACGAGTTGGTCTGGTGATATTAAATCTGGCAAAGGCTATATTTCTAGTCAAAGTGGCGCGCTTGAGAAACAGCCATTTGGCTTTAACACTCGCTTTGAAGATAAGCCGGGCACTAACCCTGAAGAACTGGTTGCAGCGGCACACAGTAGCTGTTTTAGCATGGCGCTATCGCTGGCACTAACAGAAGCTGGCTTTGTCGCTGACGACATAACTACCAAAGCAACAGTGAGCCTTGATGAGGTTGACGACGGCTTCGAAGTGAGCCACATTGCACTTGATCTCAGCGCAAAGATAAAAGAAATTTCGGGCGAAAAATTTGAGCAACTTTGTGAACAAACTAAACAAGGCTGCCCTATTTCTAAACTGATGAATGCCGAAATATCACTCACCACAACGCTTAATTAAGCTTTATAGGCCAAGCGCTGCTTGGCCTTTTCACAAACTAACAGACCCACAACACTTTATTACAATGTAAGTAGCTGCTTGTTGTATTATCTTTATGAAACAAAACCAAATACAACAAGGATATGTATGTTTAAACAACTAGCCCCTATTGCTCTGGCAACACTTGCTTATTCAAACTGCTCTATCGCAACAGAACAACAGGTGAGTAAACAATGGTTCAATAGTATCGACTATACGCACATAGAGAATCACAGATATAGTTTTAATGCTTACCAATTAGTGAGCCATTACTACTTTGAGGAGCAGCAAAGCTCTGGGGTACTTGATGATTATGGCTACCTAGATACAGATTCAAACATTCGAGTGAATTACTTTAATAGCGATTACACTGATTATCTCGGTATGTTTGGTGAAGGATTTTATAAAAACTGGTTTGTTACAGGTGAAATTTACGATGTTGATGATACTGATGACTATACCTTAGGAATAGGCTACTTATTTGCCGATGCCTTAAAGGTCTCTGTAAATAGGGATGTGCGTGAATATGGTGATGATTATTTCCGCTTGAAAGCGCAGTATAACCTCCAAATCAACGATAAGGATTACCTTGGTTTTAGTGCAGAAACAGATGATGAACTCGACGTTTGGAATGTATCTGCCAGATACTTTAATCATTTAAGCGGCAGCCATTACATTACCGTCGATGTTGGCCACCAAGACAGCCTTTATGAATCAGCAAGCAATGCCATGATCAGCTATTACTTTGGCGAACACTATGCCATAGGTGCAGGGTTGGATGATTCTGAACTCGTTTTACAAGGTAAGTACTTTATTAATGATAAATATTATTTAACCGCTAATTACACTGAAAGCGGCTCAGCTGAACTTTATAACCTTAAGTTTGTTGCCCAATTCTAAATAGGAATGAGTCACCAGTTTAAAAAAACGCCGCTATAAAGCGGCGTTTTCAGTTTATAGAATTACATATTACCTAGCTTCATCATCATTGCAGTGTACATTTTTAAGTTCAGTGCTAACTGCTCTTCAGTAATAAACTCATGCTCTGAGTGGCCTGTGTACTTTTTACCTGGCATTGATGGACCGAATGACACCGCATTATCAAATAGTTTAGCATTTGTGCCACCACCAATTGACACAAAGCCCGCGTCTTTATCGCCAGTAAAGTGCTTAAAGATATCGAGTAATGCTTCTGCATGAGGCGCACCATCTAACAGCATTGGCGTACCAATTACCACTTTAGTGTCTTTTAAAGTGACATTATTAGTGGTTTGCCAAGCGCTAAGCGCTTCATTAATTTGCTGCTTAAGCACAGCTTCTTGTTTACCTACCGGACGACGCATATTAATCGACAGTTTAATGTCGTTACCGTCGCGGCTTAATAAGGTTGGCGATACAGTCATCGGGCCCATAAAATCATGCTTGTAACCAATTTCACCGAATTGCGCGCCGTATAAATCAAGGCCAATTAGCTGATTGATAAACTCAATTGCTTGGCCATCGCTATTGTTCTCAAGATCAATACCTTTAAAGATTTCTGCAAGGTGCGCAATGGCATTTTCACCCGCTTCTGGCTCAGATGAATGCGCTGAAATCCCCTTCACTTGGACTAACAAGCTATTGTCTTGCTCTGTCATCGCCACTTTGACGTTTTTAAGCTGAGCGACATTGTCGTGTAATTTAGCCACTGTCGCCGCATCAGCGTTATGTACTAACACGCTGGCATCTTCAGGGATTTGGCTAACAAAGGCGCCGCCTTTTAAGCCACTAACATATAAGCCTGTTTGTGCTGAGGTCGCAGAGAAAGTCGGCGCAATTAAGCTCCAGCCTTTTTCTGCAACAACCACAGGGTATGAAGCATCAATAGTGACAGCATATTTAGGTTGCTGATAGGTTTTCATGAACTCTTCGAGTGGTGCCCAGTCAGACTCTTCTGCAAGGTAAACCATTAATTCAATACGGTTATTTAAAGTAATACCGTTATCTTTAATCGCCTTCATTGCATGCAGTGCAGTCGCAATTGCACCTTTATCATCTTCTGTACCACGTGCAATTAGCTTTCCTGGCTCAGAGGTTTTATCCATTTCAAATGGACTTTGCTGCCATTTACTAGCATCTGCAGGTTGCACATCACCATGGGTTACTATGGTTACTTTGTCAGCTTGGTTACCCATGCCAATTAACACTGTGTAGCCTAAATCTTGATAATCAAAACCAAACTGCGCCGCTTTCATTTTTAAGAACGACTTAAAGCCAATGAAATCTGGGTTATCAGGAGTCGCTAGACCTTCTTTATTTACCGTTGGATACGAAACTAAATTCTCTAAGGTATGAATTTGCGCTTGTTGATATTGCTCTACCGCGTAGTTAGCCAGCTTTTCACTTTGCTCAGACACAGCTGCCTGACTAGAGAAAGCACTTAATAAAAATGCAGCAAGTAATGAATGTTTCAAGATAAGCTCCAGAGTTTAAGAAGGTTTTTAGAAAGTCGCCTTGATTGTAACGCTTATAACGCCGACATAACATCTCTAATTCAAGCAAAATAGATCGCTTAAAAATACCAACAAGGTACAATAGCCACTCACCCTATTAATTCGTTTGTTAGACTCATGAACCGCAGAAAAAAGATCTTCACTAAACTTAAGCAAAAAGATAAGCGCGCCAATGCCAAGTTGCATAAAAGCAATAAGCCGGCATACATCTCAAAGGCAGATCGCGAAAAATTAGCACAGCAAGAAGCTGAGCAGGAAAGTTAAAATACCTAGCGGTCAGGGGTCAGCGGTCAGCGGTCAGCGGTCAGCGGTCAGCGGTCAGCGGTCAAATTTAAAGCGCGATTTTATGTCGCGCAATACGCTAATTAACTTCACGCTTCATCAAAGACATTTATTTGCACAAAGAGGATATGAGGCGCTGCGCTTTAGAGGAAAACAACAAAGTTATGTTATTACTTCCTCATTGTCTTCTCATTCAGTTCTCTTTGTGAATCTATTTTCGGCACTAAAGTACCTCCTACGAGCTAGGCCTTTGGTAAAGGCCTGCAAACAGCACCGTTCAGCTTCAAACTGACAGCTGAAAGCTGACGGCTCGTAATTCTCTTCTCTTTGTGAAGGTATTTACGCGCGTAATAAATTTCACGCCTACGTCAAAGATATTTATTTTCACAAAGAGGATAAGAGGCGCTGCGCTTTAGAGGAAAACAAAAAGTATTTACTTAACTATCCCAAACTGATTTTTTCTAGAAACTTCGAACACTTTCTCTGACTTAAAAGCAGCTGCTACAATTCGTGAATGTTAAGCAAAATGCGCAATTTCAATCAGGTAACGACTTAGGGGCCATGGCAAACTGGCCCCACTTCTGAAAAGCATTAACGAGTAACCATGAAAACGAAGCAACAACAACGCATTGAGCTGGTCTGTGATTACATTAGCCAGCACCTTGATGAACCTTTATCACTGGAGACACTCAGTGAGGTAGCATGTTGTTCGAAATATCATTTTCATCGTTTATTTGCCGCTGGAGTTGGCCTAAGTGTTACCAAATATGCGCAGCTTGCGCGCTTAAAGCGTGCCTCATTTCGACTTGCATTTGAGCATCAACTTAAAATTATTGATGTTGCATTAGAAGCGCAATTTGATAGCCCAGAAGCATTTAGTCGTGCTTTTAAGCGCACCTTTACACAGTCGCCAAGCGAATTCAGAAGCAAACCAAACTGGCCTAATTGGCACTCACAGTTTGAATTTTCATTACCTGACAAAAAGGTTTGCCCTATGAATGTAAACATTGTTGATTTTAAAGCACAGCCGGTGGCTTTATTAACCCACCAAGGCGCTGCAAATACCCTGATGAATACCGCTGCACAATTTATTGAGTGGCGCAAAGAATCAGGCTTCTCACCTGTTAAAACCAGTAACACGTATGGGATCCCGTATAGCGATCCGGCCACCACTGAAGACGATGCGTTTCGTTTTGACTTCGCAGGCAGTATCACCTCACCGATTACTGAAAACCCGCAAGGTGTGCGAAATGGTGAAATTCCAGCAGGACGCTGCGCCGTTGTTCGTCATAATGGCTCTCATGACACCATTAGCGAAACAGTTTACTACTTATACCGTGAATGGCTGGTGCAAAGCGGCGAAGAGGTCAGAGACTTCCCCTGCTTCTTTCATTATCTCAACCTCATCCATGAAGTTGATGAATGTGATCTGCAAACGGATATATATTTGCCGATAAAATGATCGCGAGTTTCGAGGCAAAGATTGTAGGCGCGATTTTACATCGCGCAATATAAAAAGATAACGCGCGAAATAAATTTCACGCCTACGACAGCTTATTTCACATTTGTATCGGACACGTGACCTGACTTGCTAACTTTACTCTCGTAACTAGAAACTCTGGTTTTTAATCTGAAAGCTGACAGCTCGTCATTTTCTTTGTGAAGATATTTTCGGCACTAAAGTACCTCCTACGAGCTAGGCCTTTGGTAAAGGCCTGTAAGCAACACCGTTCAGCTTCAAACTGACAGCTGAAAGCTGATAGCTTTCTCTAAAACCTATAACTCACACTGGCATTATACGAGCGGCCCTGTCCGGCAAGTTGTTCAAAACCATTGCTCATATCTTGCTTGTAATTAGCAATGCTTACACCGCCAAGTGGCTGTTGGTAGTATTCATCAAGTAAGTTAGTAATTGCTAACTTAAAGGTTAAATTTTGCCACGTTTTCTGACTTGATATAGCCAGTAACTGATAGCTGTCGGTTTGGTTTTCTAAACGGCGCTCATCAACATGGGTTTTACTATCAACCCATTGCCAGCTCAGTGCGTTTTGCCAGCCTTTGTATTCGTGCTCTAGGCTCAGCTCAGTGTGCAGTGGCATAATTTGATATAAGTCTTCATTGCTATCATCACGCTCGCCATGAGTACTGGTTAGTGAGCCTTTTAACTGCCACTTTCCTGCTTGCTTTGTGTTGTAAAGCTCTACCAAGCCCGCCAGTTTTGCACCGTAAAGTGTCGCATCTAGGTTCGTAAAAGTAAGAATATTGCGCTTGGTATGCGCCATGTCAGTGCGATTAAAGCTTTTAGTCACTTCAGCATCAATATAATCATTTACTTGCGTGTACCAAACATTTGCCGTTACTTGCCAGCTATCGTCTTTGGCTAATTTGGTGTAGCTAGAGCTTAACGTATGAGCTGTTTCGGCTTCTAAATCTGGGTTACCAATATAACCATTACCATCACCAAACCAACCAATCATGGTGGTTGCCATCGTACCTACACCCCAGCTGTAACGCTCATATAAATTAGGTGCGCGGTTTTTACGAGCTAAACCAAATTGCAGCTCATCGTTATTCGATAATTGATAGCGAGCAAGCAAGCTGATATCAACTAAAGTGTCGTCACGTTTACGGTCTAATTGGTTAAATTCCATCGCAGCTTGGGCGTCGGTTTTTGACATATCCATCATTGAGCCCATATTAGCCATACCGCTCATGCCACCTTCGTTATAAGCCTGCACTTCGCCAGTATCTGTGGTGACTTGCTCAACACGAACACCTGCCGACACCCACCATGCTTGGTTTACTTGGTTTTGGTACTCAGCAAATGCCGCGAGGCGGTCACGTTTGCCATCGTTAATGTTTACGTATTCATTTGGGCCCATCATCATTGACCCTGCAACCGCCGGCCACCAATCATCAATTCGATATCCGTAATATTCTTGCCCTAGCATTAATGATGACTGTTTTGATAAATCAGTGCGCCAATGAACTTGGTAACTGTAATCTTGTGCATCGGTATTCATTGGCATCATGCCGGTTTTCTCATTACTGAAAAAACCCATTTCGTGTTTTACATCATGCGCATTCACTTGCACCTGCAAATCACCATTTTCAAGCTCACGTTGATACTGAGCAACGAAACCATAGCTGGTGTTATCGGTCATATCCATGTATTGATTTGCAAAGCCTTGATAAGGAATTTTTTGATGCGTCAGCTTAACCACAAGCTGTTGTTTCTCATCACGAACAGCGCCCGTTAAGGCATGATTTTGCACTCGATATAAGGTATCAAGTACACGCTCACCATGCCCATCATCATAGCTGTTAGCATCTTCAAAGCTGCCTTGGTAAGACAAGCTAAACTGTTTGCTCGCAAGGCTGGCACCTAGCGCGTATGCTTGGCTATCGTTAACGCTTTTGTATGCTGCTGTAACATAGCCTGCGCGCCAGTTCACTGATTCTGTATCACTAAATTCAGGAGCAATCGTATTTACCCTAATAACGCCGGCAATATTATCACCGCCACTGCTTACCGGTGATACACCAGCAACAACACTGTAAGAGGCAATTTGGTTTGCCGACACATAAGAGAGTGGCGGGTTCATTTGATTAGCACACGCTGCTGTAACATCAGCACCATCGACTAAAACTTTAACTCTATCGCCCATCATGCCGTTCATCACCGGCAAGTTAGACACCCCTCCGGCCGCTGAAAAATCAACACCTAAATCTTTAAGTAACGCGTCTGCAGAGCCAACTAATTGATGGTTATTTTGGGCATGACCTTGTACTTCTATCACTTCAATAGAATCATCAGCAAAGGCCGAAATACTTAAAACACAGCTAAGTGCTGCAGCAATTTTAGAAAATAAAAAACCAGGGCGAGAAAATTGCGTGTTCATAACTCTTTTAAAATCAAAGCAAATAATTAATGACGTCGATTATAAAACTCATTAATTAGTCTGAACACGTGACATATTGTCGCACCCTGTCACAGGTAAATAACTTAGCGCAACACCACTAAAGGGATACGGCTATCTTCAAGCATTTTTAAGGTCGTGCTGCCTAAAAAGAATTGTCGCCATTTAGAGTGACCAAATGCGCCCATCACCATTAAGTCAACGGCGTGGTCACTTTTATATCGCCACAGCGCTTGGTAAACATCGCCATCGAGCATGCGCGCTCTCACATTAAAGCCGTTTTCAGCCAACCTTGCTGAGGCAGTATCGAGTTTGTCTTGGCAGTGACCGTCTTGTTTATCAACCATCACCAAGTGGCAATCTAAGCCGGATAAAATCCCGCCCTTGATAATTTGTGTAATCGCTTTGTCGGTACTTTCGCTGCCATCATAAGCCAGCATAAAGTTTGTAGGCTCATGAAATTGCGGCGGCACAATCGCAACCGGGGTATGCACCTGACGGATCAGCGTTTCAATATGCGAGCCCAGTACTTTAAAATCATCGTAATGGCCTTTACCAGAGCGGCCAATAATCATCACACGGGCATTGTCTTCATGTTCAAGTAAGGCATCAACAAGACTCATTGAAAGCTGCTGTTGCTCAATCTCGGTTAGGCCTGCATGCTCGGCTTTTTTCATTGCTTCATCTAGCAATAATTGACCATGCTGCGACGCCACTTTGTTGCGTTCTTGCTCAAGTTTTGCCAATTGCTCTAACAATGAGGTTTGCGAACCTAAACCAATAATTGCGGTTAAATCATCACTGCCCTGTGGCAAAGGTGGCTCTAATGCATGCAGAAAATTAATTGGATGGCTGGAGCGCTTAGAAATCCAAATAGCCGCTTCTGTCACCGCATCGGTCATGCATGAACCGTCGATACAAGCAAATATCTTTTTCATTACACTCTCCTTTAAACCAATTTAATTCACCAAGTATAGTTGGCTTTTTCTCTGTATTTATTTTGAACAGCAAAGACTTAAGAAGTTCAGGTTATTTTCTTATAGCAAACAAATATAGAACGTTCCAAAAAGTACTGTATCAACCCTATTAATTTGTATTACAATAGTGCTGGGCACACATCTCTACTCCAGAACAAAGTATTTGTTGCTGGCACTTTCAATTATCAAAAATCTATTTTGTTTTTAAATTTATTTTAAAGGAATTACATGACTAACGTAGCCAACTCCCAAGGCAACGCAAGCACGTTTACCATTCTGATAGTATTGGCTTTAGGCACATTCATTTTAGGCCTATCAGAATTTTCTATGATGCCAATGTTGCCCCTGATCAGCGAAACATTTTCGTCTACGCCAGCGCAAAGTGGTTATGCAATCAGTGCTTACGCGATTGGCGTAGTTGTCGGTGCACCGCTATTTATGATCACAACCGCCAACATGCGTAAGCGCAATGCACTGTTGATGTTTGTCAGTATGATGTTTTTATTCAATGGCTTAAGTGCTTTTGCAAACTCGCTTGAGCAACTTATTTTATTTCGCTTTTTAAGTGGTTTACCACACGGTGCCTACTTCGCCGCTGCTATTTTATTGGCTGCCGACATTGCCCCTGCCGATAAACGCGCAAGCTTTATGTCAAAAGTATTTATGGGTTTAACCATTGCTACTATCGTTGGTGTGCCCATGGTCACCCTAGTGGGGCAAAACTTTAGCTGGCGTTATTGTTTGGCAGGTACCGCTGTACTTGCATTAGTTGCCTTGGTATTGATTGTGAAATACGTACCTAACGTAAAAAATACCGCGCCAACATCGATTCTCGATGAGTTAAGTGTATTAAAGAACAAGCTCGTATGGACTATTCTGGGTATCATCATTATTGGTTTTGGTGGCGTATTTTGTGTTTACACTTACATTGCCGACACTATTTTAGAAGTCACCCATACCCCTGCTTACACTATCTCTATTGCTATGATCATGTTTGGTATTGGCTGTACTTTAGGTAACTATGTATTAGGTAAAGCCGCTGACCACTCACCGCTGAAAACCACAGGCGCAGCGCTAATTGGTGCTGTAGTATTTGCAGCCAGTTATGTAAGCGCAAGTCATAATATTTGGCTGTTATACGCAGTGATTTTCTTTATTGGTTTTAGTGTTGGTTTAGGTACCGTGATCCAATCGCTATTAATGGATGTGTCACCACAAGGGCATGCCATGATTGGTGCGTTAGTACAGTGTGCGTTTAATACAGCCAATGCTATTGGCCCCTGGCTTGGCGGCATGGCTATTGCCGAAGGCGCACTCCCTAGTCAAACAGGCTATGTTTCTGCGGCACTATTCTTAGGTGGTTTTTTAATGTGGTCGTTAAGTGCGATGCAGATGAAAAGACAAAGCTATAAGCCTTAAGCTCTCAGCTGTCAGTCTGATCGCTGAAGGCTGAAGGCTGAAGGCTGAAGGCTGAAGGCTATCAGACTTACTCATCCTGAAATATCTCTTCGATACTCAGGTTGAATAAACGCGCGGCTTTAAATGCTAATGGCAAACTTGGATCAAATTTACCTTTTTCGATAGCATTCACGGTTTGCCTTGATACATCGAGTAATTCGGCTAATTTTGCTTGGGTGTAATTGTGCTCAGCACGAAGCACTTTCAAGCGGTTTTTCATTCTTCGCCCTCGTCGTTTAACTGCTTATTCATCATTAAAAGACTCACTAAATAGGTTAAGCCCATAAAGAGTACGAGGTGCGATATATCTTCTTTAAAGCTTATTAAACCGCTTGATTGCACCACCGAATAAGCTAAACCAAATACTAAGCTTGCACCCAAGGTAATCGCCATTGCATTAAGGTGCATACGCTGCTGCAGCTCATCCATTCCTTGAAGTTGTCGTTTGTTAGATAAAATCATCATGATGCCAACTACTACATTAATTAAGATTGCCACAACACTAAAAACAGCCTGCTCTTGCCATAAAAAATGCGGCCCAAATGAGGCAATTGCTAATGTAATAACCCATGCTGATGTCCATTTAGCGAGGTTTAGTGTGTTCTGCTTATTACGTTGTTTAAAGGTTAATCCTGTTTGATTCATTATTCTCACCTTAAAAGTAAAGTAAACTTGACTAAAGATTAACCTAGCAACACAAAAAGTCAAACAAACTTTACAAAAAGTTTTATATACACGACATCAATATGATTTTTTAATGTCAGAAAAGGCAAGGCGCTTGCTGTTAATCTCATAATATTGTATTAATCAAAGTATCGCGTAGTCTTATAAAAAATCGGTCCAATCGGACTGCGTTTCTAACAATAACAATGAAGATAACACTATGAATACGGCACTGTTTTTCGTTGGCGAATGGCAAGTTACCCCGGCCACTAATTCAATCAGGCGCGGTGAACAAACAAAGCATCTTGAACCCAAGGCGATGGATGTATTACTGCTGCTATGCGAAAAACAAGGTGAGCTACTAACGAGCGAAGAAATTATCAGCCATTGCTGGCCAAATGTAGCGCTGGGTGACAATCCCCTGCATAAAGTGATCACCCAATTACGTAAAGCCTTTGACGATAAAGCAAGCGATCCGCATTACATAGAAACCATTCGTAAACGCGGTTATCGAGTAATTGCCGAAATCAACTTTCCACTCAACGAAGAACAAAAAGCCAGCCAAACCAGTTGGCAAGGTGACTCGCCCTTTGTTGGCTTAAGTGCATTTTCACCAGAGCAAGCCGATGTATTTTTTGGTCGTAACAAACAAATTGCCACTTTGCTACAGCGGGTATCGGCTCAAATTGAGTTTGGTCGCGCATTTTGCTTAATTTTGGGAGCCAGTGGTTCGGGTAAATCGTCGTTAGTTAACGCAGGTGTATTGCCCGCTTTAATGTCGAGTAATGGCTACGATGGCATTAGAGTACACAGTTACTGCCAACTCGACTTTGCCGATGTCAGCAAAGAGCGCTTACTGCTTGATTTAGCCTCAACCTTGCTCGATTTAGAAATAAACGACGCACCTGTACTTAGCGATATAAGCGCCGATGCGTTGGCTGAATTGTTATTAAAAGACCCAGAACAGGTTATTTCCCGCTGTAAAGCAGCACTTGCAGCGCTAAATAAAGAGCGCACTACGCCCTATTTATTTTTATTTATCGACAGGCTCGAAGTGCTATTGTCATCGCCGTTATTTAGCGATGACGAGCGCAACCAGCTTTTAGCTCTTATTGAGCGCTTAGCAACAAGTGGCTGCATGATCATTTTTAGTGCCTGTCGTAATGACTTTTACCCGCAAGTAGTGAGTCAACCAAGTTTAATGGCGGGCAAAGCCAATGGCGCACACTTTGATTTATTAGCGCCAACTCGCTCTGAGCTTAAGCAAATGATCCGTTTGCCAGCACTTGCAGCAGGCTTAAGTTGGCAACATCACCCAGAGCATCACACACCGCTTGATGAACAACTTTGTAACGATACTGCCAATAACCCTGATGCATTGCCGATGCTGCAATACACCTTGCAGCAGCTTTACTTGCAGCGCAGCCCAGACAACGAATTATTGTTTTCTGAATACCAAGCGCTTGGCACCATCGAAGGAGCCATCGGCCAAAAAGCCGAACAGGTATTTTGCCAATTACCCAAAGACCAACAAACTGAACTTGCCGCAGTCCTTTCTAAACTGATCACCTTAAACCCAGATGGCGAAACGCTCACCAGCCGTGCAGCACATTGGAGCGAATTAACCAGCCCTGCTGCGACCAAGCTTGTTCAGGCCATGGTCGACAGCCGTTTGTTTGTGTCGCACCTTAAAAATGAGCAAGCCTGCTTTAGCCTTGCCCACGAAGCGCTGCTGCGCCATTGGCAACGCGCCATAGATTGGGTGCAAGAGCATCAACAAAGCTTAGCAATTCAAAGCCGTGTGCAACTTGCCACCGAGCGATGGCTGCTAGAACATAAACACAGCGACTTTTTATTAGCGCAAGGCAAACCGCTGCAAGAAGCACAAAGCCTTGTGAGTAACCCTATGTTTAGCTTATCGAGTGACGAACAAGCGTTAATTAAAGCTTCTAACAATAAAGCGAAACGTAAAAAACGCATGTTACAAATAACGGCGGCTGCACTTGTGTGCTTAACCTTTATTGCCACATTTATGAGCGTGCGCAGCTATCACGCCGAACAAATAGCAAAACAAAAACGCCAAGAGGCCGAAAGTTTATTGGGTTTTATGGTCGGTGAATTTGCCGATAAACTCAGAAGCGTTAAGCGCATGGATTTACTGGATGGTATTAGCAACAAAGCCCTTGAGTATTTTACCAATCAAGACGAAGAAGCAGCCTCGTTGTTTGACTTTAGCGATAAACAAGCCGAGTTTAATAACCGTTTTCAATACGCTCAAACCTTAGAGGCCATGGGCGAAGTCGCCTACTCTCGCGGCAAAACCGACGAGGCCTTCACCGCCTTTGATAATGCACGAACGCGCCTAGAATCATTACTAAAAATTCAACCCAACAACCTTGATGTTTTAATGCTTGCAGGGGCTAATGCTTTCTGGCTTGGGCAATTAAACTTTGATAACAGTGACTATACAGGCGCCGAACCTTGGATAAAACGCTACCAAGAGCACAGCAAACAAATGTACACATTAGCACCCAACGATTTTAACTCAATTATGGAGTTATCTTATTCTTATAACTCGTTAGGTTCATTGTACTTAAAGCAATTTGACTACGCTCTCGCAAAACAGAACTTTACTGAATCTTTAAAACTTAAAAACCAAGCCCTTGAGCTAAAACCTAATAACAAAAATCTATTACGCGATAAGACAGATACCATCAGTTGGATTGCAAGTACTGAAGAAAACTTAGGGCATTTCAATGAAGCTCTCAAGATTTTTGAACATGCAGAAAATGAAACAAATAAAATGTTAACTAAGTATCCGGCCGATGCTAGTGTATTAACATCGTTAGCATATAAACATATCCAGCAAAGCTACTTATTAAGTTACTTCCCTGATAAATCAAAATCTTACGAAAAAGCAAAGCAAGCAACAGAAACAATTAACAAAGCGAGATTGCAAGATGTTCAAAATAAAACTATTGAAAGAACATACTATCAGTTTCTAGCTTATCAACTCTCTCTCTCTGATAACCCAAATATAGATAATAGAGTTAGTGAAATAATAGAGTTTTTAGGTACCAACAAGTCATCGAATAGACAAGTTATTGGTACAAAAATTAGCTTGATAGAATATTTCATTAATAGAAATAATATTAAAAGGGCTTTAAATCTTTTAAAAAGCCTGGATGAAAATAACATGTTATCCAGCGCACTGGATATAGACAATGCACGACTTCATACAAGAATCTTGTTAATTAAAGCTCGTTTAGCTAAATCACAACAAGAAAAAAATTCTTTATGTGAAGACGCAGCAACCACTCTAAATAAAATAAGTAAAAAAACTAAAAGTATAAAATTTACTTACCCATTAATTCAGGCATATACCTGCCTAAATAAATCACACGAAATAGAAGCGACCATTGTTCCGGTAAGAGAACTGGGAATAATTAATTTTCAACTATAAAGTAAAGGAAAAAACATGAGTGAAGGTAAAGTATACAATTTCACAGTGAATATTGAATTAGATAGCAACAAAAAAGCCGTATTTACATACTTCCAAGATGGTCAGCAAGTATCTGGAGGTGGGGTTGTTACAGAAAGAAATAGTCTTGGGATTTACACCCTAAATGAAGAAACTCAAAAAAGAGGGTTCTTATTTTCTGCCGCTACTTTTAGTAATCATGAGGGTGACTGTGCTAAAGATTTCAGTTACGAGGTTACAAACGCTGGTACGGTAATCAATATTTCAGATACCGATGAAAACAGCGGTACAGCATGTATGATCTTCACGGTTAGCTGCAATGGTGAGGAATATCAAAGCGAAGATCCACAGTTTGAAAATAAAGAAGAAGTATAAAATCTAGAAATAACACCAACACAAGGCTCCACCAAGGAGTCTTTTTAAGTTCAAAAACAACAACTTAAAATCAGAAGATTACCAGAAGGTTAATTTGCACTTTTTTAAGTAACTTTATAGACACCAAAATCGTTTGCATCGGCAAAAAGGAAACGAACGTGTCTACTAATAAAAATGAACAACCAAGCACTAATAAATCAGAAGCGAAAAACGCACTACCGCAGTCTATCAATTCAGAGCAACTTGCGCTGATTGCCCAAATGTTTCAGAACATTCCTGAGGGAGTGTTTATCATTAATGGCCAAGGCACGTTTGAATTTGCAAACCCGATGGCGGCACAGCTTTTAGGTGACAACCAAGAAGCGTTAATCGGGCAAAACATTTTACATTACCTACACGACACCGACCGTGATAAATACATGTATACCCTACTTAGCTGGTTAGACCATAAAGACTCGCCGATAAGCCTTGGGCCAAACGAAGTTAAAATAAACCGTGCCGACAGTAAAACCCTTGAGGCAGATTTATGTATATCGAGCCTGCCAAAAAACATTGCCGTTGCAGAAAATTTATTTATTTGTGTATTACATGATTTATCATCACACAAAGAACAGTATAACCGCTTAATTAAACAGGCCACCACTGACCATTTAACCGGCCTTGCAAATAGATTAACCCTTGAAGAATCATTAAAAGAGCATTGGCAAGAAAGCGTACAAACTAATCAAGCTATTAGCACTATATTAATCGACATCGATTACTTTAAATTATTCAATGACCGATTCGGTCATGTAAAAGGCGATAAATGCTTACAAAAAGTAGCAACTATAATCGCAGAATCACTCCCTTCTCGTGATTGTTTAGCAGCGCGTTATGGCGGTGAAGAATTTGCCATTATATTACCCCGCTGTCAAAAAGACACGGCCGCTGCCATTGCTAAACATATTCAAATAAAAGTAAATAACATGCCATTTACTGATATAGGTTTACCAAGTGATTTTAGAATAAGTGTAAGCCAAGGAATTGCCTGTGAGTTTAATAATCAATATCGTACTTCAGAGGCATTAATTTGTGCAGCAGATACTGCTTTATACCGAGCAAAAACAGAGGGTAGAAATAAAATAAGCATTAGCGCTTAACCAAGTTAATATAATGTAAACACAGTGAGCTAAATAGCTTGTTTAGATAATCATATAGTATACTTTTATGTTATTTGTTTGTTCCTTTTTTATTGATAAACTGCGAAGCGAAATCAACGTCAGAAGGGATCAACAATGACATTTTTTAAAAAAGTACCTTTGCAACTCGCAATTGCAAGTACACTCGCTACATCAGTGACTGCAATCGCTGCTGAGCAAACAACTGACAACGCCGCTCAAGATGTTGAAGTTATTTCTGTTACTGGTACTCGCCGAAGCCTTCGTAGTATTTCTGAAAGTACCGTGCCTGTCGATTTATTAACAAGCCGCGATTTATCAAGCACAGGTCAGCTTGATATGAGCCAAGTATTAGCATCACAGTTACCAAGCTTTAACTACCCAAGTGCCACCATTGCTGATGGTACTGACCACGCAAAACCAGCTGTTTTACGTGGCCTTGCTCCTGATCACACATTAGTGCTGATTAATGGTAAACGCCGCCATGCCGGTGCATTATTAAACTTAAATGGTACGGTTGGCCGTGGTTCAACGGCCGTAGATTTAAATAATATTCCGACTTCTGCGATTAAACGTGTTGAAATTCTGCGTGATGGCGCTGCAGCTCAATACGGTTCTGACGCGATTGCCGGTGTGATCAATATTGTATTAAAAGATGCCGATGAAGGCGGTAGTGTGAGCTACACATACGGTGAATACGACACACAAATGGCAGGCTCTCCTCAGCTACTAAACACTTCAACAGATAGCGAAGGCAACTTAAGCTTTGAAACTGGCAGCGACCGTGAAGTAAACGACGGCATTACGCGCACAGCAAGTGCTAATGCAGGTTTCGCACTAGGCGATAATGGCTTTATTAACGTGTCGATTGAGTCACGTAATAACGAGCCAACAAATCGCTCTGGCTTTGATGCACGTGAGCAATATAGCCGTGATGAGAATGGCGATTTAGATTCGCGTGAATTTGACTTTGACCGCTATAACCACCGTTTTGGTAAAGCCGATATCGAAGACTTCGCGCTTTTTTATAACCTAGGTTATGAGTTTGATAACTCGCTGTCGCTTTACTCATTTGCAAGTTACTCAAACCGTAAAGGTAACTCAGGTGGTTTTTATCGTCGCGCTAAAGATTCACGTAACTTAACTGAAGTGTATCCTGATGGTTTCTTACCGCAAATTGATACCGATGTTGATGACTACTCATTTGCGATTGGTCTAAATGGCGAAACTAATGATTGGGCTTGGGATGTAAGCACCAATTATGGTCGCAATGACTTTGGTATTGGCGTAAGCAACAGCTTAAATACCTCGATGGGTGTTAGCAGCCCAACAGAATTTGATGATGGCTCGCTTGTTTATGAACAATACCTAGTGAATATGGATGCTAGCAACACACTAGATTTAGGTTTACCTGATGATGTGTTTGTTACGATTGGTGCTGAGTATCGTCACGAAAACTACCAAATAAAAGCAGGTGAAACAGCCTCTTACCTCACTGTATTAGATGACGATGGTAACCCTGTTGCTGCCGGTGGCGCGCAAGTGTTACCTGGTTTCTCACCAGAAAGTGCAACAGATAAAAGCCGTCATAACATTGCGGTGTTTGCAGAGTTTGATACTTACATAACGACAGATTGGAACCTTGTTTTAGCAGGTCGTTTTGAAGATTACAGTGATTTTGGTAGTACTTTTACCTCTAAACTTGCTTCGCGCTACAGCATTAACGAGTCGCTGTCGCTACGTGGTGCAATTAGCACAGGTTTTAGAGCGCCATCACTTGCACAAACATCATATAAATCAGTAAGCACTGTCTTTGAAAATGGTGTGCCAAATGAAGTGGGCTTATTCCCAGTTGATGAGCCAGCAGCGCAAGCTTTAGGTGCTCGTGAACTTGAAGCAGAAGAATCAGTAAATATGACAGCGGGTTTCATCTTTACGCAAGGCGGTTTTAGCTTAACCCTAGATGCGTATCGCATTGAAATTGACGACCGTATCGTTTTGTCTGAAAACTTAAGTGGCTCAGAAGTTGAAGCGATTTTAGCCGAAGCGGGCGAAGTAAATACGCAGCGCGTTCGTTACTTTACTAATGCCATTGATTCACGTACGCAAGGTGTTGATATTGTTGCGACCTACTCACTAGGCTTAGAAAACTATGGTGATTTACGCTTAAGTGCAGCGGTTAACTTTAACGACACTGAAGTAACACACGTTAAAGAAAATCCACCTGAATTAGAGGCGCTTGGCGATAGCTACGAGTATTTCTCTCGTCGCGAAATCACACGCTTTGAAAAAGGTACTCCAGCCGATAAATGGAACCTATCTGCAACATGGGATTATGAAAACTTCCAAACAACATTACGAGCAACTCGTTATGGTGAAGTAGTTGATACTGCAAGCAGTGAAGATGGTGATGAAGTACTTGATGCTAAATGGATTGCTGACTTAGAAGTGGCTTACCGCCCTGATGAGCAGTGGAAGTTTGCATTAGGCGCCAATAACCTATTCGATCAGTACCCTCAAGATACTGTAAGTAATATAGGTTATAGCGATTTCAACCAAATTTTCCCTTATAGTGGCTTTGCACCATACAGCTTAGATGGTCGTTTTATTTACGGTAACATCACTTATAGCTTCTAAAAAAATAGGGCGTGAAAGCAGTAATTGCTAACACGCCCTAACCTACAATGATGAGTGAATAAATTAACTAATTTGAATAGTGTGATACGCCAATAAAGTGCCATCACTATTTTGTGCTGTGTTTAAAATAAACTGCTCATAATCACTACCAAACACGTTATCGATGCTAGCAAGAGTTGTATCTTGTTCACCGCGTGATTTGTAATCGCTGTGAGTGGTACAAATTTCTTTTGCAAACGCATCAGTAAAACAGAACTGGCTAATTACATAGTCGTTATTGTTGTTTGCTACTTTAAAGTGAATATGAATAGTACGGCCAGAATACCAACCAGGGAAATGCGTTTTAAAGTTCACACGGCCACTGCTATCTGTGATCAATGAACCACGGTACCAAGTACTTGCCTCAGCTTCGGCATCGCCGTCAGTACAGAAGTCACCGGCAAAACGTGAGCTATCAGAACTACTGCTAGTATCGCCCGAGTAAATACCGCTGGTATCACAGTGCCAAACCGAGATTTCGTAATTTGCTAATGGGTTACAGTCGCTATCAATTAACTGTAAGCACAGCATCATAGGTAAACAGGTTAAACCATCCGAAATATCTTCGTCTGAATCAGCTTGGAAGTAACATGGGCCTTCGGTTGTTGCTTGAGTAAGTGCTAACACACATGCTGTTGATGTTTCAAAAATACTGTCATCAGGAAAGTCATCAGTAATAAGTGCTGTTGTGCCCGATACATAATCACTGTCGTTCGTGGTTGTTGTATCGCCTGTATCAGTGCTGGTGTCTGTGCCTGTTGAAGTGTCTGTATCTGATGTTGTATCCGTTGATGAGACTGTATCTGAGTTACAGCCTAAAAATGCCAACATAGGCACAGCAGCAACTGAAACACCTAATGTTTTTAGCATTTTTCTACGAGTATAAAGTTCAGGTTTTAAAGTCATATTGTGCCCCTTCGCTAACATGAGTAATTAGCATCGAGTATAAAGAACAAATGTAGAGACTTTGTGTAGAAAAAGTGGTGCTTTTATAGAGTGACTAGGATGCGCATGCCAAAAAATAGACATTTATAGTATATTCATTATTGGCTATTACATTTTACTATTACATCTATGAAGTTAATTCACAAACTCTTAATTACTAATCTTATTATTACGTTATTGCTGGTACTGACCATGTTTGGTCTGAACGCAATTACCAATAAGCGTATGCTCAATAATGTGTTTGAAGATATAGATAACGAAGCATTTAACCGTATAGCCACTGAAATTAGCCAGCAGTATCAGCAAACGGGTTCGATTGGCATGTTTATCGATTCTAAAGCCCTGTGGTATGAGCTAATTAACCGCAATTTTCATTCAAGCCGTTTATTATTTTCTCCCAATAGCCCAAAACCAATAGAGCCCGGCCCTTTTACACAAGATGGCCCTCCCGAAAAGCATATGCAAAATGAGGCTATGCCACCCCCTGATGATTTTGGTGTGCCACCATCGTTCGATCAAGCACCTGAATTTGACCCATCAACTGAGTTTAACGAGCTTGCAAACTTTGCTGACATGCGTGAGCCACCGCCTCGTAATAAACCCATGGCTGATGACTTTATACCCTTTGAAAAACGCCTAAGTTTACTTGATGCAAAAGGCGAAATACTGATTGCTGGCAATACCGAAACTGAGGTCGTGAACGAGCAAGAAATCACTCACAATGGTGACGTTGTTGCAGTGCTTCAGCTGCATGCTAACCGCAGTCATGTTAGCGCACTGACTCAGCATTACCTTAATACCCAAATTAATATCAGTTTGTGGACAGCAGGGATTGGTTTATTAATTGCGTTATTGTTTAGTTACTTACTCGCACGTCATTTTACTAACCCAATTTCGCAGCTGAAAAAAGGCGCAAAAGCCCTTGCAGAACGAGAGTTTGAGACAAAAATAACCGTCAACAGTAGTGATGAATTTGCGACCTTAGCGGATGATTTTAATCGTATTGCCACAGAGCTCAGACGCTTTGAATCGCAGCAAAGCCAATGGCTCATGGATATTTCTCATGAGTTGCGCACGCCTTTAACTATTTTAGAGGGTGAACTAGAGGCTATTAACGATGGCATTATTGAACCAAATCAAAAAGCAATAATCTCACTGCAAGAAGAAGTGGCGCTGTTAAGCCGACTTGTCAACGACTTACATAAAGTCAGCTCACTCGACAGACACAGCTTTAACTATCACATGGAAGCCATTGATTTTAATGCCTTGGTAGCCCTACAAGCGCATAAGTATGCGTTTAAATTTCAATCCAAAAACATCACGCTTAATGCCACCTTACCAGAGCAAACGGTAATGGTTTTGGCTGACCAAAATCGTATTACGCAAGTATTACAAAACATATTAGAAAATAATTTACGCTATACAGATGAACAGCAAAAAGTCTGGTTAGATTTAACGGTGTCTAACCATCATGTATTTTTGTCGATAGAAGATTCAGGCCCCGGTGTTCCTGATGAGGCCCTTGAAAAACTATTTGATCGTTTATATCGCACCGATAGTTCTCGTAACAGAAAAACCGGCGGTTTTGGCTTAGGCTTGGCAATTTGCCAAACAATTGTTGAAGCCCACCAAGGAAAAATAAATGCAACTAAAAGCCGTTTAGGCGGTCTGTGTATAACGTTAAAACTCCCGCTTGCAGAGGCGCACTAATATGTCAGAAACCTTAGCTAAACAGCATATTCTCGTTATTGAAGATGAAGTTAAAATTGCCGAATTAATAGAAAAGTATTTATATCTTGAAGGGTTTAAAACAAGCCTAATTCACGAAGGCAACTGCGCACTGGATGCTGTTAATGAGCTAAACCCTGATTTGATTATTCTCGATATCATGCTGCCAGGCACAAATGGCATCGAGTTGTGCAGCAAGATAAGACAATACAGTGATGTGCCTATTATTATGCTTACAGCACGGGTCGAAGAAATTGATCACTTAATTGGTTTTGATGTGGGTGCCGATGACTATGTTACTAAACCATTCAAACCAAAAGAGTTAATGGCGCGTGTGAAAGCCATTTTAAAACGACGCCGAATGCCAACTAACAAACCGAGTACATTCACAGCAGGCAATATTATTGTTGATCCGAGCGAATACAAAGTACTGGTAAAAAATGAAGAACTGAAACTTACAATTAATGAATTTAGTTTATTAAAAATATTAATTGCCTCACCTAATAAAGTTTTTTCACGCCAAGATTTACTGACCATGACCCAAGGGAAGTACTTTGAGAGTTACGAGCGCAGTATTGATTCACACATTAAAAACTTGCGTAAAAAGCTGATTCAAGCCGACCCTGATAGCCATTACATTGAGTCAATTTATGGCGTGGGATATAAATTTAAAATTTAAACAACCTTTTTCACACTTGCGACGACTAACTAAATAACATAACCCATTAGGACATCATTATGAATTTAGTACGCATCAGCGCAAGTGCACTCTTAATCACAGCCACTACAGCGTGTATCGGCCTCTCAAATGCCAGTACAGCACACAACCAAGGTGATTATCGTGTTATCACTTTTAAAGACTGTAAAAAGATAAGCGAAAGTACCCTCAATAACGAACAGATTGCTGCATACCTAGAGCTTGAACGTGAGCAGGTAAAACTAGAAGCACTTGAGCAACCTATTAGTGACATTGAGCTACAAGTTACTGAGTACTCTAAGCAAATAGAAGCAATCACTGAAGAAGCAGTAATTGAAGACGAAAACCATCTGCGAATTAATAAAAGCTTATTAAAAGAGCAAGATAAGTTGGCTAAAGAGCTCAATAAACTTATGGCTGCTCATGATGCCGATTTTAAAGCACTGGAACAGCAAGCAAAGTTAATTGAACATGCCGCTAAGCAGTTTGATAAAACTATGAAGCCTTTGATGGAACAAGGTGAGTCAACCCATCTACAAATTTTAGCGCCGGGTGAAGAGGAAAAACCTGGGTGTTTTTACACTATCTAAAGTACGTTGCCAAGATGTGCATAAAGTTTCGCATGTGATTGACGAATGTCTTCTTTATGCACTTGCTTATACCATTTTAGAGCCTGCTCTGGCTTGCCTGCTTGCCAATTAATTTCAGCTAGCCGTAATGTATAAATGGCAATCACATGGCGATCTGAGTCTGAGTCCATGTACTTAAGAGACTGAGTATAAACAGCGTCAGCTTGCTCATAATTTGCCAGCAGTTGGTGGGTACGCGCTAAATTACCTAAAGCGACAGAGATTTTGCGATTATGGTTGGTTTTTAAAATCCAATCAGCGGCGATTTGTCGGCTTGCAAGTGCGCCATCTACATCACCTAATGAATGAAAAACACTGGCTTTATTCGAAGCCAGTTCAAAGTGAAAAATGGGATCTTTGCTTTTTCCAAAGCGACGCTCTGCCCTATCAAGTATATGCAGTGCCGTTTCTTTGTTGCCAAACACGTATTGCAAATTAGCCAATTCAACCATGCGCATAGGGTTACCAAAAGAGTCAAAGATTGCTTGCAGTTTTTCAAATGCTTTAGTGGCATATTTACGACCTGTTTCAAAGTCGCCTAAATAATGCATTGATTTAGCGTAATAAAAGTAAACTTGCACTTGAAAGACAACAGGCAATTCTTCACTTGAAATGAAGGGCTCAGTGCTATCTTTCAAGGTCTGAAATTCCATTTTGTCGTAGAAATAATCAAACTGATAAGATTTAATCTCATACCAACGCGCAGAGCCCAACTCACTACTTGCAAGCTCTGATTAATGTAATCTAAGCAACTAATTTGTGGTTGTTGCTCACAAAACATCTCATGATCACTAAAGTTTTCAGAGGCGCTGACATTAAGGCAAGATAATCCTAGTAATAACAAGGCTAACTTTTTTTTCATTCACTATTTTCTCAGTGATAACTCACTCAGAAAACTAACAAAATTTAATGCTTTGTAACAGTATTTTTTAATTAAATTGATAAGTGTAACCCAGTACTAAGTTTTGATCTGAGCCATAATCACTGTCTTCTGTTGCAGCAAAAAGCTTGAAACTTTGTTGTTTATCAAATTGATAACTTGCACCAATGGCTGCGAAATAACCTGAATAATCGTTAGAACCTACCGAATACGCTGCTGCAGTCATTAATGTCCATTTTTCGGATAATGGCTTTAAAGCAAACGCCCCCAAATAACCACCATCACTACTGTTTGGAATAAGCACCCAACCTTCAGGGCCAGGTATTTCTGTTGTTAAACACGCCCCTTGCCCTGCTAAACACGCAATTTCACCATCAACATGGCTATAACCACCCATAGCGAAAATTTGCCAACCATAGGGCGCAATATCAAAGTAACTCAGTGGCATAAAAGTGCCAACACTATAGGTTGTGCGCTCAGCTCCTTGATCATAACTTTGCTTACCAAAGTTAAAATTAACAATGCCAATATCAAATAGCCACGAGCCACCAACACGCCATTCATCACCATTGGCACTCACACTGGCATTAAGCTTTTTTACTGCTCCCAAACTTAGCGAACCGGTGATCCTTAATTCATCTGAATAACTTGCACCAAACTGAGTAACGACCTTGGTGGGATCTTCACTCAGTTTAGTTTGTTCACCCGAAGCGGTTTGTGCTGCTGATGCGCTAAACACTGAAATTACCGATAAAGCAGCCAGTGCTGCTTTTTTACCTAATACCATATTAACGTCCTTTTAGTTTGACTGAGTCACAATTCATAATAACTGTGTATTAGGTAAATAAAAGTGTTTATTTTATGTTCGCTTACAATTTTAGCTACAACGCAGCAATACACTCCACTTCAACCTTTGCGCCAAGTGCCAAGCCGCTAGCTGCAAAAGCACTTCTGGCGGGTAACTTAGTAAAAAATGGCGTGTAGGCTTGATTGGCTAAAGGCCAGTCTTTTATATCTGCCAACATAAGGGTGCATTTAACAACATCGTTAAAATCTAAATTGTGATCTTGCAAAACAAAGCCAATGTTTTTCATTGCCTGCGTCATTTGGGTGCTGATGTCATTGCCTGCCAACGCCATGGTGGTTGGCAAGTTGCCTAATTGCCCCGATAAAAATAATAACCCAGCCGCTTCACGCGCCATCACAAACGGTAATTTTTCATTATCACCTAAGTGGATAAATTGGCCATTTTTAATTACATGAACAATGTTTTGGCTATTGCTGATTTTAATACTTGGGTCACTGTTAAGTACCACAAGATTCGCCGTTTTACCTGCCTTTATTGAACCAGTTTGCTTCTCAATGCCAATCACTTTTGCACCATTAATGGTTGCAGCCTGTAAAGCTTCTAAAGGTGTTAAACCTGCCCGTTCAACTAATAATTGCATTTCATGGTGTACCATAGGCATCACTGTATTAAACCTATCACTGGTCACATCGGTACCTGCAGCAATAGTTACACCGGCTTGATGAGCCAATTGCGTAAACAGCCCGCCCCACTCATTGAGCAATAATCCTTTTTCACCACGAGAGGCTTTGGTTTTATCAAAGACCGTTAAAGTTGAGTCTAGAATTGTGCCCTTATTTTTCATCTGTTTTATAAGTGATTGATAAGCTTCTAGTTGCTTTGCATCGCTTTTTTGCTGCTCTGTTAAGGCGACATTTTTACGGCGCATATCATAGAAGTTTTCAATTACTTGCGCGGCAAAATCGGCAGCATGTGAAATTGTTTCAACCCCACCATTAACCGCTTCAAGCGGTGTTGCTGGGCCAATAAAAGCATGCGACCACACCTTGAGGTCATGATTTTTAGCAGCTTGAGATAACTTTGCTACCATTGCTCCTGGCACATTTGCATAAATTTTGATGCCGGTTGCCCCCAGCCCTTTGCTACGCAGCATAATGGCATCAAAGTCACTGTGTTCATCAACGGCACGCATCCAGTCCACAGCACCGGGGATTTCACCTTTTGCAGAGGCGACTGTGCGAGGGTCAGAAAAGAACGCTTTACCACCAATAATCACAGAATAATAAATATCCGGTGATTGAATAATATCGTTATCGGCTCGTCTTTTAAGTGAGCTCAAAGCACGGGTATCGCCGCCCATATCGCGCACACTTGTTACACCACCCTGTAAAAGCTGACGCAAGCGAGTGCGTGTGATTTCATCGTTATCTGAATCGTCAGGCGAAGTAGCATGGTGCACATGAGTATCGATTAAACCGGGTATGACATACTTTCCTGCTAAATCGATTTTAATGACATCATCGGCAAAGCGACGAGAGTTTGCAGGAACAATTTGTTTGATTTTGTCATCTTCTATGATGATGGTTTGTGCTTTATTAACCGACAAGGCTTCGACGTCGATTAGGTTCACATTTTGTAATGCAATGGTTTGTGCCATCACCGACGACGATAATGCCAATGCAATGCTAGCAAGTAATCTGTTGATGCCCGATTTCATAATAACCTCTTATTCTTGTTTTAACCCCCAACTTACACCTGAATTGCTTGGTTTTACATCTCACAAAAGTTTATAGTGTATGAACTTATAGTTTAAAAATAATAACAATGAACAAACTAGAAGCCGTCAGGGCAATATGCTTAGTTGCTGAATATCAAAGCTTTACTCAGGCATCTAAGCAGATGCAGCTGTCTACCACCATGGTTAGCCGCTACGTTAAACAGTTAGAGCAAAACTTAGGCTGCTTGCTGCTAAAACGAAACACCCGCAAAGTTTGCTTAACCGATGCAGGCCAAAACTATGTTCTGCAAATGAAGCCATTGCTGAATAAATTTAATGAAGTTGATGCTGAGCTTAGCGGGCTTAGTCAAACGCCTAGTGGTAAGCTAGCTATTTCAGCCAGTATTGAATTTGGTTGCCAATATTTAGCACCTTTGGTTAGTCAATATCAGCATGATTTCCCTGATGTGAAATTAGATATTGTATTGTCTAATACGCCTGTTGATTTATTTGATAGCCAAATTGATCTGGCATTTAGAGTTGCTCCTTCATTACCTGATGCCAGCCACATAGCGCAGACGGTTTGCCATTCATCATTATCTTTATGGGCCAGTCCTGCCTACTTAAAAAAACATGGCACGCCAACAGATATTGCGGCTTTATCTGAACATAGATTACTGTTTTTCAGTCATCATATTCGTCATGACCAATGGATATTTTTGCTAGATGGTCAGCATGTTTGCCGCAAATTTAACTGGGCAATGACCTCTAATAATGGCCGATTTTTAAATGAAGCAGCGGCAGCGGGTGATGGGATAATTCAAGCGCCTCGTTATTCAGTCGCCCCGTTTATAAAGTCAGGCGAATTAGTCGAGGTGTTAGCAGAGCACACCCTAAAACCATTAACGATTGCTGCGGTTTATCCGCATAGGTATGCACTGTCAAATCGGGTGAAATCATTTGTTGAGCTGGCTAAACACTACTTTAGCCAGCATCCGATCCCTTAAAGAAGGAGTAAACTACCTAAACCTAGGAAGGTAACAAAACCGACGATATCGGTGACTGTGGTCAGAATAACTGAGCCTGAAAGGGCTGGATCGATTTTAAGCTTATCTAAAATCGATGGGATCACCACCCCAGATAATGAAGCAGCCACTAAGTTAAGTAAGATAGCGATAGTGATGGTTAAACTTAACATGCCATCGTTGAACCAAAAATAAGTAAGCACACCAATCACAAAGGCCCAAACACAGCCGTTTAACGCCCCTACTCTAAGCTCTTTTTTCAGCAGCGCTTTGCGGTTAGAGTCGGTAACCTGACCGAGTGCCAAACCGCGTACAATAACCGTTAACGTCTGACTACCTGCAATACCGCCCATAGAAGCGACAACCGGCATTAATACCGCCAGCGCAACCACTTGCTCGATAGTTGCACCAAACAAACCGATAAACCAAGAGGCCAAAAACGCCGTTGCTAGATTAATACCAAGCCAAATACCGCGGTTTTTTGCCGATTTAGTGACGCTTGAGAACAGATCCTCGTCTTCACGTAGACCACCGGCTTTTGCAGCGGCTTCGTCGGTCACTTCTTGACGCAATTCATAAGCTGATGACACTGACAATCGGCCTAATAGTTTGTTGTCGGCATTCACAACAGGCATTGCCATTTGTTCACTGTGAATAACCACTTCAGCGGCTTCGTATAGGTCGTCATCAGCATGTAAAGCCGATACATCAAGGTTCGCGTAATCCAGCAGGCTGTCGTTATCATTGGCTTTAAATAAAGCATTGATAGCCACTTCACCAATGAGAGTGCCCTTACGGCTGACTAGATAAATCACCTCGGTATATTGCGGTAAGCCTTTTTGAAAAATTTTACGCGCGCCTGCCACTGTGAGTTTTTCTGACACTTTTAGCGCATCAAAATCGAGCCAGTGACCTAACTGCTCTGGATTATATTGCTGTGCAAGGTCGTACTGTTTTGTTTGAACTTCATCGAGTTGTCTGCGTGCATAATCAACAAAGCGCTCAGGAATAATTTCTTCAAGTTCAAGTAACTCTTCTACGCTCACTTCGTCAAGTAACTTAAAGCCTTCGGTTTCATCTAGACTTTGCAATAACCAACGACAGCTATCGCCACCTAGGTTAATGAAGATTTCATGTTGTGTATCTTCATCAAGTAATTGCCATATTTCTAAACGCTGCTCTTTAGGTAACGCTTCGAACAATAACGATAAATGTTCAGTAGAAAGCTTTTCTTTAGCATCAGCAAGTAACTTATTTTTGCGTGTTGTGGTGTCACACTGAAGCAAGTCATCAATTAACTGGGGAAGTTGGTCAACTGGATACTCAATCATTTGAGACCTCGGTTAATTACATCAATAACAATAGTCTAACGCAGCTGGCAAAAAATAACTGCTCTGAAAAGGTATATTTTTCTTAACATGAAACCAAGGCAACTTTTTAAAGCGAGTAAACAAGTAAAAATTCTATGTACACTATGGCTGAACAAACAAAATACAATTAAGATCTATTCTCATTCGTATTTTGATGCTACTATCTCGCCAATTTCCAAAAATAATTAATGCGAGTTTCCATATGGGTAACAAAATAAAGTATTTATCATTAGCAGTGGCGCTAGCACTCACGGGGTGCGGTAGTTCAGATGGCAACAAGGCTCCAGAGTTTACAAGCAGTAGCGCCTTTACCTTAAGCGAAGATAGCAGTCTTACAGGTCAACTAACTACTAGCGATGACGATTCAGTAAGCTATTCACTTGGCTCTGCAGCAAGTAACGGACTATTTTCATTAAATGCTGATGGCAGCTTTAGTTATACCCCAAAAGAAAACTTTGCAGGCCAAGACACGGTAACTGTTACTGCCACAGACGGCAGCTTAAGCACAGATGCAGTGCTTACTTTTACGGTTAATAACGTTAACGATGCCCCAGTACTTGTGAGTCAATCAATTTCTGTAACTACCTCGACTACAACAGAAGGTGCATTAACTTTTAATGATGTTGACGGCGATACTGTAACTGTGTCTTTAGTGACTCCTCCAGCCAACGGTACCCTAACCCTAGATGAACAAACGGGGGCATTTACATTTACCGCAGAAACGCTGTCAGAAATTAACGACAGTTTTGTCATTGAATTTACCGATGGCATTATTAGCTCGCCTATTAGCGCGACGATTGAATTAAAACCTTCGTATGTCACTAACGAAGATAAACTCAATTATTACTACAGCTCAAATAAATCGCATCTAAAACAAGCTGAGACAATCGGTGAAAACATTAACGATGATGCTTATATGAGTGACGTTAATGCATCTTTGGCCATTGGTTATCTATTAGCTGGTTTCGACCAAAAAGCGATAGAATACTTTGATAAAATCATAACCTTAAGCGACAAAGCAAACGCATACCGATTAACCGCACAAAAGTTTGATGCTCTAGGTGTTGCAGAACAAGCAACCTCTTACCGAGACCTCGCAGTAACCACTTATAATCAATATATTGCAAGCATAGGTGTTGAGAACCTAACATCTAGCGATGCCGCATTTTATTCGTATATTGCTAATGAATATAAAGATTCTGGTGAATTTACTCGCGCCGCAGAGCTTTATAAAACATTAGAGTTGTACGCCGATAGTGTTAGACAAGAGAACTACACAACAGTTTATGGTCGTTTATTAACAGCATTTAGCAACGCTTCTAGTTCTGCTGTAGAAAGGTATTTAGCAGAGCCAAACGAAACAAATAAAGCGCTCGCTTCTGAGATAATTAAAACGTACGGTGAAGCTATTACCAAAACAGGCTACCAGTACGTTAGCAGTGGTGAATATAAAGGTGAAAAAACCGACAGATTGAAGTCTTATTATGTTCAAGGTGTTATTGAACTGTCGATGCAAGTTAATGATATTGAGACTGCTAAATATTACGCTAACTATGCATTATCACTATTTGGTCATACTGATTTTGACAGCAACTATTCATTTAGTGCAGCAACAAACTCTGCGGTAACACTTGCTACTTATCAATCACCTTTAGAACAATTAACAGCCTATATTGGCAGTTTGTACGATATCGATTTTGCACAGAATCCTGCTTTTAATTTAATTTCGACTGAAAAAGACCAAACTGATGCACGAGAGAAGTCTTATGCTTATCAAATTGCAAACAAAGTTATTGCTGGATTTAGCGTTGCAGATGCAATTGCAGATGCTAAAAATTACTTTATTGAACAAGATAATAATAACGTAACTAGCTTATATTGGGCTATGGCTGATGGTACAACCTCATCGGGTGCTGCCTCTATTGTTTATAGTTATGGCTACCCTGAGCTTGGTTTAGCGCTTTTAGACGAAGCAAGTAAAGTTATGTTTACCGAAGCCTATTTTGATCAACAGTCCTTAATAACCTCACACCGTAGAACAGGTTGGCAGGGCTGTGCTCGCCATATTTCACTGGATTTATTAATGGGCAGCGAAGAGCAAGCAAAAAGCCATGCCCTGCAATGTACTCAGTGGATGGAAGCAAATTCAGGAAAGCTATCTACAGAGCTTGATATTAAAGGTTATAGCGAATTAATTCGCACCTACAACATGGCAGGGATTAATGACAAAATACCTGAATTAGCAACTAAAATGAAGGCTGAAATTGACAAGCTGGAAAATCCTGAAAGCAAAATCCCCCATTTAGTTTCTTACTTAGGTTACCTAAACGAAAATAACCTAACTGAGCTTGCAGTAGAATGGGTGCAAGAAGCCATTACCCTTGTTTCAAGCAATGCACAATTACTTGAATTTGACGACTTTACTGACCTATTTGAAACGCTTTATTTGACCTTAGTTAGTACAGAAGAAATAGATAATTATTATTTTATTCGTGATTCATTCTTTGTATCTCTAGCTAAATACCAGTCAAATAACGAACAGTATGCTGACATTTATCAATCGATTCACAGCCAGCTTATTAGCATGTTAGATGAGTCAACCGAGTATTTATTAACTCAAGAAGATAAAGTTATTCAGGATAACGTAGAAACCTATGTATCTTTGTATACTCGTTTAGGGCAATACAGCAAAGCCGAGCAATTGATTAACTTAGATATAAATGCAGAGGCAGACAAATTAGCACTGTATGCTTTACAAGCATCTCTTGTAGCAACTAAAGATGATTTTCCGGGTAGCACAGTTGCAAGTGTTGATACTGATAACGATGGTAAACCAAACTTCTTCTTATCATCGGCAACACCTGACGCTATTAGCGACTCAGGACTCACTGCTGATACCGATGCTGACAATGATGGTATTGAAGATAGTTTAGATACTACGCCATTAGGTGAGTAAATTATTGGCAAGTACATGTTTACATGTACTTGCCTACTCTTTGCAAAAAGACAATGAATTTCATCTAATAAAATCCCAAACATAGAAACAGCGAGCCTCTAGCTGATAAACGCCCATTAATTATTTAAATTTTCTGCATAAATAACAACCACAAATACAATTGAGATCTATTTTCATTCGTATTTTAGTGGTAAAATCAGCCCACATAACACGCTAGCTTGCTGCTAGTCGTGATTAAACATCATGCAGCTGCAGTTATTACCCAAGCTTTTTACCAGATCAACAATCAGGAGTTGTCACAATGCAAATACGCTATTTATCAGCGTGTTTGATGCTTTTACTTAATGCCCCATTACATGCTAACGAAGTAAAAGAGCAAACAATTAAGCCTCTATGTGAACCAAGTAAAGATCAACACTGTAATACCGACGATATTGAACGCATTACTGTAAAAGGTCAGTACATAGGGATTGAGGTTCCTGAAGTAATTGGTCGCGCCTATCTTGATCGCAACTTTATTGAAGCAACTCCAAAAGGAAATGGCGATATTAACGAGCTAATTGGCTTACTGCCTGGCGTGTTATTAAGTGAAAGTCATTTCTCAATTGATAGTTTGGCAGAAGTCAGTGCCCCAGAAATAAGCATATCGGGTGCTAAGCCTTGGCAAACAGGTTTTATGATTGATGGCATGAACTACAACAATCGGTTAGATCCTGCTAGTTCTTCAAGGATCAGTGCATCAGAAAATGATGTCTATGGTGGTGTGCAAAGCATGAATGTTAACAGCCAATTGGTTGAATCAATTACAGTGTATGATCACAACATTCCAGCTGATTATGGTGACTTTTCTGGTGGTGTTATTGATGCCGAAACTATTTCACCTTTTTCTAAAGATACAAAGATAAGCTTAGGTGTACGTACTAACCAAAGTGATTGGGGGGAATATCACATTATCAGAGGTGAAGATAACGATAATGATAATCCGCTCGCAGAGCAAGAAGCACTTGAGCCGCCAGTATTTGAAAAAACAGATATCGATTTGATGCTGCAAAAGCGTATCAATGATAAACACGCCCTATTGTTCAATTTAAGTTACTTAAAAAGTGATATCTCTTCTATTTCATTACAAGAAATGAAAACCGAGCACAGAGAAAATATCAATGGCTTACTAAAATATAGTTATCGTGATGGTTGGGTTGATGCGCTTGATCTAACGTTCTTATACGCCCCATACAAATCACAAAGCTTCCTCGATGACGTACTAGACAGTGACTATGAAATTGATGGCGGTAATACGGGCTTTATTGCCAATCTAAGTGAAGAAACCAGTTTAGGCTTTTGGCGCAGTGAGTTTAATGCAAGCCAAAGCGATAATAACCGCAGCGCTCCAGCACATTTTTACCAATGGTTACAAGCTAAAGGCAAAGAATGGGGCCAGTATGCAGACCAAGAAACAGGTGGTGAAGACGGTTCAGTAATTTTGCTTTCTGAAATAGGTGGCTATGGCAACTTAGAGAACACTCAAACAACCTTTAACTGGCGTAATTCACTAACCCTAAACCGCAAAAACTGGGGTAAAACAGAGCATGCCATCCGTATTGGTGCTGAATTGAATCATCAAAACGTAGAACGTAATCGCGCACAAAACTATTACAAATATGATTCACCTGTGCAGTACTCTTCAAGCCAAAACTCATTAAACTGTAGCGGTTATACTATTGATTGCATTGAAGAAAGCTTTTATGTGGATTTAGACACTCTTGCCGAGCAATTAGGCGGTAGTATCGACTTTAATAACCCAGAGCACTTACTTGCCTACTCAAATAATGTAGCAAGTACGGCTCAGTATTTTAATTCACGTTTGGTCACACCCAGTGAGCAAATAGACGTAAGCTTAAATAAAGCAGCACTGTATGCTACCGATGTGATCACCTGGAAGCAGTTTGATTTTCACTTAGGCGTTAGATATGACTACGATGATTTTTTCAAAAATCACAATATCGCACCTCGTTTATCAATGGGTTATGACGTATTTAACGATGGCAATACACTGCTTACCGCGGGCTTAAATCGCTACTATGATGCAGGGCTATTAGCATACAAAATCAAGGAACAACAAAAATTTGCCTACCGTGAGTACCGCCCTATTCAAAACGGTTATTTACAGGCTTGGCTGCCATCTTCATACACGGGTAATTTCCGCTATATCTATGATGACGTGAAAAGCCCTTATGATGATGAAGTTGCACTGGGTATTCGCCATGCCACAGAAAACTTTGGCAACCTATCACTGAAATATGTGAAAAGATTTAAACATGATCAGCTTGCCCGTAATGAAGAAACCAACTTACATAATGATGGTTATAAATACATTACTATGGAAAATACTGGTACAGGTGAAAGCGAACGTTACTCAGTGTCTTGGGATGCCAAATTTGGCGATCACTCTTTGTGGGCTAATATCAGCTACAGTGAAAACTCAGAAAGTAATACTGATTACACAGCGACACCTGACAACACCCCTATTGAATCATTGGTTTATTATAAAGATCAAATCATTAGTCTATCTGAACTCAATACTATTAAAGCTAACTTTGGTCGTCCTGTTGCTGCAAACTTTGGTTGGAATACTTTTTGGACAGACAACTTATCGACTGGCTTAACAGCAACGTATTCTGGTAGCTACACCACAGCTGTGCTCGGCTCTGGTTCTAGAGTTATTGGTGTCGAAAGTGAATGTAGTGGCTGTGAAAGCATAAATACTGCTATTCCAATTTACAAAGACTATGAATATAAAGCTCGCGTGATGGTCTCGTTAAATACCAGTTGGGAGTATCAAATTACGCAAAAACAGTCATTACAATTACGTGTTGATATAAGCAACTTATTTAATGCTCGTACCTACTCTATTATTGAAGGAAAATCAGGTGTTGAACCTGGCAGAATGTTTTGGCTAGGAGTGACCTATAACTATGAATAAAGGGTTTATTTCAGTCGCTTGTTTTCTCTTTGCTTCCGTAGTTCATGCAGACACAATTCTGCGAGAACTTTATTCTATGGAGCAAAGTCAATGGCCAGCAATAATGACAGCTAAAGAGACCCCTGCTGCGCCACTGAAACCGTTAAAAGCCAAACCTTTTAACCAAAGTGATGAGATCATTGCGTTAGGTGAAAAGCTATTTAACGATACCCGTTTGTCACGAGATAACACGGTAAGCTGCGCAAGCTGTCATGAGTCTCGTTTAGCGTTTACAGATCGGCGTAAACTAGCTGTTGGTATTGATGGCCAAGTCGGTACTCGTAATACCCAAGCTATTATTGGCATTGATCATTGGCAAACATTTTTTTGGGATGGCCGAGCTAAAACAGCGACAGAGCAAGCTTTAATGCCTATCGAAAACCCCAAAGAAATGGACTCATCTATTCAGCAATCGCTTGACAAAGTAAACGCTGCTGCAGATTACCGAGTCCCTATTTTCGCAGCATTTGGTAATCAAACAATGAGCAAAGAGCAAATGGCAATAGCCATTGTTGCCTTTGAACGCACGTTTGATATTCCAGAGTCATTATTCACGCGGTTTATCGATAAAGCGCAAACCAATCCAAGTGAAGCTGTTGCACTTTTAAACGATCAACAACTTGAAGGCTTACATTTATTTAGAACCAAAGCAAAATGTATGACTTGTCATGAAGGTGCTTTACTCAGTGACAATGAATTTCATGTTACGGGGCTGCATTTTTATGGTCGAAAACTTCAAGATTTAGGACGTTTTGATGCCACCCATGACCCAGCTGATATTGGCAAGTTTAGAACACCTTCTTTGCTTGCTTTAAAGCAAAGTACCCCTTGGATGCATACTGGCTTATTTCAAGGACTAGCTGGTGTTGTTAACTTTTATAATGCTGGCGGTGCAAGACCAACGCCTAAGGGAAAGTATAAAGACGACCCAAACTTCCCTACAACCACTGACTTACTCCATAAGTTAGAGTTAGAAAAGCATGAGCGCGAAGCGCTTGTCGCCTTCTTAGAAATACTTTAAAAAAATGGATGAGAGTGACGACGCTCTCATCCACATAATTATCAATTCTTAGTTAGCTGTAATTCCAAAAAATACAACAGACAAATGCAAATGAGATCTATTATTATTTTTGTTTGAGTGATAAAATCCGTTCCGTTTTTAATATTATATGATTAACACGGGATATAAGATGAATAATAAGATCAAATACGCACCGCTAGTTATTGCGCTCGCTTTAGCAGGCTGTGGCGGTTCGCAGAGTAACAAAGCGCCAGAATTTACAAGCAGCACAGCATTTACATTAGAGGAAGATACAACATTCTCAGGTCAACTTGAGGCAACTGACGATGACTCATTAAGCTTCACACTCGCATCTGCTGCAAGCCATGGTTTATTTGCTCTTAATGCCAATGGCAGTTTCACTTATACCCCAAACGCTGACTTTGCTGGTCAAGACACAGTGACGGTCACAGCCAGTGATGGTAACTTAAATACGGATGCTGTTTTAACCTTCACAATCAATAATGTAAATGACGCTCCTGTATTAGTTAGTCAAACAGTGACGGTGACAACGTCAACGACAACACAAGGTTCATTAGTATTTAATGATGCTGATGGAGACGTAATTACTGTTGAGTTAGTAACAGCACCCGCTAATGGCACATTGCAGCTAGATAGCGACACAGGTCAGTTTACTTATGAGGCAGAAACACTCTCAGAAATAAACGACAGTTTTGAAATCGCTTTCACCGATAACAAAATAAGCGAAGCGATTACAGCTACTATTGAACTAACACCTTCATATGTGACAAATGAAGATAAACGCAATTTTTACTACAGCTCACATAAATCACACCTAAAGCAAGCAGAGGCAATCGGTAGTGAAATTAATGACGACAATTACTTAAATGAAGTAAATGCACAATTAGCTGTGGGTTATTTAATTGCTGGTTTTACTGACAAGGCTCATTTACATTTTGAAAAAATCACAACGTCTCATGAAAAAGCATCGGCATATCTTGATGCAGCAGCTAAATTAGATGAATTACAACAAAGTGATGCAGCTATTGAGTACAGAGAATTAGCTTTTACGACATACAATCAATATATTGCTGAAAAAGGGTTAGAAAACATTAGCAGTAGCGATCCGAGCTTTTATCTAACTATTTCAGATCAATACAATAGCGCTGGTCAAACTGAACACGCACAAGCCATATTAGATACTATTTCGCTTTACGCCAATAAGGTATGGACTGAAGACTACAATACAACTTACGCTAGATTTGTTTCAGCGGTAAAAAAAACAGCACTCGCTTCTGTAGAACAATATAGTACGAGCCATACCGAAGCAGTTAGAAATGCAGGCCTTGCTGTAATAAAAACCATGGCAGATCTTGCCGAAAATATTGGGTCTTATACTCAACCGTCAGGAGATTACAAAGGCCAAAGCACAGAGCGTATGCGTGCATTGTACATGAGTTGGGCTGCAGACTATTATTTAAGACTCAATGATACTGAATCTGCTAAATATTATACAAATTTGTCATTGTCATACTATGGTGTAGTTGGCTTTGATAATAGCTATAGTTTTTCAGCAAGCCCTTACGCAGAAGCAACCCTCGCAACCTATACTTATCCACTTGAAGCACTTACCGCAACGATTAAAGCCCTCTATGATGTGGAGCTGGTAAATAACCCAGCCTATCAATTGCTGACTAAGCAGGCCGATAAAGATGACGCGCTTGAATACTCTTATGCGTATGAAATCGCAAATAAATTGCAAGCAGGGCAAACTTTATCTGACGCGGTCAGTAACGCTAAGAGCTACTTTATGGAAGGTGAAACTACCAATGCTAAAAGTTTTTATCAAACCTTAACAAATGCATCTGCACAGCCAGGTGCTGCAGCCATTTTACAAACTCGTGGCGAAAATGAACTCGCATTAGAAGTCACTGATTATGCCCAAAGCATCCTAGCATCGCCTGAATATGTTTTATCTGTATCTGAATATTACATTATGGGTCAATTTGGATGTGGTGGCTTAGTTCAGTTAGCCCTTAACCTAAACAGCCCTGAAAAAGCAAAACTTTACGCAACAAGTTGCGCCGCAATGCTTGATGAGTACTTTTTAGAAAATCAAAACAACTTTTCAACAAATAGCAGTATCAGTGCTTTAACGTATCTTATTGCAACGTATGGTTTTATTGAAAACAACGAAGGTATAAGTAGTCTCGCTTCAAAACTGGATACACAAATTAGCTTATTAAGTAATAAACATGAACAAGCAGAAAAACGCTTGAAGGTACTTGGTTATTTAGTGAGAGCCGGCTTATTAGACACAGCTGTTTCGTGGTTAGAGACCAGCTTAGCCATTATTGATAGCGAAAAAGAAAATATAGATATTGAAGACTATACTGCTTTATTAGAGTCAGTTTTTGAGTCTGCTTTAAGTAATGAGTTGCTTACCACTGGGGCTTTTGAACAATATACACTTATAACGGCACTGTCTCGTTTTCAAGCAAATAACCAGCAATATACTGAAGTATATACAAATACAATTTCAGCACTGACAACATCTATCGACAAAGCAAAAGCTTATGTATTAACTCAATCAGATAAAGTAATTCAGGATAACCTAGAAACCCTTGTGGCTGTGTACGCACAATTAGGTGATGATGAATCTGTAAACCAGCTAATCAACCTTTCAGTTAATGCTGAAGCGGATAAATTACCTTTACTCACGTTACATGCAACTCTTAAAGCTCAAAGGGATGACTTTTCTGGTCAAGCAATTGCCAGTATTGATACAGATCATGACGGCAAACCCAACTTCTTTTTGCCTAATGTAACTGAACAAGCAATTTTAGAGTCTGGTCTAACGGCTGATGATGATGCTGATAATGATGGCATTTTAGATGAAAATGACATCACACCTATTGGTGAATAACACGCATAGCCCATGCAATAGCATGGGCTCTCTTACCCCTTCAATTGACTTGGCGTAAGCCCTGTCCAGCGTTTGAATGCTCGTCTGAAATTAGCAATATCATAAAATGATAAGCGCATGGCGACTTGCTCATTGCATTGCTCGCGCATGGCAAGTAGGTAAATCGCTTTGCGCTTACTTTGCTCATCATACAAGGTAGAAAAACGTACGCCATGAGCTTTTAGTTTGCGCTTGAAGGTTGCAGGGCTCATGGCAAATTGGCTGGCGACTTGGTCTAAATTTAACGCTGGATTTTGATAAATTAATCGGCTTACGGCTTCCACAAAAGTGCTATTTGCAGAATTTAATGCCGCTAGTTGCGAGTTAATTTGTGAGAACCTAAAACTACTAAACGCGGGGTTAGTCAGCCTAAGCGCGTGTTTATTTAATACCCAGCGGGTTATAGGTTTTTCAAAAGCGACTTTAAGGCCCAAATGCTGCTCGTATTCTTGGCTATGTCTGGCGCGTTTATAGGCAAACTCAAACTGACAAGGGACTCGCTCACCCGCCACTTTTTTAATAACTTGATAAAACGCAGCGCTGTAAATTTCCATAACGTACTGGCTTATTTCATCATCCAAGCCCACTGCATTTTGCAGCACAATGTAATACTGCTCGTTATGTACATAACTATAACTAAATAACAAAGGAGCTAGTTGCATGCGCAAATTGTGTAACTGCTTTAAAGCTTGGCCGATGTGCGCTGCATGTAGCACGCCTTGAGCAGCAACAGAGGTATCGTTCGCCAGCTGACTGCCTAATAAAAAGCCGCTGTCGGCAGATTTCATCAACTGCTTAAACTGCGTCAATAAGCGTACTTGCTGCGAAATACTAAACTGATGCTGCACACTCATTAAGTCTTGCTCAAACACCCCTGTGCCTCTGAGTAACTTATGCAGTGCAATGCCGCGACTTAAGGCCAGCTCCACCAGCGTGGTGATCAGTCCCTGTGCGGTGAGGTATTTGTCATCTTGATTAAGATACGGCTTCACAATGGCTGACTCTTTGTTGTTTTTGTTGTTGTAACTTAGCGTGTAAACGCGAGCTTAAACTTTGTGGTGTATCGCCTTGTATACTGCCAACTAAGGCCGCTGTTACATCTTGAAACTTTGCGTGTTTTGCACCTTCGACCTTAAAAGCACAATGACTCAGCGCCGAGGTAATTTGCGCCACCAGCTCTTTCGCTTGTACTGCGCTGGTGTTTGGCATTAGCACCATAAAGCAGTCTCCTGCATAGCGGCACACCACATCGCTAAGACGGCAATTCATCAATAAAAGCTCGCTTACTTCACCTAGTAAGCGGTCGCCTTCGATAAAGCCAAATTCAGCGTTAAAATCAGCAAAACCACGAATATCAATAGCGGCCAGTTGCAGAGGCTGTGGCTCACTTAATTGCTCTTTTAGCACTGCTTGTAAGTAATCAGCCTTGTAAAGTCCTGTTATTGAACACACTAACTCATGCTCCCGATGCTGGGCTTCACGGCGTTTTAATTGCCTATTCAGTACGTATTGCTCTTGATGCCATTGATACAGCCCAAGGCTTGTGAAAATCATGCCTATCGGCGCAGGCAATGATTCTATCCAAGTAAGCCAAGTATTGGTTGGTTGATGTAACCACTCATCAAATAAATCAAGGGAAGCTGAAAACATAAAAAGCCCAAGCCCAAGCACTAAAAAGCTGGTGACTTTGCCGGGCGGCCTCGAAATAAGCAGCGCAGCTATCCAAGTAAGTGTCATAAGCACAATGCCACCCTCGCCTAAAATATCTAACCATGCGATATCAGCAAAAGGCTTTAATTCTCCTGCTTGCGCGCTTAGCAAAAACGCAATTACAAACAGAGCAATAACGGCATTGGTTAAAAATCGATGATGAGTAAAAGGGTTATATCGCATTCTCAGTACCTAACAATAATTCACGCTGCCATGCTAACTCGTTAGCGTTTAAAGCAGCAGGGTCATATTAGCTCAATGATGTGACAGCAAAACGACAGTCAAACCTTGTTAAACCCCTTAAGCACTGTATTTACCTTAACAAGATGGGGTTATTGCAGCTCAAAAGTACTTTTAAAATCCGCTAATCACTTGTTTTTACAGGCTGTTAACGATTTTCTGTCACATTTGCGTCATTTAAGCTGCGTACTTTGCTCGTCAAACCAAGGACAACCAGGAGCAACCCCATGAAACAATTTAAAACGAAGGCGTTAGTAAGCGCCCTCGCCTTATGCCAATTTGCCGCTTACGCACAAGACGAACAAAACAGTGATGAGAAAAAAGTAAAAGTCTCTGAAGAGCTTGTTGTCTATGGCGAAATCGGTTATCGCAACCGCTCACAAGAGCTGGCACCGACGCTTGAATACTCACAAGAGTACTTTCAACGTTTTGAACCACTTACTGCTGGTGATGCATTAAAACGCGTACCGAGTGTGACGTTTTTATCGGATGTTTTAGAGTCTGATGGCGCGCGTATGCGTGGCTTAAGCCCGGCTTACACAAAGGTTCTTATTAACGGTGAAGAAGTACCTGGTGCAGGCGCTGACCGCTCATTCTTTGTTGACCGTATTCCTGCTGAGCTAATTGAGCGTGTAGAAATTATTCGTGCTTCAAGTGCAAACCGCTCTGCCGATGCCATTGCCGGTACGCTAAACATTGTATTGCGTGACGGTTACAGCCTAGATGGTGGTTACCTTCGTGCGGGTGGCCTGCGTTATGATGATGGCGAATTAAAAGAAAGCTTTGCCGGTGTTTACGGCACTGAGTTTGCTGGCGGCCGTTTATTACTTGGCGCTAACTTACAAGGCCGTTATAACCCAAAACAAAAATCAAGCCTACGCTATGGCGACAGCCCAGAGAATAACGCCAATTACAAAAGCGAAGAATTCGATAACCGTGAAGACCAAACAGACACCCGCGATGGTGACGACACCTCACTAAATGCCAGCTACGAAATTGCTTTTGATAATGGCAGCAAGTTTGATATCAGCGCAATTTGGGTTGATACCGACCGTACTGAAGATGAGCGTTCATTTGAATATGACGACCCAACAGCAATCAATAACTCAATTGTTGAAGGCGGTAACCTTGAAACCGACAACGCCAATGTGTCTTACATTGATCAAACCAACTACAACATCAACTCGGGTTATGAGTTACCCCTTTTTGGTGGCACAAGTAAATTTAAGCTTGGTTTTGCAAGCTTTGAAGAGTCTGTTTACGAGCAAGAAGTAGAAATTGATACCTCTGAGCTACCTATGGTGTTTGAGGAAGAAGAAGAAACTGTAGACCTTGATGACAAAGAATGGTCATTACAATGGCAACATAGCTTATTTGCAGGCGAGAACAAAACGATTCAATTCGGTGCCTTTGTACAAGGTAAAGAGCGCGATACTGCGGTTTATCAAGCCGAAGGTGAAAGCGAACAAAGCTTTACAAGCTGGGATCAGTTTAACCAAACACCAATGTCACTGGCAGGCTTTAACAACGAGTTTGAAGCAGCCGCCGGTGGCGTAAATAAACTCGAAGAAGACCGCCTAGATGTATTTGCACTAGTGAAGCACGAAGACCAAGACTTCTCGTGGGAGTTAGGTGTGCGCTACGAAACAACTGATTCAACCATTACTGACAAAGTAGAAGGTGTGAGCGCTAAAAGCGATTATGACTTCTTCTTACCATCGGCACATTTACGCTACAACGTCTCTGAAAATGGCCGTGTTAGTGCCTCGGTTGCACGTAGCTTACGTCGCCCTGATTTTGATTACATCACCCCAGCTCTACTTGAAAAAGAATTAGGCGATAACGACTTTTTAGGTAACCCAGACTTACAACCAGAATCATCGTGGGGTATGGACTTAGGCTATGAGTATCGCTTAGGTAAAAGCGGCGTAGTAGGACTCAACGTGTTCTACCGTGATGTCACTGACCTTATCGAAATAGCTAATACAGGCCAACAAGGCTCAGAAGGTGATGGTACTTACATTTTGCAACCGCGTAACACCGGTGATGGCAATGTAAAAGGTATCGAGCTTGATTTATCAACGCCGCTAAGCGCCATTAGCATGCCAAACACCGGGGTATTCTTTAACTACTCATGGCTTGATTCAGAAGTAGATGACACTTTCGGTAGTCGTAAATTCAACGACCAATCTGACTATGTGTTTAACGTGGGTTTTATTCAAGACCTACCTGATTTAGGCGCTTCGTTCGGTGCAACTTACCGTAAACAAGGTGATGCCTATGGCCGTATCGTGGGTGAAGAAGTGACCACACACTATGGCGCGGACCTTGAAGTATTCGTAGAAAAACGCTGGCAAGACGTCACGCTTCGTTTAGTGGGCTCAAACCTATTAGATGCAAGTAAAGACGAAACCTTTAACAAGTTCGACACGGTTGATGACCAAATCAACCGCGACTTTGACGAGTATGAATTAGAGTCTGAAGAAGCAGGCCCTGTTATTCAGTTAATGCTGCGCTACGCGTTTTAATACACAAAAGAGTTATTAAGGCAGCGAATTGCTGCCTTGTTGTATATTTGGGGATCCCATGAATTTTAAAAAACCACTTAATCTTGTTGCCAGTGCAGTGATACTAAGCACCCTAGCAGCGTGTAGCCAAACAACGGCAACCGAGGCACCAAGTAAAAACCAATTAACAGCCTTTGGCACAACTGAAAATATGCAAGGCTCACAAGCAGCAGCCCTTGCTGATGACGCTTGGCTCTTAAGCTCACAAAGCCAAGGTCTGCAACTTATTGATGCCACAGGTAAACAGCACGCATTACAAAAAGGTAACTTCGAAGCGTTATCTGTTAAGGCTATCAACAAAAACAGTTACCTTGTTGCTAGCATCGACAACGAAGCCGACCAAGCGGTGATTTTTAGCTTACAAAAAGCAGCTAAATGGCAGTTAACTGAAATTAGCCGTATTAGCCCACCAAAAGCAAAGCCTGAGGCAGTGTGCTTATTTGCCAACCCGACCACTCAGGCTGTGTCGGCATTTGTGGCAGACGCTCGTGGTCTTATCCGCGAAACACTGGTGTTTGATATGGCAAATAAGCGCGCGTTAAACCTTGAATTACGCGAGTTTGCCGGTGTGAGTGAAACATCGGGCTGTGCGGTTGATGATAACAGTAAAACCCTTTACCTAAGCGAAGGCGAAGTGGGTATTTGGCAAATTAACGCCGACGCTGAATCGCGCGCTGATAAAAAGCCCCTTGCTATGATGTCGCCATTTGGCAGCTTAGCACCTGAAGTTGGCGGCTTAAGCACAACAAATGATGGCAGCTTATGGTTTACCACCTCTGAAGATAACCAATTACATCGCTACGAAAATAACACAAAGCGTTTTAGTAGCTGGCAATTTGCAGGAGAACTAGCAATTGAATCTGCCGCAGTGCGCTTTAACAATAATCAAGCTGATATTGTGCTATACGATGATGAATCAGGTCATTACCTAAAAGGTCAAATCGAGGGGCAAATTAAAGCACAAGCCAAGCAGCAAAATAGCGCTAAAACAGCGGCTGTTACTTATATCAATGCACAAGCGCAAAGCGATGCGGTACGTGCTTTTGGTGATGCTGCCGATGACCCTGCTATTTGGGTAAACCCTCACAATGCAGCAAAAAGCTTGATCTTAGGTACCGACAAACGCCGCGGTTTAATGGTGTATGACCTTGCAGGCAAAGAGCTACAAGCGCTAGAAACAGGCCGTTTAAATAATGTTGATGTGCGCCAACATGCAAGTATCAACAACGCAAGCAATACGTGGATCACCGCAAGTAATCGTACTCATAACAGTATCAGTGTTTACAGTGTCGATACTCACAATCAAGTGCAATATCTTGCTGAGTTACCAACGACTTTAAACGAAATTTACGGTATGTGTATGTATTCATCAAATACAGGCAACTATGTGTTTATGAATGATAAATCAGGCCTGTTTCAGCAATACAAACTAACTGGTGATAATGAGAGCGTATCAGCACAGCTAGTACGCGAATTTAGTGTTCCTAGCCAACCAGAAGGTTGTAGTGCCGATGATAAAAGCGCACAGCTATTTTTAGGTGAAGAAGACGAAGGTATTTGGTTTATTGGCGCTGAGCCAACAGCAGGAAATAAACCTGTAATGCTACAAACCGTGAACGATATGCTCGTTGATGATGTAGAAGGCATGGAAATCTACCACGCAAAAGATGCTCGATATTTAGTGGTTTCTAGCCAAGGTGATTACAGCTATGTGCTTTATAAAATTATTGATGGCAATACCCCTAGCCTTGAGTTTGCGGGTAAGTTTGCAATCAGTAATAACCTAGAGTTAGCAATAGATGGCGTATCAGAAACCGATGGCCTAACGGTAACGCCGGCTGCACTACCGGGCTACCCTGAAGGGGTGCTAATTGTGCAAGATGGTTACAACCGTATGCCACAAGCACCGCAAAACTTTAAGATTATTGACTGGCGCGAAGTAAAAAAAGCCATTCAATAAATTACTCCGTAAAGGTGCTCGGTTTACCTGGGCACCTTTTTTATCTGCACATATTTAATCAGTAAAATAGATAACTAAAACATCCTACAATTGCACCGTAAATCAGCATCGGCAAAAAGGTTTTCTTAAGCACGGGCCCTTCTTGATTATTCACTCCAACAATACTGGCTACAGCAATAATATTGCTAATGCAGATCATATTACCCATCGCCGCTCCCGTTGATTGCAACGCAAGCACTAAAGTTTCTGATAAGCCCACTTGCTCTGCAATACCATATTGAATACCGCCAAAGGTAAGATTAGACACCGTTGCCGAGCCTGAAAAGAAAGTGCCGAGTGCCCCCAAGTACGAGGCAAATAACACCCAGTGCTCACCGCTTAAATCAGCAAAGGTACTCGCCATATAAAATATGGGCGCATTATGGCCGCCTTGCATTAAAACATTCACCATCACCAATGCACCGATTAAAGCAATACATGGCATAGCAATACGGCCTAAGGTGTCTGAGCACATTTTCTTTACTTGTGGCTTACTCATATTAAGTAACGGCACGCAGATCAACACCACCAATACAAACGGGATCAGCGCTGGAACAAACAAGGTTTTATATGACCACCCCACTGAGGTGCCGAATATCTCATGTAAAGATAAGATCAGCGCTTTACTTAATTCAAATTGCGCAAAGCCCAAATTGACACTCAGCCAGAGCGTTTCGTCGTTAAGCAGTGCTTTAATACCTAGCTGATGAATACGGGTTATGACCAGCACAACAATCAAGAGTAATAGCGGGAATAACGCTACAAACAGCGTTTTAGGTGTGAACTCAGCCTTGTTTTTCGAGCTTTGTGTATTTGCAGCTGATTTATCTAAACCCACTCCCCGGCTTGCCAAATAAATAGTGACTAATAGCCCCACCGCCCCACCAATCAGTGATGGAAACTCATAGTTCCACTGAGCAAACAACCAATAAGGCAAGACACATGAAAACACGCTTAGATAAATGAATACGCTATTTTGACGCACCTTTTTTAGTGGCAGCACAAGACACAGCGCAATCATAGGAATAACCAAAGCAGCAATAACATGGCACAGTGCCGTCCATTTTGAGATAGCCAGCACTTGCTGGTCATCTAACTGTAGCGCCGAAAAACCAAACCATGTTGGTGTGCCAACAGCCCCAAAAGAAACGGGAATTGAGTTTAAAATAAGAGTGAAAACAATCACTTTAAAAGGCGAGAAACCAAGCCCGACTAAAATAGGCGCAGCAATAGCCGCTGGCGTGCCAAAGCCCGATGCGCCTTCGAGCATAAATGCAAATGCCCAACCTATGATCATCAATTGCGCAACCTGATTACTGCTAATAGATTCGAGCCAGTGTTTAATCGTGGTTTCGGCCCCTGATATTGCCAACATGCGGTTAAGTAAAATAGCCCCAGCAATAATCGAAATGGGGGTCATGACTGACAACACACCAGCAAACGAATTAGCAAGCAACAGCCTTAAATCAGCTTGAAAGTAAAACAGTTGCAATAAGGCTGCGAGTAGCGCTGTTATGGGTAAGGCAATATAAGAAGCGATGGGGCTGCGTTTTACCATCATCCAGATCAGCACCAAAATAGGTAGTGCAGCCACTAGGGTATTCATGGGTCATCCTGTTGTTTTTATTAAGCGCTTTCCTTAATTCAAAGTATAGACAGGATAACCATAATCAGTATTTTTTATTTGTTAAATGAGTGTATTAAATGAGTGTACTGAGCCACCAAAGAAGCAGTACTAACACAGAAATAGCCACTAAGGCTTTGGTTTTGTGCTTTTGAATAATTCGCTCAGCCTGATTACCCGCGTAATAAACAACGGCAGCAAGGGCAAAGTACCGAATTGAGCGAGCAATGACCGTAGCCAGCAAAAAGAGAAAAATTGAATACTTAGTTGCCCCAGCGGCCAGCATGGCAATTTGAAATGGAATGGGCACAATACCGAGCGTCAATACAAACCAAAAGCCTTGTGCTTGCATGTTTTGTTTAACTTGCTCGAATTGCTCAGGGTTCGAGAAGGTATTAATCACCCAGTCCCCCACTACATCAAACAGATAATAGCCGAGGGCATAGCCAAAAATAGCACCGATAATACAGCCAATGGTCGCCATTAATGCAATTAACCAGAGCTTTTCGCGGCGTGCTTGCATTAACGGTATAAGCACAGCTTCAAGGGGGATGGGCACGATGGTTGACTCTAAAAATGATGCCACCGTAATCGATTTAAGCATATGTTTAGAGTCGATAAACTGCCGTGTTTTTTGCTTTATCTTTTTAGCAATTGCCATTATTCATCCCTTGGATTTTTGTTGCGATATAGGTTACAACAAAAACCCTTAACCGTCCCTTACGGTTTATGAATATAACGGCTACGGCCTTGGTTTTTTGCCAAATAAAGCGCTTGGTCGGCACGTTTCATGGTGTTGCTAAATGTCTCTGTGGCGCGTTTTATCGCCGAACCAACACTCACGCTGAGCGTTTTACTCGGTGTCACCATCACATTATTGGCAAGGCTTAGCAGTTGCTCACAGGTAGTACGTAACTTATCAGCGTCGTCGGTGGCAACATACAGTGCAAACTCTTCACCACCAATTCGCGCAAATAGAATGCTTTCATCTAACGCTTGATGACATTGATATACAAAATCTATCAATACCTGATCGCCAACATCATGGCCATATTCATCATTAATCGCTTTAAAGTGATCAATATCTGCAATCACTATACTGTGCGGCTTATCTTGGTTTTGCTGCACATAATGATAAAAATAACGACGGTTGTACGCCTTTGTTAATACATCTGTTTTTAGCTCTTCTTCAAGCTGCTCGCGGGTTTTCGCTAAATCAGTCAGGGCAAGATAAAGACCAAACCCCGTTACTAGCATCCCTAAGGTGCGGGTAATATCTTCGATATAAATACCAACCCAAATTGGTTGAAATACCAGCTCGTCTAAAAAATCAAAAGTCAGCCCAACGCTCCAAAGGAAGATACCCACACTTAAAAATAAGTAACTGCGCTTAGCAACCACTGAGGTTTGCACAAAGGCAAAAATACAAATCAAAATAAGCAAATTGATGGCATCACTTAGCACACCATTTAAGTAGATATCATTTTCGAGTCGATTAAAGTAATACAGATAGGTGATCACTATCAGCAACAAAAAGACAATAAAAAAACTAATAAAGAACTGCTTTATTATGAGTGGCACTGAGTTTAACTCAGCCTTTATTTCTGGAGGAGAAGACTGTTTATTCATAACTAATCACGACAACATACTGCAATGACTTAAACATTAGCAAAGCAAATTTAAAAGTGCATGATAAAGCCGCTTTAAAGGGCAAAAACCAGCGTTTTTACTGGAGTAAAAAGTCTAAAAATAAGCCGTTTTAGTCAGTAAAAAAGTCTAAGTTCATGCTATTTGCCACTAACGGTCGCAATTCTGCTGTGTTTTTTTTATCATCGCTGACAATTTAAATGACACAGCAAGAATCAATGAGCGACGCACGATTTATTCCATTTCGAAAACACGACATCATCAACCTTTGCCAAGCCTATTTAGGTGAGCCGCAATCAGGTTCGTTTTTGGAGTTTGCTACACTTTTGCAAAGCGTGACTCATTATCAATATCACGAGCTGCTGGAGTCATTAAAAAACAACTATGCGCCATTTGACCCAAATAGCGACACCCGCACTCTATCACCGATTACTAACGAGCAACGTGCCAGCTACCAGTCAGCCTTCGCAAAAGATTTTGCCACCGTACTCAATGCTGCCAATTTTGAAACCATTACCAATCAAGACTTACAAGATGCGCTCAATGAAGAGTCTTTATTTAAAGTGCGTTTAGCCGTTGAGTTTGATGACTTTGCAGAAGTGGTCTTTTACCGTCGCGGCGAATCGCAAAAAACCGAGACGCTACGCAGCTTTTGGGGCCTTAAGAAAAAGCAGATTCAATTTACTAACTATGATCGTGTTGCCATATTCATCCGCTTTAAAGACGAGCAGTACTTTTTAGAAAAAGGCAAAATGCCAGTGGGCTTTGAGCCAAACTCAACCATCGTCAAATTATTCCAGAATGTGCCAAAGGCCGATTTAGAAATGCTGTTTCCGAATAGCGAAGTAAAAATGCGTCCAATAGATAAACTGATTATTGGTTCATCAGCACTGATTGGTGGTGCTGTGGTATTGGTAACAAAATTAGGTGCGTCAATTTTACTCCTGATTGCCATGATTGCCTTTTGGGGTGGTTGGCGCAGTGAAGAAGTGCATATGAGTCAGCAGCACTTTATTACCTTTGCAGTCGGCATGGGGGTGTTTGGTAGCTTTATTTTCAAAGAGTGGAGCAAGTTTAAAAACCGTAAAATTCGTTTTATGAAAGCACTGGCCGACAACTTATATTTTAAAAACCTCGATAACAATGCGGGGGTTTTTCATACCCTAGTCGACGCAGCTGAAGAAGAAGATGTAAAAGAGGCGCTGCTCGCCTACACCTTTTTACTAAAAAGCGAGTCTGCGATGACTGCACAGCAATTAGATAGTCAAATTGAACAGTGGTTTAACGAGCAACATAATTGCCAGCTCGACTTTGAAATTGATGATGCTTTAGACAAACTCGTCAAGCTTGAGCTAGTTAATCTGCAAAATGATCTTTATTCGGCGGTTGATTTAGCTAAGGCCAAACAGCGCTTAGATAGTCGTTGGGATGACTATTTTAAGTTTGCCTAAGCCTTTAAAATCAGGTACTAGCAAGCATAAATCGAGTTTGAGTCAATTTAACTCTCGTTACGGCATTTTGGTCTCAATGTGCTTGCGCAGTAAATGGTCTGCTTTTAGGATAAAATTTTACGGCTAAAAAAAGACCATTCCATGCAATTAAAAAAAACAATCCTTATTGGAGCTAGTTTGCTGTGCGCAGCAACGACTGCTCAGGTATATGCTAGCGACAAGTTTGTCTCTGAAGATATTTTTCAACTTGAATACGCAGGCGACCCACAAATAAGCCCAGACGGTAAAAAAATCGTTTATGTTCGCAGCGGCTACGACATCATGAAAGATGGCAACAAACGTAGCTTTTGGCTGTACGATTTAAAGTCTGGTCAACACACGCCACTGTTTTCTGATGAGCATAACTACAGTCAACCAACCTGGTCTCCAGATAGCCAAAAAATTGCCTTTACCAGCAACTCAAGCGGCTCAAATCAGCTTCACGTTTATTGGTTAGCGCAAGACAAACAAGCACTTTTAACGCAACTACCAAAATCAGTCGGCAACTTAACGTGGTCGAATGACTCAGAGCAAATTGCGTTTACGATGAGTATTCCTGAAGGTAAATCTGCGTTCGCAAAATCTGTAAAGCTGCCAAAAAAACCAAAAGGTGCTGAGTGGTCAAAACCTGTTAAGGTTATTGAGAAAGCGCGTTATCAAGCTGATGGTGCAGGTTTCTTAGAACCTTCATATCGTCACGTTTTCGTTATCCCCGTTTCGGGTGGCACGCCGCGTCAGCTAACCTCAGGTGATTTCCAGCACTATGGTCCACTGGCTTGGAACGCGAACAATAGCAAACTTGCTTTCTCTGCTGATCGCAATACTGATTGGGAATACCGTACAACAGAGTCTGACCTTTATGAAATCAATGTAAAATCAGGTGAGCTTACGCAACTAACTGATTTACCAGGTAGAGAAAGTAACCCGCATTACGCTAAAGACGGTGATGAACTTGCCTTCATTGCTCGTGATAACGCCCCTGTGCCTTATATCAACTCAACCTTGTCGTTACTTGATCTAGATAACAAATCAGTCAAGCATATTACTGAAAAGCTAGATCGCTCTGTGGCTGATTATAAATGGTCAGGCGATGGCGACTTTGTTATTCAATACGATGATTTTGGTAAGCGTAAGCTCGCTAAAGTAACAAGCCGCGGTAAGGTCACTGATTTAACTGATACCGTGTCGGGCACTTCTATTGGTCGCCCGTATGTCAGTGGTAGTTTTAGCATGGCCAATAATGGCGCGATTGCTTACACCACAGGCAATGAATACCGCCCAGCTGATTTAGGCTACCTATACAAGGGTAAAAGTAAAACACTGACTTCATTAAATGAAGATGTATTAGGCCATAAAAAGCTTGGTAAAGTGCACGAGCTGAATGTTAAGTCGCAGTTTGACGGCCAAGCCATTCAAGGTTGGTACATCACGCCGCCTGATTTTGATGAAAACAAGCAATACCCATTAATGGTTGAAATTCACGGTGGCCCACACCTAGCCTATGGTCCAAGCTTTACTGCTGAATTACAGCGTTATGCAACCGAAGGTTATGTGGTTGTGTATGTGAATTACCGTGGTTCAACAAGTTACGGTAAAGACTTTGCATTACTGCTAGATGGTAAATACAGCTCTGAAGAAGACTTTGCTGATCATAACTCAGCGGTTGATGCGATGATTGCTAAAGGCTTTATCGATAAAGATAACTTGTTTATTGCTGGTGGTTCAGCAGGTGGTATTGCAACGGCTTATGCGGTTGGTTTAACAAACCGCTTCAACGCTGCAGCAATTACCAAGCCGGTGATCAATTGGTTAAGTAAAACACTGACTGCCGACAGCTACATTGGTCAAATTCGTAACCAGTTCCCTGGTATGCCATGGGATAATGTTGAGCACTACTGGAAACGTTCGCCGCTTTCATTAGTGGGTAACGTAACCACGCCATCATTGATCATGACAGGTGAAGAAGACCGCCGTACGCCGATTTCAGAATCAGAGCAGTTCTATCAAGCATTAAAACTGCAAAAGGTCGATACCGTACTTATTCGCGTACCGGGCTCACCACATGGTATTGCGGGTCGTCCATCACGTATGATTTCGAAAATTGAATACACGCTTGCGTGGTTCAAGCAATATCAGAAGTAATGAATTAAGCAGGAGTGAGGCACTCACTCCTGCTTAAAAGTAATGATGACTAAGCGCAAGTTGAGCAGATCCTATCGACTGCGCTTTTTCCCCGCACACGCCTAAACTCACTTCACAGCTACGTAATCCACGACTATCTAAACGTGCAAATGCTGCAATTGATAACTGCTTAAGCTGTTCAAGCGCTTTACTCGGTAGTGGCGAATCAATAATCACCGCTTGCATATCTAATAAACTTAAACTGTTATGCATGGCAATACTGATAGCCTCAGCGGCTTTTTCAAGCCAAGGCTGAACAAGTGGTTTATGCTCTGTAAACTGACTGTCTGTTAGCTCGTACACAGAAATACCAAGTTGCTGCTTATCAAACTCGCTTTGCAGTGATAGTAATGAACATTGGCTAAGTAACTGCTCCCGATCAGCGTTTAGCATTGAGCCTATAGCACCCGCATTGCCACTTTTACCTTCGAGAAGCTGGTAGTTAATCACTACAGCGCCGCCTAAAAAAGCCCCCAAATAGACATATAAAAAATCGCTGTAATTATTAGGGTTACCAAGGCTTAGTTCTGCACAGCAGGCTGCGTTATTATCGTTACTAATATAAACAGGTAACTGGAACTGGCTTTCTAAGTAACCTTTTAAGTCGAAGTTTTGCCACTGGCTAAGAGTATTTGTTGCTGAGTCTGAAGCTGCTTGCCATTGCCAAATATCAAACGGCATAGCGACCCCAAGCCCACACACATATGAGCGCAGTTCAGGTTCTAATTGACTGATTAATTTTGGGATATATGTTTCTAAGAATGATTTAAGCTCATCAACCGATGCTTCATTCACCTCAACAGATACAGATGCTCTTTGCGTGCTTTGTAAGTCAACGAGTATCAGGTCGAAGCGTCGTCGCCCAATTTTCAAACCAAAACTAAATGCGCCATCAGGATTTAGCCTAAATGGCACAATAGGTTGCCCTACTCGGCCTTTAACAGGTGCATCACGAAGCAATAGCTTATCTTCTTCGAGCTTGTTGATATTCACTGTTGCCGCCTGAGCAGACAAGGCTAACGCTTTCGCTATTTGTGCTTTAGGCATGCTTTGCTGTTGCCTAATTAAACTTAAGATTGCGCGCTCGTTATTGCTTCTTGGTGCTCGCGATAAACTGCTCTTCATAACATCCTTCTTGATACAAGCTTGATTAGCGGCCTATTAGACCTTTTTGGCGTACTATCTACCAGTCAAAATAATAAATCAACTAGGTTGATTTATTATTTATAGTCGTGAATACTGTCGGCCACAACAATATGAACACATTAATCTGGTGAACTATGCAAACACAGTCCGCTATTGTATCGCGCCAAATGCTTTGGCCTTTTATTCTGCTTACAATTTGCTTTGCTGCTTGGGGTACTGCGGCGAATATGACAGACCCATTAGTGAAAGTTTTTAGCAAAACATTTTCGATGAGTGCGTTGCAATCAGCACTGGTGCAGTTTAGTTACTACGGCGCATATTTTTGCTTAGCTTTACCGGCAGCCATGATCAATAGACGGTTTAATTATAAAACGGGGCTGTTAGTGGGTTTAGCCATGGCCGCCTGTGGTGCGTTATTGTTTTACCCTGCTAGCCAAACCATGCTCTATAGCCACTTTTTATTGGCCTTGTTTATTCTTGCAGGTGGCTTGTCTATTTTAGAAACCTCTGCCAACCCCTATGTCATGCAGTTAGGATGCGAGCAAACAGCCACCCGTAGACTTAACCTAGCACAAGCTTTTAACCCTGTTGGTACTAATATTGGTGTGTTTTTAGCGGCGACGTTGATTTTACCGAACTTAAATCAAGCTGATAGCGCAAGCCGTGCCCTGATGAGTGAAGCGCAACTAAAAACCGTTGTGAGTGCAGAACTCGATGCTGTGATGGTGCCGTATGTGGGTATGGCCTGTTGCTTAATCTTACTATGGCTATGCATCTTTTTTAGTCGCTCTCCTGCCACAGCAACAAAAGCCGCCACGCAGCCGCGTAAACTTAAAAAGACCTTTCAACATTTGTATCAAAATAAGCACTACCGATTTGGCGTGCTGGCACAGTTTTTTAATGTTGGCGCGCAAACCTGTGTATGGACCTACACCATTGGCTACACCATGGAAGCACTTAACACCACAGAAGTTACCGGCGGCCAAGTCTTACAATATTCTATGCTGGTGTTTTTAGTATCTCGTTTCATTATGACTTGGCTAATGCGCTTTATTAGCGGCGCTAAATTACTGCGTTTTATGGCTTTAGTTGCAGCCGTGCTTTGTTTTATTGTTACCACCCAAGTTAATTTAGTGGGCGTAGTCGCACTTGTTGCTATTTCAAGCTGTCTATCTTTGATGTTTCCAACCATTTACGGCACAGCACTTGAAGGCCTCGGCGAAGATGCAAAAGTGGGTGCGGCAGGTTTAGTAATGGCAATTTTAGGGGGCGCATTTTTACCTCTGATCCAAGCTGCAACCATAGATGCCTTTAACACTGCGGTTTCGTTTGTTGTACCTCTGGTTTGCTTTTTAATTGTTGCTTTGTATGGCCACCATACCAAAGTAGCAGCAATACCCGCCAAAGCGCAGTTGCAGGACTAAACGCATCAATGAGATAATGCACCTCGTTTACCTACTTAAGCGAGGTGTATCGTCAATTAATGGCACATATTACGTTTTTCATGGTCAAGTTTTTGGCCTTTTCTGCTGGCTGTTTTGCCTGTTTTTTACTTCATGATCAAGCCCATGTTGCCCTTGTATTATCTGCCGCTGTTACCGGATTAGTTGGCACATTTATTCCTTTTCCCGCTCGTTTTGGTAACCACCCTTATGCAGCCATTTACGCTGGCAGCTTTGCTGGTATGTGCTCATCGAGTTTAATCAACAGCTACTGGGAGCTGAGCTTTATCTCTTTAATTGGTGCCAGCCTTTACGTATTAACTATGAATCTATTTGCAGGTTTTGGTGGTCGTCTTGGTAGTGTTGCTTTTGCCAGTGTGGCGCTTTACATGCTTGCAAAAGGAGTCTTTTAATGGATTTGTTTATTGCTATTACCGCTTTACTAGGCGCCTACTCTACTTACTTTTTAGCGCATCATAATCGCTTTGATGGCATTCGTGCCTCTGCCGCCACCAGTATCATTGCATTTGCGATTTTAAGCCTACTCCCTGTTGATGTAGAACTTTACAGCGTGGCGTTTTTTGGGGGGACTTTCATTGGCATGAGTGCACCAAAACGCTTTGGCATTTTTACATTAGCCATTGCTTCAATCTTGTTTGCTTTGTTATTTGAATACCTTGTGCCGCGCTTGCATGGCTATGGCGGTGCATTGGGCTTGAGTGCTTTTCTATCTGTCTGTGTTTGCCATATAGGTATCTTGCTAGGTGCACCCCGCAGTAAAAAAAGCAACTAAATCTGACTTGCCAATTAAAAACCTATACCTTTTCATTAAGATTCTTTAGTATGTTAATTACTTGTTTAAGGATAAAGGATCTTTATGCTGTTTCGCTCATTACTGATTGCTACCCTGCTTTGTTTCATCAGTTGTGCAACGGCTGCGAAAACACTGACCTTTATCGCTGAAGATCTACCTCCTTACCATTTTAAAAACCAACAAGGCGAAGCCGATGGTGCACTTGTTGAAGTAGTAAAAACCGCCTTAGAACACGCAAACATCCCTAGCGAATTCGCAATTATGCCTATGGCGCGGGCTTTTCATGAGCTCGAAAACAATCCAAACATGTTAATGATTTCGCTACTAAAAAACTCAGCTCGCGAAAACCGCTTTCAGTGGTTAGCACAAACCTATTTTTCGGACGCTTACCTTGTTGACCTTACCAGCAAAAGCCACAAAATAATTAGCTTGAAGCAAGCTCAGCAATACCGTGTCGCGACTATTCGAGGCTATTCAAGTGAGCATTATTTGAAGCAAGCTGGATTTAATGAAGATAAAAACTTGGTGCTAGTCAGTCATTACCATCAACTTTGGCAATTGCTTGAAAAAGAGCGCATCGACTTTGTGCTGACCAACACCCTGACTTTGCAAAATGAACTGGTATTATCTGGGGTTGATCCGAGTGACATTCATAAAAGCCTACACTTAGATGACTTTCCTTCAGGTCTTTATTTAGCTGCAAATCTTAATTTAGATAAACAACTCGCTGTGCAATTAAGTAACGCGATTGAAGCATTGAAGCAAAGTGGTCAATACCAAGCAATTTTACAAAAATGGCAGTTGCCTTTACCTAATTAAAAATGAAAAACACTCCATTATTTTACAAAAGCTTAGCTTTGGCTTGTGCCTTAGCTGTTTATCGCTCAGCGCCTTTGCAATAACTTCTGAACAAGCGTTAGAAAAGCTAAACGAAGCACAATCGTTACGTAACAGTAACCCAAACCAAGCCACTGAAATATTTGAGCAGTTAACTAACGACTCAACCCTTGTCAATGAGTCTAACATCATACAAGAAGCGCTTGAATCGCTGGCATTTATGAATGTCAGCAGTGGTGATTATGACCAAGCACTGAGCTATGCAGAGCAGCTGCTGGAGTACGGACAAAAGCAAAGTAATCAGGCTATCACAGTACGAGCAATGCTTATTCAGGGCTACGCACAAGGTAGAAAAAGTAACTTTCTAACAGCAGAGCAGCACTACCGAGATGCATTATCTATTGCCAAACAGATAAAAGATTCAGTGCTAATTGCTCAGTCTTATGAGCGATTAGCAGCCATTTTACGCTGGCAAGATAAATACATAGCCGCCCTTAATGAGGCACAAAAGTCTGTTAATATCTTACATGAATTTGATGATGACAAATCGTATGCATCGGCATTACTAAATCTAGGAATAATCGAAGCCATTATTGGCGATCACAATGCGGCGCTCGCAAGTTTAACTCAATCATTTTCTTTGCATCAAAAGCTTGATGACAAAAAAGGCATTGCCGATTCGCTTTATGAAATTGGCGAAGTTTACCGCCGTATGGGCGACAGTGCCCAATCGTTAAAGCATTTTAAAATGTCTCACGTGTTGGATTTAGAAATTGGCTCTAAAGTCGACATCGGTAATAGTGCCATGAAGGTCGGCTATGCTGCGCTAAAACAAGGCGAACTTGCTACAGCCACAGATTACGCAGAAAAGTCGATTAGCTATTATCAGCAATCATCTTCAAACACTGGGCTGTGTCGCTCATATAATTTAATGGCGTTAATTGCTTTAAAGCATGGCAACATCAGTGAAGCGCAAGCCTATATCAACCGCGCTTTAGCAATCGCTACTGACTATAATTTTCGCTCCCATTTAGTCGCTTTAGGGATCACCCAAACACGTATCAATCAAGCCCTGGATGATCACGCTGAAGCAATTAAGACCGCGGAGCAGGCTTTAAAACAGGCTGACGAACTGCAAGATGTTGAAGATCAAATTACCTTAAACAAGCTACTCACTGACTCATACCTTGCATTACAACTGTATAAACAAGCATTTGAGTCGCAAAGCCGCTATCAAACCCTTGAAGATAGTACTGGTAAAAATCAGCACGACTTAACCGTGGCCGCGATGCAAAGCCAAGTAGCTTTTATGCGAAATCAGCAAGAAATCAACCAATTGAGTGCTGATAAGCAAATTCAAGCGGCTCAACTAAGCGAAAGTGAATGGCAATTTAAAGCGTCGTTATTGGGCCTAAGCTGCGTGATTTTATTGATATCTGGCTTTGGTTACCGCTCATTTAAAAAGCGTAAACTTGCCAGCGAGCGAGCCCAGCTACTCCAAGAAGTCGTTGATAAAAAGAACCGCTTACTAGCCGATGTGTCTCATGAAATTCGCACGCCACTCACAGCACTACAATTGCAAGTTGAAGCATTGCAATACAATATCGCCAAAGACGTAGATGCCTCTTACGATGCCATTAATCGAAAACTTACCGATATCAATGTACTGATCCGTGATATCCATCAACTAGCACAAGCTGACTCCGATAGCCTATATCTGAACCTAAAACCCTATTTACTTGCTGATGTATTATCCGTTTGGCAGCAAGACTTTACTGCTTTTGTAGAAAACAAAGGCTTTGAATTTACTTGTAACATTCACCTTGCTGCTGATATCAAAGTCACATGGGATATCGATAAAATTAAACAAGTACTGACGAACCTTTTATCAAACAGTACTTTTTATACTGATAAACCCGGCAAAATTAAATTTATAGCAATGGCCTCAGAGCAGAGTATTACTTTTAGTATTGAAGATACCCCACCCGGCGTTACCAATAATCAGTTAGTTGAAATATTCGAACGTTTATACCGCGTTGATAAGTCGCGAAGCCGTCAAACAGGCGGCTCAGGCCTTGGGCTTGCAATTTGTAAAAGCCTGATTGAAACACACAAAGGCACTATTAAAGCTGAGCATAGTGAGCTAGGTGGCGTTAAGATCCTCATTTGCTTACCGCTTATTAGTGAACAACAGGTTTAATTAGCACCACGATTCCCTAAAATCGCCCCTAAACAGGGCGATTTCACGACATTTAGCCAAATTAATGCCGACCAAGGTCGCATATTATTTAATCAAAAACCGCCCTATATTTTTTAGTACGTTGTACAAATCTCTCACTAAAAAGTATAGGATCCTCACAATGGCGGGCGAATATCAACAACAATATCAACAGTTCCAGCGCGCTCCGGGTCAGTTTTGGCTTGAGCAAAGTAAACGAATTCCTTGGTTTAAAGAGCCAAGTGCCCCTTATCAATATGACGATAATGATTTTTACCATTGGTTTGCCGATGGTCAGTTAAACACTTGTTACTTAGCCCTCGATCAACATGTCGAAGCAGGCTATGGCGACCAAACTGCACTGATTTACGACTCCCCTGTTACCAATACCAAACAACAATACACTTATGGCGAGTTACAAACTCAAGTTGCTAAATTTGCAGGACTCATGCAATCCCTTGGCGTAAGCAAAGGTGACCGCGTAGTCATTTATATGCCAATGATCCCACAAGCGGTTATTGGTATGCTGGCGTGTGCGCGCCTTGGTGCCATTCACTCCGTTGTATTTGGTGGTTTTGCACCGCACGAACTCGCGGTGCGTATTGATGATGCAAAGCCTAAGCTTGTGCTTACTGCGTCTTGCGGGGTCGAAATCAATCATGTGATTGAATATAAACCACTGCTTGATGAAGCACTCGAAAATGCCAAGCATGCTGTTGAACACTGTATTGTATTTCAGCGTGAACAAGCCATTGCCGAGATGCAAGATGGCCGAGACATCGATTGGCAATCAGCCTCTGATACAGCAAGTGCAGTCGATGCAGTGCCTGTTGCAGGCGACGACCCGCTTTACATTCTTTACACATCAGGCACCACAGGCACACCTAAAGGAGTGGTTCGAGAAAACGGTGGTCACGCAGTTGCAATGCATTACAGCATGGAAACCGTGTATGGCATGAAGCCCGGCGAGGTATTTTGGGCGGCCTCTGATATTGGCTGGGTGGTTGGTCACTCATACATTGTTTATGCACCGCTCATTTATCGCTGTGCCAGTGTACTTTATGAAGGCAAACCCATTAGAACCCCAGATGCCAGTGCGTTTTGGCGTGTTGTAGAAGATTATAAAGTCACTGCTTTATTCAGTGCTCCTACTGCGTTTCGCGCAATTAAAAAAGAAGACCCTACCGCCGAGGGCTTTAAACAATACGATACCTCAAGTTTAAAACGTTTATTCTTGGCCGGTGAGCGCCTAGATCCACCCACTTATGAATGGCTAAAAGACAACACCGGCTTGCCTGTACTCGACCACTGGTGGCAAACAGAAACAGGTTGGGCAATTGCGTGTAATCCAATTGGTATTGAACAACTTGCTACTAAGCCGGGTAGTTCGACGGTGCCAACACCGGGATTTGATGTACAAATTCTTGATATGAATGGTGAGCAGTGTGCAGCAAACGAAAGTGGCGCTGTGGTTATTAAACTACCTTTACCTCCTGGCTGTTTACCAACAATTTGGCAAAACAATGAACGCTTTCAAGCGGGCTACTTAAGCGAGTACCCGGGTTATTACCTTTCTGGTGATGGCGGCTATATTGATGACGATGGTTATCTATTTATTATGGGTCGTACCGACGATGTAATTAACGTTGCGGGTCATCGCTTATCAACCGGTGAAATGGAAGAAATTGTAGCAGCCCACCCTGCTGTTGCTGAATGCGCAGTATTTGGTGTTAACGATGCACTCAAAGGGCAATTACCTATGGCGATGATAGTGCTCAAAGACGATTACCTTGGCGATAGCAAAGAAGTCGAGCAACAGTTGATCCTATCGGTAAGAAATCAAATTGGCGCCATTGCCTGCCTGAAAAACATTTTGCATGTTGAGCGCCTCCCAAAAACCCGCTCAGGGAAAATACTCAGAAAGAATTTACGTCAATTGGTCGATGGTGAAGAACTACAAATTCCATCCACCATTGATGATGCAAGTATTTTTGATGAAATCAACCAACAACTTAACAATCGCTGATCAGCTTTTGTAATGTTACCCAAAGGCCTTGTTTAAGGCCTTTATTCGTTTTGGCCTATGGCTTGCAACTTTACATGTAAGTTAGCAAACGAAAAGGTGGTTAACATGGCTGTTATCGCAGGTTATATCCAATTCAATGAATTAGGCAAAACAGAATTTCATTATATTAATCAAATAGCTGATGTATTTAATCGCTATAAAAAAGCAGATGTTCAGCGCTTTGATTGTGATAATGGAGCTATTTTTCACTATGACTTTGATGCTTACCAACAAGCGAGTTGGTTGCAAACTGAGTCGCAAATTGCAACGCTGATTGGTCATCCTTTACTCAGCAGCTCGCGCAGTGATGATTTAAAAGCCATGGCCAATACAGCTTCGCTCAACACCTGCTTACAGCAATGTGAAGGGGTTTTTAGCTTTTGCCAGTTTAATAGCCAATTAGGCAGCTTAGTACTTGCCACCGACCCACTTGGCTTAAAACCATTTTACACCTTAAAAACGGCGCAAGGCTTACTGTTTTCAACCAACTTGGGGATATTTAAACAACTGAGTATTGAGCTTGAAAGCGATGCCGAAGCACTCACAGAACTTGCTGTGCTTGGTTACCCGCTATTAGATCACACGCCTTATAAAAACATTAAATGCTCATACCCAGGCGAAATATTACGTTTTGATGCCAGCCACGGCGTGGTAAAGCAACGTTACTTTGATTGGGTCGCCCTTGCCAAACAAAACCGAGAGGTGACCGATGCAATTGAAGGCGTTACTCAGGCTTTTCGCAGTGTTGTAACAAAAGCGATGCACACCGATAAAAAAGTGCTGAGCACTCTGTCAGGTGGCCTTGATTCACGGTTAATTAACTGCGAGCTCTTACGCCAAGGTGTTGAGCTTAAGTCGTTTAATTTTTCGCAATCAGATAGCCAAGATCTCTACTGCGCAAAACAATATGCTTCGCAAAATGCCCTTAAACTTGAAGTTGTGCAAGTACGCGACACGCAAAAGCTCTCTGTTGAGCAGCGCCTTGGCAAATACTGGCGCAAAGCACATCACAATGAATATAAAACCGTTTCAAGACCACAAATTAGTTGGTCAGGTAATGGTGGCAGTGTTGGTTTAGGTGCCGTATTTTATGGCGACGCTATTTATGAGGCGGCAAAAGAAAACAATCTTGATAAGCTCATTCAAGCTTATTTAGATCAGCAGTACGCTTATTTGCCAAAGTCAGTGGTTCATAATGCGTCTATGCTGCAACAAAAACTAATTGATAACCTAAAACTTAGTTTTAAACCCTTGGCTGAATTACCACTGGAAAAAGCATTCCAATTGTTTTTACTACTCAATGATCAACACCATCATTTAAGCATTCCGAACGAGCAAGTATGCGAATTTAAAATGGAGTTCTTTCATCCGTTTTATTCGTGGAAAGTACTGCAATATCCTCTAGCTGTCCCAGTTGAATATGTACGTAAACACCGCTTTTATCAACGTTGGCTGAAAACCAGTTACCCACGAGCTATGCTTGCACCATGGCAAGCTTATCCGGGTCATATGCCTTGCCCTATCAAGGTAAATTACCAATCACAGTGGCAGTTTAACAATAACAATCTGATGCGTTTTGGCGAGCTCTTTAAGCTGTGGTACGAGATCATGCGCTTTGATCGCCATCAATTGATCAAACGCAGTCACTTTACCGCGTTATGCTTATTACAATTAGCTCACTTAAAGAATGCACAGCCAAATATACGCATTGCTCAGCGGTTCTGTCAGTGGTAATTGATAGTCATAATGCCCTCATCTGAGGGCATTATTATGAAATACAAAAACTACTTTCTAAAAAATAATATTACAGGCTAGAATCAAGTCAGTTATTAATAATTTAAGCTGAGACTTTAATGAGAAAATGGACACTTCCTCTACTGCCATTAATCGTATTAGCAGGCTGTACCTCAGTCAGTAAAGATGAATGTTTACAAGCCAATTGGCATGGTATTGGTTATAAACATGGTGCAGATGGCACTGAGTATCGTGATGGCATCGATGCCTTATCACAATGCAGCGAATATGGCGTAAGTGCCGATATTGCTGAATATAAAGTGGGATATGATCAAGGTCTGGCAGTGTATTGTGAGCCCGAAAATGGCTTTACCCTTGGTATGCAAGGCGCATCTTACAATGGTGTTTGTAATAGCACGGCGTTTCGTAAAGCATGGCAAGAAGGTAATGATAGGTACGAAGTACAACAAAGGCTGATATACATTGATGACCGAATTGACGACATAGACCGTCGCCTAAAAGATATTCGTGCAGAGCTTAACAGCAATCAGCTTGATAATAGCCAGCAAAAAGCGCTATATCGAGAGCGTAAAGACTTAGAAAACGAGCGCAAAGACTTACGCAAAGAGCGCGCTTTACTTCCGCTTTTAAATAAATTGCCGAGTGTCGAAATATCAACCGAGTGGTGATGCTTTATGTTTAAGCTTCATCTTATACATTTGCTCGTCAGCTGTGGCGAGTAACTCTTTGGCGTTTTTACCATCTTCTGGGTAAAGCGCGATACCAAAACTAGCACTCACAGGCACTTTTGTTGCGTAGCGCTTTGCTACGCCTTCAACTGCTTTTTGGCAGCGTCCAGCAATGTCTTGGCAAACAGAGAGTTTTGCTAACGTTGGCAACACAATCACAAACTCATCGCCACCAATGCGCGCTAATATGTCTTTATCACGCAGCTGAAGTGAAAGCTGCTCACTGATTTCAAGAAGTAGATTATCGCCCTGCTCGTGACCAAAGGTATCGTTCACCAGTTTAAAGTTATCAAGGTCGACATAAATCAACGAAAACTGGTTACCTTCATTCGCCGCATGATGAGAAAATGAATGTAACTGAATATCTAAACCTCGCCGATTTAACAGCTTAGTAAGAGGGTCTTGATTGACTAATTCGTCAAGCAGTTGGCGCTTTTCTACTGCCTGCGAAATATCATCAAATGCACCAATGTAATGACTCACTTGACCATGTTCGTCATACATGGCATCTATGGTTAACAACTCAGGAAAAACTTCACCGGTTTTGCGCTTGTTCCATATTTCACCTTGCCAGCGCCCATTGTGTATTAAACTCTCCCACATCAACTCAAAGAACTCTGTGGGTTGCTGCTTAGCTGAAAGTATAGATGGGTTTTTATCAAGCACTTCTGCCTTACAAAAGCCTGTAATTTGCTCAAAAGCAGGGTTAACATCCACAATTTTAGGCTCAGAGGTGGTTATTAATATACCGCGGCTTGTTGTTGAGAAAACGGCTGTAAGCAGCTGTATTTTTTCGTTGCTTTTAACTTCTTCAGTGACATCTTCTGAATAACCATTCCACTCAACACTGCCATTAGCACGGGCAATAGGTGAGGATTTTCCTTCAACCCAAATCACACCTTTAGTTGGATGATTAACTCTATATACCTCATGCCAATCGGATAATTCGACTCGCGATTTCTCAATGCTTTTAACGACTCGCTCTAAATCATCTGGGTGAATCGTTTGCATGATTAAATCTGCAGAATTTTTTATATCATCTGCTGTGCAGCCATAAATCTTGAAGACTTTGGAGCTGGCAAAAGGAAAATATGCGGTGCCATCTTTTTCCACCACATACTGATAAACAAACCCCGGTAAGTTATCAGTAAACTTTTGCAATTTAGCATGTAAAAACTCAATTTCTCGCTCTTTTAACCACTGTTCAGTAATATCGATATGAACGCCTAGCATCCATTCAGGATTGCCATTTTCATCCCAACTTTGCACTTGGCCTTTATCGAGCACTTTAACCCAATGCCCTTGTTTGTGCTTCATTCGCGCTTCGCAAATATAACGCTTAGAGTCACCTTTAAAGTGAGCGTTTAATAGCTGTTCCGATTTTGATAGGTCGTCAGGGTGAGCAAAGCTGAGCCAAGTTTCTATTGAAACTGGCAATAATTCTTGCAGTGTGTAACCGATAATATCGGCCCACTTATCATTGAAAATGGTTTCGCCTGTTTGTACATTCCAAAGCCAGACACCCGCATCCCCACTGTCGAGAATTAGCTGAGCAATGTCTAATCCAAGCTGCGATTTAATCGCATCATACCCTTCACTAAATGCCATAATTAGCCTTGTTAACTAGCTCACCCGAAATAAAAGTAAGCCTTAATCATTATTTTAGTTAACAAAATAAAAAAACACTAAAAATCCGTGAAGAATATTGATCTAACGCAGGCTATTACATTTTTGGCCAATCCACCTCATCAACACTGTCGATTGTGCTTACGATGGTTTGATCTCCTTGCCATTTTCGAATGTAACGCGCCAGAGGATCATAAAGGACTGTTTGCTTATTAATATGAAAATGTCGACCGCCTCTAGGGTCAACGCCGACCCCCGCTATATATTGCCAATTACCCCAGTTTGCAGCCACGTCATAATCAATGAGTTGCTGTTCGAAATACGCTGCACCATAGCGCCAATCAAGTTCAAGCTCGTTAACTAAACAACTTGCTGCAATTTGCCGAGAGCGGTTAGCAATATAGCCTGTCGCATTAAGCTCATGCATTATTGCATTAACCAAAGCAAATGGCGTGCGACCTTGGCACCAGGCATTAAAGCGCTGGCTGTTAAAAGTCGTCAGCGGTGCACTGTGCTTTTGCCCTTTAAACTGAAAGAGTGTTGCGCCAGAGCGCATTGCATGCCACTTAAAATATTCGCGCCACAGTAATTCAAACTTTATCCAATAGCTCGACTCATTCGCACCGTTTTGTAGCTCATACACTTCCACTTCTCGGTATAGCTGTTTTGCGCTAATTGTGCCACCAGCGAGCCATACACTGAACTTAGTACTGTTGCTAAAGCCGTCTAACTCATTACGTGTTTCTTTATAACTGCTTGGCGCCTGAGATGAGAAGTACGCATTACAATGCTGCTGAGCTGCAAGTAAACCACCTTTAAAAACGCCCGATTGAGTTGCAACATCAGCAATAAGGTTGTCAGGGCATAGTTGTACAGGATGAGGTAAGTGGCTAACCGCTTGCTGTGGCGCGGCTATAAAGGTTGGCTCAGCTTCGACCAGTTTGCGAAAGGCTGTAAAGTTTTTAGGTAAGTTATCAAGCTGAAAAGGCAAGTCTGCTGCTTTAAACAAGGTATCTTGCTGATATGTTTTTACCGTCACTTGTGGGCACAATGCGTTGATTTTTCTTAGCTGTTTTTGCTCATAAACGCCAACTTGCTCGGTACAAACCAATGTTTCAATATCATATTTTTGCAAACGATGACTGATTACTTGCTCAGGCTCACCTGTAATTACATGAAGTGTTTGCCCGAGTTGCTCAACAGCTTGTGCAAATGCGGCTAGGCTCTCACGTAAAAAGTGGTATTTATGCGTCCCATACGGTTTTGATTGATAGTTAGTTTGCCTAAACCAGCGCGGCTCAATCACAAACACTAAATCAAGCTCACCATCAAAATCAGCTAACTCAGATAGAATTTCATTGTCGACTAGGCGTAAATCATTTTGCAGCCAATATAAAACACGCTTTTTCATTATTTACTCAATTAGAAACCTTAAGAAATCATACGTAAGCCAGCTATTTCTCGATTAACTTTGTCACAATTAGTTAGCATAACGTTTATTAATCATAAACTTACAATCTTCAATGAAGTTTAAGTTTTAGTTAAGTTTTTCTTAAGTTAGCGATTTTATGCTGATAACTGTAAAGAATTTAAAGGTTGATAAAGCCAAACACGCTGCATCTCCTTGGTATTTAGTAGGCATAATAATGATGAATAAAATAACACCCGTTTTATTAATAACATGCACTGCTACAGGGACTGTTTATGCAAACGAGCCTTTAAGCTTAGATGTGGTTTGTGAAGTAAAAAGCAAACCTACTGCAGAGTTAAGCGAAGACAAAGACATCACTGTTGATAAACTCAACATTGATACGCATACGATTTTCGATCCTAATGACCCTGAAACAACCGCCCTACATCGCTTTATCAACTGGCTGCACATAGATACCAAAAACAAAGTTGTTAGTGAGCAAATTACCTTCAAAGAGGGTGACCAAGTCAGTGAGCGTCAGCTACAAGAAGCGGAGCGTATTCTGCGCAGCAAAAAATACTTAAGAGATGCCAAGGTTAGCTATACAAAAGATTGCCTTGAAGATGAACCCCGCGTGGTGCAAATCGATACCTGGGATACCTGGAGTTTATTGCCAACCATTAATTTTGGCCGTAGTAGCGGCAATAATAAATACAGCTTAGGTTTTAAAGAAGAAAACTTTTTAGGCTACGGTATTCGCGCATCTTTAAAGTATAAATCAGATCATGAACGCTCAGGCTACCACTCAGTGCTGCAAATGCCAGTGCCTTGGCAGCCTCATGCAACCCTCACTTTACAAGCTGATGATTACGATGACGGGCAAGTCTTTTTAGTGGATTATCATCAGCCTTTTTATCAACGCAGCAGTGACGCACTTATGCGCTACTTTGCTAAATCACAAAAGCAAAAAAGTTATATCTATCAAAATGGCATGACACGTTCAGAGTTTTTTACTGATGAATTAATCGCCCAGTTTGCTTACGGCGGAATTTTATCGCAAGACAGTCAGCAAACCTTTCACTGGCTTGCTGGGATTGATTACGAAGATGTCAGTTACCGCCCTTTTGAAACAGAGCCTTTGCTTGCAGGCCTTAACGATTACACCATTGCAGCGCCTTGGGTCGGATTACATTGGCTAGAAGACAATTACGCCGTTTTGCACGATATTGACCTAATAAACCACAACGAAGACGTTAACCTAGGTTGGGAGCTAAATTCAAAGTTTGCCATCGATACCGTAAATTTTGGTCAAGGCTTTTTATTTGATACAAACCTTACCAAAGCGTGGTTTAACAATAACGCCTTGTATCGATTTGCCGCTGGAATCAAAGGCAATGTCGGAACTGAGCTTGATGACCGTTTAGCGCTTTATTCAAAAGCACAAATGAACTATCGCTGGTCAGACTCATTTGCTTTTTATGCGCATCTAAATGGTCATTGGCAAAACCATGAATTTGCTGACAAACCACTGGCTGTTGGGGGTGAAGAAGGTATGCGTGGCTTCCCAGAAAGTTACCAACATGGTACTTCAAGCGTACAAGCAACGGCGGAACTAAGAATGTACCCTAACATCAATCTGTATCAGTTTGTAGATGTAGGCTTTGTTGGCTTTGTTGATGTAGGCCAAGCTTTTGGCAGCACTGAAACTGCAAATATTTCAGATTCAATGCTAACCAGTGCAGGTCTAGGTATTCGCCTATATTCATCGCGCTCAAGTAACGACAATGTGATCCATATCGACTTTAGTACGCCTCTGGGCAGTTACCAAGACGTTGATTCATGGCAAATAGGAATGTCGGTTGAAACAACTTTTTAAGCATCCTGCTCTTTACTCATGAGCTCTCCCATGCGCTCGATTAATTCTTGTTCGGTTAGGTCTTCTTTATGTGTCGCGATGTTCCATATATGGCCAAAAGGGTCGGCTAACGTGCCCGACCTATCACCATAAAATTGGTCGTGCACAGGGCGTAGCTCTTTCGCGCCAAGCGACAACGCTTTGGCAAAAACAGCATCGACATCTTCAACATACAGCATCATATTGACAGGTGTACCGCCAAGCTGCTGTGGAGATTTGTATTCCATTTCAGGGTAGGTGTCAGAAAGCATGATGTAGGAGTCGCCTATTTTTATCTCGCCGTGCGCCACCCCACCATCAGGCATTGGCATTTGCATTACAAGCTCGGCATTAAAAGCCTGCTTATAGAATTCGATAGCTTTTGTTGCGCCATCAATAATCAAATACGGGGTTACCGCATGGAAACCTTTTGGGATTGCAGAAACAGCCATGTTACACCTCAACGATAAATGTGTGAGTTATAAAGGTAGCAGCTGTAGCTAATTTCACGAATCTAATAGTAAAAACGCCAGCGAAATCTTTCGCTGGCGTTTTAAATATGAATACCAATCAACTTAACAAAGCGGTGTATTATTCAGGCCAGCTTTGCGCCCCATCTATTGCAACCTCTGTTTGATTTAACGTGGTGCAATAGCCGGTGGCAGATGAGGCATAGTAAACATCACCTAATACCGTGTAGCTTTTCGTTTTAACCTGCTGTTTTGCTTTGTCTGACGTTGCCATACCCCACATGCTAAAGTAGTCACTCAAATCGAGCTCGGTTGCTTCTGAAAGCGCGATTAATAGCCAATCATTGTTGCCTAAGCTTTGTGCCTCTGACAAGCTGTAGCTTGAAAAGCCAAGTGCATCTTTTTGTGCCTGCCAATTAGTCTCACTGTTATCAGCTAGATTAAACGCACGCTCCAAAATGTGTAAGCGAGGGTATAAATGCCAGCCGTTTTCAAGCTTATTGTGTGCCTGTGCGGCCATCATAATTTGTAAATAAATAGCATGACTTTGTGACCACTCTGACATTGCTAAATCTTGCATATAAGCAAATGCATCTGCGCTTTGTTTACTGGCTTGTAAATGATCAAACAAGTTCTCGAATGGCAAGTTTTGGCACGATGCCGAAAAGCCAGTTTCATCTTCAAACTTCGACTTACTGTAGTAGGAGTAAAAATTGGTATTTGAATGGCCACCAAACCCTTCAATTCGGAAGCGCCCTTTCTCAAGTCCATGCCCTAATTCATGGATATCGCCATGCCCAGTTGGATTAAAATTCCAACCTGCGTCATACGGATTACCAGAACAGCCCCAACCACAGGTCGGTTGGTCTGCATTCATATGTTTTACAATATCTATTGTTTGCACTTCGATATTGCGTGCACTCGCAAAGTCATGAATTTCGCTAACCACATCGATGCCCGGCCCTTTGAAACCAGCAAGTACATGCGGATAGTTATGAGTATAACGCTCTACTGCATGGGCGAAGTCAGACGCTACAGGCCAATAACCATCGTTAATTGAAATACGCATTTTCTCGAGCTTTGAATGCACTTCAAAGCCACCGGTTGCTACCTCAGCCCAATCATAGTCACCTTTTTCAAGCAACTCAGCAAAGCGCTCATCATCACTGCTGCTACGCCAATAAGGGTGCTCACCTACATTGCTAAATTCAAAGCTGACATCTAAATCATTTTTATCAAACTCAATTTGAATTGGCCCACCATAAGGTGACGTAAAATAGACTGTTTCATTTGTCTCTATAGGCACATGAACCGACTGCAATTTAGCGGGTCGATTATAGCCATTGCTGCTCATGTAATGTGTTGCGCCATCACGCAGAGTATTAACAAACACCTTAGTATTCACTGCTTGATTATCGGTGCGTTTAATAGCAAACGTTTGCCCCGGCAAGGCATACACACCCGTTGAGCGAAAATACGCCTTACTCTGCATATTCACGGTGACGGTTTTAGGTGTTACATGACTAAAATCACTACGGCTGAAATTACCCATATCAACTTGAAGTGGATTGACTTTACGTATATTTAATACCGCATGATCAGTAAACAGGGCACGAAAGAAGCTTGTATTATCGGTGCTTAGCTTATCCATCGGGAAGTTCACTACTTGGCGATAATGATCTGCAAGCAGCGCCAGTAACTGGTAAAAGCGATAGCCCTGCTCTGTAAAGATATCTGTTTTCGCTTGGTCAAAACCTCTAAAAACCGAATTAATGATCGTTGCCGCATCACTAAACTGTTGCTGATATTGGCTTTCAGCTGGGCAACTACGGTTATCACAGGCACTTAAATCAACACTAAATTCGCTGCTTTTAAAGCGACTAAGTAAGTCTTTAATAGTTTGCGCATCAGTTGGCAAGCTGTCGTTGATAGCAATTGGGTTCCACTGTGCCAGTTCTAATCGGTGCCAATAGTTATCACCTGCAACGCTCACATGGAGTAATTCAAATAGCGCTTTACCGAGTGCTGTTTGACTACCATCACGCTGAATATAGATCACCGCTATATCATTTGCTTGAGCTTGCTTTACTGCAGCCACAACATTCTCAATATTTAATCCTTCACGCTCATGCTGAGAGATAATCAGTACATCCGTGTCAGTTGTTAAACACGCCGCTAAAGCGTCGTTGTCACAACTTGTATTGTCGTTATAGCTCACCATGCCTTCATATTGACTATCAAACCACTCTCGCGTTTTGATCCTATCTTGAAAGTAATAGCTTTGATCAAGTTGCGCTAATACAAGTTTAAGTGGCTGCTCTGCGGTTATTTCTCTGCCAGCTAACCAGGTGGTGCTGTTTTTCAAAAACTGAGTCATTTGCTCGTTAATGGTATTTCGATAAGGATTACTGCCAAATACTAAGTAACGGCCTTGCTCACCATCACCAGTCCCGACTACAGCAAGGTTTCTGACCTTTGTCTCGTAACCATCTTGCCAACTATTGTTGGTAAGTAGAACTGGCTCATTGAATGGGTAAGTGGCATTTAATAACGTTGCATCCCATGTTGGATACCAGCTTAATTCATCAAGAGCGGAGCTTGAGCCAAAACCAAATAAGCTATTTTTAATGCTTTGAAAGCGCGCTTTGTGGGTATCAATTTCAGCAAGTGTCGCATCAAGTAGCAACTCACTGTTTGGAACAACCAGCGCATTGCCAGTTTCGAGTGCCTCGGCCACATAACTTTGGGTGATGTTTAACACAAACTCAAAGCTTGCCTGTACACGTGAATCAGAGGCTGTGATTGTGAGTTTATGTTCACCAAGGTCTTCATTACTCGCGGTGCCAGATAAGATGCTAGTTTGCTCATCAAAACTTAGCCACGTTGGTAAACCTGTTACGGTTAAGCTCACATCATCGTTGTCTGCATCGGTGCTGATTAACTGCACACTCAAAGCCTGCTCAGCACGTGCTTCACTACTCAGTGGAGACACCACAGGCGCTGAGTTTGCTCTGGCAACGATGTTAAATGTTTGCTCTGCCTGCTGCGTCACTTCGCCATCTGAATAACGAAAACGAATTTGCTGTTCGCCCGTATTCGCAAACAAGGGCGTACCGCTAAAACTGAGGTTATTCGCATCAAAGCTAAGCCAATCAGGTTTACTAACTTCACTCACTACCACAGTGTCATTTTGTGCATCAGTAAATGTTAGCTGGTAAGTATAAGCTTGGCCTTCATTGCTATCCGATGGGGTGGACGTGAGCGTTGGCGGTGTATTCTCAATAAGTTTGGCTTCTACATTAATATCAATCAAAAGCTGTGCAGAGAGCTGCCCATCAGTGACCGTAAACTCAATGTTTGCATACTTACCTACTTGCTCAGGCGTGCCACTGATACTTGCTGAGGCTTCATTAAAACTTAGCCAACTTGGTAAGTTTGTTACAGACAAAGTAAGTGGGTCATTATCTGGATCAGAGACTTCAGGGCTAAAACTCAAGGTTTCACCAACACGTAAAGTCTGTGATTGACCGCTGATTTGCGGCGCTTGATTTTGTGGTGTTTCGGTTACAGGAGGGGTTGTTGTTTGTTTTTCATCTGAGCCTGAGCCGCCACAAGCAGCAAGTGTTAGCAATACAGCCGAGCATAATAGCGAGCGTTTGCACAAAAAGTAGGGTGCGTTCATTGAGTTCTTATCGGTATGGTAAACAATTTTTTAACATTATAAGCCGATACTACAAACTATTATCTCGGAAAAAATACGTAAATTGATATCGCTGTCATTAATTGTTAAAGCGTAAAAAGCCCCATAAAGGGGCTTTTTAAAGGTTATGACGGGTTTGCAAAATCGGGTCTGGGTAACTTTTCGAGTATGGCGTATAAATAAATCACCACAAGGCAAAGGCCTCCCGCTGCGAAAAATAACGTTGGGCCGTTGTAATAATCTAAAATTAAACCACCACCGAGTGGTGCTAAAGCAAACCCTAAATCATAAAACGAAGCCGCACCAAAGTACGCACCACGAAGATGAGAAGGTGCGAGCCTATCAAGGTGAACGTTCATCGTCGGAAACAAAATAGTTTCGGCCAAACTCATCACCACTATCGCACCAATCCAGCCCCAGAATAAATCGATTGGATTAAGTGCTAGCCAAAACTGCGACACCATTAATAGCACCAAGCCAATTTGAATGCGCACCGTTAGGCTAAATCGTGCCATCATTTTTAACAGCAGAAATTGACTCGAAATGATCACTAACGCATTGGTAAATATTAGTGCAGAAATCAATGCAAGTAGGTCGGGTGCCTCTGCACGAGTTAGGTATTGTATGAGTGAACTATCCATTTGCGCATAAATAAACATGCACAAAATATTGGCTAAAATTAAACACTGCAGCAGCTTATCTGCAAATAGAATACGTAAGATTTGCTTGCCCTGTACAGCTGGTTTTTTCTCTTCTGGCTCATCAATTGCTGCGGTATTTTTTGCTGCTTTATCACTAAAATTAAAGCCCCAAACAAGCAGCACCAATAAAATAGCAAATGCCCCTGCGGTAATATAAAAGCTCGACTGCTCACCGGTTAAACCTAGCCATACCCCTGCTAATGGACCCACCGCACAGCCCACATTAACAATAAAGTACAGCGACTGCATGGCCAGCTCGCGAGTTTGTGAATCCTCAATAATATCGCCAATCGCCGCACTGGTTAATGGTCGCCAAAGTGCAGTCGCAATCGAACATAAGGTCATTACAATCACATAACCGGCCACGGTTTCTACCTCAGCTAACAGCGAGAAAGAAATGATATACAGCACGCCGGTAATGTACATCAGCGTATGCCGGCCCACTTTATCGGATAGGCTGCTGCCAATAAAACTGGTGAACACTGAAATCACCGCGGCACTGGTAAGTACCAAACCGACTTCTGTCGCCGATAAAGCAAACTTTTCGTACAAGATCACCGCAAGAAATGGCCACACCATGTAATAGCTACCACGGGTAATAAATGAGCCAAATAGGAAGATCCACATAAGCACTGGGAACTGCTTAAAGCGCGCTAAAGAGATATCTGAATTCATTATTTTAATTTTTATGATGATGATTAAAACACTATACAGGAACTGAATCTGCCTTGGGTATTTAATCTAAAACTTGTTTGTAACAGCGTGTTATACCAACCCGCAATAATACTTAATCATTTTGAGGGATTAAACCTGTCGCTAACTGCGTTAAAAATTTCTCATTTAGAACAACTAAATAACGAAATTTTTGCCTTGCTATCAACGAGGTTTTATTGCCTCAAAATAGACTACTTAATTAAGCGGGTTGGTATTAATTAGCTAAAAAACAAACGCAACTTAATTGTGAATAGTGTTAAGCCAACTTGAAAAAGATTAATCTAAATAATAATAGTTATTGATCGTATTTTTCATTTCTGTAGTATACGCGACGTCCCTCAAAGGGATAACCTACAAAAAGAACTGGAAACCTACAATGAAATCAATAAAACCAAGCTTACTGGCACTTGCCATAGCAACACATTTTTCAGCCTTTGCTGATGACGCTAAGCCAAAACAAGATATGGAACGCTTAGTTATCACTGCAACAGGTTTTGAGCAAAAAGTTACCGAAGCACCTGCAAGTATTTCAATTATCACTAATGAAGATATTAAGTCTCATGCCTTCACCTCAGTACTTGATGCTGTGCAGTATTTAGAAGGTATCGACATTGGCACAACCCGAGATAAAACGGGCCAAGGCAGTGTGAGTATGCGTGGTTTAACAGGTGAATACACCCTGTTACTTATTGATGGTAAACGCCAAAATAACCATGGCGACATATACCCAAACAATTTTGGTGGCAACGCGTTTAACCACGTACCACCAGTTGATGCCATTGAACGTGTTGAAGTAATTCGCGGCCCTGCATCAACGCTTTATGGTGCAGATGCATTGGGTGGTGTAATTAATATCATCACTAAAAAGCACACTGATAGTTGGAGCGGTGCAGTGTCTTTTAGCCGTTCATTACAGCAAAACGATGATTTTGGTGATGACATTACCACTGACTTTAGTGTGATGGGTCCACTTATTAAAGACGTATTAAGCTTAGGTGTACGCGGCAGTGTTTACGAGCAACAAGCATCTTCGCCAACATTTGAACCAGCAACCGATCCAAATGGTGTTGTTCATACTCGTTCATTAGGTTTTGGGAGTGGCGGTCGTACCGTTGATAACACAAACGAGCAGTATGGTTTTACTTTAACTTTTACCCCGTTTGAGTCTCATCATTTACGTTTTGATTATGATAATTCAAGCCAAGTGTACGACAACACGCCAAGCTACGACATCGAATCAGGCACAATTACTTACCCGCTTGGCACTAAAGATAATATTGAATCAATTTGGCAAGACCGCCGCGGCCAAGTAAACCCGCGCGCAGGTTATGCGGCAGACCAAGAGTTTGACCGTGAGTGGTGGTCAATCAGCTACGATGGCGAGCTTGATTGGGCAACGCTGAAGGCCTCTGTTTCTTATGTTGATACGCAAAATAATGGCCGTACTTTACCACTGAGTGTCAGCGAGCGCCTAGAGCTGCAAGCTATGTACGATGGTACTGGCGAATACGAAGGTATGGATGAGCAAGCACGTAAAGACTTAGCCGAAGAAACATTCCTACCGCGCCCTGCTCGCCCTCTAGAAAGCAGCCAATATACCTATGACTTACGCTTTGACATTCCTATCACAGGTAGCTTTGGTAGCCATAACCTAGCAATTGGTGGCCAGCTTATCGACGGTGAATTAAAAGACGGTGTATTTGGTCTTGAAAGTGACCAAGCTGGCAAAGTACAAGAGCAAAACATGTACTCAATCTTTGCCGAAGATAACTGGATGGCAACTGACAACTTTACCTTCACATTAGGCGCTCGTTACGATGACCATGATGTATTTGGCAGCCAAGTATCTCCGCGCGTTTACGGTGTCTATAACCTCTCTGACACTTGGACGCTAAAAGGGGGTGTAAGTACGGGTTATAAAACACCACAAACCACAGACCTTTATGACGGTATTACCGGATTTGGCGGTCAAGGCACAAGCCCGTTTGCAGGTAACCCAGACTTACAACCAGAAACCAGCGTGAACTCTGAAATCGCCCTTTACTGGACTTCGCTTGATGGCGATCACAACATCAATGTGACTTACTACAACACCAAGTTTGAAGACAAAATTGCCAGCGGCGACACTATTTTAAGCTGTGAGCAAACTAACAATGTACGCCCTTGTGTGAACTTAGGTCAATATGATCAGCTTGGCTACGATAGCTATAGCCAAAAAATCAATATCGACGAAGTAGACCTACAAGGTGTTGAAATTGCAGGCCAATATACTATTACCAAAACAGTGTCTGTTAACGGTAACTATACCTGGACTGATAGCGAACAAAAGAGCGGTCCTGAACAAGGTCAGCCATTAACTAACTCAGCTGAGCACATGGCAAACCTTACCCTAAACTGGGAAGCGACTGACTTTATGAACTTATACCTACAAGGTGTATATCGTTCAGACCGTTATCGCGGTTGGGATAACGTGCACGACAAAGCGCTGTATTACAAAAACTACAACCTACTTAATTTAGGTGCGCAGTTTTATGTAAATGAGTACGTGCAAATCAATGCCCGCGTAAACAACCTATTAGACGAAGATTTCACCTCTTATAGCACAAGCTATACCGACCTAAATGGCGATGGTGAGTATGAGTACCTAACAGGTCGCGGTGTAATTAGTGAAGTCACATTCACAGACGACTACAACGTTAAAGATAAAGGCCGTAACTTCTGGATTGGCGTTACCGCTTACTTCTAAGAAAACTCCCTGAAAATAGACAGCATGCAGTCATGTGCTGTCTATTTTTATTGCTGTCACTAAACTGCCAACTTCACACACTAAGCTGATGATACCTGCGTAAGCTTATTTGTCAGTCTATGGAACATATCCTTACAGCCAGTGGTATCAGTATTAGTTATCAAGATGAAGGCGATGAAAACGCGCCGGTGATCATTTTAATTATTGGCTTAGGTGCTCAATTTACCGTTTGGCCAGAGTCGCTTTATTTTGGCTTGGTCGAAAAAGGCTTTCGGGTTATTCGTTTTGATAATCGTGATGCAGGGTTATCCTCATCGTTAGATGAGTTAGGCAAGCCGAGTCTTGTAAAGCATTGGCTTAGCCGTCGATTACCCATTCGTGCAAAACTGCCCTATTCGCTCGATGACATGGCTCGCGATGTAAAAGAATTAATGGATGCACTGGCTATCAAAAAAGCGCACTTAGTGGGGGCGTCGATGGGTGGCATGATTGCGCAAATTGCCGCGGCAAAGTATAAAAAACGTGTGCTGAGCTTAACTTCAATTATGTCGAGTAGCTCGCCGTTATCGTTTTCGGGGTCAAACATAAACCTATTAGTAAAGCTCGCTAAAATACGACCCCGGAGCAGTAATAAAGAAGCCGCGATTGATTACAATGTTAAGCTCAACCAACTCATTGGCAGCCCAGCCTATCCACAAGATGAACACGCTTTATACGCCAACGCTGAACGCTATATTGAGCGGGCCCACACAAATCAAACAGGCTTTAAACGTCAGCTTGCAGCCATTGCCGCAACGCCCTATCGTGAGCAACTTTTAAAGAAGATTAAAGCCCCCACCTTAGTGATCCACGGCAGTGCTGATCCTGTTATGCCTCTGTCTGCGGGTATCAACACCGCAATCTTAATAAAGCGTAGTAAGCTAAAAGTTGTGCCCGGAATGGGCCATGATTTTCCGCCCGCCTTAATGAAAAAAATGACAAAGTGGATTGCCAAACACGCCGCTAAAGTCAGCGCCAAAAAAGCAGCTAAAAGACCCTAAAAGCATGATAGAATTATCATACAATTTATAAGGTTAGCGTTTTATGTTTCGTGTATTTTTTAGTCTGTTTTTAATTATCCCTTGGTTCAGCTTTGCCGGTGTGTCACTAAGCGAGCAGCGCATTATTTATCAGGGCGAAATTAGTGCCAAAAACAATCAACATGTTGCACAGCTTTTGGCTGAGCAGCCAAACATAAACAGCATACAAATCACCAGTGGTGGCGGAAACGTTGATTTAGGTATGGATCTCGCCGAATTGATTTTGGCGCATAATTTAAAAGTTCATGTAAAACAATTTTGCTTTTCGTCGTGTGCTAATTATGTATTGCTTGCAGGAAACCCTACTACCATAGCTAAGAACACCATTGTCGGTTGGCATGGCGATGCCGCTTCGGCTCGCTGGCGAGATAGCGATATTGATGCCATGGTAACGCATTTAAAAGAGCCAGAAAAAACAACCAAGTGGCAGGCTTTACGCACTCAATACGATGAAATAATCGCAAAAGCCGTGGCACGTGAAAAAGCCTTTTATGCAAAACGCGGTGTTAAGCATAACTTGCTAACCATTGGTTTATCTGAAGAGCTAAAGCGTGCAGCTGTGGCACAAAAAGCCAGAGGCTGGAGCTACTCAAAAAAAGCACTCAATACACTGAATGTGAGGAATATTGAGTTTGCAGATTGGCAGCCCCGCTCGGCAAAGAACTTTCCGTTACTAATAATTGATGAATTAAAGTAAAGCTCTTTTATTTGTTAAACACTAAACTGATGCCATGGGCCTGTTATAGCAAGTGTTTTTGACGGTGAGTAAACGTTCACAAACAAAGTGCTACCATCTGGTGAAAAACAGGCACCTGCCAGCTCGGTTTGCGCCACTAAGCGGGCAAAATTATAAACTTGGCCTTGGGGTGTCACACCACGAAGATGATTATCAACCACATCGGTGTATTGGTCTTCACAAACAATTAAATGACCATTAGGTGACACAGTCAGGTTATCGCCAAAGTTGTAAAAGGTTTTGCTGGTACTTTCTACAAACAACGAGATTTTACCAGGTTGCTGTGCTTCTTTATCTGTGCCCTCAAATTCTGATGGCTGATATTTCATAACCTGACCAAGTTGTTTTTTACCACCATTGGTACAGCAAAAATAAAGCTCTTTATCACCCCAGTGAATACCTTCACCGCGAGCAAACAATGCTGCGCCTTGTTTGTAGCCACGTAGGCGTAGGTCGTCTTTCGGGCTTTCAGGGTTATCTAGATTGACCCACTCAACCTCAAGCTCTTGATGTAGCCCCATGGCTTTATTATTCCAGTTCCGGCTATCGAATTGTGGCTTACCTTTTACCACCATAGCTTGTAATTGCCCGCCTTTATGCAGCTTGCCATATTCATTTGGAATAAAGCGATAAAAGACGCTATCACCTTTGTCTTCTGTTAGATAAACAATGCCAGTGCGCGGATCAACGGCAGCCGCTTCGTGATTAAATCGCCCCATGGCTTTTAATGGCTCAGGTTTAATTAAGCCTTTGCTATTTGCGGGTACTTCAAAAATATAGCCGTGGTCTTGGTTAAATCCATCAGCTTTGGTATCTGTGGTTTCTTCGCACGTAAGCCAGGTGCCCCAAGGCGTGATACCGCCAGAACAGTTACGAATAGTGCCGACCAATGACAAGTATTCTTGCTCTTTTTGATGGGTTTTTAAGTTATAAATGATATGACTTGTGCCACCCGGTAACGCCACACCGTCACTGTTAGTATCAAAAGCCTGGGGCGTTTTATGGTTGGCAATACTTGCCTCAGCTTTCGCTAAATCTTTTGGCTTTAGCTCATGGTTTCGCACTAATGCAACACGGTCATTACCAAGCCCTAGGCAACCCATACCATCGGCTTTGTCAGGTACTGTAAATCCATCAGACATTTTCTCGCCTAGGCTTGAAACGACTTGATAACTAAAGCCCTCAGGTAAGTCGAGCAATTTATCTGGATCGGGAATTAATGGGCCAAAGCCCACAGCCGTTGTTTTTAAATCACCTAACGACACTTTACCTATGGCACTTTTTGATAATCCTAAAAAGGCCAATGTGCCCGCCCCTACTAAAAATTCTCGACGTGAAACCATGCTAACTCCAAGCTAAAACCAGCTTTATCATACAAATAAAAAAGGCATTATAAAGCAATGAAACGATAAAAAGTTACATTATCACAATATTCACGAAATTGTCATAAAGCACTACTCTTTGATGATTGCTATTTGCTCATTAGGTAGCAGCACAATTAAGTAACCACGCTGCTCTAAGTTACAAAAATCAAATTCAAAACCTGCAATTTGTAAGTCACTAGCGCAATGAGTTAGCGGTATATAAGCTGTTGCTGTTGCTTCAGTTAATTCACTATTAGCAAGTTTATAGCTGTAGTTCGTATTGCCGATAAAACTAACCAGCCTAACCACAGGGTAATCACCACTATCTACAGCCTCAGTGCGTGCTAAAAAAGCCAGTTTCAGCGTTTCGCCATCCATATAACTGATCACATAATTAGCTATATCACTAACAACCCACTTTTGTAGATGAGCTTTTATTTCAGCATCATAAAAAGCTGCAAAGCCAACCTTTCCGACCACAGAACGCTTAAAGTTAAGCTTTTCAAAACCACCGTAGCCATCGATTGATTGTTGGAAGTTCTGCTCCTTATAAATTGCGCTTGTTGGTGTGTTGTTTCGTAGGTTCATCATATAAAAATCAACCGGGTACTCGCTATAGTTATAAACATAATAGTCACTTTCATAGACACCTTGGTATAAATCGTCTTCGTCAAACACTTCCTCTTCAGCGCTATTACAACCAGTTAGTAAGAGTAAAATGCATAATCTCAGTAGATAATTCATTGCTCATCCCTTTTTCTAAAAACGATAATTTATATTGGCAGCGAATTGCTGCTTGGCAGTTTCTCCCACTAGCGGGCTTTTTTTGATAGTTGAGTCAAGTTGCTCATAGCGCAAGCTCGTAAAAACAGACCACTGCTCATTAAAAACATAAGTCAGGTTTAGCGAGGTAAATGGGTTAAGGGCTGCACTTGGCTGATATTCATATCTGCCAAATTCAGGGGCGATATTGCCATTAGCTATGCCATACAGGTATTGAGTGTATTTTTTATCTTGCCAATAAAAACCGAGATCAGCACTTAGCTGTAACCCTAATCCTTGGCCATAAATCGGTAGGTTATAGCGGGCAAGAAACGTAAGTCCATCGGAGTGATTCGAAATATCTTGCGCTAAACGAACAAAAAGCTGTTTATATTGCAGCTGAGTTCTGAAGGTTAGCTCACCTTTGCCGTCTTTATAGTCAGTGAAAACCTCATGATCCGACAACTCATCACTAAAGATTAAACTGCTATCGTAGGTTTCATCTCGGAAACTAAGCCCCATTGACGCTTCAAATTCTGCGCCTTGTAAAAAGGCATATTGCACTAAGCCATATTTAGGCCCTATGCGCCAGTTGCCTTTTCGGGCGTTGAAGTATGGCAAGACCATGGTTTGAATATCGTAATCTCGCCATGCTGTATCAATGGCCAATTGTGCAGCACCGACCTCCATTTGCCATTGCTGTGATTGCTCATCGGCCTTGGCATCATCAACAAATAATGCAGCTAAACAATAAGCTGCGATCAACAGATAAGAAAAAAGACTATTTCGCAGAAATTCATTTTTGGTCATGATAATGTCCCTATATTGGTGTTTTAATGCAGTTTAACGCCTCACCATTAGGGCTGACTTGCTGCAAATGTCACATATTTAATCGTGACATTTGTCATATACATAAACGAATAATTGCGGATTAAACTAAGCGTATGAACAAACTCTTGCAAACGTTGATACATCGAAGCGATTTCATACTCTCAGCAATCACCTGGGGGTTTGTGTTTATTTATACTCTGCACGCTTGGTCGCAAAGAGCAGAATCGGCGCAGCTAAGTTTTAGTACAATAAATACGTTTTTGATCAGTGTGTTATTTATAAGCTTTTTTGCTTTTTTAATTTATTTTGAGTTTTTCAGATCACGATTTAAGCACTATCAAACCCGTATTTTGAACTTCACTATCGCTAATGTTGTGCTATTGATGTGGCTATTTAATATTGGCTTTGTTACAATTCTATTGATCATCTTCTTAGTTAAATTCAGCGATTACGAGCCAAACAAAGCCAGCCTCTATTTACTCATTTGCCTGCCCTTTTTGATGGCGCTGACGCTTCACTATGGCTTTGATAAGCAATTTGTATTGCTCAACGGGTTGGCTTTCACTTTATACAATAGCTTTGCCTATCGCTTTGCTACTCGGCTTATTTCTGAGCGTAAAGCCAAAGAACAAGCAGCCCATTTATTACGTGAATTAAAAGCAACCCAAGCGCTTTTAAACGACACCGCAACTCGCGATGAACGTATTCGTATTGCCAGAGATTTACATGATACCCTTGGCCACCACCTTACGGGACTCAGTATTCACCTAGAAGTCGCCAATCATTGTGCTAACCATGAAGCACCAAAACACATAACTAAAGCACAGCAAATTACCCGCTTGTTATTAAATGATGTGCGTGACTCTGTCTCGTCAATGCGAGAAAACCAAACCATTGATTTACATGCATCGCTGAATTCATTGTGCAGTCATGTTACAGGCTTAAATGTCACACTCAATTACGATGAAAATATAAAAATAAGTGATACGTTATTGGCACAAACGTTATTTCATACTGTGCAAGAAGCGATTACGAATTGTATTAAACACAGTGATGCGACCGAGCTGTCGGTAAGCTTAGACCTCCAAGCTGATTCAGTGCATCTCACTATTTATGATAACGGCGGCGAAATGCCCAAGCTGAACTTAGGCAATGGCTTAACAGGCATGCAAGAGCGCTTAGCTTTAGTGCGAGGGGCAATCGAGTTTGAACAAAATAATGATGGGTTTGCGATTGCTGCAACGCTACCTCATAAACTTAATCCACATACTTTGGCGTAAAAAATGATTAGGGTATTACTCGTTGATGACCAAACATTATTAAGAGAAGGCTTAAAAAGCTTACTCGCCCTTAAAGCAAATATTCAAGTCGTGGCTGAGGCTGACAATGGCCAAACAGCTCTTGAGATGCTCAAGCAACATTCTATTGATGTTGTACTCCTTGATATTCGCATGCCTATTCTAGACGGTATTGGCGTACTGAAAAGTATGCAAGCACAACAGCTGAGGCAACCAGTACTGGTACTCACGACCTTTGATGATAGTGAACAAGTGCTAGAATGTATTCGCTATGGTGCTAAAGGTTATGCGTTAAAAGATATTAATTTAGAGCGCTTGGTCAGCGCCATCGAAACACTTGCTAAAGGTGGCTCAGCGCTAGCTCCTGCGATCACCGAGCGAATTTTGAATAAGCCCACTAAAACAACCGATACTTCTTTAGCAACTCCTGATAAATTAAGTAAAAGCGAGCTTAGAGTGCTCAATTTAATCGCTGCAGGCTATTCAAATAGTGAAATCGCCGAGGCACTTTATAAGTCTGAAGGGACTATCCGTAATCAAGTGTCTTTTATTCTCAGAAAGCTAGATGTACGTGATAGAACCCGTGCAGCATTAAAAGCAATTGATCTAGGTTTGATATAATTGCAAATCATTTTTAATCTCATTAAGCTTTTATCATACAAGTAAATCGCTTAAACTAAGGCTTAATTTTATTTCAAGAAGCAACCGCTATGTTCCTAAAATCAAAAACATTTATTGCATTTTCATTGGCGCTTTTAAGCTTTAGCCAACACGCCTTTAGCTTACAGTTTGGCAATCCAGTCGACAGTGACAAACTCATTAAAATTTCGACGGTTATGGCCTCACCAGACGATTACCTTGCAAATCCAATTACCGTGGAAGGTACTATCACTGGGGTTTGCGAAAAACGTGGTTGCTGGATGACGCTTGCATCTGACAAACGCTTTGAAAACTTACGTATCAAAGTTGAAGATGGCGACATGGTATTCCCGATGACGGCTAAAGGCAGTAAAGCTATCGTAACTGGTAAGCTCGATAAAATTCAGCTTAGCCTTGGCCGCACTAAAGCGCTACTTGCTCACAAAGCGCAGCAAGCCGGCGAAAGCTTTGATGCAAACTCAGTGACTGAAGCAATGGCTATTTATCAGCTCGTACCGAGCGGAGTTGAAATCATTGAGTAATAAATCAAGTATCAACTGGTTTAAGTTAAACAGAAACTTACACCGCGATATTGGTTACTTTTGTGTTGGTTTAGTAATTATCTTTGCGGTTTCTGGCATTGCAGTGAACCACAAAGATGATTGGAACCCAAACTACAAAGTAAGCCACCAGCAAATCAGTGTGAGCGATGAAACTTGGCAATTAGATAATGACGAGTTGTTGATTGAGCAAATTATCTCCCATGCTGATGTAAGCGAGCCGGTAAAGGCTTCTTATTGGGTGTCGCCGCAAGAGTTTAAGGTGTTTTTAAAAAACGGTAACAACCTCAGCCTTAAACTCAATAAAGATATCATAAACTATGAAGCCATTGAGCCTCGTCATGTATTTCAAGCATTTAACCGTTTACACTTGAACGAGACAAACGCTTCGTGGGTAATTTTTTCTGATATTTTTGCTGGGCTGCTGCTGTTTTTAGCAATCAGCGGCTTGTTTATGATCAAGGGTAAAAATAGCCCATGGGGTAGCCGCTCAGTATTAGTCATTAGCGGTATGCTGCTCCCTGCTGCTTATGTGTTTTTATAAGCTAAAGTTCCTGTTGCCATTCTCGTAAAGAGCAATGGCAAGATTATTTTCATTTAATTTAATCCTCACCCACTTTGTAACCCAGCTTTTTTAAAATAACTATTCGTAGAATCCTCCCTATGCTTACGCATTTTATAGCAACTCAAAATGTGTTTACTTAGCGATTAAAACCTCTCACCTACCTATTAAAGTTTTCTTAAATGATGGCTTTATTGCTTTTATTTGTGCCCATTTTCATCGAAAAAGTAAAACAACGCAGCCAATTAGAACCTAAAAAAGGGATTAATTTAGTTATAGTCTTTGATCTGATTACAATTATTTATTACTAGATAAAATAAAAAACAAAACACCTTCAACCTACAAAAGGTAATTAAATTGTAAAGTAAATTAATGATTTATTATTATTGATATTGAGAATCACTATCATTACGATCCCGATTCAAATTAACTGAGAAGGAATTGAGTCGTGAATCAATTAGCCCCCGTGCTTAATACTCATTCATCAATAAATGTTGATGAACAACCCCAAGCATTTATTTTTAACGAAAATAATTTGCTCAAATATGAGATGGCTTCAATGCAAACACTGTCGCTTATCCATCAAGCACTGCGTTCAGCAAAACAAGTTCATTCTGGTGTCTGTCATAAGGAGCTGAGTAAACTAATTGCCAGTATTGAACTAAATCAACCTCTCAATAACGTTGAGCAAGCGCTAGGCGAAGTAAAATCTCTATATTTAGATCATGCAGTCTACTTTCATCATCCAAAATATGTTGCCCACCTAAACTGCCCCGTTGCTTACCCTGCGGTAATAGCTGAACAGTTATTAACTGCTATAAATTCTTCGTTAGACACTTGGGACCAAAGTGCTGGCGGGACGCTCATTGAGCAAAAGTTAATTGACTGGAGTATCGAACGCATTGGCTTAAGTGCTACTGCCGATGGCATATTCACAAGTGGCGGCAGTCAATCTAATTTAATGGCATTGTTACTTGCTAGAGACCATGCTGCAGAGCGCTTGTCTGGGCACCTTATTCGCGATTTTGGTTTAAGTCCTGATGCCCATCGCTACCGTATTTTTTGCTCTGAAGTCAGCCATTTTAGTATTCAAAAGTCCGCCGCTTTACTGGGCCTTGGCTATAACGCGGTTGTTCCAGTTGCAGTTGATAAAGAATTTAAAATGGACCTAACCGCACTTGATACAGCTATTAATGAGTGTAAAGCACAAGGCAATATTCCTATAGCGCTTGTCGCTACTGCAGGCACAACTGACTTTGGTTCAATAGACCCTATAGATAAGCTAAAAGCGCGGTGCAAAGCTGATAATTTATGGCTTCATGTCGATGCCGCTTATGGCTGTGGACTACTTGCTGCTGATGATCACCGTCACTTACTCAATGGCATTGAGCATGCTGACTCGGTGACGTTAGATTACCACAAATCATTCTTACAACCTGTCAGTAGTAGCGCATTTATTGTTGCTGATAAAAAGCAATTTAAACATTTAACTCATCATGCTGATTATTTAAATCCGTTTAACGACAACCCACAAGCAGCACCAAATCTTGTTGATAAAAGCATTCAAACGACTCGCCGTTTTGATGCCCTAAAACTTTGGCTAACTTTACGCATTATGGGCCACGAACAGATTGGCAAAGTGTTTTCTTCTGTTATGGCATTAGCCCGTAGTAGTTATGTGGCGCTCAAACAAGACCCAGAATTTGAGCTAATTCACCAACCTGAACTGAGCACCTTAGTGTTTCGCTTTAACGATAAAAGCCTCAGTGATGAGCAATTAAACCTGCTTAATTATCAAATTAAAGATGAGCTATTCAAACAAGGTGAGTGTGCCATTGCTCGCACCAAATTCAGAGGTATCAACTACTTAAAGTTCACGTTACTTAATCCAAACACACAAATTGAAGACATTAAAAGCATTGCAGCTGATATTAAAGCCTGCGCCTACAGCATCAAGGCACGCCTAAAAGTTGAGGAAACTAGCCATGAATAAAGTATACGATTTAATTGCTGTGGGTCTTGGTCCGTTCAACCTCAGTTTGGCATGTTTAGCTGAACCAATTGAAACACTTGATTCGCTATTTTTAGAGCAACGTGATGAATTTAATTGGCATCCTGGGCTTATGCTCGATGGTGTTACGTTACAAACACCGTTTATGTCGGATTTAGTTACATTGGCAGATCCAACCAATCCATACAGCTTTTTAAACTATGCGAAACAACAAGGTAAGCTGTATCAGTTTTATATTCGAGAAAGCTTCTTTTTACTGCGTGAGCAATACAACCAGTATTGCCAATGGGCAGCAAGCCAATTAAGTAACATACAATTTGGTCATAAAGTCATTCATAGCCAGTTTGATCAAACAAAGCAGCTCTATGTACTCACTGTTGAATCTGCAAAGCAAACAAAAACGCTTTATTGTCGTCACTTGGTACTGGGCACAGGTCCCTCACCTTATTACCCACCCGCTGTTCAGGCTGAAGATACACAGCTCTGCCATGCCACAGAATATCTGTATAAGCGGGATGAATTAGTAAATAGCAAGAGCATCACTGTGATTGGCTCAGGTCAAAGTGCTGCTGAAGTATTTTATGATTTGTTGTGTGACATTAAACAGCATAACTACCAACTCAATTGGGTAACGCGAGCGCCGCGTTTCTTTCCTCTTGAGTACACGAAACTCACGCTAGAAATGACCTCTCCTGAGTATGTTGATTACTTTTATAACCTAGAACAGACAACCAAACAGGAGTTACTAGCCAAGCAACGTAATTTATACAAAGGCATCAACTCAGAGTTAATTAATCAGATTTATGATCAGCTTTACCAACTTGATATTCAAGGGGTAAACCGCGCAAGGTTATTGACCAACAGCGAGCTCATTAAAAAACAAGGCAGTAAGTTAGTTTTTAGACACAGTGAACAGCAGGCTGAATTTAGCTTACATAGTAATCAGGTCATTATGGCAACGGGCTTTAGTTATCAGCTACCCGATTTTCTAAGTGGCTTGATGAGCGAAATAAATTGGCTAGATAACGGGTGCTTTGCTGTTGAGCGAAATTACAGTATCGACAAGCTACAAAGGTTGTTTGTACAAAATGCTGAACTCCACAGTCATGGTTTTGTAACGCCAGATCTGGGCATGGCCTGCTATCGAAACAGCCATATTTTGCGCTCTATTTTAGGTTATGCCCCCTACCCTGTTGAAACACAAATTGCCTTTCAAGAGTTTGGTTTACCCGATGTTGTCAACGAAAAACAGAAGCAAATAGCATGAAACAACCCGCATTAAAGTCAAGCTTGGTGCTGCTGACGATTATATCTGTTGTTTGCGACACCATGATTTTGCCCTTTTACCCGCAGTTTTTTAGTGCCCAATTTGGTTTGCAATCAAGTAATCACATTGGTGCCTATATTGCTGTTTGCTGCATCACCGTGATGTGTGCTTTCCCTGTATGGGCGAAAATAGCGCAGCACGTGCACGAACTGTATTTGTGGGTGATCACCCAAATAATGGCAGGGCTATTGGGTGTTGCGTGCTTTTACAGCGACAACGTGTGGAGCTTTTGGCTGTTATCACAGCTCATGCTGGTATTTAAAGCAAGTTACCTGCTTATTTATCCCTTTGTTCTAAGTATCGAAGAAAAACAACAGCACCTCGGTGTGGTTGCTTTATTTAGCGTGCTTTTACACTTTGGTGGTATTGGCGGTGCTTTATTAGGTGGCTTGATCATTCAAAGTATTGAGCCGCGCTTTTTATATTTAGTGATGGCTGCGGGTGACTGCTTACAGGTTATGCTCTGCTTGTATTTAATTTACTTATTAAAAGTAAGCTACAAGCCACGCGAATTAACCGCATCATCAGTAAAACGACAGCGCTTCCCTGGCTACATTATTCGCTTAGGGGTTATATCTATGGGCGTGTACTTCAGCATGTTCTTAGCAACGCCATACTTTACGCTACTTTGGCAACAAGTAAGTGATTTCAGCAATGCACTTTTAGCTGGTGCTGTGTTTGCTATCCCTGCTTGGGTTGCACTTGTCATTTTGATTACAACCAAAAACAAGGCTGCAACCAATAAGCACAGTAAAACAATTGCTTATGCACTTATGTTAAGCAGTATCGGCCTATTTATACAACTTAGTTCACACTGGCAATGGCTTGTGTTCGGCCGTGTTGTATTTGCTATTGGGCTATTTTTACTAACCGTGCGTCTACAAGTCATGTTGTTTGCAATGAGCGAACCACGTTTTTACTCAAGCGACTTTGCCAAGCTTCATTTTATGCAAAATATCGGTGTCATCTGCGCCTCATTTTTAGCGGGAGATTTAGTATCTCGCTTTGAACTTAACACCCCATTACTGACGGGTTCTGTCGGCTTTGCCATCACTTTATGTTTGTTTTATCTGCTTTTTTTACGCAACAAACATACCTCAACAGACCCTATTCACAGTTATTAATTTTTAAGAGAACACGATTATGAAAAACATCACTGAAACTCCTATCAAGCACGCTTTGCTTGGTGATGTAAAAATCAGAACATTAAACCCTGAACACGATCTAACGACTATTACCCCTTGGCTTAAACACCCCCAAGCTCAGTTTTGGGGAGCAATGGAACATTCACCCGAAGAAATTTTAGAATTTTATACAACACTCAATAAAGATGAGGCTCAACAAGCCTATTTGCTTGAAATAAACCAAACACCTATTGCTTTAATTGAGGTTTATAAACCACAAATACTAAAACTTGAGAACCACCTAGCGCTTAAAAACGGCGATTTAGGCATGCATATTTTACTCGCTCCAAAGCAGTTCTCTGTGGCGGGGTTTAGCCTTGCTGTTATGCAGTCGGTATTAGAGTTTATGTTTAATACCCTCTCATGTGAGCGAGTGATTGTGGAGCCAGATGTAGCCAATCATAAAATTATCGCCTTAACTTAAAGGCAGGTTTCAGCCATCATAAAGTTATCAAATTGGGTGAGAAAACCGCATTACTTGGTAGTTTAGAAAAAGATCATTTTAATTACTTACAGCATCTTTCGTCTCGATTCGACACTTCACAGCAAGGGCCTGCAGTGCAACAAGCAACGCCATCTTGCAGTACCTCACATCTAGACCAACAAGCGTGGCAATACGCAAATCGTTTACTCATTGCCAAAATGCTCAGTGAGTTTTATCACGAACGACTATTTAGCTACGACAGTGAAAAACCTAACCATTATGTGTTGCATACCATGGGTGGACAAAGCTATCAGTTTAAAGGTGAGCCTATGTTGCTTAATCACCTGCAAGTTGAGCCAAATAGCATTACTAAAATGGCGCTTAACAACAGCCAACCATTAGACGCTATCGCGTTTGTACTTGAGTGTAATGACAAGTTAAACATAGACAAATCAATGCTTGGCACCTATCTCGAAGAACTCGCGAGTACACTCAGTGGCTTTGCATTTAAATTTAAAAATAATCGCTATAGCGCTCAGCAATTAGCAGACGCAGATTTTCAAGTGATCGAAACCCAAATGACCATGGGTCACCCAAGCTTTATAGCCAACAATGGCCGCATTGGTTTTAACTCACAAGATTTTCACCAATATACGCCGGAAGCCGCAAACCCATTTCAAATTATATGGCTTGCGTGTCACAAACAGCATACCACTTATAAAAGTACCCATGATTATAAATACGAGAACTTGATTGCCGATGAGCTTGATGTAGCTGAGCGTTTACGCTTTGAAAAAGCACTGACTGAGCAAGGTTTAAAGCCAAGTGACTATCTGTTATTTCCTATGCACCCATGGCAGTGGTTTAACAAATTAGTCCATGTTTATAGCTATCACATCTCGCAAAAACATATTGTCTGTTTAGGCTACTCGCACGATAGTTATTTACCTCAGCAATCAATTCGTACCCTGTATAACATCAGCAAACCACACAAATGCTATGTTAAAACCGCTCTATCAATTTTAAATATGGGCTTTATGCGGGGCTTATCGAGTGCCTATATGAAAGTAACTCCAGCAATAAATCAATGGTTGTTCGACTTAGTAAACCAAGATAGCTATTTAAAATCTCTGAAGTTTCAACCTTTAAGAGAAGTCGCAACCCTTGGCTTTGATGAGCAGTATTACACTCATCCTGCGCTTGGCGATAACCCTTATAAGAAAATGATGGCGGCTCTTTGGCGTGAAAATCCCGCTCAATACATGGACGAGAATGAAAGCCTTGCCACTATGGCAAGTCTGCTTCATATCGATAGCGAAGGCCGTTCATTTGTAAGTGCTAAAATTGCCAAATCGGGGCTCAGTGCTGATAAGTGGCTAACCCACTACTTACAGGCTTATATGACACCATTGCTACATTGTTTTTACCAGTATGATTTAGTCTTTATGCCACATGGTGAAAACCTCATCGTTCGATTTAACAATCATGTTCCGGTAGGCGTATTCATTAAAGACATTGGTGAAGAGATTGCCTTATTAAATAGTAACATCGAGCTGAATGATGAAATAAAGCGGATTAAGGTAACCATTCCAGAAGGCGTTGCCGTGTTGTCTATTTTTACTGACATTTTCGATTGCTTCTTCCGCTACCTTTCGGCAATTTTAGTAACTGATGGCCTACTGACCGAACAACAATTTTGGCAAGCCGTCGCCGATACAATTGTTCAGTATCAGGCGAGCCACCCAGCGCTAAAAGACAAGTTTGCTGAGCATGATTTATTTGCTGAGTCATTCCCATTGTCATGCTTAAACCGCTTACAGCTGCGTAATAATCAACAAATGGTTGATATAACCGACCCAGCTTCAAGCTTGCAGTATGCAGGTGATTTGCAAAACCCATTGGCGCAATATGCACTTGCAAACACAACAGCATAATAAGCTTGAGTTAGCCTTACGTCAGCAGTGTTCACTGCTGACGTTCTTAACTCCAACAAACGATGAACAATGGTTTAGCAGTCAATGTTTAACTAGCAAGCAACTAACCGATTTGGCTAACGCTATAAAGTTAAGAGGGGCAAATGTTACTGAGGGATATGTCGCAATCAATCTCTACTTACAACTGAGCTGGCAAGTTATTTACTTATTAGTAGCCAGTGTAGAGCACCTTGGTTGCATTCCTGATCTGGTCAATATTAAGCAGCGGGTAACGGGCTCACATATTTATGGTTTGGCTAATTTAAATATCATGGTTCAACATGACTCTTTTAATAATGCAGATTTGATAGAACTGGCAGCCAATCATTTAATTGATCACCAGCATGCTTGGAATGATAACCTGCCATTGCAATACAGGTTAAATGAAGGGTTATTAAAGCGTTTACAAAGTGATACTTTCCACGCAGCGTTAATCGCTTGCTGGCCAGAGAAATCGATAGAATTTATAGCAAAACGTTTTCAACCATGGCAAAAGCTATGTGGTAAACATCGCTTTCGTGATCAAAACAATACGCTGACATTTATGCGTAAAACCTGCTGCTTACACTATCAACTTGTAGCCGCTGATTATTGCGCTAACTGCCCGTTAAACAAAAAAGGCACTAGCGCTTGCTAATGCCTTTTTCTCGAAAAACCGAACCTAGAACCTAAATTCAACGTTTACATTTGCCGCAGTCTCGCTTTCACTGCGATCAAACCAGTTCATCGATTTATAAACTGCTTCACCTGTAATAGCGAACCAATGCGTAAATGCATATTCAAGTGCAATGCTGACACCTGCATTATGACCGTCTTGATCAGCGCTAAAATCAAGGCATTGCTCTGGCGTATCACTGCATGCTCCCGATAAAAATACATCACCTTCCTCTGTACGGTAATACATCTGGGTATAATCAACATCAATAGAGCCTTTTTGATAAAAGACACTGCCGTATAGCAAGGCTTTTGAGCTTAAACGGTATCCTGAAATAAGTGCAATATCATAAGTATCGTGCGACAAATCCCAATCATAGGTATCGTCATCATAATTACCCGCTAATAGTGGACCATACCCCGCATCTTCACTGCGAATATAGCCTAGGCTGACGGCCATAGAGAAGTTTTTCTCGACGGCCGATTCTAAAGGGCTGCCATAAAACTGATGCTTAATAGCGTATTTTTCATAATCATGATCGCCACCAATACCAACCCCTACGGTAAGCTCCGTCGAATAACCTAAGGTCATACTCATCGAAGTCGTTAACGCTGTACTCGTTGATGTACTCTCGCTGGTATCTTTCGCAATGATCTTGCTTGTATCTGTACCGACAGTTGCACGAAAATGAAAGGGATCACTGTTGATCTCTGGGCTCTCAAAGCGGGCCATCGATACACCTGTTTCGGTTGTCGATTGACAGCCTGCTAATAAACCTAAAGCTATAAACGCCAAAAAAGGCTTTAACGTTTTCACGTAATTTCCTTATATATTATTATTTTAACGCGAAGATTCTAGACTAAGGCCTTATAGCTCGCAATAAATTAATAACAAAAAAGGTACAAACTCTATTATTAAGCGCGTTCGTCCTTAGGTGATTCCATTACCACATGAGTTGTAATGGTACGTACCTGTGGTATTGAGCCGAGCACATCAGCATGAAACGCTTTATAGGACTTAAGATCCGCCGTCTCGACTCTCAGCAAATATTCAAACGAGCCAGTTACATTGTGGCACTCTTTTACTTCATCAATAAACTCAAGAGCGTGTTCGAATGCTCGCTGAGATACTGTTGAGTGCTCATTTAAACCAACCCCAACATAAGCGATAAATCCTAGGCCAACAGCCTGATTATTTATAACCGCCCGATACCCCGCAATAACCCCAAGCTTTTCTAGCTCTTGCACTCTACGAAGGCATGCCGAAGGTGATAAACCCACTTTATCTGCCAGCTCGGCATTGGCAATTCGGCCATTGCGCTTAAGCTCATGCAATATTCTGTCGTTAATTTTATCTTTTTTCATTTTTGATTGTGAAATTTAAATACACACAACAACATTAAGCGCAAAAATTGCGCACATTACAACTTATAATTGCATCTAAATTCAAATGGAGAGATAGCGATGAGTTTTGAAATTTTAACAGCCTTGGCATTATTTGCTTTGGTGTCATCAATTACCCCAGGGCCAAATAACTTAATGTTGATGAGCTCAGGTGCTAACTTTGGCTTTAAAAGAACCACACCACACTTACTTGGCGTGACGCTTGGCTTTATGTTGATGCTGGTTTTAGTAGGCCTTGGCATCATGCAGCTATTTGACTTGTATCCACCAAGCTATTTGATATTAAAAGTATTTTGTATTGCTTACTTACTCTATCTGGCGTTTAAAATTGCCACAAGTAACACACAACAAAAAGCCAGTAGTGAGAGTAAGCCGTTTACTTTTATTCAGGCTGCACTATTTCAATGGGTAAACCCAAAAGCGTGGGCAATGGCATTAAGCGCGGTAAGCTTATATGCCCCAGACAAAAACCTCACCTCAGTGTTAATCGTAAGCCTCGTATTTGGCTTAATTAACCTGCCGTGTGTCAGCTCGTGGACTTTACTTGGCGAAAAGCTACAACACTGGCTCGCCAGCCCAAAGCGCTTAAAAGCATTTAACTACCTAATGGCAATACTATTAATCGCTTCAGTGATGTTTAGTTTGTTTTAATTTGAGTAAGCTTTGCTTGGCTTATATTTCACACGGCACTAAAAAGTCGACATGGTAATGCTCATCATGTCGCACCCAGGATGGTTTAGTCGAAAACTGAATATGCGCTTTTAAGTAGTCGGCATACTTGGTTTTATAAAGCCCAGCTTGCAGGGTTGGGTCAAAGATCACTCGCCAAAGATCGTAACCTTTTGCTGTTGCCGATTTATGCAGCTCAACAATATGAGCTGCTAAAGCGGTGTAATCAATCTTAAACTGTTCAAACTGGCCTTGTTTATCAAATTCAATATCGTAGCCAAAACGATTAAACACATGTGTAGGCAAATGAACTGATAGCCCCTTTTCGTTAACAACCGGCGTCATAAAATCAACTGACAAACCATTTTGATGGGTTTTATGTGGACTAAATTTCCCGCCATTTTCTAAGCCCGTTTCAGCGTATTTGTATCGTTTATCTGGATGGGATTTCTGGAGCGCTTGATAGGCATCAACAATAATGTTTTTTACCTGCGAATGAACATACGTACGTCCTGCCAGCTCAGCCACTTTGCTGTAGCTGGTAAAGTTGTCACCTTTGCTGGGTAGTTTTACTGCATTACGTACATAGCCATTGGCAGACGTTCCACCACATACACTGTTGGCCAAAACTGGCCCAGAACAAAAAAATAAGGCTAAAACAAAACTCTTTTTCATCGCAGTGGTATCTTTAAAATTTAAAGTTTAGCGACCTGTGAATGAACAAAAAGTGAAATCTCTGTCTAGCTTTCAATAAGTTAGCTAATTTGATTGAAAAAAGTTAAAACTTTTTGGAATAAACCATTCGCCCACTCGTTACCTCTATGTCAATTCGCAAAAAAGAGGACGAGACAATGACAAATTTAAAACAATCACTTATCGCAATCTGTGTCGTAACTGCAACAGGCTTTTCAGCGGCTTCATCAGCAGCTAACGTGCAACTATCAGTCGCATCTGAACAGCAAACAGCCAGTGATAATCAAGTTTCGACAAGTTCAAACCAAGCATCGTCGAATACGACAATGATGCAATCAACTCAACTGTCAGGCTCGGCAACAACACAAAATTCATCAGTTGGTGTGAATACTGAAAGTTCAAATAGCGGACAAGCAAATAATCAAACAACGATTGAAAACGATGAACAGCAGCCTGCTGAAACAATGCCCGAGCTTGGTTTTACAAACTCAGTATCAAGCGCTTCTCAAGCAGCCAATACCGTAGCGCTAGCAGGTGAGTCAATGCTGTCAACTGCGACAACTGCTATTAGTAATGTGGCCGTCGCTAACACAAATTCGAACATAACCAACGCAATGCAAAATCAATTGAGTCAGCAAACAGATGTATTAACGTCTTTAGAGCCTAGTGAGCTAAGCACTGCAGGCTTAAGTCAGGCCTCGCAAATCACTAATGACCTGCAATCATCACTGACTAGCAATGTACAACAAGCTGCAATGAACTCTGTACAAAGTAGTGTTGAGCAAAGCATTTCATCAACTGTTAGCAACAGCGTTAACCAACAAGTTGCTGAGCAAATAACCGCAGCGACAACTACCGAAGTCGTTAATAACATTCAAAACAGCCTGAACTTAGGCCTTTAACCAATAGCGTGCCGGGTTATCACTCGGCGCTCCTTTAGGAGATTATTATGCGTACAATTAATAAGCTCATCACCTTAAGTGCGTTAACCACAAGCATTCAAGTGTTTGCTACGGATGCAACTTTTCATGCTGATGCACAAATTGGCTTAACAACTAACTCTGATTTAGCCATTAAAGAGTTAGATGATATTTCTTCACAAAGTGATACAGGTTCAATACTTAAAGCTGGTGTTAGTGCTGAGTTACATGCAACTGACAACCTCAAGTTCACACCAAGTTATCGATACGAGCAAACCAATTATCACCAGCTTGACCAGTATGACTTGGCATTGCATCAATATAGCCTTGATTCTAGCTATAGCATTTCTGGTACTGATGTAGGTATACGTTATGACGGTGCTTTAGCAAAAGTAGCAAAAGAAACATTTTTAACCTTGGATCAGGTAAGTTTGTATGTTGGCCATTACGTTAATCCAACAACCTATCTGCGCACTGCGATTAGGGCATCAGATAAACAATTCGCCACACAGTCAATGCGCGATGCAAAAGGGTTAGGGCTTGATTCAAACCTTTATTACTTTATTAATAAGGGTAAAACGATGCTGCTTTTAGGCGCTAGTTTAGATAGAGAAAATGCTGATTCAGAGCAATTCAACTTTAAAAGTTGGGGCTTAAATACGGGCATCACTCATCGTTTTAAAGCGTTTGATATAAGCAATAAAGCAGGATTAAGCTGGCGCTATCAAGATAAAAACTACCAAGAAGTTATCAACCAATCACTTACACAAAGCGAGCCATCACGGGATGAAAGTCGCAGTGTAGTCAGCGCATTTTGGCAGCTTTCTGTTTTTGACTCTTTGCAAATTGTTACTGAAGCAGAGTACGGCGATTATCAATCTAAGTTGGCAGCAAACACCTATACCCAAAGCATTGCTTCGCTGTCATTAAAAGCCAGCTTTTAATCAATTACACCATGTCCAAACACCGTATCTTTGCCCACTTCACCTAAATCATTCGCTTGTTGCTGTAACGCGTGGTAAATGTTTTTAGGAGTTGTATTAGGCTTTGCCGCTAAACATGCAGCCGCCGCTGAAATACGCGGCGCGGCAATAGAGGTTCCAGATTCCCGACCAAGATCCCCTCCAGCTTTTAACGTCATGACATTGACGCCTAATGCCGCAAAATCAATATAATCACCTCTGTTTGACCAGCGGTAAATTCGGTTTTGGCTATCCAGTGCCGTGACAGCAATGACATGTTGGTATGCCGCAGGGTAAAGTGGCAGCGCAGCAGGTCCTTCATTGCCTGCAGCCGCCACTAAAGTTACTTGTTTAGCCGCTGTGGCATTAATTGCTGCCGCTAGAATAGCGTTGTCGGGCCCTGTAAAACTCATATTGATAACAGGCACCTCGTTAGCAACCAACCAATTAAGTGCGTCAACTATTGCAGCTAATGTCGCCCCCTGTGATAAATCAGACTGCTGATAAAACACAGCCGCGCTGTATAATGTTGCCTCAGTTAATAACGGCATGAGCTGCCCATACTTACCGACCAAAACGCCAGCAACCGCAGTGCCGTGTAAATCGGGTGATACTAAGTCATTTGTAAGAAATGACTGCGTTTTTATCTGTGTATTACTAAATCCCGGATGAGTCGTGTCAATCGCACTATCTATCATGCCTATTTTTACAAACCAGTCACACATTGCTGTAGGCTTTGATGAAGGCGCTTCTTGCTGAGAACCATTTTGCGCTTGATAAATATGATTTCTATCCAATAACGATGCATCATCGAGTGAAAGTAAACGTTGCAAATGCGCTTTTGAATCGTAATTGGCCGGGACAACAAACCGAACTAATGACAAACCTAATGACGTGTATTGTTTAGTGACGATAATTTGTGCGCCAATTTGTAAGAGTTTTCCCTGATGCTGTTCATTCGCCAGCATTATCCACTGCCTTTCAACTGCACGAAAACCATGCTCTACATCGACTTCAACAAATGCAGGAGCCTGTAACTGATTGAGTATCTCTAGCCTTTTAGGTAGCGAGGTCACAATTGCTGTTGCGTCGTCGATTAACTCATGTTCGCGTATGCTTTCTACTTGGCTAGTGATGCGCGGTTCAAGTTTATTAACAACAGGATCTATCTGCTCTATCACACCATTTATTGGCTTAATAATCGCTGCTGATAGCGTACTTGAAGTAAACAACAAACTACTTAAAATGACTGATTTCAATTTCATGTTACAGTGACTTCTCATTTAGTTAGGTATTACTATAACGTTTCAGTGAAAGAAAAATTGCATTTATTGGGAATAAAACTTTTTCTTGCCCGTTATAGTAGTGTGAGTTGGCTGAATCATTGATGAGTTGTTTCATTAATCGGCCCTTGCCCTAACCAATAAGGGAAACTATGACAAATACAGTAACCAGTTTATTACCAGCGCTGCGACGTTTTGCATTTTCGCTTACCGGCAATCAAGCAGATGCCGATGATATTGTACAAATGACCATCGAGAAACTTTTACAAAAAGGCATGCCCGATGATATTGAACCACTAAAATGGGCATTCAAGATCTGTCGAAATGTTTGGATCGACGAATACCGCTCGCAAAAAGTGCGCTTAAAGGCAGTTCAAAATACTGAACTTCAAGAACCCGTCTGTGACGATGAACAAGAGAGTTTCGCTACCCAAGAGACTTTGCAACGAGTAAATAACGCTTTAACAAGCTTGCCAGATGAACAGCGCGCTATAGTATCTCTCGTGGCAGTGCAAGGTATGGCTTACAAAGATGTTGCGCACACCCTCGAGATACCTGTTGGCACCGTGATGAGTAAATTGTCACGAGCCAGAGCCGCACTTTATCAATTAATTAAGCCTGATTTCACCAAGGAAAACGCATGAAGATTGATGACCAAACACTCAGTGCTTTTTTAGACAATGAATTACCAGCAAACGAAATGGAAGCAATACGTAATGCAATTGCTGAAGATGAGCAACTCGCTTTACGCCTAGCTGAACTATGTGAAGTTGACATGCTAGTTAAACAACACGCAGCGCAGATTGATATAATGCCCTTGTCTGATGAACTTGCACAAACAATCGAGCAGCATAGTAAAGAGAATGTCGTTTCGCTATCCAAATGGCAGCAAATTAAACTTGCCGGACGCAAACAAATGGCCGTTGCAGCAAGTATTGCAGTGCTTTTTACAGTCGCTATTGCTAGCTTTGTTCAACAACAAGGTTTGGAACAACCCATTGCCAACGCATTAGATCAAAAATTGAGTGGCGACAACACGGTAATAGATACAAACAGAAGCCTAACTGCTCAGCTTAGCTTTGTTAATACTAATGGCGATTTTTGCCGTCAATACACGCTGTATTCTAAAAGTACCCAGCAAACACATATTGCTTGTAAACAACAAGGGATTTGGCAGCTTCATGCATCGAGCGAGCAACGCGCAATGTCAAGCCAAAGCTATCGCTTAGCAAGTAAAACACCTGCGCTTGATAGTTACATCGACGAGCACATTCAAGGCCAGCCGTTAGATCGTAACGCCGAACAACAAGCACTGACTAACCATTGGCAATAAGCGAGACAATCATGAAACACGTGTTATTAGCTTATTTCGCCATTGTATTAATTGGCTGCACCAGCAGCCAACATTCGACCGATAAAAGTATACCAGGCCTAACAACTAAGCAGCTCGCAGATAATCAATATATCCTTCGATACGAAACTCGTCACGGTTCAAAGCGCTCAGCGCTTGAGCAAAGTATGCTGCAAGCCGCAAACATTACGATAGACACCGGTTATGACTGGTTTCTCGTTGCCGAGCAGGCAGTTGATGTAGAACGCTCCAAGCCCACTAACAAACCTCGTTTCGAGCAAAGAGCCCAATGCGGTTTGTTAACGTGCACAAGTCAAACTTCGCCAGCACTGCATGTGTCAACGCTATTAGAGCGTACAATCGTCACACGATTAACAATCATTTTAGGAAATGGCATAAAACCAAGTGAAAAAGCGCATGATGCATACACGCTAATTGAGGGAGGCGACAACACACAAAACTAACATTTAAAGGTGGGTAATTTTTCTTGTGCTAAGCTTTATTTACCTAGAGCTTTTCAGTGCAACTCATGGCTAGTAACGTAGAGAATTACTTTTACCACGGCTTTTTTATCTTCTTACTTATCACGGTAGTAACCTGTTCCATTATAGCCACGCGCCTGATGCGCAGTAGTTTTAATAACCGCTCGATTTGCTTATTTAACCTGTTTTTTTACCTCGGTGTCATTGGCTTTGCATGGCTGTGGATCCAAGACTTATTAGACCTTGCACCAAGTTTTCGCTCTGGCGTGGTGATTTATATGATTTCCATGACGTTGCTACAATTATCCATTTATAACCACGACGAACCTAGCCGATTTAATAAGATAATTATTGCGCATGGTGCTATTTTTTCTGTATTTGCCCTGCTCACTCAAAATATAAATCAACTCGCCCTTGTCGAAGCCAGCTTTACATTAAGCGTGTTACCCGCACTTATTTACTTCACAACTAAACGCGCTGTATGTGAAAAGAATATTGGCAACACTGTGTTGTCAATGGCGCAATGCATTTTACTATTAGTACCCATTTCACAGCTAAGTATTATTACCCATGAACATAACTTAGCGACCTTGTATTCGTTGACCGTCATTGCCCATGCAACCGTGTTTGTTATGACTGGGCTAGGTCTCATCACCACCCTGTTGGTGGATGAAAAAAAGCGTTATTTGGAATTGTCTCTAAAAGACCCGCTTACCGGGCTCTACAATCGCCGCGGGCTGCAATTCATTATTGAACAACAGCAACTATTCAGCCCAAGCCAAACATCTAGTTTATTTGCCTGCGTTGTTGATATTGATTACTTCAAACGGATTAATGATAGCTATGGTCACGATGGCGGTGACCTAGTCCTCGAAGTGTTCTCTGATCTAATGAAACACCATTTAAATAAAGGTGACTTATGTTGCCGCCTTGGTGGTGAAGAATTTTTACTGTTGTTCTTTGCTACCGACATCAGCTCGGCTAAGCAATTTTTAGAGGGCCTACGTAAAACATTTGAAACCAGTCAAATAGCTTATCGAGAACATCGTATATCGGTTACTGCTAGCTTTGGTTTAACCAATTGGCAACCAAATGACAGCTTTGAAAGCTTAGTAAACCGCGCAGACAAAGCCGTTTATGCAGCGAAAAATAATGGTCGTAATCGCATAGAAACCAACAGCCTAAACAAGGAATAAACAACTAGAGACGCCACGAAAACAAATACCTTTCTATCAACCTTGTAAATTCAAACTCTGTCACTATAATTAGCTCGTGCTTAACTTGCAATATGTAGTGCTATGCCCTTAAAAGTATTATTAAATTTTAAATTAAACTGGGTGTTTTTGTGCGCCAGTTTTTGGCTTTTCGCCCTGCCAATTCAGGCTAAATATGTGGTGGCAGTTGTGGGTAAAACCAAAAACGATAGCTTTTATCAGCAAGCTTTTAAAGGCTGTGAGCAATTTGCAAAACAGCATCTCGATTTTGAATGTATTTACGACGGCCCCAAAGATTTTCAAGATATTCGCACGCAAGTATTAGTGATCACCGATCTTGTTCGCAGAAATAATATTAGCGGTTTATTAATCGCAACTACAGATTCCAATTACCTTGTTGAAAGAGCTTTAAAAAAGCTTAAAGATAACAACATTCCTGTGATCACTTTTGACTCTGATCTGCTTGAGGAAGATCAGCAGTACCGTTTAGCTTATGTGGGTACCAATAATTTTGATTATGGTGTGGCCTTGGGGAACGAATTAAAAAAATTCACCAACAAGGCAAATAATCAAGTGTGTATTCAATCAGGGCATTCAACAACGCCTAATTTAAACAAGCGTATTGAAGGCGTTCGCTATGCCTTATCAGGGCAAACAGAGAAACGTTTAAGCGGTGAAAATGGCTGGAGTGAATTTGACCGTTGCCCTTTATATAGCTTAGGTAAGCGAGGGGTGTCACTCGGTCAACTCGACAAACTGCTTAACCTTGAAAATCCACCACTATTTCTAGCGGTAGCCGGTTTTGCTCAATTTAACCCTAACTATGCAAACGTGATTGCTAAACATAAACAACGTATTGCCAATCAAGAAGTGGTGATTGTTTCTGCCGATACTGAGCAAATGCAATTAGCAGTATTACAGCAAGGATTATCATCGGCCAATATTGGTCAAAACCCTTTTGAAATGGGCCGACTTTCTGCCGAGTTGATGTATCAATACCTCACTAAAGGTGAACGCCCAGCTAAGTCTCACTATTATTTAGACTTTCATTATTGTCAGCAAAGTAATGCTGGCACTTGCACCGTTAATCACTAAAACTTTGATCTCACTAAAGTGCAATTAACTCGATAAGCGCTAGACTTACCACAACTTGATTAATTGTAAGGATGTAGCCATGACACACCTAGTTAGTGATTTGATGACGCCAGACCCATTCGCCATTAGCGCGCAAAATACCCTGCATGATGCTCATAATCTAATGAAAGAGAAAAATGTCCGTCATATCCCAGTGATCAATGAGCACGGTGGTTTAGTTGGCATGTTAACGCAAAAAATCATGATTGCTCAGGTAATGAATATCATGGCTAATTACAGCGCCAGCGCTCTTGAACGCAAGGAAAAGCAAACCAAAGTAGTTGATATTATGGCTACCGATTTTACCAGTATCTCGCCAGAGCAACCGCTACACGAAGTTGCTAAGTTTTTTGTTGAAAACCGTCATGGCTGCATGCCGGTGGTTGATAAAGATAACAACTTAGTGGGAATTCTAACTTCATCAGACTTTGTTCGTTTAGCGGCGGCATTACTTTCTTAACTCGTAACTTTGTATCTGCACACTGAATTTTTTACAGAAGGTGTGCAGAGTTTTCATACTCTTTCATAGCCACAACTACTCCAGCCCAAGATAAAAATCAAATTAACCATTTATATTCAACAATTTATAATTTTATAATTATCAGGCACAACGCTTGCTTCTATGTAATTACACATGCTTTTAGATTAAAAGCGAAAGGAAATTTACAGATAATCTCGGAGGAGTAATGAGTAATTCATCATCAAAAGTCGCAGAATTTACAGCACCTGGTGTTAAAGACCAAGCTGCAGCGGACACGATTGCTATTCTAGACCAGCGCATGGTCGCTTTAATCGATTTACACCTCACTTTAAAACACATTCATTGGAATGTTGTTGGCCCTAATTTTATTGGTGTACACGAAATGCTTGATCCACAAGTAAGCGCAGTGCAAGAGATGACTGACACGATTGCAGAGCGTATCGCAACCATGGGCGGCGTACCGGTTGGTACACCTCAATCAATTGTAGAACGCCGTACTTGGCAAGATTATTCAATTGGTAAAGGCTTAGTGACTGACCACCTAACAGCGCTTGATAAAGTGTATAACGGTGTTAATAAAGACCACCGTGCAGCTATCGATAAGCTTGGTGAGCTAGATCCAGTTTCTGAAGATATGATCACCGGCCAACTGGCTGACTTAGAACAATTCCAATGGTTTGTTCGTGCACATATCGAATCGTCTACCGGCGAATTGAAAGGTTAAACCCCCTAGGTCTATCCGAAGACCCCTTGCCCAGCATTTGCTGGGCTTTTTTATGCTTTGTTACAACCAACCTTTATGTTTAAAGAACAAGTAAGGTGCAAAGCCAGACAGCAACATAATGCCAATTGCAAACGGGTAACCCCATGCCCATTGCAGTTCAGGCATGCTGTTAAAATTCATCCCATAGATACTGGCGACAACGGTCGGCGGTAAAAACACCACTGAGGCGATAGAGAAGGTTTTTATAATTTGGTTTTGTTCGATGTTAATAAAACCCTGAGTCGAGTCCATTAAGAAATTCACCTTATCAAACAAAAATGTACAGTGAGACATAAGGGTATCAATATCGAGTACAATTTCACGTAGTGATTCGCGGTCTTCTGTCGGCGCTCCTAGGTGGCGCAGTAAAAACGAGATATTCCGGCGCGTATCCATCAAACATAAACGCACTTTACCGTTATTATCTTCAAGGCGCGAAATTCGACTAACAGCTTCTTCTAAGTCTGAGTCATCCTCTTCAAGTACATAGGCACTGAGTTTTTCTAACTGGTGATGCATGTCTTCAAGCATGTCAGCGTGGTTTTCGACTTTTTGGTCAAATAAAGTCACCAAAAGTTGCTTTGGATTATCACACGCTACCTGCCCTTTCCGAGCACGCAGTCGTAAAAGACGAAAATCGGCTAGTTCATCATCGCGGATTGTCAGCAAGCAGTTGTCTTGTAGTAAACAAGCCACGGTTACCGTATTAAAGCGCCCTTCATTTGGTGACATGAAAAGCGCATGCACATGCAAGCCTTCATGGTCGATAAAACAACGGGAAGAGGCCTCGATTTCTTCAACATCATCAGCACCGGGTAAGGTGATATTAAGCGTGCTTGCCAGCGCTTGCCGTTCTTCTTCGGTCGGATTTATGGTATCAATCCAGTGGGCATTTTTAATAGAAGTAACAAGCGGTGTATCAGCAGCTGGCTCAGTTTCTGTGATCACACCTTGGTCTATAGAAAAAAATCGTAACATGCGCCCTACCCTGAATAATCAATGTATAGCAAATACTATAGCTGTTCACGTTAATGAACAATGACAATGCTACTAATTACCGGGTAAAGCAGAAAAATAATTTAAACCTAACATCAATTGCTTATTTCGCTTTTTTGAAGCGCACCACAAGCATACCTATCAAGATGATGCCAAGGCCTAATAAGCAAGGTACAAAAGCACTTTGCAGGGCAACATCAAACGCTAAAAAGTCGGGGTAACCGGTTTGCCAAAGCGTCCATTCATACCCGAGTTTTGATGCAATATGTTCACCGCCGCTACTAAGTACGATGATTGCATCATTGTTATCTGGGTTAATGCGAAGCGTGCTATTTATTGCCGGTTCATTTGCGCCGTCATGGCCAAACACAAAATCTCCCGATGCTGTTGGCGCATAAAGCATGGTACCTAGCCCCCAAATTGGTGCGCCTAAGCTAATAGCCAATGGCTCTCGCATGGTACTGATCATTTGCGGGCTTAACTGCCCTGTTTGAGGTGATGTTAATGCTTGCACTAAAGCGATCAAGTCATGGCTACTTGCCAGTAAGCCTGTTGCCGCTGCCGATGCGTATTGAAAATGCCCAGCAGCTTGCCCGCTTTTATCATAAGCAGGTGCGATATTGTCTAACTCAGTGAGTACATCGTAACTGGCATCAGTCATATTAACTGGCTTAAAGACGTTATCAGCCATCCAAGTTGCAAAGCGTTGATTCGTTTTCTCTTCTACCAGCAGCTCCAGCATCAAATAGCCGCCCCCAGAATACTGAAAATCGCCCACAGGCTTGGTGACTTTAATTTCACGCACACCCGTTGATGATAGCGGCTTGTTTAGTGACTCAAGCAAGCTTGGTACGGTTTCATTTAGCTCAATATCAGCAAAGCCTAAACCATCACCAAGCCCCGCAGTATGAGATAACAGATGAGCAAGGCTAACAGTTTGATTATCAAACTCTGATTCAGGTAACTGCCAGCCCGTGAGTTGCTCATTAATCGCGCGATCTAAACGAATTTGTTGTTGCTCAGCCAGAGTCATCACGCCATAGGCGGTAATAAATTTACTCAGTGATGCCACGGGGAACAGAGTATTGGCGGTTATTTCATCTTTGCTTTTTGAGTAATCTTGAAAAATCACTTGGCCATTTTCAATCAAAACATAAGCGATATTTGCGTGTTTGTTGGCAATCAGCGCCTGGCTATTAGCAATAAACTGCTCAGTGTTGCCCGTTTCGGCAATAGGTTTTAAAAACCAACCACTGACACCACCATATACACAGGTAGCAGCCCAAACAGATGACAAAAATAGCGTTAACAGAATCGTTTTAAACCAGCTCATACTCTATTCCTTGTATTACAACGCGTTATTAAATCACTTCGATTTGTTCAGGCTTTTTGATAAAGAACACCATTAAAATTAATAGTGCTGCTGGGAATAAAAACACATTTAAATAAGCAAAAATCACCGTTAACTGTAAGATGCACATCAGCAACATTAGGATAGAAAACACCGTTAGCAACGATGACATACCATGGCGCTTTGTCAGTAATAAAGCGGCTGTTATCAAACCCACTAACGCATACAAGCCTAAACTCCCAGCAGAGACCGCCATGGCAATAATTGAAATACTTTCTATTACATCATTCGATGCTTTATCACCTGCAACAGCAAGATAAACATCGCATAACACAGTGGCATGAAAAGCTAATACCAGCACCGCAAGCACACATAACAGTATGCGTACACCTTCAACATCGAACATATCTTTTAGTGCCTTGCGTAAACTCAGATACACATAAATTTCAAGTGCACCGATAAGCACGAACACAAGGTCTGAAAAGTTTAAGCTTTGTAAATCAAGCTTAAGCGCCTCTCCTAAGCCATCGAGTGTTTCGCCAAATACTGAAATCCAGTACATGGGAAAAATCACAGCGAGTAATCCTGCTGCTATGCCGGGTAGTAAATAGTCACGGTTGAGCATATGCCCTCCAAAATCCTGTTGCGTTGTAAAGTTATTCGCTATCGCGTTCGTACACCAAAATATCGCCGGGTTGGCAATTAAGCTCTTCACAAATAGCTTCAAGGGTACTAAAGCGGATCGCTTTCACTTTTCCGTTTTTTAGTAATGATAAATTGGTCATTGAAATATCAATGCGCTGAGATAGCTCTTTCAGCTGCATTTTGTTCTTTGCCAATTCTATATCTAGGTTGATTCGTATTTTCATAGCCTAAAAAGTACACAGCGGATTTATGATTGTCAAACTTTATTTTACGATTATCATAAAATAAAGAATGAAAAACATAATAACTCAGTAAGTAATTAAACCCATTATTTGACCATTTCAGGCATAAAAAAAGCCAGTAAATACTGGCTTTTCGCTCTATTTATAAGTTAGACATTGGCTTGGTAAGCAGGGATAGCTATCGCCGCTACAATACCCAATAAAAATATGCCACCAATGATCAATACGCCCCAAAATGACCATTGTTTTTGTACTCGTTGAAAATGCTCAACGCTATCCCAACGTTTATTTTGCCATGCCATTTCTCGGCCTTTAAAGCCCAAATACACCGATACAATAAAACCAACATAAGGCACTAAGGCCAATAAGCCAATCCAAGTGCTGTTGCCAATTGCCCAAATCCAACTTAGCAAGAAAGCGCCCCAACTAAAGCCTTTAATGCCCTCGGGTAAATCGTCTACCTTCCCCTGCCCTGAGTTATTTTCAGATGCCATCTGAAGGCTTGCTTCAGGTGGTGTGTAATTATCTGCCATGAGTTTTTCCTTATTATTAATTAAACAGAAACCCTAACTTATAGTACTGGGTGTATTTTAAGCAAGCTAAAGATAAGTACCTAAAGCAGATAATTGTTAGCTGATGTGTTTTGTAACATTTATCTCGTTTCCTTTTCATTTTAAATCACCTAGTCTGGGCACATTACTGCAAGGAGAGAACAATGAAAGACTTACAAAAGTTAGTGGGTAATTTAAATAAATCAGGTGCGCTGAGTGGTTTTTTAGGAGGCGTTGCTGGCGGCGGACTAACGAGCTTAATGGGCGGAAAAAGTAAAAAAAGCAGTAAAAAAACCGTAAAATATGGTGCGCTTGCTGCTGTCGGTGGCCTTGCCTGGAAAGCCTATAAACAATACTCAGAACAAAAAGCGGCTCCAGTTCAGCAAACTAGTTCTCGTGGTTTTGATTTTACCCCCGCCACGCTGCCCGAGCAGTCATTTACTGATGCAATCGACGATAATCACAATGATGGGCAATTATTACTCATGCGCGCTATGATTGCAGCCGCCTATGCAGATGGCCACATTGATGAAACAGAAAGACAAAAAATCTTCGCACAAGTAGAAACAATGCAATTGTCTGTGCAAGAAAAGGCCATGCTGTTTGATGAGCTAAGAAAGCCAATGCAACTGTCAGAGTTAGTTGCCGCTGTGCCTAACGCACAAATGGGTATTGAAGTATATGCAGCTAGTGCCAGCGCAATTGATTTAAACCAAGCTATTTCTAAACACTACTTAGACACGCTTGCTAATCAATTATGCATTCCTAGTGAACTGGTAATGAGCATTCACAGAGAGCTTGCCGAATACCAATAAAAATGGGGCGTCTTCGCCCCACTTTAACTCGTAACCAGTAATGATTAATGCGGTTTTTTAGTGCCGTAACGCACCATATCTTTACCGTTTTCATACACTTCACTAGTCACGTAACGGCCAAGTAAAAGTTGATGTTTATCATCAAGTACCGCAATAAATGGGCGGCCATCACTATTATTGGTTGCAAGGGCAACACCTGTTACATTCTCAAGCCCTAAACCACCAGTTTCAACTAGGCGTAAAAATGTTTCTAACTCGTCTAATGTTTCAATTACATCGTTATCGTTAATCATCTCAAATACTCAGTGATTGCTAATGGGCGTAGCATAGCAGGATTAAAAACAGGGTGCGAATAACAGCTCCTAATCTAGCTTACTTTTGGACTAAAAATTGACACAACGCTATTCAATTGATGATACTTTCGCTATCGATAGAGGCAGTGAAGTTTAATGAGTAACCATTTAACGCTCGAATTAATGACCCCAAAGGGCAATCTTGCCGATAGCATACAAGCTATTTGGTATGCCACAGCGCACTCTCAAGGAGAGCAATGGCTTGCCTGCGATGGTGCCACAGGGCTTGTGTTTCCTGTTATTGGTGAAGTTTTACTGGATGACAAGCCGCTTGCTGCTCCTTATGCAGTGCAAGAAACATCGACTCAAGCATCTAAAGTCACATTTTCACACGATGCACAGTTTTGTGGTATTCGTTTTAACCCAACCGTATTGTCTGAACTAAAGCGAAACGCTCACCCACTCCTTGCAGAGCAGTCCCTATCTGAAATTGCACTAGGTCTGCAATATAATGCCAGCTTAGCCGTGTTTGTTGCGCTTATTAGCCGCCACTTTACTGATAATAAAAGCATTAACCACAGTAACAGACACTCAAAGCACCTTATCCGCAATCTTATTGAGTTAACACCACTCGAGACTGCTTACCAACTAGCCCCTCTCAGTCAACGTCAGCTCGAAAGGCAAGTTAAGGATCAATGCGGCGTTACCCCTAAGTATTTTGAGCGTATTTACCGAGTAAAACTTGCTAAACAAGCAATTAAAGATAACCCTGAAATGAGTTTTGCAGACATTGCACTTGAATGTGGCTTTACCGATCAGCCTCATTTAATTAAAGAATTCAAAGCGATAATGCACATCACCCCAGCAAAATACCGCAAGTTATTAAAAGATTCTCAAACTAAACAAACAAAGCTTATTTTGCGCTAGTCCCCGAAATAACGAAGCCAATAATTAAAGTACCACTGGGCTGTTTAATTTTCTGTGCTAGACAGAATTGATACTGAGCGATTTTATTTGCGCTTGGCATTTATCCATAGGATAGTTAAGCCAAGCCTACTAAACGTGCTGTAACTAAATAGGATAATCATGAAAAAAGTTTTACTTGCCACCGGTTTAATCGCCTCGTCATTTACTGCATTTGCAGCCAATTTAACCGTTGAAGAACTGCGTATTGAAAAAGCCAGCAAAGCCATGCCAAAGGTGTTAAATGCTTTTTCTGATGAAGTGAACCAATTTGAAAAACAGTGGCAAGCTGCCGCTAATTATCAGCAAGCAAGTGATCTTATTGATGATTACGCTAAACAATTATGGCGCGATGCCAAAGCACGTATAATTAAAACCAACAGCTTCGACGACCGAGAGCTGTATTGGGCGCGTTTACTTTCAAGCAAGATTATTCGTACCAGCAAACCCCAGTTTGCAATGACCGACAGCGAACAAACCGCGTTATTAACAATGCTCGAAAATGGCAGCCGTGGCCGCACCGACCTTGATTACAGTAAAAAAACCGACAAACGCATTTTAATTACAGGTTTTGATCCCTTCTTATTAGATAGAAATATTAATCAAAGTAACCCATCCGGTGTTGCAGCATTATTACTTGATGGCCAAGTGATTAATTACAATGGCATTAGCGCTGAGATCAATACGGTGATGGTGCCAGTACGCTACGAAGACTTTGACCAAGGTATTATCGAATCATTACTTGCGCCATATTATGCACTTAACAATGTCGATATGATTGCCACTATCAGTATGGGCAGCAAAGACTTTGATCTTGAACGCTTTCCGGGTAAACGCCGCAGTGTAACGGCACCCGATAACGCCAACATTGTGTATGGCGGCACAGCCACTGCACCGAAAATTTCGAGCCTAAACGACCGCCCTCTTCCGGGCAATGAGTTTGTCACTTTCAGCTTACCAGTTAAGCAGATGCAACAAGCCAAAGGGCCATTCCCAATCAACGACAATCACAAAGTCGTTACGCTTGAAAAAGCATTTGAGCCACAATCACTTAAAGAGTTAGAAGGTGCGATTGCAGTAAAAGGCGGTGGCGGCGGCTACTTATCAAATGAAATTTCGTATCGTAGTATTCGCCTACGTGATGAGCTTAATTCAGACATCCCTACAGGGCATATTCACACCCCACGTATTCAACAATTTGAGCCAGAAACAGAAGCTAAAATTGTTAAGCAAATTAAAGCAATGCTTGAGCAAAGCTTAGTTGCAATTTAAAGCGTTAAGCTCAGCTATAAAGTAATAGCTGAGCTTTTTCCAACTCACAATTGATAGTTATTGTGGACCTGTTCCGCCATTCACTTTACTGCCCAAAGAATTTGGATCATCCAAGCGGTATGGGTAAAGTTGAATATCACCAAATACTGTTGCTCCGCTATCACGATATTGATCAGTTGCAGAACTTCCAGTGTAAACATTCCCTGAGGCACTAAAATAACCAGAGCCTTGATTCCAGTGAGGTTTTGCTGAATTTTCAAAGTAATTATTTTCCACTAAAACCTCAGCGCCATTCCCCGCACTAATTGAGAAATAAGTAATGTTCTTCCAGTAATTATTAAACATATGCACGCGTGAATTATAGCCATCCACTTTAGGATTTCGCCCTGCTGCTGTATCCCAAAAATTGTGATGTGCTGTTATTTGAGAGTTTCTAAATAAATGGGTATACCAATGCTGGTTGGCGCAAACTTGGGGGTTATATCCATAAAAACGATTCCAACTTAAGGTAACGTTTTGACTATTGTCGACATCAATATATCCATCACTTATTTTATTAAATGCCATGTGATCAACCCATACATGACTACTATCATCTATTGAAATAGCATCACCTGCTTCAACAAGCGCAGGATTAATATCTTCAAGCATAATGTTCTTAATAATAATATTTCTCTGCTTGCTAATAACGAGGCTGGCACCGATTATTTTCGAGTTTTTACCTAACCCTTGCAGTGTTTTATTTGATTGCACAATGATACGTCTATCATTACGGGTAACATTCACGGTTGAGTTTGAGCTACTTCCCAACTCACTACAGCTTTGATTACCAACGGGAATTCTGTACCACGTTTTACCGTAATCTCCCCATTGACCACAATCAAGTGGACAAGCTGGTACCGTTCTGTTCGCAGTTCGACAATCAATCACTGTGTTATCTGGGACCTGAATAACCGCAGCAGAGCCAGAACTCAATGCAGTACTTAAATCATCACAGCTATATACTGTGATGGCAGTGTTATTACCACCACCGGTCGTTGTGCTCAATCCATCTTGACCTGCTTGAGATGCAAAGCCTATTAAGTCACTGGGAGTGGTTCCGGTAGTCCCACAGTCGCCATTTACTGGATTAATAAACCATCTTTGTGCACTGATCCCAGCATCATCATTTTGATAAACATTTGCAGTATTATTTGAGCCTGCAACTGTCAAAGATTTACCAGTTAACTTATTGACGATATTAAAGCCGCCCGATGAAGATGCTTTTAACAACCAACGTTGATTAGCCCCTTGCCAATCATCATAAGCAATTATATTTGCACCATTTGATTGCGATGAGTTCAACACATCAAGAACTTTATTGTTAAATTTAGAGCGTATAATCCAATAGCCATCTGCTTCTTGAATAAGCTGAAACTTTTGGTTATTTCCACCCCAGTATTCGTAGCTAATAATATTCGGGGCTGAGCTAGAATCACTGGTATTTACATCAAGTGCAAGGCCAGAGCCTCTATTAATAATGGAATATACAGTGCCAGATTCAGGCATAGCACTACACTGTTGTGCATGAACAGCACTCTGAGCAAAACACGCAACTGCTAGTAGGCATAATGCTAACAGTTTAGTTTGGTTTAAAATCTTCAAGACTATCTCCTTTATTATATTTGTAATATAAAATTACATTATTAAAGAGATAGTTTAATTTATCCGTACCCAAAAGCACTCATTTATGTTTATTTTATGTAAACAAATGTTAAAAATCACCCAGCAACGCAGCAATTTCGACCTTGCTTTTTCGCTTTATAAAGCGCGTCATCTGCTATTTTAAACAAGCTATCTGAATCAAACGCCTCATTAGCAGCCTTACTGGCAACACCTATCGATAAGGTAACATAGCTTAAGTCTGCACGACCTTGGTGGGTAATCTGTGCCGTTACAACAGCGTTTCGTAGCGTTTCAGCCACTTTGAGTGCCTCCTGCTTATCTGTATTGCTGAGCACAATTACAAATTCTTCGCCGCCATAACGGGCAACAAAGTGATTACTTGGCTGGGTATTTTCCTTAAGAAGATTGGCGACTTCACATAACGCTTTGTCACCTTGATCATGTCCATAGTAGTCATTGTAGAGTTTAAAATGATCGATATCGGCGACAATCATTGAGATAGGTTGCGAAGCTAAATCTGTATCGCTGGCAAGCATTGCAAAATGTTTATCCAATGCCCGACGATTGGCAAGCGTCGTCATTGAGTCGGTATTACTGATATGTTTTAACTTCTGGTGGCGCTCTAGTATTTCTGCACGTTGATTTTCTATCAGAGTGAATAACTCATTCATACCTCGCCCGAGCTGGTGCAATTCGTTATTACCAAAATACTCATCCCGAGCGCTAAAATCGTTATTACGTATTGCTGAATTCACCAATATATAAAGCTTTCTGAGTGGCCTTAAAACTTGTTGATTTATATATAAATAAAACAAAATAAACACTGAACCAGAAATCAATAAACCGGTAATTAGAGAGCTATCAAACAAGCTTCGGTCGTAAGTCCGTTCACGAGATGCGATAGATAGTACAAACAGTAAGTCTCCTGCTTGGTCATTGACTCCTAAGTAAAGCCGCCGATTGTATTGAGTCGTCTCGACTGCACTCCTTTTTTCACCAAACACCCTAATTAGATGTTCCTTATATTTTGGTGCTTCATCAGTGCCATAAAAGCTAATATCATTTGCTAACCCTGGTGTTAGATTTTCGACAAAGTCTTCATCAATAAAGCTCCAAAGCAATAATGTCGCCACAAATTCACCTGTGCCATCGGACTTCGTTACATTGTAAGCGACGGTGACGGCAGGCGTGTTATCTATGGTAATAAACCGGACTTTATGAGTTAACTCAGATTGGCTATTATCTATATCGCCAGATAAGATTATTAGGTTGTTTTCTATCAACAAATTTGGGGTTTCTAAAATCGTTGGTGAGTAAGGCTTATAATCATTATTAAAACTGCCACCGCCGATGATATTTGCCTGTGTATCATATAAATACCAACCATTTACGTCTAATCGTTGTAATGCGTCTGCAATAACATAGTCACTATTAAACCACTGGGTATCACGTTGCTGTGCAGCTTCATACATGGTATCCCAAGCAGCGCTGTCAAAGACCATTTTTGACAGCGCATCAATCTCTTGCTGAAGTTGTGACTCAACGCGCTGAATATCAATCCGATCATTTTGTTTTGTCATCGCTTCAAACGTTGGCAAAATCCAAAAATGCCGAATAATTGTTTGCGCCAACAAAATAGCAAAGCACGCCGCGGTGAAAGCAAGTAATAAGCGTTTTTTGAGCCTCGCACCAATCACCATAAAATACCAAACCAAGCAGAATAAAAAGTACATTAGTATTAAAAAGTATAACCACGTTTACTCAGTTTGCTTGCCAAGCTTTAATAAATCAGCCTCATAAAGGCAGAACCTCTACTAAAGTTGGTGACTGATAAATTGTAAAATCCCTGTTTATATCTAAACTTTTAGTATGAAATTTTGAAGGGCTACTGTATGAAAGGTATCGTCTTTACCGAGTTTTTAGAAATGGTCGAAAATGAATTTTCTTATGAAGTGGCAGACAAAATCATTGAAGAAAACTCACTTGCTTCAAATGGGGCCTATACCAGTGTTGGTAATTACGACAACGCTGAAATGATCATGCTTATTACTTCGTTAAGTAAGCACGTCAATACGCCTGCAGAACAATTAGCCACGCACTATGGTAAGTATTTATTAAATCGTTTTTTTATCCTTTTTCCTCACTTTTTCACCAGTGTTTCAACTACGTTTGACTTTTTAGATACCATCGACCGCCATGTTCATGTAGAAGTTAAAAAGCTTTATAGCGACGCTGAGTTACCAAGCTTTGAAACAAAACGTATTAGTGAGCGCAAAATGCAAATGTTCTATCGCTCTGGAAACCCTTTCGCCTGTTTAGCAGGTGGATTAATTGAAGGTGCGTGTGAAAAATTTAATGAAAAAATTACGATTAAAAAGGATATAAGCGCTGATCATATGTCGGCAACCTTTACTCTAACAAAAGAAGATTAGTGTGGATGAAGAACTCTACAAACGTAGAATAGAACGAGAGCGCCAGGCTAGAAAACAAGCCGAAGCCTTGTTAGAACAGAAGTCCTTAGAGTTATATGAAGCCAATATGACGCTAAAACATGCGGCCGAAAATCTAGAAAAAGAAGTTATTCTTCGCACCCAAGATTTGAATAAAGCAAAAGAGATGGCCGATGCTGCCAACCAAGCTAAATCAATGTTTTTAGCGAATATGAGTCACGAAATCCGCACCCCTATGAATGCAATTTTAGGCATGGCACACCTCGCCCTCGATACTGAATTAACCGACAAGCAATATGATTACGTCGAGAAAATCCAACTGTCGGCCAAATCACTGCTTGGGATTATTAATGACATTCTCGATTTTTCTAAAATAGAAGCCAACAAGCTCGAACTTGAAAACAGTGATTTTAACTTGAACGACTTTCTCGCTAACCTAGCTAATTTAGCCAGTAGCTTAATTGAGAAAAATAACATCGAAGTCATTTTTGAAATTGACGATGACATACCCGAATTTTTAATCGGTGACGCTCTTAGGCTCAATCAAGTTTTATTAAATTTACTGAGCAATGCCATTAAGTTTTCAAACCAGCAAAATGTCACGCTAAAAATGACAATAAAATCACAAACCGATACCAGTATTTGTATTAATTTTCAAGTCATTGACCAAGGTATTGGCATGTCTCAAGAGCAAGTTAATAGTGTGTTTAAGCCTTTTTCACAAGCCGATGTTTCAACAACCCGTAAATTTGGTGGCACAGGTCTTGGCCTTGTAATTAGTAAAAAAATTATCGAGCTTATGGGTGGTCATATTGAGGTTAAAAGCCAATTAAACAAAGGGAGTTGCTTCAGTTTTGATGTGTTATTTTCGCAATCGGTTATGCAAAGCAGCCACGACACAGATATTTTCAAACATAAACGCGCTCTTATTATTGAGCAAAGCGGCCAACCTGAAGCTATTTTAAACACCATGCTCAATGCATTAGACATCAATGTACAGACGATTGATTGCATGGATGAAAAGCTTTCTAACGGTGATATTAGTCACAACTACGACTTTATTTTTTTAGACTGGCACGTATTAAACTGCGAACAAAATAACATTCTAGAGAACCTCAAAAAGCAGCTTTCTATCGACATTAAAAAAACCATTATCCTCGCATCTTATGAAAACCAAGAAGTTAAAGACACGCTGAGTACACTGTATAAAACCGTTGAAGAAATATTATTAAAGCCGATTATTAAAGGAAACTTACTAAAAACCCTCGAGCATGTGATGGGTATTGCCACGAAAAAAGATAACAGTGTCGACAACACATGCTTTAAAAAGCTCGCAGGCTCAAAAATACTCCTTGTTGAAGACAACCCACTTAACCAACAAGTCGCATCGCAAATATTGCGCTCAAATGGCTTTGTTGTTGATATTGCCGAAGATGGCATAGCAGCGATTGAAGCTGTAGAAAAAGGCACATTCGATTGTATTTTGATGGACTGCCAAATGCCAAGAATGGATGGTTATACCGCAGCGAATAAAATTAAACAGCAGTCAAAGTTTGCCCATATTCCAATCATCGCCATGACCGCCAACACCATGGAAGCCGACCTAACCAAAGCGAAAGAATCAGGAATGCAAGGTTACATAGCCAAGCCAATAGAAGTGCAAACCATGTTTGAGGTCATTGCAGAGCATTTAACGCAAAAGCAGCTGTAACTTCTAGTCAGTAAGCTCTATGATTTTTTGCTCTACTAATGAGTTGTTTTGCTTACGAAACTCATTTGGGTTAACCCCAACGATACTTTTAAACACACGGTTGAAGGTAGCAAGCGAAGAAAAACCACTTTCCATTGCAATACTGAGTATACTCCAATGAGTTGCTTCGTCTTTTAGTAACAGCCCTTGCGCATGCTGTATTCGGTACTGATTAATAAATAAATTAAAATTTGCGGCTTTAAAATAATAACGAATAGCCCGGCTGATCTTATACTCAGGTACTGCTAATGCTTGGGCAAAATCAGAAATTTTCAAATTAGTTTGCAAATAAACCTGCTTATTGATGAGTGCTTCTATGCCAGTAATAAGCTCAGCCTCTACCTCATTATTTTCAGATTGTTCAGCCTGATTGGTAGCTTTCACTACCTTTTCAGGGTTCAACACTTCAATATCATCAGATTCAGGCACGCTGCTGTGGGCACGTTTTTGCAAAAACATCACTAACTGCATTGCAAGTACAATTAACAATGCAGATGAGGTAATTATAAGCGGTTCAAATTGTTGAAATTCACTTTCACTGAATAAAAACTTAGGCAGAATGCTGGCATTAAATACCGCTAAAAAGTAGCAACTAGCAAAAATATTTGCCTGCAACTTTTGTGTTTGTGTTTTCTCTTTATAACCCCGTAATGCTTCCCAAAAAGAGAGCACCAAAATACTAGACGATAGCAACACCGTTATTTCGCCCATACCCTTCTTTAAACGCCACATGAATTGGCTATCAGGGAAAACTTGCACATCAACACTCACCAAGTAATGCCAAGTTTGGTTGAACATAATTAAACCTGCAATAGTGCCTGCTACAGCAATATGTACCTTAGAAATAGGCGTGTGTTTACGAAATAAAGTGCGTGAAATAAGCCAAGACATATTACAAGTTGCGCAGGTAAATAAGCCGATCAAATAACTATAAACACCAATACTTGGCGCACTGATTTTTTGCACACCAACCATGCAAAGCGAACCACAAAATACAGCAAACAGATAATGAATAAGCTGCTTCTCTTTTTTCATGCCATTTAGCAGCATGAGCCCCATACAAACAAAAACGAGCACGTAATAAGGGGAAGTATTTTGCATAACCCGACATACCTTACATTGAGTGGTTGATGAATTATTTACCAATCAGGTAATCTTACTTTTTCAAAATCAACATAGCAAAAAGAGTTTGTTAGTGAATGTGTCAAACCCTGTGTGAGTTCTCATAAATAAACACAATATTTCATTGATCAAATTTCGAATTTGAGAAGAAATCTTGCTCTAGCCCTTTATATTAGCGGCATTAGAAAAATGTAATGGAATTGATGATGTTTAACAAAAATAGCAAACTCACACCTTTTAAAGCGCTCGAATACAGTAAAAAACTTTGGTTTATTAGCCTGCTAATGGCGCAAACTTGCTTTGTGATTTACCTCATTCTTGGTTATGGAATGACAGGGTTAACTACAGGTCTGTCAGGTTGGAACCGACTTAATAACACCGCCTATGTTGCTAATGATGCCACAGGGAATTTGATGTATGCAGTGCATGTATTATTTGCGGTAGCGATGATCCTTGGCGGAAGCTTACAGCTGATTGAAAAATTGAGAGCAAAATACAGAGCATTTCATCGCTACAATGGCCGTGTATTTGTTGTTTTAGCTTGCTGTATTTCATTTGCTGGCATGTATTTAATGATAGTAAGGGGCACCGTTGGTAATACCTTAATGCATGCGCTGACAATGTTTGGCGGCTTAGTGGTTATTGTATCAAGTATATTTGCAGTGAAAACTGCGCGGGCGCGTAACTTCAATGCCCATCAAAAGTGGACTATACGGTTATATCTTGCGGCTAATGGTGTGTTGTTTTTTAGATTACTGATATTTGCATGGTTTTTAGTATTTGGCACCTTAGGCGTCGATACCGCTACATTTACAGGGCCTGCCGTGCTTGCCGTTAGCCTTTGCTCTTACTTAGTACCACTTTTAATAGCCGAACTTGTCCGCTATGCAGCTCGCACAAATATTACGTTTATCACTATCGGCACTGCCTGTTTGATGACGCTAATATCAATCGTGTTCTTAATCGGCTTATTTGGGGTGACTTTGGCAAACTGGTACCCTGCGATTGCTGGCTAAATAACTCTCATACAATAAAGCCACCTAAGTTGGTGGCTTTATGAACTTCATTTACGTCACTATAAAATTAATACAGTTCAAATAGTGGACGGCCATTTTCGTCGTATTTTACTTCCATAACACGAGCATGGCGGTTTGGATCGTAAAGCGGATCTTTTACAATATCTTCAAGTGGACGAGTGTCTGTTTTTGGCACCACACTTGGTTCACCAACTGCGTGCTCATAGTCACGAGCATGGTAAATACACAGTGGTGTTTCACCATCTTCAGCCACTGTAAAACAGTTATGACCTGGTCCAAAAATGTTCTTTTCAACACTTGTTTCAAGCACAGGCATACGTGTTTTAGTCCACGAGTTACGATCAAGTAAATCGCTGTTTTCATCGGCTTCCATATAACCCATGCAGTAACATGCACCTGTTGCGCTTGCAGAGAAAGCAATGAAGATTTTACCGTTATTTTTAAGCACTGCCGGGCCTTCGTTTACCCAAAAGTCGACACGTTCCCAATCGTAATCTGGTGTCGTCAGCATAAACTGCGCTGTTTTTAGTTTAATAGGTGATTCCATCTCAGCTAAATACAGGTTTGATGCCGCAAACTGGCCGCCAGTTTTCTCTGCCCAGCAGAAGTAACGCTTACCGTTATTTTCAAAAATAGTGGCATCTAAAGAAAAATCAGTGAACGACTTTTCATCGCCCTCAGCCGCTTGCATCATGCCAAGTTCAACCCACTCATCATTTAGCGGATCTTGACCTTTACACTCAAGCACATACGGGCGTAATGCCCAGATATCATCTTCTTCACTGGCTGCAAAGTAGATATACCATTTGCCATCGAGGTAATGAATTTCAGGCGCCCAGATATGACGGCTCATCGGGCCGCTGTCATGTTTAAACCAAATATCAAAGGTTTCAGCGTCTTTTAAGCCCTCTAATGTCGCAGACTTACGAAGTTCAATGCGATCATAAGTTGGTACAGAACCGGTAAAATAATAAAAACCATCGCTGTGCTTATGCACAAATGGATCGGCACGCTGCTCTACTAACGGACTATTTGTTTGTAATGTCATCTTGAAACCTGATCGTTAAATTTTAATTTGTATTATTTTATTACTTTTAAACAAGAACACAAATATAACATCATTTTTAACAGACAGTGAAAAGAAATGTAAGGACAAACTATAAGCTGTCCAAGTTTTATTGGCGAAAGTTAAGGAATAGCATTACACGGCATAGGTTTAACATGGAGCAGCAAGCTTAAGGCTTTATAGGAAAACTAAAACCTCAAACTTGCTTGAATAAAAAGGGGGATCCCCATCCACCCTTGATTTAGATATCGCTAGAGCGATTTGGCTTTATATATTTTCTTGGCTTTTTTCGAGAGCACTACATCAACAGGCATAACATCGCCCGACACTTTTTTAACTGTTAAGGTATGCGCTCCCGCTGCTAAATCATGTTTTTCAAACACAATACTTTGTACTTGGCGATAGTTATTACCATCGAAAATAGAGAATATGCCTTGTGATTTACCATCTAAAATAACTTCAACGTCACCATGGTTAATGTCTTTCGAAGTCGCAAAGACAATACTCGAACCACTAAAGTCATAACTAAACGACGCACCATTGACAGTAGTCATGTGCAAATCTTGTTGGTATTCGCCAGTATTAGTTTGCTCAGATCTCACCCAGTTGCCATTTTCGCTATATTTAATTCGAAGGTCATTATCGTTTATCAGCTCGAGGCCTGAATAGGTGGTATCACTTGTTGTGCCTACCGTGTTTCCTACCGTTTGAATTTGCACTAAGCGGTCAACTAACCAACTGCCATTTGGATTAATGGCCACGTCTAAGGTCGTCACCCCCCCAGCCCTTGCAATGTCTTTTACTCGGTTTGCTACTTCATTATTGCTGTATTTTAAGCTGCGTTTAACTTGTCCCCAGCCACCAAATAATGGGTCTTCTTGTGAGGTATACGTAAAGCCATGCCACTGTACTTTTGTACCGATCGCCGTGGTTACTTCACCTGATTTTGGAATAGGCGGCAGTTCATTATGCTCACCTTGGGTGTAGTTACTTTGCGGATCGTTTGGAATAAAGCTGTACTCAAAACCATCACTAATCGTGATCACAGCATTCGGGTTACCACTACGCACTGATTTCGCAAGCTGATCTGCAACAGGGTAAGCATTATTAGCCGCAAGTTCTTGCTCCGACTCTTGGGCTTGATACCAACCGTCAAACCACCAACCGGCAATATTGTCACCCCACGTTTGTGCTCTTTCACTCACAAAGCCATTGATAAACCAGTCTGGGTATGGCGCTTTCACTTTTTTGCCCGTCCATCTATCACCTAAGTGTGAAGGTAGATATGCAATTAGCTTGATGCCTTTTGCTTTAAGCGCCAGCGCCAGATCCAGAACAAGGTCACGGGTTGGCGTGTAATCAGCCTGATTAGAATTAACCTGTGTGATACAACCCGGTGCAATCTGTTTACTTGGACATGCCGGTGAGTGCAAATCGTAAATATCACTGGTCGTCGACAGGTAACCGCGGTTTTGGGTAATGGTAAAAATTACATACCGATAACCAAGTTTGGCTGCTTTATCCGCGTATTGGTTAACATCAAAACCATTAACGTAGTTATTCCACTCGTTATAGTCTGTGATTTGATACCATGCATTATCTAACGTGCCACCAGCAAGATAGTGATGACTAATCCCCCACTTGGCATCTTGCATCCATTTAACTTCTTTAGGTAACTCGGCAGCACCCACACTAATACTACTTGCTAAGGCAACACCCGATATGATTTTATGGATTTTACTATTCATAACAACTAAACCACATGAAAACGAAGAATGTAACGAGCTTATTAAATTTACAAATGAGCAACAATTAAATTACACAACAACAAGCAACTACCACTCATTCGTTTCATATCTAACACTTTAAAACTATTGGCATTTCAAAAATAAAACATTCTTATCAATATGAATTTTCTTATTTACCAATCAAAACTTGTTAATAAAAAAGCCATACGATGCATGTTTAAAAACAACGTATGGCTTGCGACACAACTAGGAGTTTAAATTGTTATACTTCTTGCCTTAATGAGGCTATCACTTTTGGCATTTTACGCTTTACAACCCAACCAGAGGCCACAATCACAATTAAGTAATAGCCAAAGGTTTGCCAATCTTCAAATAAGGCATTACCAATACCGAGCAGTAGCGAATAAATAAACGCAATGCTCGCAACACAGGCAATCGCGTTATCTTTAATCCCCGCCGCTATCGGTTCAATGCCTGTTAAATCTCTGACTTTTTTCCAGCCACGGCCGTGGATTTTTAAACGGCTATAAAATTCGATAGTTTTCGGGCTTGGGGTTTTACTTGAGGTTATTAAGGTAACAACTAAGCACACAACCAAGGTTGTTATCGTGGTTGCTAGCATACGCACTGCAAACCACTTAGCCTCGCCTTCATCGGGTAGTATGTACATCATCGCATTACCGACAATAACGGCAGTAATAAGCGCGCTAATTTCTGACCACACATTTATTCGCCACCAATACCAGCGTGCAATAAGTACCACAGAGATGGGAATGATGATTACCGAAATATATTATAAGCGCCGAGAATACTCTCAAGTTGGGTCGTTACAATCAGCGCAAAAAGAGTTAGTACTAACATACTGACGCGAGCTGCCTTGATGTAATGGGCTTTTTCGCGGCCTTTTACTAAGTAAGGCTCGTAAACATCATTGACTAAATAAGACGAGCCCCAGTTCAGCTGAGTATCAAGGGTACTCATAAAAGCAGCAAGTAAAGAGGCAACCATAATGCCTTTTAAGCCAACAGGTAAAAACTCATCGATCATCATTGGGTATGATTGCTCTGCATCTACCAACGACGGAAAGTAAACCAGTGAGGCAACACCCACGATGATCCAAGGCCAGCTTCTTAACACTAAATGGCAAAAAGCAAACCAATATAAGCTTAACATGGCATCTTTTTCACTACGGGCAGCCAGTGTGCGTTGTAAGAAAAAACCAAACCCGGGCGCGTAATTTAGCCAGCCGATACACACTAAAATAACAAAAGTCGCAGTTTTAAGATCCCACTCAAAATCGGGGATCATTTTTAGTGTATCGCTATTAAACCCGGGAGATGCCTCAACCGCTGCAACGATGCCACCGTGATCTTGTAAGTCGACATAAACGATAACTGCTAATACCACAGAGCCGACAATGGCTAAAGCAAACTGAATTAAATCGGTATACACAACACCATATAAACCAGACATCGCGGTATACACGACCGCTGCAACAGCTAGCACAATCAAAATAAGCGTGGTCGCTGTAATGGCGCCAAATAGAGGAATGTCGAACAAGGGTTCGGGGGAGAGTCCTAAAATCACCACAATAATTTTCGACATAGCGAGAGTCACCGAAGCAATAATAATACAGTTAACAAATACACCATCAAAAATAGCTTTAAAAATTCGCAAAAAATCAGTGGCTAAGCTCTTATCATAACGCTGTGAAATTAGCTCAATTTCGGTGAGTGCTTTTGATCTTCGCCACAAATTAGCAAAGAAGAACACCGAAATAATCACGCCAATTACACTTACCCACCAAATCCAGTTTGCGTAAATGCCTTGCTCTCGCACTGCCCCTGCTACAAACAAGGGTGTATCAGATGAAAAGGTGGTGGCCACCATGGATGTGCCTGCGATATACCAAGGTAAAGAACGCCCTGCGACAAAAAAATCAGCCGTACTTTCACTGGCCTTTTTTGTAAAGAGCATTCCGATAACAACCGCTGCTACTACATAAAATGCAACTATTAACCAATCAATTAAGACCATGTGAATCCCCCGATGTGTTTTAATTTTTATTTAGGTAGCTATCAAATTTTTTCCATGTTTCTGTCATATCGATAATCGAACCTGTTTGCCTAGCTTCATCTAACTTGATGGCGGTGAGCCCCGCTTGCAAAGCGTCAACAATGGATACCGGTAAAGGAGTCCCCCTTTCAAAAAAGGCAATCCAATCTGCCGCCATTTCTTCTTCAGCGCCATAGTGCATCGAAATTGAATCATCGTGTAAGTACGTTTTATCAATCAATGCCCCTGAGGTAATACAGTCATGCACTTTGAAATAGTTACGCACAAAGTCACCTTCAGCCATACCGAGTGTGCCAAATACACTAAAGTGTCGGTAATCGTTCGGTACATTTAAGTTAGTATGAAAACTCAGATTTATGCCATTTTCATATTGAATCAGTGCAGTTTGGTGATCCACCAGCTCAGAATCGTTATCAAACACTTCATCTATGCCATTCCAGCGCGACTTGCGCTGATGATAGACAGGATGCTTGCCTAAGTGCTTGTTCTCAGGCGTGAAGGTTCTTCGACCGCCAAAACTGGCAAGTTTAGCTGGGCGACTTTTCACAATGCCCTGATAAAGATCTAAGTCGTGACAGCATTTTTCTAATAAGAAGCCGCCCGATAGCCCCTGATGTCTGCGCCAATCTCGCATAAAAAACGCACCATGCTCTGGCGGAATATGCTCTGATGCCTCAATGCTGGTGATTTCACCCAGTAATTTAGAGGATAAGGCTGCGACTAAATCTTTATATAAAGGCGCATAACGTAGCACCATACCCACTAAAATTTTATCGAAGGCATTATGTTTAGCGATAAGCTCGAGTACGTCGTAGGTCTGTTGCTCAGACATTACAATAGGTTTCTCTGCAAAAATGAGTAACCCTGCTTCAATGCCGAGGCGTAGGTGCTCTAAATGCATATGATTTGGAGAGCCAATCATCAACATATCAAGCTGCTCATTTTGCAACATATCTGCAAGTTCGTCATAAGCGCGCATCGAGATACCATGCGACTGCATGTACTCAACTTTTACAGACTCAGGGTCGGCATATGCTACCAAATCAAAATTTGGAATAAGCTCATGCATCACTTTGGCAACATAACTTAATCGGTCACCTAAACCACAAATTCCTACTTTCACAATTTTATTCCTACAAGGCACGTTAATAACTCACGTTAGTTACCTTGCGCTTAAACAGTCAATCACTTGTCTGCGCTTTGTGAAGGGGATTTTTTTTATGAAATTCGGCTCAACATGGGTTTTACATACAAAACAATCTTCAATTTGTTCAAACTCTAATTAGCTGTACGTTAAAAAACCTTAATTACCGAGAGGCGGCATATTCACTCACTTTGGTAACAAAAATTTTACGCAAATCATTATTTGGAAATGGCTTCAACTACTTAATTTTTAAATAAAAATCAGAAACGGTTTATTGACCAAATCAAAACAGTTGGGATATACAAACTACTTTATTACCAAGTTCAGGTGATATTTCAGTGCATAAGCGTTCTTTGAGACTACACTTATGTATAAGGTTTTAAGCTAAGAATAAGTAATTAGAAGTACCCGATGACAGAGAAAGAAACTAAATATAAAGCGCCCGCTCTTGAGAAAGGCATGGCGATAATAGAATTACTCGCAAGAACCCCGGAAGGGTTAAATCTGACACAAATTTCTGACTCATTAGGGAAATCAAAAGCTGAAATTTTTCGTATGGTGGCGGTTCTAAATGACCTCCACTACCTTGAGTTTTTTCAAACTGAACGTGTTTATAGACTCTCACTTAAGCTTTATCGGCTTACGCATCGCTACGCACCAGTTCACCACCTGAATAATGTTGCCTTCCCTATCATTCAAGAGCTGTGTAGTGACATTCAACAATCTTGTCACTTAGTGGTGTATTCAGATGGTGGTGGATTAATTTTATCGCATCAAGATTACGACACTAATAGTAACTGCTTAACCCTACCTGTTGGAGGAAGAGGACCCCTTACCGATAACTGTGCAGGCCATGTGCTATTAGCGTTTGCATCGTACGATAACCGTGAACGAATGCTCAAAGCCTACCAAGAAAATCATCCCGAATTATCCCTCGATTTAATGGCACTGCGAAATATTTGGCTACGCGTAAAAGAACAAGGTCACGAAGCCATGCCAAGCCCAGTTCTCGCTGGCGTATATGATATTGGCGTGCCTATTTTCGATTATTATCATAATGCTGTCGCTGTACTGCTCACCTCAATTCTTATGTACCGAGACGAATCGCGTAATGCAGATTTTGAACATGTGATAAAAAAGTTAAAAGAAACCTCACACCTTATTTCACAGAAAATGGGCTTTGACGAAGAGGCCTAAAGGATGTTTTTTTTCCTAATGATCCCGCCATCGTACAAATTTAAATGCCTATTTTTACCCTTTTGGCATCAGCAGTTTTTTTGGTGAATGCCTAGCTTATTAATACTATTTTAGGAATTTTCCCAAAATAACAATTAACACAATAGCAACCATTTTGTTTCATTTATAAAACATCATTCTTGGCGAAATTTTAACTAAGAAATCTAGATAACGCAGACTGCAAAGCGCATTGACGGTTTTTTAGTCTTTATATATCACTGAATGGACATTTGAACATTCACGAGAATAATTCGCCAAGAGCGATGGGGGTCAATATGATGAAATTCACCAAAAGCCAAATAGCCTTATCTGTTGCTTTATCCCTGATGGGTAGCACAGCAATGGCAGAGGAAAGCAGTACAGCTAAGGATGTTGCACAAGATGATATTGAAGTAATCGCTGTCAGCGGTGTGAGACTAAGTTTAAAAGAAGCTATCGCAACCAAGCGTGGCTCTGACAAAATTCTCGACTCAATTGCCGCTGAAGATATGGGTAAATTCCCTGATGAAAACGTCGCGCAGTCTTTGCAGCGTGTTCCAGGTATTTCAATTGACCGTCCTCGCGGTAGCCCAAATGGCGGTACCAATGGTAGTACCGATGGTCGACTAGGTGGGCAATATGTACAAATTCGTGGCTTACCTGTTGATTTTACGCAGGTTACTTTAAATGGTCGCTCTTTAGCATCTGGCCGTAGCATTGGCCGTCAGTTTTCTTTAGATGTGTTGCCCTCAGAGCTTATTGGTCAGTTAGACGTTTATAAAACAGTGTCAGCAGATCAACTAGAAGGCGGTATTGGTGGTAATGCAGACATTAAAACCCGCAAACCACTGGATGCAGATGAAGTTGGCTTTTCTGGTGCTTGGTCAGCCGAAGGTGTATACAGTGAGCTGCCAGATTCAACCGACCCACGTCTTTCAGGCATTGTGAACTGGAAATCAGACGATGAAAAACTTGGCGTACTGGTAGGTGTCACGTACTCAGAACGTCAAACCCGTGAAGACGAATACTTCTCTTGGGGTAATGTAAACTTTGGCCCAGGTACGGGGGATGGTGTTGAAATTCGCCCTGATCTTGCCACAGTGCCAGGTGGTACGAATGATGGCAGTATCGATTACCCTAACTCTCTTTACCCTATCGAACCGCTGACTCAATACTATGGTGATGAGCGCACTCGTACTGGTTTAAATGCTGTAATTGAATTTCAACCTAGCGATGAGCTTAACATTACCTTCGATGGTTTATATGCAACATTCGATGTAGATGAAACAGCATTACAGTTACCTGCTCGTTTCCAATTCCGTGGTCCACAAGACCCGAGCCTGTGGGTTGCAGCCGACCTAAATGACCCGAATGGTCGTGGTGTTGGCGGTATTTTCCCATTCCTCGTAACCGAAGCTGTGGTAGAAAACGATAACCTGGTTTATGCCGTTGCACCGCAAACTCAGTTTAGAAGCGTATCTGAATTAACGAAGATGGAATCAGACACACTTGCCGTGGGCACTCATGTAAACTGGGCACCGAATGAAGATTGGATCCTCGACTTTGATCTTGGTTACTCTAAAGGTGAGCAATCTCGCGACCTTAAAAGTGTGCTGTTACAAGCGTTTGCTGATGTAGTGTATGATGCACGTAACCCAGATAACGGCATTCCTGACCTTTATGTTACAGGCACCGACTTAAATGACCCAGATAACTACCGAGTGGCATTTGGTAACTCCAATGCACGTGACGTAAAAGATACATCTCTGTCATTTTCTGTTGATGCTAAGTATTTCTTAGACAATGACTACATCACAAGTCTAGAAACAGGTGTACGTTATACTCAGCGCTCAAAAGAAATCAAAGCCTATGTAGGCAACAGTTTTACTGGTTCAAATGGCGTACCAGCAGTATTACCTACTTCAGCAATTAACCTACTTGATTTCCCGGTTGATGACTTTTTAGGTGAAGCACCAAACGCTAATGTTATCCGCAGCTTTGTAATTGGTGATCCGGTTGATTTCCACAATAAATACGGTGTTGAAAGACAATTCGATAGTATCAGCTCGTTTAAAGTTGAAGAAGATATTGCAGCAGCGTACGTAAAAGCGAACATGGCCTTTGATGTTGCCGATATTCCAGTTAAAGGTAATGTGGGTGTACGTGCGGTAACAACCGACGTTGAAGCAACAGGTGCATTGCCAGTTGAAATCGTTATCCGCAGTGCCGGTGATTTCGATGTGGTGGGTGAAACCAGCTCAACAGGCAGTAGCTACACCAATGTGTTACCAAGCTTAAGCTTAAATGCTGAATTAACTGACGAAGTGTACTTACGCTTTGGGGCTAGCAAAACAGTAACGCGCCCTACGCTTTCGCAGTTATCGCCGCGTTTTACTTTTAGCACCACCACACTCACAGGCTCTGCGGGTAACCCAGCTCTAGAACCATTTGAGTCTGATTCACTCGACTTATCACTTGAGTGGTATTTCAACGATACAGGTTTAGCGAGTGTTGCTTTGTTCCAAAAAGACATTGATGGCTTTGTGTTTAACTCAAGCTCACCAGAAACAATTGCCGGAATTGATTGGGCATCGGTAGATCGTCCACGTAATGCGGCATCGGCAACAATTAATGGTGCTGAGCTTAGCTTCCAAACCACTTTTGACTTCTTACCAGCACCATTCGATGGCCTAGGTATGTTAGCAAACTATACTTACACAGACAGTGACACTGACTTTGGTGATGGCTTTGAAGGTCAAACATTCAGCTACACTGGTTTATCTAAAAATGTATATAACTTAGTTGGTTACTATGAAAAAGGCCCTGCGTCAGTACGTTTATCTTACAACTACCGTGAGAAATACTTACTAGAACCTTCATTTGGTTTCTTCGCTGGTCCTCGTCATGTAAACGACTACCAACAGCTTGATTTAAGTACGTCTTACAAAATCAATGACAACTATTCATTGACCTTTAACGTGACCAACTTAACCAATGAGCGTTTCGACCGTTACTTTAATAACGACGAATCAATCATTGCGACAACCAACTTTACAGGTCGCCAATACTTCGTAGGTATTCGCGGAACCTTCTAAGCAATTATGTTGTTGTAGGTGATGAGCCTAACCCAAAGCCTCCTTAAGGAGGCTTTTTTTGGGGTATAAAAAAGCCGCTACAAATGTAGCGGCTTACGACTAAGCAAGTCTTATTTAATCAAAACTATGTTTAATTAAACGAGTGATGATGCCATCTCTTTTTAAACCATAAAACTGATTATTAACATCAAGTAAATGTCCGCTAGACTGAGAAGAGATACTGTCTTGCTCAACAAAATTAGCAAGGTTTAGACGAATGACTTTTGAGTCAGTTAAAACCAGCGCAAGATTTTTTGTTTCATCGAAAACAACTTCAATGATATCAGAATCTAACCCAGCAATAGCCATACCGTGGGTCATGTCGCTACTGTAAAACACATCACCGCCGCGACTTATGACGAACTCACCATTAGGTGTAACCCAAACACGGCCATTTATTTCATAGTCACCATGATAAGGGCTGTCTCCCAATGCTTCTATATCATCACTACTAATGTCAAACTTTTCAAAATCTGATGGGTATGATCCAGTATCGGCAGCGAAAACAGTATTACCCGTTGGGTGTAAATCTAAAACCCCTTTTTGGTAAATATCTGTGTAACTGAACACATTACCGTTAAGCCCGTTAAGTGCGTATATTCTAGTATGTTGCCCTGACCCTGATGAGACAATGAGTTTGTTTTGTTGATTAATAACAAGATCAAATGGGTCAGTTGGTACTGAATACACGTTTATTTTCGCTTGTTCAGCCAAGTCAAAAACAGCAATGTAACCACTTTGATCTTCTGTATACCAATACATACTATGCTCTTGTTTAAGCAAAGATACATAAAGTCGCGAGCTATCTTGAGACACCGTCATATTTTCAGGCATAAAATCAAACTCAAAATACTTCTCAGTTTCGCCTGTTAATAAGTCAACTAAATAAAGTCGCTTTGCTTGTTTATCTGTGACATATAACTTTTGTCTCACCGAATCAACAGCTGTATCTGTCACTCTAAATTGCAATTCAAAGGCCGTGCTATCAGTCACTTGTGTTCCATAGTCAGTGCCTTGAGCTACCTCAAGTGTGATCATTTTAATATTGGAAGCACCTGAAGAGTCTTTGACTTGCAGAGTAATATTTTTGCTACCAGAAAGAGTATACTTTTTGCTGATGAGGGGATCTGAGCTAAAGCCAGTATCCCATAGATTATCGCCATCAAGATCCCAGCGATATTGTAAGTTTGCGCCATCTTCTGAATCGGTACTTACTGAAGCATTAAATTCATAGTTATCACTTGTTGTGCCATTTTCTGGTGTATAGGTAAAATCAGCAACAGGCGCCATGTTAGTGCCGCAGATGGTACAAGGATGCTCAACCACAACCATAGTTGTTAATGCTGACTCTGCACTCAACACTATTACTTGGTCATCATTAACAATCACGTCAAATGCATTTTCTACTTCAATACTGCCAGCTTTAAACCACGTAGACAGATTAAAATAAGGCACTTCACCTTTATCTGTAACAATAAAAGCTAGATTCTGTTGAGAGTCAAAGCTCAGTGCTGAAATGAGCTCATCCCCTTCTTCAAAACCTTCTAGCGTTTGTACGTAAGTCAGATTGTCAGTGCGGAATACATGACCACCACGGCTGATTAGATAGTTACCATCAGGTGTTATCCAAACACGGCCTCCTATTGTGAAATCACCATGATATGGAGAATCTCCAACAGAGGTGATGCCAGCTCCACTAATATCAAACTTTTCAAAATCAGATGGAATTAAGTCAGTATCTGCAGCAAATACATAATTACCCGATGGGTGTAATGTTAAACGTGCAGCCTGATAAATCGAAGCACTACCAAGAACATCACCATTTTCAGCGTCAAACGCATAAATGTTCGTCCATTGCCCAGAACCTGAAGATACAATAAGTTTGTTCTGATCATTTATGACTAGATCATACGGGTCAGTTTGTATTTCAAATAAATTAACTTGGCTTTGCTTTTCTAAATCAAAGACCGCAATGTAGCCATTTTGTTCTTCACTCCACCAATATGAACTGTGATCTTGAGTAAGAAGAGCAACATAAAGTAGCTTGCCATCAGGTGATAATGTCATTCGCTCCGGCATAAACTCAAATTCGAAGTACTTTTCAGTTTCACCATCCGCTATGTCTACAACATATAATCGCTTAGCTGATTTATCTGTCACATAAAGCTTTTGTCGAGGCACGTCGGTAATTTTTGCTGTTATATTAAATTGTAATTCGTACGCAGTGCCATCAGTTACGTCATTGCCCGAATCTTCCCCTTGTGAAACATTAATTTCAACTGTAACGCTGTCTACAGCACCAACTGTATCCATTACCTGTAGTGTTACGAAATGTGTCCCTGCAGTTATGAACTTATTACTTGTATCAGAGCTCGTCGTAAAATCAGTATCCCATTGACCGTCATCATCAAAGTCCCAGCGATATTGCAGCTCTGAACTCTGTGTGTCATAACTACTCGAAGCATCAAATTCATATATATCAGTTGTTAAACCAGTATCTGGTGTATAAGTAAATTGAGCTACAGGAGCAGTATTGTCGATACAATCAGCGCATTGATAAGGTGTTTTAATCACATAAAGAGTATTATCGTTTTCGGTTACTGAGTATGTGAATTGCTCAGCAAGAAACACCTGCTGAACATCACCAGGTTGAGTAACCGTTCTGAAAACTTCTAATGACTGGAGGTTTATTAAATATATATTTCCGTTTGAACTTGCAAAAGCAACCTTGTTCTTCTCATCAAACTGAATATCATCAATAGTAAACATCCCTAATACTTGTGAAACGTGAGTCATATCAGAGACTTTAAATATATTGCCCCAACGAGAAAATACATAATCTTCTGAAACCCAAATACGCCCTCCAATACTATAATCACCATGATACGGAGAGTCACCGCGTGAAATAATCCCTTCACCGGAAATATCAAACTTTTCAAAATCTGCTGGTGATAGATCTGTATTTGCAGCAAAAACATTATTTTGTGAAGGATCTAAGCTGAGGTAAGATTGGTGTCTGATCGACTCATTACCCGTTTTATACCCTGTTTCTGCATTGTATGAAAGGATTGAGGTCCATTGATTCGACCCCGATGAAACAATCACTTTTCCCGTATTTGTAGCAACAATATCAAATGGATCTACAGCAACGCTAAAACGTGTTTTTTGCTGGAATTTATTTTGCGATAAGTTGTAAATAACAACTTCGCCACTCCCCTCTATTTCTGAGTAATATTCAAAGTCTCGATCAAGTAGCGACACATAAAGGGTATTATTTGCAATTGACATTCTTCTTGGCATTTTTGCATATTGCAGGGTTTGGATAACCTTTCCTGTATCCGGGCTAACAATATACAAAGATTTATTAATTTGGTCGGTAATGAATACTCTATTTGTAACTTTATGATAGACCATATGAGTAATATTTTTGATCGATGAATCAAGTACATGACTCATACTCAACGTCGTATCATTAATATCATCTATACCATCGTTGTCATCATCAGAATCAGCATTATCGCCGATACCATCTAAATCAAAATCAGCGCTCTCGCTGTTATCCCATGGAAATAAATCATCCCCATCAGGAACACCATCATTATCATCATCTGTATCGGAAGCATTGCTGATGCCATCTCCATCTGAATCGATAACTTTAGATGTAGATAAAGTGTTTGAAAAGTGAGATATCGCAAATTCTTTCGTTACAAAATCAGTATCAGCAATAGATGAAAAAAGACCTTTTTGTATTAATAATTGAGCAAATTCCTCAGCTGGCAACGCTAGATCAGCATTTGAAATACCTGCGCTTTCTAGCTTTTGAACAAGGTCACTATCAAGGTTTATTGAATTTGATGGGTCTTTATCTTCATCTAAAGATTGCAACAATCTAATCGTATTAAGCACCATCGGGCTGTATAAGTTTTGGCTGTCTAGAATATCAAGGGGTGTGACTACGGCTGCAGCGGTAATTGCAGGAAACTCAATACCAGCAAGAGAAAACGTAACATTATCATTTTCTTTGTATTGATATTCACCAGCGCTATTTGTTACGCCAGATTCACCTGAACTTGTCGAATAGTTCAGGCCTGCAACAGCCGAATCTAAAAAAATGCCTGTCATTAGGACTGGATCTGGCGTTGTTGTTGGGTTTTCAGTTGTAGGTTGTTCTGATTTAAAGTCACCACCACCACCGCCACCGCATCCGGTAAGTAAAGCAACGGGGAAGATCAACGAAAAGAGTATTTTTGAACGAGTTCCATTCATAAAACTATTCCACTTTATATAATTATTATCGGCCAATTAGTATACATTTGTTCCTAATAAAACGATAGTAATTTAACATTCATTAACAGTAACGTTTCATTTTTCGCACAAGCCTTACTGTTAATTCTATTTCATTGAATAGTGAAGAGTTCTGAAAAACTATTTCAGATTATACCTATTCGCTTAATTAAGTGGTCCATTTTGAGGCAATAAAACCTTGTTGATAGCAAGGCAAAAATTTTGTTATTTAATTGTTCTCGGCAATTGCTCCTGCATTGCTCTACCTTCTGCATCCATGCAGTCGTAAATCAGAAATTTTTAACGCAGTTAGCAATAGGTTTAATCCCTCAAAATGATTAAGTATTATTGCGGATTGGTATTACCTATCATCACTTGGGCATTATTAACTTCACGGCTTGTTTCAGAAAGCCCTACCTTTGTAGCGCCACCCACTAACCAAATTTGGCCGTTTAACGTAACAGCTCCTAAACCGTGACGAGGTGTTTGCCATTCGAAAGTTTTTCGCCATTGCTGCTTGGTTAAATCATAACTAAAAACCTCACGGTCAACTCCTTGGCTATGTTCACCGCCAAACACAGTGATAGCATTATCAATAACCGCTGCGGCATGCCCTGCTCGTGCTTTAGGGAGTGCTGCATGTGCTTGCCAAATGTCTTTTTCGGGTAAGTATTCGAGCATGTCAGTGATAGGCTCGCCGCCAACGGTTCTGCCACCTAACACAAACCAACGGCCGTTTACTTGTGCACTTGCCGCACTGTTTCTAGCCGAAGGTAATGGCGCGGCTTCTGTAAATGTGAAGTTGTTAGGATCAAAAACTAAATGCGCACTCACATCTAAACTATGCTGCCATTGCCCATTTTTTTCACTGTGTGGGCTGCGGCCACCAGCTAAATGCACTTTACCATTAAGCACTGCGCCAACCGTTTCACTCAACGCAAAAGGTAAACTCGCCACCTTTTGCCATGCGTCAGCGCCTTCATTGAGCATTAACACATCACGGCTATTGGTCCACTGGCCTTGGCTATTAACAAAACCACCAAAGGCAAATAATCTGTTTTCTACAGCAATTAAATACGTGTGATGACGCCCTTCAGGCAAACTCGGGGCTGATTGCCAACTTGCATACTCGGGTGACCAAAAATGGACTTTTGCGGTCATCTTACCCGCTGAAGCTGGCAGCTCGGTAGAGATACCCCCTGCAACCCAAATCTGTTGATTCATGACTGCTGGGTAAATTTCTTGAATAGCCTCAGGGAGCTCAGGTGCTAGCACCTCCTCTGCCGATAACGTATAAGGCAAACACGCCATAAAAAGCGGCAACAGTTTGGTTAATCGCATATAAATCCTTAATAAGCAGTTGATTAGCTAAAGACTAAGCCAGCTGTACCTATTCGTACACTGCCAAATAGTCTTACTCGAACAACGATTACTATTCCTAAATGACATTTAATTGATATATTATAACAAAACATTTAGCATATTTTGTTTAATCTTATTAAGGGTCACTACTATGAGCAAACTTCCCGTCACCGTGCTCTCTGGCTTTTTAGGTGCAGGTAAAACCACTGTGCTCAGCCATATTTTAAATAATCGTGAAGACAAAAAAGTGGCTGTAATCGTCAATGATATGAGCGAAATAAACATCGATGCAGCAACAGTTAAAAACGATGTTTCGCTTAGCCGCGGCGAAGAAAAACTAGTAGAAATGAGCAATGGCTGTATCTGCTGCACACTACGTGAAGACTTACTCATTGAAGTACGCGCTTTAGCGCAAACAGGCCAATTTGATTATTTAGTTATCGAATCAACCGGTATTTCAGAGCCCCTTCCGGTTGCCGAAACATTTACCTTCGCTGATGAAGATGGCGTGTCACTGTCTGATGTTGCAAGGCTTGATACCATGGTCACGGTCGTTGATGCCGTTAACTTTTTAAACGACTTTAACGAAGCCAAATTTTTACAAGAAACCAACGAGCATTTAGGCGATGAAGATGAGCGAAGCGTTGCCGACTTACTGATTGATCAAGTTGAGTTTGCCGATGTCATTTTAATTAGTAAAACAGACCTAATTAGCACCGATGAACTTGAGAGTTTAAAAGCCATTTTAAGCTCATTAAATACCTCTGCAGAGCTTATTGCTATTGAGAATGGCCAAGTTGATATCAAAACAATTTTGGGCACGGGCCTGTTTAACTTTGAAAAAGCCCAGCAAGCACCTGGATGGCTAAAAGAACTGCGCGGCGAGCATATCCCAGAAACCGAAGAATACGGCATTAGCAGCTTTACTTACCAAGCCCGTCGCCCTTTTCACCCTGAAAAATTTTATAACTTTATTCATAACAATCAACGCGAAGGCAAATTACTTCGCTCCAAAGGCTATTTTTGGTTAGCCTCTCGACCACAATTTGCCTGCCAATGGAATCAAGCTGGCGGCATAGCCCGCTATGGTTTTGGCGGGATATTTTGGAAAGCCTTATCGAAAGATCAGTGGCCAACAGATAGCGACTACTTAGATTCAATTAACCAAGTATGGCAAGAACCCTTCGGTGATATGCGCCAAGAGCTTGTTTTTATTGGTCAAAACCTCAATCAAGCAGCGATCATTCAAGCTCTCGATAACTGCTTACTCAGCGACGATGAACTATTAGCAGGCAAAGCGCTTTGGCAAACCCTGCCCGATCCATTTCCTGTTTGGGAGGAAGCATAATGACAGCTTACGCATTTGAACATGATACTGATAACCTCCCAACAACAGTAGCAACGGCATTAAGCCCTGTGGTGTTTTCGCAAATTTATAAACCAGAGCATAACATTGCAATTTGGCAGCGCAGCTTAGCTGAACAGCTGCAAGCAGAGGTAGCCGAGAGTATTGCAGCCAATCCTGATCTCAGTATTAACGCGGTGATCAACGAAGGCTCTATTCGAACTGACATTGATAAAGCCCTCGAAAAACTCCCATCAGCGCAGGAGCTAAAAGCTGATTTGGCAAAGTTAGTTGATATGTTTTGTTATTTATTTGAATTAAAGCGCACCGGATTACGCCTAAGAGTACTTGAACGTGCCATGTGCCCACGTTTTCATGTTGACAGAGTTCCTTGCCGGTTAGTCAGCACCTATTGTGGTAGTGGCTCACAGTGGTTGCAAAATGCAGGACTTGATCGCACAAAACTTGGCGCAGGGCATCAAGGATTAAGCGATGAAGAGTCTGGGTTAATGACAGCAAATACTAAAATCCACTCTCTTAATGTCGGTGACGTAGCACTGCTTAAAGGCGAAACTTGGCAAAATAACGAAGGCAAAGGCCTTGTACATCGCTCACCAGCACTTGTTGCTGGCGAAAAACGGCTACTCGTAACCCTCGACTTTATTGCTTAGTGAATGGCAAGCAGCCGTTCAGGAATCAAGGGTTTTAAACAACAAGGAAGTTGTTGCTGCAATCAAAGCTTAGTTATAATCGACTTTTCGACTCGATTTTGGTTTTTAAATGAAAAAGCTTTCTAAAGTACAATTAAAACAGCAAGCCCTTGTATTAAATGTTGCCGACACCCTTGAAGAGCAAGGTCGCGCAGAGCTCGAAGGTATGTTGCAATGCTGGTTTGATGTGGAATACCACTTATTCCCAGGCTCATTGCTTTTGTGTTTTCAATTTGAAAACCAACAATCACTCGATGCAGCGACCCCAGAGCTATTAAAATGGCAAAAGCGCCTTAGTGGCGCAATGCTAAAAAAAGGCGTGATTTTAAAAGACATGCGCAAGCACTTAGTATTTACCCTAAAAGGCCCAGACGATTAAATGGGTAAGTTGCCAGTTAGCAAGAGTGTAGCTGCGATTTTATATCGCGTAGGAATGATTACAGGTGCTAGGTGCTAGGTGCTAGGTGCTAGGTGCTAACAGCGTAGTGTTGGTTTTGGATTCGTAAGGGGGTTCCATACCCAATCGACTTTTTTGTTCGGCGTTAAAACGCCTCCTACATCTCGTATCTCGTCCCTCGGAACTCGTACCTTTCCCCTTTACTCTTTCCCCTTTACTCTTTCCCCTTGAAACTCGCTAACTTGTTGGGTTTCACTCCGTTCTACCCAACCTACCGGCTTAAAGCTTTAGTTTTTCCACTCCCATATGCTTCACATGCTCAACCAGCTCAGGGAAAAACGCTAAAAACACTGCGTCTAATTGTTGATAGTGGCGAGCAATATCGTCAGCGGCCCCTGCAAAGTTGTTGGCAAAGCGAATACGCTTGGCGATGTTATCAAGGGCAAGGCCGACCCCATCGAGGGTTTCATATTCTTTAAACCAATCATTGTTGGTCATACTGGTCACAACTTGCTGCATGCGTGAAGGCATCATGCCTTGGCGTGCATTTAAAAGACCATAACTGTGCTGTTTGAAATCAGCCAGTGGTTGGTCATTAAAGCGCTGCCAATGCTGAATAAGAAAGTGATCGAATGCTACATCAATCGCGACGCTTGCAAAGCGTTTACGCGCTGGCGAAAAGTACTGCTTAGCCTCTTTTACAAGGGGATGTGAGTCGGTAAACCTATCAACCAAATAATGATTTTCAAGGCCATTTTTAACCGCATTGGGTAACTGTGCTGAATATCGACGCCCACCAAAATCCCCCAGCAAATTACCAAAATGTGAATCAGCCGTCGGTTGTGCTAAATAAAGGTGAGCCAAGTAATTCAACGCATTCTCTAAATTAAGTCATTTTATGCATTGTAAAAGAATACAGGTGAAAGGGTCTAGGGGCACAAGGTGCAAGTTAGCAAGTTAGCAAGTTAGCAAGTTAGCAAGTTAGCAAGAGTGTAGCGGCGATTTTATATCGCGTAGGAATGATTACAGGTGTTAGGTGCTAGGTGCTAGGTGCTAGGTGCTAGGTGCTAGGTGCTAGGTGCTAGGTGCTAGGTGCTAACAGCATGGTTTTGGATTCGTAAGGGGGTTCCATACCCAATCGACTTTTTTTTCGGCGTTAAAACGCCTCCTACATCTCGTATCTCGTATCTCGTCCCTGGGAACTCGTTCCTTTCCCCTTTACTCTTTCCCCTAGCAACTCGCTAACTTGGGTATTTTCAATCTAACTTCTGACGACTGATATCTAATATCTCCATTTCTGTTCGGCGTTAAAACGCCTCCTATAACTCGTATCTCGTCCCTCGGAACTCGTACCTTTCCTCTTTCCCCTTGCAACTCGCTACTCGCTAACTTGTTGGGCTTCGCTCAGCTCCACCCAACATACAATTAGAGCTATCCTTTACTCCCCTGCAAACTTTAACATTCGCGTTTGGTCGGTAAGCTCAATATCCACCAGCTCATATGGGGCTTTAGCTGCTTGAGTGACCGCAAAAGGCATGGTGAAACTATCATAGCTATCAATCTGTTTTGCTACTTCAACCGTTGCTAGTTTGATGCGCTCACCTTTATTACCTTTGCCAGTTAAGGTTGCACGAATAGCATAGCGGCCTGAGTCAGTCACTTGCACTGGCACCTTGGCTTGGTATTTGTTATTGCCAAGCGCAGTGACTTTGGCTTTATCCATACTGATGGTTTGTGAGCTATGTACAAACGGCATTTTTATAGAGCGTTTTACCGTTTGGCCATTCACTTTAGTGTCGACACTAGCCTCAAGCTCGTAGTAACCATTTACCGCACCTAAGGTTTCAAGCGGGTAATTAAATACCGCTTCACCATTTTCGTAACGTACATCTAGCTTTTCGCCATCAGGACTTGAAAGCGTTAACTTCACATCACTATCTTTAAAGCGCTTTTTACCCATACTAAGCTGCATAGCGACACGCTGTTGCTGATCTTTCACTTTAAACTGCGATTTAGCATGCAAAGCATTGCTCGAGCCTTTTTCAATCACATGCAGCAAGTAGGTGTCGTTATCATTAAGCGCTTGGCTTGTTCTTAGCATTGCTTTGCCATTTACCTGACCAAGCTTTAATCCAACGCTGCCATCGCTAAACCCTGCATTTTCCATTTGTTCTTGTGCAACCATAGCTTGCATTGGCATTTGTCTAAAGTTGTCATCACGCACCGACAGTTTATCTAGCTGAAGGCCATGGGGCTTAAATACTTCGCCGTTATCAAAACGTGCTTTTGGCGCAATGCGAATAAAGTTATCAGCTTGGTTTACAAATACAGGTACACCGCGCTTAGGTTCTTTACCCGAAATTTTCTGCCAATACTCAACGCTGTCTTTTTCAAGGGTTTCAAGTTGAGCGCTCAATGCTGGTTGAACTTGAGGAAACTGATAAACCGTTTGCTCATTAGCGTGTGCTGCGTTGCTAACAAGCATCATTGCAGCAGCGAGTGTGGTTAACTTATTTATCATAGCGGGCTCCTAAATTCGATTTTTAAGCATGTCTGGCAAACCAAAGCAATTGCGTCGGCTTTGCTGATGACTCAAAGGTTCACCACCTTGGGTTCGTGATTTATCGGTAAACCACACCACCCCAGCTAACGACTGAGAACTGCAATTTAAAAAGCCATCTGAACAACTGTCTAACCAGTTTTGTGTTACTTCAAGGCCCACTTGATTTTGATAACCACCGCAATAGCTGTCGCTATCCCATACCGCTGATTCAACATCACTGCCCACCACGGTCTCGAATCGAGACGGTAAACTTGGGCGGTTCGGTGTGCCATACAACCACTGTGCGTTATACGACGCCATCCAAGATACCTGCTGTTGCTTTACTGCATCGCTGCCGTAGCCTAAAAGCCAACCTAAACTTTGCTCGAACGAATTACCCGCAATAACTGCATCAGCCAACGGCGTACCACCACTTGAAGGAGCCAGAGCAATGGTACGCGTGACTTTGCTAATAATATATGGATAACGGCTATCCCATGTTGGGTTAGATAAAATCCAACGCACCACATTACCGCCATTAGAATGGGTGATCAGAGTTAAATCAGTGATGTTTTTATTATTGATAAATGTAGTGAGCTGCCCTGCTAAACAGCCAGATGCCGCATCTGCCCACATATACTGATCAAAATCACAATTAATGACCGTGTAATTACTACTGTTTGGTAAACCTTGGCGAACCGTGTCGACAAAACTGCCTGTCCAATAGTCATTATACGCATCGCTTTGCTGGCCTGTACCGTGCACAAATGCGACTCCTTGCGCAGCAAAAGCACTGTGGCTGATACCCGCTGCCAACATTAAAGCTGGCACTAGTGAGAGTGTTTTTATTTTCATGTGTGTTCCTGTTGATTGTAATTATATCTATCAGGTTGGAGGAGTGACCTCCGACCAAAAACATAGACCAAACAGGTACGAAAGCAAGAATAAATTTACAATAATTTAACTTTTGGGTGTTTTTTAAGTACAAATTATTAGTTTTTAGGAGAAAAAAGGGAGGCGAGATGCGAGGTGCGAGATGAGAGATGCGAGATGAGAGATGCGAGGTGCGAGGTGCGAGGTGCGAGGTGCGAGTTGCTAGGTGCTAGGTGCTAGGTGCTAGGTGCTAGGTGCTAAGTGCTAAGTGCTAGGTGCTAGGTGCTAGGTGCTAGGTGCTAGGTGCTAGGTGCTAACAGCATAGTGTTGGTTGTGCCTCCCCTATGACTTTGTTCGGCGTTAAAAACGCCTCCTACGTCTCGCATCTCGCCCCTCGTATCTCGCTAACTCGTTGGGTTTTTAATCTAACTTCTAACGACTGATATCTAATATCTCCTTTTTTGTTCGGCGTTAAAACGCTTCCTTTGTCTCGTATCTCGCTAACTAGTTGGATTTTAATCTAACTTCTAACGACTGATATCTAATATCTCCATTTTTTGTTCGGCGTTAAAACGCCTCCTACAACTCGTATCTCGCAAACTTTCCCCTTTACTCTTTCTAACTCGCTAACTTTTCAATCTGATAGCTGACGGCTGAGAGCTGAGAGCTATTTTGTTCATCGCGCGAAATAAATTTCACGCCTACAGTGCTAGCAAAATAAAACGGTATACATTGCACAATGCGAAATAGTATCGCTGCACGAAAGTACTATATCCAGTCCTGTTTAAATTTCATACGTTGTAAATTAAATGTTAAACAGGAGAACACACAATGAAGCGCCTATTGACGATGATTGCGTTATGCGCAGGTATGAGCACAACTGCTTTTGCAGCATGTAGAGATAACGTTGTACTGGTACATGGTAATACCGCCTCCCCTTCGAGTTGGAATAACACAATCAACGAATTAAAACGAAAAGGGTATGTCGACAGTGAAATTTTCACCCCAGATTGGGGCTCTAAATCTTGCGCGAGTTGCAACGATCATAACGGCAGTGAAGAAACGCCCGTACGTAACGCCATTCTTACTGCAATCAACCAATCTTGCACAGGTAAGATCGATATTATCGGCCACTCAATGGGTGTCACACTCGCAGCCCAGCAAATTTATAAGCTAGGCATGGCATCAGATGTCGATACTTTTGTTGGTGTTGCAGGTGCCGCGCGCGGCCTGCTTAGTTGTGGTGTTTACCCATATAATGTGTGGAATAACACATGTGGTTACTATGGTTTATCGGTTGGCAGCCCATTATTAAATAGCATTTATGGAGAAGCATTAGGCGACAAAGTGTATTCCATAAAGAGCTACTCAGATCAAATCGTCTGCTCAACTGGCACTTGTTATGTGTACGGCATTCACAGCAGCCGATTATGGAATGAAAATGCCACCTACACCTACGTTCTCGGCCACTTTGGTTTGCAAACCGATACGTATGTAAAACAAGTGAGTTTGATTCAGTAGCTGCAAGTTAGCGAGATTGTAGCAGCGATTTTATATCGCGTAGGAATGGTTATAGGTTATAGGTGCTAGGTGCTAGGTGCTAGGTGCTAGGTGCTAGGTGCTAACAGCGTAGTGTTAGTTGCGCCTCCCCTATGACTTTTTTCGGCGTTAAAACACCTCCTATAACTCGCATCTCGCAAACCTTCCCCTTTACTCTTTCTAACTCGCTAACTTTCAATCTGATAGCTGACGGCTGGAAGCTGATAGCTCTTTTGTTCATCGCGCGAAATAAATTTCATGCCTACGGATGAGCATTTCAATTTAACTATGCGCAGGCACAATCCAATCTAACTTCTGACGACTGGTTTCTAATATCTCCATTTCTATTCGGCGTTAAAACGCCTCCTACACCTCGCATCTCGCAAACTTTCCCCTTTACTCTTTCTAACTCGCTAACTTTTCAATCTGATAGCTGACGGCTGAAAGCTGATAGCTCCTTTACCCTTTCCCCTTTACTCTTTCTAACTTGCTAACTTGTTGGGTTTCGCTCCGCTCTACCCAACCTACCAGCTCGCTAACTTATGCTTTTATGAACCATACAGCGCTTTCATTAATTGACGCAGGTTCTTTTGATTAGTTTCCGTCTTAACAAGCGCTTTTAAACGGCTTTTAACCTCTGGTTTTGACTTCGCTTGTTGACTTAACGCCGATATAGCGGCACTGCGAATATCTTTCGGGTTACTAGCGTCAGCAAAGGCGTAAATACTATCTACTTGTTTTGCGTCTAACTCATTATTACCCATTGCTTTTAAAATCGCCCCTTGCGTTTTACTATCAGTTTCTTGATTTAGTTGATTACTCAAGTAATTCAAACTGGTTTTACTTGGCATTTTTGCCAAGGCCTCTGCCGCATTTAGGCGTAATCTTGGGCTGTCGCCAGCTAAATAATCACCAATAAGCTGTTGATGATCATAGTCTCCGCTATTGCCCAGTGCGGTGATTAGGGCAGATGCTTTTTTATCTGTTGCACTCGAACTCAATGAATCAGCTAACTTTTGGGTTAACTGACTCGAAAACTCACTGCCCTGCTGATTTTTTGCTATAGCCCCCATTACCATTAAAGCACTGTGAGCCAGCTTAGAATTTTCTTCATCAAGACCATATGACATGGAATACTCAAAAATCGCCTCAACCTGCATGTCCGTTAACGGCTTTTCACTGTATTTTAGTGCCATTAAACTTCTAAAACGCTGATTTGGTGAAAATAAACCTTGTTCAACAAACACTTCCGTCAGTAACTGTTTTGAATTAACTGAGTCATGTTTACCTAAGTACATAAACAATTTACTTTCTAGGGGATCAGCAATTGCCTTTGTTGAAATAAGCTCTTTTAAGCTCTGTAAATACTGATCGTTGTCATAAAGAAATTGCAAAAGCGTTTTTCGATCTCCCTCTAGCCAATCCATATTTTTTAAAGCAGTGATAAACGCTTCTGTATTTTTTAAGGGTTGAGGCGGCGCTTTAGGGTAAACCCAATCTGTGCTTAAATTTTTCCATTGATTAGGGTCTTCGGGTAATTGTAGTAACCTTGCATCATCGGGTATCGATTGATTTGAACGGTTTAAACTGAGTGTTTGCAGTACTTCAATATTCATATTTCCATCACTACTACTGACTTGAATATGACTATGTCCGAGGGCTTTTGTTAACCAGCACTTATCGTTTTCAAAAGTAAACTCATCACTAATAATGTTCGCCGTTTCCAACTGCATTAGCTTTTTCGCAGCATTAGCGCTTTGTCTAGTGTCAGTTGGTTCTATGTAACTGAGTTTATTACGCTTTAGTTTGTTATCAGCTAAAACCGTGTAGAGTGATTTGTACTGACCAATATCATCACGTTCTTTAACCCAGTACTTATCACCCTGTAAATTTTCAGGGTGTTTTGCACGGTGAAAGGCACGGTATAAAGCAATTAGCTTCTGTTGATCGGCCGGTTTTAATTTAGCATTAAACCGATAATCTAAAACTTCACCTGAGTTATTGTTAATTTTCACGGCAAAAGGCACAGCATATTCATTGCTTGTACTTACCGTTTTATTTAACTTTGCTTGAGCTTGGTACAGCTCAAAACCCAACCAGTGAGATTTCTCTTCAACCAACAATGGCCGATAAATCAGCCGCCCTTGCAAGTCAAACTGACTTTTTGAAGGGCTTTTCATCGAGATAATATTCGTATCTGCTTTTGATTGAAGTTCAGCCCAAACAGTACACTGAGGCACTGCATAAGCCGCCGAAGCATAGCCTAATAGAGTGCCCAATAATAAACTCATGTTAATTAAACGCATTATACCTTAGCCTTCAAACTAATAACTTAAGGTTGCTGATTCGTCTAAAATTGTCCAGCTTTTATCGTACAAAGTGCTGGTATCATAGATAGTTTGAGTTTTAGTTTTCGTCTTAACCGTACAACACCACTTATATTTAGGGTATTTAACATAAACATAAAATTCACCCGAAATTGCCTCAATATCATTTGTTACATCAATTCCTAAGGTTATTTTAGAATCAGTGATAGCTTTAGCTAAATCAGCATAAAGAGTGGCATTAAATGTATCTGCAATAATCAAGAAATCGATACCAACACCGCCACTTGCTATGCCTAGATTTATTTCAGCTGTCGCATACGCATCCATGCTGGCAGTAACAATATCTCCCCCTAAGTCAATACGGCTATTGCTATAAGTTAAACCAACTCCTAAATCTAAACTTCCGCTAACACCTGCCTCAACAGTCACAGGAACAATCACAATGGTGAACGTCGTTTCAACCACTTTTTGCTCTTCGCTCCAGCTATATCCTAAAGATTTGTCTAAGGCCGATAACGTATCGCCCTCATCAATTAACGTATCACCCAGCACACTAAAGTTTGCTGCATAAGTAATTTCACCATCACTTACATTGGCACTCGCTTCAGCACTAGCACTTACCAAACTTGCTGATTTATCAAATAAATAAAGGTCTAGATCTGCTTCAACTAGCCCCTCAGCTGAACCACCATTACTAGAAGAAACATTCATATAGCTATAAAAAGAAGGGCTGATAGCCACAGCATCACTGTCACCATAGGTCGCACTCCAACTACCAACTTTAGCCAAGGTTGTTGCTGCTGCAGCAGTAGTCTGCATCGCTGATACTGAAGCTATTGTAGTTTTATTACTATTTAGTTCTGCCGATTCTGCGGTACTCACTTCATCATGATAAAGCGCATAAGGTACCTCAACGGTAATACTATTATTGTCACTGTGAGCTTCAATTTCTTCTGAGCTATCGTGGAAGGTAAATGTCATGCTAAAGCTGTTTTCGCCACCATCGTGATCAAAATTATCGTGTATCGCTTTGAGCAATACACCATTCACAGCAACATCCCAAGGAAAGTAATGAGATTGCTCATGATCAGGAAACTTTATACGCATCGTCTCCATATAAGCTTGCGCTTGCTCATTCCATAAGTGAGCATGATAAGTGGTTTCGCCGATGGTTATCGTTGCACTGATGTCAGCCTCATTGACAGAATTGCCAAATTTGGTGGCATTAATAAAACCGATTAAATCAGGTATTTTTTGCGTAGGTTCACCAGTCCCTGTGGTATCTCGTTTACCCGGACCAGGAAAAACAGCAAAGCCGTCGCCAACTTTAAGTTTATCTAAAACAAAATCATGATAATGACCATCGCCAATGACTACCGAGCTATAGGTGCTTTCGTCACCAGACTCAATGCCCCGCGACTTATTATCTGTTACATCAACTTCATTTGAGATCACACCGCTTGTGTCAACAAAAGCAGCAATGACAAATTCACCCGCAGCGAGATCTTCGTTTGGTAAAATTAATGTTGCACTATGATTTTGCTCGCCTTCTTGTAACTGCTCGATATCAAACTCACCTAAATCGTAGCCATCTGGCTCTTCTTCAGTTTCAAGCTCAGCGACTTTACTTCTTTCAATCAAAATAAAGGAAACACCTACATGCTCATTCGTTAATAAGGTTGTTTCTGTGCTGAAATCAACAGTAATCTGTTGCCCTGGTTGATAAACGTTATCAGACACTGGGGTCATCGATTTCAACGCGACATTAGCAACAGCTTCTTGTTCAGTAGAGTCATCATCAGAACACCCAACTAGTGAAAGTAGGGATAAAGCCAATACAGCACTAATCCTTTTAGACTGATTCATATCACGATTCCTAATTATTGATTGTAATTTCGACAAACTATTAATTAATAAAACTCATACTTCTACTCAAAGTCCGACAGACTTATTTTCGAAATGGTTAAGCTTTAACCCACTAAATTTGGGGTACAAAAGGTACATATCTCAAAGGGTATATCACAATAATGGATGAATTATGGAGGGATGCAAAACAACCAAAATTATTAAATGCGAGGGACGAGGAAGGAGATATTAGATATCAGTCGTTAGAAGTCAGATTAGATTGTGCCTGCACATAGTTAAATTGAAATGCTCATCCGTAGGCGTGAAATTTATTTCGCGCGATAAACATAAGAGCTATCAGATTAAGAACAAAAGTTAGCGAGTTACAAGGGGAAAGTTTGCGAGTTCGGGGAACTTTCCCCTTTCCCCTTTCCCCTTTCCCCTTTCCCCTCGCTAACTTATCGAGCTTCGCAGTGCTCTGCCCAACACGCTATTATTCGTACCCTTCAAACCTTGTTGCACAACCTATGCCTATGCACTCAACACCACTGTCGAGTTCTAACAGCTCTAAATTATAGCTTTTGCTTACATCTACTTTTTTTAGCGGGTTATTAGAAAGGCTGATATCTACTAAATTTGCATGTTCACGTAAATCAATGTTTTTTAATTTGTTATTTGACAAAAAGAGCACTTGAAGCATGGGGTTTGCTGTTAAATCGATAGTGCTTAAGTGGTTATTACCGGCGTAAAGTGCAGTTAACTTTTTATTATGGCTTATGTCTAAAGCGCTAAGCTGGTTGGCATCTAGGTTTAGTTCGCTGAGCATCTTGAACTTGCTTAAATCTAGGTTTTTTAACTGATTATTTGCAAGCTCAAGGTTACGAATACCACTCGGTATATTTACTTTTGTGAGCTTATTGCCCGACAGATTAAGTTGATACAGTTCAGAATTAACAAGCGTCAATTCGCCTGTCAGCTTATTATCTTTAAGATCAAGCCATGTAAGTTTACCGTTAGTGCTTACATCAAGCTTTGAAAGCTTATTACCACTCAGCATTAAAGTCTCTAACTCTTCGTTGTTACTTACATCAATACTCGTAAGGCTATTTTGGCTTAAATTAACACGGAAAAGCTGGCTGTTGTGGCTTATGTCGATTTCGGTCAGCTGGTTTGGCACTTTCTTATCGGCAGGTCTACTTGTAATGCCACCAATTTCACCAACAATGAAGCTATCCCCTTCATTACTGAGGACGAGTTTTGTTAAGTTACTAAAATGCTCAACCCCTTTGGCTGAGGTGATACCGCGATCTCTGCAATGTATTTTTGTCACCTCCCCCACAGTTTTATAGCCACTTTCTTGTAAACACGCTAAGAAGTTAGCATCTGCAACCACGCTCTCTATTGGTGTATCGTCATTAGCCGAAGCACTAGCAACCCCAAGATTTAACACAAGCAAACAAGCCAAAGCCATGTTAATGCGCGCAAAGTTCCCTTTTAACATTATTTCACCTTAAAATTTCAACAACATAATCAGGTGGTTAATTAAGAGGTTTCACCACCCAACAACAAAGCATGCATAATACAGGTTATTTGATATCTGTACCTATATAAATACAAAATTCTTCCGAAGTTGTTTTTTAATGGGTTCGCGCGAAATAAATTTCACGTCTACAGTGCTAGGTGTTAGGTGCTAGGTGCTAGGTGCTAGGTGCTAGGTGCTAGGTGCTAGGTGCTAGGTGCTAGGTGCTAGGTGCTAGGTGCTAGGTGCTAGGTGCTAACAGCATAGTGTTGGTTATGGGTTGGTAAAGGGGGCTCCCTACCCAATCGAATTTTTTGTTCGGCGTTAAAACGCCTCCTACAACTCGTATCTCGTTCCTCGTATCTCGTATCTTGCAAACTTTCCCCTTTACTCTTTCTAACTCGCTAACTTTCAATCTAATAGCTGACGGCTGAAAGCTCCTTTCCCCTCGAAACTCGCTAACTTATCAGGTTTCGCTCCGCTCTACCCAAGCTACAACTCGGCATTCTTACGTGAATACATTTTATGTAAGTTCAGCAGTTTATCTTTGAGGCGCTGAGAATAGGTGACGAAATTTGTCAGCGTACCGGCATCTTTTCGGTTGGTATCAGCAAGTAGCATTAATAACTTACGCTGCGCCTGATTCAGATGCAATTGCAATGACCTAGCTGCTTTATCTATTTCGTCATTTTTAGGTTGTTCTAAATTCTCGCTGGTATGGGTGAACAAGGTCAGCGTATCACTCGAAAGTTCGCGGATCATAATCAAAATATCGCTTTCTAATTCTATAAATTGTTCATTCATAATCCGCTTGCTTTCAAACAGATCAATGATGGAATCATGAATTTGGAACAAATAATCAAAGCGGTTAATTTGCAGCATTAACTCTCGTGACTGCTCTTCATCATTGATTTTACTAACAATAGTAGTGAAATAAGTGATGTATTCCTTCTCAACAAAACTGGCATATTCCAAGCGCTTTTGTGCAGTATCTTGAATACCTTTGTAGTTGGTCTCTAAGCTCAGCGTGACCTGATTGTAGTTTTCTTTTAAGAAGTTAAGCAGCTGTTGGTTACCTGACTCTAACTTATCGACGACATGCTGAAACTCTTCATCTTCTTGGTAGGTGGGCAATTCAAGGCGTTCAAAGTCCATCTTTCCTTCACCAAGCAAAAAATCGACAAAGCGCGTAAAGGGGTTAACAAAAGCAATAAAAACTAAACTGGCAACCACATTAAAAATAAAATGAATATTTGCCAGTGCAACAGCGGGATCAAGCGTAATTTCACTTAACTTATCACCAAACAATAAAATGAAAGGCAGAAATAAAAGCACCCCACCCACATTAAACAACAGGTGGCTCAGCGCTGCTTTCTTTGCTGCGATATCCATACCAAACACCGAAATCATAGCAGTCGCTGTGGTACCAATATTCGCCCCCATAATAATGGGTACCGCGTTCTCAAGCCCCAAAATACCTTGCTGAGTAAAAACAATGGCAAGCCCTGTAGTCACCGAACTCGACTGCACCATAGCAGTAAATACACAGCCCACTAAAATCGCTAAAAGTGGGTTTTGCGGCTGAGTTAAAATCTCAATTAATGCAGGGTTGTTTTGTAATGGCGCAAGGGATGATGAAATCAGGTTAAGGCTAAAAAAGACAAAACCGAAATAGAAAATCGCCTTACCAAAAATAGAAAAGCGATTGCGAGTCAGCGACAGAAAAAAGCCAATAATAATAATCACAGGAGCAAATACCGTCAGCTTAAAAGCCACCAGCTGAGCCGTTATAGTAGTGCCCACATTTGATCCAAAAATAATACCGACACTATTTTTAAACGTTAACACCCCCGCATTTACCAAGCTTATGGTGATCACCGACGTCGCAGAACTCGATTGAATAAAGGCCGTCACCACAGCACCAATTAACACCCCAAAAATAGGAATGTTAGTCGCGCGACTCAACGATTTTCGAAAGCGCTCCCCCGATATACTTTCAATTTCCCGAGAAAAGTTCTCAAGTCCAAAAATAAAAAGGATAATGGCGGTCAGCCCAGCCATGGCTATATTAAGATTTTCCATTCGCTTATAAAGTGCTGATATTGTTAATCAAGAACGATACAAAAAGTATAGATTTGAGTACCTTATAGCGCAATGATCGAAAACAAAGTAACTGGTTTTAGGGGCGAGTTGCGAGGAACGATATTCGACTCGTAGGAGGCGTTTTAACGCCGAACAAAAAAGGAGATATTAGATATCAGTCGTTAGAAGTCAGATTAGATTGTGCCTGCGCAAAGTTAAATTGAAATGCTCATCCGTAGGCGTGAAATTTATTTCGCGCGATGAACATAGGAGCTATCAACCGTCAGCTATTAGATTAAGAACACAAGTTAGCTAGGTGCTAGGTGCTAGGTGCTAGGTGCTAGGAGCATTGTGTTGGTTGTGGGTTGGTGAAGGGGTTAGGCAAAAAGAAAGACCTGACCCCATGTTTTTATTAGGATGTAAAAAAAAAGGCCCTCGAAAACATTCTTTTTTACTCACCTTAGTTGAGTAACAACACTTAAGAATTTTCAACCTCTCTTCTATCTTTTCCAAAATTAAACGCTATTCTGAACTGCATACCTATAAACGTTTCTTTATACAAATGTTTACCAATATTATCGGTATCATTAGTTCTTTGTAAAAGTCTATCATCTCTAAAATTAGTGAAGAGTGGAGTGCTTATTAACCCATCTATTTTTTGATAATTCAAATCTTCCTCATTGGCATATGTACCAATACATGTTTCGACATACAATTTTAAATCATCTAAAAAGGAAGTTTGAACTATATCAATACACTGCCTAAGCTCCCGTTCTGATATTTTTTCATATATGTATGCAATAAAGAAATTTGCTATGAATTCAGACTTATCAATATCCGTTATGGATTCAATACAGAATAATATTTTGTCTGTAACTCTTTCCAAATCATCTTGGTTTAAGTATTTTATTTTTCTCGATAATTCATCTTTTTCCTTTTTACTAACTTCATCGATAGCTTCAATAAAACGCACTATTTTAGATGCAAACATTCTATCTCGAATAGAATCACTTAAATTCCATACTTTAATCAACGTACTTACATAAGGTATATCTTTAGCTACGCCTGTCAGTAATTGACTTTTAAATGCGGCTTCGGTCAGGTCTGCTGCTATTTCAAAACCCTTTTTCATGCCATTTCCTTATTAATTTAACTCAACTGTACCAACGGATTAGTTAATCCATTGGTACAGTTAAGCACAAAGAGTAAGAACTTGCGTTTTGACTTTTATCTTACTTACTCGAGCGAAATAAATTTCACGCCTACGGTATCGGAGTTCGGCTTAACGATGTGCGGGCACAATCAAACTATAAACTTATGGCTTAAAGCTCCTTTACTCTTTTCCCTTGCTAACTCGCTAGCTTGGGTATTTTTAATCTAACTTCTAACAACTTATATCTAATAACTCTTTTTTCGGCGTTAAAACGCCTCCTACAACTCGCATCTCGTCCCTCTAAACTCGCAACTTTCCCCTTTCCCCTTGCTAACTTTCTCCAAAACACAAAAAAGCCGTTACATTGCTGCAACGGCTTTTTGGCATTTGAATTTAATGTCATTTTCGAATACAGTTTGCAACTCAAGCCCATTGTTTTAAAAGGAATTAACATCAAAGGTAAGTTTGAAACAAAACAATTAAAATCTTACTTTTGGAGGTTAGTGTAAAAATAGAGTTTGAAACTCCTATTTTTACACTTTCCAATTTACAAAAGTTTTTAGTGTTTTCACTGCTATCCATAGATGATTAAGTTAACTATTTAAACTTAATTATTCCCTCGCCATCTCACAAATGGTTAACAAGTGTGAGACTCACTACTCTATTGTAAACGAAACAACATATTCTCTGCTTTCTAGATGGAACCGTTCTTTATCATCAAAGTCTATATGTTCAATTCTAAGAATCTCATTAGAGACTAAGAAAATTTCATAATTCCCAATATTCTTCCTAGCAAATTCAAGCTCATTCCTGCTCAAATGAAATCTATCACCAGAGTAAGTTTTAACTTCAACATACTTCGTTACGTCAAGTTCATTGATATATTTAATATCGTAACCATCGCCATCACTAGTTTTAGATACCCAAGTAACTTTTTGTTTACCAAACTGTTTAACAAGAGAATTATAAACGTCTTCTTCAGATCTTTTACCGTTGATTCTATTGTTATCCGATAATGACTTTGAGTGTTTAAATGGTTTCTTCGATTTACTTTGGTTGTTTTTGATATTTCTTGGTTTACTAAGAGATGCACTCTTTATTCGTTTGGTTTGTCGAACAGAACCCTCAACATCGTGAGGTTTCTTTGTAACATTCTCAGGCTCAAATTTTTCATTTATACGAGTTTTAACTTCGTCCCACTTATGAGAAAAAAACATTAGACTCATTAGTTCTTGATCACCTTCAACCCTATCAATATCAATTAATTCAGCGTGTTTATCGTACACGGCTTCAAAATCAATTTGTGCTTCTTCGATAGATTCTTGCCCTAAAACATCTGAGATATAGTTGTTTACATACTCTTCGTAGTTCATTTCAAAAGATTGTTTATTTTGTCTAGCTGATAAAATAATGAAATTATCGTTACTCTCGTATTGTGATATGTAATGAGTAAATTGAGATTCTCTAGAATTTACTATGCACCATTGATACAACTTCTTCTTAAACAAATATAAAGCTCTCTCGAACGCCTGTTTTAGCTTACTAACATGATACTTTGATAAATCTATCTTATAGTACGCAAATTCTGAACAATTGAAGTCAGCGACATTTATTCCCTTCTCCGCAAAAAGCTCTTCTATCGCGCTGCAACTTTCAAGGCCATCCAACTCCTTGAAATCTATTCTTTTAACATCAATTTGCAATTCAAGCTCAGCCGACACACTTTCAAGCAAATTATCATCAGACTCAAACCTATAAGTTTTACCTAATAAGGAATAGACTGTTTTCCAAAATGAATACAGTTCATCTGAGATTCCTAGTAATTCTCTTGTTCTGATTAACTCTTCTTCACCAATATCATTTTTAATAGTTTTTTCTAGATACGAAGCTTCCTCTTTGACAACATCTCGGAATACTCGGGTGTCCTGAATATCGAAAATTAATCCTATTATATCTGCAAAGGTTTCTTGAAAATCGAAATCATGTCTAAGATCTCCGACCGTTGACTCAGGTCTAACTTTAATGAAAAAGTCGTTATCCTGTTTAATGTAGTCATTATTTTCTAGCTCAAAACTTTCTCCATTAATCTGATACTTAACGTCATCGCATAAAACGACCCTGTACCGTCTCAATTTTGCTAGTTCTGCTTTCGCAGAATGATCTTTTTCAATATCTTGTATTCGATAAACCAAAATATATGGGGCAATTTCCTCTAAAAATGACGAGAAGCTACTACTTAAAGAAGGTAAAGAGGATGTACTTGTAATTTCGACATCTAGTTCATTTAGATTCTGCACTCCAAAAAACTCGATAATATTTTGAGTGTTTTGTCTTCTTGGGTAATTTAACACTGGTACGCTAGCGGCAATCTTCTTCGGTAGTTTTATATTTCCATTGTAAAAAACTTTATCAGCAGATTGATAAGAACGAGTTTCTCCTTTTAAAGCAAAAAGCTTCGTTTCTTGGTTGTCCAAAGGTTGTTTATTGACTTCAAAATGCCTAACCGCCAACTTATATATTGCTTGAGTCTGTCGCCCATCAGGGGACTTTACCGGAAGTTCACTAATGATTCTTTGTACTGCTTCCAAAGATAGTTTTTCAAATTTATCAGTCGCACCAATTTTTAATAACAAACTTTCAACATCTGATCGACTAATACCGAAATAATTGAATTGCTCATAATCAAAATTGAAGCTGATGCTATTTACAAGAGGGCTTAGCTTCTCATTAGCGAAAAAGAAGTCTCTAAACAGCCCGAGAGATTTTACTTGATACTTAATAAATGAAGGTTTACGTGAGATGTTATGGCTATAAGACCCATGATATTCTCTGTCCTTGTTAAAACTAAATTTGTCAGTATTTGCTGAATCATCTAACTGATTATAAATGTCTTTATCTTGGATAAACCATATGACTAGCTTTTCTAAAGAAATATTTTGCGCAATAAGCTCAAAGTTATCGATCTCCTTGTAATGAAAAGAACCAAATCTATAACCTGAAGGGCGAGGAACACACTGAAAAACAAATTTTTCGTACTCTAAATTTCTTCTACCTTTAACTTCGTTAAACTTACTATTTTTGTTAACTCCTAGCCATAAAAAGAACTGTTCTAAGTTATCAGGTTCCTCTTCACCTAACCTATATTTGGAAGGTGCACATAGAAATACATTATCTCTGAATATACCTTCAAATAAGAACTCATTTAAAGTTCCAGAAGGGTAGTCCTTAGATAAATATAAATCGCTTGCATCAGTCAGAGTATGTTCTTTATTGTAAAGTTGGATTTTTGAATCAGGTATTTGTTGTGGAGAGTTCAATTTATTGAAATTTTCATAAAGAGAACGAACCATACTGGTTAGTATTTCTTCAACTTTGTTATTGTCTTCTTTAATTAAACGGTTTGCATTTGAAACTATTTTCTGAAGTACCGGTATAGGCTGATACTGTTGAATATTTGTGATTTGTCTCAAAGCTCTCTGCAATTCACGAGCTTTTTCATTCGAATCAATCTCAAATTTTTTGATCAATAATTCAAACAAGTTTCTATGAATAAACTTGATACTGACATAATCAGGTACACTAATATCTATCGATGAAGGCGTATATACTTCATCTTCAAGAGAAATCAATGCTCCACTTGAGTCAATTAAAAGCTCTAATTTTTCATCATGCTTGAAAGTGTGGTAAAACATATAAATCATAGAAGCTCTGTCTTCTATGCTATTTATATTTTTACTTAAAACTCTCAATTTTTCAGTATCTACACTTCCATTTAAATTTAAACTTGAAAGGTCGGCAGTGCCATCTAAGGGGATTAACAAGTTTTCAAAGACGAACTCTTGGTTAATAGAGCACACAAAACTAGAAAGCGTATCTATAAATATAACTTCTGATTTTTTTCTATAAGTTCCGTCAACACAAGGAAACACCTCCAAAGTGTTGATCGCATTATCAATAGCATCGTAGAACCCCAGATCCATAAGAATGTTATTAGGATTGTTGTATGAAAAAACTCAATAGCTTTGTAACTAATATTACCTTTCGTTAAAGATTTCGCTGTATCAATAATTAACTTAACTAGCTCTCTTAAAATGAAACGGTTTTTTTCACTGTCATTTATCTCATTTCTGGAGCTGTTTAATTCGAAGGTTCCATGAATAATAAAAGGAAAGTCAACAGCTAATTTAGTAGGGAAATATGCGAAAATTTCTCGAATATCACAGCAGAGTTCATCTTGCAGAGCAATTTTTAAATCGAAGAACTCTTCTTCACTTTCTTTATCCCATAACTCTTTAGGTAATTCTCCTTTGTGTTCATAGACGTTCCATTTTTCACTAAGATCCGTTTTATCTATTGCCTTGATACACTTTCCATCAACAAAAACTGTTAATGCCTTAATAGAGTTTAAAAAGAGTAGGATCTCACTCTTTAACTCGTCTATTTGCTTTTTAATATCACCTAGGAAGCCAACTTTGTATCGTATATCAATTGATGTGGTCCAGTCTTGATTTATTTCCTCTGTTAGCTTCGGAATAGATAGGAATGGAATAGGATAAATTGAATCAGGTAAATTTTGTGCTTTTCTAATAGCATTGCGCTCTTCAGGTAAAAACAGCTCATCAAAAACACCATTTACAATTTCATTTGAAAACTCAATTCTTAGGTTGTTGCTATTAATTGATATCGATTCACTCCAATTAATGATCGATCTAAAGCCAAGTCCTTTATTTCCTATGAACTTTTTAGATGTTTTAGTACTCAAATTAGAAATCATTAAAGATCTAATTCCGTTAGAGCTAAAAGCGCTACAGCCAGTTCCTCTATTTTTAATACTTAGCAAATTAGCTTTAGTATCTAATTCAATTCTTACCTCATCTGACTTTTCATCATCAGCATTTTGAAGAAGCTCAAGTAACTGTCTTCCGTTGTACTCTTTTTCAGTTTCAATTTCACGGTTGAACGCAGAAATCATATCTGCTGGGGACTTTTTATAGACTTCCTTTCGGCGAGCTATTTCTTCTAAGATCTCTGCCTTAATACCAATGTTTTGCTCTTTAATTGGCTCCATAGTCGCTATATTATTCAAGGTAAAGCCTCCTCATATTCCCTTTGAACTCTCGCCCTTAAATCGAATTGGTATTCTTCATTGCCTTTAAACAGATTTATTTTCCTCTGAGGATCGTCGCCATTTTCACTAATTTTTACCAATTTATTTAGTAACTTTTTACCGTAACCATTTTTCTTTCCCCACATAGACGCATATGAGTTTTCAAGCCTTTCCATGTACATGCTTTCATCTTCTTCCCTTCTGACGAATGTGAGGTCAACAACGGAATGAATTGCTTTATCAAATGAACTAAATAACCAAACAGAGTCGCTGTCTTCACGACAGTATTTAATTAGAAGTTGAATGAAAGAAATATCCCATATAGCGTTCCTAAGATCTTTAGGCCTATGAGATTTGAGCATTTTTGAAATTTTCCAGCTACTAAAATAAACAGATAAAAAGTGAAATGATGGTGCTGAAAACATATACTCATCATATATCCAATCCATCAGTTCAAGCATGGTTTGATATGGAGATATTCGTTTAGAACGAGCTAGAGATATCGCTTTTTTTATTATGACTGCATTTCTCTCTACCAAAGTTAATCTCTCTGGTAACTTGCCACCTATAAGCTCGCCAGTCTTAAACAAAGACAGTTCATTACGACTTATGCTATCTCTTTGCTTTAGAAATAAGTCTAAGTAAATATTAGGATTTAAGTTATCAGCTGTTCGAAATAGTGCTAGCTCATCATCTGCTTTATCTAAACCATTTCGCTCTATATATTCGTGATAGGAATAACCTGTTTCCGATAAAATATTTCCTGCATTTAGTACAGCTTGCAGAGCAGCTACACTCCTATAGGGCTGTTGGTTTTTCTGTTCAGAAATATCTAAACCATTAACCAAGCTGATCAAATAAGAAACTACATTCCTGTCCAATAGACACTTAAATTCAACACCTGGTGAATACCAGATATCAGTCAAACTTGGATGTCCTTTCCTGTTAACATTGAGAGGATCTGATAGTAGTTTATTTTCTAATACATGCGTTTCTGCTCGTAATATTTCTTCCAGCCGATCGTGAATGATAAGTAACTCCATATCTTCCATACAATCTCTACCCAAACAACCAAGCTTTCACTTCGTCATAATTTTCTAAATACAAAGGTCTGACTAAGGGATTACTTTCCCTTATTTCCTTATCTATAAGGTGATACTGAATATAATACTCAGCCATAGCAGCTCTAACTTCTACAATGAAGCTATCCCCCTTCCCTTTGTCCATCATAATTACCTGTTTCTGAGATTCAGTTAAGGCGGGTTGCGGCGCGATTTTCAGTTTAATCATGGTCATCCAAGCTTCATCTTGTTCATACTGAACCTTAGACGGCTCATTCAGTTCCGCAGCAGTGATTCTACCAAGATGAAAGTCTCTAAATTCACTACGATATTCATCATATGCTCGGCAATGCCAACGAACACCACTATCAGCTAATGCAATAGGATGAATAATCCTTTCGATGCCATTAGGGTTGGTTAGAGAGTAATAAGTAGCCTTAACTGATAGCTTCTTGTTTATAGCTTGAGTTACAACCCTAACTATTTTTGGGTCAACGTTTCCAGTATGTAAAGGACCAAAATCGACAGCCAAAGCTCCCCAGTAATCGGATTTATATACTTGACTATTAATCCTTAAAAATGCCACATACTCCTGCCATGTTTCATCAATATAGTGACAGGTGAAACTAGAAGTTGGCTCATACTGTTTTAAGCTTTTATTATATTTCAATGAATTAGGATATAGGTCCCTATATTCCGTGAGGCTTTTAGTAATATTGCTAATGGTGACTTTAAATAATTTTGCCAACGTTGAAGCGTTTACAACCCCTTCCCAATACGCAAACATCTCGATTGCTTTTAGTCTTACTTCCTTTGTATTTAATCCTCCATTAATCATATGGTTTCTCCCACATTTTTAATTAACTTCAGGGGAACACCATGCGTGATTAGGTGTTCTTGTGTTATGGCCAACTTGTTATTTTCTAGGTTCTTTAAAACTTCTCTAATTTCATAGGGCGTATCAGGAGAGTTAAGTCTTCGTGTTAACTGTTCAAACTGATTCCCAAACTCCTCCAGCTTTGATTTGGCAATCACATCCTCAGGAAGTATGCTTGGAATGATCAGGTCGATCACTCTATGTTCAGCGAGCTTTAATGCCATGTCTATTCCCGCAGCATCATAGTCAAAGAACACTCCAACCTTAGTGTCTGGCCGAACTTTGCAAATTAACTCGTTTAAGTATTTTTGATTTTTACCATAACCGCGAAATACGGCGATGGCACTTTGATATTCAAGCGGTAAAGAAGGAATGACTAGCTCCCAATTTGTTATGAGTTCCCCATTTTCAACGATGATTAACTTACTTATCTTAGTGACATCAATATCGCGAAGCTTCATGGAATAGACAATATTTGGCTGTGCTTCGATTGCGTCTTTAATTCCAGGGATGATTCCTCTGCCCGTCATTGAGAGCATCACTTCAAAAACGCCTCCAGATGCCCATTTTTCATTACTAAAAAAGGCGGAAGCCTCAAGCCTAGTTTCCACATCTAAATCGATGTCTAAAATTGGCTTTCCCAATACCTTGTTAAAATAATTTTCTATTTCAATTAGGTTTGATGGTGTGAAATATATTTTTTTATTTCTGATTATGCCAATTTCGAGTTCTTGAACAATTGCACGCAGAACAGCCGATTCGCTGATTTGACTGGGAGATCTTCTGATTAAATTTTGGGCAGCTCTTATAGTCTTTTTATCTAGCTTCATGAGCAACCTTTCTGAAGAGTATGTCTTTGACATATATAGCCCCATCGAAAGGCGCTATAATTTCTCTAACTTCTTCCACCTCAGCTACTTTCAGTACTGCTTTTCTCTGGGCCTCAAAATAGCTCATGATCATCAACATCCAATCTTCTGGAGTAGACTCTACATTCAAATTATGAAATACAGCCATAGCGGATAGATCTTGGGTATACTCATCGTCGAAGATTGCATCAAAGAAAAACTCTACATTTTGTATGAGCGGGTCTAGCTCTTCAGCAATTTCTTCACCTCGACCATCTGTAATTTCTACCTTTTGCTCATCAACTCTTAATTCTAAGCTGGAACTCTTTGATTTTTTTAGAGCCGAGAGCGCCGCATTAATTAAGTGCTCTTCATCTTTTGCACTTTCCAAATCGGCGAAACCGCCTAGAGAAAGCTTATCCGCAATTGAGACACAAATAGGCAGATCAGACAAAGCTGAAATGCTAGGCCTATAGCCTGGCTCTGATACATACTTGTTATGAAAGGAGTCGATAAGTTTATTGAGCTTTTGAGCGCTTTTATCTTTCAATAACTTATCCAGCATTTTTACGAGTTTACGATTGCTGGCTGCCAAGTCTTTTAAGCATTTGTCTACATGCCCCTTAAGCGCTTTCATCAGTAACCTTTCAAGTTGGAGATCTAGTCCAACCCAATCACTCATTTTTTCAACACTCAGTTGAGCAAATACTAGGTTTAGTTTGGTAATTTCGTCCTTACATCTCGTAGTAAGTTTAATTTTTTCATCGATATCAAACGCCACGCTAAATTCGTCACCAATAACGTGATGGAACATATTTACTGTCTCAGTGAGTGTGTCCATGAGTTCCATGACGATTTCTCTTGTCTCATCAAAGAATCTTTCTCCATCATTAAATCGACGTGACTTTGCTTGTTTATAGCTTTGAATTGAATTTTCTAAATCATCAATTAATCCAGAAAAAGCACCATGCCTCTCTCTAAAGCGGTGCCTACTAGTCACATGATCGAGTAAACCGCGAACTTTACTATGGAGCTGTACTCCTAGGGACTCATCCAAGTAATAAGCCAGTCTATTTTTGCGAAGAGAGTCAATAACCTTCTCATTTTCTGGTGAATCTTCAATTTGCCCTCTAGCGACATAGCAAGACTCATCTACGATCTCTACGTGTTTATTAAGAGCTCGAATTGCAGCCTTTGAATCTTCTTTTCTTCCCATTAAAACAACTCCGTTTGTTGCTCTACAGATTCTTCCTCCTCGAAGCCGTCATACATTCGAATAAACTCTAGCTGATCATAAATCAGTGACCACTTTGCAGTAGCTATATACACTGAACCCGTATTACCAATGCTAGTGAAGTACTTTTCATTTTCTAAGAAGTTTAAAATAGAACGTAGCTTTGACTTCACCTCTGTAGATTTCTGCGCTCGATTAAATTGATGAGCAATATTGTCCAACTGCAAGTTAAGAGAAGAGGATTCCTCTATTGCTGACAACAATTCGGATTCATGTAACCTCATTCCTGCTTCAATTGGCCTAGACTCATTACCAGCATTTCTGACGAGCCTTAGCCAATTGATTAGGCCTTCCAAATTTACGATGACATTTTCAAAATGTCGTTCGACTGCATTTCTCTTTTTTGTTTCTTCAATGGAACTAAATACGCAGTAAAAACCTTTCTTATCTCTAGTTCTAACTACCTTTCGACCTATTCTATAGAGAAAATTATTAATGCTTTCTTCATGTCCCGAATTATCTAAATAAGCGAAGCCCTCTGGATTCGTGACTTCACAAATAATATTTTGACTCAGAAGCTCCTCTACGCAGTTCTCAAAGCGACTAGACATTAGCTTGCTCCTGTTCTTTTTCAGCTAATAGCTTAGATTTAAGCGGATTCTTTTTCTTAGCTTCGTTAGATACATATTTCTTAATTCCAAGATTTTTATCCACATGATTTTTCGTAGAAAAATATCTAAGAAGAACAACTGAAGGGTTAGGTTGGGCACAAAACAATGAGATGTTATTCTGATCCATAAAATCAAATAAAAGCATCACATTTTCATCTGACAATTCTCCAAGCTCATCTAAAGGCCAATGAATGGTAATGTTTCTGTCTTTACATAAATAACGAGTCATTCCACAGAAAACTACAATCACTGCTAGTTTGGATATACCGGTACTGCTTATATTCTTAAGATCTGCGTCTGTTCTGATATTTACAGGTCGACCATTTTCCGTCATAGAGATGTCAATATCTACCAATGAGTCTATTGAGCTAGAAATTTTGCTTTGTTTTAGCTCCGCTATTACATTGGAAAATGCCACAATGAACTCTTTTTCAGGCAAGCTTTCTCTTCCTGTTTCTCCCCATTTATTCCAAGCACTATTGAAGCTCCTGAGATCTCCCCAAAGGTCAAACTCATCGACTTTGGATACCAACTCCACTCTAATATTGTCTAATGCATTAAAGTTATTTGAAGTGTTAATCTCTTTAACCAGCTTCGAAGAAACATTTTTAACTTTTCTTTTTAGGCCATCGAGAGCTTGATAAAAGCGTATGTACCTTGCGCCCACAGTTTTTATTGACTCTAGTATTACTGCTTTGATGTCTGGTATCGACTCTTCAATTAGCCTCTTTACATCAGTAACACTTTCAATATGAAATTCTTCCGAAAATTTATCATGAGGAGACAACGCTATACGTTGCTCTTCCATGTTTTTCCAGATATGTAATACCTTATTGTTGGTACTGCCTGTACTCAGCAGTATGTCGCCAACTTTCTTAACAGCAGAACTGATTTTATGTCTAAGTTTATTAATTGAACTCAAGCATTCTTTCGAAGATTCAATCAGTAGTTCTAATGGGAATGATTCATCTAATTGGATTGGCTGGTGACCAATAGGAATCTTTTGTGTATGTAATTCTATAGATTCAAGAATAGAAATAATCGCTTTCTCTTCCTTTTCGAGCTTATCGTGCTGTTCGGCGAGGCTCTCAATATCATCGGTCAGGCTTTTTCTTGTTTTTTCATATTGCTCTTTTGCTAACTCAAGCTCTCTATGAGCCACTGAAGCCTTATCTAATAGGGCAGATAGCTGACTCTCGTAATTTTCTAATTTAACCCAAGCCGAACTTTCCCATAACCTATACTCCGAAATTTCCTTATCAAAAGCCTTAACTTCTCTATACTTGCTTTCAGATTGCTCTTTTCTTGTGCGGGCGGCATCAATTGTTGTGGGATCTATTTCCTTTTTCTTTAACTGACTATCGAAAGCAGCTTTTAAGTCGTCTAATCGTTTTTTTAGCTCTTCTTGGCTATTGGTAATAGAGTCATTTTTGACAGAAATCTCTTCCCGTAAAAGACCTATTTCTGCCGATGCATTTGCCCTAAATGCAAGCTTATCTTCCTGAAACTTAGCAGTTTCCACTTCTTTAATATTATTTGTTTCTAGCTCAAAGCTTTCGAGTTTTTTAGCCGACACTAAAATACTTACATTTATTTCTTTCTGTCGGCGTTCGATATTGCTATCGATTCGCTGTTTGGTCTTTTGTTGAAGCAAAGTACAAGTTTCTATTTCTTTCTTGATACGATGCTCTTCCCTCACTAAGCCATCAGCCTGTAGTTTTAACTTCTCGATTGATTTATTTTGATCATTCGCTTTTTTCTCAACCGCACCTATATCAGACTTAATATTTTCTATCTCTCTCCCTAACTCCTCTCTTCGTTGATTCAAAATATCATCAGATAAAGCTTCTTCAGGAGGCACTACATTTTCTAGGTTTATGCATAACCCAAATATGCTGTTTGTTTCAGCATCATCAGATACTTCAGGAGATAGTGTTCTGAAAGATAATAACTCGGGCCTCAAGACCTTACCTATAGACTCTCTCCAATCAACTATATTTTTATTAAGAAAGCTTCTTACGGTCCCATCGTCTGGATTTAACTGACGTGTTATTTCAACTCTTCTTTCTTCAGTATCTTCCAACTTTTTCTTTAGTCTTTTGATTTGCTGAAGCAAGTCCTCCCTAGCCACTTTTGCATCACGAACTTCAGCTTCACAAGTCGACTTTTTCTGGGCGATGTCGTATATAACGTAATTTTTTAAGGATTCAACTTTACTATTTAACTCTTTTAACTCCGAATCCTCAGTGTCTGTATACTTCCCTGCAATTTCATACTGAACTCGACAATTGTTCAATTCCTCAGACAATGACTTACTCAAGAGTGCTCTATCTTCGCTAACAGCTTCCATCTTTGAAGCAAATTCATCGCTCTTCTCTAGTAGCCTTTGTTCAGTAGCCACCTCAACTTCATGTAGTTTTTGGGTCAAGTCAGCAATTTTCTGGGTTTCAGCTTTCTCAAATTGTTCTGAAGCTTTTTCTACTTTACGTACATTTGCATCATAAGCTTGCGTCTCAGCGCTAGCTGAATCGAGCAGCTGCTTAAAGTGTTCGGCATCTTGCTCTGCTCTGAATTTAAACGCCTCTAATGAACCATACTCAGAAAGCTTCGTGGCAATATCGACTTTTTCATCCCACCTTTCACGCTCATCGTAAATACTATCGATAAGGTTTTTCTTCGTTTCAGCTTGATTGGTTAGCTCTTGGAATGTTGTATTGAGCACAGAAGTATCTTGGTTGTATTTTTGTTGTAGTTCACTTCTCTCAGATTTTAAACTTGAAATTCTCTTTGCCGCCTTCTCAAATTTATCTTTAACAGTGGCTAATTCCTGTTGAAGACTAGCTTGATAAGCAAGTAAGTAACTCCATGATTCTTTTAAAGCTTCATATTGGTGTATGGATTCAGAAAACTTATCTTTGTGCTTATCTAATTCAATTAATGATTCAATACTACTCACATACTCTGAGTCGTCTTTGTGATAAGGGGCCTCTCCGATTTCAATCTGATCTGTAAGAAAACTATCAACCACCATAAGTTTAAATTGAGCTAACAGTTTGTCATGTCTCATCAAAACCGATGCCAATGACTCAATATGCCTCATTTGTGAGTCATGAGTGCATAGAGAAAATTTATGAGCTTCCGGTGCCAAAGACGCTTGTGCTTTTCTTTTAACCCTTAAACGTTGCTTGTCGTTTTGTATGACCGAGCGATAATCAATACTGGTCGAAATTTGCTTTGAAACATCAAAGCTGCTTGCAACTACATCTTTCAACCAGTCTTTAACACTTGCAACTTTGTTCAAGGTATCTAATGTAACTTGATTAAACAGCGCTTCATTAGCTGAGCCATCAACAAACCTATAAGCCACTGCATCACGAGATCTATACAATACTGCACATTTGAGGCTACCTTCCTTCTTATACTCAAACACAATCATAGATAATTTTGTTGGCAAATAATGATCGACGAAAGATAACTTCCCAGCGGCCCTATCAACTACTTTGCTCGGCTCCATCCCATAAAAAACAGGTATTAAACTAAGTAAGGTTGTCTTACCGGCTCCATTTCCTCCAGTGTTATTTGTATGCCCCAAGCATTCAACTGGAGTTAGCCTACCTTTGAAGTATGAATGATGAAGATAAATTTGCTCTAACCCAGTTTCCATTTAAACACCCAGAAAATATATATATCGCTTTAATATACATCAAAACAATATATATGAAAGCTGTTTATTTAAACAGTATGATTTTTGAACACCTTGAAGAATGAGAACCAATAGTTACAACACATCAAACTTGCCTAGAACCTTAATGAATAACCGCCATGTATCACTGATTCGTTGTTTCTGACCTCGCTCACAGCCGAATTTCGTAAAAGTGCCAATATTAGAAATTTATCTATAATGAAAACATTCAACATACTTTAGGTTCTTATTCATGATTTTAACTGTTGGTAAAAATAGAACCCTCCCTCTACCTGATGAACTGTTAGAGGATGGCAAACTAAGCATCGGTGATATTTTACTGTGCACAGTCATGGAAGATAATCGTTCAATTAAACTTGAAAAATTTAAAGACCAAACATTAAGCGATGAACAAATCAAAGCGCAAGGTTCGTTGGCTAGGATCGAAGTATTGAACCCAAAATATTTTGAATAGAGAAGTCTCGCATCCAAAGCTCGCGTGTATGTTAATGACTTGCTATGAATCTTTTTGTATCCCATTTTATTGAATTTAGCCTTGGTGTCAGACTAAATCCGCTCTGGAACATTCCATAATGTCACTAATTTTTAAGGTTAGTTTTCAGTTGGGCTAGGCTTAAAAGTTGCCGCTAACTCTCCACTGCTGACGTTAAATAGCCGCAATGCAGCGCGAGCTGAAGATGTCGATTCAATACGAGCAAACAACTCTTCAAATTGCATCGCATCTCGGCGTTTTTCAAGTTGCTCGATCAAAGCTGGATCACCGCATTGATAAACATCTGGAATATCTAGGTTAATAACTTTATCTAAGAAGCGCTGATCTGTGTACTGCTCAATACGGCGCACATGTTCGTCTTCCATAACAAACACAACATCAGCCCATTCGAGCAGCTCTTCACTGCATAATGTTGTACTGTTTCGCTTGCACTCTTTCTCGCTCAAACCCGCTGAGCGATAGACGCGTAGTGGGTCTTTCACAGCAAAGTGGTCTTCAGCTGTCTTGCTGCGATTTAAATTCGATGTACATAAAAATAAGATATTCATTTTATGAATTCCTCTATCAGACTCTAGGCTCGCTCAGCCGCTTTTTGGAATAAACGCTGTGTCTCATCAAATAATGATGCGACATCTTGTTCTTTGAGCCAAAACGGAAGCATTAAATGTACAGTCGGAATATGTGTTTCAGGGCATATCCCAACATGAAGCACCTCTACTGCACCGTCTTCAACCATGCCGGACAGTGTCCGAAGCAATCGACGCATAATGAACACAAACTTATCGTCCACCAGCAAAGGGGTGTAAATAAGAACATTCGGAGAATGTTCACGAAGGTGCTGTTCAAGTGCAGTCGCATACATATGAGCCCCCTATAGCGATAAAAAACCTTCTATATAGAATGAGACAAAAAGAGGGAAAAATCTCGGAAGTGTCACTTAAATCTCGGAAGTGTCACTTAAATCTCGGAAGTGTCACTAAAATTTCGCAAAAAAATTGTTTAATGACTTTTTACGAACAAGCAGCAAAACGATTAAACACTCAAAAAACGAAGCTATCGCAACCTAATTAGTTCAAGTCTGTAAAATTCCCCATTAACAAACTTGAATAGCAGTAAAATCTAAGGAGAAAACCCATTAAACATAACCACGCATTATGGGCTCCCCCCCTTTTTGATAGGTTGAGAGGAAATTAGCCGCGAACAGTCCATTTTCGATAGTTTTCTGTATTTCCAATGTCACTCTTAAAAACCGAAGAAGCGAATACTCTACAAACAGAAAACACATGCAACAGGTCTCATATAATACATTGATTTATAAACCAATTACCAAAATTCACAGTTTTCCTGTCAAGCACTTTTTCTACCGTTTTGGTTACAAAACAAGCAAACGAACAACCTAAATCAATGACTTAGCAAATTCATGCTTGCAATTTTTTTTGAAATCATTAGTCTCTTATTTGGAGACAATAAAACATGTTTTTGGTGAGAGATAGGCATTAAAAACCTATTAATTAGCTGTTTGAGTTGCTTGTATCTTACTTAACTGGCTTTCTTCGCAACGCAGTTGCGGAATAACAAGATTAATTGATAACAATAAATAACTGTCTACCAATTTTAAAAAAATTACATTAGACCTCTGCTCCTTGGGCAATCAACATTTTAACTACCTAAAAACCGTTTTTTTCTTGGAACCGCCTCAGGCAAGCTGTCGTATAGCCACTCATGATCATTTTTATATAACCAAGCATAACTTGCTGAGCTCTCGGACCTAATGTCTTTGCGGGTGTTATATTTCTGTATTGACTCCATAATGTTTTGTCGATGCGTTTGACGGGCTTTGAAATAACGGATTTTCTTCCTTAGCAAAACTAGCTCAGGGTTACATGACAAAACTTGCTCAACCGCTCCTTTTGAAACTCCAACTTTTTGTGCAATAGATTCTGTAGATTCACCGGTAAATAATTTTCGCCAAATGGTACGTCTCACTAAATCATCTATAAATTGGGTTCTTCTATCAAAATCAATCTGATTAACTTGTGCCAATTTCTTAACGTAACCATGACTCACCTTACATTCGGCGGCAATACTTCTAATACTGGAACCTTTTTCCAATAATTCGATGATTTGCGCATCTGGCTTTTCTTCAACCTCCACTTGGAGCTGACCCTTTCTCATAGCCTCTGTATTTGGTTTGCAAGTATCGTCGAAGTCAAATGATTGGCTGAAAGACAAAAAGTCTTCTAGTGTGTCGAATAGATGCCCAATAATTAATAAGTGTTTTAAAGAGTGCAAGACCTTATCTCGCCCATATATGGCATTCGCAGGAAACTGCCAAGAATTACTCTGAGCTAAAATAGTTTTCACTTGAGCTGCATTACCTATCGGCTTCCAGTATGCCCTTAAGTCGGTTCGCCACCGTTTTAACCTAATACGAACTGTATGATTCTGAGTCGCTAGCTCTCTTTCTAATAACCTTCGCTTATATATATCCTTTAATGTTTCAAATGACCAAGCTGGGATTTTGAGTTTGAAAAGATCCTCACTCAACTGAGAAATTTTTAAAGCCTTAAACTCAGCATCAATAAAAGTTGTATTTATAGTAGGTGGTAACAATAGTTTTTTTCTATTTGTAAGTACGCTCATCAATGAACATCCATGATGAGTGCATGCTAGTACACCAGGTAATTGATGTTCAACATGCCAATAGATCCAGCCAAATTTCATCTCATCTTGTTGAACACACAATGGACAAAACTTTAATACACCTTCACGTTTAATGCGATTAGCCGTTAGCGACATTTTGGATTCTAAGTTCATATCACCACCAAAGGTCAGCAATCTCTCTGTCTGTTTAATTAAATTCAGGGGCATAAAATGTCGATACGCCGGAAATACGGTGTGGTTATTTATCAACTGTATGGAAGGGACACCTGACAACTCAGAAATGCGAGGTATAAAGCTAGGAAATTGGGCACTCCATTGTTTTGAAGTACAATCAAAATAATTAGCTAGCGAAGAACTTATTGTGGGATAACCGTCACTCAAACAGTGACGAATCAGATAGCTATATATCGTCTCTCCGGGAAGAATTAACACAAGACTTCTTCCCAGTAACGTTTAAAGAGAAGGCTTACCAATGGTGTGATTTTATCATTATTAAATACGAAGGAGCTTACTCTAAATGCAGGTCGTGTTGACTGAGGTTTATTGTTACTTAATGGAACAAGGTGATTTGAGAGCGTAAGTTTATCAAGCCATTGATTAAACATTTGCTGCTCTCTAAAAATTTGCTTTCGTTCAGCTACACTCCAAAATCGTTTTGCTTGAAAAATACCGTAGCGCTGTTTAAAGGTTTTCTGAATAGATTGGCGATTCAATTCAAAGTGACCGGTTAAAATGCCATCTGCGGCTTTTTCTATCCAAGTATCAATCTCACTTTCATTACGCTTGGCGTTCATTATCTTTTTGCAACAGGGACAGGAACCCACACTCATTGCCCTTTTAAGAATGGACGTCCAAGCAAAGTCACAATGATTACATTTAGACAGCAACAGTTGTTTATGAATACTGCAACGCTTCTTTAATGAAAATTGATGTTCCACATGCCAATATGGAAACCCATATTTATCTTCATCCTCTTTGGCACATTCTGGGCACCACTTCCAGCCCTTGTGGACTTGTTCGAGTTTCTCGTATGGAAGTCGTAACAGCTCAGGCTGTTTTAACTGCTGTTTGAGTAATTCATTCAAGTCCATACCGGCTAAATGTGAGTAAACATTTAATAACGTGTTCTCTCTAGCGATTTTTTCATAATACTTTGGCATGTATAACGACAAGATGTCGTTATACACAGGCCTCCAAAAACTATTATTGCCTAATATACTTACAGCTGGAGATATTCTTTTAGCTACTTTTATATACTCCTTCGGGCCCTGCAACACCGCATAACGCATTAAGCAACTTATTAAATGTTCATTAAGCATCGGCGCAGGAAAGTTTGGAATGGTCATGCCTACTGCCTTTTGTGTTCATTGCTTAAATCAGGAACTTCTTCGCGCCGTTGCTTAGGAGCTGATTCACTTTCCTCCGCCACCCAAATGCAGTTATTAGAATCATCTCTAACTAATAAGCTTTCCAATAACTTTTCATTACCGGTTTCCCCCAAGCGCTTCAACGCCTCACTCAAAGGACCAAATTGCTCAATAAACACAGCCTCTAATAAATCTTCTTCATCCATGTCATCTATACTCAAAGAAATACGATGATATAGCTGCGCTAAGCGTGTTATCACAGCTAACAACCCAGCAGTTAAAGTCGCCACTTTAATTTTGAATGAAGTGCTGAAGCCTTCAGGGTTGCGGCTAAGAGGTTGCGGGAAAAACGCAGAAAACAAGTTTTCAAAAAGCTCTGAGTCCACTGGAGCTAGTTCAAACACGTAAATTTGATCTGAGTATACTCGTCGAGTTGTAGTGATTGTGTCTAGTTCTGGTGAAGACAGTGCTGGTTGTGCGTCAAATAACTTAAGTCCTTCCGGTGTACAACTAATCATAGTCGGCACTGAGAGTTTATTAAATAACGCTTCTATTGCTTGTAGAGTTATGGAGTTTCGGCCAGAGCCGAACTTCAACATGAATTGCATCTCGTCTATATGTATAAAACCAATGTTATATTCTAAAATTAAAAGCTGTATTGCCGCATAATGATGTTCGATACTTTCAGATTTTCTCCCTTTCCAATCTTTGTAATAATTAGTGCCTATTGCCATGTCAATCGCTCTGAAAAATGCCAAAGCTAGTCCCTTTGGAGAATCACTTGCAGGCATATCGAAGCTTAACCATACAATCTGAGTCAGTCGTTGAGGGGTGTTGTCGAACTCGGGATGAATAATTACCTGTGGTATAGCTAATAAAGTACGTCGAATAGTAGTCGTCTTACCGCTGCCCGAAGGTCCTGTGACCACAGCGTTATTAGTGGAGGTAAGCGGGCTCAATGGCGCTACAATCAATTTTTCGTATATGGCGTCTTTATTCTTACCCTTAGATAATTCTGATAGTTCACGCTGAAACCTCGCCAGTTCAGGCTTACGAGGATCTCTATTGACATAACCAAATAAAATGGACGACATGATATCTTCATACAACTCGATGGACCAAGGGTGAAGAACATTGATACAGCTTAAACGTCGAAGGACCGTTTTTTGGTAAACTTTAGAGAGTTCATGAATATTTTCAGGAAGCTCAGGCACAAAGGGGATTTCATTGTTCAGTTGATTCCAATCTTTAACCTGAATTGCTCTGATTAATGGATTCTGGTTAAGCCATTCATCAGGATGGTCTTTATAAATAGCGTGTTCAATTAACACCGGGGTCGGAAAAGCTGGGTCAAAGAATTTCATTTACTTCTCCTGTTTATGTTTTGCAGAGGCTTGCAGTCGCGAATTTAAACTTTGCCGTTTTTTTGTTTTTTTAGGCTCAGCTGATACTTGATTGGTCTCGGGAGTCTTTGTAGTACTGTTAGAGGAATAATCAGACTCTATTTTTGAAATAGCCTGCTTATTCCGTTTATCAATATTGGCCTTATCAACCTTCGACTGCTCCTCTTTCCGCTCTTGAATACCTCGCTGACGAGATTTGACGGTATTTTCAGGCTGGTGTTTAATTTGCTCTAGATTTTGATTTAAAAGTACTTGTTGAAAGTGAGCTTTTTGCAATTCATGTTCGGCTTTTTTGCGCTTCGCAATATGCACTTCACGAGCTTCTTCTATTTGTCTGATTAATACAGCTTCCCAGCATTGATCTTTATAGCGCCTACTTTTGTCTGCTTTAATTTTCAAAGCAATGACTTCATTATCTGGTGTTTGATACCATATTGTATTTGTTGAAGTTCTAGACCACTTCACTGAAATAGAGAAGCGTCCAAAATTCTTTGCTTTGAAATACCACTTTACTTTATGTGCATACGGCGATGTGTAGTAAGCACCGTTAAAGTACACGCCTTGATCTGTCACCGAGGCTTCAGCTTCAGGTAGGCACGCTAACCGAATACGTCCCTCATCTTCTGATACAGTTGGCCTTCCACCAGCCATTTCCTCTTCTAGAAAGTAATCGTAAATGGCCTGAGGGGAGAAACCCACATGTGACTTTGCTGCTTTAAAGTCATGGTGCTCTTTTCTAATCGCCGTATGGTTGTAATAAATGACTTCACTAATTATTGCGCAATAAAGCGTATCCAAATCCCATACTGCATTTTGTGAAGGATCTTGCTCTTCGCGCCTGACTTCATAAACAGCTCCAGGCTGATAATGAATAAAGCTATCATTTAAAACACCAAACTTCCTTTCAGAAACCGCCTTTGCGACCCCCATAAAGCTTCTAGTTTTTTGCCATTCATTGATCCCAAGATTCGCTTTTAATAAAGATGATATATTGCCAAGAGAGTATTCACCTCCATTGTCTGAATTCAAAGAACAGCACAAGTGATGACAAGGCCAATCATTAGGGCCTATTTTTAATCCGTATCGGGCAGCAAATGAAACTTTGTCCATAAATGCATTCACTAGAGCTTCTGCTGCTCCAGCCCAATCAGGCCCATGAAACCCTATATAGATACCAACTATGCAAGTAGAAAAAACATCCACAACTACATACAGCACTGCTCGCCCCATCGATAACCGCTCATTATCCGAATAGGGGTATCGAATATGGATATCCATGCTAGTAGCATCTATTTCATATAGGTCTGTTGGACCGATTAAAAGCCCCCATGTAGAACCACTTCGCTCAGCATAATCTTTATCGAAAGTAACTTTGCCTTTTGATGCAATGATTTTGTCTTCTTCAGTCAGAAATTTTTGGAAATGGTAATAAAACTGACCTTCTGACAAACATTCATTATCGTTGTTCCATACTAGTTGTTTATTCGTTCCGTAAGGAGTTTTCTCATCGATAAATCGACACTCATTTTCCCGCCGATACATTAACCTTGCCCGAGAAGTAATATTTTTTCGATTAGAACTAAGAGCAGCTCTAACAATTTTTTTAATTTTCTTTATTTCTTTTTGGGTGATGCCTGGAGCGACAGAATAGACAGGCTGAGGTTTGTGGCTCGGTAACTTGGACGGTATTGTTTTTCGTCCTCTCTTTACATTACTCTCTCCACGCTCTTCAGGGATGAAGTAATTACTGCCACAGTTTTGATAATCAAACGGTAAAAGTGCATTATTCACGCAACCATATGTAATATAACGATTCAGTTGACGGTAATAATTACTCGATTTTTTCCATTGGCTACAATTACTTAATAGTTCATTTATCTGTTGACCTACACCGTTACCATAAAGATATTCACGCACAGTTTCTTCATTCAATAATGAAGAAATATACTTGAGCTTTTTGTCGCGTTTTTTTATCCAGTTATCTTTTCCGTTGGCTAGCAACTTATCATCATCAAAGTTAATCCATTTTGGTAGCATCTCAATGGTGCGTTTTAATTTGTTATCTTTGATGTACTGAGCAAAATCATCGAATTGGAAAACAGTTGGTTTACAGATTGGTTTTTTATCTTCTAAGCGTACCAAATCAACTACTGCGACTTGCGCTAAATCTTTTGCTACATGACAAACTTTAAGCTGGATAGTTTGGTTAACATCGCTAAATACTTCATTAACGCTAAACATTACATGTTCACCGCTAGAGGCTCTGATAGCCTTATGGGATATTCAATATTAAGATTAAATTCATGGTGAAATGCTGCAAACTGAAAGATAGCCTGAGCATCCCGAAAAGAGGTGCCTAAACACTTGCACACATTATTTAAGTGCTCTTCTAACCATAATCGAGGATTATTCAAATAACTTTGGATAAAGTACTCTTTGAACCGTTTTAATTCTGCATGCTCAACGTTTAAGTCATGCCGCATCTGAAACCAAGTGATATTTTGAACCGCGATTTTTGATGAATCTCGCTCGGTTCTTTGAACAAACTCAACACCTTTTTCATCCCAGTAAGTTTTTTCAATTAAGGCCTTTTGCCAGGTTCGCCAACTTTTCCGCACAACCAATTGATCATTTACATATTCATAAATTACATCCCAATACTTGAAGTTAGCCGCCTGCTGATAAACTTCTCCGGTTTCTAAATCTACTCGGTCAACAAGTAGGTCAGTGGTCATGATGTAAAGCTCTTTAGTCTTCCAGTTTCGGGGATGAATAACCTGTAAAGACTCCGCAATTTCTAAGGTTTTGGGTAAATGAAGAGGAAACTGCTCACGAATTCCAACAACATCCGGTTGGTAAATTAAGAATTTATAAGCATTGGCCTCACCATCAGAGAGAAGGTGAACGAGGCGCTTTTGAATGGGGCAGTAGTATAGGTGACGACGACTGATCGAATTTACATCATCGACTTTAACAAATGGTTTGTAGTACTGGAATGGATGTTCGTACTTGCCTTTACGAGCTTCATCAATTCGCTTTTTCCATTCTCTAAGTTTAATTAACTCTTTTTGATTAATTCTGTAATTAACTTTACCCATACAACCTGTAGCCACCTAATATTTCTATAGCTAAACATATATATGAGATAAAACAAAAGATCAAAAATAACAATCAAATTCAATAACTTATATAATATATCAATAAATATAAGGACTGTCATTTTTATATTTTCATGTTATTGATTTCACTTAGAATCGCGTTTTTGGCATTTTGTATTTTTATGGATATTAATAGCTAATATGAATATAAATATTTTTTATTGAACCAAATGTTCTAAAGAAAAGTTAATTTTTTGTTAAATAAGAAAGTTGATTTAACGGATGACAACACAATAAAGCAAAGAGATTAAAATAAAGAAGCCGATTTAGAATAAGAAAATAATAAAAACAAACTTTTCAATTACATGATTGAATTGCTGTGATTTGATCTGCGCATAAGAGTCCAGAGCAAATTGAGAAGATAGTTACTTTTACATGTCTGACCAAAATATTTTAATCAACTAACTTCTCTTTACTATTTATACACTGCCAAATGGGCTCTTCATCTTCCCACCAAACTAGACTAATAAACATGTTTTCATGGTACTGAAAGGCGTGTTCATGAACTGTTGCATCATCTGCCCAACCTTCTCTGCACCACACGCTGCCATCTACTTCACCAGCACTAGATTTAACACCATTGAATATCAAATCATGAATCTTCGATCCTTGCGGTGCTGTATTGGTAGGAAAGAAGCTTCCAGGCAAAATACTATTTTTGTGGAACAGATATCGGCTGCCATCTTTACGATAGATAACAAAGTGGCCCATGTGATGATCGCTGGTAATAACACGACGCATGGTCATCATAAAGCTTGTGTCGAAGGCTGACTTAACAGAACTCATTAAGTCTAAGTCGAGGCGGCTACCTGTTAAATGGTCTTTCAACAAGTAACTCGGCACAAGCAGTTCAGACGCATAACTATTGGCAATGTTTTCACGATGTTTAGATACGCCGCTAGGATTCTCCATATCACTGTGTGAGCACAAGTTGCCGACTTTTCCTCGATCTCTGAACCAATGACCAAGCTCATGTCCAACTGAAAAGCGCTTTCTCGGTGTATCGCTGGCTGAATTGACAGTGATAGTCGCTTTATCCCCTGCGCCAATAATCATTGCTTCGCAACCATTTAGAGGTCTTTCTAATACGATTGCCTGATGTTCATATGCAATTGCTTCAATATCTATTTCTTTTGGCTCTGAAATTGCAAATTCGTCTATGTATAACGATTCGACAAAATCCTTAATTATCTTTATCGTCAAATTCAATCACTCCCATAGCTATCAAGTTTGCAACTATCTGATTTGCATCTTCATCTTTGAATTCTTTGCCCTCTCGAAAGGCTAATGTTAGATTGTCTGGCAGCTTTTGTTGTATTAACAGTTCAATAAGAACCTCTTTGGCATCTTTCCCTTTCTTCGCCAAATACCCTGCTACGTCAACTATTTCATGTTTTTTCTTTTCAGCCTCTAATTTTGCTCTTGCTTCCGTAAGCCTTACTTTTTTGTAATGCTGTTTGCACTCTTTCACACGATGCAGAAAACGTGCTTGAGTCACATTGATTTCATTAGAAGTTAGCTTGTGTTCAGCAATAAGCTCACTAATGGGACTGTTGGCAATATGCTCGATCATGATATCGTCGAGCAAATTGTTCATCTCTTTGTTAGCCATCATCCAGCCTCCTTTAAGTACTTTTGTCCATTCCTTACAATACGCCTACGAGTTGTGTCATAGGCAGTTTCGTCACCTGCAAATACTGACTTCACAATTTCTAATTTATTCTGGCCTTCCTGTGTAGCGGCCAAAAATCTCATAGCATCATCATCCTGACTAAAGATACTCATCAAAATTCCCCATCTTGGGTCGGTACCTTCTTCACTATCACCATTGGTATCGGCGATTGTTTCGCAGTAACCATCAATTGATTCTGAGTGTTTAAAAACCTTTTCTGGATTTCGTTCAGCTATTCCGTTGCAAATACTCCGAATCACATTACCAATTGTGACTGTAAGGGGGATATCTTTCGGCACATGCCTGGTATCGCCGAGAATCCGCATTAATGCTTCGTTGAATACCTCATCAGCTTCAACTGTCAGTCCTGACTTTTTTACAAGGCACTTAGACAAGATTGTGGTTCTTGTTAGTACCTCATCAGTATTTGACTCCAGCGCCTGCAAAATTTCATCGACCGTGTAGTAGTCGTAGTCCTTCATTTGCTACTCCCTAAGACGGACAAAAATAATTTTCTGGACATTGTCCAGTTTTAAACCTGAGTTCCGCCTTATTAGGTGTAAGGCAAAACTGCACGTTTGGATGTTACCCAATTAATTTGGAAAAATAATTTTCTGAACAATGTCCAGTTTCTGACCATCGTTCCGCCTTTGTAAATAGGACAGAACTGAATATTTAGATGTTACCTAATTAATGAGGATAAAAATATATGCCAAACGCAAATACGCATATGTTGGTTGGTGCTGGAGTGAGCATGACCGCCGCTCTACTGGATGAGAAAAAGCATTCAGTTAGCCATCATATTGCCATTGCTCCTGCTGTTGGAGCCTTAATGGGAAAGCTGCCGGACATCTTAGAGCCTGCATTTCATCCCAATCACAGACAGTTTTTCCATGGTGTGACTGTACTGACAATGCTGACCACTTGTGTAGTCAAAGCTTATCGGTGGTCCCCTGAAGAGTCGTCCGAAAAATTTATCAGGGGGTTAATGTTGATTGCTGGGGTAGCTTACCTCAGTCACTTAATATGTGATGCTTCAACGCCAAAGGGCCTTCCTTTGCTTGGGAAACTTTGATGGAGGTAGGCCATGACTGCGCTATTTACTAATGCCCGAGGGTTAAGCGAGCACAAAAAATCCATGTTGGTGGAGATGTTGGACTCGGTATTTGACAACCTCGACCTTACTAAAACACAGCGAGAGAGAATTGAAACAGCCTATAAAGCTGTTGGTAATTATCTAGCGAGCTGCGACCATCCTTTACTGAAAGATACTCAGATATACCCTCAGGGGTCCATGAGGTTGAGAACAACAAACAAGCCATTATCTCAGGAAGAGTTTGACGTAGATCTCATCCTGTTTTTGCCACACGCGGGATATGCGACACGAGACGAAATTGTCAAAGTGGTTAAACAACATCTATTGGATAACGATGTATATAAGGACCTCGTGGAAGATCTACCAAGGGGTCTTCGGATTAATTACAAAGGCGATTACCACTTAGACATTACGCCTGCGAAGAAATATAACCTTCCGAGATCGCAGGGCCATCCACTGTGGGTAGTTGATAAACATACTGGCTTCAAAGAGTCCAACCCAGAAGGGATGGCTCAAGGGTTTGATGAAGCCTGTTCCATGCTACCAGTAATACGTAGAAGGCATGTATTTCTAGAGGCCTTGAACAAATCCGTTACCGAGTTACCTGATCAGTCAAAAAAGAAGCCGCTCAATCGGATTATCCAAATTTTGAAACGCCATCGAGATGTTTGGTCTCAGCAAGACGGAAATTTACACGCTGATTTCAGACCAATCTCTGTGATAGTTACAATGTTAGCCAGTTTAGCCTACGTAGAGGTCGTAAAGTCAGGAAGAGAATATGACAACGAGCTTGACTTGATCCTAGACGTTATCGAACTGATGCCTCTACATATTGAGAGCAGTTTTGATGAGATCCTTATTACAAATCCCACGATGAGACCTGAAAACTACGCTGAAAAGTGGAATCGTGTCGAAAAGCTAGAGGGACAAAAATACCGGAAGGCATTTTATGCTTGGCACCAGGCAGCTGTAGATACGTTTGAGAGTCTGGCGGATGCCAACAATCAAGGTATGGATAACGTTTTCGCGGCGCTTTCCGGTGCATTCGGACAAAGGCCTGTACTTGCCGCCAAAGACCAAATTATCAAATCCTTAAATGCAAATAGGAACAATGGAAATCTAGGCGTTGCACTGGGTACGGGGGCGATAACAGCAGCCATCGCAGGAAAAGCACATTCGGCTTCGCGAGTTGTTACCCCTGTTGTGCCGGTTAAAAGGAATCAGTTCTATGGGGACTGACCCTTCGTTCTTAAGGAGGCTGGAGCAGCCTATAATTGGTATACGCGAACAGTATCTGGCTCTGAAGCAGTTTTGCCCTGGAACAGTAATGATTTCTGATAATGACAAAACGGTTCAGTGGGAGGGAAAGATTCAGCCACTGCCATTTTCTAGGGAATACCAGGTGGTTATTCGATATACCCTCAGTCATCCTCCCGTTTGTGTAGTTAGAGATCCTGATTTATCAACCTTGGCTCAAGGCCGAAAGATACCTCATATCTATCAGAATCAAACTGGTATTAAAGGCATTCAACTCTGCCTCTACTTACCAGTGGTTAAACAAAAGAACAAAGTCAGCGAATGGCAACCAACAATGTTTTTGGCAAACACAATTCTGCCGTGGGCTTCTATGTGGCTAGTGTACTTTGAGTTCTGGTTATCCAGCGGTGAATGGGACGGCGGCGGTATTGAACATGATGTGATTGAAGAGAGCGGAAGATGAAAGAAGCTATCAGTTATTTTGTTAAAAAAGCGGCAGATTGGCTATTTAGGAAGCGTTCACCTGCATTGAAGGTTTTCAGGGCCGGGGTTTACTTGTTACCCCTGACGTTAGCTGGGGGTTGGGCTATTTCGGTCATGTACAAAGATGCAGAGAGAACCTTGTCGTTGGGCTATCAATCTTCAAGCTCAGCGCAGTTTATTATAGGTATTTGTTTATTCGTTGAAATCGGGTTGATTGTGTTCGGGGCTTTTTGGGAATACCAGCGTTATCGGGACGAAAAAAAGCGGAACGACAAAAAGAAAACCATAGTCATCGAACAGAGAGGCTTAGTCGATACATCGGATTCACCATTAAGTGAGTTTATAAAAAACAAGTGTTCATGGCGGGTCGAATCAATAGTCAATGACATCCGAGAAAAGATTACTGATAACGTAATCACTAGACCTGATGTGGCGTTAGCTAGAGTTAATAATTTGAAAATGAGTCTGTCAGAGAAGACGGCTCAGTCAGCGGCGTCTGATATTTCAATCTCCTATGGCGGAGTTTCGCCAGTTCCATTTACGTTTTATACCGGCTACCTGCTGGATGATGAAAGCCAAATCTCTGTTTATGACTGGGATAGAGATATTGCGGACTGGCGAGGACTGGATGGTGTTGACGACGGCGAGCAATTCACCATTGAACCCTCATCGGTCAAAGGTAATTCCGTTGTGCTCGCTGTCTCGGTGTCATACCCCGTTGATAGGCAGGCTATTGCTTCGGTTTTCTCTGGGTTGCCGGTTCATTGTTTGTCGCTACTTTCACTAGACAGAAACAACCACTGGTCGAAACAAAAACAAGACCGTCTAAGCGGGGAATTCCTTGAATATTGCAAAGAACTGCTGGGGCAAGGGGTAGAACACATTCATTTGGTGTTGGCCTCACAAAACAGTGTGGCGTTCAGATTTGGACAGGCCTATGACAAACGCAATCTGCCCAGCGTATCAGTTTATCAATACGAACGTCACCAATCGGTAAGATATCCCTGGAGCTTGCTCATTCCCCATGAAGTAGGTGGAATACCGTCAGTCGTTCAAACTGAATTCAAGCATGTCGCTTGATGTTTAACCGTGGAAAAAGGAGTCAATTATGACTAACAAAAAACAAAGTTCATCAAAGATGGCATCATTGGCTTCGTCTGTACTGACGGACAATGGTTCATCTCAAATTCAAAAAACCTTAGCAGGCTCAGTTCTCAGTCAAGCTGGTACATCTCACCAGACCGGGGCTGAAATGGAAAGCGTGGCGTCGGCAGTATTGCAAAGTGACAAGTACAGCGAGACGACCAAGTCTCTGGCTGCTTCGGTGCTATCACAATCAGATAAAAAACGTTAGCAAGTTAGGGCTGTGCATGCAGCCCTAGATTATTAAGGGTTGTTCAGATGATGGACATTATGTTCACTTTATCAAATTGGTTGTGAGATGAAGTTGGTACTTTCATGAAGGTATAAGAATTTGTTAAATATTAAATGGAGTGTTGTGTGAACTTCCATGAAGCTAAATCAAAAGCGATGTTTAAGAAGATTACAGGGATAATCATAGCATTCCCAGCTATTATATCTACCGCCATTTCTGTGCTAAAAATGTTGTACTTTCGATTGGATGATGGCACAGCATTTGGCGGTGCCATTGCTAAGCCTTTCAAACAATTAGTACAGTTTATTTACGAAAACACAGATATATTAAATCTATTTTGGCAACATTCTCCTACGCCAGATTTGACGGATTTGCCAGATAAACAGAATTTATATTTTTTTGCAGTTTATATATTATTTTTTGTGGGCTTGGCGTATTTTTCTTCGGGGGCACAGTTAAGTCGTCGATTAAGAAAAATGAGACAAAAAATTGAAGATCAATTAATTGAAGAGTCAATTAAAGGGACTGTAAGAAAGAATAGACAACAAATTGAAGAGTCGATCGAGGTACCATCTTCAACTATATTTTCACAATTTCATCAATTGTACGTTGCCCCGTTTGTTACAGCTGTTGCTGGCGCTATAATTTTAAAGTTAGTGGGGGTATAAAACACTAGTAAAAGAATACATGGTTATCGAAGCGCTTTTATCTCGGTAATCTTGGTATTCTATGGCCAGTTTAATTCGGCTGTCATAAAAAGGGAGTTACCACCGTAAACATACAGCCCGTATATTTTGTATCAGTAACATTTGACTATATAAACAAAAAGAGCGCCTTATGGCGCTCTTTTGTATATGATTTACTCTCAAACTTTATTAAAGTTTCAAACTTGCTTTTGTAGTTTCAAACTTCATTCGAAAGTGACATTTAATCAAACCTTAGTCACGGTATGTCTCTACCGCTGGGCATGAACAAACTAGGTTACGGTCGCCGTATACGTCATCGATACGGGTTACTGTAGGCCAGAATTTGTCTTTTGCTACGCTTGGTACTGGGAATGCAGCGTAGAAACGGTCGTATGCACGATCCCACTCATTGCCTAGTACGTCTGCTTGTGTGTGCGGTGCAAACACTAGCGGGTTGTTTTCAATTGACCATTCGCCAGATGCGATACGGTCGATTTCTGACTTGATTGACACCATTGCTTCGATGAAACGGTCGATCTCAACTTTAGACTCAGACTCAGTTGGCTCAATCATTAGTGTGCCAGCAACTGGGAATGACATAGTTGGTGAATGGAAGCCGTAGTCTTGTAGACGTTTAGCTACGTCCATTTCTGTTACGCCTGTTTGCTCTTTGATTGGGCGTAGGTCAACAATACACTCGTGCGCAACGCGGTTGTTACGGCCACGGTATAAAATTGGGTAGTGCTCGCTTAGCTTCTCAGATAAGTAGTTAGCGTTCACGATAGCCATTTCTGTAGCTTGTTTTAAGCCTTCAGAGCCCATCATGGCAATGTATGCCCACGAGATTGGTAAAATAGCTGCTGAGCCGTAAGGGGCAGCAGAAACCGCACCGTTACCGATGTTTGTGCCAGCAACATTAATTACGCTGTGGTTAGGCATAAATGGCGCTAGGTGAGATTTAACACCGATAGGGCCAACACCTGGACCACCACCACCGTGTGGAATACAGAATGTTTTGTGTAGGTTAAGGTGCGATACGTCAGAACCGATTGAACCTGGGCTTGTAACACCTACTTGCGCGTTCATGTTTGCGCCGTCCATGTACACTTGACCGCCGTGCTGGTGCACGATGTCACAGATTTCACGAATTGTTTCTTCGTAAACACCGTGTGTAGATGGGTAAGTGATCATGATACAAGATAGGTTTTCAGATACCTCTTCGGCTTTCGCTTTAAGGTCTGCCATATCAACGTTACCGTTTTTATCACAGTCAACAACCACGATTTTCATGCTTGCCATTTGTGCAGACGCTGGGTTTGTACCGTGCGCTGAACTTGGGATCAAACATACGTTACGGTGACCTTCACCGCGTGACTCGTGGTATTTACGAATCGCGATTAAGCCTGCGTATTCACCTTGTGCACCTGAGTTAGGTTGTAGTGAAACTGCATCGTAACCTGTGATGTTTACTAACCAATCATGTAACTCAGTCATCATGATTTGGTAACCCGCTGCCTGATCAAGTGGGCAGAATGGGTGTAAGTTTGCAAACTCAGGCCAAGTGATTGGGATCATCTCAGCTGTCGCATTAAGTTTCATCGTACATGAACCTAATGAGATCATTGAGTGGTTAAGCGCTAAGTCTTTGTTCTCTAGGCGCTTGATGTAACGCAACATTTCAGTCTCGCTGTGGTACGAGTTGAAGTTAGGGTGCGTTAAAATTTCGTCATCGCGTACTAGGCTTGCAGGAATTGAGTTGCTGCCATTTACTTCGATTTCGTTTGCAAGTGCATCAACGCTCAGACCGTGGCCTTCACCTAAGATGATGTCGAATAGCTCAGCTACGTCTGCACGCGTTGTTGTTTCTGATACAGAAATTGAGTATTCACCTGCGCGGTTAGACGCAAAGTTAACGCCGTTTGCTACTGCACGTGCAACGATTTCGTCTTTGTTATCTGCAACAACAGTCAGTGTATCGAACCATGTGTCGTGCTTAAGGTTTACACCTTTCGCTTTTAAGCCTGCCGCTAAGATGTCTGCAAAAAGGTGGATACGCTCAGCGATAGTTTTAAGGCCTTGTGGACCGTGGTAAACCGCGTAGAACGCTGCCATGTTCGCTAGTAGTACTTGCGCTGTACAGATGTTTGAGTTGGCTTTTTCACGACGAATGTGTTGTTCACGTGTTTGCATTGCCATACGTAGTGCGTCGTTACCTAAACGGTCTTTAGAAACACCGATAATACGACCTGGTAGTGAACGCTTGTACTTGTCGCGTGTTGCGAAGAATGCAGCGTGTGGACCACCGTAACCCATAGGTACACCAAAACGCTGTGCTGAACCAAGCACTACGTCTGCACCTAGTTTCCCTGGAGCTTTAAGCAATAATAAGCTCATGATATCTGCAGCAACACAGGCAATCGCTTTTTTGCTTTGTACGCCAGCGATTAAATCAGTTACGTCAGTGATTTCACCGGTTGTTGATGGGTATTGGAATAACGCACCAAAAATGTCGTGGTCTAGTGCTTCAGCTGCTTTACCAACGATAACGTCAAAACCGAATTGCTCTGCACGTGTTGCAACAACGTCGATTGTTTGTGTGTGTACGTCTTCAGCGATGAAGAATGTGTTTGATTTAGACTTAGCAACACGCTTTGCAAGGCCCATTGCTTCTGCCGCAGCCGTTGACTCGTCAAGTAATGACGCGCTTGCTAGATCAAGACCTGTTAGGTCTAGGGTCATAGTCTGGAAGTTTAATAATGATTCTAAACGACCTTGTGCAATCTCTGGTTGGTATGGTGTATACGCAGTGTACCAGCCTGGGTTCTCAAGTACGTTACGTAAAATTACGTGTGGTACGTGAGTTGGGTGGTAGCCTTGACCGATGTATGATTTGAACACTTTATTTTTGCTTGCTACTGATTTTAAGTAGCTTAGTGTTTCAACTTCAGTGCGGCTTTCGCCAATTGATAAACCTTGCTCTAAGCGAATGCTTGCAGGTACCGTTTGACCGATCAGCTCTTCAACACTCGATACTCCAAGAGCGCTCAGCATGTCGCTTACTTGCGCTGGGCTTGGCCCAATGTGACGGCGAATAAAATCTTGCTTTTGCTCTAATTGTTCAAGAGATTTGGCGTTTGACATTTGTCCAGATTCCTATGATCCAAAAAAAAGTGGTTACTGCCAATGGGTAACTGGCAATAACTTAAAAACGTGTTGATTTAGTAACTTACAGCGTATGGAAAGGTAAGCTATAAAATCATAAAAGCCCCTGTGAAACCCAAGCTACGTATTTTATTAGCTGGGGATCTAGACGGGGCTTTTAGTCGGCGTGACTAATTAATTAGTCTTCGTCGATTGTGTTAGCGTAGCCTTCAGCGTCTAACAGGTTATCAAGCTCTGATGTGTCAGATGCTTTGATACGGAATAACCAACCGTCAGTGTACGGGTCGTTATTTACTGTTTCAGGCGAATCTTCAAGATCTTCGTTGATTGCAACGATTTCACCGCCGATTGGTGCGTAGATGTCTGATGCTGCTTTTACAGACTCAGCTACTGCGCAGTCTTCACCCGCGTCAACTTCATCACCAACTTCTGGTAATTCAACGAATACCATGTCGCCAAGAAGTTCTTGTGCGTGCTCAGTGATACCTACAGTAAACGTACCGTCACCTTCGTCGCGAACCCACTCGTGTGAAGTAGCATATTTTAATTCGCTTGGGATATTGCTCATCTTTTTGTTCCTTTGGTTTATATTGGGTGATAACACCAAATTTTTTATAGTTTAGATAACTGATTTGCCGTTACGTACAAAGCAAGGTTTAACAACCTTAACGTTAACCAGTTTTTTACGCATCTCTACTTGGGCTGTTTCGCCAGTTGAACGCGGAACGCGTGCTAGCGCAACACTGTGACCAAGAGTTGGTGAGAATGTACCAGAGGTAATCACCCCTTCACCACCTTCAACGATGACTTTTAAACCGCTACGCAATACGCCTTTTTCTTCAAGCACTAAACCAACTAGTTTGTCTGTGCTCTTGTCAGCGCGTTGCTGTTCTAATACTTCACGACCGATAAACTTACGATCTTCTGGCTCCCATGCGATTGTCCACGCCATGTTTGCAGCAAGTGGAGAAACACTTTCGTCCATATCTAGGCCGTAAAGGTTCATACCCGCTTCAAGACGTAACGTATCACGTGCACCTAGACCCGCTGGCGCTACGCCTGCGTCTAGAAGTTGTTGCCATAAATCAGCAGCTTGATCGTTAGGTACTACGATTTCATAACCATCTTCGCCAGTATAGCCTGTTGTCGCAATAAATAAATCACCTGCTTGCACACCAAAGAAAGGCTTCATACCTTCAACAGCAGCTTGTTGCTCTGCGTTAAGTACTGTTGCTGTTTTAGCACGTGCGTTAGGGCCTTGAACGGCAATCATTGCAAACTCAGGACGCTCAGTAACTGTTACGGCGAAATCAGCCGAAACGTTAGCTAAATGCGCTAAATCTTTTTCACGTGTTGCTGAGTTAACAACTAAACGATAGTTTGTTTCTGAGAAGAAGTAGATGATAAGGTCGTCGATTACGCCGCCTTCTTCGTTAAGCATACCTGTGTAAAGTGCTTTACCCGGTACAGTTAACTTAGCAACGTCGTTTGCAACTAGTTTACGTAAGAACGCTTGTGCTTGCTCGCCTTGAACATCAACAATTGTCATGTGAGATACGTCAAACATACCTGCATCTGTGCGAACCGCATTATGCTCTTCGATTTGTGAGCCGTAGTTGATTGGCATTTCCCAGCCGTGGAAATCAACCATTTTTGCGCCAGCTTCAAGGTGCTTAGCATGTAAAACTGTTTTAGAAGTCATAATATTCCTTCACTTTTAAATTAACCCACAAGTTGTGGGGCGTGGCCTCAATTTAATGAGGGGGAATAACATGGGCGGCGATTATACATTAGTTGCACAGTTGTCACACCCAAATTGCGATTTTGTAACTAAAAAACAGCTAAACACTCAAGTGCGTAGCTGTTTTAAAAATTTTATGTTTTAAGCAACGTTGGCTAAGGCTAAATCAAAGCCGAGCTGCTGTAAGTGCGTTTGCCATTTATCAAGCTCTGCTTGGCGCGCCACCAGCTGAAATTGCTGTGTTGCTTGGTTATCTATGGCGGTAATAAATACCTCACCACTTTGTGCACCATAGCAGCTGCGCATGTCTGATAAACGCAGCCCAGGCGTTAGCTTAAAGCTGTCGACCAAGGCGTCAAACGCTTGCTCACCACTTAGGGTTAGCGCGCTTAAATCGTCACGCATTACATAATCAATGTCGTAACGTAGTTGTTGCTCATTAATAAGCGACTGTAATTGCACGCTGGCATCTTTACCTAATACAAAACGAAATGCAGTTTCGTTAAAGTAATACAGGGCATAAGCGTAGCTGCTTGTTAGGTCATCGTCTAATGAACTACGTAAGCCTAAACCACTGGCGGTTAGCTTATTAATATCAAGACCTAAAATAGCCGTTAAAAATGGGATTGCTTCAGTGCCACTAAAATCCATAATGGCAGTATCGCTATTAGCTTGTAGCACGTTGTCTGCTGGGGTCTCAGCTTGGCTGTGGCGAGCAAACATTATTGGCGTAAAAGTCATATGTGACACCTATCAATCATTAATGGCTGAAGTATATTGCGCCGTGCTAGCAACAACAAATTGTAATTATTTATCAATTGATAAATAATGCTTATATATACAGCCCTATAAATAGAATTTTTTAATGAAAAACATTTCTACCGATAGTTTACGTACTTTAGTCACTGTTGTTGAAGTTGGCGGATTTGCCAAAGCAGGTGAATTATTAGGGCTATCGCAACCGGCTGTGAGCTTACAAATAAAGCGCCTTGAAGACATGCTGGGCCATAAGCTGTTTAAAAAGCAAGGTCAGCGCCAAGTGCTTAATCAATATGGCGAATTGCTTATGCCATTAGCAAAGCAAATGCTGCAACAAAACGATGCCATTTTGCAGCAGTTCACCAGCGAAAACGTGACCGGTAAAGTGCGCTTGGGGATCCCCAGTGAATTTGCTGCACGTATTTTACCGTCGATCATTGGTGACTTCGTGGCCCTCTACCCTGACGTATCGCTCGAAGTGCGCTCTCGTTTGAGTAAGCATTTATTATCGGTCTCGCGCCAAGATCAATTCGATTTAGTGTTGGCATTAAACGAAGAGCTCGAATCAGCCAAGTTCCCGATTTTTATGCAAGACCAACTCGTATGGGTGGGTGATTTAAACCTGGCACAAAACGATGTGGTAACGCTTGTAACCGCCCCAGAGGGATGTATTTATCGCCGCCGCGCAATCGAAGCACTACAAAGTGCGGGTATTAAATACCGCATTGCCTACAGTAATGCCGACTTAACTGGCCTAACTGCGGCGTTAAAAGAAGGCTTAGGCATTACGGTACTAGCAAAAAGCACCGTACCGAATGAGCTTAACTACCAACTGCAAACCAAAGACCTCCCCGAGCTTGGTCAAATCGGTATTAGTTTAATTAAACGCACCGACGACCCCGGAACCGCCGTAGACAAACTCGCCGAATTCATCGCCCTACGTTTGACGTAGGTTTGAGTTGCGAGTTAGCAAGTTAGCAAGTTAGCAAGTTAGCAAGTTAGCAAGATTGTAGCCGCGATTTTATATCGCGTAGGAATTTAGCTAGGTGCTAGGTGCTAGGTGCTAGGTGCTAGGTGCTAGGTGCTAACAGCATAGTGTTGGTTTCGAATTGGTAAAGGGAGCTCCCTACCTAATCGACTTTTTTCGGCGTTAAAACGCCTCCTACACCTCGTATCTCGTCCCTCGAAATTCGTACCTTTCCCCTTTACTCTTGCTAACTCGCTAACTTTTCAATCTGATAGCTGATGACTCCATACGTTGGGTTTCGCTCCGCTCTACCCAACCTACGAGCTGATAGCTCCTTTACCCTTTCTCCTTGCGACTCGCTAACTTGGGTATTTTAATCTAACTTCTAACCACTGATATCTAATATCTCCTTTCTTGTTCGGCGTTAAAACGCCTCCTACAACTCGCATCTCGCAAACTTTCCCCTTTACTCTTTCCCCTTTACTCTTTCCCCTTTACTCTTTCCCCTTTACTCTTGCTAACTCGCTAACTTTTAATCTGATAGCTGACGGCTGAAATCTGAAAGCCCCAAGCGTTAAGTTTTACTTAACACCCTCCCAAACCCAATATCGTAATACAATACTACTGTATTTCTTATACCTGATTTAATTCAAAAACTTACAGTTCAGACCTGTTTTAGTACAAATAGGATTGATTCGCATTATTTTACATGTTTAAATTGCGCCCGTTAAAAATATCTAAACACTACAGGACACACAATGACACCTAAGTTTATTGTTTCTACGCTTTCGACTGCGGTCGCTTTATCTCTAAGCGCTAATGCTTTTGCAAAAGATGTAACTAAAGAAGAGAAGAACTTCGAGCAAATCACTGTAATTGGCTCTGCATCTGCAATTAACGATATTCCTGGCTCTGCTACTTTTATTGGTGAGCAAGAACTAGAAAAGTTTGAATATACTGATATCTCACGTGTTTTAAGTGCGTACCGGGTGTATATGTACAAGAAGAAGACGGCTATGGCCTTCGCCCTAACATCGGTATGCGTGGTACGGGTACGGGTCGTAACGACAAAATCTCTGTAATGGAAGATGGTGTACTTGTAGCACCAGCACCTTACTCTGCGCCTTCTGCTTACTACTTCCCTACGATGGGTCGTATGGAGTCTATCGAAGTACTTAAGGGTGCGGCGTCTGTTAAGTATGGCCCACGTACAACAGGCGGTGTTTTAAACTTAGTTTCTCGTAGCCTACCGACTGAAGGGTCTAAAGGTTTACTTAACGCTGAACTTGGTAGCGACGGTTTCTATAAAGGTCATGCTTACTTCGGTAAAAAGAAAAACAATGCTGCGGGCCTTGTAGAAGTATTTACTTACGGCGCAGATGGCTTTAAAGATTTACCAGTTGGTAGCGATAACACTGGCTTCGAAAAGAACGATTTCTTATTAAAGTTTGGTTTTGATTTTGGTGATAACGAAGCACACAGCCTAGAAATGAAGTTAAAGTACTCAGATGAGCGCTCTGACGAAACGTACATGGGTTTAACAGATGCTGATTACCAAGCAAATCCTTACCGTCGTTATGCGGCTTCGCAAAAAGACGAAATGAACACGCAACACAATGCATATCAAATTAACTATGCATACCGCTTTGGTAAAGGTTACGAGTTACTTGCTACTGCATACTTAAACGACTTCCACCGTAACTGGTATAAAGCAAGTAAAGTGGGTGTAAGCGATTTAGAAAAATACAGCGAGTTTGAAGCAAACCCAACGAGCGAAGGTATTGAAGGCGTTGCAGTAAAAGCAAACAACCGTGATTACCAAGCAAAAGGCTTACAAACTGAGTTCCATATTCCTGCTGGCGATCACTACATCACTGTGGGTGCACGTTACCATGAAGATGAAATGGACCGCTTCCAATGGCAAGACAAATACACGCTTAATCAAGACCTATCAATGACGCTAACTGAAAAAGGCGTACCGGGTTCTGATAGCAACCGTGTAGACAGTGCAGAAGCGACGACCCTATTCATTCAAGATGAGTGGACAATTGATGCGTTAGTTATTAGTGCAGGTCTTCGCTACGAAGACATCACAATCAAACGTGTTGAGTGGGCAAAGTCTGATCCATCACGTGCTAACGGCTTAACAAAAGATATTAGCAACGACACAGAGATCTTAGTACCGTCACTAGGTGCCACTTACACAGTAAGCGACAACCTAACGCTTCTTGCTGGTATTCAAAAAGGTTACGCTCCAGCGGCACCGGGTAACGCAGATCAAGAAGAAGAAGAGAGTGTTAACATCGAGCTTGGTGGTCGTTACGATTACGCGGGCATTCAAGGTGAAGTAATCTACTTTAACTCTGACTATACAAACATGCACGGTAACTGTACTGCCGCTGTTGGTTGTAACGACAACAACATTGGCGACCAATACAACTACGGTGAAGTATCTGTGTCTGGTTTTGAGCTAAGCGCGGGTAAAGTGTATGCGACCAACGCAGCTTCATTCCCAGTTCGCTTAACTTACACTTACACAGATTCTCAATTCGAAAATGATTTTGAATCAGAGCTTTGGGGTAGCGTAGAAAAAGGCGATGCAATGCCATACGTACCTGAAAACCAATTAGCGCTTTCAGTGGGGGCTGCGTTCTCAAGCTTCGTATTCGATACGCAAATGCGTTATGTGTCTGATGCACACGCAGACTTAACAGACTCAGGTCGCAATGCAATCGACAGCCGCGTGGTGTGGGATTTAGCGGCTAAATACCTCATCGATGACAAACAAAAAGTATACCTAACAGTAGACAACCTGTTTGACAAAACCTACGTTGCAAACCGTGCAAACGGCGGTATTCAACCAGGTAAACCACGTACCCTACAACTAGGTTACAGCTACTCGTTCTAATAAAACGACTTAGCGAAATATCAAAAGCCGTGTGATGAAAATCCCACGGCTTTTTTGTTGGTGTTAGTTAGCAAGTTAGCAAGTTAGCAAGATTGTAGCAGCGATTTTATATCGCGTAGGAATGGTTAAAGGTGCTAGGTGCTAGGTGCTAGGTGCTAGGTGCTAGGTGCTAGGTGCTAGGTGCTAGGTGCTAACAGCATAGTGTTTTTTTTTGGGGTTGGAATACCTCCCTATTTGACTTTTTTCGGCGTTAAAACACCTCCTACAACTCGCATCTCGTCCCTCGAAACTCGTACCTTTACTCTTTCTAACTCGCTAACTTTTCAATCTGATAGCTGACGACTGATGGCTCCAAGCGTTGGGTTTCGCTCCGCTCTTCCCAACCTACGAGTTAATGAATCAAGCACTGTAAGTCGTCATTTATGGCGACACATAATCACTAACATCGACGGGCTAAAGCCCGACCTACGACTTACCCGTTGGTTTGAGAAGCATCGCGCGAAATAAATTTCACGCCTACAGGTGAGCATTTCAGCTCTTTTGTTTTCAATCTGATAGCTGAAGGCTGAAAGCTGATAGCTTTAGTTTAAGATCAAAAAAGCCGCGGTGATGGGCGTACCGCGGCTTTGTCTAACTTGAAAAATCAGTTTGCTGGGTTACTTCCAGCTTCTCATCTTATGGCCTTTTAAGGCGTAGAATAAAATGAATACATAACTTGGGATCATCACAATGTAAGCGCCTTGTGCACCAAGGCCTGCTACGTTTCCTAAACCGATTAATAACGGGCCTAGTGCACCACCAGCAATACCCATGATCAATAAGCCTGATGCGGTGCCTGTTAAGCGACCTAAGCCAGCTAAAGCCAGTGGCCAAATTGCAGGCCAAACCATAGCATTAGCAAAGCCAAGTAACGCAATGCATAACAATGGGTCTGGTAATTGTGGGCCACCAAATGGCACTAATAATAGGTTTGAAATAATGAACGAGTCATTGCTACCAAGTACCACTAACATCACGGTTATAATACCGGCAATACCCGACATTAATAACGCCGTTTGTTGGCTCATAAAGCGTGGAATAGTCAAAATACCAATCGCGTAACCAATCAACATACACGCCATAGTGTAAGAGGTCATAACTGAGTAGTCGGCAATGCCAATTTGTAAAGCGTACGAGCCAATGGTATCTGCTGCAATAACTTCAACAGCAACGTAAAGCGCAATACCCACTACACCTAAAACTAAGTGAGGGTGTGCTAGGGTTTCTTTAATTTCACCTTTACCGTTTGATGTTTCGTCTTCATCAAACACTAAATCAGGTAATGGTGCAAATTTCGCAAAGGCGGCAAATAACATGATTAAAGCAGCAATCAACACATAAGGCATGATAAGGCTATTTGCCATAATGTCTTTTTGCTCTTGCGATAATTTACCTGCGCCATCAACCACACCGCTTACTACTACAGCTGCAAAAATCACAGGCACGATAACACCCGCAAATTTGTTTAATAAGCCCATGATACACACGCGCACAGCGGCTGATTTTTCAGAGCCCATTTTCACCACATATGGATTAACAGCGGTTTGTAGCACGGTTTGTCCAACACCTATCATTAACTGTGCGAACAAGAAGATTTCGATCATTTGCAGTTTCGCAGCAGGAATATACATCAGCGCCGATAAAGCCATAATCGCACAGCCAATTGCCATACCATTCTTATAACCAACGCGCTTGATCAGCATAGCTGATGGGATACCGGCAACTGTTACCGCAATATAAAAAGAAGAGATGATAAACGAAGCTTGTAACGGCGAAAGCTCAAGCATTTGCTGCAAAAATGGTGTAATTGCACCATTAAGCCACGTTATACACCCTAAGATAAAAAACATTGAGCCGGCCAATACCATTGGCAGCCAGATGCTTTGTTTTGTGTTGTTGTCACACTCAACCGTTGCTTCCATAATTGTTCTCTTAGTTTAATTATTTTTATTTGGTTGGAATCTAGTATACAACTCAACAGAGTTGTTTAATTTCCATACCAATCACAAAAATTTAATCATACACTAACAAAAATGACAGCGCTATCATTTTGCGTTCATATAAGTGCAAAAAAGCCGCAGCTAATTGCTTAGCTGCGGCTTAAACTAAATAGTAACAACTAGTTAGGTGTTATTTACCAATTGCTTCTTTTGCGAACAAATGTTTAATTGGGCCAAGGTTGTCTACAAGGCTTAAACCAACACCACGTACGAGTTTTTTCAGTGGGTTAGCGCCTGCAAATAACTCTTTTAAGCCTTGCATCATGGCAATGTGTTTTTGCGCATCAAGCTTGCGAGTACGTTCATAATCACGCAGCGTGCGCGCACTTGCAAACTCGCCTTGCTCATTACTTAATAGCTCAATTAAATAAGCGGCGTCTTTTAGGCCAAGGTTCATACCTAAACCAGCTAATGGGTGAATGGTATGCGCTGCATCGCCCATTAATACCACTTTACCCGACACCCACTGCTGGCCATAACGCATCTTAAGTGGAAACGCCATGCGCTCACTTTGCACTTCACATAAACCACATTGGCCATCGAGGGCTGCCATAACCGCTTTATTAAAGTTGTTATCATCAAGCGCTAAAAGTGTGTCGCAATGCTCAGGGCTTGTTGACCAAACAATTGAGTGCGTATGTTTATCTGGCAAGGGTAAGAACGCCAGCGGCCCGCTTGGTAAAAACACTTGGCGTGCCGTGTTGTTATGCTCATCAGCGGTTTTAACTGTGGCAACAATGGCGTGATGGTCATAATCTTTAAAAGTAATTGGCATATTGAACTGCTTGCGAATAGCCGAGTTAGCCCCATCAGCCGCCACTAATAATTTAGCAATTACAGGCTCGCCGCTTTCAAGAGTAATAAACACATCAGAATCAGTTTGATGAATTTGCTGGTAGCGGGTTTCGAACAATAAAGTGGCATTACTTTGCTTTTCAAGTTCGCTAATTAAAGCGTAGCGAATAATGTCGTTTTCAACGATATGACCGAGCTGCGGCAAATCGAGATCGTTATGATCAAAATGAATCTTACCAAAGCTGTCTTGATCACGTACATCCATCGACGTATACGGTGTAGCACGTTGTTTAATGATCTCTGGCCATACATTTAATGACTCAAATAAGCCCTGACTAGCTAGGCTTAATGCGCTCACGCGAAGTGCGTAATCATCACCCGGTAAAGTTTGATTTTTACTCGCATCAATCACCACAACGCTGATATCTGCTTTTGCTAAACCGAGTGCTAGCGTAAGGCCAACACAGCCACCACCGACAATACAAACTTGTGCTTGTTTCATATCCGTTTACCTTGCTTAACCTGACCCATAAGCTGTTTTGCCAGTGGGGTTTTTAACGAGGAGAATAAATCCATTGAGAAAAGACCAATGCTGCGACCAAGCGCAAGCAATCGTGATGAGTTTGAGAACAAACGCACTAGGCTGTCTGTGAGTGTCATCACGGTAGTAATATCTTTACTGCGAGTTTGGCTGTAATAACGAGTAAAAGCGTAATCACCAAGGTCGCTTCTATTTGCCATATCACACAATAATTGCACATCACGTAGCCCTAAATTAAAGCCCTGTCCGGCAATTGGGTGGATTGCATGGCCTGCATTACCAATTAATACTGTACGGTGGTTGCTCAGTGATTCGGCTTTACCGTACACAAGTGGATAACTTGCACGCATACCCACTTTACTAAATGAGCCACCGCAATAACCAAATGCTTTTTGCAGCGCAGCTAAAAAGGCATCGTCTTCAAGTGCCATATGGTGCTCAATTTGCTCAGGCTCCATACACCATACCAGTGAGTATCGGTTGTTACTCATTGGCAACAGTGCCATTGGGCCGTGCTCGGTAAAACGCTCAAAGGCATGATGATGATGACCACCAGCCACTTCGATGTTGGCAATAATCGCCGCTTGCTGATAAGCGCGAGTATTAAACTCAATATTAGCCAGTTTACGACTTTGCGAATGAGCGCCATCGGCAATCACCACAAGTTTTGCGCTTAACTGTTCGCCCGAGTTAAGCGTGATGATGGCACAGTCGCTTTGGTATTCAAGCTTGGCAACTGTATCTGGGCAATACAAACTAACATCAGTACGAGTAAGTTGCTGGTGAAGACTACGCCCAAATGGATTCACTTCAACCACATAGCCAAGAGCATCATGACCATATTCTTGGCAATCAATATGCGTTTTACCAAAATGACCACGATCAGATACGGTTACTTTTTCAATCGCTGCTGCAAATGGCGCATGGCAATCAAAAGCATTGATTGATTTTAAGTACTGAACAGACTGCTGAGCCAGCGCAATGCTTCTATCATCAAAGCTTGGGTGATAGTCTGCGCTTACTTCATTTGCTTCAATTATAGCGATTGATAACTGATTATTGCTCTGTTTTAGGCCCAGAGCACAACTTGCTCCCGCCATTCCACCGCCGATAATGACAACATCAAACTGCTTTGCCACGCTTGCTCCTAGCCTTTATTTGCTTGCATCACTGCTTCAATGTCACTAATGGTTTTAGGAACCGAAATGGTCAGGTTTTCATGGCCATCTTCAGTGACAAGTAAGTTATCTTCAATACGAATACCGATGCCTTTATATTGCTCTGGTGCTTTTGCATCTTCGCTAATATATAAACCCGGTTCGATGGTGAGCACCATGCCCGGCTCAAATACGCGCTCTTTTTCATCAAGCTTGTATTCGCCAACATCGTGTACGTCTAATCCTAACCAGTGACCAAGGCCATGCATGTAAAACGCTTTGCATGCTTGGTTTGCCATAAGCTCATCAAGCTCGCCGGTTAAAATGCCTAAATCAATAAGCCCTTGCGTTAATACTGTTGAGGCTAATTCATTGGCTTTAGATAAACTACCGCCCGGCTTAACTTGGCTAAATGCTGCTTCTTGGGCTGCTAATACAATGTTGTAAAGCGCCGCTTGTGGTTCGCTAAATTTGCCGTTAATTGGGAAGGTGCGTGTAATATCTGCCGCATAACCTTCAAGTTCACAGCCAGAATCAATTAATACTAAATCGCCATCTTTTAGCTCAGCATCATTTTGTGTGTAGTGCAAAATATTGGCGTTATCGCCACTGCCGACTATCGTGCCATAAGCAGGATGACGAGCACCATTCATTGCATAATGATGATGAAGCTCTGCTTCTAATTGGTATTCAGTTGCGCCTGGTTTGGCAAACTGCATAGCGCGAATATGGCCTTGTGCACTAATTTCGCACGCTGTGCGCATAATGTTTAATTCTGCATCAGATTTAAACAAACGCATCTCATGCACTAAACCACGAATATCTTTAATGGTATGTGGGGCTTTATAGCCTTTTTTAGGTGCGCTGCGAAGGGTACTTAATAAATCCCAAATTTTTGCATCGAAATTTGCGTAAGTGCCTTGTGCATAAAATAAAATCTGCTGGCCGTTCACCAAATCTAATAATTGTTCATCTAGTTCACTAAGTGGGCAAGTTGCGTCGAATAAGTACTCAGATTTAGCTTTTTCGAAGCCAATTCTACGGCCATGCCAAATTTCAGCTAGTTTGTCTTTGTTACGGCAAATTAGGGTACTTGGTGTATCGCTCGACGGGCAAAGCACTAAAACCGCATCCGGTTCGTTAAAGCCTGTTAGGTAGAAAAAGTCACTGTCTTGGCGAAATGCATATTCAGTATCACGGCTACGTGTTACTTCTCCTGCCGCAGGAATAATAGCGACACTGTTTTTATCCATCATCGCAAGCAAGCGCTCGCGACGGGCTTTAAATTCAGCTTTATCGATTGCAATAGACGACATGCTAAACCTCTATAATTTGATTAGTGAAGGGTCTTCTTAGGGTTTTTATCTGCTGGTTCTTTACCTAGCTCAGCAAAACATAGCAGCGCAGAAACACGCACATACTCAATCACTTCGTGCAGTGCTTGGCTGTCTTCTTCGGTCTCTTCAAACATGGTATCTAGACGGGTAATTTCACTAAAATCGCTGATCACTTCTTTCACATCAGCTGATAACTTGCCGTAGTCTTTTTGCTTTAAACCAAAACCAAGCATAAAACCCGATACCCAAGATACTAAGCCATTGGCTTGATCAAGCAGTGTTTCATCATCGCTTGGTAAGAATAGGTCAAACTGAAATTCTTCATCACTAAAGCTGGCAACAACCTGAGAATACACGTTAGCAAAAAAGGCTTTTAAATCTTTACTGAAGGCAATGCCGTCGTTGAATACATCGCTTAATAAACCTAAGTATTCGTCGGCTTCAATATTGATGCCACAGGCTAATAAACCACTGATCACACCATGAGCTTCGGCTGGTGCGACAAAAATTTCATTCTTTTCTAATAACAATTGGGCTTGTTGGTAATCAGGTAACGTGCTCATAACTTTTTCTTTGTTCGGCTAAGTAACATCATGCTACCACTCGATAAATCTCAACTCCAATTAATTGTATGATTGAGGTCAAAAAGCAATCTGAAAAGTAAATAAGCAGTTAAAGGTGGGGAAAAACTACGCGAACGATCCGCTTTTTTTGCTTATATGGTTTAAGGATTGAAACTTGTCTTATATACTGAAGGTGTTCCCTAGGGTGCAGGAGCTTGGTTAAGTCCCTGAGCCGATAAATTTTATGTTAGGGTTTCTGTTCGTTTGCTATTGTGCAGGCTCGGCATGTACCGAGAAGCCTACGGCATACCGCAGATTCCCGCCCTGAAACCTCAAGGTTTCAGGACTGACACCGGGCACCGCATACTTGGGGAACACCATTTCTATTTAGTTTCAAGTTTCAAGTTTCAAGTTTCAAGTTTCAAGTTTCAAGTTTCAAGTTTTCAATAACTTCCTTAGTTTTTCTCTTATACAAGAACTTATTATTCTTATTCGCGCGAAATAAATTTCACGCCTACAGTACCGGGTTTAGCCATAGTAATGTGCGGGCACAATCTAACTTTACTCTTTCCCCTCGCTAACTCGCTAACTTATTTGTTTTATCTGATAGCTGACGGCTTCAAACGTTGGGTTTCGCTCTGCTCTAACTAACCTACGAGCTAATGAGTCAAGCACTGTAGGTCGTCATTTATGGCGACACATAATCGCTAACATTGACGGGCTAAAGCCCGACCTACGACTCACCCGTTATTTAAGAAATATCGCGCGAAATAGATTTCACGCCTACGGCACCGGGTTTAGCCATAGCAATGAGCGGGCACAATCTAACTTTACTCTTTCCCCTTGCTAACTCGCTAACTTGTATGTTTTTCTGATAGCTGACGGCTGAAAGCTGATAGCTCCTGTGTGTTGGGTTTCATTTCATTCTACCCAACACACATGTTTTCAACCTATCGCCCCTACTTAAACCATCCCTGAAAGCGCTCCATTAATAGGTAATTAACTGGCACTAATAGTAAGGTGATAAGCGTTGCGAAAATAATCCCAAAGCCCAGGCTTACGGCCATTGGAATAAGGAATTGTGCTTGCGTTGCTTTTTCAAATAACAGCGGCATTAAACCAATAAAGGTGGTTAAACTGGTTAACATTACTGGGCGAAAACGTGCCGCACCGGCAAGCTTAACGGTTTCAAGTAAATCGCCGCCCTCTTCACGCTTCTTATTGATAAAATCAACCAGTACTAGTGAGTCATTCACTACAACACCTATCAAGGCTAGCATGCCAAGTAGACTCATAATGGTTAACTCCATGCCCATTACCCAGTGACCCATTACCGCACCTATCATGCCAAACGGAATAACACTCATCACAATTAATGGCTGCATATATGATTTAAACGGTATCGCTAATAACGCATAAATAATAAAGAATACAAACACCAGACCCCAAGCGAGTGAACCAAATGATTCACGCTGCTCTTTAGCTTCACCTTCGAGCGAGTAATCAACACCTGGGTATTGCACCATTAGCTCATCTAAGTAAGTTTTTAAGTCTGCTTGCAGTACCGTCATATTGGTATTTGATTTTTCAACATCGGCTGTTACGTTCAATGTGCGATAGCGATCAATACGATAAATAGACGATGGACTTTGCCCCGGTACTAAGGTCGCCACATGCGACAATGGCACTGTGCCACCCGTTGGGGTTTTAATTAAAATATCAGTTAAATCAGCAACTGAGCGACGTTCTTCAATTGGCAAACGCACCATTACACGCACATCATCACGACCACGTTGAATACGTTGAACTTGCGCACCAAAGAACGAATTACGCACTTGCTGCGATACATCAACACGGTTTAAACCGAGTGCCAAACCTTGCTCTGTTAGCTCAATTTGCAGCTCGTCTTTACCATCTGACATGCTATCAGCAATTTCGTACACAGTTGGGTAAGTTGCTAAACGCTCTTTTACCTTTTCTGCTACAGCTTCAAGGGTGTCGATTGAGCTGCCGCTTAGCTGCACATCAATAGGATCTGAACTGCGACCAAATTCAGCACGGAAAGTCACACTCTCTGCGCCCGGTATAATACCGATGAGGTCACGCCATTCACTGGCAAGCTCTCGAGAGCCAATATCTGATTCACGTTTTTCGGCTGGTGTGATTTCAAAGCGCACACTACCTGTATTTGACGAACCACCTCGGCCACCCGTGGTTGCCAAAATATTTAAAATCACGCTTTGGCCATCTTCATCACGATACTTCTCTTGTAGCTCTTTGGCCTTATCTGACATATCGATGATGTACTTGTTGGTCACTTCAAACGGTGTTCCAGCAGGGAATGTTAGCTCTGCGCGAACAGTTTCACTTGGAATACGCGGGAAGAATATAAACTTTGTCCAACCGCTGGTGATCAGGGTCAAAATGATAAAGAAAATACCGACGAACAAGCTGACCGTTGCTAATTTATTCTTTAGCGCAACATTTAGTAGCGGCTGATAGTACTTCATAATGGCGTGTTCAAAGCCATCGGCAAAACGCTGCTGAAACTGCTGCAGTTTTGACGGATTTGCTTTTTCACTACGTAGTTTTAAGTACTTTAAGTGAGCCGGCAGAACAAATTTAGACTCAATTAAAGAGAACAGTAATACCGGAATAACAACAACAGGAATTTGCGCAAATAAAGCACCACGGTTACCTTCGATAAAAGCTAATGGTAAAAATGCAGCAACCGTTGTAAGTACACCAAAGGTAACGGGTGTCGCAACTTCTTGCGTACCACGAATAGCAGCTTGTTCACCATTTTCGGCTGTTTTTAGGTGGGTGTAGACGTTTTCACCGGTCACAATGGCATCATCAACAACAATACCGAGTACCAAAATAAAGCCGAATAAACTCATTACATTGAGCGTAATACCAAAAATTGGCATCGCTAAAAACGCGCCCATGAATGACACAGGGATACCAATAAACACCCAAAACGCAATAGCAGGACGCAAGAACAAGGTAAGTAATGCAAGAACTAAAATACCACCTTGAATAGCATTGGTTGTTAGCGTCGCAATACGGCTTTTCACGATTTCAGAGTCGTCATCCCAAAAGCTTAACTCAAACCCTTCAGGCAGCTGGCTTTGATGCTCGGTAATGTAATTTTTTACTGCATCAGCAACTTCAATCGCACTTTGCGGACCAATACGGTACACATCAATAAACGCCGCTTGCTTACCATTGAAGCGAGTACGAACTGGGGTTTCTTCGAAATCATCGGTAATACGGGCAATGTCGCCTAGGCGAATAATGGTACCATCAGCTTGGTATTTAACCACAACTTGGGCAAACTCATCTTTACGATAGGCTTGGCCTTTTGAGCGAATGAGTACATCACCCCCTTCCGTTTTTAAGTTACCTGCTGAAACATCGGTACTTGAATTACTAATTGCTGAAGAAATGTCCGATAAGCGTAAATCGTATTGGCGCAATGTATCTTGGCTTACTTCAATGGCAATTTCGTAATCTCGCACCCCACTTAGCTCTACCTGAGTGATTTCTGGTAAGCGTAATAAGTCATCCCGTACATGTTCGGCATATTCTAAGGTTTCTTTTTCGCCGTATTCACTCGACACAGTAACCGCTATTACCTCACGAGTGCGCTGCGCGAGTGCCACAACTGGTTTTTCGGCGTCAACCGGAAAAGTATTGATGGCATCAACCCGGCTTTTAATATCGGCTAAAAGCTCCCGAGGGTCATAGCCGGTATCGACTTCAATTGATACAGAGGCAGAACCTTCTGATGAGCGGCTAGTGATACGCTTGATCCCTTCGAGATCTTGCACCGCTTCTTCAATACGGATAGCGACACCTTTTTCAACATCTTCAGGTGTTGAGCCACGTAGGGTAACACTTACACTAATGCGATCTGCTTCAAATGACGGGAACACTTCGAGTGGTATTTGCGTCGATACGCTAAATAGCCCCGCTAATAAAATGCTGATCAGCAATAAGTTTGCTGCAACATGATTCTTTGTAAACCAAGCTATCATTATTGCGCTCCTTGCTCACGAGCAGCGCGGCGTTGTTCAATTAGTTTTTCAACTGTAATACCTTGCTCTTTTGCTTGCTTTTCAAGCTCTTCACGGCTTGGACGCTGTGCTTTACCACGTGTAGCTTGATACGCTTCGCTTCCCATTACCGTCACTTGGGTACCTGAGCTAACTTGTCCAAGCGGTGTAATCACTAAATGATCTCCTGCTGATAAGCCTTCGGCTACCATGGCGTGATTAGCGTTTTGCCAAGCTAGTGAGATATTTTTACGGCGCAACACACCTTGCTCTTCAACATACACATAAGTGCCTTGGTAAATTGCGCTGTTTGGGATCACAATGGCATTTTCAACCGCCTTGCCAGTAATTTGCGCTTTGATGTACTGACCAATTTTAATTGGGTATTGATTCGCAGAAGTGGCTTTGTAAGGGTCATTAATTTGTGCAACCACGTAAAGCTGCTGAGCGCTTTCATCAATGGCGCCTTCGGTGCGAATAACTTGACCTTGCCATTGCTGTTTACCAACGAGATCTGAGCTAAATTTAACGAGTGAACCAGCGCTATTTTTAGCACCATCACGAAATTGTTCTGGTAAGTTAATGAACGGCAGATCTTTATTTTTGATTGGTAAGCGAATTTCAACACGGTCAATCGCATAAATGCTGGCAAGTTCCATGTTATTACTCACCACTTGCCCTAAGTCTACGCTGCGACTTAAAACTCGCCCCGCGTATGGTGCCGTGATTTTTGTACGCTCTAAATCAAGTTTCGCTTTTTCAAGCGTCGCTTGGGCAGACAATACACTTGCTTCGGCTGCTGCAAGTTGTGGCTTACGCAGTACCAGACTACTAGCTTGTTCGCCCTTACCTAAGCGCTCCCAATCGGTAACTGCTTGGCGACCACGAGCTTGCTCTTCGAGTAGGCTTTGCTCAGCGGTTAATAAAGCCGCTTGTGCTGATTTTACTTCGGCGCGGTGATCTCTATCATCTAGTTGCAACAACACATCGCCTTTTTCAAAAAAGCCACCTTCACGAAATTGCTCACTAATTTCGATAATTTGCCCTGAAGCCTGCGCGACTAGCATACTTTGCGTGCGTGGCTTTACGGTGCCAAAACTATCAATCATCACCTGATAGGTTTCTGGTGTTAGGGTTTTAACAGCCACATTCACTTTTGCTTTTGGCGGTGAAGAAAAGCGGTTTGCTTGAGGCGGATTGCCTTTTATAAACATGATAAGCAGTACCGTCACAACGATCACTACCAATGGAATTAAAATTTTACGTGTCTTGCTATTCATGATTATTGCTCTGCTACTTCGCTGTTTGCTTCACTAAAATCACCACCAAGGGCAATATGTAAGTTGATTCTGTTGATAATTAATTGGTTTTTAATTTCGATTACCGAGCTTTGCGCATTAAACGAACGGTCTTGTGCATCGAGTACCGTGGTGTAGGTAACCAAACCACTTTGATATTGTTCAAACGCTAATGCCTCTGCGGTAATGGCATTTTCTTGCGCTTCTAAGGTTTTTTCGTAGCGTACTTTAAGCGCTTGCTCTTGGCTGATGGCTGTTTCAACATCGTTAAAGGCATCATAAAGTGTGGCAAGATAAGCCTGCTCTTGACGCTTAACGTTTAGCCTTGCTTGTTCTTCATTGGCTTTTAAGCGGCCACCTTCAAAAAGCGGCATCGAAATACTACCAATCAGCGACCACGCTAAGCTTGAAGGAGAAAATAAGTCGCTCACTCTATCTGTGCTATCACTCATTGATGCAGAAAGATTCAAGCTCGGAAAACGCTGTTTATGCGCATAAGCAAGACCAGCATCGGTGCTAAGTAATTGATACCAGCTTGCCATTAACTCAGGTTTGCGAGTAATAAGCTCTGAAGGTAAACCAAGCGGAATGGCACTATCGAGTAGTGGTAAATCTGCGCTAACGCTTAACGCGCCAGTTGGGTATTGGCCTGTTAAACGCTCTAAATCGCGAATCGATTTAGTTAACGTTGCTTGCTGCGCCGCTATGTTCGAGCGCTCAGTGTTTAGCTCATTACGAGCAAGATAAACATCAAGCGCTTCATTTAAACCTTGGCGATAACCCGACTCAATAATATCTAAATTTTTCTCAGCGTTTTGCTCACGCTGCTTATATAGCTCAAGTAATTTGTGGTTCGTAATAACATCAAACCAACCAGCTACCACATCAGCGACTAATTGTTGTTTGCTTTGTTCAAAGGTGGCTTTTTCAGCTAGGTATTCAAGATTTGCTTGTCGTTCTGAAGCTGATAATTTACCCCATAAATCAACTTCGTAGCTTAATTCTAATGACGCTGAGCTGGCGTTGTTATAACTAACAGGGCGGTTATCTTTACTACGACTCGCACGTGTTGATAAATCAAGGCTTGGCCATAAATCTGCCCCAGCAGCAATAAGCTGCTGCTCTTTAATCGCAACATCGTAACCTGCTTGTAAAATCGCTTGATTATGGGCTAATGCTTGCTCAACTAAAGTAAAAACTTGAGGGTCGTGTAATTGCTGCAACCAGTTATCTTCAACAGCAAGCGCTTTGTCGCCAGAAGGGAGTTGCTTCCATGCACCCGGTACGGTCTCAAGTTCAGCAACTCGTTCATTGTGAGTCGGCTGGCTCGCACATGCACTTAGCAAAATTACACTTAAAGCCAATAAACTCGGCTTATATTGCCAATTCATTCTAAAAACCTGAAAAACATCTATTTATGAGTGTAATTCAAGCACCACGTTAAGTTTTGCTCAACTGACTTTACATAACATTACACTGCCTGACATTTGGGGACGATGAATGGTAGGAAAATGGAGATAAGTTACAAGTTGCGAGTTGCGAGTTGCGAGTTGCGAGTTTTCAAAATTGTAGCAGCGATTTTATATCGCGTAGGAATGGTGCTAGGTGCTAGGTGCTAGGTGCTAGGTGCTAGGTGCTAGGTGCTAGGTGCTAGGTGCTAGGTGCTAGGTGCTAGGTGCTAGGTGCTAACAGCATAGTGTTGGTGTTGGTTTTGGATTCGTAAAGGGGTCACCCTACCAAATCGTCTTTTTTCGGCGTTAAAACGCCTCCTACAACTAAAAGCCCCGCACGATCGTCTTAAAACTTACAGCTAAAAGCTTCTAGCTTTTTTGTTTTAATCTAACTTCTAACCACTGATATCTAATAACTCTGGTTTTTCGGCGTTAAAACGCCTCCTACAACTCGTATCTCGGGTCTCGAAACTCGTACCTTTACCCTTTACTCTTTCCCCTTTCTAACTCGCTAACTTTTCAATCTGATAGCTGACGGCTGAAAGCTGATAGCTCTTTAAATTTCACGCCTACGGGAAGTAAAATCGTGATTTGGAGGGGACAGAAACAAAAAAGCCTCGCGATTGCGAGGCTTTGAATCAATGGTGCCCAGAGGCGGAATCGAACCACCGACACGAGGATTTTCAATCCTCTGCTCTACCGACTGAGCTATCTGGGCAATATTTAGTTTTATGCAGAATATCAACAAGGATTTTCAATGCAATTCCCGATGGCTCTATCGACTGAGCTATCTGGGCATAACAATTAGCTAAATGCTAACTATTAAATAAATGGTGCCGACTATCCGAGTTGAACGGATGACCTACTGATTACAAGTCAGTTGCTCTACCAACTGAGCTAAGTCGGCACACTAAAATCGTGTGCGTTGTGCACTATAATCACTTTAAAAGAGATTATCAAATAATGGTGCCCAGAGGCGGAATCGAACCACCGACACGAGGATTTTCAATCCTCTGCTCTACCGACTGAGCTATCTGGGCATAACAATTAGCTAAATGCTAACTATTAAATAAATGGTGCCGACTATCCGAGTTGAACGGATGACCTACTGATTACAAGTCAGTTGCTCTACCAACTGAGCTAAGTCGGCACACTAAACCTGTGTGCGTTTAGCACTTAATCACATTGTGATTATAAATAATGGTGCCCAGAGGCGGAATCGAACCACCGACACGAGGATTTTCAATCCTCTGCTCTACCGACTGAGCTATCTGGGCATAACAAAAAGCTAGAAGCTTGATGTTTAAATAAATGGTGCCGACTATCCGAGTTGAACGGATGACCTACTGATTACAAGTCAGTTGCTCTACCAACTGAGCTAAGTCGGCACACTAAATCTGTGTGCTATGCACGATATTGATGTTTAAATCATAAATTAAACACCAATATATTAAATAATGGTGCCCAGAGGCGGAATCGAACCACCGACACGAGGATTTTCAATCCTCTGCTCTACCGACTGAGCTATCTGGGCAATATTAAATTTTTATGCAGAATATCCACAAGGATTTTCAATGCAATTCCCAATGGCTCTATCGACTGGAGCTATCTGGGCAAATTTTAAACGCATTTATAAGCAACAAATTTGGTTGTCGCTGTCTGGGCGTGCGGCGTATTAAACGGGTTTTGCCCTCTCAAGTCAACTTTTTTTTGAGGATTCTAACTGTTTGCACAGTTTTCAATCAAGATTGCTGTTTTTAATAGTTTTTAGCTTATTTAATCTACAAATTTTGTACTTTTTGGTTGACCCTCATCATAAAAGAGTTACCTATGTTAAAAACGTGGTGAATTTTTCTTCATAGATGGTAGGATTGTCTAATAATCAAGAATATGCTTACTGTTGCTGTATAATTTGTTGGACTAAAGCCATGCCAAGTAAATCGAATTCACCTGTAAAAGGCCTATTACCGCTTTTTATAATCACGAATCTTGTCATCACCCTACTTGCGGTTGTTGCTTATTCTTTTTATCCAACGAGTGAATCGTCTCAACAGGTTAGCAAACCAACCATCACAACACAGCAATTATCGAATCAGCTTTCCGCACCTCTAATTAGTGCGTTAACTATGCCTGGCCAAGACAAAGTAAAAGAAGTGCTCGATTTAAGTCAGCTACTTAATGATGGCTTTGATTACTATTTATATCGCTATGAATTTAACGGCGATGTATCACTTGTATACGCCAGTAATAAAGAGCTAATTGAAGCCAGTAAAGTTAATCAAAAACTAGAGCAAAACACCCTTATTCATACGGTGTTAGAGTTTAATGATCAACCTGTTGGTGAACTAATCATTAAACAACACCCGATTGTAGAGCCCATTGCGCAGTCTGCAGGTCTTGCATATGGTTTAGCCGCATTGACTTTAGTCGCACTGGCTATTTTGTCTTTTGCGTTAAGTATTTTTATTAATAAACGTTTTACGAAAAGCAGTGAGTCATTAAGCACAGAACTGATGGCTATCACTGACAATGCTGACTACCAAGCTCAAGTGACCGAAGGCCTAGATTTTGGTTTGGACTCAGTAGCAAAAAATATCAACTTGCTGCTAAATAAAGTGCAATCAGCCATAACAGAAAACAAAGCGGCACAAGCCGATTTGCAAGCATTACAAAGTGGCTTAGAGACCGAAGTACAAAATAGAACGTTGGCACTTGAGCAAGCAACTTTAAAAGCAGAACAAGCAAACGAAACCAAAACGACTTTCTTGGCAACCATGAGCCATGAAATTCGTACCCCAATGAATGGTGTTATTGGCACAATTGATTTACTTCGCCAAACAGAGCTTGATGGGGCGCAACATAGATTAAGTACAATTATTCGCGACTCTGCATTTTCGTTATTAGGGATATTAGATGACATTCTTGATTTCTCGAAAATCGAAGCGGGTAAATTGAATATTGATAACATTCCTTTTTCAGTATCAGACACCATTGAAGAAGTCGCACGTGTTTTGTCATCAGTGGCCAAAAAGCGTGACCTTGAACTAGAGTTGGCTATTGCCCCGGATATTCCGACCAATTTGATTGGTGATACGGTGCGTGTTCGCCAAGTACTTTATAACCTATGTAGTAATGCAATTAAGTTCACCAGTACCGACGAAAAACACAAAGGCCATGTGAAAATCTCGGTAGAGGTAGCCCAAAACACCACTGATCACTATACCCTTCGTTTTAGCGTATTAGATAACGGTAAAGGTATGACCCAAGCGCAGCTTCGCGAAATCTTTAACCCGTTTATTCAAGCTGAGGGCTCAATTACCCGCGAATACGGTGGGACGGGTTTAGGCTTATCGATTTGTAAGAGCTTAACAGAGCTAATGCTAGGAACGATTTCTGTTACCAGTGATTTAGGTATCGGCAGTGAGTTTGTTGTTGAACTTCCATTTAGTACTCAAGGCAAAGTTGAGTACGCACACAAACAAGTAATGAAAGACCAACGCGTTGTCGTTGTAACCAACCATGATGGTCGTAAAAAACTACTTACCCGCTATTTATCATTTATGGGGGCTACGCCTGTCATTGCAGACAGCAGTGATAAAATCGAAGCTGAGCAAGATAAAAAAGATATTATTTGGATCCTCGATGGTATTGAAACCATGGAAGATATTAACTATATCTTACGCCGCCTACTATACACCCTAGAAGATAATAAACAGCAAGTTATTGTGTTAAGCAAACTCGATGAAGCAGCTGTTAATCATAAAAATATCTTTTACTTAAACGCTGCACCGCTATGTAAATCTAACTTTATGATGTCGTTACTTGTGGCAGCAGGTTTACATAAACCAAAACAAATTGCTTCTGCTAAGTCGTTTAACGACTACCTGAGTGTTGATAAAGCCCGCGAAGAAAACAAACTTGTATTGCTTGTCGAAGATAACGTATTAAACCAGCAAGTGTTGACCGATCAGCTTCATCTGTTGGGTTATGGCGTCGAAATGGCTGAAAATGGTGAAAAAGGCCTCGAAGCATGGCGAGAAGGCAGGCACTCAATTATTCTAACTGACTTACACATGCCGAAAATGTCAGGCTACGATATGGTTGAAAAGATTCGTCATGAAGCATCTCAACTTGAAGATATTAATGCTCAACCATATGTGATTGCTATCACAGCCAACGCCCTTAAAGGTGAAAAAGAACGCTGTTTAAACATAGGTATGAACGATTACATTACCAAACCTGTAGAACTAAATGTGCTGGAAGCAACGTTACATAAATGTGCTTACAAAACAAATCCAGAGGCTACCAAGCTCGAAGTTAAAAGACCCGCAGCCCCTATTGATATGACCATGCTGGCTAACTATGTAAACAATGATGAAGCTAAGAAGCTACGCTTTTTCAAAATGTACTTAGAGCAAAGCAATCAACTGAGCAAAGAAGTTAACAGCGGTGTTATTGAGCAAGACTTAGAGGCCATTAAATCAGCCTGTCATCAACTCAAATCTATCTCAAAAACGATTGGGGCGATGAAAGTCGCAGAGCTTGCTGCTGAGTTTGAGGGGCGTTGCAAAGATAACGAACAACCACCTTCGAGTGATGAATTGATTGCGCTAAGAGACAGCTACGAAATTGAATACTCTAAAGTGGCACAGTTCTTAAAAGAGCAAATTCAAAAAGCCGAACAAGAAAACGAAAATTAAAAAAGGGCCAATTGGCCCTTTTTACATATAATATCTTGGTTTATTTTTCTGGTGGACGGTAGCCTTCGATTTCTACCTCTTTACCTTCAAATAAGAAACCCACCATTTGCTCTTCTAAAAAAGCTCGGTGCTCTGGGTCCATCATGTTTAGATGCTTTTCGTTGATCAACATCGTTTGCTTATGTTGCCATTGGCCCCATGCTTCTTTACTGATGTTGTTGAAAATCTTTTCACCAAGCTCACCTGGGTATAGTTGGAAGCCTAAGCCTTCAGCTTCTTTTTGTAACTTTTGACAAAATACTGTGCGTGCCATAATTGCTCTCTACTCTTATTGCGTGATGCTATTGTAATCTATTGCGCTTAATTGTTTAACCAGCTTTTTCGTTGGCGCTGCAAGACCTACCTCAATAGACTCATCAAGCGGATACCAAACTAGTTGCCGTTCATTAATAAGATCTAGAATACTCGGCAAGGTTAAAACATGGGGGTTGATAGTCAGCTCAAAATGCGAAAACACATGGGTAAAGGCCTCAAGTGCCAGCGTATTGCTAGATAAGCCATGCTGAGCTAAAAATGATTCGAGCTCAGTTAACTCGCTAAACTCAAAAAAGCCAAATAAACCACCCCATATCCCTGAGCTTGGGCGCTTTTCCATAAGTACTTTATTATCGCAAGCAAGAATAAGCTGATGACATGACTTTTTCGGCACAGCCTTTTTCGGCTTTGAATGCGGAAACTCTTTCACTTTACCTTCGTTATAAGCAAGGCACTTGCTATTTAATGGACAAGGCTCACAGTCAAATTTACTACGTGAGCAAAGGCTTGCACCTAAATCCATCATTGCCTGATTAAACTCAGTGACCGACTTTTTAGGCGTTAATTGCGATGATAATGACCAAAGGTGGTTTTCGACTTTTTTCACGCCATACCAACCTTCAACCATAAAAAAACGTGCTAATACGCGTTTAACATTACCGTCTAAAATTGGATGGTGTTGGCCAAGCGATAAAGACAAGATAGCCCCTGCCGTTGAACGACCAATACCCGGCAAGTCCATCACTTCTTCAAGGGTAGTTGGAAACTCACCTTGGTATTTATCACGGACTATTTTTGCCGTTTTATGTAAGTTACGCGCCCGGGCGTAGTAGCCAAGGCCAGTCCAGTGGTGTAACACCTGATCTTCATCCGCATTGGCGAGCGCAATAATGTCAGGAAAGCTTTGCATAAACTTTTCGAAGTAAGGAATAACAGTAACGACTTGAGTCTGCTGTAGCATGACTTCAGAGATCCATACCTTATAAGGGGTTTTATTTAACTGCCATGGCAGCGTTTTACGGCCGTGAAGGTGATACCAGTCAACAACTTGGTTCGCAAACCAGGTTGACTCCTTATTACTTAAATTCAAAATAACATCTTTACTTACTGAAGCTCATTGCGGCCAAGTCTATTGCAGTTAGTTAGGCCAAGCAAGTCGAACGGGCTTTGCTATGCCCAAATAGCCAACGCACTGGCGCGCAATTAAGCTAGAAAGATAAACCCTACTATTGTACTCAAGGCGCTGGTCAGGGATAATACGCAACCTTTTTCTATAGTCAGTGTTTTTATCAGGCCAAATTATATGAGTGACTCAAGTAACCCAAACCTCGAGCAAGCAAAGCTAGAGGGTAAATATATCCGCACTATTCGTAGTTTCGTTAAGCGCGAAGGTCGCCTAACAAAAGGCCAAGCAGCTGCCATCGAAAAGTGTTGGCCAACAATGGGCCTTGAGCACAAAAATGGCTTGCTCGACCTAGCACAAGTGTTTGGTAACGATAACGATATCGTACTAGAAATCGGCTTTGGTATGGGTAAGTCGCTAGTCGAAATGGCTAAAAACGCACCTGAACTTAACTTTATTGGTATTGAAGTTCATCGCCCAGGTGTAGGTGCTTGTTTAATGGACGCCGATGAAGCAGGTATTACTAACCTACGTGTGTTTGAGCACGATGCAATTGAAGTACTTGCTGACTGTATTGCTGATGAAAGCTTATCTAAACTGCAATTATTCTTCCCTGATCCATGGCATAAAAAGCGCCACCACAAGCGTCGTATTGTGCAGCCTGAGTTTGCACAAAAATTACGTAGCAAATTAAAAATTGGCGGTGTTTTCCATATGGCGACTGACTGGGAAAACTATGCAGAGCATATGCTAGAAGTAATGCAAGTTGCTGAAGGTTACCAAAACCAGTCAGAAACTAACGATTACGTTCCTCGCCCAGACTCACGTCCATTGACGAAATTTGAGCAACGCGGTCACCGTTTAGGTCACGGCGTGTGGGATTTAATGTTTGAGCGTACAAAGTAAGATAAGGTAAAAGCAGCATGAGTAAGTTAACCAACCCAAGTTTATTATTACTTCGAAATGAAGACGAACTTGTTGGAAAATCAATTTTAGTGGTTAACTTTGAGCAAGATGGCTTTTTACGTGAACTTAAAACGCTTAACCCTGACGCAAACATTACTGCGTTCAGTTATAACCACGCAAATGCCATGTATGCTAGCAAAGTTGCTGGCGTACATGCTGTGGTTGATCACACCATCCCCCATGGTAACTACGATTTAGTAATCTACTATTATCCAAAAGCTAAGCCTGAAGCACTAATGTGCCTTGATAACATTCGTGCTGTTTGTCATCAAGATGCGCAACTTTTTGTGGTAGGTGAAAATAAAAGTGGTGTTAAATCAGCAGAGAAACAACTAAAAGACCACTGTGGCTTTAGTAACAAAATCGATAGTGCCAAGCACTGTATTTTGTATTTATTCTCTGAACTTACACTCAATAATAGCTTTGCTATCAGCCACTACCACAAACAATTCCAAGTGAAAGCCGGTGATATTGAATTTACTGCTATCAGTGTACCTGGCGTATTTAACCATGGTGCGCTTGATGTGGGCACTGCAGTACTACTTAATAATGCGCCGAGGATTAGCCAGGGTAAAGTGCTCGACTTTGCATGTGGTGCAGGCATTATTGCTACTTACTTAGGTTTAAAAGCACCTGAACTTGAATTTGTGTGTAGCGATGTAAGTGCCCTTGCAACTTACGCCACTGAGCAAACCCTTGCGATCAATAACCTTAAAGGCGAAGCGGTATTAAGTGATGGTTTAGCAGATATTAGTGGTAAGTTTGATTTAATTATCAGTAACCCACCGTTCCATACGGGGATTGCCACAGATTACACCATTGCCGAAGCATTTCTTAGCTCAGCAAAACAGCACTTAAGTAAGCAAGGCAAGTTAACCATAGTCGCAAATAGCTTCTTGAAATACCCACCCATTTTAGAAGCGCAATTTGGTCAGTACAGCACCGACTTTAAAAACACTAAATTTGCCGTTTACTCAGCTAAGTAAAAGCTGAGTAAATAGCTTATTCGTTGCAAAAATATTTTTTAAAATATTTAGTTACTTTTTAATGTCTTTGCTAGACTAAACTCTTACTAATAACAAAAATTCTGGCCTACTATAGCGCATGTCAATATTCTCGACACAAACAAGTATTCGTAAAGCGTTGACTAACGCGGTAATGCTAGTCACTGCGTTATGCTTGTCTTTGTCTATTTCTATATCGACTTACCTAGATGTAAAAGAGCAAAAAGCGCTAATTGTCGATAAAATCTCTATCCTATCGAAAATAATCGCCTACAACGCCCAAATCACCGTGTTGTTTGACGATAACGAAACCGAATCCGAGCGCTTAAAGTCATTTGAATCTGTGCCGCTTATTAAAAATATCCACATCTATTCAATCGATGAGTTATCAAACGAGCCGGTGTTTTTTAGTAGCTTTAATGCCAATAGAACCCCGCCTGTGCCTATCAAAGTCAGCAGTATTGATAATTTATTAGAGCCACGCTTTAAAGATAAAGATATTGAGCTTATCACCCCGATTGTCTACGAAGGCAACACCATTGGTTATGTGTATGTTCGCGGTGGCTTAGACAGACTCAATCAATATATTAATCGTAAAATTATCATCGATATTTTACTTACCCTTTTCGTTTTAGTGTTGGTGTACTTTGTTGCTCGACGTATTCAAAAACGTATTGCAAACCCTATTGATGAATTAAGTAACTTGCTGCAAGACGTGTCGAAAAACCATAACTATGAAACCCGCGCGCAAAAAACCAATATCGATGAAATAAACCAGCTTGCAAGCAGCTTAAACATCATGCTTGCGCGTACCCAAAATCAAATTCAGCGTCACGAAAAAGACAAACAAGAAATTAAACAGCTCAACCAAAGCCTTGAAGAAAAAGTAAACCAGCGCACTATCGCCTTACGGGAAGCAAACCAAGAGCTACTTAATACCCTTGAGCGAATGCACCAATACCAAAACCAAATCGTCGAGAACGAAAAGATGGCATCATTAGGCCAGATGGTTGCCGGTGTTGCTCATGAGGTTAACACGCCTATTGGGCTTGGAATTACAGGCTCAACACTGTTACGTGACAAGCTGGCAGAAATACACGCACAATTTGAACAGAAAACCTTAACATCGACGCACTTAAAACGCTTTATAACCGATGGTATCGAAAACCTCGACCTAATCTATCGCAACCTAAATCGTGCCGCAGAGCTAGTTTCTAGCTTTAAGAAAGTGGCCGTTAATCAAGATGTCGAGATCTCCACCAAAATCAACTTACATAACTTATTAAGTGATGTAGTGATGTCGATGCGCTCAGAAATTCAATACCGTAATCCTAAGGTCACGATTAACTGCAACAATGATGTCAGTATTGAAACCAAATCTGGACCGTTACAACAAGTGTTACAGCAGCTGTTAAGTAACTCTGTGATCCACGCATTTAGCGATGATCAAGATAACGAAATCACCTTTAATGTTGAGCGCAATGAAAGCAGTTTAATCATTCACTACTTCGATAACGGCAGTGGTGTAGACAAATCGATCCGCAAACGAATTTTCGATCCATTCGTGACCACAAAACGGGGTGAAGGTGGCAGTGGTTTGGGCATGCATCTCGTTTATAACTTAGTGACCCAAGCGCTTGGCGGTAGCATCATATTTGATGAGCTGGCTCAACAAGGTGCGCATTTTATTATTACTCTGCCATTGCAAGAAGGTGCAGCGTAATGAGATTTGTATGTTGTATCTTATTAGCCTTACTTGTCGTTTGCCCTGCATTTGCCAAATCACCAGACCAAGTTAAGTCGGCGTTTTTATATCAAATAGCGAAGTTCACAAAGTTTAATGATCAACTGGATCCACCTGCTATTACGTTTTGTTTTTATGATATAGAAAAAGGTCCAGGCGCCTTCCTTAAAGATAGAAATGAACTGCAAATTAACAAAAAACCTATTCACGTTAAATTAGTGAAAAAAACCCAGCAAATTTCTGAACTTTCTCAAGTTTGTGATATCACATACATTGATGAAACATTAGAAAATGATATACTTCCACTTTGGACCGATACAATTTCATTGGATACTTTAACAATAGGTGAAAGTATCAGCTTTTTAGAAAATGGCGGTATAGCCTCACTGGTTCAAGAAGGAAATAAAATCCGACTGTATATCAATAAGCAGCACGTATTGCAGCATAACTTTAAAGTGCAATCTCGATTGTTAGCTATGGCTAAGTTTTATCCAAATTGATTTTACTTGTTAACAATTGGATCTAATCCTATAATCTCTAGTATTCGGTTTTGCTTGATAATACCGAATTTTTGTAAATAAAATTTCCGAAAAGGTTAATATACAATGCAAACGCCAGTCATTCTGATCGTAGAGGATGAAGACGTAACTCGACTAAACCTCGTTAGTTTATTTGAAGCTGAAGGTTACAAAGTTATTGAAGCCATTGATGGCGATGATATGCATGACAAGCTTACAAATAATGATGATGTGAACCTTGTAGTTATGGACATCAATCTACCAGGTAAAAACGGGCTAATCTTAGCACGTGAATTACGTCAAAAACGTAACGTTGGTTTAATATTCTTAACAGGTCGTGACAACGACGTTGATCGCATTTTAGGTCTTGAAATTGGTGCTGATGATTACATCACTAAACCATTCAACCCTCGCGAGTTAACTATTCGTGCTCGTAACCTTATTTCGCGCACAGCCCTTGGTGGCGAAGAAGCGAATATCGAAACAAATGGTGTTATTACATTTAACGGTTGGGAACTTGATGAAAACAGCCGTTGTTTAACATCTCCAAGTGGCGACGCTAAACGTTTACCTAAAGGTGAATACCGTGCGCTACGCTTAATGCTTGACTCACCGGGCCGTATTTTCAGCCGTGAACAATTAATCAAGCACATGACTGGCCGTGAGCTTCGCGCTAACGACCGTACTGTAGACGTAACAATTCGTCGTATCAGAAAACACTTTGAAAGCGATAACAGCACATCTGAGCTGATCAGCACCATCCATGGTGAAGGCTACCGCTTCATTGGTAAAATCGACAGCTAATTAGAATTAATCTTCTAACTGCTGTAAGAATAATTGGAGGGCGTCACGCCCTTCATTTATTTTCACTGCTAATTCATCAAGCCACTGCTGTAACTCTTCACTACTTTCTTCAAGCGCGCCGTGTTCCATCTTCTTAGCATGTAATTGCACATCGTTTAAACCTACAGAGCCAGCTGCACCTTTTAATTTGTGTGCCACCGATTTGTACTCTTCTCTATCATCTGCCGCTAAGGCATCTGCAAGCTCAGTTTGATACTGAGGGTTTAACTTGCTAAATAACTCACAACTACGATTAAAGATCACCAGCCCCATTGAGCCTACAAAATCTTCGATAGTTTCAATATCAAGTAACTCAACACGAATACCCGATAAATCTTTTTCAGCTACCACTTTTATTGGCTCTGGCTGACAGTTTTTCTGCTGTTTAATATCGAATAGCTCGCCGAGCATTTTATCGAGTTTAGTGGTGTTGATAGGCTTAGCGAGTGCACCTTGAATATTAATACCCGCAAGTTCTTCTTCGGCACTACGCACGTTGGCAGTCAAAGCAACGATTGGCAGGTTATCAAAATGCTCATCGTCACGAATTTGACGAGCCACTTCATCACCATTGATATCAGGTAACTGCATATCAAGCAGAACAAGGTCTAAGTCATCTTCTGTGTAGACAAACGACAGCGCATCTTCACCGGTTTCAGCCCAAATAACTTCGTGGCCACGCTGCTCAAGTAAGTTAGTAGCAATTTCGGCATTTAGCGGTACATCTTCAACTAACAGAATGTTTAAGCTGCGCACTGCATAATTTTGCTCTGTTGGCGCAATACAAAGCTTAAGCGGTATTTCAACAACAAAAACACTGCCCTCACCTTCCGTACTACTGACATGGATTTCACCTTTCATAGCACTAACAAGCGCTTTTGTTACCGCAAGGCCGATACCAGAGCCAATAGCATTGGTGCCGTTGATATCTGGCGCTTTGTAGTACATGTCAAAGATACGATGTAGCTGCTCTTGTGGAATACCTTGGCCCGTGTCGCTAACACGCATCACTAACCATGGACCATCAGGACGATTCTCACGACGACACTCAAGCTCTACATGACCTTGCTGAGTGAACTTAACGGCATTGTTAATCAGGTTCCAAACAACCTGACGTAAACGAGTCGGATCAAGGGACGCATACACATCTAGCGTACCCTTACGTTTAATATTGAACTCTAGTCCCTTTTGTTCAGCAATTAAGCCAGCGAAGTTCACCACATCATTAATGAAGTCGGCCACATTGACTGAGTCAGCAACAATATCGAGTTGCTCACGGTCAATTTTATCCAAGTCGATAATATCGTTAAAAATATTGCCAAGGGTTTCGGCGCTTGAAAATACCGTGTTACACCAGCTTCGTTGTTGTTTATCAAGTTCTGTATCAAGTAGCATGCGAGTTAAACCCACAATACCGTTAAGCGGTGTTCTTAATTCGTGGCTCAAGGTTGCAATGAACTTACCTTTATCTTTATATGCTGCTTCAAGGGCTTGAGCCGCCTCTTTACGACTGGTGATATCACGGCCAAAGGCAAGCAAACCAATGTACTCACCTTTTTCATTAATGAAGGGTAGCTTACGCATTTCAAACCAGCGTTTTTCACCATCAACGGGGTATTCAACGTCGAGCGTCAAGGCTTGATGGGTTTGAGATACTTTTTTATCGGTGCGCAGCACTTCTGGCAAATAATCGCTTGGGTAGATGTCTTCGACACTCTTGCCAATTAGCTCATCACTGGTTTTTCCGATCACTTGTTCAAACATTTTATTACAGCCAGCAAACACGCCGTTGTTATCGCGGTAATAAAATAAATCGGGAGACGAGTCGACAATAGAGCGTAATAACATGCCCTGTTGTGCAAGCTCTTGTTGGGTTTTCTTACGCTCGGCGATTTCGCGTCTGAGTTCTTCAATCGCTCTATGCTTGGCATGAAACGCCATTTTACGCTCATCAATCTCTTCGTTTAAGCGACTGATATTGTCTTTTAGTGTTTGGTTAAGCAGTTTTTCTTGTTTGGTTGCGCTATCTAAATAGCTGTAAGAGGCTTCTAACTGACGAATCGAATTAAGCAGCACAGTAATTAAAATCGGTGATACTACTGCGGTAAAAAACATCACCGCCAAAACATCAACTAAAGTCACCGTACCAACCGCTACATAATAAAACATGCACGATAAGATCAGCGACATGACCAATAATAAGGCGTAACAGGCAGCGGCAGTTTTAAACTCACCGTATTTAGAAATAAAGCTTGAGAGTGTGCGAGCCCACGGACTCAAAGAAGAATCAATCATATATTAAAGCTTAGGCACATAATCGAAAAAAAACAGCATAGCTAATTTTATCACTATTCCTTTAGAAATATTCATATTGTGCGATAAACATAGAATTTTTTCATCAACGCCGCTTTTTTATATTTTTTCATGTAAAATACCGCGCTTTAATAATTGCAAAGAATGAGTATTACCATGCAAACCACAATGCCAGATATTGCTGATACGGCTCCCGCCTTACGAACAGGTAAATTAGACTGGGTTGGCATGGGCGAAATTGAACTTCCTTTCATTTTTGAATCTCGCAATATTGCCCCTGTAAATGTGATTGCCAAAGCGCGCGCTTTTGTGAACTTACATAAAGAAGACGCGAAAGGCATTCATATGTCGCGTTTGTTTTTAGCGCTGGATACTTTATCAACCGAGCAGCAAGTGAATCCGCAAACACTTGCGCAAGCACTTGATGCCTTTATTAGTAGCCATGATGATTTAAGTGACCAAGCGCAAATTGAATTTAAATTTGAGCTGCCATTACGTCGTAAATCGTTATTAAGCGGCAAAGTAGGCTGGAAAAACTACCCTATTCATCTCATCGCTAAAATCAATCAAGGCGTTTTAAGCTTTGAGCTGATGGTTGATGTAACCTACTCATCAACTTGCCCATGCTCAGCGGCCCTTGCTCGTCAGTTAATTCAAAATGCATTCAGCGAAAAATTTGCAGAGCAACATGTTGATAAGCAAACTGTTCTAGAGTGGCTAGGCACAACGGATGGGATTGTTGCTACACCACATTCACAGCGTTCAATTGCAAACGTGAAAGTAAAACTCGACAGCCAAATTGACAGTTTTGATGTGGTTGGCTTAATTGATGCTTTAGAAGCTGAGCTAAAGACGCCTGTTCAAGCGGCAGTTAAACGTGAAGATGAGCAAGAGTTTGCCCGCTTAAATGGTCAAAACCTCATGTTCTGTGAAGATGCTGCACGTAAAATTAAAGGCTTACTTGAAGAGCAAAACTACGCAGATTACTGGCTGCAAATAAACCACTACGAATCACTTCATGCCCATGATGCCGTGGCAATCGCTGTTAAAGGTATCGCAGGCGGATACACAGCTTAAAAATTTCGGGTAACTCCACACTTAGGCACGCTAATTGCTATTTATTTTCAGTGTCAATTTGTTGTTGTGGAGTTACCGTATGGAATTCGCTTTATTATCAATTTTAGTTTTAGTCGTAGTAGCCTCTGTTGTTGCGTCAAAGTTTACCGATGAAGGCGGAAACCCTTACCCTTTCACTCGTAAACAAACTGTTTTTACGCAAGTGGAGAGTGCATTTTTACATCTTCTTGAACGCGCTGTTGGCGATCAATATAAAATTGTTAGCCGCGTTAAACTCATTGATTTAATTGACTGTAAGCAAGGCTTATCTGTTAAAGCTAAGCGCGCAGCAATGGCAAAAGCCAAAAATAAACAGCTCGACTATGTACTCATCGACAAAGACAAACTTACCATTGTTGCTGCTGTTGATTTAGTAAACAACACCAACCGCGACGGTCACAAGGCACAGCGTGATTGGTTTGTCAGTGGTGCATTAGAAGCTGCCGGTATTCCGCATATTCGTATGAAAGTGAAATCTGGCTATCAACCAAGAGAAGTGCGTGACGCTATCATGTTTAAACTTGGTAAACCTGCAGCAGCACCAATTAGACCTTCACGTAACCGCGTAACAAAACCAGCGGTATTATCACCATCTCAAGCAAAAGCACACTCAACGGCGCTTGCTGAAATATAGCCCGTCATAAATTTGGCAAAAGCAGACTTTAAGGTCTGCTTTTTTGTTTGTTTTAGACATTTTTAGGTATAATCACCCTATTCAACCTAAGGAATCAAATATTATGCACGTTGGTATTATTGGCGCGATGGAGCCAGAAGTAAAAATCTTACGCGAAGCGATGGCAAACCCAAGCATCATGACTAAAGCTGGTTTTACATTTTACACGGGTGAATTAGCAGGTAACAAAGTTACTTTAGTTCAATCTGGTATTGGTAAAGTAGCCTCTGCTGTTGCAACAACACTGCTAATCGATAACTTCAGCCCTGATTGTGTGATCAACACAGGTTCTGCAGGTGGTTTTGAGCCATCATTAAATGTGGGCGATGTCGTTATTTCTTCAGAAGTACGCCACCATGACGTAGACGTTACTGCATTCGGTTACGAAATCGGCCAAGTACCACAAATGCCAGCTGGCTTTGCTGCACACCCTAAACTGATTGAAGCAGCAGAGCAAAGTGTTAGCCAAATCAGTGATGTTAAAACCATGATTGGCCTTATTTGTACTGGTGATTCATTCATGTGTGACCCAGTACGAATTGAAAAAACACGCGCTGAATTCCCAACTATGCTTGCAGTAGAAATGGAAGGCGCAGCAATTGCACAGGCTTGTCACGTGCTAGAAACACCATTTGTTGTTATTCGTTCAATGTCTGACATTGCTGGCAAAGAGTCGCCGCAATCATTTGAAGAGTATATCGAAACTGCATCTATCAACTCATCAAAAATGGTTGTTGCTCTTTTAGAGAAACTGACGTCGGTGAGTTTATAAGGTGATTGCAAATATTGTTCAAAACCATTTGGACATTATTGTATTTTTTGTAGCGCTCTTTGCTGAGCGCTTTTTTCCTTTGGTAAGTTGGTATCATCCGAATACCTTTTTAAGCGTTATTTTCTCTGCCCTCGGCGAGCGTTTATACAGCCCCGCGAACCCCAAAAGTTATCAATATTTAGCCTCAACACTGGCTTTTAGCTTCACTGTTTTAGTTATAGTCACCTTGGTTGTACTTTTTTTAGAGTTTGCCTTTTACCCCGAGTTATTAAATGGCTTAATTTTATATTTGTTACTCAGTAGCCGCGCTCAAGAGAAGAAATCATTACGTATTGCAAGGCTACTTAAGCTCAATCAAAAAGCCACCGCCAGAGAGCTAGTAGCTAGCCTTGTTGCTCGTGATGTATCGCGCTTATCTGCCCCAGGCATTTGTAAAGCAACCATGGAATCGCTGGTGCTGCAAAGTGCGCGGCATTATTTTGCCGTTATATTCTTTTATCTGCTTGGCGGCGCTATCCTTGCTTTGGTTTATCGCTTACTCACATTAATGCATCAAGCATGGCGTAAGAATCGTAAGCCAAACAGCCCGTTTTTAACGACCATTGCTAAGTTACTGTTTGTATTGGAGTGGTTACCCATTAGGTTAGTTGCATTAACTATTGCGGCAACCAATGCCAGCAAGCAGAGCATTCATTATATTAAGCACTATGGCAGACACTTTTATCAAACCAATACAGGGTGGCTGTTAAGTGTTACATCGGCTGCCTTGCAAGTGCAGTTAGGCGGCCCAGCCCTATACCAAGGTGAGCGCTTTAATAAAATGCGCGTCGGTACTGACCGCCTACCAAATGCCGAAGATATTCCCGCTTTAGTGAATCGTTTAAATCAAGCGAAAGCATTTTGGTTACTGCTTATCATCGCCATTGAAGTCGCTACGCTGTTTATTAGCTGAGAAAAAGCACAAAAAAACCAGCCGCAGCTGGTTTTTTTATACTAATTAACTTACTTAATTAAGCTAAGGTGATTTTAGCAAACTTTCGTTTACCAACTTGGTAAATCTGTGTTGTGCCTTTAGCAACTTCAAGCTTAGTATCCGTTACTTTTTCTTCACCATTAATCTTTACAGCGCCTTGTTTAATCATACGCATAGCTTCTGATGTACTTGCTACAAGGTTAGCTTCTTTTAGTAAATTAGTGATGAACACAGTGTCTTCAGCAATAGTTACTGTTACTTCTGGGATCTCATCTGGCAATGCATTTTTTTGGAAACGCTTGATGAAATCTTGATGTGCACCTTCAGCAGCGTCTTCACTGTGAAAACGTGCAATCAGTTCTTTTGCTAATTCAATTTTAATGTCGCGCGGGTTTGCACCATCAGCAACACGTTGTTTAAGTGCAGCAATCTCTTCGATTGATAATGCACTTAATAAATCGTAGTAACGCCACATTAGCTCATCGCTGATAGACATAACTTTACCAAACATGTCGTTTGGCTCATCAGTAATACAATGTAGTTACCTAATGACTTAGACATTTTCTGAACGCCATCAGTACCTTCAAGCAGTGGCATCATGAGTACTGTTTGTGGCTTTTGGCCTTCGTCTTTTTGTAATTCACGACCCATTAATAGGTTGAAGCGTTGGTCTGTACCGCCAAGCTCAACATCAGCTTCTAATGCAACTGAGTCCCAACCTTGTACCAGTGGATATAAAAATTCGTGGATCGCAATTGATTGACCGCCGGCATAACGCTTTTTAAAGTCATCACGTTCTAGCATACGTGCTACTGTTTGACGCGCAGCCAGTTTAATCATACCTGCTGCACCTAAGTTCTCCATCCACGTAGAGTTGAATGCAACAGTCGTTTTTGCAGGATCAAGAATTTTAAATACTTGCTCTTTATATGTTTCAGCGTTAGCTAATACATCTTCACGAGTTAATGGCTTACGTGTAACGTTTTTACCTGTTGGATCACCAATCATACCGGTGAAATCACCGATTAAGAAAATCACTTCATGACCTAGGTCTTGGAAGGTCTTCATTTTGTTGATAAGAACTGTGTGGCCTAAATGCAGATCAGGCGCAGTTGGATCGAAACCCGCTTTGATCTTAAGTTTCTTACCAGACTTTAGCTTTTCGACTAATTCGTCTTCAATTAATATCTCTTCTGCACCGCGTTTTATCTCAGCTAGAGCGGTTTGTAAATCCACTGTGTATTACTCCAAAAATTCAGCTACCGGGGCGTGGTGGCCTGTCAGGGTTATAAATATAGAGCTAAAAACTTTAAAATTTAGCTAGTTAGCACCAAAAAGCGACACTAGAAAAAAGCCTAACTTAAATAGTTTAAGAAACAGCCCTGGAGGCAGCGCGCATGATTGTTCTTTATACCGCGTTATTGCAATTTAATGAAGGTACTTTAGTTAACTAATGTTGATTTAGTTTAAGCCAAGGCATCTGCTGCAATTTTAACCAAAAAAGTTTAACGCGCAGGCCAATTCTAGCGTAAATTTACGCCAGTTTAAATCTACAAAACACTGGTATTTGCTCTATTTTAGGTATATCCTGCGATATTAGTATTTAAATTTCTTGACAGCAGAAAAGGCACGATATGGTTCACGTAGTGCACAAACTTCCCAAAAAACACAAACTGCTCATTCTCGGTTTGGTTTCTGCTATTGTCGGCTTGGCATTATTGCCTTCTGAAAAAGCCACCGCATCAAAGGATAACAGTGCAAACGCACTTGAAATTGGCAAACGCTACGAATTACAAGTTAAAGTTGATGATAACGAAAAACTAACTGAGCTGAATTCGCAGCAAGCAGCAGCAAAACTTCCAGAATACGAGCTTATCGACCATGAAGTACGTAATGGCGATAATTTAGCACTTATCTTTAAACGTGCGGGTTTCTCAGCGCAAACATTACACAAACTAGTTAATACCAACGCTGAAACACGTAAGTTAACAAAAATTCACCCAGGCGAAATTTTAAGCTTTGCAACCGCTGAAGATGGCTCTTTAGCGCAGCTTCGTTATGTGATTTCAAAAACAGATACCTTATACGTTACCTTAAATGACGAAGGTAACTACGACACCTCTATCGATAGCAAAGAGATTGAAACACTGAGCAAATCTGCCGGTGGTGAGATCACAAATAGCTTTTGGACTTCGGGTATTGCCGCAGGTTTAAGCGAGCGTCAAATTATGAATTTTGCTGACATCTTCGGTTGGGATGTCGACTTTGCTAATGACATTCGTAAAGGTGACCAATTTGGTCTTATTTACGAAGCTCACTATGTTGATGGTAAATACATTGGCGACGGTAAAATTATTGCCGCAGAGTTTATTAACCAGGGTGAGCGTTACACTGCTATTCGTCATACCGATGGTAACTTCTATACGCCTGAAGGCCGCAGCATGAAAAAAGCTTTCTTACGTGCGCCAGTTAACTTTAAGTATATTAGTTCGAGCTTTAACCCTCGCCGTTTGCACCCAGTTACTAAAACAGTAAAACCTCACAACGGTATCGATTACGCAGCGCGTACAGGTACGCCTGTTGTGTCATCGGGTAACGGTAAAGTAATTAAAGCAGGTTACAGCAAATACAATGGTAACTATGTATTTATTAGCCACGGCACTCAGTATGTGACTAAGTACTTACACTTAGATAAGAAAGTGGTTAAAACTGGCCAGAAAGTAAAACAAGGTCAGAAGATTGGTACTGTTGGTGCGACAGGTCGCGTAACTGGCCCACACTTACACTATGAATTCTTAGTAAACGGTGTACACCGTAATCCGAAAACGGTCAAACTTCCTAAATCAGAGCCACTTCCGCGCGATGAATTAGCTAAGTTTAAACCGATTGCTGATAACTTCTTAGCGCAATTACAACGCAACCGCGAATTGCAATTAGCGTTAAATAAGTAAGCTTCTAATATCAAAAAGCCGCTCCAGGAAACTGCAGCGGCTTTTTTCATATCTTTAATTTTACTGCTTCCAAAGCAGTACATAGATAAGCTGTATAACTAACGAAATCATCACCAAGGGCCAAACATACTTGGCATATTTAGTTGCTTTATCAAGCCCCGTTCTAGCGCTGTACTTTTCAAGCAGTGGCACCAAAATCACTAACGCCACAAACAAACACAGCAAAATCACAAATACATTCACTAGGCTTCCTTTCTTGTAGAATATTAAGGTTCACTATACCTAAATTGAAGGCAAAAAAAAGCGCAGTAAAATTACTGCGCCAGTCGGTTGGAAGTAAAACGACTAAATCGTGCTGTTAGCCAACAATTGCTAACAGAATACCTGCTGCAACGGCACTTCCTAATACCCCTGCTACATTTGGTCCCATGGCATGCATCAACAAGAAGTTATGTGGATTGCTCTCAAGACCTACCTTATTAACCACCCGTGCGGCCATTGGTACCGCTGATACACCCGCTGCACCTACTAACGGGTTGATTGGCGATTTAGAGAATTTATTCAGGCCCTTCGCCATAAACACCCCTGATGCTGTACCAATTGCAAAGGCCAGAGCACCTAATACCAAAATACCAATCGTTTCTACGGTTAAGAACTTATCTGCCGCAAGCTTTGAGCCTACCGCTAAGCCTAAGAAAATAGTGGTAATGTTGATGATTTCGTTTTGTGCACTATTGCTTAAGCGATCAACCACGCCCGATTCACGCATCAAGTTACCTAAGCAGAACATACCGACCAGCGGTGTTGCTGCAGGTAAAAACAAGATGGTTAAACTAAGCACCATTAACGGAAAAACAATTTTCTCTTTTTTCGATACGGCACGAAGTTGCGGCATTTGAATTTCGCGCTCTTCTTGCGTTGTTAGTGCACGCATAATTGGCGGCTGAATAATTGGCACTAGCGCCATATAAGAATAAGCTGCTACAGCAATCGCCCCCAGTAAATCAGGTGCTAGCTTAGATGCTAAGAAAATAGCTGTTGGACCATCCGCCCCACCAATAATGGCAATTGCCGATGCGTCTTGTAGTGTAAATTCAAAGCCAGGAATATAGTTAAGCAGTATTGCACCAAATAAAGTTGCGAAAATACCAAATTGCGCAGCCGCACCTAACAGCAACATACGCGGATTAGCGATTAAGGCACTAAAGTCAGTCAGCGCCCCTACGCCCATAAAGATCAAAAGTGGGAATACCCCAGAGTCGATCCCAATATGGTACACGTAATACAAAAGGCCGCCCGGCTCAGATAACCCAGCTACTGGAATATTAGTTAAAATAGCTCCAAAACCAATCGGTAATAACAACAGTGGCTCAAAGTTACGGGCGATTGCTAAATAGAGCAGCAAGCAACCAACCGCAATCATGATCAATGCCGGAAAAGTAAAGTTAGCAATACCCGTGGCATGCCAGAGGTTTAAAACACCATCCATCCTCTGTCTCCTATGCCAGCGCGATTAGCGCATCGCCAGTGGCAACAGAGTCGCCCTCTGCCACTAATACTTCTGCAACTGTGCCTGAGTGTGCGGCGCGAATTTCAGTTTCCATTTTCATCGCTTCCATAATGATAACCACATCACCTTCGTTAACGGTTTGACCTGGTTTCACTTTCACTTTGAAAATATTACCTGCCAACGGTGCATTGAGTGTTTCGCCCGCTGACGCTGACGCCGACTGAGGAATTAACTCACTGTCTTTTAGGGTTACTTCTTTAAGCTCACCACCTTGCGCTACGACGACATCGTAAACTTTACCATCAACTTTAACGCTGTACTGCTCTGCTTTTACAGGGCTTGAAGCAGCAGGAGTTGCTTCAGTTTTAGCAACTTCACCCGTTGGAATTGCTTCAAATGCATCTGGGTTGTTGCGGTTTTTAATAAATTTAAGGCCAATTTGTGGGAACAATGCATAAGTAAGCACATCATCAATCACATCATCAGCAAGCTCTAAGCCTTGCTCTTTAGCTTCGCTTAATAACTCTGCTTCTAGCTTCTCAAGCTCAGGCTCTAGCTTATCAGCAGGGCGGCACGTAATTGCTTCAGCACCCTCAAGTACTCGCTCTTGCAACTCTTTATTCATAGGCGCTGGTGTTGCACCATATTCACCTTTCAGCACACCCGCTGTTTCTTTTGTGATGGTTTTGTAACGCTCGCCAGTTAGTACATTTAGTACCGCTTGAGTACCGACAATCTGTGAGGTCGGTGTAACGAGTGGGATATAACCTAAATCTTCACGAACACGCGGGATCTCAAGTAACACTTGGTCAAGCTTATCAGCTGCACCTTGCTCTTTAAGCTGGTTTTCCATGTTAGTTAACATGCCGCCCGGTACTTGCGCTAATAAGATGCGACCATCAACGCCTTTGAGGCTACCTTCAAAAGCGGCATACTTTTTACGAACATCACGGAAATAAGCAGCAATTTCTTCCAATTGGTTTAAATCAAGACCAGTATCTCGCTCTGTGCCTTCAACAATTGAAACTATGGTTTCTGTGGCGCTATGACCATAAGTCATACTCATTGACGAAATAGCTGTATCAAGCATATCGATACCCGCATCGATTGCTTTTTGGTATGTTGCAGTACTTAAACCTGTGGTCGCATGGCATTGCATCGCAATAGGAATAGACACGGTTTCTTTTAAGCCTTTGATCAACTGCTCACAATCGTATGGCTTTAGTAAACCCGCCATATCTTTGATACAAATTGAATGGCAACCAAGATCTTCTAGTTGCTTAGCAAGTTTCAGCCACATATCAAGTGTATGCACTGGGCTTACTGTGTATGAAATTGTACCTTGAGCGTGTGCACCTACTTTTACCGCTGCTTTAATCGCGGTTTCAAGGTTACGTACATCGTTCATCGCATCGAAAATACGGAATACATCAACACCGTTTTTATGAGCTCGCTCAACAAACTTTTCGACTACATCATCAGCATAATGGCGGTAGCCTAAAAGGTTTTGCCCGCGCAGTAACATTTGCTGCTTAGTGTTTGGCATTGCAGCTTTTAGCTCGCGAATACGTTGCCAAGGATCTTCACCTAAATAACGGATACACGAGTCAAACGTTGCACCACCCCATGATTCAATAGACCAATAACCCGCATTATCGAGTTTTTCTGCCATGGGTAACATGTCGTCTAAGCGCATACGCGTTGCCAAAAGAGACTGGTGTGCGTCACGCAATACTAATTCGGTTAGTTTTAATTTAGCCATGTTTGAGCTGCCCCGTTATTTTTGTTTATTTCGAAATTGAGCAATTGCAGCGCTGATAGCTGCAATATGTGCCTGTGGCACACCCTGTTGAGGTTGAATTTTTGCTGTTCGCGTAGGTTCTGCAGTTGCAGGATCGTCGAATCGACCCACGACTTTCGACATTAAGATCACCGCAGAAATCAAAATGCTCAGAAAAACAAACACGCCAACCATGCCTGTCACCATCAAACTGGCCGCAGTGGTGAGTAATCCACCTATATCCATACGACTCCCCTCGCTTACTTATAATAAAAAGTCATTTTTGTTAAATATTTATGCACCAATGATAACAAAGAAAATCAATTTGTATAGCATCATTGTAAATTGGTAAAACCAATTAAATTTAAAATAACATGACACACATATAATTAACACCCCACTATTCACGCATTTAAAGCCCCGTTATAGATGATATAAATAGTCAATATAGCCAGACGTTATATGCTGAACTATTAATTAATAGCAACAAAATGACCAAAAACCACACACAACAAGGCGTTAGAGCTAACCCCACAAAACAAAGTTAAATTGGTCTTACCATTTTTAGCAGTTTCTTTCATTTTTCTCATGCAGCTCAATATGAAAAAATATCACTATGAATAAGTTACATGCTTACTCGTAAAAGTTACCAAATGATGAACCCTGCCAATAACAACAAAAACACATAACCAACTGAAATTTAAGAAATAAACATTCTGGCACAGAACTCGCTTTAGTTACATCGAACTTAAGAAAATTTAAATAGCCAAGGAGACCACTATGTTACGCTGGACAATTACTTTTTTAGTTATCGCGTTAATCGCAGCAGTGTTAGGTTTTGGCGGTATCGCAGGAGCCGCTGCAGGCATCGCTAAGATTATCTTTTTTATATTTTTAGTATTACTTGTTATTTCGCTGGTATCAGGAGCACTTAGAGGCAGTGTCCCTAAGTAGTTAAAAGCAGATAACCACTTACTTTATTTTAAATTTACAAGGAATTTCATTATGAAAAATTCAACTTTAAAAGCCGCAACTATCGCCCTATTTTCAGGTTTATTTATAATGGGTTGTGAAGACAACACCGCTGAAGAAGCTGGCGAACGTATTGACGAAGCAATTACTGATACACAAAATGCAGTTGAAGATGCATGTGAAGAAGTAAAAGAAGGTGTTAACGCAAAAGAAACTAACTGCTAATAATACACCTTAATTAAGAAAAGCGGCCAAGTGCCGCTTTTTTGTGTATGCGAGTTAGCGAGTTAGCGAGTTAGCGAGTTAGCGAGTTAGCGAGTTAGCGAGTTAGCGAGTTAGCGAGTTAGCGAGTTAGCGAGTTAGCGACTTTAGGCTGCAAGCTGCTTGTGTCAAGTAGCTTGCTAACTTTACTCTTTCCCCTAGAAACTCGCTAACTTGTTGGGTTTCGCTCCGCTCTACCCTACGTCACGTAGATTTAAGAAACATCGCGCGAAATAAATTTCACGCCTACGCGTGGTTAAACCGCTGCTACCTCAAGCTCGCTAACTTTACTCTTTCCCCTTGAAACTCGCTAACTTATTTGTTTTATCTGATAGCTGACGGCTGAAAGCTAATAGCTCCTCTCCCTATAAACTCGCAACTTTACTCTTTCCCCTAGAAACTCGTTAACTTGTTGGGTTTCGCTCCGCTCTAACCAACCTACCGGCTCTTTTTTTAATCTGATAGCTGACGGCTGAAAGCTGATGGCTCATTTCCCTATAAACTCGCAACTTTACTCTTTCCCCTCGCAACTTTACTCTTTCCCCTCGCAACTTTACTCTTTCCCCTCGCAACTTTACTCTTTCCCCTCGCAACTCGCTAACTTGTTGGGTTTCGCTCCGCTCTAACCAACCTAAGTTATTACTCACAAACCTTAGTGAGGGGCTCGTTTGTCGTTACACTCGCTATATGCCACTGGCCGTCAATAAAACTCACCTTAGTTACATCGCTAACGGCAAAATCACCGGGGACATTTAAGCGCGTTAAGTTACTCGCTAGCTGCTGCTGACAATATGGGCCGGTATCGCCATGCATCACGAGCACAGGCTTTGTGGTGTGCTTTGCGAAGTCGCTGATAGCATCACGGTACACTTTAAAGGCATCACAATCGCTGCGCTGTGATTCGCTGCAAGCGGGTTTACTGGTTGGATGGTAAATGTCAGCTTGAAAGCCAAACACATAGGCCTTAGCATCCTGATGAACAAGCGCTTGCTTTAACCAAGTTAAGTTGTACTTATCACGTTTGTCAGCGGCATCAAGTGCTGCGTTTTTGTCACTTTTTAAAATTTGCGAGCGGCCGTTAAAAGTGCCCGGTATATGCAAAGTACGAAATTCAATGTCATCAAACTGCCAACGAGCATTTTCTAGCATTTCAGCCTGTGTGGCATAACCCTGTAGTTGCTTCGCTTTTTGTGTATAAGCCTCCTCAAACATCAAGCCTTTAACAAAGCTTAGCCGTTCAAGCTCATCAAAACGCACCGATAGCTTTTCTCGATCGCAATCTGTCCATTCATTATCACCTGGGGTGTAAATAAAAGGCAGTGTGGTCAACGACGTTAATAACGCTTTATTTGTTTGCAAAAGCTTATTGGTGCAAGCAAGTGCTCCCGATTTCATATCACCAAGGTGCATTAAAAAGCCATGGGGTGTTGCTGCGATTGCTTTAGTAATTTTTCCATCTTTGGCGAGATTAATTTCATCAATCGGGGTGTATGGCATATCGCCCATAACTAAAAAAGTATTTGTGGTCATTGCTAGTGCTAATGACATTGAACTAACAAACATACAACTTACACCTAAAAAATACAGATACCTTAAGCTCTCATAATGACAACTAAATGAAAACCAACTGCGGCAGTTTTTTTCTATCAATGTTAAACTGCTGCCAGTCGATTAAGTGAGTCCCCGAATGACATTAAGTACAACTTACACATTAGATAAACCGTATTATTACGAATGCTTTGATGAGTCTCTACCTTATTCATCACAAGCTAAGCCTAAATACCCGCTGTTGGTATTGTTAATAACCTTAGGCTTATTAGCTTTTTATCAATTAGAGAATCATTATCTGGGCAGCTTTATGATTATGCTTGCTGTCGTTGAGTGCTTATCGTTTTATTACAAGCGGCCATGGTGGGTCGCAAGACAAATGCTGAGTCGAGCATCAGGTAGCGAAGTGACTATCGTGTTTGATGATGAAGGGGTGAAGGCCGAAAACCCGCATAAAAGTTACCAATTAAACTGGCAACAGATTAGTGAGATTATTGAAACTGAGCGAGGTTTTATTTTAAAAGCGCAGCGCGGTATGCAATATATTTCTAAACAAGCGCTAAATGATGAAATTACAGCTGAACTAAATAAAAGAGCCACTCAGTGAGTGGCTCTTAAAAATATCTGTCGCTGATTAAACGTTGCCCGGATTTGGGTTAGATTTCTCTGCTTGGATTCGCATGTAGATTTCTTCACGATGTACTGATACATCTTTCGGTGCATTTACACCAATGCGAACTTGATTTCCTTTAACACCAAGAACAGTAACTGTTACTTCGTCACCGATCATAAGGGTTTCACCTACTCTACGAGTTAGTATTAGCATTCTATTGCTCCCATGTTCCAAAAAATTAAAAGATTCCGCGTCAAAAACATTCTAATGAAATCTAGACTTAAAAGTAAGTAAAAACTCTAGATCTTATTCATTTTCAGTTAAAAAAACTTTGTGTAGCGCACGTACAGCCAGTTCTAAATACTTTTCGTCAATTAAAACTGATATCTTTATTTCTGATGTCGATACAAGCATCACTTTGATGTTTTCATCGGCAAGGGCATTAAAAAATAAACTTGCCACACCAGAGTGAGATTTCATCCCTACACCTACTGCAGACACCTTGGCAACATTGCTTATCCCTTTAATAGATTCTGCGCTGATACCATCTTGGTTACTAGTCAAAATTTCAAGCGCTTGCTCAAAATCATTCGTGTGCACAGTAAAAGCATAGTCTATTTTTTCAAAGTTATGATTAACTTGATTAATCATATCTATTTCGATGCCGAATTCTGCAAAAAGTTTCAAAATTTTTGCAAGGTTTTCCGTTCCTTGGTGCACGCCATTGACGTAAATCAAACTTTCGTCACGATTAAAGGCGATACCCGACACAATGTTTGCTTGCACATCCGGTTCCTCAAAACTGATCAAGGTCCCTTGATCCGGGTTAAAACTCGATAACACTCTGAGCGGTATATTATATTTTCCTGCGGCTTCAACACTACGAATATGCAGAACCTTAGCCCCAAGACTTGCCATTTCGAGCATTTCTTCGAAAGTGACATGGCTCATACGTCGCGCATTTGGTTCAATACGCGGGTCGGTCGTGTATACCCCATCAACATCGGTGTAAATCTGACATTCATCCGCATTGATAGCACCTGCAATCTCAACCGCAGAAGTATCTGTACCACCGCGACCAAGCGTAGTGATATTGCCCTCAATATCGCGGCCCTGAAAGCCCGCTATAATAGCAATCCGGTTATGCTCAAGTTCATGCTTAAGGCGAGTCGCAGCAATCTCTTCAATACGTGCTTTGCCAAACATATTATCGGTGCGAATGTTGACCTGATCAGCAAGTAAGCTTACCGCTGAGTGACCACGTTTAATAATAGCCATTGCGAGTAAAGAGACTGACACTTGCTCACCGGTGGTTAGCAACACATCAAGCTCACGAGCACTAGGTCGAGAATCGATTTGTTTAGCGAGTTCAATTAGACGGTTAGTCTCTCCCGACATCGCCGAGAGCACCACCACAACTTGATGGCCTTGCTGCTTGGTTTTTACAACAAGGTCGGCGACGGCCTCAATTCGCTCTATTGAGCCAACTGAGGTGCCACCGAATTTTTGGACGATAAGTGCCACTAGTGATTAAGAACGCTCAGTTAACCAACCAGTTACACTTTCTAAGGCTGCTGCAAGGTTCTCTGGCTGAGTACCACCTGCTTGAGCCATATCTGGACGACCACCGCCCTTACCGCCTACTTGTGCAGCCATGTGATTTACAAGCTCACCGGCTTTCACTTTACCTGTTAGGTCTTTAGTTACACCTGCAATTAGGCTTACTTTATCGCCATTAGCTACACCAAGGGCAATAACACCTGAACCAATCTTCGTTTTCAGGTCATCAACCATGCCACGTAGTGCTTTAGACTCAGTACCTGCAACATCAGCAACCAGCAGTTTAATACCGTTCACTTCAACAACAGAGTCAAGTAACGATGCACCTGCCGCACTTGCTAGCTTGTCGTTAAGCTGTGCAATTTGCTTCTCAAGGCCTTTTGATTTCTCAAGTAACGCAGTTACTTTTTCAAGTACTGTGCTGCTATCACCTTTAACTAGCGCTGCAACATCATTTAACTGTTGCTCTTGCTCACTTACATAAGCAACTGCTTCAGCACCCGTTACCGCTTCAATACGGCGAATACCGGCAGCGATACCGCTTTCTGATACGATTTTAAATAAACCGATATCACCAGCACGCTTAACGTGAGTACCACCACATAGCTCGATTGAGTAATCACCAATGGTTACTACGCGCACTTCGTCATCGTATTTTTCACCAAATAATGCCATCGCACCTTTTGCTTTTGCATCTTCGATAGCCATTAGCTCAGTTTCAAGCGCAAAGTTACGACGGATTTCATCGTTTACCGCACGCTCGATTTGACGTAATTCGTCTTTTGTTACCGCTTCAAAGTGTGAGAAGTCAAAACGTAAACGTTCAGGGTCAACAAGTGAGCCTTTTTGACTTACGTGCTCACCTAAAATTTGGCGTAATGTTTCATGCAAGATATGCGTTGCAGTGTGGTTCTTCTTGATGCTATCACGACGTGCTGCATCAATTGTTGCCTCTGCTTTGTCGTTTGTACCAATGCGACCTTGAACACGACCATGGTGTGCAAATGCATTACCAAGCTTAGTAGTGTTAGTCACTACAAACTCACCACCAGCGACTTTTAACACACCTGTGTCACCAACTTGACCACCAGATTCAGCATAGAACGGTGTGCGGTCTAAAATTGCGATACCTTCTTGACCATCTTCAAGTACAGAAACCGATTGACCTTCTGAGAAAAGCTCAACAACAGTACCTGTGTAATGCTCTGCATCGTAACCTTTAAAGTCTGTGTGTTTTTCAGACTTAAGTTGTTGGTTGTAATCTGCACCAAACTTACCCGCTTGCTGTGCTTGCTTACGCTGAACAGCCATACACTCTTGAAAGCCATGCTCATCAATCGTCATGAAACGCTCACGCGCCACGTCTGCCGTTAAGTCAGCTGGGAAACCGTAAGTGTCGTAAAGTTTGAATACTAAGTCACCTGGGATCACATCGCCTTCGATGTCAGTTAGGCTTTCTTCTAAAATAGCCAGACCACGCTCAAGTGTTTTACCAAACTGCTCTTCTTCAATACGCAGTACTTTTTCGATAATTTCTTGTTGCTTAGCAAGCTCTGGATACGCTTGACCCATTTGCTCAATTAGCGCAGCAACTAGCTTATAGAAGAATGCACCTTTCGCGCCTAGCTTATTACCGTGACGAACTGCACGACGAATAATACGACGTAGTACATAACCACGGCCTTCGTTTGATGGCATAACGCCGTCAGACACTAAGAACGCACACGAACGAATGTGGTCAGCCACAACGCGTAACGATTTATCATCTAAATCTTGTGCATTCGTTACTTTAGCCGCAGCTGCAATAAGTGCTTGGAATAAATCGATTTCGTAGTTTGAGTGAACGCCTTGTAAAATTGCAGAGATACGCTCAAGACCCATACCTGTATCAACAGACTGCTTAGGAAGCGGCTCCATTGTACCGTCGGCATGGCGGTTAAACTGCATGAATACTAAGTTCCAGATCTCGATGAAACGATCACCGTCTTCTTCTGGTGAACCTGGAGGACCACCCCAAATGTGCTCACCATGATCGTAAAAGATTTCAGAACATGGACCACACGGACCTGTATCACCCATTGACCAGAAGTTATCGCTAGTTGCAATGCGAATAATGCGGTCTTCACTTAGACCCACTTCTTTATGCCAAATGTTGAAGGCATCTTCGTCATCATGGTAAATGGTTACCAGTAGCTTTTCTTGCGGTAATTTCACTACTTCAGTTAAAAATTCCCACGCAAATTTAATTGCGTCTTGCTTGAAGTAATCACCAAAGCTGAAGTTACCTAACATTTCGAAGAATGTATGGTGACGCGCTGTGTAACCTACGTTTTCAAGGTCGTTATGTTTACCGCCTGCACGTACACAACGTTGTGAACTGGTTGCACGCGAGTAAGGGCGGCTTTCCGCACCTAAAAATACATCTTTAAATTGCACCATACCGGCGTTATTGAATAATAACGTGGCATCGTTACCCGGGATCAGCGAGCTTGAAGGAACAATTTGGTGTTGTTTAGAGGCAAAAAAGTCTAAGAACTGTTGCCTGATCTGTGCGGTAGTCATATGCTGCATGTGAAAATCTCACCCGTTTATTGCTGTGCTTGCATTGCAAAATCAATTTGTTCGTAATTAAAGCCTCGATACATCAAGTAGCGTACACGTTTCGCTTTTTCTTTCTGGTCGAGTTCTTTACCTGAATTTGAAAACTTCTTTAAATATGCGTCCTTTGCGAGTTCAAACCAATCGATTTCGAACTCTTCGAGCGTCTTATCTAATAATGCTCGATCTATCCCTTTTGCCATTGCTTCGCTTTGAATGCGTTTCGCACCATGATACTTAGCTAAATGGCGGCGTACAAACCCTTCGCAGTAACGCTGTTCGTTAATAAAGTTGTGTGATTCACACCAATCTAACAAGCGCTCTGTAAACTCAGGTGTCGCCTCTTTTTGCTGTAACTTTCGCGTTAAATCTCGACGCGAATAATCTTGTCGAGACAATAACCAAAGTACGTAATTCTTTAACTTTTGTTCTTTATCATCCATTACGCGTCAAAGCGTCCTGATTGTGACTGCGCTTCAGGTGCTTTTGTTTGGTCATCACCTTTTGGCACAACCGGCATAAAAATAGCCTGAAAAGACACAAAGAAGCTAATGTAACAAATTGGCATTAAAACCAATAGAGGAATAAACGATAAAGGAATACAGATCACCATTAAAATCGCGCAAATTAAGCCATAAACGCTCAATGGCGCCATATTATGATAAAACACCATGAACGACGTTTTTAAAACCTGCAACATGTTGCTCTGCTTTTGAAAATAAACCAGCGGAATTGCATAAGCAAACGCGGTTAAATAAATGCTGATTGCCAATAAAAATACGGCCACTTGGCCCATTGAGATGGTTGCTAATAAATCGGCAATATGGGTTTGATTTTGAGGATCAAATGTTTGGCTCGAAATAACCGCATAGGCATCAGCAAAAATAAAATTAGAAAGTAAAGCTATTAAAATACCGGCCGCCATCTGATACACAGCCACACGTACCAAACCAATACGATTTCCTTTGTTACTAAATGGCTTAAAAATATCAGCTTGGCTGATAGTTCCGCCTTGCTGTTTTGTTAATACGGCTTGATAAAAACCAGCCATCAAAAAAGGAGCAACAAATGCACCCACCACTTGTAATACAGGTAGCAATAAAGACAAAAAGCCAATAATACCAATTAACAGATGCATTAAAATAAAAGTGAAGGGTTGCAGCTTAAAGATTTCCCAGCCAGCTTTGAACCACTTTACGCCTGCATTGGCTTTAAAAACACGAACTTCGATCGACATAGTTTCTCATTCAATAACGACAAAACGCACCGAGTATAACTGGGTGCGTCGCTGGTTTATAGTCACCTGTTGTGAAATTTATTCAGGCTTTTTAATTTTTTTAATATCAAGCATGTGCGAGCCATGTTTGATTTTTGTTTCGAGGTAAGCTCGGTTACCTACCACACCCGCTTTAATGTGTGCATGAGTGCCAACCACTGAATCAACTTCAATACCCGCATCACGCAGTGCTTTAAGCTTATTTGGGTTGTTAGTCATTAACTTAACATGCTTTTGATTGAGTGCTTCTAACATTAATACCGCGTCTGAAAAGTCACGTAAATCATCAGCAAAGCCCAAGTGGTTATTTGCTTCGTAGGTATTCATGCCTTGCGACTGCAATACGTAAGCATCAATTTTATTGTATAAACCAATGCCACGGCCCTCTTGGCGTAAATACAGTAAAATACCGCCTTGTTGGTGCATCATCTCGATACACTCATTTAACTGTTCACCACAATCACAACGTGATGAGTGAAATACATCACCCGTTAAACACTCTGAATGCATTCGAATTAAAGGTACGTCTTGCTCAGTGTCAGCTTGATTAAACACTAAAGCAACATGCTCTTGGCCATCATTTAAGCCACTGAAAGATACGATTTCTGCAGGGATATCACTGTTTTTGCCAACATTTAGCTGGACTCTTGCTCTTACTTGCGCCACGACAAATCCAAATTTAAAAATAAATGCGATACTGCAAATGTGATTACAACAGCTTGAAGGTTGTAAGGATGCAACATACGACGAGTGATAACTAATATTGAGGCAGTTACCAGCAATTCAAGTATTATACACTCAAACCACCCCAAGATACGAGCTTTGCGCCACGCATAAACTGCGCTCAGCAAACACGATAAACGCCCTCACTTTGTACCTAGCTTATTGAATTGCAACAAATTGCTACAAATGAGCATTTAATCGATTCGATAAAATAGATTAGTTTAATCTAAATAAAGCAGTAAACCTTTTTCAAACCGTTAATAAAAACAACAATAATAATAGGGAATATTATGAAAAAAGCCTTCGTGCTAATTTGTAGCGCCCTGCTACAAAGCCAACCCAGTTCTGCCAATCAAAAGTACAATGAATCACACTACGTACCTTAAAGTTTAACAGTGACTCATCGCATGCAATTTGATACCTTGCACCTAATGATGATAATAATTATCATCAACAAGTATTAATCTCCTCTTCTCTGGGCAAAATAATAAGGAATATTATGAAAAAGAGCTCACTTGCCTTATGCATTACACTACTATTAAGTCAGCAAAGCATTGCCAATGAAACGACCACCCAAGAATTTAACGACACCTACCGCGCTTATGTCGCCGCTGTAGAAAATAAGCAAGACAGCAGTGAATTTGCCAAAAAAGCGTTTGAGCTTGGCAAAGAGATTTATGGTGAAAACGCTGACAACACTGCCAACCTGGCTATTAACTATGCAAACAGCCTTGCTAAAAGTGAACAAGAACAAAGCTTTGAGTTATATCGCACAGCCTACGAAATACTCGAAAAAAACCACGGCAAGCTAAGTGTGCAAGTGTATGATTCATTAATCGGCATGGCAGAATCAACTGCCTCTGCTAAGCGCGCTGATACGTATCTTGATGATGTCATTGCTATTGCTGAAAAACAAAACTCAGACAAGCTTGTTGCTGATGCAAAAATGACCGCTGCTCGTATCCTTGCTTACAAAGGAACTGGCGAGCGCTATTACACAGCAAAGAAATATCTTGAAGAAGCCGATAAGTACTACCAAGAAAACTTACCGAATAACGCTGTCGATCGTATTAGCGCTGACTTTTTAGTTGCCGCATTCGCAGAAAACCAACGTAAATACAGCACCGCTATTGAGCGGTTGAATCACGTAGTTAGCGTATTTGATCAAGAGCTAGACTTTGATCATCAAACCGAATTAAACGCCCATTCGAAGTTGGTTCACTTATACGAAAAAACAGGTAAAAGCGACGAAGCAACCAAACATTGTTTAGCAATTGCGAAAATGGTGCCTTGGAAAGAAAGCCAAGAACAAGAGCCGTTGTACCGTGTGCCGCCAAAATATCCAATGTCAAAAGCACAACGTATGGAAGACGGCATTGTCGTGATGGAATTTGAAGTAACCCCGTCAGGCTTTGTAGACAACATAACTGTGGTTGACTCTGAAGGTGGTACTGCATTTGAAAGAGAAGCAGTAAAAGCAATGAAAAAATGGCGTTATGCGCCTAAGTTTGAAAATGGTCAAGCCATTGCTGCAACTTCTCGGGTGCAATTAGACTTTAAAATAAAAAGATAAATAACAGGGTCGCAATGCGACCCTTTTTATAGCTTTTTAAGCAGGTTATCGGCTGCGTCCTCAATTAAATCGAGTACCTTTTCGAAACCTTGATCGCCACCATAATAGGGATCGGGGATCTCGCTCTCCCCTGCATCACCATGACTTAAAAACAGCGACAACTTATATTGTAAGTGCTCTGGGCACTGGGCTTGTAAATCAGCAAGATTTTGCTTGTCGGCTGCGAGAATTAAGTCAAACTCATAAAAATCAGCTTGAGTCACAGGTCGTGAATAAATTCCTTTAAAGCTATAACCGCGCTTTTCGGCTGCTGCTTTTGAACGTGAATCTGGTGGATTACCTTGGTGATAGCCAATGGTGCCAGCAGAATCAACTTTAACATTGACACCCAATGCCTTGGCACGGCTACGAAGTACCGCCTCAGCGGTAGGTGAGCGGCAGATATTGCCTAAGCATACAATCAAAACCTTTTTCATTATTCGTCCTTAAAATTGCTTTAAGATTGACTCATCATAACGTTCTGCATCAAGCGAGAGATTGTATTTATCTGCAACACTATCAAGCTCTGCCTGCTTAATTGCCAACTCATCCATGGTAATAGTGTTGTCATCAAGTTGCCATAACAAACGTGATCCCGCATAGCTGTAATGAATTGCTAATAAAGCATCTGCATTGCCCTCACGCCCTGCTGCTTTTAACTTTGGCATTTTACGGGTGATTTTATTAAGTGCTTTTTTAAGCTCCCACACATAGACAATTTCAGTCATGTAATCATGATTGCGGTATTTATTAAGCACAAAGCCCACCAGCAAACTACATACAACAACACCTAGTAGGTTCCAATGAAAATGGCTACCGCTTGGGTCAGGAAATAACGCTATTAACGTTTGTGAAATGGCTAAACTACCAACGGCTAGACCAATTACACAAGCAATAATCACTTGATTTAAATGTTTGCGGTAACGGGCTTTATCTATTTGAATAAGTTTCATAACAACCTAAAAAACTTGTGAAAAATAAAAAGTGAAAAAAATTTCACCCCTTTTTTATTTGCCAGCCGTTTTAGCTATGAAAGCAATTATCCTAAGAGGAACGGCTATGCATACTTTACCACTAAACTCAGCAAGCTTGAATAACAGCAATGCTGCTTTAAAGACAACCGCAGCAATTATTGGCGGCGGTGTCATGACCTTTGCAGCATTTGCATTTATGCAGTACTTAATTTCTGCTGAGCAAAGAGCCGATGTAAAAACAGGCCCTGATATCACGGTTGAAATTTATGAAGTACCAGAAGACTCAAAAGTGCAAGTAAAGCAAACACTGCCGCCACCGCCAGTTGCTAAAATGCCACCAAAAGTACCACCGCGCCCAACCATTGATACGACCGACACTGTTATAGTTGCGGATTTAACACCAACGATGACATTCGATAACATTGGCGACACGCTTAGCAAAAGCATTAATCAACCAACGGGAGATGCGACACCTATTGTACGTATAAACCCTAAATACCCTCCGGTAGCAGCTCGCGATGGCATTGAAGGCTGGGTGCAAATTAGCTTTAGTATTTCACCGACAGGCGAAGTGATTGACCCTGTTATTATTGATGCTGAGCCTAAACGGGTATTTGACCGTGAAGCAATTCGCGCGATTAAACGTTGGAAATATCGCCCTAAAGTTGTTGAAGGTGTGGCACAATTACAAACAAACCAAAGCGTTCAACTTGATTTTAAAATAGATGGATAACTGCCTATGCTAATGAGCATCAAGACATGGTTATTTGACAAGCCAAACACAGATTGTTTGGCGCAGTATGCCAAAACGGGCGACAACCGTTACCTTAACCAACTCGTTGCTCAATACGGGAACGATCTTTATCACTATCTAGTTACCCAAAGTGATAAAGATCTTGCCCTTGATATATGCCAGCAAACCTGGTTAAAAGTCATTGATAAACGCGACTTTTACAATGATCAAAACAACCCAAAAGCGTGGCTTTTTCGATTAGCTCGTAATTTATTAATTGATGAATTTCGTAAGCAGCAAAAGTTCGTTGAATTAGAAGACAACCAACTATTTTCTGAATCTCAGGATGCAAGTTATCACTACGACTATGAAGCCTTTGATAAAGCACTTATGGCGCTTAGCTTTGTACAACGTGAAGCGCTGACCTTACAACAAGAAGGCTTTAGTCTCGAAGACATTGTTGCTATCACACAAAGTAACCCAGAGACCATTAAAACTCGGCTGCGATATGCCCGTCAAAACCTGAAACAACAACTAGGAGGCCATCATGAAGCGTAACGACGAGCAATTCGATGCTGATTTAAAAGCACATTTTCAAAAACGTAAGGCAGAGCACAGCTTAAGCAGCGACGAGCTTTCAGACATGCAAAAACCACAGTCAGCAACGCCAAGGCCACAGCGCTTTTTAGGCTTACAAATGACCGGTGTTTTTGCTGCTTTAGCGATTCTTAGTTTTGTCATGCTGCAATACAACAACCGCGAGTTAACCGATGTTTATGCTGTGGATTTATCAGATTATCAATGGCTTGAGGTACACGAACTCGACGCCAAAGGCAGCTATGTGAGTAATCTTAAACAACAAAAACAAAACCTAGATGCGAACTACCAACAAGCATTAGCCAATCACCAAGCCCGCACCAGCTTCACCGGCCGTCTCGTCAGTGTTGATAACGACTGGTATATCGCCGACTGCGAGCAAAATGTCATAGTACAAATTAAACAATCACTCCTAGAAGAGCTACAAAAACACGGCACCCTAGATACTCATATTCACCAAGGTGACCTACTCGCCCTAGACCAAAACAAACAAGGGCAAATCATCGCACTCAAACAGCTAACCCATGAAACGGAAAAGTGTACGAGTTAGCGAGCTCGTAGGTTGGGTAGAGCGTAGCGAAACCCAACAAGTTAGCGAGTTACAAGAGTAAAGGAGTACCGTGGGTGTGAAATTTATTTCGCGCGATGGTTCAACGAGCCATCAGCTTTCAGCCGTCAGCTATCAGATTTAAAACAAGTTAGCGGGCTACAAGAGTAAAGTTACAAGCTTTTAAGTAGCAGCGGGTTTACCCCGCGTAGTTAGATATCAGATGTCAGATCATTCTTCTGACATCTGATATCTAATATTAATTTTACTCCCCTACCTTCGGTAGCATGCTTTTACTAATCACTTCAAATGTATCTAGGTCTATCAGCATAGAATAAACTTCATCGTTGTTGATAAATACAACGAATAAATTGCCTTCAGCGTTGAGGTTAGACTCTACAATTCGGTTGTAACCTGAAATAACTTCGCTGTAGTTTGAGCCATCAATCTTGCTTAGCGCGAAGGTGCGCTTATCTTTGCCATCTAGCAGTTTGTCGTTGTTGGTATCGTTTTTGATAACTTCATACCAAACTGCCTTAGGAGCATCGACTTTTTGCTCCTTGTAAGGACGAATATCAAACTCTTTGTAACGGCTTAAAGCACCAAACTCTATGATCAACTGATCCGTTGTTTTAAATAGCCACTTGGCGTGATTGGTTTTGTCATTAAGAAACAAGATGTTCTTTGAGCGCGTAGGTCTGTATTTATAACCACCGCTAAAATTATTGTAAACTGTTACGTCAGCTTTCACCTCGATATCCAGTTTTTCTGATTCCAACGGGATAAAGTAAAAATCACTCCCCTCGACCTTACGGGGGTAACCCAGTTTCCACTTTTCTTGCTGCTTTTCATCTTCAGCTAAGTTTAGTGTTTGTTGCTGAACATGGTTATCGGACTTAAATAAGTAAGCAACAAAATTATACCCTATTGCTGCTGCTCCAATGATTAAGCCCATAAGTAAAATTAGGCCGTTAACATTCCACACCAATTTAAAAAACTTTTCTGACTTCATACGACTTGTTAAATCCTTTTAAGAATAAGAACTTGCTAAGCTAGCAGATTTAAAACAAGTTAGCGAGTTACAAGGGGAAAGAGTAAAGGAGTTCGTAGGTTGGGTAGAGCGTAGCGAAACCCAACACACTCAGAGCTATCAGATTTAAAAAAGTTAGCGAGCTACAAGGGTAAAGTTACAAGCTTTTAAGTAGCAGCGGGTTTACCCCGAGTAGGCGTGAAATTTATTTCGCGCGATGGCCTCAATCCATACTCTTGTAGGTCGGGCTTTAGCCCGTTAATGAATAGATAATTTGTCGCCATAAATGACTACCTACGTGACGTTGAGTAGAACGGAGTGAAAACAAACAAGTTAATTAAACCCCGTGTCTACTTTATTGGGGTCAGATCATCGGGGTCAGATCAGACGGCTGACGGCTGACGGCTGACGGCTGACGGCTGACGGCTGACGGCTGACGGCTGACGGCTATCAAACTTGAATATGCGAGTTATCGAAATTCAAGCAATAAAAAACCACAGACTTCTCTGTGGTTTTTTACTTATAACTTAAGGCTTACAGCTTAAAGCTTTTATATCACAATAATACTCGTCACTAGGTAAGCGATGAAGGTTAATGCGCCGCCGAATAAGGCGTATGGCATTTGAGTTTTTACGTGAGTTAATAAATCACAGCCTGATGCAATGGCCGATACTGCGCTGGTATCTGAGATTGGCGAGCAGTGATCGCCAAACACACCACCACCTAAAATAGCAGCAATGACCAATGAAGGTGGTAACCCTAAAGCTTGAATGAGCGGTACACCAATTGGAATAAGAATTGCGAATGTGCCCCACGAGGTACCGGTGGTAAATGAAATTACCGCACCGGTTAAAAACAGCACTGGCACAACCAAGTAAATAGGTAAGAAATCACCGACTAGTCCGGCTACAAACACACCTGTACCTAGGTCTTTCAAGCTCGCGCCTAAAGTGAGTGATAGCAATACAATAGACACTAATGGCAGTAACTCACCCATACCTTTAAAGCCAATATCAACCAGCTTATGGTGTGTAAATTCACGCGAGCTAATCATTAAGAAGTAAGCCACAACACAAGCTAAAATAGTTGCGTACAGCACTGATTTAGAACCACTACCACTGGCAATATCGCCATCGCCAGTCCAGAACATAAAGCCAACCATGCTACCAATTAAGGTGATAAGTGGCACAAGCATGTAACGTGCTTTTGAACCTTTTACTTCTTCGGCTACTTCTGTTTCTTGTTGTTCTAGGTTTTCTTCAGCTTGCTTAAGCGGGCCATGTACCTTGTCAAAAGTAATGGTGTAGAACACGATAAGTAAGGTGATAATGGCATAGAAGTTATAACCAATACTGCCCCACAATACCGATACCGCAGACTCTTCCATTTCGTAGTTGCCAAGTAGGCCGAGCACGTAGGCGCCCCAACCATTTAGCAAAATTAAGATACACACAGGTGCGCTGGTACTATCGATAATGTAAGCAAGGCGCGCTCGGCTCATTTTAAATTTATCGAATAAACCACGTGATAAAATCCCCGAGGTTAATACACTTAAGTTCGATTCAATGAATACCGCAATGCCTGAGAACATGGTTAAGTAACCGACTTGGCGCTTACTTTTAGCAACCCCTTTGTTCATCAGCAAATTAACTGTCGCAGCCACGCCGCCAGATTCACGAATGTAGGCAAGTAAGGCACCAATTAGAATACTAAAAATAAGGATACGGCTATTACCAGGAGAGCTGGCAACTTCGATGACTCGCTCAATAGTATTAATAAAGGTGAAAAACAAGGTATTACCTTCACCATTCAGAGCAAGTAAAAACTCAGACGACGCAACCGCGACCAATAACGCCATGATCACTTCTTTGCGCCAAAACACAATTAAGATAGCAATCAAGGGTGGTAAAATTGAATACCAAGACATAAAAACCCTTTTAAATTAAGAACAACATTTTATTTTTATTATGCGAAAACTCGCTAAGCTTAATGGCTTTGCCACCAAACTCAACTTAATTCGACTAGTGATTTAATATACTCTCATAAATCAGTGAGATAATAGAGCCATACTTACCCGTTTCGAAACGCTTGCCGACAAACTCGTAATTTTCTTGCGACCCTTCAATTGGGGTATGGCGCGCGTTGGTTAGTAGCACAATAGCAAGGTCGTACTCAGGATCAATAACGGTCACCGTGCCTGTCCAGCCAGTATGACCAAAAGCCCGCGGGCTGGCATAAGGGCCGAAATGCCATTTACGTGCTTGATGCCCCGCGCGTCGCCAACCTAAACCATAGGTCTCATCACTTGCTTGGGAGTTTGTAAATTGCTCAAGTACTTGTGGCGTAAAAATTTGCTTGTTGTCGTAGCCACCACCATTGAGTAACACCTGCATAAGCACGGATAAATCACCGGCAGTACTAAAAAGCCCGGCATGCCCTGCTACGCCACCTAAAGCATAAAACGCTTTTTCATCATGTACTTCACCTTGCAGTACATCGGTTCGAATATTTTCAAACTCGATGCGACCACCTCGGGTATTGCCATTAATCTCTGTGGCGGCAATGTGTGAAGCTAAAAAGCCTTTTTGCAATGGATTATAAACCGTATGCGTTAAACCAAGTGGCTGATAAATTTGGCTCTCAACATAGGTATCGAGCGCCATGCCACTAATACGCTCTACCAGCACACCAAGCAACATATAATCGATATCAGAATATAGGTGTTTTACGTTCCGACCAGCCACAAAAGGCACGCCTGTTAATAGCAGGTTTTTAGTACGTAGGCTGTTTTGAGAAAAAAAGCGCTCACCAAATTTATTGTCTTTACGATGAAAATCAACCACCGCAGGATAACCCGCACTGTGGGTGAGTAAATCTTTTACTAAACGCTGTTCACGGCCGCTGCCTCTAAATTCTGGTAGGTAATAAAACAGCGGTTTTTCTACATCGAGTTTTCCTTCACTGGCAAGCTTCATCAGCGCAAAGTTAGTGGCAAACATTTTTGAGTTTGAAGCTATATCAAACAAGGTATCGTTTTGCATGGCTTGTGGGCTTGTAAGCTCACTGCCATCAGCATGATACTTTTTAGCCGCGCCATAATGGCTTAGTTTAATCAACTTGCCATCTTTAACAACAGCGAGTACCGCGCCCGGAAAGCCCTCTTTAATCTCTTGATTAATTAATTCATCAACGGCACTAAAACGCTTTTGAGTACTGTTTTTATCAAGCGTTGGGTAAGGAAAACGTAAGGTTAAGCTTGCCCCTTCAGGCAATACATTTTCTACTTTATACGTGTTTATGCCATCGCGGGTGCGTTTAGCCAAACTGTATTGATATATTTTTTCGGCTTTTAATGGTGAGGCAATATTAATTTTTTCACCATTTATGAAAATATCAGCACTGGTTGCATCTTGGTTTTCAATGATGATCTCACCGCGACCTTTATAGGCTGTAAATGTGCCTCGGTCGTTAACAAGCGCGCGACTACTCGGATCAAGTGCCGGAATACGCGCTACAACTTGTGCATTAGCCAGTGTTTTTGGCGCTGGCTCAACCGCTTGCTGTTGCTGCTGATATTCTTGAAATAACCGCTCACTCTTTTTAGGAAAGTATTTATCTAATAAAGCAAAAAGCACAGCGGCACTTCTTGCATCACTATTGCCACTTACATGCCAAGGCAAAAAGTGCATTTGAAAAGCACTTAAGGCATCGAGCGTTTGCGAGTCAAGCTGACCCGTTGCAATCACCTCATAGCCGTAACTACGCAATGCTTTTTGCATTAACTCAACAGAAGGCTTTGATGAACTAAATAGCTGCCAATACTTATCAACAGTGTCGCTTTCATACCACGCACCGATACCTGCTTTATACAGTTGATACCAAGGAAAACGCGGACCTGGGTCGTTCTTACGGCTTGGGGCAATATCCGAATGGCCAATAACTTGAGTTGGGCCGATATCTGGGTTCCGAGCAAGAATATCTTTGCTTAGCTCGATTAGTAGCTCAATTTGTTTGGCATCATAGTCTGGAAAAATACATAACTTGCTGGCGTCATTTTCCATCACAAGCTTAGTTTGCTCAGGGATATGACAGGTTGGTACATTCACTATTTCAATACCAATTGAATGGTCATTTAAATCTTCTCGGCCTTGCCAAAAACTGCGTCCGGCGTGCCATGCTCTATCTTTTTCATCAACCAGCTGAATAATTTCTAAATCGTCTTTTGGATAACTAGGATCGCCTGATTCAGGTAATAAATAATGTGAACTTAAGCCTCCTTCATCCACCAAAGCACGCATTGATTTTTCGTAATCAATGGCGGTGTAATGCATCACTAAAAACTTAACACGATGGCTGTAATTAGCTGATTGTGTGTAGGTATATGGATTACTGGCACAGCTTACTAATAATGCCGCACTACTGAGATAACACAGCTGTTTAAGTAACGTTTTCAAAGGGGTAAAACTCATAACAGATTCATACCTGATGATTTAAGCGTTGACGATTCTCAGCAATACAGTAGCAACACCCACTTAACATGTAAAATATTTTATTTCACAATTGGAGAATAAAAAGCATACATTATCGCTAAGTTACTAAAAATAGAGCTATCTCAATAATTAGTGTTGTATCTATTATGGAATAAAACTATATTATTCCATCTAAATTAAGAAAAATATTCCAAACTTAGGTCTGCTAAAACAAAAATAAGTCGTCGTGTTAAGCAAACAATGCGCCCAAGCCCTGTGTTTATAATAGAACCATCGCTTTGCGTTTTGACTAAGTTAAGCAAACAAAGTGAGCCCTATGTCTACTTTTGTAAAAATTAAAGCCTTACGCCAATCTCTATCGAGCAGCGAAGCTAAGCTTGCTGACTTTACGTTAAATTCTGCGAATGCGATTCGTAATTTATCATCGGTTGAACTAGCAAAAGTGGTTGGTGTAAGCCAATCAAGTGTGGTGAAGTTTTCGCAAAAGTTAGGTTATAAAGGCTTCCCTGCTTTTAAACTTGCAGTAATTGATGCCCTTAACGATGAAAGCAGCGAACCTAAGCTACATGGCAAGATCACCCTGAATGACTCGCTAGAGCAAATCGCTGAAAAACTATTAAGCAGTAAATTGGCGGTGTTAACCGAAACTAAAAACCTCAACGAAGCGCCGGCAGTCGAAAAAGCGGTAGAGCTATTAAAATCAGCAAAACGTATTCTGATTTGTGGTTTAGGTGGCTCAGCGCTGGTTGCAAAAGATTTTTCTTATAAATTACAAAAACTCGGTATGCCTGCAATTGCAGAGCCAGATGGCCATGCACAACTTGCGTATGTTGCGACCTTTTCGAAAGGTGACTTGGTCATCGCGATAAGTGAGTCAGGTATGACTCGCGAAATTGCCGAAGTTGTTAAACAAGCTAAGAAAAATTCAAGCTCGGTGATCTCAGTGACTAAATTTGGCAGCAGCCTTGTTGCCGACTCGGCTGATGTAAAACTTTACTCGGTTGCTGAAGGCGAGTCTGTGCGTTTATCATCGATTTTAGCGCGTACGGCGCAAGATTTTGTCATTGATATTTTGTTTATTGCCCTAACACAGTCGAGCCGCCAAGGCCGTAAGTTACTAGAACATTCTAATGAAGTTGTTGGCGAATTTAAGAATAACTAATTTATCCAATAAGGTTATATAAATACTTAAAAGCAGCTTAGGCTGCTTTTTTTGTGTCTAATTTTCGGATGCTGTTTACCACGTCCCTTTGCCCTCTAAGCCTTTAAATAATTGCGATAAGCGACTGACTAAAAAGTCATAATTTCTTACAAAATTCTCCAACCAATAATTTAGCACCCAGCTAAAGCAAGCCATTACTGAACTTTACCTAAAATGGGTTATATATTTTATTCCTAAAAACACACCTTTAAATAAAAAAATATTCTTGACCACATCCAATAACACCTGTTTAATATATGGGCAACATAATTTTAAAGTTCATAAGTCTCAATTGGGTAAGTAGTCCATCAAAGCATATAAATATAAGGACGGGAAACAATGAAACAACATGCATCCACACTCGCAATGAGCTATATAGCCAAAGCGACTAACAATGCACTTCGCGCAAAGAAAACAGCCTTAACCGGTGTTGTTATGGCCGCGGCACTCGCCAGCGCACCAGCCTTTGCAAATCTAACTGGTAGCATCAAAGGTAAAGTATCATCACCTGAAGCGCAGCAGTCACTGGCGGGGATCACCGTTACAGCAAAAAGTAACGTGATGCCAAAACCACGTACTGTCGTTACCCGCGAAGATGGTAGCTACGACTTACCGCAGTTAAAACCAGGTACTTATGAACTGACTTTCACCGATAAAAACGGTGTGACTCAAACCATGACTGTGGATGTTTTACTTGAACAAACATCAAGCTTAAATGTCACTATGGGTGGCGCTAAAGAAAATGTTGAAGTAATCACAGTAACTGGCAGTAAGTTATTCCGCGAAGGTAAATCTGCACTGACTAACTCATTAGGTGAAGAAGCAATCAACAGCGTGCCAGTTGGTCAAGATTACCGCGACCTATTAAAACTAGTACCGGGTGTTGAACTATCTGAAAACGCAACTCTTGGCCCATCAGCCGGTGGTTCTGGTGTTGATAACTCTTACGGTTTCGATGGTGTTGATGTTTCACTCCCTATGTTTGGTAACTTAGCATCAGAGCCATCAACCCATGACGTTGCATACGTAACTATGGACCGTGGTGGTGCAAAAGCGGTTGGTTTTAACCGTTCAGGTGGCTTCTCAATCAACACCGTGTCAAAATCAGGTACTGACGAATTCCACGGAAATGTTGAATACAAAGTTCAACCTAAAAGTTTAGTTGCAACTCCGACAGGTCAAGAAAGCTATGAGCTTGATAAAAGCTGGCTTACAGCGAGTTTAGGCGGCCCACTTATTGAAGACACTTTATACTTCTACACTTCTTATTTTCGTCCTGAAGAAACTCGAACCAATAAAGATACCGCGTATGGTGAAGTAAAAGACTATAAGAGTGTGCGTGATGAATACTTTGGTAAGTTAACTTGGGCACCAACAGACGATATTTTAATTAATATTTCACAGCGTACCTCAGAAAAAACCATCGAAGGTCGCTCAATTGGCGCTTACGAAACAGACAGCGTCTCTGCAGGTGATATAGCCAACCAAGATATCTTTACATTAGATGGTTCATGGATTTTAGGTGACGCAACAACCCTTTCATTCCAATACAGTAAATTTGAACTTGAGTCTGGTACCACACCTGATACAGAGCTATCTGTAGTGCCATCGTTAACGGGTCAACTAGACATCAGCAATCTCGCTGAAATGGGTTACTTCAGTGTACCAAGCTTATTAGATGCTGATGATAACTACACAGCAGAGCAAATTGCTGCATTTAATGCAGGCGCTGCACCTCTAATTGCACAATACGGTTATACTGAAAACGGCGAATTGCTTGGCGGTGGTGGTGTTGGTGCGTATTACCAATACGATAATATCGACTTCTACCGTGATAGCTTCGAGTTAAACCTAGAGCATGAATTTAGCTGGGGCGATACTTACCACACGTTACATGTAGGTGGCGAATGGAAAGAAGGTAAAGAAGTACTGTCTCGCCTTTCAAATGGTTGGGGTAGCATCTCTTATGTTGGCGGCCTCGACGAGAGCTTAGAAGAAGGCAGCTCAGCACCAGTTATTTACCGTGCTCGCGTGCAACAAATGAGCTTAGTTGCTGGTGAAGACGCCGTTTCTGCAATCAACTCAGAAATGGAAACGCTGAACTTCGAAATCAACGATACCATTGAAGTAGGTGATTGGACTTACAACATCGGTGTGTTGGTGAGCCGCGATACTTGGTATGGCCAAGGTCTTAAATCGGCATCTGGTACCATCTCGGGCTATGAATTAGCACCTGGCGAAAAGTACAAAATGTACCAAACAGATTGGTCAGATATGATCCAACCGCGTTTAGGTGCAACTTGGAATTATGCAGATCAAGACTCAGTATTTGCAAACTTCTCAATGTATAACCCTGAAGCAAGCTCTCTTGCACGTGCTGCATCTTGGGACCGTAATACCCGTGCCGAAATTGAAGTTGAATTTGATGAAGCGGGTAACGTAATTTATGCAGAGCCGCGCCAAGGTTCATCAGGTAAAGTATTTGCTGATGACTTAACACCTCGTCAAATCAAAGAGTTTACACTTGGTACCACTAAATATGTGGGTTCTGATTTAGTGTTACGTGCTCACGTACGTCACCGTAAGGCGTCGCATTTCTGGGAAGATATGCCAAATAATGCGCGCTTAACTGACTACTCTGGTGTTGATGCTGAAGGCGTGCCACAACATATTGCAGACAAAGGTTTATATGTAGATAACCTAGATGACATCCGTAATGAAATTGGTGGTTCATCTTATGTTATCGCTGAAGTAGATGGTGGTGAGACTAAATATTGGGAAGCTAGCATCGAAGCTGAATACTTAGGTGAAAACAGCTACATCAATGCTTCTTATGTTTGGAGTCATTATTACGGTAACTTCGACCAAGATAACACTACCGCAACAACAGATGCTAATACCTTCATTGGTTCATCGAACTATGGTGATGGCCGCGGTCGTTACCCTTGGGATTACAAATACGGCACACTATCAGGTGATAAACCGCATAAAGTAAAAGTGTATGGTTACTACACTGTGCCATGGGATGCGAACATCGGTGCATACTTTGTATTCCAGTCGGGTAAACCTTGGGAAGCATGGGATGGTTCAATCTACGGTTACTCAAGTGGCACCACGCGCTACAGCGAGCCTGCAGGTAGTCGTCGTAGCCCAAGCCATTGGCAACTTGACTTAAACTACACCCAAGACTTTAGATTCTCAGGTGACATGGAATTACAATTCCGCGCTGATATCTTTAACGTATTTGACCGTCAAACAGGTTATAACAATAACCCTTATGTCTCGTCAGAAACCTTTGGTGAGTATCGTAACTACTACAGCCCACGTCGCGTGCAGCTGTCGTTTAACTTCAAGTTCTAAGTTAATCAATCCTGTTGGGGGCCGCCATTGCGGCCCTTTTTTATGCCTCAAAAACAGTAAAAGCTTAAATTGTACAAAATGCTTTTGCTGCATCCATATTAGTCGCTTCTTTCATAAAGTAGTCGAGCTGTACCGTTCGGGTTGTCGCTCGCGACTCACTGTTACTTGTACTTGCCTGCCACTGCCAATTTTTAAGCGACTCTCGCGACACATCGACAAATAGCCCTTCTGGGAAGCTCTCTACAAAACGGATATCGGTGGTATTACCTTGTTTATTTATGGTAATTAAAAAGCGCGCACAGCCCGTCTGTTTGGCAATTTCTGCTGCTTTAGGATAACTGGGCTTTGTTGCGTGTTTAAGCATCCACAGCTGCTCTGCTGCGTTTTTATCATCTCGAAGGTCAAGTACATCGGTTGAGTTACTTGTTGTACTGTTTGGGAGTTATGAGCAGCCAGCAAGTAATGCAAATACGGCAAGTAAATGAACTTTCATGGTATATCCTTACAAATCAAGTTCATGAATAAAGCATAGCTTTTTATAGGCATAAAAAAACGAGGCAAGCGCCTCGTTGTTAGTTAGCTAGTTAGGTATTATTGATACAGCAAATACGCGGAGCGCTTGCGTTTATAAGCACTTAAATCGGCTTGCCAGCTTTGCTTTATTTGTTGCTCTGTTTGGCCGGCTTCAATGGCTAAACGCAATTTATCAGTCCCTGCAAGTTTATCCATAAAATCAGCGCGTTCAAAAAACGTTTGATCATTCGCACTTAGCTTTTGATAAGCCGAAATAAACAAGCTTAAATCTAGGCCATGAATATCAGCATCTCGTAAGTCTTGACCAAATACTTCGACCCCTTTGAATTTAGGGTGCATTGAAGCGCCTTTAATCGCCCTAGGCGTAAAGCTAAATTCGCCGAGTTTAACTGGCGAGTAACCAACAACTTGAAACGGAAAATCAGTACCACGGCCAATAGTTACAGGCGTTGCTTCAAAGAAACACAAAGATGGATATAGCGCAATTGATTGAGCATTCGGTAAGTTAGGGCTTGGCTTTATTGGTAGCTCATAAGCCATAGTACGGTCATAATTTGCAACAGGCACGACACTTAGTTCAAGCTTATCAGCGTCATTTATCCAGCCTTCACCTTTGATCATTTGAGCAAGTTCAGCCACTGTCATACCGTGTAAAACAGGAATTTCGTGCATGCCAACAAATGAGCGAAATTTTGGGTCAAGGATAGGTCCATCCACATAGGCTATATTTGGGTTTGGTCTATCGAGTACCACAACCTGTTTACCATTTTCAGCGGCAGCTTCCATTACGTAGTGCATTGAGCTGATATAAGTGTAAAAACGAACACCAACATCTTGAATATCAAAAATAATGACGTCTAAATCAGCAAGCATCTCAGGGCTTGGCTTTTTATTACTGCCATAAATCGACACAACATCAATGCCGGTTTTAGCATCTACTGTGCTTTTAACGTGAGCACCAGCGTCATGGTCGCCGCGAAAGCCATGCTCTGGAGCAAATATTTTGCTAACGACAACGCCTTTATCAAGTAAGGCATCAACCAAATGTTGACCATTCACCACTGATGTCTGATTAACGACCAAGCCAACACGTTTCCCTGTTAATGCAGGTACATAAGCTTGAAAATTGGCTGCGCCCACCTGTAAAGGCTGTGCATTTTTAGGCGCTTGTTCAGGTGTTTCTTGGCAACCTAAAAGCGCTAGACAACTAACAAATAAAACAGTTAAAAAACGCATTATTCTTCAACCGCCTTACGTAAAAAGCCACCCGCTTTTGACAATAACTGTTTTGCTTCAGGAGCTGGTTTTCCGGTTAACACAATTAAAATAGCCAGTTTTGCGCTTTGCTCGGCTTGCTTTAATGCATCCACTGCTTGCTGCTGTGTACAATCTGTTGCTTGCATCACAATACGAATAGCACGAGCGTGCAGCTTTTCATTACTAGCATTTACATCAACCATCAGGTTTTTATACACCTTACCTGTGCGGATCATGCTAGCTGTGCTTAGCATATTCAGTACGAGTTTTTGTGCCGTGCCCGATTTCATACGTGTAGAGCCAGTTACAGCTTCTGCACCCACCACGGGGCAAATGCCGATTTGTGGTAAACGCATCACCGCTGAATCAGGGTTACAAGTGACACCCACAGTGACACAACCAAGTGATTTAGCGTATTCAATTGCCGAGCAAACATAAGGAGTTCGACCGCTGGCGGCAATGCCAACCACAACATCTTTACTGGTTAAATTGGCATTTTTTAAGTCTTCAATAGCAAACGTAGTGCTATCTTCAGCGCCTTCTACGGCTTTTTTAACCGCGGTGTCACCACCAGCAATAATACCAAGCACTTGCTGATCGCTTACGCTATAGGTAGGCGCACATTCAACCGCATCCAAAATACCCAAACGACCACTGGTGCCAGCACCAATGTAAATTAACCTGCCACCTTGTTGAAATGCTTCAACGACATGATCGACAGCTTCACTAATTTGTGGGATCACAAGTTTCACGGCACCCGCTACTTTGTGATCTTCATTATTGATTTTAGTGAGGATCTCAGTGGAGCTGAGCAGATCGATATCCAAAGTGTCTGGGTTTTGTCCTTCAGAGACAATACCGTTTAACTCTTCGAGTAACTCACGTTGTTGCTTAAAGACGTGCTCAGGGCTCATTGGGTTGTCCTTTTTCAATAATGTCATGGTAATGCTTTGCCGCTAAAATGGCGGCACCAGTTAATGAATCTCCCTTACAAGGAGATAATTCGTTTTGTAAGGCCAGTGGCAATAACGGTTGGCTGACTTTCGCCAAACCACCAATTAAAATCACCGGTAACGGCGAGTTACCTCGGCTTTTATTTATTAACCGAACCACCGATTGGGTGTGCTCTGTTAATACCGTTTTTGCCGCCTCACAGTCGTTTTGTAGCTAAACACCAACGGGCTAAATGCTGCATAATCCGCGGGTTTTGCTTGTTTAAGCCAACTACTAATTGTTTGACGAGTGCATCCTAGCTGCTCACTCAAACGAATCGTTAATCGGCTTTTTGGTAAATCGTAAATATCTATATCGTTTAATAATTGCTGCACAGCCATCAGGCCGATACGTGCTCCACCGCCAAAATCATCAACGGTAAAACCCCAGCCGCTCACCAACTTAGTTTGCTTTTGTGCGTTTAATCGTGCCCCGACAGCACCTGTGCCAAGAGCAATAACCACACATGGGTCACCAAGATTAGCACCATATAGTGACGTAATTGCATCGCTGGTAATTTGCAAACTGGCAAATTCTATTTCGTAAATCAGCTTGAGCATCACTGTTAATTGCTCAGCAAGACTCTGCGATGAGCCACCAGCAACACCCATAACGGTGACGATTTCACTTGGCTCTGCGCCACTTTGCTGGCAAACATCACGGGTCACTTTAACAATGTTTTCTAACGCTAAATCAAGATCATTCGAAATTGATGCCGAACCCGCTTGGGCACGAAAAGTAGCGCCACTTGCCTGCTCTTTTAGCTCTGCTAACACTTTGGTGCCACCACCATCGATGGCTAAAACATAGCGTACGGCCATTTATGCACTCTTCTCGTGCGCCGCTTTACCAAGGCAACACACCAATGTCGCAAGCAAAGTGCCAATGCACAGCTGCCAAGTAAAGCCTAAGTAAAAACGCATTGACTCAGGTAGTAGCCAGTCAATCATGTACGGCTGCATTAGTAAGGTCACCATAAAGCCCGCTATTAGCGCTGCTAACACTGAGCCTTCACTGCCTCGTTTGGTGAACAAGGTCGTAAAATACACACCTAACAAACCGCTGTACGAGAACACCATTACACTTAGCGCAAATTTTAATAATGGCATATCACTGTATTGCTGCCAGAAATAACAAAGAATAGCCATCAGCGCTAAGGCAAGGCTCACCAGTGCCATCCCTACACGACCTGCTTTCACAAAGTGATGATCGCTTACTTGCTTGTTATGTTTTTCTAAATACGGGCGATAGATATCCTGTACGATGACTGAAGACATCGAACTAAGCCCAGAGTTCAAAGTAGAAATAGCCGCAGCAATAATACCCACGCTGACTAAACCTTTAACCCCGGCTGGTACTTCGTTTAATACGTAGTACATAAAGATAGTGATTTTTTCGCCATTAAATTCTTGTACGACCGTTTGCCCAGCTTCGTTATTCATTAGTGCAGGTTGCTGATAAACAATATAAAGCAGCAAACCAATAAAGATAAAAATAGCCATAACGGGGATCACCATCACCACCGATAGTAATAACGCTTTACTGCCTTCTTTTGGACTTTTACAGGTTAATAAACGCTGCGTCATATCTTGGTCTAAACCAAATGCGGCGATGTTTAATAGCACAAACCCCGTTAACACAGAGGCCATGTTAAACACCCCTGACGGGCCAAAGTCTAAATCAAATTTAAACAGCGCGAGTTTTGAATCTGCACCAGGACTTGGCTCATTCAGCGTTGCAATAATGGTTGAAAAATCAGCTGGAATAACATTAAGCAAGCACCAAATAACTGCAATTGCCGCACTGACATAAACGATACTTTGCAGTACATCAGAATAAATAACGCTGCGAATACCCCCTAAAAAGGTATAAAGCAGACCCGCCAGCGCCAGCACTAAAGTCGCGATAACCACACTATCGGCATCGATATTGCCATATAGAATCATCGCCACAGCAATAGCGGCCATGTATAAACGAGCACCACTGGCAAACACACGGCCAAATAAATACATCATGCCGCTACGGCGCTTGGCCTTTGGCCCAATACGTTTTTCAAGCAGTTCATATACAGTGAACACTTTTTGCTGGTAGAACTTTGGAATTAAAAACGCCGACACCACAAATGCCGCAATAAACGCACCGATATTAGTCGCAATATATGAAAAATCACCTTGATAGCCTTGATCTGGCCCGCCAATAAATGTTGCCGCTGATTGCGAAGTCGCTAAAACAGAAATAGCCACCATCCAAGTTGGCATGCTATTTCCGCCTAGAAAAAAATCTTGGCTTGAGTTAGCGCGTTTGCGATTAAACCACCAGCCACTTAGCAATAAAATTGCACCGTAACTTGCGAATACTAGCCAATCGAGAAAAGCGTAATTTGCACTCATTTATTATCCTAACCCAAACCCTGATGGAATATATTATTCCACCATTATGACAAAATTAAAATACTTTTATTTTATTATTTTTATTTAGCTAAGTTAGGTAATTGCCACTGACTTTGCTTTTGTTGATATTGCGCTTTGGTCAAGCTGACTAATAGCGGCTTTTTACGCTCATCTAACCAAGCAAGTAACGCATCCATATCGCTTTCTGTCATTGCTGTACAACCTGCTGTAGGCTTACTTGGCGCACGCCATAAATGCATAAAGATACAACTGCCCGCACCATTGATATTGCTTGGGTTATGCTTAACAACAATGCCTTTTTTATAAAGGTTATCTTGGCTGTATATATCACGACGCATCCATTCTGAAGAGTCTTTTACGGCGTCTTCACCAACTTGTGCTTTATCAACCAATTGGTTGTAAAACGGTGAGCCTTTCACATCGATACAATAATCATTTGCTGTCATTGCTTGAAAACTGAGGTTCGTTTGCAATGAATCTAAATAACCAAAAGCAGTACCAAGCTCAAAAATACCTGCCGGCGCTTTACCATCGCCTTCTTGTTTTTGCTGACCCGGTTGTGCCGGATGCAGCCCCACTCCCCACGCAAGGCCAGTACGACCTAGTACCACCGCGTGTTGCTGGCCTTGTTGTTGCCAGCTACCAGCGGTTTTTTCAAAGCGATACAAGGTGGCATCAATGGCATCACTGTCATTGGCTACCACCACGACGAGCTGTTGATGACTGTTATCAATAATAGGTTTAGGTAACTCTTTGCTGGCACAAGCCGATAAACTCATAACTGCAATAAGACTGACTAGTTTTTTCATGCTGGCCATACTCCGTTTGTAATTAGTTCAAGCCCCGTTATTGATTCAATGCCAAGACCAGGGGCATCCGATAAGCGTATTTGTGGGCCGCTAAATTCAACGCCCCCTTGCACAGGGTCATATTGACCAAGGGCTGGGCCATCTAAATCGATTTTACTGATTTGCTGCGCTTTGGCAGAGGCTAAATGTGCAGCCCCTGCAACGGCAATACTGCCCTCTAGCATACAACCTATCATACACTCTGCTTGGTATTGGGCTGTGATATTAGCAATCTCAATTGCTCGGCTTAAACCGCCCGTTTTCATTAATTTAATATTGATAATATCAACTGCGCCAAGCTCTAAAAGTTGGATCACTTGCTTCGGTGAAAAGGCGCTTTCATCGGCCATAATCGGGGCATTCACTCGCTCAGTAATATATTTGAGACCTTGAATATCACTGCTTTTTACTGGCTGCTCAACCAACTCTAATACCACGCCTGCTTTCTCTAGTTGCTGTAGTGCAAACACAGTTTGTTTGGCATTCCAGCCTTGGTTTACATCTAAACGCAGCTGCGTTTTAGCGGCAAAGCCTGCATGGATTGCTTTTACACGTTCAATATCTTGATTAAGGTTATTGCCGATTTTTATTTTTAATACATCAAAGCCTTGCTCAACCGCTCGCTGACAGTCACTAAGCATTTTATCTATGTTATCGACGCTAATGGTGATATCGGTTTTTAACTCTGACTTACCACCGCCAAGTAACTTATATAAAGGCGCTTGATAGAGCTTGCCCCACAAGTCGTAAACCGCCAACTCTAACGCCGCTTTTGCACTACTGTTACCAACCACCGTTGATTGAATAATGTGGGTAAGCTGATTAATGTTTTCGATTTCTTGCCCCACTAATTTAGGGGCAATAAACTGCTGAATGACCGCGATCATTCCTTGATGAGTATCGCCTGTAATAACCGGTGTTGAAGCCGCAGAGCCATAGCCAATTTGGCCACATTCGGTGTCGATTAAAACCACTAAATCCTCAATAAAACTCACTTCTCTCAGTGCTGTTTTAAATGGGGTAACTAATGGCACTTTGAGCTTTGCAAAGCGAACAGCTTTAATTTTCATAATGGCCTCTAGCGAATACGCTTAATGTTATAAACACGATCTAAGTAGCTGGTTTCTTGAGATAATCTAAGTGGCAATAATGGCGTGACCGACACCCCATTCAAGGCACTATTATAAAAACTACCATCGCCTTTGTTATAACCTAAGCCTTTAACGTCATGAATAACATAAGGCTCACCGTGATGCTCCCCTAGGTACATCATTACATGACCCGGAATATAAATTAGATCGCCAATCGCCATATTTTTAACCGTCGGTAACTTATCATCTGCCGCAGTATTTTTATCAAAGCGATTATTTTGCCCGTATTCACTACTGCCTTGCTGCCCTGAATTACGCGGCATTAGTAGGCCAAAGCTCTTATAAATTTCACCAACAAATCCAGTGCAGTCACGGCCATTGTAATCATGACCCCAACCATAACGCTCGCCTAAAAATTTAAAGCCCTGTTTAATGAGATTCTGCTCGTTGTAGTCTAGGTAGCCTAAATTTACATCGGCAGTTTTACTTATCATTGCAGGTTTAATAACCAGTTTGCCTTGCTCATCTCGAGTAGGTAACTGTACAACATGGCTAGCATAGCTATTTTGGCCGTTGAGCAAATACGGTACTTGCTCATTATCAACCAATGGTAAGCGTACTCCCATATCGAGCTGAACTTCTGAGAGGGTTTCATCGTTTGGCACATAAGCAGTATTGACCTTTGCACCGGTTACCACCAAAAAGTTATCTTGTTCTCGATAAGCTTTTATTTTATCTGCATCAGCAAAGGCAAGATCTTCGGCAGGCGTCCACGCAAGATAGTTGTAAGCACGTACTAACAACCATTTCTTATCTGCGCTTTGATGTAATACAGCAACCGCTTCGCCCGGAAACATCCCGCTTTCTTGAAAGCGATCTAAGTCTTGATCAAGGCCGCTATTTAAAACCCGATCCCAGGTTGGAAAAGTACGTAATGCGGTGCGCTTAACGACCACAGCAAAGCGTACCTCATTGTTATCTACGACCTTGTTAAGGTTTAAATTTGCCTGATATTTAGCAAAGTCTTTCGCGGTGAGTTGTCGGCCATCGGTAAAAAAGCGCGGGCTTTTTGGAATTGAACTTGCTGAATGAATGGCGCTTGTTAGCTCGTCTTTAGTGAGTGATTTTTGAAATGAAAGAGGATCAACTATGTATTTATTTTCTTTAATTAATTTCTCGTTGAAGGCTGCAATTTGCGCCTCAGTCATGATCACTTTTGCCGATGCACCTTGTGCTAGCCAGTAGCTAGGCGAAAGCTGTGACTGCGTGACCCCGATTACATCTGATTGCCAACCCTCAGCATGCATAGGTGTACTAAAAGCAACACCTAAAGTGATTGATAAAGCGATAATTGAACGACGCATAGCTGTACCTTAATTCTTATTGAACGCGTGAATCTAATAATTTTGTAAAAGCATGCTGCAATTTTTGCTGCATTTGCTTACCGACTGTTGGCAAATTGGCTTCGTCGGCCCCCAAAGTTGACTGCTGCACACTAAACGTAAACTCACGGCCACCTTGATAATTGCCTAAACACACATGTGCCAACATAACCGTTTCTGTGGTGGAGCGCGTTTCACTTGGCCCCCAGCCAATTTTTTGCCAAACACGCCACTGCCCATTCGTTGCGCTATCGAGCACTTCTTTTGCTGAGCGACTATCATTGGGCGCAATAACATTTGCCAATGCATTTGTAACGATATGACTGATACCCACCATCATACCGCCTACAGGGGCATGTTCATCTGTATGACCTGTGCCGTTAAGTAGCACATCAACATCACTTGCTTGTAAATAAGGCATTTGCGTACTTGGTTCACGCTGATGACTAACCAGACGTTTTAACCATTCCGCTTGAGCAAGTGTGGTCATTGCTTTGTTGCCCGTTAAACCACAGCTCTCACAACGATACCCTAAATAGCCCGGATCATCACTGCTTGCTTTGAACCGAGCTATCTTTGCATCAAGCTCATTATTGACAGGGTTATGCCAGTATTCGTCTGATGGCATAAACTGCTCTGAGCCATATGCGCCGTTAAATAACAAACGCTGATCCTGTAGTTTTAGCCAGCCTTCATTAAAAAGCCCACGTAAATATTCACGCCCTGCTACATTGACAAAATAACTGGCTATCGCATTTGAATTACCATCGGCTTTACCAAATGCTTCGTAACTATTAATACTGCTGATCAAATCAGCCAGTGCTGTATCACCGGCAAAAGATGCAGCACCAAGCTCTGGATGGGTTTGCCTTACTTTTGACAGCGCACCGCTAAACGCTTGAATTTTTGATGAACTCCAAGGTTCATACAACTCATTATGGCTGCCGTCACTTAAATACCGGTAAGCTAGTTGTCCTGCTTGAACTTGATAATCGATTAGAAGTAGCTTGCCCGGTTGCTCTGGGGATAAAAAATACTGCCAATCAGCCGCCACTCTGTTTTGCCAACCTGTTTGCTGGTAATTAACCTCAGCCGCTGATTTATAGCTTTGCAGCTTAGTTTCACTCTCAAGCGATAAACAACCGGTATTCGTTAAATCGTTTGGCAAAATAGCAGGCGCTAACATCACCTGCTCAAAGTATTGTTGGTCGGTTAACGGGGCTGTTTTTGTGCTAGTTTGACAACCTGCCAAGAGTATCAGGGTGCAACTTATAGCCAGCCTGTTTTGATATGCACCTTTCGCATACATAAAATAAAATTCCCACTTGTTATTATTTTTGGAATATTTTATTAAATTTAACACAAATTGACCGTGAAGCAAATTAACTCGGTTTTAATGCGTAAAGGATTTGAAACAGTGAGGATTTAGGTGAAGTTGAGTGTGAAACTACACTCAACTTCTTAAGAGATTAAAGAACTTGCTCAGTGTATTTTTGTAAGTCAGTGATCAAATCTCGATATAGCGTTGAGCTTTTATCCTTAATGCGGTCGAGAAAGAAACCGTCGGCAATACGGGTGATCTTTTGACGCTTCTTTTTATCGCTTAACTTACTTTGCGCAACATCCATCAGTTCGGCTATTTTCTCACGTTCATAGCCGTTTAAAGAGGGGTCTGTGCTGATATCTTTTAGCATGATTAATGAGTCTATTGTTGAGCCATTTAGGGTTACCGTTAACGCTTTTGCTAAGCTTGGTAGCCAGGGTTTTTCAATCTGCTCACCAATCACATAAAACATGTTTTGTGCTGTCGCTAGGTCACCATCACGTACTGCAACACTGCCAATAATGAGATAAGAAATAAGCTGCTCTTTTGGATAGCTCTGGCTCACTGTCGCAAACAAAGGATCGGTGCGAATGAAGTCAGCTTTTTGTTTAGCCATTTTACGCCAGCCTTTGTTATAAAAAGCCAAAGACTGAGCACTGTATGCTAAATATTTACCCCGCATATCAGTCGCTTTAGCAAGCGCTAAGTCGCTTTCAGCAATTGCAAAATCTTTACTTACACCAAGGCTCAAAATGTAGCTCATCATGGCATGAGTCAGTGTTGGCTCAATTGCACCTATTTGCTCTAACTGTTCTTTTTGCAGTTTGTTATAACCATAAGCAATGGTATCGACACTGGTATTCGACACTCCCCTGTACGTTTCATAACTAAAACTATCTTGTAGATCAGCATATTGTTGTTGCTCAGTCTTTGTTGATTTGCAACCACTTAGTAAAGCGACACAAAACAGCGAGCACGTTGCTAATTTAACAAAAGGGATGCTATTTAAAGCGGTCATCAATAATTCCTTTTTCTACTTCTATGGCATCATGTGCCAAACCTTGATATATCGGGCTATGGATTCTACTTAACGAGAATATAATATTGCTGTCATCGACAACGCTTATTGCATGCTCAGATGCATTGATTTGCACACCAGCACCATCAAATCGGCTTTCATTCAGTTTTACACCTTGTTGAGCCGTAATAGTGACATTGGTTAGTTCAACCACAGAGCGCTTAACATTTAAAGCGAGTTTAGCCCCTGATAAGCTTACATTTTCTAATCTCACTAAAGAATCTTTAATACGGATAGATTCAGCAACCACATTTTTAAGTAACACATTATTACAGTCTTCAATAATCATATGACGGTAATGGCCTGAAAACTCGCGACTGTGCTGATCTTCACAGTGAAATGTCTCGATTTGTTTATCTGAAACTTCTGCACTGGCTGGTTTTTTAACTTCCCCAGTTAACGCTCGATTTAATAAAGCTAAGAACTGGCTGGGCTGTTGCTTCATTGGCACATGACCCACATCAGGCAAAGTAGCTAAATCACTATTGATTAGCTGGCTGTTCAATACTTTTGCAGTTCGTAATGGAGCGACGGCATCTTCTTCACCCCAAATAATATGTGTTTCTATTTTCAGATTGCTGACAATCTCGCTAAAGTCTTCCTCAACTAAACTCAGTGCTGCATTCATATTCGGTGTTTCACCCATTACTAGCTTCCATGCACCATCACTACGCTGTAATAACTCTGTCAGGTATGAATCTATCGCTCCTTCTTCAATGAGTCCGGTTGTAAAATCATTGAGCTGAGCTAACTTAGTTGAGAGAAATTTAGGTAGCTTAGTATTAGGCTTAGGTATGTTGGAGATAGGCTTTATAAATGCCACTTTATGTAAGATACCCGCCGCGTCGACTAACACCAATTTATTGAGTTTCTCCCGGTATTTGCCAGCAAAATACAGGCTGACCGCGCCCCCCATCGAGTGACCCACAACCGTGGTTGGTTCAGCAATATAGTGATCGACCACTTCCGCCAGTACAACAGCATAATTGCGAGGAGAGTAACGTCCTTCGGGGCTTTCTGAGTGAGCAAAACCAGGTAAATCAATCGCAATAACATGATAATGTTTACTGAGTTGAGGAATAACCCCAAACCAATCTTGCATACCTAATACGCCTAAACCATGCACGAGCAGCAAAGGCGGCGCCTTTTTATCACCGGCTTCTAAGACCAAAATTGATGAATTAAAAACGGACTCTTGGTAAGTACTAAACAACCAATCTGCTTTAATAGGAGATTCAAATTTGAGTGCTTGGATTTGTTGTTGGTTTAATGGTGTTGATTGCAATACAACTGGCTCGCTTTGCGCAGCAAACGAACCAAGCAAAATGCAATAAAAAAAGAATAAGTGAAATAGACGCAAGGGATATTGGTTTAATTATTATTGTATTAGCGAGATTGTACCCTTTGTCGGTTAAATGTAAATAATGCATGAGCATGAACCTAACATTGAGAAATGCTTATTCTGGAATAGATAGCAAGATGTGAGAGGTGTAGATCATCATTTATGGCGACAGCATCTTGATACGCGCGAAACACGTTTCACGCCTACGGGGTGCATTTTTTGTATTTTGAGTTGGGGTTTAATTAATTGTGTGGAAGCGTGATGTTCGCGACTGAAGTCGCTCCTACGCAAATTGTAGGCACAAAAAAACCGACTTTCGTCGGTTTATGTCATTTTTAATCTACTTGAGAGAAAAGTGGCGGACGCGGGACGTATTTTGAAACAGTGAACCTCCGGCTGCGTGGTTCAAAGTCTTCCAAAGAATAATGAGTGCAATAAAACGGTATGTTTTTTCACGACTGAAGTCGCTCCTACGAATATTGCGATAATAAACGCGATATAAAATCGCTGCTACAGATTTATATCGTGTTTTCACGCTCCTACGCAAATTGTAGGCACAAAAAAACCGACTTTCGTCGGTTTATGTCACTTTCAAAGAGAAAGTGGCGGACGCGGGACGTATTTTGAAACAGTGAACCTCCGGCTGCGTGGTTCAAAGTCGCCCAAAGAATATTGAGGTGCAATAAAACGGTATGTTTATTCACGACTGAAGTCGCTCCTACAACCACACCTACGCGAATTGCAGGCACAAAAAAACCGACTTTCGTCGGTTTATGTCACTTTCAAAGAGAAAGTGGCGGACGCGGGAGGATTCGAACCTCCGACCGCCTGGTTCGTAGCCAGGTACTCTATCCAGCTGAGCTACGCGTCCGCAGTGTGATGATGCATGTTTAAGTCTTGCATTGACTGTATCTTAAAGACACAAAAAAACCGACAGCTTGTCGGCTTATGTCACTTTCTAAGAGAAAGTGGCGGACGCGGGAGGATTCGAACCTCCGACCGCCTGGTTCGTAGCCAGGTACTCTATCCAGCTGAGCTACGCGTCCGCAG
>NZ_PQCG01000032.1:534507-674466 GCF_002964825.1 Pseudoalteromonas sp. T1lg122
TGCATTTTATAATCTTGCAATGATTTTATCTTTATACTCGATATGAGTTTCAAATATGGCGGACGCGGGACGTCTCTTGAAAGAGTGAACCTCCGACCAAATTTGTATCTTTATACTCGATATGAGTTTTCAAATATGGTGGTTGCGGGACGTCTCTTGAAAGAGTGAACCTCCGACCAAATTTGTATCTTTATACTCGATGTGAGTTTCAAATATGGCGGACGCGGGAGGATTCGAACCTCCGACCGCCTGGTTCGTAGCCAGGTACTCTATCCAGCTGAGCTACGCGTCCACACGCACATTTGAATATTGCTAATTTATTCTCTTAGCAAGAGTTAAAGTAAAAAGTGGCGGACGCGGGAGGATTCGAACCTCCGACCGCCTGGTTCGTAGCCAGGTACTCTATCCAGCTGAGCTACGCGTCCACACATATTACTTTCAAGACATGCCATTTTAGGAAAAATGGTGGAGAAGGAGGGATTCGAACCCTCGATAGAGCTACAAACCCTATACTCCCTTAGCAGGGGAGCGCCTTCGGCCACTCGGCCACCTCTCCGTCTTGTGGGGCGTATAATAAAGATTTCAGAAAATATGTCAAACACTTTTCAAGGAAAATCGTATAGATGGTTATAGATTGTCCACTACGAACAAAAACAACTCAGTTTTGTCTAGCCTTTCGCCGTTTTTTCTTTATCACTCAATGGCTCAAGACCCGTCAATGGGATCAATTCATCAGTTAACTCTGCGAGATATTGATCTTGATAGCCCAATTGTTGGAATTCGGCGATGCAGGCACGGTAAAAAACTTCACGCTGATGCTCGCTTTTATTTGTATCTGTTGGCAACTGCGAAGGCTTTTTTGTCATTATTATTAAGTCCATTTATGCATTGAACGAGAATTGCGCAATGATGTCATATTTTGGCTAAAAATAATACTATTGGCCTTGGGATTTGTAGAAAAATTTTACAACTTAGTAACTTTGTTGGAAGACTAATTCAGCATTCCTTTTTAGATCAGGTAATTACATTTTAGTAGTTAAGTTACACGCAATAAAAATCAGAAATTTCTGATAACAAAAACGCCGCTAAAAAGCGGCGTTTTCAAGACTTTTAGCTGATTAATCAGCTTGAGGACGCATGTGTGGGAACAGGATCACGTCTTTAATTGTTGGTGAGTCAGTAAATAACATCACTAGACGGTCGATACCAATACCCTCACCCGCTGTTGGCGGTAAGCCGTACTCTAACGCACGAATGTAATCTTCGTCGTAGTGCATTGCTTCATCATCACCGGCGTCTTTCTCTTCAACTTGACGCGCAAAACGTTCAGCTTGATCTTGTGCATCGTTAAGCTCAGAGAAACCATTCGCTAATTCACGACCACCTACGAAGAATTCGAAACGGTCAGTTACAAATGGGTTTTCATCGTTACGACGTGCAAGTGGAGATACTTCCCACGGGTAAGCGGTAATGAAAGTCGGTTGAATTAACTTATGCTCAGCAGTCTCTTCGAAGATTTCACATAAGAACTTGCCTGGGCCCCATACGCAGTTTTCTGGGATCTTAACGTGTACTTGCTTCGCGTACGCTTTAAGCTCTTCAAAATGGTTTTCAGGGTCATTAAATACTGCAGCATCAAAGTCTGGGTTGTACTTAAGGATAGCTTCGCTCATTGTTAAACGAGCAAAAGGTTGACCAAAATCGTACTCTACTGAATCTACCACTTCACCATTTTCGTTTTTAGTTGTGTTTACAACAATTGGTGAACCAAGTACGTCTGTCGCAACAGTACGTAGCATGTCTTCAGTGATGTTCATCAGGTCAATGTAGTCAGCGTATGCTTGGTAGAATTCGATCATTGTGAATTCTGGGTTATGACGCGTTGATAAACCTTCGTTACGGAAGTTACGGTTGATTTCGAATACACGCTCAAAGCCACCCACAACTAGACGTTTTAAGTAAAGCTCAGGAGCAATACGTAAGTACATGTCGATATCAAGTGCATTGTGGTGTGTTACGAATGGACGAGCAGACGCACCACCTGGGATCACTTGTAGCATAGGTGTTTCAACTTCCATGAAGTCACGATCTGCTAAGAAACGACGGATACCTTCAACAACTTTTGAGCGAATACGGAAGGTTTCACGTGTCGCTTCATTAGTAATTAAGTCAACATAACGTTGACGGTATTTAGTTTCTTGGTCAGATAAACCGTGGAATTTTTCAGGTAACGGGCGTAATGACTTAGTCAGTAACTCATACTCTGTCATTTCAACGTATAGGTCGCCTTTACCAGATTTATTTAGTGCGCCTTTAACACCGATGATGTCACCGATATCAAGTTGACCGTATTTTGCTTTTAATTCTTTTTGTACGTCTTTTGACGCGTACGCTTGAATTTGGCCTTTCATGTCTTGTAACGCAAGGAAAGGACCACGTTTAGCAAGGATACGACCTGCTACTGATACAACGTGCTGCTCAGCAACTAATTCATCTTTCGATTTATCACCAAACTCAGCTTGCAAATCAGCCGTGTAATGTTCACGACGGAATTGGTTTGGATGACCGTTGGCTGGGCAATTTTCGCGGATTGCGTCTAATTTGCCACGACGCTCAGCGATTAACTTATTTTCGTCTTGGATTTGATCAGTCATTTTTTAGCTCTTTTTTAGCTTGGTGGTTATAGGCCAGATTTAAGGCTGGCTTCAATAAATTTATCTAAGTCGCCGTCAAGAACCGCTTGTGTATTACGGTTTTCAACGCCGGTACGTAAGTCTTTAATGCGCGAGTCATCAAGTACGTATGAACGAATTTGACTACCCCAGCCAATATCAGATTTAGCATCTTCTTGGCTTTGTTTCTCAGCATTTTGCTTTTGAATTTCGAGTTCAAACAACTTCGCTTTTAACTGCTTCATTGCTTGGTCTTTATTCTTGTGCTGTGAACGCTCGTTTTGGCACTGTACAACCGTATTGGTTGGTATATGGGTAATACGAACCGCTGACTCTGTTGTATTTACGTGCTGACCACCTGCGCCTGATGCACGGTAAACGTCAATACGTAAGTCTGCCGGATTAATATCAATTTCGATATTATCGTCGATTTCTGGGTAAACGAATGCCGATGCAAACGAGGTATGACGACGACCACTTGAGTCGAACGGGCTCTTACGCACTAAACGGTGAACACCTGTTTCTGTACGTAACCAACCGTATGCATATTCGCCCATGAAGCGCACAGTTGCGCCCTTGATACCAGCCACATCACCATCAGTTGCTTCAACAAGTTCAACTTTAAAGCCTTTTGCTTCACCCCAACGTAAATACATACGCAGTAGCATGTTACACCAGTCTTGGGCTTCAGTGCCGCCAGAACCTGATTGTAAATCAAGGTAAGCATCGTTTTGGTCATGGTCGCCTGAGAACATACGACGGAACTCTAGCTTTTTAAGCTGTGCGTTTAAATCGCCTAATTCAGCTTCAGCTTCAGCGAAGGTTTCTTCATCTTCAGCTTCAACAGCAAGCTCGACTAACCCTTCAACATCTTCGGTACCTGACACTAGATTATCAATGGTCTCAACGATAGCTTCGAGTGCCGACTTTTCACGGCCAAGTGCTTGAGCTCGCTCTGGCTCATTCCACACTGCTGAATCTTCAAGTTCTGCGTTAACTTCTTCTAACCGCTCTTTCTTAAGAGGGTAGTCAAAGGTACCCCCGAAGCAGTTCAGTACGTTCGCGAATTTCCTTGATTTGATTAATCACAGGATTCACTTCAAACATGTACATTACTCCAAAATGGCTGATTTACCGCGCACCGATATCGACAATAAATACGGTAAATTATCTACAAATATTAAAAACGCCCGATTTTAACAAAAAACCGAGCGTTTTATTAGCCTTTTATGTCGATTATAACGATATTTTTATGTCGCTTTTTGTAGCTCTCGAATAATCAACTGTAGCGAGAATTTACCACGGAATTCATTTATATCGAGTTGATAAGCAGCTTTCACATAACGCACTTCGGTATCTGGCCATGCACGCACATCAACACCAAAGGCAATGCCATCAACTAACCGTCCAGATTGATGTTTTAAAACCAGTTTTAAGTGTTTTTCACCAACAATGCGCTGCTGTATTACTTCAAATACATGTTCGAACACTGGTTCTGGAAATTGCTGTCCCCAGGGGCCGGCATTTTTTAGTAAGTTGGCAAATTCCATCGAAAAGCACTCATTAGGTAATTCACCATCGGTAAGTAAAATACTTTGCTTATGCTCCTCAGTGAGTGTGTCTGTCACCATTTGCTCAAACACGGTTTTAAATTCAGTAAAACACTGCTCATTGATACTCAGTCCGGCCGCCATAGCATGACCACCAAATTTACTGATCAAATGCGGATAGAGTGTATTTACTCGCTCGAGTAAGTCTCGCATATGCAGCCCTTCAATAGAGCGGCAAGAGCCTTTGATTTCGCCATTATCGCCAGCGGCAAAAATAATCGTAGGACGGTGATACTTTTCTTTTAAGCGGCCAGCCAAAATACCAATGACACCTTGATGCCAATCAGCTTGATATAAACAAATGGCATCAGGTACTGACTCAGTTTTAAATGCTAAACGGTCAAGCACAGCTTGTGCCTCCGTTTGCATGCCCTGCTCTATTTCACGGCGCTCATGATTGAGGCTGTCGAGCTCACCGGCAATTCGGCGTGCTTGGTTTATATCATTAGATAACAAGCAGGCTATACCTAAACTCATATCATCTAAACGCCCTGCTGCATTTAAGCGTGGCGCCAATGAAAAGCCAAAGTCACTGGCACTTAAACGGGCTGCATTGCGATTTGCCACTTCAATGAGAGCACTAATACCTGGGCGTGTTTTACCACTACGAATACGTGCTAAACCTTGGTGAACTAAGGTACGGTTATTGGCATCAAGCGCGACCACATCGGCCACGGTACCAAGGGCTACAATATCAAGTAACTCAGCCAAATTTGGCATTGGCTGATGCTGAAAATATCCTTGTTCACGTAAGTGGCTACGTAAAGCAATGAGCAGATAAAAAGCAACCCCAACGCCAGCTATCGATTTCGATGGAAACTGACAATCATTGGCGATTCGGATTCACGATAGCGTCGGCATCTGGTAGGGCTTCACCTTGCAAATGGTGATCTGTAACCAGCACCTTAATACCCGCTTGCTTTACAATGGCAATGCCATCAATACATGAAATACCGTTATCAACAGTGATCACCAGCTCGGGTTGCATAGTCACTATTTGCTCAGCAAGCGCAGGACTTAAGCCATAACCTAGGCTGAATCTGTCTGGTACCAAGTAATCAAGGTTCTTTAAGCCGAACATAGCAAGACCTTGCATTAAGGTTGCTGTGCTGGTTGCGCCATCGGCATCAAAGTCTCCGACGATTAACACGCGACTTTGAGCTGCGAGGGCTTGTTGCAATAGCACTACAGCTTTGTCGATATCTTTAAACAACTTAAAGTCATGTAATGTCGCAGCACTGTTATCGAGTTCGGTGGCATTTTGCACCTGACGAGTCGCATATATTTGCTTAATTACAGGGTGTAAATGGTGTGGTAGATGCGAATCATCAACACGAGGACGAGCTTGAATTATTTTTTCCATGTCGGAAACGGTACTTCTTAGCTTAAGACAAATAAAAAAGGCCTACGACAAATAGGCCTTTTCGTTAAAAAATCAGTTATGAAGATGTTTTTGGTAAGGCATCAAGCGCTTGGCTAATTTGCGCAGCTGATTGATAACCTGGGATCATGGTGCCATCTTCTAAAATAATTGCTGGAGTACCCGACATACCAAAGCTTTGACCTAGTTGATAGTGCTCTGCAATTGGTGCGTTACAACCAGGCACTGCAGCGACTTCTGCACCCGCTTTTGCTTCTGTTAATGCTTCAGCAGGGTCTTTAGCACACCATACATTCATTAAATCTTGGTAACCTTTACCACGTAAACCACCACGTGGAAAAGCAAGGTATTTAACGGTGATACCCGCTTCTAAGAAATCATCAAGTTCACGGTGTAACTTACGGCAGTAACCACAGCTGATATCGGTAAATACCGTGATTGAATGCTTTTCGTTTTTCGCTTTATAAACGATCATCGAATCTTCGTACTCAGCAATGCCTTCTTTACGTACATCGCTCAGTGCATGTTCTGTTAGATTGACTCGGTTATTAAGGTCAATCAGTGTTCCTTGCATTAGAAATTGACCGTCAGGGCTTGCATACAGCACGCCTTTGTCAGTAATTAGTTCTTTAAGGCCTGCCACTGGGCTTGGATTGATTTGCTTAACGGTTACGCCTAATTCAGCAAACTTAGCAATAATCGGGGCATCAGCAGCGTCTGTTGTTGATACGCCATTGGCAAACACATTTAAGCTTGTGCCTAGTAGTGCTGTGGCTAAAACTAACTTTTTCATAAATATCCTATATCCTGATCATTTTTTATATAGACCGGTACATCTTTAAAAATCTTGCACTAAGCACGTGGATGATGTTGCTCGTGTACCGACTTCAATCTTTCATTCGCTACATGGGTATAAATTTGTGTTGTTGATAAGTCACTGTGACCTAACATCATTTGCACGACTCTAAGGTCCGCCCCATGATTAAGCAAATGCGTTGCAAACGCGTGTCTGAGCGTATGCGGTGATAACGGCGATTCAACTGATGCCAAAATAGCATAGTGTTTGATGCGATGCCAAAAAGTTTGTCGTGTCATGCCAATCCCGCGCTTAGATGGGAACACAAAGTCAGTGGCATGTTTAATCATTTGCGAACGGCCCACTTTTAAAAACTGCTCAAGCCAGTACATCGCTTCTTCACCTAGGGGAACTAAGCGCTCTTTATTACCCTTACCTTTTACAAAAACCACCGCTTGACGCAAATTAATTTGCTCCATTCTAAGTCCCACCAGCTCAGTGACACGAAGCCCTGTGGCATATAACAGCTCCAGCATGGCTTTATCACGAAGCCCCATTGCATCTTCTATATCTGGGGCTGCAAGCAGTGCTTCTACTTCTGCTTCTGACAGTGTTTTTGGTAATGACTGCCCAGCTTTTGGCTGAGCAATATTGACCATCGGCGAATCGGCAATGGCTTTTTCGCGCACAAAATACTGATAAAAACGCTTCAGCGCGCTGATGCTACGCGCTGTGCTGCGCGACTTCAGTCCTAAATCAACACGGTATGCTAAATACGCTTCAATATCATCTGAGCGGACAGCCAGTAGGTCTTTATCTTTTAAAAATTGGCAAAACTTTTCAAGGTCACTGCGATAAGCGGCTAATGTATTTTCGCTAACTCCTTGCTCAAGATACAGCGTATCTAAAAATAACTCTAAATGTTCGGCGTTATTTGCTGTCATTACACCTTTTTGGGCTTGTGAATTATTATCAGCCACGCGTACTCTCATCCTTATCAAGGTATCAATTGATTATACCTTACGGTAAACTTACGCCTATCATATCAGGCAAATACACAGTGATAAATACGATGCAGATTGGTTTATTTTATGGTTCTACAACCTGCTACACAGAAATAGCAGCCGAGAAAATTCGCGATATTATTGGTCACGACATCGTGAGCCTTCACAATATCAAAGATGAACCATTAAAAAATGCAGAGCAATTTGATTTTGTTATCTTCGGCATTTCAACTTGGGATTTTGGTGAGTTGCAAGAAGATTGGGAATCAATTTGGGACGACATTAAAGATGTTAACCTAAACGGCAAAACCGTGGCTCTGTTTGGTATGGGCGATCAACAAGGTTATGGTCAGTGGTTCCAAGATGCACTTGGCATGTTACACGATGAAATTTGTGATCAAAGCATTACCTTGCTTGGTAAATGGCCTAACGATGCAAGCTATGAATTTGAGGCTTCAAAAGCACTCAGCGAAGATGGCAAACAATTTGTAGGCCTAGCCCTTGATGAAGACAGCCAATACGAGCTCAGCGATGAGCGTATTGCAAGCTGGGTTGAACAGGTCATGACTGAGTACAGCGAAAGTTTGTAAATCATGAATAAAAAAGCCAAGCATTGCTTGGCTTTTTTAATGGTTATTCAACGCGTTGCCAATATTGATTACGATAGAAAAACGCAATATAACCGCGTACTTCAAGTACCTTGCCTTGTTCTTGTGGAGTTAGTTTAAGGGTATAGGTTTTACCATTGTTTGGGTCCAAAATTTCACCCTCTTGCCAGCTACCATCACCAGCATCTTTAGCACCTTCAATAATTTGTAACCCTAAAATAGGCTGATTTTTCTTATCACCTTTACACTTTTCGCAGATTGCATCTTGTTTAGCTGGGTTAAGGATTTTTTCGACACTGCCAACCAATACACCATTTTGCTCACTAATACGTACTAAAGATTTCGCTTCATTGGTTTCTTCGTCAATGGTTTTCCAAAGACCCACAGGCGTCATTGCGGCAAAGCTCAATTGAGAAAATAATAAGGCAGATAAAGCAATTGATAAACGTAACATAAAAAACTCGTATAAAATTTAAGACATTGGCACTATAACAGGGCTTGGTTAATCACACCATTTTGTTATGATCATACAAAGACAACACATTGCGAGGGAACACAATGAGTCAATTCACATTAATTACCGGTGATATTGTCAGTTACGACAGTAATCAGGTTGCCACAATAAACGCCATTGGCGAAATAAAAATAAATCGCTTTGCTGAGCCATTATTTATTCCTGATAGCGCTAAAGCCGCCATTGAACTAGGTCGGCTTGATGATAACTTGTTTAATTTAAAAAAGTTATTACGCTCAGGCTATGCCGACCCTTGCCCAACAACCCGCGTACTAATTGAAACCACAGAGCCTTTACCTGACATCAAAGGTCTGCTAATCAAACGCCGCTTTAGCATTATTGATTTTTGCAGCGCCGAAATAGAAAAGTCGCACAGTAAAGCCGTGTTAGACGCCCTATTAGAGCTTGAATATGTTCAGCAAATTCAGCTTGATGAAGTCATGCAATTACAACCACCTTCCATACAAAAATCACAGATATAATTACATGTTTAGGTAAAAAGCTTTACATAGCTCTTTATAATCTTGGCTATAGCTGCCATCAGCTGCATGTATGGTTAACGATGATGTATCACATTCGCCGTTGTTTTGGCTGAGTAGCAACAAGCTGCGACTTGGTTGTTTTTTCTCGGTAGTACGGACCAAGCAATGGCGATTTAAGTACCAGCCTGCCTGCTCAGCTACCGCAATGAATTGTTTTGCCTCTACGCAAGGCAAAATCACATTCAAAAGCGTTTTGCCGTGGCTAATCCTAGTACACGCTTCTATCAATTCGCTGAAGCTAAGGCCGTCAGTATGACGGGCAGTATTTCGAGCATCATTTTCACCTTTTAGGCTCCCATTAAAATACGGTGGATTGGTGATGATCGCATCAAAAGGCTCTGCTGCGCTAAACGACTGTACTGCTCCTTCGAAAAGGTTTATTTCTGGCCAAGGGCTAGCGGCAAAGTTATCTCGGGCATCACTGCAGGCACCCGTGTCTATTTCAATGGCACTCACACTTGCATCAGACACTCTTTGTTTTGCCATAAGCGCCAGTAATCCAGTGCCTGTGCCTATATCTAAAATGCGCTTAGCTTTATTTATATCAGCCCATGCACCTAACAAAATACCATCGGTCGACACTTTCATCGCCGTGCGTGTTTGCGTTACCGTAAATTGTTTAAACACAAAGCCTGACATTTTTTCACCTTTTCATTCACCACAGCCGCGTTAACGCGTATAATTAGGCTCAATTGTCCTCTATTTATGTCACTCTATGCAATTTTCTGAATTTGATATCGATAACAAGCTGTTAAATGCCATTAATAAAATGGGTTTTGATACGCCAACCAGTATTCAACAACAAGCGATCCCTGAAGCTCTTCAAGGTCGTGATATTTTGGCATCTGCCCCTACTGGTACGGGTAAAACAGCCGCGTTTTTGATCCCTGCAATTCAATACTTGCTTGATTTCCCACGTCGCGATCCTGGCTTTGCGCGCGTATTGATCATGACGCCAACCCGTGAACTTGCTTATCAAATTCATGAGCAATGCGAATTACTTGCAGCACAAACTCATCTTAAAATTGGGGTTGTGACAGGTGGTATAAACTACGGGACACACAGAGAAATATTCGAAAGCAATAACGACATTCTCATTGCCACACCAGGGCGTTTAATGGAGTACCTTGAAACAGAGAACTTCCATGCTGAAAATGTTGAGGTGCTTATTCTTGATGAAGCTGACCGCATGTTAGACATGGGTTTTCGTAAAGAAATGCTTCGTATTTGTGATGAAGCACGTAACCGTCGCCAATGTTTCTTATTCTCAGCCACCCTTGAAGGTGACAGCGTAGAGTTATTTGCGGAGCGTATCTTAAACGATCCGGCACTCCTTGAAGCCGAATCTTCACGTAAAGAGAAAGGCAAAATCCACCAATGGGTTCACCTTGCGGATGACTACGACCACAAACTTAAAATGTTGGTTGAAACGTTAAATGGTGACGACATTCATAAAGCGATTGTGTTTGTTAAAACTCGTGAGCGCTTAGAAACATTAATTGGTGAATTAAACAACGAAGGCCTTCGTGTTGCTTGGTTACGCGGTGAAATGCCACAAGATAAACGCATGAAAGCGATGGAAAATTTTCACTCAGGTCGCAATAATATCTTAGTTGCAACGGATGTGGCTGCACGTGGTATTGATGTTGCTGATATCAGCCATGTTATCAACTTTGATATGCCTCGTACCGCAGACGTTTACGTACACCGTATTGGCCGTACTGGCCGCGCTGGTAAAAAAGGTATTGCGATTTCATTTGTTGAAGCACACGACGTGGCAATTTTAGGCAAGGTTGAGCGCTACATAGAGCAAAAGCTTAAACGCCGAGTGATTAAAGGCTTTGAGCCACAGCACAAAGAAGCAAAAATTCCCTCTAAAAAGAAAAAAGATCCAGTAAAAATGAAGGCTAAGAAAAAAGCCAAAGCTAAAGCGAAGAAGAAAAAGTAGCTTTATTACCCTTACTGAAAAAATGCCGAGCTTGCCTCGGCATTTTTGTACCCTACCCTTTTTACCTAATGAGTGTGTAATTAGTTCACACTTTATTCCCCCTCACCCCATTAATTCAAATAAAACCAATTAAAATCAACAAGTTAAATATTGGAATGATAATTGTAACTGGTTCAGCAATAGTTCACAGCAGACTACATTAACGAGGGAATTGTATGAGCCGCTTCAAATTAACCGTAGTACTTACATCATTAAGCTGTATTTTTTTACTTGCATGCGCAACGAACGTAAGCGCCAATACTAGCGTGCTAACGACTAGTACATCGGCTCAACCGCGCTTACAACAAATGGCACTGCAGAAATTAACAAGCAATCCTAATTTTCGAATTGAAAACCTACAAGTGATTGTTGATGGTGATACTGTTGAACTAAAAGGCATTGCAGAAACAGGCTTTCAAAGAGCTTTAGCACAAAAATTTTTAGAGCATAGCCAAGGTGTGATGCAGATAAAAAACAACCTTAAAGTGAGTAAGCTCAATCACCCATCACTTTAAGGCTAGATTTACAGAGGGGCTTGAGATTATGCGCCGCTTGCTTGCAGGTTGATAAATTTCGCAAGCTCTTCTGGTTGACCCATCAGCATTTGAATTTGCTGATTAATCTCCATCATGCCTTTACCTTCAGGTAATTTTGCCGACACAGAGAAAGACGATAAGCCATTCACAAAATTAGTGATCGCTGCCGCAAGTTCTTCACTCACAGGAACTTGCTGTAATTGCATAGCTACCACTTGCTTAAATTGCTCATGCGTCATACCTTGCGAAGTTAAGAAGCTATCGACCACGGCTTTAAGCTCACCTTCATCAGCTATCGACAGATTAATACGGCGCGGCTCTAACTGAGTGAGTGCTGCCATCATCTTTGATTGCTGTTGTAATTGCTGCTCTAAGGTTAGCTGGCCATCCGCTGCTTCATTTTGCATTTGACTCGCAGCAAGTGATGCTTCCATTAACGCTGTGGTTTTAGCTAAACCAAGATTGAAATTCACATCAGCCACCTCATTCGCAGTCACTTTAAGTGCAAAGTCACTGTCGCCTGAGTCTTTATTGTAATCAAGTGATGAATTTACGTTATAGCTTGTTGATGCTAGCTTGTTATTTGAGTTTTCTGGTAGCTGCGCTAAGAACTCATCGCTAAAACGAAAGTTAGTCATCACAAAGCCTGTGTGCGGTGGTATCGCATCAACTTCATAACCTGACACATCAATGCTGTCGATAGTTGCAACTGGCTCATTACTTAAACTATTTGAAACAGTGATATCAGATAACTGCATGCTGCTATCAAAAATACTTGCTGAGATATCACTGTATTTAATATCTACACCGCTTTGAATTGATAACGCACTAATTTGCTTATCAACCACCTTTTTCACTTCCTGTGTCGCTGCGTAATTTGCGTAAGCCACGCCACCGACAGCCGCAGCAACAACCGCTGCAATAATTAACTTCTTCATTTTATTTCCTTTAATTGGTGTAATTTTTTTATCAGTGTATCAAATTGTATTTAGTTTATTAACGACAATAGTTCATGCACCGTTTTCACCGGCGTGATCTTCGCCCCAAGGCCTTCCATTGATTTATGGTAATTGCGATGCGGGATAAAAATCTCGGTAAAACCATGCTGAGCAGCTTCTTTGACTCGAGGTACGCCACTGTCGATTGGTCTTACATCACCATTTAAACTTAGCTCGCCCATAATACAGGTGGTGCGGGGTACAACAAATTCGTTCAAGCTGCTTAATAACGCTGTTACTAATGCTAAATCGATACAGGTTTCTGACTCATCGATTTTTAAGCCACCGACAATGTTGAAAAAAGTGTCGTGAAAGATTTTTGTTTTTGTGTGCTTACGCAAAATGCCCGTCAGCATCTTGATGCGGTTCATGTTTAAACCAACACATACTCGCTGCGGGAATTCAGCTTCGGTTTCTGTGGTTAAACATTGGATTTCGAGTAGTAAATTACGGTTACCTTTACGGATACAGGTGATTGCAGAGCCCGGAGATTCAGTACTCGAGCCTGACAAAAAGATTTCACTTGGGTTATCAACGCTCAGCATTCCGCGCTCACACATTCTGAAAATACCCACGGTGTCGATATCGCCAAAACGGTTTTTATTAGCACGTAAAGTTCTGATTTGCCCATCGTTGGTATCGATATGCAATAAAGCATCAACGATATGCACGAGTGTTTGCGGCCCTGCAATTTCGTTATTTTTGTTTACATGGGCAATGATGAACATAGTTACATCATTTTGCTTACAATATTGTGTTAAAGCTTGCGCTGCACTTTTAACCTGCGATGGCGAGCCTGGGCTACCATTTGCCGTTTCTGTTACCACAGCCTGAATTGAGTCAATCACCGCGAACTTGATTTTGTTTTTATCAAGTTCTTCAATGATGGCTTCAACGCTGGTTTCAGACAGTAAGTAAAGCTCGTCTTCGTTGTAATCTAAACGTAGGCGATTCACACGGTTTTTGAACTGCGATAGAGACTCTTCAGCTGTACAGTATAAAGACGGCATCAGTTTTGACATACGTGCAACTAAATCTGAGAGCAAGGTAGTTTTACCAGCGCCAGGGTCGCCAGAGATAATGTTAACTGAACCTGTCGTTACACCACCGCTCAATACTCTGTCTAGCTCGCCGATTTCGGTAAGGCGTTTTTCGGCCTCAGTGGTTGCCACTTCATTTATTTTCTTTGAGCCACCGCCTGCGATACCGGCATAACCTGCCACTACCGCACGGCTTGCCGCTTGTTTTGATTGCCCTGCTGAAGGCTTAAATTCTGCCAGCGTATTCCATGCTCCGCATTTACACTGTCCTTGCCAACGCTGATAGTTCATGCCGCACTCAGTGCAGACAAATTCGATTTTTGCTGATTTTGCCATTCGGCCTTACCTATTTTTGTAGCTGATTTGTGACTATTTCTGTATTTTCAAGCATATAATAGCTAAAGTAAAACTTATGACTCAGACGATTAAGTGAGAGTCATTTTTATAATCACAAAAGATAATATGTTGTAACTTGACCCCCTGAAAAACGCTTAATTTAGCTAAGTGCTTAATTAAGAAATAGTTAAGGGCACAGTTTTTGCTTACAAATAAAACTTTACAGTGCTTGCCATTTAATTGGCGAATACATATAACAATAACGAATAAAATAAAAAAGTAGTTACACTGCTTTGGCTTTAAATAGCCCGTTAGTATACCTACTTTTTTAGATAGACGGTGATGGTTTTATAAATGGCTGAAGACATACTGCTTAAATATGAAAGCCTAGTTGAAGAACTAAAGGCACATTTAGGCACTCCCCAGTTCGACAAACTGTTTAAATCAAAGACAGCTAGCTTAACTAAGCCAGAGCAGTTTCTGATCAAAATGGAAATGTCGCGCTTATCTCAGCCAGTGGCACGCTTTATTGATTTACGTGGTCAAGTAACCGGACAAGTCAAACCCTACGAATATGATGGCAAGCAACACTTTATGGACGATACCGCCATTGAAGTGTTTGAAGATGCTATAAAACGCCACGGTGGTTACACACTTGCCGTTTACGAAGCGGTAATGAACACCGAAAATAATCACCGAGTGATGCAAAAAAAAGCCGCAGAACAAGCGTTAACGGACGATAGTACAGCCCCAGAACAATCTGCCAAGGTTATTAAGTTTGCATCCTATGAAAGTCGCCGCGAAGAGCGGATGAACTATTCAATTAAAATCACCGTTGAGCTTGATAAAGACAGTAAAGTTGCGGCATCTACCTCGGATATTTCCCTAAGTGGTGCGAAAATAAAATTAGCGCCTCGCTATCAAGTTAAAAAAGGCCAATTAATTGGTCTGCGCTTAGTCGGCCTAGAACAAGACTTTGAGCTGGGCTTAAAAAACGGTATTCAATATGAAGTAGTTGCGGTAGAAAAAGTCTCTCGTGAGTACAATCATGTACGCTTAAAACGCACTTTTATTGAAAATAATGAAAAGTTTGATGAGTTCTTAGAAAGCTTTATTCATGGCAACAAACGTCGCTATAAAGTGAACTTAGACAATACCCTGGATGCAGTTGTATCGAAAGGCTACGAGCAATACTACATTCCACGTGTTACCTCGTTTTACACTTTTTTAAGCTTACAAGGCGATAAGCTTTACCCTAGCCTTGCGCTCACTACTGAGAATAATATTTTTATTCAGCGCTATTTTTGTGATGAACGTAAGTTGTCATGCTTATATAGCATTATCAATCAGCAGCGCTTAGGTCATCTACTCAGCTCACCCGATGCCGTAAAAGAAGAATACCTGTATACCTTCACTCACACCGTAGCGGGCAAGATTTATTATTATTCAGCCACTCGAACTGAGCTTGAGAGTCAGCCACAACTGAGAGATTTATTCCTCGGATTTGGTAGCCAAAAAGACAGCTGGCAATGCTTTAAGCTTCAGTTGATGCCAAGCCACCCGGAAGATTCATACATTCCGTTATCTCTACCTAGTAGTGCTGGTAAAAATATCGAAAAACTTAATAAGCCCCCTACACCACGGGTGCAAGGGCTGATCAAAGATGTTAAATACCTACTGATATTGACCTCGATCGGCACTAAGTTTGAGCAACAAACGTACCAGCAACTTGATTACAATAAAGATGCAGTAAATCAGCTTAAGCAATTTGGTCACAGCAAACATAAAACGCCTCCTCATTTAGAGCCAGTGGCGCTTGAATATGTGAACCTTCGGGCACATAAACGCTACTTGTACAAAACCGCAGTCTCTATTACTCAAGGTGAAGAGCTTATCACGGGCCACACCCGTGACTTATCTGTGATGGGCTTACAAATAGAGTGTGACCATCCGGTTGAGTTCAAAAAAGGCGATATCATTAAGTTAAACTTGCCTGATTTGCAAAAAATTACCAAAAAGCATGATTTAACAAATTTGGCTTATGAAGTGATGGCAGTGAGTAAATCACTGACAACAGTGAACTTAAAAGTGCATCGTATTGGTGACTTACCCCATATGGCAATTAAGTTTTTTACTGTATTAATCGATAACAACAAAGACAAATTACGTGTTTGTGAAGAAACCCCAAAAATTCCGGGATTATCGACCGCACTTAGAAATATGGTGACCAAAAGCGTATGCCAATTTCCGTTTTATTTACACAAAGAAGCAGCTCACTTTAAAGCTGGCGCTATTGGCCAAGGCTTATACCCTAGCCCTCTTCATGTATTGCTGCAAAACTTTGCGTTATTAAATGAGACAACCAGCATTGATGGATTCTTATCAACGGATCAAATCTCTGAGGTGATCACCCCATTAATCAAAGACCGCAGTCGCCAAGATCCCCCCTTACCATTTACCCTGTTTGTTCGCTTTGATCCGCGCCAAGCTGTGATCAGCGATGCAATTACCAGTCGTTGTATTAGTGAAGATGACTACAAACCACAAACTTTGTTTGTGAAAAAAGCGCTGAAAAACGATTTAGTCTTTGTGTTTCGCTTGTATGTGTCACGGACTGGCCGCCCAGATATTGATTACTTAGCGAATGAGCTGAAATATATTAGTCAGTACGCATTACACAAAGCAAAAGACCTAGAAGAAGCGCTATGGGCAGTAGCCGGTGTGGGTGATTTGATTGATATAACCGAAGAAGCGCTTACCCATTTTGATATTGACCAAAGGCTGATCACGGAAATGAGTAAACGCAAAGCAACTTGGTTAAAGCGAGTAATCTAACGGGAGAGTGAGTAAGTAAGCAACTTGCAGTAATGAACCTTCATTAATTGCAGTTTGTGCTTGCTCAACCACTTTCGGTTTACCGTGCACAGCAACACCAAGCCCTGCCGCAGCCATCATTTTTAAATCATTAGCACCATCACCCATGGCAACAGTTTGGCGGTTATTTAAAGTCAGCTTTTGTTCGATTCGTTTAAGTACACGGGCTTTTTCTTCTGCATCAACAATTGTGCCTATCACCTTGCCTGTTAAACGGTTATCTTTAAATTCGAGAGTATTCGCATGCACTTCATCTAAATCAAGCAGTGACTGCACTTGCTCTGCAAAAGGCACAAAGCCACCCGATGCGATTGCTAAATGCCAGTTATGCGCTTTTAGGTATTGGCATAATTCACTCACGCCCGGCATAAGCGGTAAACGCGCTTTTAAGCCGTCAATTAAATCTACATCGATGCCCTCAAGCTTCGCGACACGCTGCTTTAAGCTTTGTGCAAAGTCGAGCTGCCCGGCCATAGCTTGCGCGGTTACAGCGGCAACTTCGTCATACACATCGGCAAGGCGCGCAATTTCGTCGATACACTCAATAGTAATGGCTGTTGAGTCCATATCCATTAGTAATAAACCTGGTTCATTCACCGTGGGTGGATTCGTTAATTGCACCAGTTGAATCCCCAATTGCTTAGCAAACTCAACTAATACCAGCGGACTTAGTACGCTTGTTGTATCGCTATGAAAGCTCCACGCTGCTGGCAAATCGGCAATTGGCTGATAGCAACAAAGCGATAAATTGCTAGCCCCTTGCGCTGCTAAAAATTCGCTAATCGCAAGCAATTGCTCAGCATTAAGCTCATTACCAAAGGCAACACTAAACACGCCTTGATTTGCTTTTGGCGTAAAGTCTGTTGTAATAAGGTGTTTGTTTTCAATTTTATACCAGCAATTTAGGCTGATTTGTTCTGCTAAATTTGCTGAAGGTGTAGCAGCTAAGCTAAGCTGTGACATAGTGGCTCCACATTAGACTTATGTCTGTCCTTGGTCGTGCATTTGCTACTCGCACTCAAGGGGCTGTTAAAGTTATCATGTTGTACCATCAAATTTAAAAGCTGTCAGTAACGTATACGGTGACTATGAAAAATAACCAACTTAAAATTCCCTTTTCAGCCACTTATCGCCAACGTGTTGTGCGTTTAAGCTTGGCTGCGGCCTGTTTTGTGCTGTTAAGTTGGGTTGCCATGAATAGTAGCTTTCAAAGCCACCAATTACTTTATGATAGCGCTGACAGCACAGCGATAAGCTTAACCAAGTTTATGGCACTAAATGCAAAAACCCCACTGCAAGAAAAAAACAAACCCGAGTTAAATGCGTTATGTAATCATATTGCTGAAGATGAGTATGTGTTAGCGGCAACGATTTACGATCAACAAGGTATCCAAATTGCTGCCAGCGATAATTGGCAAAGTCACCACACCTTTGGTTTATTACCCGATTCAACGCCGGGTATTAGCAAACTCAAAACCCCATTTGTAGAGCCAGTGATAAGTGATGATGAAAGACCAATTGGTTTTGTGTCAATTACCTATTTAACGCAGGCTTCTATTGCAACCAGCCACAGTAGTTTTCATGATTTAGGTCGCCAAGTATTATTAATGTTAGTGATCACCTGTATTTTTACTTGGCAGCTAGGGCGCGGTTTAAAACACTGGCAAATCAACCGTTACATCAAAAAAAGCGCTGAGCAAGAATCATAAAGTTCAGCAGCCAATTGCTGCTTTGCATCCCCTGTCGCGCCTTTAAGCTCACATAAATAAGTGAATACATCACGCACCTTTAGCGGCGTATTAACTTGGCCTTGAAAGCCAGCTAACGGCATTGATGGCGAGTCGGTTTCAAGCACTAAATGCTGTGGCTGAATTGCGTTTATGACTTTACGAGTTTTAGCAGCGCGCGGGTAACTTATTACACCACCGACACCAAGTTTAAACCCTTGTTTAATATAACTCTGAGCTTGTTGTTCTGAGCCTGAGAAGGCATGAATTACACCACCAAACTTTGGCTTGCAGCGCTTAAATGAGCGAGCAATTAAATCATGGCTTTGTCTGTGATGCACAATCAGTGGTAGAGCGAGTTGATTGGCAAGCTCTATTTGCCCTTCAAAAAGCTGTGTTTGCTTATCGAGGTTGTCGATACTGCGATCAAGTCCGCACTCGCCGATGGCAATAAACTGCCCTGAATGGTTTTTTGCTAACTGCTCCAGTTCAGCGAGATGATGAGTTTGGTGTTCAGATAAAAAATAAGGATGTAAGCCTAAAGCAATTGAAATACTTGGCTCTGATTTAGCAAACGATAATAGTTTTGTAGATTGTGCCAAGCTCACGCCCGGCACAATAAAATGCTCGATCCCTTCTTGCTTGCATGCTGTGATGAGCTCTGTGCGAGTTTCATCAAATTCGCTAAAATCAAGGTGACAGTGGGAATCGATAAAACGCATTTACGGATTTAAGCGACCAAACTGCCAACTGCCATCGGCTTGGCGTTGATACATAAAGCGGTCGTGTAAGCGGTGTGCACCGCCTTGCCAAAATTCGATTTTAGTAGGCTCAACACAGTAGCCTCCCCAAAAATCAGGCAATGGAATTTCACCCTCAGAAAACTTTTGCTTCATTTTCGCAAATGTTTCCATTAATACCTTACGTGATGACACAGGACGACTCTGCTGAGATGCCCATGCTGCTAACTGGCTTTCTTTAGGACGCGATAAAAAGTACTTAGCCACAGCCGTTGTTGGTAAAGGTTTAGCTTCACCATAAACAATGACTTGTCGCTCCATATGGTGCCATGGAAAGTGCAGAGAGATTTTGTTATTACCTTTGAGCTCCTGCGCCTTGCGCGAGCCAGTATTGGTAAAAAACACAAAACCATTTTCATCAAGATGCTTTAACAGCACGATACGCTGCGAAGGCTGACCATGTTCATCAACCGTTGCAACGACCATCGCCGTAGGATCAGGCAAATTAGTGGCAACAGCTTGTTCAAGCCATTTTTCAAACTGCTTGATTGGAGATGCATCAAGCATGTCTTCAGATAAACCATCCTGTAAATATTCACGGCGAATATCTTCAAGTTTCATAAAATTCCCTCTATCGCTACTATCAGCTATCAGCTATCAGCTATCAGCTATCAGCTATCAGCTATCAGCTATCAGCTATCAGCTATCAGCTATCAGCTATCAGCTATCAGCTAAAGATTAATCAAGGTTGTTGAACTGTCAATTTGTTGGGTTTCGCTGCGCTCTACCCAACCTACGAAGCTAGGTTCTAGGTTCTACAAGCTACTCCCCTAGCGCCTAGAGTCTAGGGCCTGCGATTTATACTCGGTTTCGCTGCGCTCTACCCAACCTACAAAGCGCATCATCTGCAAGTGTAGGAGTGCTAGCAAGGCAGTGAGTTTATTTATGCCAAGGAGCATACGTGTTTTGTATGTGACTTAGGCTAAATAAACTCATTAACGCAGCTAAAGCGAAATACACGAAGCTGATTACATTTGCTCCATTACTTCGATACCTAGCAGGTCCAATCCTGATTTCAATGTCTTCGCAACCAAATTACACAGTACTAAACGGCTGTCACGAACACTTGGCTCTACGCCTTCTTTTAGAACTGGGCATGCTTCGTAGAACGTCATGTATAGGCTTGCTAGTTCGTATAGGTATCCACATAATACGTGCGGTGTCGCTTCGCTGATCATTAGATCCAGTACTTCTTCTAGCTGAAGAAGTTTAAGCGCCAGCGCTTTTTCTTGTGGCTCGTTGATTGCAACGTCAGCTGTTAATGACGCTGCATCGATACCTGATTTACGGAAAATACTGCGAACACGCGTGTATGCATATTGTAAGTAAGGCGCTGTCGCACCTTCAAAGCTCAGCATTGTGTCCCAGTTGAAGATATAATCGCTAGTACGGTGCTTAGAAAGATCCGCATATTTCACTGCGCCAATACCTACTTTACGGGCAATTTCGCTACGCTCTTCGTCGCTTAAATCTGACTCACGCTCAGCAAGTTTAGCTGCTGCACGAGTGATTGATTCTTCAAGTAAATCAGCAAGTTTAACCGTACCGCCAGTACGAGTTTTGAATGGCTTACCGTCTTCACCCATCATGGTGCCGAATGGGCAGAATTCATAACTTGTTTCATCACGTAATAAACCTGCTTTACGTGCTGTTAGCTCAACTTGATTGAAGTGTAAGCTTTGACGTGCATCTACAAAGATTAGGATACGATCAGCACCTAGTTTATTTGAACGGTAATCACAGGCCGCTAAGTCAGTCGTCGCGTATAAGAAACCACCACCTGATTTCTGTACGATAAACACTGAAGGCTCGCCGTCTTTGTTAGCAAGCTCATCTAAAAACACCACTTGTGCGCCATCAGATTCAACAGCAATGTTTTTGTCTTTTAATAGTGCGATGATGTTTGCAAGTTCACTGTTGTATGCACTTTCAGCCATGATGTCATCTGCTGTAAGTGTTACGTTTAGACGCTTGTAAACTTCTTCAGAGTGCTTTACAGAAGTCGCGATGAATAACTTCCACAGTTTTTCACAGTGTGCATCGCCACCTTGTAATTTAACAACGTAATCACGCGCTTTATCAGCAAACCCTTCTTCATCATCAAAGCGTTTTTTCGCATCACGGTAGAAGGTTTCAAGGTCAGCAAGCGCCACTTTGTCTAAATCAACACCTTGATTGATTTGATCTTCTAAGTGCGCGATTAACATACCAAACTGAGTACCCCAGTCACCCATGTGGTTTTGACGAACAACTTCATCACCACGGAACTCAAGGGCACGAACAACCGCATCACCAATGATGGTTGAACGTAAGTGACCTACGTGCATTTCTTTAGCAAGGTTAGGTGATGAGTAATCAACAACCACTTTTTGCGCCGTTGCATGTGGTGCAACAGCCAGCTTTTCGTCTTCGTTTGCCGCTTTTAAGCTTGCAGATAAAAACTCAGGCTTTAAGTGAATATTGATAAAACCTGGGCCTGCGATTTCAGTTTTTTCTGCGATATCAGCAAGGTCTAGGTTATCGATAATTTTTTGTGCTAGTTCACGCGGGTTTGATTTTAATTTTTTAGCCGCGCCCATTGCACCATTGATTTGGTAATCACCAAACTGCGGACGTGTGCTTTGCGTTACCGCTGGATTTGTATCTTCTGGTAATCCTGCTGCAACCATTGCAGCAATTGCTTTTTCGATTAAAAGAGTACGAATATTCATTGTAATTTTTACCTTTATGGCCCGCTATGCGGGCACTTAAATTTGAAGCAGACTTAGCGTATTAGTTTTCGCGTGTGTGGTTAAACTTGATATCTGGATAGCGCTCCATCGATAAGTTTAGATTTACACGGCTTGGCGCGATATAAGTAAGGTTATCACCACCATCAAGCGCTAAGTTGCTTTCGCACTTACGCTTAAACTCTTCGAATTTTTTCGCATCATCACAGTGTACCCAGCGTGCTGTATTTACACTGACACCTCGTAAATCGCATCTACGTTGTATTCTGCTTTTAAACGCGCAACAACCACATCAAACTGTAGTACACCGACCGCACCAACGATAAGGTCGTTATTAATAAGTGGTCTAAATACTTGCACAGCACCTTCTTCAGATAGCTGAACTAAGCCTTTTAACAATTGCTTTTGTTTTAAAGGATCTTTTAAGCGAATACGGCGGAATAATTCTGGTGCGAAGTTAGGAATACCACCAAACTTCATTTTTTCGCCTTGTGTAAAGGTATCACCAATTTGAATTGTACCGTGGTTGTGTAAACCAATGATGTCACCCGCGTACGCATCTTGCGCTCGCTCACGATCACCAGCCATAAAGGTTACCGCATCAGAAATACTGACTTGCTTACCAATACGCACATGGCTCATTTTCATACCTTGGCTATATTTGCCAGATACAATACGCATAAAGGCAATACGGTCACGGTGTTTAGGGTCCATGTTCGCTTGGATTTTAAATACAAAGCCAGAGAAGTTCTCTTCTGTTGCTGCTACTTGGCGGTCTTCTGTTTCGCGAGGTAATGGCGCAGGTGCCCACTCAGTTAAACCATCAAGAACATGGTCCACACCAAAGTTACCAAGTGCTGTACCAAAATACACCGGTGATAGCTCGCCCGCTAAAAACAGATCTAAGTCAAATTCGTGTGATGCACCGACAACTAGCTCAAGTTCTTCACGCAACTGCTCAGCAAGTTCGCTACCAATTGCAGTATCAAGCTCAGGATTATCTAAGCCTTTAATAACACGCACTTCTTGGATTGTGTGGCCTTGACCTGTGCTATACAAAATCGTTTCTTCACGGTGAATGTGATACACACCTTTAAACTCTTTACCACACCCAATCGGCCAAGTGATTGGCGCACAGGCGATGTTAAGCTCAGTCTCAACTTCGTCTAATAACTCCATTGGATCACGAATATCACGGTCACACTTATTCATGAAAGTTACGATAGGCGTAGTACGTAAGCGTGTTACTTCCATTAATTTACGGGTACGATCCTCAACACCTTTCGCCGCGTCGATAACCATTAGACACGAGTCAACCGCCGTTAATGTACGGTAAGTATCTTCAGAGAAGTCTTCGTGTCCTGGAGTATCAAGTAAATTAACCAGACGCTCATTGTAAGGAAATTGCATAACAGACGTAGTTACCGAGATGCCACGTTCTTTTTCCATTTCCATCCAGTCTGATTTTGCGTGCTGGTTTGAGCCACGACCCTTTACGGTACCCGCTTTTTGAATCGCTTGTCCGAATAACAGAACTTTTTCTGTAATGGTGGTTTTACCCGCATCCGGGTGCGAGATGATCGCAAAGGTGCGTCGTTTATTAATTTCGGTAGTTAAATTAGACATGTAAGCTGCTTTTAGTCATAACAAAGCGCACTTAACTGCCTTATAAATTATAAAGCTCGGTGCGCACTGTAAAAATAAAATAGAATTGCCGAGTATTATACCTTGTTTGTCTTAGCCAAAAAAGCAGCGATTGTAAGTAATTATTCACCTTTGCTTTGCTATTTTCGTTGTTCACTTTTTTGCTAAGCTTGTGTAATCAAGTTGTAACGCATACTATTGATAAATTGCACGGAGGGATATCAATTTAGGTCATGAAAACCAGTAAGCTCAGTATTCGATTATTATGGTATATCACACCATTAGTGATCTTACCTTTGTTGTTTTTAGGTGGCTTTACGTTAACCAATGTGACAAATTCAACAAAAAAACAAGCTGAGCTAATTGTCAGTCGCTTTGTTGAGCAGCAACAGCAAAAAATCTTCAATTACATTGACTCATTTCATTCGATTACTCGGTTACTTTCGACCTCTCCGGTATTGGCAGACTTTTTAGCCCGCGAACCCGAATCAAAAAATCAATATATTGAGCGCCTTGGCGAGTTGATGAATGTATTCGCCAGCTATTCAGAAGCTTACCCTGATATTGTAAGCATCAACTATGTTGCCCCAGATGGTAAAAGCGATGCGTTTTATTCAAGTCAATTAACCCCAGCTCCCGACAGCTACCCGTTTTTTGATCAAGTGCTGCAATCAAATTTGCGTCAACAGCAATTTATGATCCCCAAAGAAGATGGCTCAACTAGCCTGTACTTTGTGCACCCCATTTATAATATCGATTACTACTTAAAACAGCCGCAGCAGCTAGGGTTTATTGTTGTTCATGTTGAACCATCAATACTAAACGCCAGCATTTTAGAAGCGCCATTTAATAACACCTTAAATTTGTTTTTGACCACTAAGGGGCAGATTTTATTTAGCTCAGACTATGACTTACGTGGCAGCTATTTAAGTGAATATGAGCTAGAACAAATTAAGCGGTTGGCTGATTACGGCAAACTAGCCAGTATTGAACTGTCGAGTATCGACAAAGAAGAGCGCATTATCTACGCGGTACAAATGACCGACGGTGATTACTTTATCTCAACCACTCCCAAAGATTTGCTATATCAATCAGGTAAAGCCATCAGCTTAATTACTGCGTTAATTGTAATTATCTCTGTGATTTCACTGCCTATTTTGATCTACATAGTGGTGCGCAACTTACTCCTCACCCCAGTCGAATTATTAGGGGCTGCAAGCCATCGGGTGGGTGATGGTGATTTATCTGTGTACTTGCCAGCCCATACAAACGATGAAGTAGGCGTGCTTTTCAACGACTTTAACCACATGGTGAACCAAATTCGTCATTACCAAGACGAGCTTGAGGAATATAAGCATCACCTAGAAGAAAAAGTAGAAAGCCGTACCAAAGCGCTCGAAGCAATGAATAGCAAGCTAGAAGTGGCCATTGCCCAAGCTGAGCAAGCCAACCAACTGAAAAGCCGCTTTTTAGCGAATATGAGTCATGAAATTCGCACCCCACTAACCGCAATTATGGGCTTTACAGAGCAGCTCCTGCACAACAAAGATGCGGTGAATGATGAGCAGCATTTAAGTACTATTTTACGTAATTCTAAGCACTTACTTGAGCTTATTAATAACATTCTTGATTTATCAAAAATTGAGGCTGAAAAACTGGCTGTTGAACGCGGCCCATGCAATGTGGTGCAGCTTATTCATGATATTGATTCGATTATTCGCCCGCTGGCTAATGAAAAGCAACTGGCGTTTAATATTAACTACCAGCTGCCAGTACCCAAAACCATTAATAGCGATACCACACGTTTAAAACAAATTTTAATCAATATTGCCAGCAACGCAGTTAAGTTCACTGAGAAAGGCAGCATCTCAATCGATATAAGTTACAACAGCAATAAACAACATTTAGAATTTGCGATTCAAGATACCGGTATTGGTATGTCAGAGCGTGAGGTTGAACGGGTGTTCAAACCGTTTGAACAAGCCGATGCGACGACCACTCGCCGCTTCGGTGGTACAGGCCTTGGCTTGTGTATATCGAAGAACTTAGCCCAGTTGCTAGGCGGTGATGTGCAACTTATTAGCGAACCTGGAAACGGCAGTTGTTTTACCGTCCAAGTTGCTGCTCATTTAAATGCCGAGCAGTTACAAAATGAGGGCTTTATTCATAGCTATGAGCAGCTCTCACCAAGTAAAGACGTTCAGCTGTCATTCGCAGCGAATAGCTTTGATGCCAATATTCTGGTAGCCGAAGATAACCCAGATAACCAGTTACTGATCAAACTACTGTTACAAACTTGGGGGCTTGAGCCAGACATTGCCAAAAATGGGGCTGAAGCAGTAGAAATGGCATTGGTAAATGATTATCAGCTGATCATCATGGATATGCAGATGCCTGTCATGGGCGGCTTAGAAGCAACGCAAATGTTACGTCACGCAGCCTATGATGGCCCTATCATTGCGCTTACGGCCAATGTAATGAAAACCGATGTCGATACCTACATAGAGGCTGGCTGTGATGAAGCACTCGCCAAACCAATCGACAAAGATGCTCTAGAGCAAGTGCTTGTAAGCTACCTACACATTGAAAAAGACAGTCAAAACAAGTGGGAAAACTTACTAAAAAGTGAAAAGTTCCAACAAATTAACGACAACTACCGTTCAAAACTACCTGATTACTTATCTCAAGTTGTGCAGTTGTATCGTGCTAAAGAGTGGGAAGCACTCCGCTCATTGGCGCACAGTCTAAAAGGCAGTGCGGGGTGTTTTAGTTTTGAAGCAATTCATAAGACCGCAGGCCAACTTGAAAATGCATTACGCAGTAATCAAACAGAGCAAGTTGAACAATGTTACAACGCACTTATCGATGCCCTTGAAGAGGCATCTTAAAGGGAAAAGCTCATCCCCATTAAAATAGCGTCTTCGTTGCCTGTCGCGGTTGGGTAATAGTTCTTACGCACCGACATATGTGAAAAGCCAGCGCTTTCATACAGGCCAATAGCGGGTGCATTTGATTCACGCACTTCTAAGAAGAGATTTTCAGCTTGGTGCTGCTCGCCATGCTCAATAAAGGCATTTAACAATCGCTTAGCAATGCCCTGCCCTTGATACTTAGGCGCAACACAAATATCCATTAAGGTGTAATCCGGGCCCGCTTGTTCACCGATATAAAACCCAAGCATGTCATCGCCTTGAAAAGCAGCCAGGTTAAAGTAACGCCCAGCTAAACACGACAGCATGGTTTTCTCTGTCCACGGGTGACTATGGCAGGCGTTTTCAATAGCCATTAACTGGCTAATATAGCTTGCATCTACAGGTTTAAAGCTTATCAAGTTGCTCACCGATTAAAGACCAAAGTTGTTTTTTCTGTTCACTATTAAGCTTCTCGCTAGGTAAAGCTAAACAGCCCTGTTGCCAACTAATACTTGCTGCTTTTACGATTTGAGTGATCACTAACGGCGCAAACGCTTTTTCGAGATCTTGGTGAAACTGTAACGGTAGCGTGAGGGTTTCTTGTTGAGTGTTTGGCATCTGTTCGCCAGAAATATCAGGCGCAGTTCGATAGTGTTGATTTAACTCTAAAGATTGTACAGAGAATATCGCAGCGTAACTTGGATTCATAACAACTCAATCATGATTAAGAGCAAGTAATATAGGGAGATTTGCGATTAAAGTAAAGAAGGAAGAAATGGCAGGGGCGGAGAGATTCGAACTCCCAACCGTCGGTTTTGGAGACCGCTGTTCTACCAATTGGAACTACGCCCCTGCAATGTCGTCGAATTATATAGAGCTTTTTTCAAAGGTAAAGTAAAAAAACACAGTTTTTAGTTTAACTGCTTCTTAAATAAACAAAACGGCGAATTAGCAAGCTAATTCGCCGTTTTTGTACCAATTCAGGTCAGAATAATAAAATTATTCCCACTCGATTGTTGCCGGTGGCTTACCTGAAATATCGTAAACAACACGTGAGATACCATCGATTTCGTTGATGATACGGTTTGAAACCACACCTAAGAATTCATAAGGTAAGTGTGACCAACGTGCCGTCATAAAGTCGATTGTTTCTACACAACGTAGTGATACAACCCAGTCGTATTTACGTGCATCACCCATTACACCTACCGATTTAACTGGTAAGAATACAGTGAATGCTTGGCTTACTTTATGGTAAAGCTCAGCTTTGTGTAGCTCTTCGATGAAGATTGCATCTGCGCGACGTAGTAAATCACAGTACTCTTTCTTGATTTCACCAAGTACACGAACACCTAAACCAGGACCCGGGAATGGGTGACGGTAAAGCATGTCGTAAGGTAGGCCAAGCTCAAGACCAATTTTACGTACTTCATCTTTAAATAGCTCACGTAATGGCTCAACAAGACCCATTTTCATGTCGTCTGGTAAACCACCAACGTTGTGGTGAGACTTGATTACGTGCGCTTTACCTGTTGCTGATGCAGCAGATTCGATTACGTCTGGGTAGATAGTACCTTGACCTAACCATTTAGCATTTTTCAGCTTTTTAGCTTGCTCATCGAATACTTTAATGAACGTATGACCAATCGCTTTACGCTTATCTTCTGGGTCTGATTTACCAGCTAAGTCAGCTAAGAATTGATCTTCAGCATCAACCTTAACAATGTTTAGGCCAAACTTGTTGCCAAACATGTCCATAACTTGCTGACCTTCGTTTAAACGAAGAAGACCGTTATCAACGAATACACACGTTAGCTTGTCGCCGATTGCACGGTGAATAAGCATAGCTACAACAGATGAATCAACACCACCTGATAAACCTAGGATAACTTCGTCATCACCCACTGTTTGCTTAATACGCTCAATAGCATCATCGATGATTTTAGCTGGTGTCCATAGCTTTTCACAGCCACAGATATCAATTGCAAAACGCTCAAGTAAACGTTGACCTTGATGAGTGTGAGTTACTTCTGGGTGGAACTGTACGCCGTAGAAACGCTTTTCTTCCCATGACATTGCCGCATGTGGACATGTTGATGTTTTAGCAGTTGTTTTGAAAGTCTCTGGTACTTCCATCACTTTATCGCCGTGGCTCATCCAAACGTCAAGTACGCCAGCACCGCCATCAGTAATGTGGTCTTCGATAGCATCGAATAACGCACAATTACCTACTTTCTCAACTTGCGCATAACCAAACTCTTTCTTATCAGAGCTGTGTACGCTACCACCCAGTTGCATTGCCATTGTTTGCATGCCGTAACAAATACCAAGTACTGGAACGCCTGCATTAAATACATACTCAGGAGCACGTGGGCTGTTTTCAAGTGTTGTAGACTCAGGGCCACCCGACAAAATAATACCTTGTGGATTAAATTCGCGGATTTGCTCTTCAGTTACATCCCATGCCCATAGCTCACAGTAAACACCAATCTCACGTATACGACGTGCGATTAACTGTGTGTATTGCGAACCAAAATCTAAAATGAGAATTCGTGAATCGTGAATGTCTTTGCTCATGGAGTATCTCGTTAGTCAGGAACTGCTCTCCCAAAGGGAGATGATAAATAAATTAGGGCTAGCAAAAGCTAGCCCATGTAATTTCAATACCTTAAGGTAATTAACCTAAGCGGTAGTTTGGCGCTTCTTTAGTGATCTGTACGTCGTGAACGTGTGACTCACCCATACCCGCTGAAGTAACGCGAACAAATTGAGGTTTAGTATTTAACTCTTCAATTGTTGCACAGCCTGTTAAGCCCATTGCACTGCGAAGACCGCCCACTTGTTGGTGAATGATTGTCGCGATAGGACCTTTATAAGCAACACGGCCTTCGATACCTTCAGGAACAAGCTTGTCTGCTTCGTTCGATTTTTGGAAGTAACGGTCTGATGAACCTTCTTTTTGGTTCATAGCGCCAAGGCTACCCATACCACGGTAAGACTTGTAGTAACGACCTTGGTATAGCTCAACTTCACCCGGTGCTTCTTCAGTACCCGCTAACATTGAACCCACCATTACACATGATGCACCGGCAACAAGTGCTTTTACGATGTCACCTGAGAAACGAATACCACCGTCAGCGATAACAGGAATATCGCGGCCTTTTAAGCCTTCAACTGCGTCAGAAATCGCTGTAATTTGTGGTACACCACAACCTGTTACGATACGAGTAGTACAGATAGAACCTGGGCCAATACCTACCTTAACAGCGTCAACACCCGCATCAGCAAGGGCAATCGCACCTTCAGCTGTTGCAACGTTACCTGCTACGATTTGTAGATCTGGGTATGCTTGACGTGTTTGAGCAACACGGTCGATTACACCTTGTGAGTGACCATGTGATGTATCGATAAGTAATACGTCAACACCTGCTTCAACTAGAGCTGCGATACGCTCGTCAGTACCAGGACCAACACCAACAGCGGCACCTACACGAAGACGACCTTGCTCATCTTTACATGCGTGTGGCTTGTCTTGTGCTTTTTGATAATCTTTTACAGTGATCATGCCTTTTAGTTTAAATGCATCATCAACAACAAGAATTTTTTCAATACGGTGCTCGTGCATTAGACCTAAGATCTCATCACGGTCTGCACCTTCTTTAACAGTTACTAACGAATCTTTTTTCGTCATCACTGTAGAAACAGGCTGCTCAAGTTTCGTTTCAAAACGCATATCACGGCTTGTAACAATACCTACAAGGTTATTGTCAGCGTCGGTTACTGGGAAACCTGAAAAACCTTTTTCTTCTGAAAGTGCGATAGCATCAGCAATTGTAAGATCCGCAGTCACAGTAACAGGGAAAGAAACAATGCCCGCTTCGTACGTTTTAACTTTACGTACGTTTTTAGCTTGCTCTTCAATTGTCATGTTTTTGTGGATGAAACCTAAACCGCCCTCTTGCGCTAGAGCAATCGCTAAGCGTGCTTCAGTTACAGTATCCATAGATGCTGAAACTAGCGGCAAGTTAAGATTGATACCACGCGTTAAGCGAGTTGAAATATTTGCCGTGTGTGGCAAAACAGTAGAATGACCTGGTACAAGTAGTACGTCGTCAAAGGTAAGAGCTTCTTTAGCGATTCTTAGCATAGTGCAACTTCTCACATGTGGATCTGAGTATAAGGAATTGCGGCCAAATTTTATCAGCGTTATGAGCACGAGTAAATAAAATTATTCATTTATTTGTGTTAAAGTACACAGAGAATTTTTTACTGGGGTTTTTAATGGCTTTTACGCACTCAACACAGCCTGTTTATACGGTCTCGCGCCTAAATAAGGAAATTCGCCATGTTTTAGAACAAGGCTTCTCATCGCTTATCTTAAATGGCGAAATTTCTAACTTTATAGCCCCAGCATCAGGACACTGGTACTTCACGTTAAAAGACGACCGAGCTCAAGTAAAAGCGGCGATGTGGCGCGGCAATAATCGCGGCCAAACTTTTCGCCCGAGCAATGGTGCACAAGTAACCGTGCGTGCCCGCGTATCTTTGTATGAACCTCGTGGTGATTATCAACTAATTGTTGAACACATGGCCCCTGCGGGTGAAGGTTTACTAAAACAAGAATTTGATGCACTTAAAATGCGCTTAGCTGCCGAAGGCCTATTTAGCTCAGCCCACAAAAAACCATTACCAACTAATATTAACCGTGTTGGGGTGATCACCTCAGCCACAGGAGCGGCTATTCGCGATATTCTGACGGTGCTTAAACGCCGTGCACCGCAGCTTGAAGTCGTGATTTACCCAGCAATGGTGCAAGGCGCAGATGCCCACAGCCAATTAATAGAAAAAATAAACATCGCCAACCAGCGTAACGAAGTAGATGTGCTCATACTAGGACGCGGTGGTGGTTCACTTGAAGATTTATGGTGTTTTAACCATGAGCAACTAGCCCGCGCTATTTTTGCCAGTCACTTACCCATCGTTAGCGCCGTTGGTCACGAGGTCGATACCACGATTAGTGATTATGTCGCCGATATTCGCGCCGCAACCCCTTCTGCAGCCGCAGAACTTGTTAGCCCAAATACCGAGGAGCTATATAACAAGGTTACGCAGTTAGTTAGGCACTTAAATCACGCCTTTAAACACGCTTTAGCAGTAAAGCGCAGTACCGCGACTCAATTTGAACACCGCTTACAGCTTTGCCATCCGCGCAATCAACTTAACCAACAAACGCAAAAACTAGATGAACTTAGTTTGGCCTTACACAGCGCAATGCGTGGCAAAATCCAGCGATATGAGCGAGCACTTGCCAACCTAACACCACGCTTAATGCAACGCTCACCCGAAAAGCAGCTAGCGAAAAGCGAGCATCAACTGGCGCAATTACATGCAAGGCTTACACAAGCGATGCAGCAGCAACTTTCAAGTTCTCGAAACCAGCTTTCATTACAAGCGAGCCGTTTAGATTCTGTGAGCCCTCTCAGTGTGTTAGCGCGTGGTTATAGTATTACTAAAAACCAGCTCGGTGGCGTGGTGAAATCAGTTAACGATGTAAGCTCTGGTGAGCTTATAACCACCGAGCTTGCTGATGGTCAACTACAATCAAAAGTTGTTTGATATCTTTGATATCACTGCGTGCTTGCGATGATTGTTAGACTATCGTCACTTGAGGTGGTGGAGGTAAATTTAAATTGCTTCCACCAGCTTTGTTCCATCATTTTATCGGTCATGTTGCGCCAATAATGACTTGGCAAGTCATCAACACCCTCTGGTTGTAATAGCTTAAACTGACACACCGAGCTTTTGCATGAAGAAACACTCAGCTGTGGTTGCACAGGTAAATCTGCCATGATTAAAAAATCACTCATGGCTGTTTCCACTTGATAAGCCCACGCCTCATCGCGAGATTGCTCTTCTAACAAGGTATAAAGTTCATCTAGATGTGAGTCGATTTGCTGTGGAGGTATCGCACTTGAACGGTAACTGGCAATCACCGCTTGTTGGTTTTGAACTTGCAACTTTAGCTCTGCGACTTGTTGCTCAAGCTCGCTTTTGCTAACAGCTGCTGAACTATCTGAATTAATTTCAACAACTTGTTTATTAATAACAGGCGCTATAGCAGTGGCTTGCTGCTCTGGTGCTTGAGCTATTTGTTCTTCAACAAATTGTTGCTGATAAGTGTGTGGCTGTTGTGGAGTAGATTGAAAAAGTGACATAGCGACAGCGCCACATATAAATGACGCTGTAACAGCTAATCCGAAGAATAATTTAGACAATTCCATTGCTCTTTTATCGTGTAAAACTACAACATAGCACTGGTGTGAGAGGCATTACTAGCGGTAGTCGTACCATCGTCTAAAAAGTTTTGGTTCATGCTTTCTGCTGGACAGGGACAGCTCGGTTTGCCGACCACTTTAGCAGGTACCCCAACCACTGTCGTGTGCGCTGGAACCGCACTTAACACGACAGAGTTTGCACCAATACGCGCACCCTCTCCTACTTCGATGTTACCCAGTACTTTAGCACCTGCGCCAATCAAAACACCGGCGCGAATTTTAGGGTGGCGGTCACCTTGCTCATTACCTGTACCACCTAAGGTTACAGATTGTAGAATCGATACGTTATCTTCAATAACCGCTGTTTCACCAATTACAATCCCAGTTGCATGGTCAAACATAATACCATGACCAACTTTACAAGCAGGATGGATGTCAACGCCAAATACTTCTGAGGTTCTGCTCTGAATGAAGCGAGCAAGCTCTTTTCGGTTTTGCAGCCATAAGCAGTGTGCGAGTCGATGTGCTTGTATTGCATGGAAGCCTTTAAGATTCAAAATTACAGTTAAATAACTATCGGCCGCAGGGTCACGATCTTTAACTGCTTTTATATCATGGGCTACATGCGTCAGCATTAGGTCACATTTAACAAAGGCTTGGTCGAATAATTCTCGAATAGTAAATGCCGATACTACTGCATCAGCAAGTTTATTTGCCACAATAAAGCTGAGCGCCGATCCTAAGCATTCATGATTCAACACACACGAATAAACGTGACTTGCTAAAAGCGGTTCACGGGAAACGACTTCGTTTGCTTCATCTCGAAGCTTTTGCCAAATTTCATGACGCATAATATTGCCTTTCTAGTTGTACCTAACTGCTAAGCCTTAAGTTTAACGGATTTGTAGCAAGATGTACTAACCCGTTGTTTATTTGTTCTGGTTATATCTAATAACCAGAACAACAAACGTCTTCTTTACTGATTCATAGGCGCTTTTTAGGCAAACTCATATGACAGTAACAAATTAAGATGATAGGCGAGCTATTTAATTAAAGTGCTTATTTTTCAATAACAAGACAGATATGACATCTTGTTTGTCATATGCCAAAATAGGCACTGACATATCGCTGACGGCGTAAAAAACAAAAATAATCATTAAATTTACATCATCAACTTAACAAGGAAACGATGATGAAAAACGACGTACTAAACTCACATAAGCTAGGCAATAAATTTTACTTTCAAGATGGTGATAACCAAATCGCCTGCTTTGGTCACATCATGAGCGGTAAAGAAAAAATATATGTAAACGACGAATTGGTGAGTGAAAAGCGCAGCTTTGGCTTTAAAAGCAATCATGACTTTAACTACCAAGGTAATGCTTATACAGTCAAATTCGAGATGCAAAATATACTCACAGGCAAGGTTGAATGTTCGTTTTATAAAGCCGGTAAATTAGTAAAACAGAGTACTCAAACCTCACTTACTGATAATCCAAAACAAGTGGCTTTGGTTACCTTAGGCTGTTTTCTTGGTGGCGCAATATCGGGTTACGCTGTCGTTACTTTTATTGAACCATTTCTTGGGAAGTAAGTAATGCAACTGAACCCCAATACAATAAAAGCACTTAGGCTTAAATTCGATTGGACGCAGCAGCAACTGGCCGATGCCTGTGATGTAAGCCTACGTACCATTCAACGAGTTGAAAAAGAGGGTGCGGCATCAAAAGAAACCACCATGAGCCTATGTGCAGTGTTTGAAGTACGCCAAGGTGAACTCATTAAGCTCGATGACGAAGTATCAGAACAAAGCACAACACATGCAGTGAGTAAGCAGAATCTCGCTGCCATCGTAGCCGCTTCTTCGTTTGTCAGTTTTGCCCTTGGTATGGCAACGGTATTTGTTATTTTTTAGGAGTGAAAGATGACCAAAGAACAACGCGGCCACGCCACACTGTTCGGCTTTGTAATAGCAACCATGCTATTTGCGCTAGCAGTTAAAATTGGCGCAATGCTTTAGTATTTCCAAGCATATAAATAAAATATAACTGTCAGAACTGAGCGTTGAGCTAGGTGCTGGCAGTTTTTACATATCAGCACCTACAAATATCTGTAGATATCTACTTTCAAATAGCCAAGCTATAAATAAAAGACAACACCTTATTAATTGTTATTTATACAAACCACGGTGAAAACCCAGCATTTATTGCTAATCTTAAAGAAGTGGCAATGGCTAGGAACGAATGTGGTTGAATCAAAAGAGTTTCTAAAATCAATACTCGATACGATCTCTGAGCATATTGTGGTGATTAATGATTCGGGTGATATCAAGTTTGTAAATCGTAGTTGGCAGACCTTTGGCGATGAGAATAATTGCCAGTGTAACACCCAATGGGAAGATCAAAACTACCTTGCTATTTGCAAATCAGCCGCAGTCCATGGCGATGAATTTGGTGCAAAAGCCTACACCGGAATAAACCAAGTTATCAATCAACAACTCACCGAATTTTACCTTGAATACCCATGCCATAGTGATACCGAAAGCCGCTGGTTCATGATGCGCGCAGTGCCTTTAAAACTTGGCACAACAGGTTATGTTGTGATCAGCCACTTAAATATTACCGAACGTAAAATCGCCGAGCAGCAAGTACGAGAACTTGCTCGTATCGATGGTCTCACGCAAATAGCTAACCGACGTCATTTTGACGATTTCTATGAGCAAGAGTGGAGTCGCTGCGCACGTTTAAAGCACCCCTTGTCGTTAGCGATGATCGACCTTGATAACTTTAAGTCTCTTAATGACAACTTTGGTCATCTGGTGGGTGATATTTGCTTAAAAGAAGTGGCAAAACTATTACCAGATTATACTCGCAGACCTGGTGACTTGTGCGCTAGATACGGCGGTGAAGAATTTGTACTGGTACTCGGTAATACGCAAAGCCATCAAGCACAAAAACTCGTGACGCGTTTTATGGCAGCGCTGAATACGCTTCAATTACCAGAGCTTGCCGGTCATCCCTTGACGGTTAGTATTGGTTTAGCAACTATTTACCCAAGTAGCAATGATGATGCCATGTTACTCATTGAAATGGCTGATAGCGCGCTTTATCAAGCAAAAGAAGCGGGTCGAAACCAACTTGTGCTTGCTGATAACATCGAACCATTAAACATAGAACAATGCCCCTAATTAGGGGCATTGATTGGAGTCTATTAATCCAGTTATTACTGAAATACTTTTTCGACATCAAGTACTGCGATATTTTTTGCAGGTATTGCAAGTTTATAGTCAGCAATGACTTTATCCTCAGCAACAAGTTCTGCTGGTTTTTCAGCGTTATACACCATAGGTGATGTTTGCTCTGAGGCTAGACGTGTTTGCATGTCTTTGCCATCACCAGTAATAAACACATAGTGAATATTCTCTGTTTGCAAGTTATCGCGAATAACACGGTTAACATCATCAAGGGTTAGCTTTTCAAGCTTGCCGCGCACATAGTCAACAAAGCTCTCTGTGTTATAGAACTCACTATCAAGCGCATAGCCTAACTGGCGATCTTGGCTTGCAACCATTTGTGGCACAAAGTTAATTAAGAAGTTACGAGTCGCTTCAAAATCTTCTTTACTGATGCCATTTTTAATCAGCTTATCAAGCTCGAATAATGCCGTACGCGTTGCGAAGTGCGCATCGTTATTTGAACGAAGCGGTCGTAACCACACTTGGAAAATTTGCTCTGAACGACCTAAGTTAGCATCAGGTTTAGTTTGGAACATACCACGCGGGAAGTACTCAATATATGCATAGTCACCATAGTTCATACCACGGGTTTGACGAATACGCTGATACAAGAAGCTGTTTGAGCTGCGGTGTTCGCCAAAGTAAGAACGCACTAGCCAAAGCGCTGTCCAGTCATCGCTACTACGAATTGTATCGATTGGGAAACCAAATGACACAGCGGTAGATTGCGCTGATTTTTCAACAATCGTTGCATGATGACCTTTAAGTTCTGGCGCATCAGGGATCGTTAAGCGGCTTTCTTTACCTTGCGGAAGCGATGTTAAATCTTTTAGCATAGTCGATTTAACATCACCCGGGATCGCACCAATTAGACCCACGGTTAACTTAGATTGAGTAAACTGGTTAGCATAAAACGCTTTTACATCGTCAAGTGTCAGTGCTTCAAGATCTGATAAATCACCATAGTTATAGCTTTCATACGGATGGCCTTTATAAAACTGATGATATAGCACTTCTTTACCTAGCTCTTCGTCATTTGACGCTTTCAGACCTGCTTTAATGCTATCAATAAGCTCTTTTTTCAGGCGTTTAAAATCATCTTCTCTAAAGCCAGGGTTTAACAACTGGTCGCTAACAAGTGCATACCACTTCGCAGCATTATCTTTATGTACACGACCACGTAAAGAAATCATCTCTTTATCGATTTGATAGCCAAAGCTTCCCGCCAGTGGGTATAGCGCTTTTTGAATATCTTTGTAGCTCATGGTTTCTGAGCCACCTTGCGCTAGCATTGCAGCTGTGAGTGCCGCTAAGCCTTTTTTGCCTTGTGGATCAGCCGCTGCACCGGTATTGAATAACCAGTTCACATCAACTAATGGTGAGCTATTGGTTTTATCAAGTACTTTAAAATGACGCTCTGTTGGGGCTTGCTCGATACTGGCAACCAAGGCATTTAAATCAACTTCTTGCTCAAAACCCGCCACTTTATCAAGCGCCGACATTGTCACCGTGGTACGGCTAGGATCAACAAAGTACTTGTTTGCTACCGCTTTGATATCTTCTGGCGTGATACTATCAGCCGTGGCGTACAGTTGGTTAATCACCTCTGGGTCGCGCTCAAAATGCATGTAACTTGCAAGTGTTGAAGCAATTGACTGTGATGAATCTAAGCCATTAATGAAGCTGTATTTTAAGTTAGATTTTAAATCCGCTAACTTTTGTGCATCAACTAACTCAGTACGTGCTTGTGCATAAGTACGGTAAATCGCATCACGGGCTTTAGCAAGGTCCGCTTCGTTTTCGACTTTTACAAACACATGTAATAAACCCGGATCTTTAGTATCTGGGTTATAGGTAAACATTTGACTGGCAATTTGTTTATCAACAACAAGCTCTTGATAAAGTGCCGAGTTGTTAGAGAAATACAGCTGCGAGATCAAATCAAGGGCTGCACGGTCTTTTTGAGTAGGATCCCATGCCGTGCCTTTGTAAGACACAAGCAACCAGTGACCTGGTAAACCATCATTTTTCTCATGGATGTATTTTGCTGCTTGTTGTTTTGGTTCAACAGGAATATCTGCTTGGTAATTCCCTTTTTTCCAATTACCCCAATGCTTTTTCACCATTGCCATGGTTTCTTGTGGATCAACATCACCAACAATGACTAAAGATACATACTCAGGCTTATAAAATTTAGCGAAAAACTCTTTACCGTACGCCATTTGATCAGGCATGGCTTCAATGTCTTCAAAAAAGCCCATAGTGGTGTGCTTATACGTATGCTTTTCGAATGCTTCGTTACGAACGGCAGAAAGTAACTTGCGAATTGGGCTGGCATTATTCTTTAAATATTCACCTTTTACAGTCAGCGCTTCGGTGCGGAACTGCTCTTCGCTGTAAGTCAGGTTTTGGAAAATATCAGCTTCGATTTCAAGTACTTTATCTAAATGCTCTTTTGAAAAGTTTAAGTGGTAGTTAGTGTAATCATTGGTTGTGTATGCACGATTATCAACACCTGAGTTCTTTAAAATATCTGAATACACATCTTGCGGAAATTTTTCAGAGCCTTTAAACATCATATGCTCAAAGAAGTGTGCAAAACCGGTTTTACCTGCTTCAACTTCATTACGTGAACCAACCGATACCGGAATCTGCAGTGATACGACATCAGGGTAATCAGTTTTTACTACCATCACGCGAAGGCCATTTTCAAGCTCTTCTAATAGGTAATCTTGGCTAAATACACGGCTATCGTCTTGGCTTACTAGCTGCTCAATTTCGACTTCTTTAACCATGGTTGACTGTGAATTACTTGCGCAGCCACTCAGCGCCAATGTTACAGCAACACTGGTTGCTAATAATCTAAATTTCATAATGTTCCCTTGTTAGTTATTTTTCTCATCTTCATTGCTGCTTGATTATGCATCAAAGTGCCAGAAAATATGAGGGTCAGCGCAATTATTTATGTAAACAGGTGTGTCAATTTAGCGAAACGCCCAGCATTCAACTTGAGTAAAATTCATAGTGATTGAAAAACTTTCAAGAAAAAAATCTATCTAGACGTCTAAATGGCTGCTATATTGTTTGTCATAGACATTAGCACGAGCTGGAATGAGGATTATGGCTTTATCATTACAAGAGAAAATTGAAGACACCAATCAAGGCGTCTACCTAATTGGTACCACACCGCCAAAGTCAGGTACTGATAAAGCACAGCTTGAGACCATTGCCCAAAAGCTACTTGGTCGTTTACACGAAATTGAATACGACGGTGTAATCATTTACGACATTCAAGATGAAAGTAGCCGTATTGCAAAGCCCCGTCCTTTTCCGTTTAAAGAGACTGTCGATCCTCGTGAATACAGTCAGTTACTACGCAGCTTGTCGCAACTTGATGTGATCACATATAAAAGCGTAGCTCAGCGTGGTGAAGCTGAATTTAGTGAGTGGTTAAATGAAACACGCAATGACTTTGAATTAAAAAATTTAGTGCTAGTAGGCAGTCCATCATCTGATGGTGACATCAAATTGAGCCTACCTGATGCGTATAAAGCTTTAGCAAAGCAAGACAATGATGTGTTTTTAGGTGGCGTTACTATTGCCGAGCGTCATGCCAGCAAACGCAATGAACATGAGCGTTTAGTTGAAAAAACAGCACAAGGTTGTAAGTTTTTCATCTCGCAAGCCGTTTACAATGCCCAAGCAACGATTGATTTGATCACTAGCTATGCGCGTAGCTGTAAAGCACAAGGCACAGCACCAAAACGCATTATTCTAACGTTTACCCCGTGTGGTGGTGAAAAGACCTTGGAATTTATGGAGTGGTTAGGTATTTCTGTACCAGAAGCGACTAAATACCGTATGTTAGATTCGGAAAACACCTTGAGTGAATCAGTGCGTATCTGCCGCGAAAATCTCGATTTAATTTTACAAAGCTGCGCGCATTTAGATTTACCGCTAGGTTTAAATATTGAGAGCTTAACCAACCGTAAAGAAGAAATTGATGCGTCAATTAACCTTTACCGTTTACTTAAAGCAACCATGGAGTTAAACCTAGCTGAGAAGCAAATAGCTTAACGTGCTGCCTTAGAGGCTTGCTTTTTCTCATACATATCTTCATCTGCTCGTTTTAATAGCTCAGCAAAGTTTTCTTTTGGCTGAGCTATTACCCCTGAGCCAATACTTAAACTCGTGACAGGAATGCCACGCTTCTCTAAATTCACTTGGAAAGTGGTATTGAGCTTATCAGCGATGCTGTCTATGCAATCACCGGGCTGAACTTGCAATAACGCAATAAACTCATCGCCCCCTAGGCGGCCGATAATATCGGTTTCACGTAGGCATTCTTTCATCGTGTCAGCTAAACAAATCAGTGCGAGATCGCCCACTTCATGACCATACGTATCATTGAGTGGTTTAAAACTGTTTATATCGATAAATAAACAACTAATATCAAAACCAAGACGTTTCGATATATTTAATTTATGTTGGCAAAGCAGGTCTATTGCACGGCGATTATAAATATTGGTCAGTGAATCAAGCATGGCAATTTCACGCATCTGCGTAAAGTTGTCTAACAGTGCAAGGTCATCTTCAACCATATCGCGAAGCTGCTCGATTAACTCTAAAAAGCTAGGTTGGTAATGGGTTTGTTTAAAATCCATAACGCAAAAGGTGCCAAACGGATCACCACTTGGCCAACTAATGGGCACCCCAAGATAAGACTCAAAGCCATCTTTTACCAGCGGGCTGTCATCCCATTGACTATCTTGGCTGGCATGATCAACATAGAGCGGTGCCATATCACGCAGTACTTTTTTGCAAAAAATATTATCGTCAGCGCTTAATTCAGCCCCTGCATCGTAAGGGTTTTCTTGCTGCTCACTGGAAACGATAATGCGATAGACATCATCTGTTTTATGAACGATGAAGCCTGCGGGAGCAGAAAACAGCTCGGTCATGAGATCAATTGTTTTCTGCCACTTTTCTAAGGAGAACTGTTTATCAGCGCGGCGGAACGTCCATTTATTCTCTTCTAACATACTAAACTCTCAACTTTAGCCGGAGGGTAGTATAAATATATGCCAGATTTAGGAACGTCTCCTACTTTTTTGCCCTAAAATACGTTTTTTATCACGAGAGCGACGTGCCTTATTCGTATTTTTACGAACTTGCTTTGGCTCTTTGGTTAAATCTGGCTCATAGCCTGGTAACCACTGCGGCGTGAGTCTTGTATCGAGTAAGATATCTATTTCGTCCAACAGCCACTGCTCATCGATGCTAACCAGCGACATTGCCATCCCTTTCTCACCAGCACGCCCTGTACGACCAATACGGTGTACGTAATCCTCAGCCACATAAGGCAGCTCATAGTTAATCACATACTTTAATGAGGCAATATCAAGACCACGCGCAGCAACATCCGTCGCTACCAGTACTCTTGTCGCACCTGATTTAAAATTTTGCAGTGCTTTATCGCGCGCACCTTGGCTCTTATCACCATGAATAGATTCGGTTTTTAAGCCGTCTTTACACATTTCTTTCGCAAGCACATCAGCGGTTTGCTTAGTGCGAGTGAATATCAATACTTGTTGCCAATTTTTCATGCCAATCATATGTGATACCAGCTCACGCTTACGGTCTTCATCAACCGCATAAACTAGCTGCTCAACTTCAACCGCTGCTGAGTTGCGTTTATTCACTTCAACTAGTTTAGGATCATTTAATAACTGCTTACTGAGTTTAAAGATGCTGTCGTCAAATGTGGCTGAAAAAAGTAAGGTTTGACGCTCTTTTGGCACATGGCGCAAGATACGTTTAATTTCGTCAATAAAGCCCATATCAAGCATGCGATCAGCTTCATCGAATACCAGCGCATTGATACTTGAAAGTTTAATACTGCCTTTGATCACATGATCAAGTAAGCGCCCAGGTGTTGCAACGACGACCTGCGCCCCTTTTATGGCTTTAATTTGTGGGCCAATACTGGCGCCGCCATAAGCCAGTGCTGCTTTTATTTCCGTATGCACAGCATAGCGCTCTACACTTGCAAATACTTGCTGAGCGAGCTCTCGGGTTGGTGTTAAAATTAGGACTTTGACAGCATCTGGAAGTACTTCAGCAGATAACAAATTGTGTAGTAGTGGTAAAACAAACGCGGCGGTTTTGCCCGTTCCCGTTTGTGCACTACCCATTACATCAGCACCCGCTAAAATAAGGGGGATTGTTTGCGCTTGAATTGCTGTAGGAGTGTGATAGTTCTCTTCTTGCAAGGCTGTTAGCAATGCAGGGGCAAGATTTAATTCTGAAAAGGTCGCTGCTGACATAGTCTGAAGTACATTTAGCTATAAAAGCGCTATTGTACGCGGAACATCAGCAACAAAAAAGGCGCAATAAGCGCCCTTTATACAATCTGTAATGACTACACCGGTTTAAGTGATTCTTTACGTTGATTATAAAAACTAATTAAGTCATCAACCGTTGCTTGGCAATAATCACGAATGCCAGATACAAGCATATGCTTTTCACCTGAACCTACTTTCTCACCATTTTCTAACAGATCAAAGCGAAGGGTAATTTTGCCGCGTTTGCCCGTAAACTCAAAATCAGGCTCAGCAAATTGTAATTCAGGTGCACTGATATCAAGGCGATCAAGGTTAATCAGCATTGATTCGTAAATCACCAATGGACGCGCTGGGTTGATCATCACATCCTGCTTACCCATCAATGGAATGATAACATGCGGGAAGGTCGTGCCAGAGAACTCAACATAGTTTTTGATTAAGCTATTTGTTAACTCAGGGCACTTGCTAACAGCGCCTTCACGTTTCACTTTTAACATGACTTTTTCGCCATCGGTGATCGCAAATTCATCAGCACCTTCAGGGAAAGTCAGCTTTGAATTTTCATCAACCATACCTGCAAACGTGAATTCCATTTTTTCACTGATGCCATAGCGGTTTAAAACCAGCGAAAAAAGTAAATCGCCCGGCACACAAAACTTTTTAGCATCTTTATCGTGTAACGGATTGAAATCATCAGCCACTAACTTGGCGAAACGACAGCCTTGTTCACGTGAGATAGAAACGTAATCAGCATGTTGCTGATAATAAGGACTTAACATAATTGTTCACTGCTTAAACTACTCATAACCTAACTATACTACCAGATAAAATGAAAATAGAGGTCGAATCTGTTAATTATTAATCACGTACTCAGCAAATGTTAAATTACATCAGCTAAAATAGTGGTTTCGATAGGGAAAATTTAAATTGTATCAATTTGTACGAAACAATTAACAAATAACCCAGAATAGTAAACACTTATGCCCGACTAAAAGATAGTGAAAAACTATTAGCTAAAACTAAATATAAATTCAGTTTTCTTTTTAAAACAACAAGCTAACTTTAGAGCAATAAAAAATACGCCAATAGGCTGAAAATACTGGCTTTGCATAGCACCTATTTGTAGCTATAACGATAAATAAGGTATGATAGACCCGCTTTTTTATCGTGTAATCGCCACTCATAGGCTGCATAAATAATAATTATAATAAGCGGCATACAAATGAGTACTCAAAGTGAGTTGGGCGGGTTACATCAACTTTCGATGGTTATTGTTACTTTGAAAAAAAGACTATTAAAAAACAGAGACTTGGTTAAATGATAAACCGATTAAGTTGGCTATTACTGTTTTTTTGTCTTTGTTTTTCGTCGCTTTGCTTAAGTGATGACAATCCCGAGCAACCTTTTTTTAAAGTCTCTCCCACGGTGTGTGTGACAGACGCGAAACAAAAAGCCTGTGAATTTAATATACAGATTCATTTTCGTGTTGCTCCCTTTAAAGAGCTTTGTTTAGAGATAACTCAGCGTCCACACTATACGCAGTGTTACAAACAAGGTGGTTTAATTGTCGAGAAATTAACGATTAAGACTGAGCATCCGCTGACGGTCAAATTAATTAATCCATTGAACAATCAAGTTGTTAAGCAACAACTACTGTCAATAGCAAGCTATGAAGCTAAAGATTACCGTATAAAACGGCGCTTTGGCTGGAGTTTATAATGCAGCATATTTTTTTAATTGAAGATGATGTGAAATTAGCAAGCTTAATTCAAACGTTTTTGTTAAAGCATGGCTATACCATAGATGTATTTAATACTGCTGAGGCGTACCGTAGCAGTGAAATCACCTTCATGCCATCACTGATTATCTGTGATGTGATGCTACCGGATGGCAATGGTTTTGAGTTAATTTCTCAATTGAAAGAAAAATACAGTTGCCCTGTCATTTTTCTAACGGCGCTGGATTCTGTGCAATCACAAATTAAGGGCTTAAACCTAGGTGCTTACGACTACCTTGTAAAACCCATTAAGCCTGAACTGTTACTCGCCAAGATAAAAACGATTATTGCCCACACCGTTGGCCAAGATAACTTTTCACACCAAATTGACATTTTGCGTATCGATACTAAAAAACGCGATATCTACTTTCATAACACAGCGTTGAATCTCAACGAAAGTGAATTTGAAATCATTGCTTACCTTGCTAAAAATACCCCACAACCAGTTTCTCGCGAAGTCTTATTCAAACATGTTATTGGCCGTGAGTATGACGGACTTGACCGAGCGATTGATTTAAAAATTAGCCGTTTACGCAAAAAGCTTAAAGAAACCATTAGCGATCAAAAAGAAGCGTTAGATATCAAGTCTGTACGAGGTAAAGGATACAGCTTGGATATTTCAAAAATATGAAGCAGCAATTTTTTAAGCTCTATTTAATTATCACAGTAAGCTTAATTGCTTTAGTTTTAGCTTTTGGCCAGCTTTATAATCAGTTTTTTTCTGAACAGATCCCCAGCGTACAAATCAGTGTCGCAGAGCTTGCGAAAATTGCAGAACAAAAAGAAACGAGGATCAGCTCCTTTAATCAAAATGAGCTTGTATTACCTAATTCATTACAAGCCAGTTTCGATAAAGATGGCATTATCAGCGTCACCGAAAACAATCAGCAGTTTATATACTTAAAAGGAAGTAATGGCAGCATCCAAAAAGTTGGCCCCATTTCTTTGATTTCTCAAGCAAAGACTGACTGGTTTGCATTTTTTGCCTTTTACTTTTTACTTGGCGCGATGATTTTGTTGTTCATTCGCCCGGTCTTTCGTGATTTAAGCCTATTACAACGCGCAGCTTACCGCTTCAGCAAAAAACCGCAACGGATAGAGCTTGATATAAAACCTAACTCATCCATTGCGCCATTAGCTAGCACCTTCACCCATATGTCTGAACGCATCAATAAATTTGTTCAGCTACATAACGACCTATCTCGTATTATTTCCCATGAAATTCGCACGCCCCTTACCCGAATGCGCTTTGCTTTATCGATTGCCGATTTGGAATCGCAAGAAAGTAGCCAAATAGAACGCGATATTGATGAGATTGAATTACGCTTGGAGCAATACCTATCGTTCGCTCGCTTAGAGCACCAACAAAGTGTGTTTAATCAAGAGAAAGTTAACTTAACTAAACTGATCAACACAGAAATTGCTAAATTTGATTTATACAAAGAACTTAAATTTACGCCATCCCTTGAGGTAGAGACAGCCTATTGCGAAGCAAGCTTTATGGCTATTGCAGTACAAAACTTACTGATCAACGCCACAAAATACGCAAAAAACACTATTTATATAAGCAGTGCAGAACAAGCAGGCTATTACTTTATAAGCATTACTGATGATGGACCTGGCTTACCAATTAATGCGGATGCGCTCATTGAACCTTTTAAACAAGGTGAAGGAGATAAGCTTGCGAGTGGCTATGGATTGGGACTTTATATCGTGCATCGTATTGCCAGCTGGCATGGCGGTAAAATTAGCTTAGCTAACAGCTCACAAACAGGCGGTGCAGAGATCACCATTCGCTGGCCTAAAAGTGGTAAGTAATACCTGTAAAACCTGAGAAGTAACCATTTTTATTGATCATGTGTGAGTTAGCTAAGTTGCTATCAAGCCATGTATGTTTGAGTTTGAAATCAAGCGTGAAACTATCGCTAATAGGGAATTCGTAACTTACTTTTAAATAATAGTTAGTGGCACTTTCTAAGTTGTAGCTTAGTAAACGGGTTTTGCTTTCTGATGGACTCACCGTGTAGTAATAATCGATCAGCTCTTCATTTTTGTAATTAATGCCCGCCTCAATGCCAGCAGTACCAGAAAACAGTTCAAATACTTGATAGCCGTTTAGCAGGATTTCATAACCATTATGAACATTGGTTACATCATGGACATAGGCTGCACTTAACCACATTGCATCGAAGACGTTTACCGCAGATGACAGCCCCGCCATGTAAGAAAGGTCACGCTCTATAGGTGTTAGGTTAATCGGTGATGCGGTGGGTAATGCCGGTCGCCCAGAGCTCGAACGAACAACACCGGTGGCATAGAGTTTATCTACCCCATCCAGCTCAAAGAAAAAGCCATCATCATTAAAGCGCCCCAGTAAATCAACGTAAAAGTTCTCTGTTTCATAGAGGCTGTAGCCTAAAGAAAAGTCATCGAAATACCAGTTATCACCATAATAAGCAAAGCTTGGCAGGATTGGCGAAGTGACGTCATCGGCATCAAGTACCGGGTTCTCAATGCCCCCGTAACCCACTGTGATGCTGGCATGGATTGTCGACTTTTTAATTAATTGTTGCTGTTTAATATCAGCCTGCGCAAACGCAGTTGATGCAGATAAACAACACACTAAGCCAAACAATTTCTTCATTAACGCAATTCACCTTTATGTCATAATTAAGAATTATTATGACAACTCTATACTACTAAAAACTATTTAGTCTTTACCCAATCGGGAACGATCATATCGTTTGCGCGCTTTATTGTATAATTTTTTTGACCAACAAAACGGCGTAGACAGCTGATTTACGCCCCATATTCAAACTAACACACTGAAAAAAATATAAAATAGCTTGTACATTTTGCTACATAGGTTTTCAGTTGTTAGTTATTCTTTTTGGTTATTAAAATATACAACACGATTTTCTAGACCAAAAAAAGGGCCCGAAGGCCCTTTGTCACATAACATACTTAGGGAGTACTTAGCCTCGTTTTACGCGGCGACGAACACCAGCAAAACCAGCTAATAGAACAGTTAACCATGCAAGTGAACCACTTGATGATTTCGCTTTTTCTTCAGGAACCACGGTTGTTTCTTGTGCCGTTACCGTCACAGCAACACCAAGTTCCATCGCTTCAACACCATCACTTACTGTGACAGTGAACTGATGCTCACCAGCCGTTAAGCCTGATACTTCAGTGATTGCTGATGTTGGGCTTGCGATTGTACCTGGGCCTTCCCATGAGAAAGTTAACTCATCGTTATCTAAATCATGTGATGCTGATGCATCTAGGGTAATCACGCTGCCTTCAGTCACTTGCTGAGCACTTGCTTCAACAACCACTACCGGTGCGTCATTGACTGCTTCAACCGTTAACATAAAGGTCGTGCTTGCAGCATCTGATGGATACTCAATATCAGACACCACAACCGTTACTTCAGTCTCACCAGAGAAGTTTTCATTTGGTGTAATCGTGACTGTATCGCCATCAACTTCATAGGTTACGTCATCAGAAATTACCGAGATTTCATTCTTCGAGTTCTTCTCATCAATGTGATGAACCTCGAAGCTAATTGGTGTTTCTTCAGTTGTTACCATGTCATCAAGGGCTACAACAGTGATGTTGCCAGGAATGGCCAGTGTTGCCGTTGAAGTCATGTCGTTAAGACCTGAGATTGCCGCTTTAGCTTCAATTTCAAGTGTTTGACCTGCAGCTGATGGCATTACTTCTGCCCATGCAGTCACTTCAAATTGTGATGACTCTGGACCTACATAGTCCATACACACCACGTAGCCATCGCTGATCACTTCATCTAGGTTGTTATAAGCGATTTGAATACCACGGTAGTTTTCAAGTGGACCATACTCATACTGGGCACCACGGAAACCTTGTAAACCGATACTACCTGCAGGACGTGTCGACCCATAATCTAGGTTATCGTATGCATAGTAAATTTCATGCTCACCTTTACCAAAGCGTGTATTTGCATTAAATAACACTTGGAAATCAAATGAGTTATCACGTTTGGTGTAAGTGTATTTACCCGTTGTGCGGTCGTACACTGGATCGTCATAGTCTGATGCGTTATCCCACTCAACAATACCCCAACCTGTTGCGGTACTTGCGAGTGAAATACCTTCGCTAGACGATAAACCAACTGACATTACTGAGCGTAATAAGCCACTATCTGTGAACTCCCAACCACGCCATAATGGACCCATGTTCTCATATGGGAATGAGTTATAAGGGAACGGATTATGTACCGGGTAGAAGTAACGGCTACCATTGGTATTCACTGTACCCATACCACGAATTTGGATTATCGAGTTTTGGATATTGGTATTTTCAGCATTGTTATACAGGCTAAATGTGTCATAAGCACCGTTGTATAAACTTGCGATTGGTAACGAATAACCACTGCGTGAGTTGTAAAGATTGTTTTCATCGAAACCAGATAGAATTGGCGTAATACCAAACTCTGATAAATCAACATAACCACCCGGGTTTGAGTTACCAAAATCAGGCGTACGACACATTTCATCGGTAATGTTATCTGTCACGATATAATCAGGCTCAACATCGCGGGTATCTGCTTGCGTACCTGTTACAATCACTTTACCGTCTGCAATTTCAACATTGATTTCTGATGCTGTAGAAACCGCAACGTTTTCAGCTTTGATATCAAGACCTGCAGGGATAGCAAGTTCCAATGAGAACTCACGATCAGCACCTGAGTTATTCGCTAACACTTCAAACGTGTAAGGAACCATATCGCCTACTTTTGCACCTGTATATGGCGCATCAAGGTGAGCAACATCGTTACCACGGTTTAGCTTAAATGGAATAGACCCTAGGTTGCCATAGTTCACAGCCGAAGTACCTACATCTAATAGTGAGTAGTACACGCTGTCAGCGTCAAGATCCATATCCCAGTTTACTGTCATTTCAACAGTATTTTGGCCATCACTACCCGGCAGGCTTGCAGTCATACCTGATGCAACTTGGTCTGACACAACCGCAGTCGCAATTTCAAAAGTTTCTTCAACTGCATCTACTGACGATTTATTGGTGTTATAAACAACAACCCAATACTCACCTTCTTCAGGATTATTAATATTACAGAAGTTTTTATAAATCTTATGGTTTGATACACACAAGATTTCGTCTTGTGGCTGTACAATACCATCACCGTTGTAGTCTTTACCTACATAGATGATAGGATTACCTACATTTAAAGTGCCTTCAAGTTCAGACTCAACACTCACTGTTTCTGCAATTAAGCGTTTTGAATTTGCAGGTACCGTTACAAATTTAGCAAATGTTGCTTCATCTAGAATATCTGCCGCATCCACTTCGTCTGTGCGATTCATAGCCCAAGGGAAAGTACGGTCATCATCTTTTGGTAAAGTCACCGTGGTGATGTCTGCTTTTATAGGCTGATATGCACGTGCTACAGGTGCTTCAACACTTGGTAAGACGATACCTTTAGCAACATAAGTACCTACGTTTGAGTGAGCTGTCGTCTCTAATGATGATGGTAAGTTACCACGGTCATATTTAAACGCGACAGGCCAATGTGCATCTGGAATGTCCGCTTCTTCAGCTTGGAAAACAAGGTTTGTATGAAGCTCAACTTCAGAGTTACTAAACCAATCTTGGGTATCCATGATTGATGCTTTAACTATGATTGTTTGTGTTTCACCTTTTTTCAGCGAGAAGGTTTTCGGGAAGATATCAATGTTTACGCCATTTTGCTTACCTTGCGTATTTACGTCAAACGCCCAGTTTTCTACATCTTCGTGGCTTACCGTCCAGGTACCATCTTCTGTTGCTTTAATGGTACGAACCCATTGACACTCAGGTGCACATGAGAAGTTAACTAGGTTTGGTAAGTTTAATTTATGTGGCGTACCACCATTATATGGATCAGCAGCTAAGAAGTTATCCGCGCTTTCATCCATTACAAAACCCGCTTTAGCAGCCAATGCAACATTGATGCGACCTGCACCTGAACGGTAGATTTTCGCATCTGCTACAACATCACTTTCGCTATTTAAACGGTGATATTTAACAACGTTTTCAGCGGTCATTGATAATGCAGATTGAATTTCAGCCGCCGTCCACTCTGGGTGAATTTGACGTAGTAACGCCATTGAGCCGGCAACATGTGGTGATGCCATCGACGTGCCGCTGATCGCTGCATAATCTTGACCATGTGGAGTTACAAACGGATGCTCATCAGAGTATGCCGCGTAAATATCAACACCTGGTGCTGCAAGCGTTGGTGCTAAAATTTCAATGTTTGAATATGATGGACCACGTGATGAGAAGGTTGCTAACCAATCCGCATCGTCCGTATCAACGCGACGTTCAATTACTGTTGGCTTGATGGTGATCATATGACCTTTTTCTGAGTAGCTATCTACCCAGTCTTCTAAGCCATCTTCTGGATAAACACCATTCCATTGGTCATAAGTAAAGTGAACACCCGGTAATGAGTAACCTTCAGCTACAGTACCTTGGTCACGGACACGGTTGAACATAATGAAACCATCTGCACCACCGGCTTTCACATGATCAACTTTTGCAGTACGGGCATTGGCTGCTGAGTCGTTTGGATCGTGGCGTTGACAGATCACAATCACATTGGTGCTACCATCAGCCGCACCTGCGATTTCGGTGCCATCTTTGTAGAAATTAAAGGTATTTTCTGGGTAATCTGCTGTACAGTAACCGTTGTAATCTTTAAAACCATCTACGTCTGCATAGTCTTTAGCCCAAACAACAACACCGGTAATTTCTTCACTGTTGATTGAACCACCAACAAGACCGGTTTCTGACCAGCTAGGTACTTCTGAACCCAAAGTTTCGTCAGCAAAACCTGCATATTCAACCGCAGTTTCGACAGCAACAGTACGACCATGCGTTGTTGCTGCAACTTGTGCAAGCCAAGGAGACGAGTTATCTAAATAACCAAAGCATTCAGCTGCGCCACATGCTTGACCACTGTTACCTGCTGCCGCAGCAACATTGATACCTGCTTCACGCGCAGCTAAGAATGCTAGTTGTACTGGATCAGCCCACACATTTGAATCAGCACCACCAATTGAGAAGTTGATTACATCAACACCATCAGAAATTGCATCTTCGATACCCGCAACAAGTGCTTCACCAGGACAGCCTGCGTATTCTTCACTTGATGGGTAACATACTTGATATGCAATGATATTTGCATGCGGTGCAACACCTGAAATTTCAGGGAATAAACCTTCTTTTAAGATATTACCATCGGTATTTTCACCGTAGCTTGCTAGCATAAATGGCACGTCTTTAACGACGTTACCCGCAGCTGTTGAAGCAACGTGCGAACCGTGACCTTGATAATCTTCACCAATTGCAGGCCAGCCTGGGATCATGGCATCAAATGCATCCGTGATCACATCATAAGAACGCACACCGATTAATTTATTATTACATTGAATTTCTTCTGGTTCTTCAACACAGTCACCTACATAAACACCTGCGCCAAACGGGTTTTCATGTTCATAACCATCGCCACCTACGGCAGCAAATGAAGGGTGGTCTGAGTTAATACCGGTATCGATAATACCTACGATTTGACCTTCACCTTTACCTTTGATGCCACTTGGAACACTTGAGCCATCCCAAATTTGATCCGCACCGATATGCTTAGGGCCTTCATCAGAAAGAAGATCATAGTTTTTCGAACGCATCACAGAAACAACTGCACCAAGTTCTGCAACGCGCATTGCTTCTTGCTCTGTCATTTTTACAGAGAAACCATTTAATGCTTTAGTGAATTGACGGCGCATCTCTGTGCGCCCCGTCACAGCTGTCACGCTTTGCATTACAGTACGTTGTTTTGAAAGTAGTTTATTTTGATAATCAGTCACGGCTGAAACTGTCGCTTGACCTTTCTCAAATACTTTTGAAACGCCTTGTGCTTGAAGTGTTTGCGATAATGGCGACGTTAAATCGCGGGCTTCAAGTGCCACTGAATTATCACGTAAACGAATGATATAAATATGTTCGCCATCAATACCTTCTTCTGTGAATTTATTCGCTTGGCTATTTAGCTGAACATTCAAACCATCGTTTTGCAGCATGTTGCTAGAGTCACCTTGGTTAATCTCTTTGCTAAATGCTTTTACTTCTTCAAATGTGATGTTTGGTGCTTTTAATTGGTGTTTAACTTGATTGTTATCAACACCCACTGCGTGAGCAGCACTAGCACTGTAGAGAGCTGCGGCAACAGCAATCGAGAGTGTTTTCACTTGCATAAAGTATCCCCTGGATAGTTAATTAGAATAATTATTCAAGCTTGTGAACATCCATTTCACTGCTTGCGATTACAATATAACCACAGGGACAATTAAATTTAGGTGTACATTTGTGTAGCGTTTTGTACATACCGTTAACATTAAAATTACTTTATAGCTGTAAAAACATACCCCCATACCAATGTAAGGTAATAATAATAAACGAAAAAAGGGCCAAGAGGCCCTTTTGTTAAATCACTCATTTTTGCAAAGATTAGTCGCGTTTTAGCTTACGACGTCTTACTCCAGCAAAACCAGCAAGTAGTACAGTGAACCATGCAAGTGAACCACTTGAACCTTTTTTAGAGTCATCCTCTGGTTCAGGCGTTACTTCTGTTGGTTTCTCAACGCCATCTGAGTTCACCGTTAACACAAACGATGTTTGCGCTTTATCAGATGGATTTTCGATATCTGATACCACCACAGTTACCTCAATGTCACCATAGAAGTACTGATCTGGTGTAATCGTCACAGTATCGCCTTCTACAACGTAGCTTGCATTTTCAGCAATAATTGAGATTTCATTTTTAGAGTTTGTTTCGTCGATGTGATGTACTTCAAAACTGATTGGTGTCTGCTCTTCAGTTACCATATCATCAATTGCTACAACAGTGATGTTACCTGCAACTTCAATGGTATTTGTCACAACTTTGTCAATCGTTCCCGACATTTGTGTACGTGCTTCAAACTCCATTGTTTGCCCTGCACCGCTTGGTAAAACTTCCATCCAAGCCGTTACTTCAAATTGTGAAGATTCAGGACCTACGTAGTCCATACATACAACAAGATCATCTTGAATCACTTCATCTAGGTTATTGTACGCAATATCGACACCTAAGAAGCCTTCTAACGGACCGTATTCGTTAATAAAGCCTTTATAACCAGCGATACCGATACTACCGCGTGCATCTGTTGAGCCAAAGTCGATATTATCGTAAGCAAAGTAGATTTCATGCTCGCCTTTACCAAAGCGTGTTTGTGCATTAAAAATAGTTTGGAAATCGAAGCTATTGTCGCGACGCACACCTTCGTACAGACCGGTTTCACGGTTGCGGTTAAACTCACCGTAGTCAGCTGCGTTATCAAACTCAATAATTGCCCAACCACTTGATGTACCAGCAACAGTAATACCTTCTGATGAACTTAAGCCCATTGAAATAACATCTCGGTTATAACCGCCAGTTCCATTACCCCAGCCACGCCATAATGGTGCAATATTCTCATACGGGAACGAGAAGTATGGGAACGGGCTATGCGCAGGCGTTAAATACGGTGAACCTAGGTTATCGATAGTACCGATACCTTTAATTTGGAAAAAGTTGTTATACCAGTTTACGTGATCATAGTTATTGTAAAGACTTAAACGGTCCCATTGACTACCCCAAACTTGAGTTACAGGAATAATCCAACCACGACGATAATTTGGTAAACCACTACTATCAAAACCTGATAACACAGGTGACATGCCAAACTCGCTCAAGTCAACATAACCACCCGGATTTGAGTTACCAAAATTAGGCGTGCGACACATTTCGTCAGTGATGCTATTTGTCACGATATAATCTGGTGCAACATCACTGGTATCAAGCTGCGTACCAGTAAGTACTAACTTACCATCAGCCACTTCAACATTGACATCAGTTGTGCTCGAGATAAGTACGTTATCTTTGTGCAGTGCTAAACCATGTGGAATATCAAGCTCAAAGCTATATTCACTATCGATACCAGTGTTATTCGCCAATACTTCAAACGTTACTGGGATATAGTCGCCCGCTTTCACTTTTGCTTTTGGTGAATCAACATGGACGTGGTCTTTACCACGAATAAGTTTAAGTGGAATTGAACCTAAATCGCCCATATTTGTCGCAGAACTGCCAACATCAACCAGCGAGTAGTAAACGCCATCAACGTCCATTTCCATATCCCAGTTAATAGTCATATCAACTGTGTTAACACCATTGCTTTGCGGTAAAGTAGCACTCAACTGCTCTGATACTTGCCCAGATACAACAGCTGTTGTGAAGCTAAATGTCTCAATAATATCGCCTTCTGGGTAATCATTTTTGTATGAGTTATAAATAACAGCCCAATATTCACCCTCTTCAGGGTTATTGATATTACAGAAGTTGTTATAAAGTTTATGGTTAGATACACATAGGATTTCGTCTTGAACTTGAATCTGACCATCACCGTTGTAGTCTTTACCTACATAGATAAGGGCATTACCAGCATCGTTTGTGCCAGCAAGTTCTGATTCAGAACCCATGATTTCAACCGTTAAACGCTTACTGTTAGCAGGTACACTGATGAACTTAGTGAATGTTGCCTCATCCAGTACATCACTCGCATCGACTGAACCTTCAACACGATTAATCGACCACGGATAAGTTTTGTCGTTATCTTTAGGCAATGAAATCGTTTCGACTTCTGCTTTCACAGGCTGATATACACGCGCAACAGGTGCATCAACATTTGGTATTGAATGTTAGGTGCAGTAAATGATCCTTGATCAGTGTGGATCACCTTATTTAAGCGCGATGGTAAATCACCACGGTCATATTTAAATGCCATTGGCCAATGAGCGTCTGAAATACCTTCTTCAGCGGCTTTAAAGTGTAAGTTTGAATGCAGCTCAACTTCTGAGTTACTAAACCAATCTTGGGTATCCATGATTGATGCTTTCACAACGATAGTTTGCGTTTCGCCTTTTTTCAGTGAGAAAGTTTTTGGATAAACCTCAATGTTTACACCATTTTGAACAGCTTGTTTATTGGTATCAAATGACCAGTTCACCACGTCACCGTGCTCAACCGTCCACGTACCATCTTCAGTTGCTGTGATAGTACGAACCCACTGACATTCAGGTGCACAAGTAAAATCAACTAGGTTAGGTAAGTTCAATTGATGTGGAGTACCACCATTGAATGGATCTGCAGCTAAGAAGTTCTCTGCTGTTTCGTCCATTACAAAGCCTACTTTAGCAGCTTTAGCAACATTAATACGACCTGCACCAGCACGGTAAATTTCAGCAGTATCAACGACGTCAGTTTTATCATTTAAGCGATGGTATTTAACCACGTTATCAGCAGTCATGGTTAATGCTGACTGCACTTCAGTGGCTGACCAATCAGGGTGAATTTGACGAAGTAACGCCATAGCACCAGCAACATGCGGAGAAGCCATAGACGTACCACTAATTGCGTTATAATCTTGACCGTGTGGCGTTGTAAACGGATGCTCATCTGAGTAAGCCGCAAGAATGTTCACACCTGGGGCAGCAAGTGTTGGGGCAAGAATTTCAACATTAGAATAAGACGGACCACGTGATGAGAATGTTGCTAACCAGTCAGCATCTTCTTCATTTACTTGGCGTTCAATCAAGGTCTCTTTGATAGTGATCATGTGACCTTTTTCTGAAGAACTATCAACCCAGTCTTCTAAACCATCATTCGGGTAAACACCATTCCACTGATCATATGTAAAGTGCACACCCGGTAATGAATAACCTTCAGTCACAGTTGCTTGCTCTCTATCACGGTTAAACATGATATAACCGTCTGCACCACCCGCTTTTACGTTATCTACTTTTGCAGTACGTGCGTTAGCATTAGGATCGCTTGGTTCATGACGCTGACAGATAACAATAACATTAGTGCTACCATCCGCTGCACCCGCGATTTCAGTGCCGTCTTTATAGAAATTAAAGGTGTTTTCTGGGTACTCAGCAGTACAATAGCCATTGCTATCTTTGTAGCCATTTACATCTTCATAGTCTTTAGCCCAAACAACCACACCGGTGATCTCATTGGCATTCACCGCACCACCGATTAAACCAGTTTCTGACCAACTTGGTACTTCTGAACCAAGCGTTTCATCGGCAAAACCAGCGAACTCTACAGCCGTCTCAACAACAACAGAACGACCATGCGTTGTAGCTGCGACCTGAGCAAGCCACGGCGATGAGTTATCAAGATAGCCAAAACATTCAGCTGAGCCACATGCTTGACCACTGTTACCTGCGGCTGCCGCAACGTTGATACCCGCTTCTCGCGCTGCTAAGAAGGCAAGTTGTACAGCATCAGCCCACACATTTGAATCAGAACCACCGATAGAGAAATTGATTACATCAACACCATCAGAAATCGCATCTTCGATACCTGCAACCAATGCCTCACCCGGACAACCCGCATAGTCAGCACTGTCTGGGTAACACACTTGATAAGAGATGATGTTTGCGTGCGGTGCAACACCTGAGATTTCTGGGAAAACATCTTCTTTGATGACAACACCGTCAGATTGCTCACCTAATCCCATTACCATGTAAGGTACGTTTTTAACTACGTTACCCGCTGCTGTTGAAGCAACGTGAGAACCGTGACCACCGTAATCTTCACCAATGGCTGGCCAGCCTGGGATCATGGCATCATAAACATCAGTGATCACGTCATAAGAACGCACACCAATTAGTTTGTTATTGCATTGAATTTCTTCAGGTTCTTCAACACAGTCACCAACGTAAACACCGTCGCCAAACGGATTTTGGTGCTCATAGCCATCACCGCCAACGGCTGCAAAAGATGGGTGATCTGTATTAATACCGGTATCGATAATACCAACAATTTGACCTTCACCTTTACCCTTGATACCGCTTGGTACACTACTGCCATTCCAAATTTGATCGGCACCGATATGCTTTGGACCTTCATCAGACAATAAGTCATAATTTTTAGAACGCATCACCGTTGCGACACTGCCAAGCTCGGCTACGCGGCGAGCTTCTTGCTCAGTCATTTTTACAGAGAAACCGTTGAGTGCTTTCGTGAATTGACGGCGCATCTCAGTACGGCCTGTTACAGCGGTTACAGTGCTCATCACTGTTTGCTGTTTGCTTAATAACTTATTTTGATATTCAGTTACCGCAGCAATCGCTGGTTGGCCTTGTTCAAATACTTTGCTAACACCTTGTGCCTTCATTGTGCGGGCAAGCGGTGATTCAAAATTACGCGCTTCTAGAGCAACTGAATTTTCACGAAGTGTCACAATATAAACATGCTCGCCATCAAGGCCTTCTGCGTTGAATTTGCTCTTTTGGCCATTCACTTGCACGTTTAAACCGTCATTCTGCAGCATGCTATGCGAGTCTGCGGTATGAAATTCTTCTGTTAATTTGACGATTTCTTCAGTCGTGAAACTAGCTGGCTTTAAAACATTTGCTTGTTTAAATGGTTGGTCTATACCGACAGCATGAGCTGCACTGGCGCTATAAATTGCTGCTGCAACAGCAATCGATAAGGTCTTAACTTGCATTAGTATCCCCTGGATAGTTGGTAAGTATAGTTATTCAAGATTTGTGAATATCCATTTCACCACTTGTATAGACAATTCAATCACAAAGGGGGTTAAAAGAAAGCTACATGCGTGTAGCATTTTGTACTTAGGGTTAACAAATAAATTACCTAAAAAACGAAAAAATCAATTTTAAGCTTATAAAACAAGCCATAACGCTAATCTAAATTTATCAGCCGCTATTAGAATGTGAACTTTTTATCGTTTTATTTAAGAGCTAATTAATCGACAAAGTTAACAAACATGCACATTCAGTTACATTTTCAAGCGCATTTTAGTCATATTAAAATGCATGATTAAATGCATTTATTCAGTTTTAACCAACAATTTTTTACAACACATATGCACTTTTAGCGATAAAGTAAGAAAACTAAATTGAGGTGAAAAACATGACTAGACTACTAATTTTACTCATCACCTTTGCAACTTTGTCAGCCTGCGGCAACATAGGTATAAGACTAAACAGCCTCTATAATTTGTTTACCTATGAATTTGAAAAACAGCGATTACAAGAATTTATAAGTGAACAACAGGCTATTGAAAGCGGCGCCTATTATTTAGGTGACGTTGAAGGGCTTAGTTGTCTTGGTGAACGCTCAGTGAAATCTGGTGGCTACAACCCTACAGAGGTAAATAGTATCGCTATTGAGCAGCTAAAACTTGAAGTAGTAAATCGAGGCGGTAATGGCTACTGGGTAGAAAGCTGTAAAGACTTTACCAGTGACTATCAAAACTGCGATGTTGCGACTGTATGTAAAGGTAAGGCGTATAGTTACTGAGGCCCACTTCGCTTTATTTATTACAGAACTGGCACTTTTAACAGCTACAGCTATAAACAAAAAACCGAGCATAGAGCTCGGTTTTTGGAAGTTTCATCACGATTATGCTTGTGGATAATCGCGGTATGCACGCTCAATGTTTTTAGCTTGCTTTTTAGACACACCAATATGCGCTAATGCTACACGTAAACGAGCACGTGATAAGTCAGAGCCTAAAATCTCCATCGCATCAAGTACTGATGTTGAAGATGTCTTACCGGTGATCGCCACAAAGATTGGCTCAAGGAAGTCTTTAATCTTCAATTCATGGAAAGTGGCCACTTCTTTTGCGATAGCAAAAATCGCTGGTTTTTCCCAACTGCGTAACCCTTCTAATTGCCAGATGAAGAACTGTAACGCTTGGCGCGTTGCATCTTCACCTGCTTTACCTGCGGTTAATAGCGCTGGGTCATAGCTTGGGATACCACCTACAAAGTGACCAGCTAGGTCAACCATGTCAGAAAGCGTATTAATACGCGTTTTTGCTTCTGGCAATACTTTAGCGAATAGCTCAGTATTAAATTTCCAATCAACAAAACGTTGCATTAATTCTGCATCAGATAAGTTTTCACGGATCCACATACCGTTTAACCAGCTAAGCTTATCGATATCGAAAATAGGGCCGCCTAGCGACACACGTTTCATATCAAAGTGCTCAATCATCTCATCTAGTGTGAACTTTTCACGCTCATCTGGCATTGACCAACCCATACGGCCTAAATAGTTTAATAGCGCCTCTGGTAAGTAACCCATTTCTTTATAGTAGTTGATTGAAGTTGGGTTTTTACGCTTCGATAACTTTGATTTATCTGGGTTACGAAGAAGCGGTAAGTGACCAAGTACCGGCGCTTCCCAACCGAAGTCTTCGTATAATTTTAATAGCTTAGGCGCTGAATTGATCCACTCTTCACCACGGAAAATGTGGCTAATTTGCATGTGGTGATCATCAACTACGTTGGCAAGGAAGTAAGTTGGGAAACCATCCGCTTTAAGTAGCACTTGCATGTCTACGTTTTCCCATGGGATCTCAATGTCGCCACGTAGGTAGTCGTTAAACTTAAACGTGCCTTCGCTTGGGATCTTCATACGGATTACGTAAGGCTTACCCGCTTCAAGGTTTGCTTTAATTTCATCTTCAGAAAGATTTAAACCACGACCATCGTATTTAGGGCGCAGGCCTTCGGCCATTTGCTCTTCACGCATTTGGTCTAGTTCTTCGCTCGTAGCAAAGCAATAAAACGCTTTACCTTGTTCAACAAGTTGATGCGCAAATTTCTTATATAAATCGCTACGCTCAGACTGACGGTATGGACCAAACTCACCGCCTACATCTGGACCGTGATCCCAGTTTAAGCCTAACCATTTCAAGCTATCCATAATAGCTTGCTCTGATTCTGGCGTACTACGAACTTGGTCCGTATCTTCAATACGTAACACAAACTCACCGCCTTGCTGCTTAGCAAAACAGTAGTTAAATAATGCGATGTATGCAGTACCTAGGTGCGGGTCACCTGTCGGTGACGGAGCAACACGGGTGCGAATTGTCATGGTTATATCTCTCAAAAGACAATTAAAAATTTGCCCAAATGCTAGCACAGCACGGGCTATAATCGAAGTGAAAAGCCGCTTTAAGCAGCGACTTTATCTAAATAAGCAATGATATCGTTTGATTCATACAACCAAGTTACTTGGCCGTTTTCTTCAATACGTAAACAAGGCACTTTTACTTTTCCGCCCTGCTCTAAAAGCTCTTGGCGAAATTGCTCGTTGCCTTTGGCATCACGAGTTTCAACTGAAAGACCTTGGCGTTTAATTGCACGACGTACTTTCACGCAAAATGGACAAGCTTTAAATTGATATAGCTTAAATTGTGATGTTACTGAATCAAGCGCCGCTTGCTCTGCTGCTGGACGCTTCTTACTACGTGGTGTGAATACAAAATCAAAAAACAAAATGATGCGGCCTAACAACCAACGAACAAACTTCATCTTACCTTCTCAATAGGGCTCTAAAAAATAGTGGGCAATTTTAACACAGCAAAGCGCGCTGCAACACCTTAAAACAGCTCTATTGAATCATCTTGAGGTTGGCTTTGTTGAATATCTAACTCGGAATAGGCAGTCACGCGATTGCGGCCCATATTTTTAGAATGGTATAAGGCTTTATCGGCTTTTTGGACCAGACTGGCAACCATTTCAAATTCGTAGATTGGCATAAAACCGCTACTCACTGTTAAGTTACCGACTTGCGGGAAGGGGTATTCTGCTACGCAGCCACGAAAGCGATTAAGGGCATTACGGGCATCGAGCTCGTCACTTGCTTGAAATAACACAGCAAATTCTTCGCCGCCGTAACGAAAAACATAATCTTCAAAGCGAAAGTTATTTTTTAATAGCTGCGCCACTAACAAGATCACTTCATCGCCAATAACGTGACCATAGTTATCATTTACACGTTTAAAGTGGTCTATATCGACCATAGCCAAGTACCAATGACGATGCTTAGAGTCAGGTTCAATATGTTCTATTGCAGCATCGGCTGCAATTTCAATCACTTTTTTATCAAAGGTTTGTCTGTTTAAAAGTTCAGTTAAAGGGTCTAGTTGCGACTTATAAAGTAACGACAGTTGATTCGCATAGATATTCAGCATGTAGATGGCGAGCATACTACAGCGCTCTGAAAGCTCTTTTTCAGACTCAATAACCAGTACACCAACCACATTGCCCATGTAATAAATAGGCACATAAGTAGAAATAAAACCGTAGTTGCGACTGATGCGAATTTTATTACGGCTTACTTTTTCGATGAGCTCATTGACTTCATGTTCACTGAGCTCTTCGATAACCGAATCTTTATTTAGCAGTCTTGCAGGAAGGCCAGGTTTAAAAAACTTATTGATGTAAATAGCGAAACGAGAGAATTCATCTAATTCACTCACGGCATTAATAAGCGCCTGATCGAGCTCAGGCTCTTCTTCTTGTTGGGTAATTTCTACAACCCAGTCATGTCCGCAAGCGTTAGCCGCCATTTAAAAGTCCCCAAAACCGCATATTACTTTAGTTTAGTTAACTTTATCAGAATTACTAAAAAACTATAACAAAATCATATCATCTCGGTGAATTACTTCACTGCTTGGTGCAAATGCAAGCAACTCAGTAATTTGCGATGAATGACAGCCCTTTATTTGATCAATTTCTTGGTGGTTAAAATTAACAAGACCTTTAGCAATACATTGCCCTTGGCTTGTCACCACTTCAATCACATCACCGCGCTCAAACTGCCCTCGCACACTTTTTACGCCTTTTGCCAAAAGGCTTGCGCCACGTTCTTTAAGCGCAAGGCTTGCGCCGTCATCAATCACTAATTGCCCAGTGCTTTTAGGCCCTGCTAGAAGCCACTTTTTACGGCCATCTTTTGGTGCGGTGAGTTTTAAAAAGCGCGTACCTGGAAGCTTATCAGCCATGCAATTTAAAATCACATTCTTGCCTGCCCCTTTAGCAATAATTACCTCAACACCAGCACGACGTGCAATATCGGCCGCTTGCAGTTTGGTTGCCATACCTCCGGTACCTAGGGTTGTGCCACTGCCACCAGCGAGCTCTCTGAGTTCATCATTAATGTGAGACACTTCATTGATTAGTGTTGCATTGGCATCAGAGCGAGGATCGCCTGTAAATAAGCCTTCTTGATCAGTTAACAATAACAGCTTTTCAGCATTCGCTAATATTGCGACTAAAGCAGATAAGTTATCGTTATCGCCGACTTTAATTTCGGCGGTGGCTACAGCGTCGTTCTCGTTAATAATTGGCACCACATTGTGCGCTAGAAGTGCATTCAAGGTATCGCGGGCATTTAAGTAACGTTCACGGTCTTCCACATCGGCGCGGGTCAATAGCATTTGTCCAACATTCACACCATACAAAGCAAACAGACTCTGCCAAATATGAATAAGCTGTCCTTGGCCGATTGCGGCAAGCATTTGTTTTTCAATCAAAGAACGACCACAGGGGGTAATGAGTTGCTCGCGACCTGCAGCAACCGCGCCGCTTGATACTAAAACAACCTGATAACCCTGTTTTTTTAATTCACAACATTGGCGAACAAGTTCAACCATGTGTGCTTTATCTAATTTGTCGGTACCGCCTGTCAGCACGCTTGTGCCCAGCTTTACAACAACGACGTGTGGCCTTTGCATTTGATTCTTATATTCTGCATATTGAGGGAGTTTGGGTATATATATACCAGCTAACAATTTTTGAACAAGTTAAAAAAATTCATGCTAGGATCGCGCTCTCGTTTTTTTACTCAATAGCGACACCTATGCCAGCCAGTTTATGCTTAATTATCGCGACCTTTTTATGGGGTAGCTCCTACATTGCATTAAAGCATGCAATCAATGTTTATGATCCTGTGTTAGTCATTTTCTTAAGAATGCTAACCACGTTATTGATTAGCTTATGTTTATGGCGCTATGTGATCCGCTTTGAGTTCAAACCAGGTGACTGGAAGTACTTAATTGGTATGTCACTGGCTGAGCCTTGTTTCTATTATTTATTTGAAGGGCATGCTCTTGAATACACTTCAGCATCGCAAGCTGGGGTAATTGTCTCTTGTTTACCAATTATCGTCGCTATTTTGGCGTTCTTAATATTAAAAGAGTACATCAGTAAAGCCATCGTCGTTGGTTTTACCTTGTGTATTGGTGGCAGTATTTTATTAACGCTATTATCACCAAGCACTGAGCAAGCCCCTAACCCACTGCTTGGTAACTTTTTAGAGTTGATGGCGATGGTGTGTGCCGCGTTTTATACCGTGAGCGTAAAACACTTAGTCGCCCGTTACTCACCGCTGACCTTAATAGCAATTCAAGGGTTCAGTGGTAGCTTATTCTTTGCGCCTTTTTTATTTTTCATCGAACTACCCAGCGAAAATCAGCACGACTTAAGTGCCCTACTGAGCATTTTATATTTAGGCTCATGTGTCACTTTAGGCGGCTATGGCATGTACAACTACGCCATTAGTAAAGTGTCGGTATTAACCGCTGCGGCTTATTCAAACCTCATTCCAATTTTTGCGTTAATTTTGTCAGCTATTTTACTTGGCGAAGTACTCACACTATGGCAATGGGTGAGTATTGCAGTGGTATTCGCCGGTGTTATTGTTAGTCAACGTCATCAAGAGCTGAAAGTTGACGTAGACGACGATAATTTATCAGCCGACACCAATAGCCTAAACTCTGTCCCTGAAGCTAACGAGTCAAAAGGGTAACAGGTTAATAAATAAAGGCCTGATTGTGCTAAAAAGCCCTGTTCACTTTGATGAATAACATCAATGCTACGAACTTGATAGTGCTCAATCTGGCCATTTTGCAACTGCATACTGAACTGCTCACCCACTGCAACATGTTTTAAAAATGCAAAGTGGGTGTCGTTATGGCCAGCTATTAACACCCCTTTTGTGCTGCCAAGTTCACCACTTGGTAAAAAATGCCCGGGGGCAAACGCGAGGTTTCGCCCCGATGCACCAGCAAGTACAGTCAATTCTTGCTGCTGGCTTGGCCAATTTATGTGTGCAGTGACATAACCATCGGCGTAAAACCAAGGCCTTACTTGCTGATTAGGACTTAGCAAAGCTTGCTGCCAAGCAGACTCAATCAAGGCCTGTGCCAGCCAAGCTTTTGCCTGCATATAACCGCCATTAGCAAGCAATGCGATACCAAGTAAGGCGCTGCATACCGGCAGCGCTTTTTTTAACGTCGCCATTGCCATAACCACGAGAAAGAAAGCAACAACAATCCAAGTAACATAAACACCCGGCTTTGTCCGTCGGTTTGCGGTAGCGTCATGCCGTTAGGAAGTTTGTTTCGCACTTGCATTGAACGCTCTGCAATCTCATTCCCCGCATAGTTATCAACTGCAATAAAGGCCGTAAAAGGGCTAAGTAAATGATGCTGAAGTGCTAATGTTTCGACTTCTGCGCGTACCGCTTGTTTTTCGTTATAAAGCAGCAGCGATTTAATTTTTTGTCTGGCCCAGAGTCTAGCGATACCTTCGCCGTGTGCAGCATTGGCAGTTGCTAAATTAATCGTCATTGGCCCTGTGTTTGTCTGCCCCTTTAATGTTAAGTGCTGACTGCCATCAAGCTTCACGGCAACCAAAACCGGCTCTGAAAAATACAAGTCAGGTAATGGCGATGGCCAATACTCAAGGGCTACTTTGTCGCCTTCAAGAGCAAGCTCAGTAACCGCGGGATGGGCCAGCTTATCAAAAAGTAGCTGCATTTTTGGCTGTACTTGGCTGGTGCTACTTATAAAAGTAAATGTACCACGACCAATGTCAGCAGCTCTGGTCATAAAAAAGCTATTAGGCGCGCTACCAATACCGACGGTAAAGAGTCGGCTGTCACCTAAATCTGTTTGAATTTGTTTAAATAGCTGCGTTTCGTTACCCACACTGCCATCGGTTAAAAACACCACTTGGCGTACAAAGCCATCATGCTGTTTACCATCAAGTACCTGAGTTAGTGCTTTTGCGATTTCAGTGCCGCCATCAGCTTGTAAGCCATAAATAAAGCGCTCTGCACGGCGAATGTTAAAGTCATTAGCAATCATTGGCGTGTCACTTAACACTGACACTTCGTTATCAAAGCCGATGATGTTAAAACTATCATTTTCATCCAATAACGAAAGGGCATAAAACAAGGCTTGTTTGGCCTGCTCCATAGATTGACCATGCATTGAGCCGGAGGTATCAACAACAAACACCATTTCACGAGGCAGACGAGCTTGCGAGGTAAAGTGATCGCTTGGCGGTACTAACATCAGTAAACCATATTCTTGCCCTGCTACTGTTTCGGTAAAAAATGCAGCCTGAGAGTGGGCTTTATCAAGGGGTTTAAATGTCAGCTCAAAGTCTCTATCCATTGGAACATCACGATTAAGTGATAATTGATAGCGACCAAAACTTGGGTTATCGATTTGCATACCCGCTAAATTAGCGCTGATATCACTGAGTTCAAGGCCAATATCCATCGCAATTGCAAGGTTTAGGCTCGCATCAGACTCTTGGCTTTGTGCACGATGAAAAACAGGCTTTAGCCACGCTGATGCCACTTGCACTGTGTTAGCTGTTGTGTCGTTCTGTTGTTCTGTGTCTGTTGTTTCTAGATTCGCTTTTTGCTGCAGTTCTGCCGTTAAAGGTTCGTAGCGCGGTGTAATAGTGGTTGGAAAACGCAGTGAAAACACACCATCTCGAAAACCGATTATCTCTTGATATTGCAAGGTAATTTCAATCTCTTCCCCTGCTCCAAGGTTTGCCACATCAGTAGAGAAAATATTCGCACGCTGCTGACGAACTAAAGCGGCACGTTTACCCTGTTTTTGAGCTTGCTCAAATTGCTGTTCTGCCTGCTGTTTAAGGGCAATGTTACCGGTGATAATGCGCTCACCAATTTGCATTTGCATGGCATGAACTGCACTTTCATCAGGTAACGGAAACACATAGCGTGCATTAACCGCAAACGGGTGCGGGTTTTGATAACGTTGTTTAACAACAACATGATTAATAAGCCCAGTGAGCGTCATAGTGACATCGTTTTTCACTAATAAGCCCGACGACACTTGGCTATTTGAATCATCATAAAAACGCAGTTCGGCACTGGCATTGGCTGCAAATGCAGGGTTAACTGCATAACCTAATAAGAGGATAAAAAGGCTCCCAAAAAGGAGCCTTTTGGTACGGTTACTCAACATAATATGTCACTCCATCGACCGATGAATTAGTGGTTACTTTGTGCTGTACGTAAGCTGCTTTGTGACACAGGGCGTGTCGTTAAGGTTACGCGGCGGTCAAACACGTTGTCTTCGTAGTTATTTGAATCGGCAACACTTTGCTGCTCACCAAAGGCGGTTGCGGTTAAGCGCGTATGAGGCACACCTTGTTTAATTAAGTAGCTTTGCACTGCATTTACACGCTGTTTTGAGAGCATTAAATTAGCCAATTCATCACCACGCTGATCTGCAAAGCCATTTAAGTCGATAGCCAAATTTGGCTGGGCAATCAATAACTGCGCGACTTTGTCGAGTTGATTTGCAAAGTGTGGGGCAATTTCGCTAGAGCCGGTTTTAAACTGTACCGTCATCGCCAGTAAGGTGTTTAATTGGGCTTGTAGTAACTGCTCTTTTTCGTCAGCTAATAATTCAAGCTGCTCACTTAGTGCTGCGTTATCGGCAATCACTTGTTGGTAATCAGCGGTTTGCTCCTTCATTACAACTAATGCGTGAGCTTGTTCATCAATGGTGTTGTCTGCCGCTTCTTTTTCACCAATTAAGCCACCAGCAAACGCGCCAATAAATGCTCCCATTGGGCCGCCGACTATGCCGCCAACAAGGGCACCTGCACCTAAGCCAATGGCTGTTTCTTTTGGTGTTTCTTGTTTAGTTTGACTCGCAGCGTCTGCAAAAGGGGCTACAGATACAACAGATGTAATAACAGCGGCAATAATTAATTTTTTCATGGTTTAATCCTTTTTCTACTTAATTGCTTGGCAACATTGGTTGGTGTTGCGAACTTGGTATGGAGCTATTAAAACAAGTCGAAATGGCAATAAAGGGGATCAAAAAAGGCAAACTGCTGAGCAATTATGGCAGAAAAATGGCAATCGCGTTTTTGCCAGTACGTAAGGCAAAAAATTAGGTATAGTTCGCTATAGAAAGAATTTAAGTAAGTATTAACAATGAAGAAAATAGCAATCGTTGAAGATGAAACAGCAATCCGCGAAAACTACACAGAAATGCTCAGCGCTCAGGGCTATCAGGTTGTAGGCTTTGCTGACAGAGCGAGTGCTGAACTGGCATTTAGTCAATCTTTACCCGATTTAGCCATTGTTGATATTGGCCTTGGCCATGAAGTGGATGGTGGTTTTTTACTTTGCCAAACATTACGCAGTCTATCTAAAACCTTACCGATTATATTTTTAACCGCCCGCGATAGCGAAATTGATACCGTATGTGGCCTGCGCATGGGTGCTGACGATTACTTAACCAAAGACATCAGTATGGCGCATCTTGCTGCTCGCATTGGTGCCTTGTTTAGACGCCTTGATGCCTTTGATCAACCCGCCGATCAAACCGCTCTTTTGCATCGCGGCCCGTTAAAGTTAGATACTCAGCGCATGCAGGTTTTTTGGCAAGAGCAACTGGTTGATTTAACTGTGACAGAATTTTGGATGGTACATTCGCTTGCACAGCGCCCTGGCCATGTAAAAAGCCGCAACGAATTAATGAGTGATGCCAAGATTTATGTTGATGACAGCACTATTACCTCACACGTAAAACGTATTCGTAAAAAGTTTATTGCTTTAGATGATGCATTTGACTGCATTGATACCGCTTACGGTATGGGTTATCGCTGGGAGCAAGCTTAATGCTGCGTTTGGGGCTTAGAACAAAGTTTATTTTCTTATCCTGCTTTTTATTTTTATTGCCTTGGCTTGGCTATGAATATGTTTGGGAAATGGAAAAGTTCTTAAGGCAAGGACAAGAAAAAACCTTAGTGGGCACCACCCGCGCACTCGCAACCGCATTACATGAGCGCCCCGCTTTGTTTGACTCGCAAACCAACTTTTTAGATCAAGTTGTAAAAGGCCGAGATTTATATGCCTATAATCTGAATAACCCGATTCAACTTGATGGTAAATTGTCGGAATGGCAGCCTTATCAAAGCTTATTTTGGCATTATGACAAGCGCTACTTACAGGGGTTAAGTAATGATCATCAACCAAGTGATCTAAGTTTTGATCACATGGTAGGCAAATACGAAAACTACCTTTATGCGGCATTTAAAGTCACTGATAACTCACTGGTGTATCGTGCTAAAAATGTGCTCAGCTTTACCCGTAATGATCACTTACAGATCATGTTAAAAACACCTGAAGGTGAGTTTAAAAGTTATGTGGTGGCTGCCCGCCAAGATGGTTGGGTTAATGCCTTTGATGCTTCGACACAAGAGCCTATCACTAAAATTCAAGGCTATTTTAAAAGCACCGACACGGGTTACAACATAGAACTGCGTTTTCCGCTTTCGATGCTAGGGAATAAGCTTGGTTTTGCTATTGAAGATTGGGATGAAGACAAGGTTGAGCCTCAGCTTATGTCGACCTCAAACCTACAAAACCCCAATGATATCGGCTCTGTTTTAGTACCTTCGCCGGAAATTAACCGTATTTTGAAAGGCATGGGCCACAGTGGCAGCCGAATTTGGGTCGTCGATAACCATCATCGCGTACTTGCACAATCAGGCTCAATTCATCATGCCGATGGCGTTTGGGCTGACGGCCTAAAAGAGGAGCCCGCAACAACCTGGTGGCAACGCTTTGAGCAAGATTACTTACACCCACTTTACTATAAAATTTTAACTCGCCCAGAAAATGAGTTTATTGATACCTTGCATGATGTCGCTGCGATGCAAGGTACTCACATAGCCAGTGCTTTAAATGGTAAACCCGCATCATCATGGCGCTTAACTCCAGATAACAAAGCCGTTATCTTATCGGCGGCCTACCCTATTTGGATCCAAGATAAAGTCATTGGTGCAGTAATCGCAGAAGAAACCACCAACGGCGTGCGCACTCTGCGTAATAAATCCTTAGAAAAGCTCTTTAATGTGATTTTAGCGGTGATGCTTGTTGGTACTGTGACACTGTTCTTTTTTGCTTCAAGAATTTCCAGCCGTATTCGCCGCTTACGTGATAATGCCGAGCAAGCTATTGATGCCCAAGGGCGGATCACCGGCAAAATTACTTATGCCGATTCGAATGACGAAATTGGCGACCTTTCTCGCAGCTTTGCCAACATTGTTAGCCGTTTAAGTGGTTATACTGATTACTTAGAAAATATGTCATCACGACTCTCCCATGAGCTGCGTACGCCTGTGGCTGTTGTACGCTCATCACTTGAAAATTTACAAATGCAGCCGCAATCTGAACTGAGTCAAAAATACCTCGACCGTGCCAGTGAAGGGGTTGAGCGGTTAGGTAAAATTATTACCACCATGAGTGAAGCAACGCGCCTTGAACAAAGTATTCAAAGCGCCGAGGCAGAAGAGTTTGACCTGACCAAGGTGATCACCGGCTGCATGCAGGGCTATCAAATAACCTATGGTGAAAGCCTATTTACCTTGTCGCTTTGTAAAGAGCCGTTAAATGTTAGTGGCGCACCAGAATTTATTGCCCAATTACTCGATAAGCTCATCAACAACGCACTCGAGTTTAAAACCTCGCAAAGCACAATTTCAGTCAGCTTAACCAAGCAAGAGCACCATGCATTATTAAAAATCAGCAACCAAGGGCCTTTGCTCCCTGACGGTTTAGTTGAACACATTTTCGACTCAATGGTCTCGGTGAGAAGTCAGCAACATCAACAGCAGCCACACTTGGGTTTAGGTCTTTATATTGTAAGGCTTATTTGCGATTACCATCACGGTAAAGTATTGGCAGAAAATTTAGATGATGGCACAGGTGTTGTGTTTACTGTGGAGCTGCCTATTAAATAAGCATATTTGCGTTACATATGATTACAGTTTAATGACTGGGTATTCACCGATAATTCAGATTACAGGACGTAATATTTGTAATACAAAAGGCAAATTATTCTTTGGAGGGCATCATGCGATCTGGATTACAACGTGAAGAGATTGAATTCATTATGGGGCTATTTAGCTATAATGAAACAACCGATAAACCAGCGGCTCCAAAAAAGCAGCCTGTAAAAGCTGACACTAAAAAAGTTGATACAGCGCAATATAAAGCAAACTACAAAGCAACTTATTTGACCTAGCTAAGGGTAGCTCATTACAATGGCGCACCTTTTGAATATAACGCCTTGTAATGAAAAAACACTCACCTAAAAAAGAACTGATTTTACTGCCCGTTTTATTCGTGGCTATCTTACTTTGTGTTGCAGGTCACTTCCTACTCCAGCCCAACTACCAAGACAGCCATACCGTTGAGTATTTACTCGCTGCACTGCCATTTGCTTTGTTTGGATTGGTGATTATCGCCTTTAAAGTTGCCAGTAAAAACGATAACCAAGATTAGATCAAAGAACGTAATAGCCAAACCAATCGGGCTTCATTGCTTGAGCTTGCCCGCTTGGCGTTAATTTTATTGATAAGTTGCTATCTAACAAATCAATCGCAAAACAATCGTCTACATCGTGTAAGTCATCTTTATGAAGATGAGTCATTCCCGCCAATAAAGACTCTTTAGCGCGTTGCTTTGCTTCTTCACTGCTACGCGCAACGTACAATGCAAAATCATGTTGCTCCGCAAGACTATCAGCTCGGTAAGCACCTAAATTCACAAAATACAGTTTTTCGGCTTGATGATGCGCAGTATCAACCACTTCGACCTGATAGCCATCGATGTGCTGAATTTGCATGTAGCTATCCATGTGCACATTGTTTTTATCACCCACCCATTGTGCTTTTAGTTTTGAGTAGGTTTGTTCAATGTTATCACCTACGACAAATCGAACGTCGTGCATTTCAATGTGACAACCTTGAATACGACCGCCCAGATAGACTAAAAAAAGCGCCATGTTTTTCCTTATATTAAGCTTTCAACATTAATGTTGTGCTTTTTAATTAATTTATAAAAATCTGAGCGATTACGTTTCGCAAGCTTTGCGGCTTCAGCAACATTACCCGCTGACATTTTCAGCGTATTAATTAAATAGTCTCGCTCAAATTCTTTTTTTGCATCATTTAACGAAAGTGGCTCAGCAATACTAACATTACTATTTAATGCACTCTCAACTAACTGAGCAGCAATCACTTTACCAGGTGTAAGGGCTACTACCTGCTCTATCACATTTTGTAATTGACGGATATTACCCGGCCAGTCATAGCGAACCAAAGCATGCATTGCATCATTGGCAAACTGCTTTTGATCTTGCCCCATACGTTTAGCAATTAGACCTGCAAAATGCTGTGCTAGCAAACTGATATCTTCTCGGCGTTCACAAAGCGGAGGCAATTTTAAGTTCACCACGTTTAATCGGTAATATAAATCTTCACGGAACTGCTGATTATTGATTGCCTCAGGAAGATTCTTATGAGTCGCCGACACCACCCGCACATCAATTGGGATCTCTTCTTGAAAGCCTACAGGACGAATGGTTTTCTCTTGTAAAACCCTTAGCAGTTTTACTTGTAAATTTAGCGGCATATCACCAATTTCGTCTAGAAAAAGGGTACCACCTTGTGCTTGTTGAAACAAACCTTGATGGTCTTTGACTGCACCTGTAAACGCACCTTTTTTATGTCCAAATAATTCAGACTCTAAAAGCTCTCCCGGCACAGCGCCGCAGTTAATTGCCACAAATGGCCCATCACTAACATGGCTGTGTTGATGTATCGCTTGTGCAAGGAGTTCTTTACCTGTTCCACTAGCACCGGAGATCAATACATTCACTTGCGTTGGACCAAGCAATTTAACTTGCTCAAGTAGATGCAACATCGCCCCGCTACGGGTGACAATATTTGTTTGTGTGGGTGTTTCATCACCATGTACACCATGGATCTCGATAGCTTTAGCAAGGCTGTCGAACAGCTCATCTTTATCAACCGGTTTGGTAATAAATGCAAATATACCTTGCTTCGTCGCTTCCACTGCATCAGGTATCGAACCATGTGCTGTCATCATAATCACCGGCATTGAAGGATAACGACTTTGTAACTGGCGATGTAGAGCCATGCCGTCCATTTCATCCATTCTTAAGTCAGTGATTACCGCATCATAGGTTTGGTTTTTTAGTGTTTGTAATGCCTCAATGCCACTTTCAACTGTGCTTACCTGATAGCCTTTAGATTCAATCCGAATAGCCAGTAATTTTAATAAGCTGGCATCATCATCAACTAATAAAACCCGTGGTTTTGTTTCTTCACTCATGATTACTGCTCCTTGGTTTCTTCACGTAGCAGAAGTTGTTGTTCGATAGTCGCAAGCGACGATAAGGTTTTTTCCATTTCATCACTCAGTGCTTGCTTAGCTTGTTTTGCCGCTAAATTCTGTTGTAAATATTGCTTTTGTAACCATAGATACTGCTTAATATCATCTGGCCAATAAAAAGCATGGTCACTTTTTTCAAGCTGATTAAGGGCTTTTTCTGGCTCTGAAGCACCGAGTAAACAAATTGACTCAAACAGACGCTTTAGCTCATTTTCGCCGACATAATTTGCTTTATCAGAAGCCGCTTTAAAGCCACCACACTTGGCTGCATGCCAAGCAATGACTGTACTTGCAGGCGGGTATAACGGCTCACTTTTCGGCCGAGGCTTGGGATTAGGTTGCCCTTGAGATTTCACATCTGCTGTCGGCTCTACTTGCTCTGCCTCAACATGCTTTTGCGTGATCGTGCACCCTGTTATAAAAAGTGTGCCTATAACAAGCATAAAACTGGCTTTATTCGCTAAGCCCATATCAGTTAACTCCTTGGGTTAATTGAATTGGTAAAATGGCTGTAAATACACACCCTTGTGGCTCATTATCTGTAATAGAGAGCTTACCGTTTAATTGTTCAACGGTTTCTTTAACTATGGTTAAACCGAGTCCGCTGCCCATTTCAGTATGTTGTTTTGCATTCTTACCTTGGTAAAAAGCCCCAAATACAGCGGCTTTTTCAGTATCCTCTATCCCTACACCTAAGTCGCTGACACTCAAAATTAACTGTCCCTGCTTTAAGCTTGCTTTTATTGTCACTGACTCATGTTCCGGCGAAAACTTTAGCGCATTTGAAGTCAATTGAATGAGCACCATTTCAAGTAGCTCAATTGAGATAAACAAGGCTTTATTTGGTAACTCGTTCACCCACACAATGGATAAGTCACGCGCTGATAATCGGTGCTCAAAATGACGCTCAATTTTATTCATCATCAAATTAAAGTTAAGCTCGCTTAGGCTTTGCTTACTCGTGCGAATGGCGTTGTAACTCAATAAGCTTTCAATCATAGCTCTGAGTCGCACCATACTTTGTGTTATTAGCCCAAGGACAGCTTGTTGCTCGCTATTGATTGGGCCAACAATTTCATCTGCGAGTAAGTCTGTGCCTTCAACCATCGAAGCTAGGGGCGTTTTTAATTCATGTGTCACATGGCGTAAAAATGTATCTTTTTGCTGCTCAAGCATATGTAGCTGTGCTTGAACCCACTCTAGTTTGTTACCTAATTCAACTAACTCTGACGAACCTCTAACTTGAATTTTTTGCTGCCAATGGCCTTGTCCAAGTTTATCAATAACATGTGTGAGCTCCCTGAGCCGTCCGCTGATCCGCCAAAGAAACCCGCCCCCGACCAATAAAGTGAGTGGAATTAACGCAAATAACCAATTAATAAATGAAGCTTGAAGTGCTTTTAATTGCTGCTGATTTTTTGTGATGCGTAATTCATTTTGCTCTTTGAGCCAATTTGTTTGCTCACTGATAAGCTTACTAGCGGGTGCAAACAGCTCACCATCTTGCTTTTGTTCTATTAATAAATGTTGATGCGCAAATTGTAATACCTCAGCCAATTGCCGCCACTGCGAGACATAATCAGCGGTTGGGCTTAAGAAAATGAGCTCATCGACACTTTGCAGTGACGATTGCCACTTGTTGGCAATTAAGCTATCGAGGGATTCACTTTTAAGCACCCAGTTTTGTCGAGTTGCTCGTTCAAGGCTATTTAAGTCTTGTTTGAGGTTGTTAAATGCTTTGGTAATTTCGTAATTGTCACCGACGATTTCTTGAGTCACTGCAAGCTGCTTATTGAGCGCATTTAAAAATAAAATCACCACCAAGGATAACGGCAGCAAAGACAGCAAAATGCTACAGACGAACTGGCCAATAAGACTAGGTCGCCAATTGAGTAACTGTTTTATTTTTATCGCTACTTTATTTTGCATATTCACTCTCAACATAATTGCAGATGCTGATTATTAGTGAACAAACTTAGACACTCGCTGAATCCGACCTTAAAAAGGACTGATTTTCACCCAAAAACCGATACAAAGTTGCTATTTAGCAACAAGCTAACTCATTGAAATAAAATAGATAAACTTTTAACACCTGAAAATCGTTGCAAAAAAGACACAACACCCTGTAACTATTTCGCATTCAAAACCACACAAAACCCATAACCAATTGATAATTAAATATTTTTAAAATTGGCACTGATTTTGATTAGTACTAAGCAAATTAGTTTTTTAGGACACAAAATGAAAGTAACGGCCTTGGCAGCTCCCCTGCTTATAAGTCTAATCTCGTTAAGTAGTTATGCACTTGATTTGCAAACAACGTTTAACGAACTCGATAAAGACAGTAATGGTTTTTTGAGTGAAGCTGAAGCATCTGAAGATGCATTATTACATGGCAACTTTACGCAAATTGATAGTAACCAAGATGGCCAAATTTCATTTTCTGAGTTTCAGTCGTTTATTCAATAGGAGATTGTAATGAAACAACTATTAGCTGCATTCTCGCTGATGTTTTTAGTTATCAGCGCCACCGTTTTAGCATCACAAATGGATGTTCGATTTGCTAAGTTTGATATTAACGCCGACGGCGAGATTTCATTAACTGAAGCAACCAAACACGATAACATACTTAAGCAATTTGCCGATCTGGATGAAAACGGCGATCAGGTTCTGTCTGAACAAGAGTTTGAAAAATTCAAACCTTAACGGCTTAAAGTGCTTGCCATAATCCCAGAGGGAATGTGTAAACGGATTTAAATTTTGGGAGTTAAATTATGGCAAGCACTTTTATTTATAAAGGGGTGTAATTATGAGTATGAATAAAGGAGTGTAATTATGAGAATTTTCTGGCTTGCTTCATGTACCTTAATTACTATAAGCTTCAATAGCTTAGCATTGGATGTAAAACAACGATTTGATCACCTAGATAAAGATAAAAATGGCTTTTTATCTGTGCAGGAATTGTCATCGCAACCGCACTTGCAAAAACGCATGGCGCAGTGGGATACAGATAAAGATCAACAAATCTCGCTCCTTGAATTTAAACACTATTTAACAAACAAGAGTTAAAGTAATGTCAAAATTAACCTTTGCCAGCCTAATTTTATGTTGTGTAACTAGCACAGTGAGTTTTGCTGCAGATAGTATTGGTGAAAAATTTAAACAACTTGATCGTAATGACGATGGTTACCTGACTCGCTCAGAGTCTGCGAGAGACCCTGCTCTATGGTCACGTTTCAAAAACTACGACAGTGATAAAGATAATAAATTATCGCTCAGTGAATTTAAGGTCTACGCAAGCAAATAAAGCGTTACAGTTAATTATTTACTTGCAGCTGAGTTGCAGTTTACTGCAACTCTGATACTGTTTTCATAAATCAATAAAAACTATTAGAAGATTATGAAACTCATCATCAGCTTACTAGCAACAGCATCACTTAGCTGCTTTGCCAACACCACTGTTATTTATAATGTAAATGGCTACACGCCTACCTACAAAGGCGAAACCCAACACTTTTCAGCACTGGTTTTTAAAGACGGTAAAGTCGTAAAAACAGGCACTGACTCAATTAAAAATAGCTTCCCTGACGCCACCGCAATTGATGGCAAGCAAGCCACGTTGTTACCTGGCTTAGTCGATGCTCATGGCCATGTAATTGGTTTAGGTAATAACCTTTCACAACTTGATGTCAGAAATACGCGCTCGGCAGATGAGGTTGGTAAAATGCTGGCTGAGTTTGCCAAAGATAAACAAGGTTGGATCATTGGTCGCGGTTGGAATCAAGAGCAATGGCCTGGCGGTGAGTTTCCAACTGCAGCTGATTTAGACAAATATGTAAAAGACAAACCTGTGGTGCTTTCTCGCGTTGATGGCCATGCTGTGTGGGTTAACTCAAAAGCCATGGAACTTGCAGGTATTGATAAACAAACTCCCTCTCCTGCCGGCGGTGAAATTTTAAAGCTGGATTCAGGGTTACCTTCTGGGGTATTCATTGATAAAGCCGAAACGCTTGTTACCCAACATGTACCAAAAGCAAGCCATGCCAGCATTAATACGGCATTAGATAATGCAGGTAAACATCTACTAAGTTTGGGTATTACATCAACCCATGATGCCGGTATCGATTACGACACGTGGCAAGTGTACAAGCAGCGCTCTGAGCAAAAGTCCCTTCCTGTCAGAATCGTAGCCATGCTAAGTGCTGCCGATCCTCAACTAGAAACCATGCTCAAAGCAGGCAAATATAAAGACATGAATGACATGCTGTCGATTCGAAGTGTCAAAGTGTATGCAGATGGTGCTTTAGGCAGTCGAGGCGCAGCCCTCATCGAGGAATACGCAGATCGTAAAAATCACCACGGCTTAATGCTTGAAACCCAAGAAAAGCTTGAACAGCTATTCAACTTAAGCTTTGCTCATGGCTTTAGTGCGAACACCCATGCAATTGGTGATAAAGCCAATCACGTGGTGCTCGATGCTTATGAAAATGTGTTTAAAAAAACCGGTGGCATTTTACTTCGTAACCGAATTGAACACGCACAAATTGTGACTCCTGAAGATATCCCTCGTTTTAAAACGTTAAAAATTATTCCTTCAATGCAGCCTGTTCATGCAACCTCTGATATGCATATGGCAGAGCAGCGCCTGACTGAAAAACAACTTGAAGGGGCGTATGCTTGGAAAACCTTTTTAGCGCAAGGCTCTGTAATTGCAGCAGGTTCTGACTTTCCTGTAGAGCTTGCTGATCCGTTTGATGGCTTATATTCAGCCATTACACGAATGGATCATAATCAACTTCCTGAAGGTGGCTGGCGACCACAAGAGCTGCTATCGCGTGATGAAGCTTTGCGTGCGTTTACTTTAGGTGGTGCTTATGCTGCACATCAAGAGTTTAAGATAGGTAGTTTAGAGCAAGGAAAGTGGGCTGACTTTATTTTGATTGATAAAGACTATTACAAAGCCCCAGTTTCTGAGATCCACGATATAAACGTGACACAAACTTGGATTGCGGGCGAGTTAAAATATAAAAAAGAGGAATAATATTACTCGGCGTCAGCTTTTTGCTGACGCTTTAATTTAATGATGTGGAAAATATTCACAAACGCCAGTAAACCATTGGTGAAGGCCACCGGAACGGCACCTATTGCCAGTCCGTAGAAGGTAAATGCAATACACCCTGCTAGGTTGAGCCAGCGTAGTTTTACTACATCGCTCATTGTCAAAGAAGCAACCAACAGTGCTGACGCTAAATAGCCTAAATATTCCCAACTCAATTGTTCTCTCCTAGGCTTTAGGTTAGCATTGGAGCTTGTCATTTTTTTTGACGCACTCTGTGCTAGTTTGACAATAAAATAAAAAAGCTAACTTACTAAAAACCTTGTAAAGCTTAAGAATAATCTTGGCTTTAAAATCATTACACGGGAAATGAAGGTATCAGTAACGTGAATCACCTTACTAGCAAGTTAGCGTAAATTCTTAGAATCTTAATGCTAACGTCATTAAGATGTAATAAATAGGACAATTGTCCGAAGAGCGGCGTTAATGTTTCAATATCATTTTTCAAGCTATCTTGTTGACCAATTACTGACATTTGCTGGCAGTAGTTTTCAACAAGCTAAAAAAGAAGTGCTGATCCACCAAGATCAACCTTTGTCAAAACTCGTATTAGTGAGAAGTGGCACAGTGTCGTTCAGCTATGACGTGGGTAATGGCCGACGCCTTCTTTTGGGCCAGCTTGATTGTAACAACACTCTGATTGGTGAAATTGAAGCACTGAATAACTACCCGTGTATCTACACAGTTACGTGCTTTAGCGATGTAAGTTATAACCTAATTGAGCTTAAACATTGGCGCGCACTACTCTTAGAAAAGCCAGAGTTAAGCTTGTACACAGCGCAAACAATTGCCGCTAAATTCCAAGAAAACCAAAAAATAAATTTAGATAAGCTGCTATTACCACTTAGCTACAACATAGCTAAAGATTGCTTATTAAGAGCTGAAAACAGTAACCCAACGTTACTGCGTGCCTACCCTACCGTAAATGCTGAAGCTGAGCGCTTTGCCACCACCGAAAGAGCATATAGACGCGTCGTTACAGAATTGGTTGAAAAAGGCTTAGTGCAGCGTAGTAATCAAGGCTTACAAGTAGTAGATATCGACAAGCTTAGCGACTACGTCGAAAGTTTTGCGCAGTTATAAATGTGTTACAAATTTTTCTTAAATGCTTTAAAATAATATTACCAAACTGAAAAGCAAAGTCAGCATAAGTTCAGTTGGATAATCTATAAATATTCATAGAGTTAAGCTTTTTAACAGCAAAGCTCTGTATTATAATTTTGCAAAGCGGTGTGTTGTCACAAGTTACACCTGAAAGATGAGACAGAACTTTCTTATTTTATTAATGAAAGTATATATAATGTTCACTTGACGTATATATAATGTACGCTTATCCTTCAATAACAGATAACCATGTGTGGCGTTTTTTCGGTGCACAAACCGGTACTATTTGCTCTAATAAAAGTCTGATTACTTTACGAGAAAGGAAAGAAAGGTAACGATTATGGGAAACAATGAATTTAAACTAACCAAGCTAGCGCTAGCGTTAGGTGTCACTTTAAGCTTAAGTGGTTGTTTGAGTGATGACGACAAAAACGACACAGTGCCTGAGCCACCAGTACCTACAGTAGACGTTCCTGTGGCTGATACCCCTGAGGATTTAACGTTCTACGTTTCAGGTAACGTAGTTCAAAAATCAACAGGTAATCCAATTGCTGCAACAATTATGTTTTACCAAGATGGTGCTCCTTCTGAAAATGTTGTTGATATCGACGGTAACGCTATTACCTCTATTACAACTGAAGATGGTTCTTTCACATTCAATCTAGCATCATCTGATGTTTCTACGCTTAAAATGATTGTTTCTTCAGATGAGTTCATTTCTAAAACTTCAATTTTAGATTTCTCTGAAGTGGACAGCTCTGAGCCTTTTGAAGCTTTCGTCCAACTTACAAAACTTGATACAACAGTAACATCAGCTTCTGGCACAGGTACAACCACTTCTGGTCAACTTGCTGAAGAACTAACTGTATCAGCAGATGCAGACTCAAGCTCAGCGTCTGTTGCAATTGGTACAGATGTTGTTTTACAGGATGCAGATGGTAATGCAATCGCAGACGGTGATATTAGCTTATCTGTAGTTACTGCTGATGTTGACGCAGCTTCAGGTAAAGCGAAAGCAATTGACCTTATCCCTGATGGCTTAAATGAATCAAGCACAACTACTGTTCAAGTTCCTGTTTCGATGATGAATATTGAAATGAAAGCTGGTGATTCAAAAGTTAAAAACTTCTCTAGCCCAATTTCTCTTACTGCATCATTACCAGCAACAGTTAATGGCCAAGCAATTTCTGAAGGCGATTCTCTAAGTGTAATGTCTTATAACGAAGATACTGGTGAGTGGGCAACAGAAGATTCTGTAACAGTAGACGCTGACGGTAATGCAACTGTTTCTACTAATCACTTATCTGGCTGGCCTTTCCTTTGGAGCTTCCCAGCTTGTACAGCGGTACCAACTTTCGCATTAGGTGGCTACCCTGGTAGCGTACCATTAATTATTGATATTGATACTCCTCAATTCTCATACAGCCGCCGTATTAAATCTGGCAGCGGTAACCTATTCTTACGTGCTGCAGCTAAGTATGGCTTATGGAATACATTAAATGCTCGTATCTCTGTACGTGATTTACTAGGTAACTCATGGGGTTTCAGCTCACAATTAGTATGTGGTCCAATTTCAATTCCAGTTACACAACCTTACGAAATCGTTAGTGAGAATATCAATGTAACTTATTCTTGTTCTAACGCGAGCGAAGATTTCCAAGATAATACGTACCCATTCACAGGTGCTTTAGTTAAGTATGCACAAGCAAACAGAATTAAAACTGCTGCAACGGGTTCTGACGGTTCATACAGCTTAACAGGCCTACAAAGTGGTCAACAGTATGATGTTGTATTCACTCCACGTGGTGTTGACGTTGATCAACAAACATTCACTATTACAGCCGATGGCACTGATGAGACATTCAACGTCGTTCGTGATAACTGTGAATTAGAAGAAGTTCCTGTAACTGGTGGTACTGGTTCAACTGGTTCTACTGGTGGTAACGGCTAATCAAATTTAGTTTGTTAAGGTTTTAAAAATACCTCCTCTGGGAGGTATTTTTTTATCTAAATTTCTTCTTACACCAATAATCCTATTTTTTAAAATAATTAAACAGATCATTAGCAACTTCCTTGACGTAAAAGTGTATGGCTACTAGCATTAATTTTCATACAAATGCAGTAAAAATTAACTTTACAAGGAAAGTGACGATGAAAAAGTCTAGCTTTAACTTATCTAAACTAGCTTTTGCAGTAAGCTCTACGCTGATCTTAGCGGGCTGTTTTAGTGATAACGATAACAATGAAACAATACCTGAACCCCCTACCCCCACACAAAATGTAGCAGTCCCGCCAGTTGCAGCAGCCGTACAAGCTGGTGCGTTAACAATCAACATCGCAGACCTTACAGGTCAACCATTACCTGACTCAGTCACTGCAATGATATCATTTACATCAAGTGAGGATGGGCTTTTATCTGGTGGTGGTGAAGAGTTGACAGATAGTGATAAATCAACAACAGGTAGTGCATTTGCCTTTACTGTCGAGTCAATTCCTGCAGAAGGCAGTACCTATGAGTTTATAATTACCGCTGAAGGGTACCTAAATAATAATGCCTCTATAACCTTGTCATCTACTGATAATATTGGTGCTAAAGAAGTTCGTTTAACACCACGAGAGCTGAGTGATTCTGATGTTGCTGTTGCTGCTGCGACTGAAGCGGTTTCATCATTAAAAGGGGAGTCAGGGGAAGATGTTACTGTAACTTATGATCCATCAACAGGACTATCACTAGATGGCGCTGACAAAATAGTATTAAAACAAGAAATCGATAGTTCAAAAGCAAATATTGCTGTTGGCAGTGCTACTGTAAAACTTAAAAACGGAACTAAGTTTCTTGATAAAGATGGAACAGCATTAACCTCTGCTCCTCAAATGACCTTGGCTTATTTTGCAAATGAAGCAACAAGAAATAATACCGAAACAGAAGATAACGCCCTAGAAAGCTCTTCACTAGATGCTTTTCCTGGTGGACTTTCATTGTCTGTCACAGCTCCAAATAGCGATACAGAACAAGTTGAAGGTTCATTTACATCAGGTGGTTTTGTTGCAATAGAGCTAGTTGATGATGAAGGAAACAAAGTTAGTACGTTTGGTGAAGATGATGGTGGTGAACCTATTTCAATTGAAGTCGCAATGCAGGTTGATAAAAACACCTTGAATCCTTGCCCTGTAACATACGATGAAGCTTCAACAGACAGTCTTTCAGCCCAAGCAGAAGCGAACGGTTATGCGAATGGTGTTTGTACTCTTGAAAGTCCAACGTCTAGAGATTTAGCTGTAAATGATATTTTTCCTGTTTGGAGCTATGATGAAGACACAGGAAAATGGTCGTTTGAGAATTATGGGTTAGTAAAAGATAGTGGTGCAGCAAATACATTTGATGTTGAAGTCTCTGTTAATCACCTGTCTTATTGGAACTTGGATTATTTCACATATCAAATAGGCGCTTCAAAGTGCCCAGGAAATACTCTTTCATTTAATGTAGTTGATGTAAATAATGACCCAAATACTTTACGTGCAGACCTCTTAATCGAAGCCAAGGGTTATCGCCAACGAATTTATAATTATGGAGGAAACTATTCAGAAGGAACCTTCAGAAATCCTCCATCGTTCCCTGCATCTATTAAATTTATTCGTGGTAGTAAAAATGTTTTAGATGGTATTGTTGGCGAAGCGAGCGCTGATGGAGTGGTTTCAAAATTATCTTTTGATAATTTATGTGACTTAAATGGTAAAACTATTAAGCTTAATGTCACACCTCCATCAATGGTTTCACAGCAATTCAAGTCTCAGTTGGTATGTAGTAATACTGAAGATTTTGATGTTGATGCATCCCCTGTAGCTACGCCAGCGATTGTATATATCTACGATACTAGTTGGATGTGGCAAGGTAGAGTTTATACAGGAGCTAATGGGCTAGGTAATTTTAACCTAGAGGAAGGCTCTAATTACTATGTTGGCTATTTCAATTACACAAACTATAGCTGGAATGTAAAAGAAATTACTGCAAGCAATACAGTTGAAAATTTAGATATACCCACTATCTGTGAAGTTGAAGAACAACCTATTACAGGTGGTACAGGATCAACGGGATCTACTGGTGGTAATGGCTAATTTTTAACACTAGAAATAACTATTTAAACCGCGCTTATGCGCGGTTTTTTATTGCCTTTTTAAAACTATACATAAACACCAATCTTCTCTTTAGTGATAAGCATCAATAAATTTGTGCAACTTAAACTACTCTTAATTACAGGCAATAAAAAAGGCTCACTAGGAACCTTTTTTGATATTTTGAGCGAAGTTACTTTTCCAGTAAAATGTCGTGGATATTCGCTAAATCAGACTTACCTTCGATGATTTCATCTGGCGTTAGGCCTGAAAGCTCATGCGGGAACACAAGCCACTCTTCAGACTCATGAATGTAATAATCTGGCACCATGTCTACTTTTGAGTTTTTCGGCTTGTAGTATGGGCATGCAACGCGGATATCACGTGGTAGGTTCAAACGCATTAGTTCAGAAAGCTTTTCTTTTAATGCAACAATACTACGACCAGAATCGAATACGTCATCAACGATTAGTAATGAGTTATCTGCATTGGCATTTTCAATGATGTAATGCAAACCGTGAACTTTGATCTCTTTAGATTGCTGGTTAATACCGTAATACGAAGAAGTACGCACTGCGATATGGTCAGTTTCGATACCTTTGTAATCGTAATATTCTTGAACTGCGATACCAATTGGAGCACCACCACGCCAAATACCAATGATGAAATCAGGACGGAAACCATCTTCATAAACTTGTGCCGCAACACGAAATGAATCTTCAAGAAGCTGCTGCGCAGTAATATAGCACTTATCTGACATAAATAGAGACCCCAGTGTGGATGATCATTCAAGTGTAGCTAATTTAATAAAAACTAACCACAGGATGAGAAAATGTGGGGCGGGATTTTATACTAATTTACTCAAAAAAGCTTGTATCAGTTTGTAAAATTACCTGTTAGATCAAAAAAGCCCCTTAACTTAGATAAAGTTAAGGGGCTTTTAATTAACTAAAAAAAGATAATTGCTTATGCTTTTTCTAGTAATGTTCTTGCAACGGTACGCATACCTTGTGTTGTCGCGCCAGCAGCCCACTCGCTTGTGCTGCCCATGTTAAATGCAGCCGCAAGGTCAATATGCACCCAACCTTTGCCTTCATTTGGCACAAAGCGTGATAAGAAGCCAGCCGCATTAGAAGCGCCACCGTAACCACCGCCTTTTTGAGGACGGCTATTTGCAGTATCTGCATATGGCGATGGGCAGTTTTGTTGGTGCCATTTTTCAAGTGGTAATGGCCAAGCGGCTTCCATTTCTTGCTCTGCAAAGTCTTGTACGTCACGTACAAGCTCTTTATCAAGACCAAACAATGCATTGTACTCTTGACCAACAGCAACAAGCGCAGCGCCTGTTAGTGTTGCTGCATCAATGATTAATGGCGCACCAGACTCACCTGCAGCCATTAAGCCATCAGCAAGCACTAAACGGCCTTCTGCATCAGTGTTAACGATTTCAACCGTTGTACCATTCTTATAAGTAAGGATATCGCCAAGTTTATAGGCATGACCTGAAATAAGATTTTCTGCACAACATAAGAATAGTTTAATGCGTTTGTTGATACCACGGCTGATAGCAAGCGCTAAGCCCGCAGTTACTGTAGCAGCACCACCCATATCGCACTTCATACCTAACATGCCTTCACTTGGCTTGATAGAATAACCGCCTGAGTCAAACGTAATGCCTTTACCAACTAAAGCAGCCGCAACAGGTGCGTTCTCGTCACCCGTTGGGTTGTAATCTAATGCTAATAATACCGGTGGACGCTCACTACCACGACCTACCGCGTGAATACCAATCCACTGTTGCTCCAATAAAGCATCACCTTTAATGATTTGGTAGCTTACGTGCTCAGGCGCTAATGACTGAATAAACTCCGCCGCTTTACCGGCTAGGCTTTCTGGGAAAATATCATCAGCTGTGCCATTGATCATTTGACGAGCCCACGTCGCTGCTTGCTTTAAAGAAGCTAATTCTTTGCTGTCTGTTTTTGCATTTTCAACAAATTCAATCGCATCTAAATTCTTAGGTGAAACAAAGCCTTGATAGAAAGCCCATTGAGATTCAGTGCACCAAACATCGCCTACTAACGCAATATTTTTTAAGCCTTGATTAGCTAACGTACGTGCTGCTTTTTGTACGTTTTTAAGTGTATCTTGCTCAGTTAGATGAACAGTTGCGCCTTGTTCAGTAAAAGAAAGAGCGGCTTTTTCGCCCCAATGTGCGGCAGCGCCCTGCTCGCTAAGTTGAACTAGAAATTTTTCTGACATGTTAGAATACTCTTTGCGCTAAAAATGTTGCTTGAGTTTACTACAGCCTTCGTCAGTTCCCAACAGCTTGCGATAAATAGCGTTATGCTGTTTGGTTCTATCCTTGTCTTGAATCACATACAATAAAGAAAAACGAATTATTTAAAGTTATGAAATTTACTCCCGCATTACAATCAGCCACCTTAATTAAGCGTTACAAGCGCTTTTTAGCTGACTTAAAAACGGCTGACGGAGAAGAGTTTACAGCTCACTGCGCTAATACCGGCAAAATGACAGGCTGTGCAGAGCCTGGCTTTAATGCTTTCTATTCAACAAGCGATAATGCCAAACGCAAATATCCTCATTCGCTGCAATTAACCCAGAACCAATTTAACCAATTGATATGTGTAAATACGGCTATAGCAAATAATGTTGTGCAAGAGGCGCTCGAAGCAGGCACGATTGCTGAACTTGCAAACTACCAAACCATTGCTGCAGAAGTAAAATACGGCCAAGAAAACAGCCGCATCGACTTTTTATTAACAGATGATCAAAAACCTCATTGTTATGTTGAAGTCAAGTCAGTGACCTTACTGTCGCAAACAGAGCCGCAGTCTGGGCAAGGGTATTTTCCCGATGCAAAAACTGAGCGTGGCCAAAAGCACCTTCGAGAGCTTGTCGAAATGGTGCAGCAAGGACATCGTGCGGTCCTTTTATTTGCTGTTTTACATGAAGGTATTAACCAAGTAAGTGCGGCAACTCATATTGACCCTAAATACGCACAACTTTTAACTGATGCAATTGAAAAAGGCGTTGAAGTTATTGCTTACAAAGCAAAAATATATGCTGATGAGATAAAAATACAGGAAAAATGCCCATTCATCGCCTAAGCTACTCTTTTACTAAAACGACAATAAAAGCACGATTTAAGTTGTATTATTTTTTTTTGCCCATATAACTTAGCAAATTTAAAAAATTTACGGATAGTTAAGGGCTTATAACACCGCCCATAATTATTTGAGCAATCATTAGTCCGAGGTCAAGAGGATTAATTAAAAATAAATTTGCCTCAATCTAATGATTCTGCTATTTATAGCCGCCGGCTAACGCTGGGCAAAATATTAAGGATTTAGGAGAAAGTTATGCCAGACCAAAAAAAACTAGGGTTATTGGCTCAGGCCGGGTTGGAACCATATCAAGAACAGCCAGGTGAAGAGTATATGAATGATGCACAACGTGCTCATTTTAAAACAATTTTAGAAGCTTGGCGTAACGATTTACGTAACGAAGTAGACCGTACTAAATCGCATATGCAAGACGAAGCAGCTAACTTTCCAGATCCAGTAGACCGTGCAGCACAAGAAGAAGAATTCTCATTAGAACTTCGTACTCGTGACCGTGAGCGTAAACTGATCAAGAAAATTGAGAAAACGATTCAATTAATCAAAGAAGACGATTTTGGTTATTGTGAATCTTGTGGTATCGAAATTGGTATCCGCCGCCTAGAAGCGCGTCCTACAGCTGATTTATGTGTAGACTGTAAAACGCTTGCGGAAATTAAAGAAAAACAATCTGGACGCGGTTAATATCCTTTAATTAGCCAATGTCTACCACAGCCGTTAACACGCCAACGCGTGAATATCGTGGCCGTTTTGCGCCATCACCTTCTGGGCCATTACATTTTGGTTCACTTATAGCGGCTGTGGGTAGTTTCCTTGATGCTAAAGCCAATCAAGGAAAATGGTTAGTACGCATTGAAGATATCGACACAACGCGTGTTGTCAGCGGTGCTAGCGACGATATATTACACACCTTAGAAGCTTACGGCCTACATTGGGACGAATCCGTCATTTACCAAACCCAGCGTCATGAGCAATATCAAGCTATTGTTAATGAACTAATCTCACAAAACCTAGTTTATGCATGTCACTGCACTCGTAAAGAAATCAAAGCTATCGGGGGCATTTACCAAGGCCATTGCCGAGATAAAAGTCATGGGCTTTCTGACTCAGCACTGCGTTTAACCCAGCAATTTGCGACCAGCCACTACCATGATTTAATTCAAGGTGAGGTGCGTATTGATAGCCAACTTGCCAAAGAAGATTACTTAATAAAGCGTAGCGATGGTTTATTTGCCTACCAACTCGTTGTAGTGGTTGACGATATTGCACAAGGTATAACACATGTTGTGCGCGGCGCTGATTTACTAGAGCCAACCGCACGACAACTTAGTTTATTTAAGCAGCTTAATAAACCTGCGCCCGATTACGCTCATCTACCTTTAGCGGTTGCTAAGCCGGGTTTTAAGTTATCAAAGCAAAATTACGCCCCCGCAATAGCAAAATCAGATCCTAAGCCCGCTTTGTTCGATGCTTTTCACTTTTTAGGACTAAAGCCAGAAAGCGCTCTTTTATCGTTAAATATCGAACAAATGTTAGCTTGGGCAGTGGAAACTTACCGTCTTGAACACATCCCAAAGGTGCAAGAAATACGGTCAGCGAAAATCCAAACTCTCCTTTTTGTGACTTTGTTACTATTGAAAAATAAATTGCCAATTTTAAAGGCCGAGTAACTTAATTTTTCTGCCCTGCTGGTATATGATAGCGACCCAAAGTGTGCGAATCATCAACAGCTTATTTTAGCGCCAAGTAAAACACACTGATTACACGTCAATCTCACATCGGCGAAGTAACAAACAAACGCTATACTTGATGAGTCGCAAAGTCCGCGTCGTAGGAGACAGATTATTATTTCCAAGCTTTTTCAATTTTGTCGGCAGATTATTGGCCCAAATGCCACGACATCGAGTGATGCTTTACCAACGAGCGAGTTACCTTTGGTGATCGAGCGCAGTGAACACGGTATTTCACGCAAACAATTTAGCCCAAATGCAATCAAAGTATTGTACCGCCTAAAAGAAGGTGGTTTTGATGCCTACCTAGTTGGTGGTTGTATTCGAGATATATTGTTAGGCCAACAGCCAAAAGACTTCGACGTTGTAACAAACGCAACGCCTGAGCAAATCAAAAAGCTATTTCGTAACTGTCGCCTAATTGGTCGTCGTTTTCGTTTAGCGCATATTGTATTTGGTCGAGAAATTATTGAAGTAGCGACCATGCGTGGTCATCACGAAGCTGACGAAAGTAAAAATCAAATTAGTCAATCAAGTGAACACGGCCAACTCCTGCGCGATAATGTCTACGGCAGTATCGAAGAAGATGCCGAACGCCGCGACTTTTCAATTAACGCACTGTATTACTCAATAAACGATTTTTGTATTTATGACTATGCCAATGGTATTAGCGCAATAAAAGCAAAACAAATTGAATTGATTGGCGACCCAGAAACACGTTACCGTGAAGACCCTGTGCGTATGTTACGTGCAGTGCGTTTTGCTACCAAACTGGGAATGAGCATTGCGCCTGGCACCGAAAAACCAATTAAAGGCCTTGCTAATTTACTTGACCATATTCCGCCAGCTCGTTTATTCGAAGAATCACTTAAATTGTTCTTAAACGGTAAAGCTGAAGAAAACTACCTAATGCTACGCCAATATGGCTTATTCAAAGCATTATTCCCTGCACTTGATAAAATCTTAGATGCCAATCCTGATGGCCTTGAGCATGCGTTTATTCTGCAAATGTTTAAAAACACCGATAAGCGTATCAATGCAGATAAAAAAGTCACGCCGGCCTTTATTTTTGCAGCCTTATTGTGGTTCCCATTACTCAGTATTGCTAAGAAGCTACAACAACGCGATCAGCTTTCAGAGTACGATGCATTTGCTCAAGCAATGAATAAAGTACTTAGTGAAAGTGCACAACATGTCGCGGTTCCAAAACGCTTCACTTTGGGTGCTCGCGATATTTGGCATATTCAGCAGCGTCTTGATAAACGAGGCGGTCAGCGCGCTTACAGGCTCACTCAACAGCCCCGCTTCAAAGCTGCCTATGACTTTTTATTACTGCGTGTACAAGCCGGTGAAGAGCAACATAAAGAACTTGCAGATTGGTGGACAGCTTACTTGAGCCAAGACATCAATGGCCAAAAAGAGATGGTTAAAAATTTAGGGCACCAAGGTGGCCCAAAACGCCGTCGTCGCCCTCGTAAGAAAAAAGTAGACTAAGCATGCAGACTGTTTATTTAGGTTTAGGTGCTAACTTAAATGCACCACGCAAACAGATACATGCCGCTGTCGCTGCCATAAAAGCATTAAAAGATGTTGAGTTTGTTTGTGTATCTCATGATTACGCAAGCAAACCCATGGGACCGCAGGATCAACCAGATTATGTAAATGCGGTCGCGTGTGTTAAAACTGCACTTGAGCCTGAACAATTGCTTGATTTAACTCAAGCCATTGAACTTGAACATGGCCGTGTTAGAAAAGAAGAACGCTGGGGTCCTCGTACCCTTGATATAGATATTTTATTGTTCGGTAATGACGTGATAGACACCCCTCGCTTAACTGTGCCTCATTATGGCTTAACAGAGCGAGAATTTGTTGTTTATCCATTATTTGAGATAGCACCAACGCTTGTACTACCGAATAATCAATCACTTGCTGATATAACAAAAACGTTGCCTTTAAACGATTTACAACAACTCCCTCAGCAGTAATCAACCAAGGCTAAGCCTTAGAGGAAATTATGTCTAAAATCACCGTTTCAACTCTCAATAAAATGAAACAAGAACAACAAAAAATCACCGCATTAACGGCTTACGACGCCAGCTTTGCTAAATTGTTTCATGATAATGGCGTCGAGGTGATTTTAGTCGGTGACTCACTAGGTATGGTATTGCAAGGTGGTGATGACACATTAGCGGTGACCAACAGTGAGATTGCTTATCATACACGCTGCGTACGTGCAGGTAGCCGAGAGCTATTTGTGATTGCTGACTTACCCTTCATGACCTATGCCAATCCAACTGATGCCTGTAAAAATGCAGCAGAGTTGATGCGTGCTGGGGCAAACATGATCAAGCTTGAAGGCGGCGAATGGCTGCACGACAGCATTCGGGCAATGACACAGCAAGGTATTCCTGTATGTGGTCACCTAGGCTTAACACCTCAGTCAGTGCATGTATTTGGCGGTTTTAAAATTCAAGGTCGTGAGCAATCTCAAGCCGATAAAATGGTCAGTGATGCAAAAGCACTTGAGGCGGCAGGTGCACAGTTACTTGTTTTAGAATGTATTCCAAGTGAGCTTGCTAAACGTATTACTGATGAATTGAATATTCCTACCATTGGTATTGGTGCGGGTAATCAAACCGATGGTCAAATCTTAGTAATGCACGACCTAGTTGGTATTTCTGCAGGTTATATTCCTAAGTTCTCAAAGAACTTTTTATTAGAAACCGGCAATATGCCAGCAGCAGTGCAAAAGTATTGTGAAGATGTAAAAAGTGGTGCTTTCCCAAGTGCCGAACACGAGTTTAAATAAATGCAATCAATCACTGAAATTAAATCGTTACGCAGTCAAATCAAAGCTTGGCGTCAAGCTGGCCTGAGCATTGCGCTAGTACCTACCATGGGCAATTTACACCAAGGTCACTTTTCACTTGTTGAAAAAGCCAAGACGCTTGCTGATAAGGTTGTTGTGAGTATCTTTGTAAACCCGATGCAATTCGGTGCCAATGAAGACCTTGATAGTTATCCGCGTACACTAAACGAAGATAAACAAGGTTTGGCTGAACTTGGTACTGATATCGTGTTTACTCCCTCGGTTGAAACAATTTACCCAAATGGTTTAGGCGAGCAAAGCTTTGTCGATGTACCGGGTGTTTCTATGGGTTACTGTGGAGGCTCGCGTCCTGGTCACTTTAAAGGCGTTGCAACCGTTGTTACTAAGCTATTTAATTTAGTACAACCTGACTTTGCTTGTTTTGGTGAAAAAGATTTTCAGCAGCTGCAAGTTATTAAAACAATGACGCGTGATTTATCTATCCCAGTTGAAATTGTTGGCGTACCTACTTGCCGAGAAATCTCAGGTTTAGCAATGAGTTCTCGCAATGGCTATTTATCTGATGAGCAAAAAGACACCGCAAAAGTACTGTTTGCCACTCTCAATAATACAGCAACAGCACTTAAGCAAGGCAACAAAGACATTGCAGCACTTGAGGCTGATGCAAAAGCACAGCTTGAAGATGCAGGTCTTAAGCCTGACTACTACGCAATTGCAGAGCGCTCAACATTAAAGCCTGCAACAACAACTGACAAACAACTTGTTATTTTAGCTGCTGCTTATTTAGGCTCAGTACGTTTAATTGACAATTTACAAGTTGAGCTGGATTAAATAGCAACAATCTGGGTAAGATGGATTGCAAAGAAAAGACATAAACTAGGGATAAGCATGAAAAAATTACCAGCAATTGCAGCAACATTTTTTGCAATGACATTACTGTCTGCCTGCTCAAACAAAATTGAAAACCCAGAAATGCAGCAATGTGCTCAGCAAAACTATCAATGTGAAGCGAGCTGTGAACAGCAAAGCACCGCTGATGGTTTAGTTCATAAAGTCTGTAGCAACAAATGCATTGAAGCTTACAACCAATGTAAAGCCAATGCAGAAAAGTTAGGTGAAGTTAAATAACACGGCTTGCCTTTCTAAGGCACTGAAAACCTGTTCGGTGCCTACACTCCCCTCCTCGATTACAATTTCGCTTGCAAAATTAAGCCTCTGGTAATTTTGTTCATATTTTTGTTTATCCTTTAAGCTATTCATATTAGGGCAAGCTTTCGTTCATTAAACTTCTCCATATTGGTGACGAATAAACAACTGCAACCGTGTAATTGTTTCTCACTAATTTCAAAATTTTACTCTTCGCATTTCGCTGTACCAACTCAAAGCCATTGAGATTATTAGTTTTTATTTTGGGTTCAGTAATTGCTAAGAGATATGAATGAATTAATGTGATTTACGGCTAAAGGAAAATTGAATGAGACCAGAAACCCGAACTAAGCTCTTCAGCGCTGTTAAAAAGAAGACCTTCTTGGGCGTATTATTAGCCATGAGTGCAGGTCATAGTTACGCAGTTGAAGATCCAGACCAGCCAAAAGCGACTGAAACAGAACAAACAGCCGTCAAGGTTCAAGCAACCGAAAATGAAAAACAGCAAGTAAAGGAAAATGCTGCTGAGCTTAAGCCTGCAATGATCACTATTCCGCAAGAAAAGCTATTTGAAGTTATCACTGCACGTGCGAAAAAATTAGCCTCTGAGCCGTATGTAGCGCCTAAAGAATTAGAGCTTGAAGCATTAACTAGCATTGGTTATCAAGACTACCGTGCAATCCGTTTTCGTACTGAGCAAGCAATTTGGAAAGATCAAAGCCTGTATGAAGTGCAGTTATTCCACCCTGGCTTTTTATATCGCTCACCGGTGGCGATTAATACCCTTGAACAAAATGCTGAAGTAAAAAGTTTACCTTTTAAAACAGATTACTATCGTTACGATGCAACCGCTGCTCCGTTAGAGCAAGAGATCAGCACCGCTATTGCTAATACACAACTTGGCCATGCAGGTTTTCGTTTACACTTTCCACTGAACAACAACCAGTACAAAGACGAAGTAGCTGTGTTCCAAGGTGCTTCATATTTTCGTTTAGTTGGCCCGCACCAAGTATATGGTCTGTCAGCGCGTGGTCTTGCGGTTGATACAGCACTCAGTTCAGGTGAAGAATTCCCCGTGTTCAAAGAGTTCTGGTTAGTAAAACCGGCACCCGAAGATACCACTATCGTGCTCTATGCATTATTAGATAGCCCATCAGTGTCGGGAGCCTATCGTTTTGAATTAACGCCTTCGACCAACACTGAAGTGAAAACTCAAATGCAAATTTTTGCCCGCAAAGACATCAAAAAGCTCGGCATTGCCCCGCTAACAAGTATGTTCTATCACGGTGAAAATAGTACTAAGTTTTTTGATGATTACCGCCCTGAAGTACATGACTCTGACGGCCTTTTAATGCAATCAGAGCAAGGTCAATGGGTTTGGCGCGCACTGAATAACCCGAAGAAGCTAAGTGTCACTTCATTTAGCTACGAGAACCCGAAAGGCTTTGGTCTTGCACAGCGAGACCGTGATTTTAATAACTACCTTGATACTGAGGCCCATTATCACAATCGTCCAAGCATGTGGATTGAGCCACTGGGTAACTGGGGTAAAGGACGCGTTGAGTTAGTTGAGATCCCAACAGATACAGAAACCAACGACAATATTGTTAGCTATTGGGTGCCAGAGCAGCCAATGAAAGCCGGTGACAACTTAAGCTTTAGTTACAAGCTTTCAACTTTCAATGCCACGCTTGCAACTCAAGATAAAGCGAGTGTGTTAAGAACCCGAATTGGTAGTGCTGCACTTCCGGGTGAGAAGAATCCGCCACCGAAAAGTCATCGTCAATTTACCGTAGATTTTAGTGGTGAAACCATTAATCAACTATCCGCTAATTTTGCCATGATGGCCGATTTAACCCTGTCTTCAGGTCAAGTAAGCGATAAAACGGTACAGCAGTTACCAAACAATCAAGGATGGCGCGTAGCCTTTAAAGTGGCGCCAGAGGGAGATAAGCCAGTTGATATGCGCTTATCGTTAAAACTACGTGATAAAGAAATCAGCGAGGTATGGAGCTATGTCTGGTATCCAAACGACGTCCAATAGTAAAGCATTAGAAGCAACAGCAATGCCTTTTAAGAAAACCCGCGCTTGGCTTTTTTCGAGCCTAGCGCTCACCATTACCGCCTATGGCGTGTGGATCATGTTCGATATTTTAAATTCTAACGGCATGACACCGCTTGAGTACGCTTTACTAGCATTATTTACAGTCACCTTCGCGTGGATTGTTACAGCCTTTTGTAGTGGCTGTATGGGCTTCATCCTGCAATTATTTCGTATTGACCCGTTGACCTTAAAACGTCAAAAACCAATCGAGATTGATCAGCATGCCTTAAGCCAAACTAAAACAGCCATTGTTATGCCTATCTATAACGAGGATACCGAGCGTGTAATTGCCGGTTTTGAGGTTAGCCTTCGCTCGCTGGCAAAAACAGGGCAAATGCCACATTACGACTTTTACTTGCTCAGTGATACGCAAGACCCTGAAATTGCTCGTAATGAACTTAAAGCATGGAATGCTCTTACTAAGCGTTTAGGTGATTTAGCAGCGCATACTTTTTATCGTCGCCGCGAAGACAACAAACACCGTAAAGTAGGTAACTTAACCGACTTTTGTGAGCGTTGGGGCAGCCAGTACGATCACATGATTGTGCTTGATGCCGATAGCATTATGACCGGTCAGTGTATGCTTGAGCTAACTTCTAGCATGATCAGCAATCCAAAATCAGGCTTGATCCAAACAATCCCGATCCCGGTTCGCCAAGACACGTTTTTTGGTCGCTTTTTACAGTTTGCATCGATTTTATATAGCCCAATGTTGGCAACCGGTTCTGCTTTTTGGCAAACAAACCAAGCAAACTACTGGGGTCACAATGCGATTATTCGCGTTGAAGCATTCACAAAATGCTGCGGCCTGCCGGTTTTAAAAGGCAATGCCCCATTTGGTGGTGAAATTTTAAGTCATGACTTTGTTGAAGCTTCACTGCTACACCGAAGTGGTTGGGATGTGTTGCTGCTTAGCGATGTTGAAGGTAGCTACGAAGAAGTGCCAAGTAACATTCTCGATTACGCGATTCGTGATAGACGTTGGGTGCAAGGAAATATCCAGCATTTAGGTTTATTGCCTAAATCAGGCCTTAAGCTAATGAGTAAAATGCACTTTTTATTCGGTGCTACGGCGTATATCTCATCGTTAATTTGGTTATCGATGCTGGCATTAAGTACCTTAGATGCAGTGACTCGGGCACTAAATAGCGACGTGTACTTTAACCATGCTTATCAGCTTTTCCCAACCTGGCAAATTGCCAAAACGGATTTAATTGATTCGTTGTTATTTATTACTGCCGTGCTGCTGTTACTGCCTAAATTAATGGGTGTTATTGTGACTTTAGTACACCGTAATAAAGCCTTTGGTGGCACGATGAAGCTAATTGCAGGTTCACTCATCGAAACGGTTTTTGCCATTGTAATTGCGCCGCTAATGATGGTATTCCATAGCTATTTTGTCGTGTGCGTATTTTTAGGTAAAAAAGTTAGCTGGGATGCACAGCCTCGTGAAGGCAGAATGGTGCCGTGGAAAGAAGCGATTGGTTATACGCTATTTTCGACTATTACTGCGATTATTTGGGGCTCGGTTGCTTACTATTACACACCGACCTTCCTTTTGGTGGTTATCACCTATTTTAGTGGGCCTTGTTTTAGCAGCGCCAATTGTACGCTACTCAAGCAGCATCGGCTTAGGTGTTAAAATGCGTAAAATGGGTTTATTTTTATGCCCAAGTGAAGTTGAAAACGATGATACCTTAGCGGCACTTCGTGTACATCAACAAGAGATTGGTTTGCCTAAAGATGAGCACGCTGACTTTAGTGTGCCAGCATTGCCTAATGAATACCCTACGGTAATGCCAATTCAAAGCTTTAAGGCACCTTCGGGTAAAAAGCGTAAGCAAGTACGCCTTGCCCAGCAACGCATTAAGGCAAAACTATTTGCCAAAAGCTAAACGAAAAAAAACCGCTCAATGAGCGGTTTTTTCATCTATGTCTGTATGGTTGTTACAGAAGGCCTAGCTTTTTAAGTTCAGCTGTTGCCATTTTTCCTGAAAGTGGCACATAACCATCTTTCTCAACAATTTTTTGACCGTCTACAGAAAGAACCATTTTTAAGAACTCTGCATCAATTGGTGCAAGAGGCTTGTTAGGGTGCTTGTTCACATAAACGTATAAGAAACGAGATAGTGGGTATTTACCTGTTGCTACGTTTTCTAATGTCGCATCAACAAAGTTATCGCCTTTCTTAGCAAGTGGTACTGTACGTACACCTGATGTTTTATAACCGATACCTGAGTAACCAATCGCATTCACTGAAGAAGAGATTGACTGTACTACAGATGCAGAACCAGGTTGTTCGTTTACGTTGTTACGGAAGTCACCTTTACAAAGTGCTTTCTTCTTGAAGTAACCGTAAGTACCCGATACTGAGTTACGACCGTAAAGTTGGATATCTTTTGCAGCCCAATCGCCTTCAAGACCTACTTCACTCCAACGGTTAACTTCTGCTTCAGCACCACATTTACGTGTAGAAGAGAAAATCGCATCAACTTGGTCAATACGTAAACCTTTGATTGGGTTGTCTTTATGTACGAATACAGCTAGAGCATCGATTGCAACGCGTACTTCAGTTGGCTTGTAGCCGTAACGTTTTTCGAAAGCTTCGATTTCTTTTGACTTCATACGACGGCTCATTGGGCCGAAGTTTGCTGTACCTTCAGTTAATGCTGGAGGAGCAGTTGAAGAACCCGCTGCTTGGATTTGGATGTTTACGTTTGGATAGAAGCGTTTGTACTCTTCTGCCCAGAACGTCATCATGTTAGCAAGAGTGTCAGAACCAACAGATGAGAAATTACCAGAGATACCACTTGTTTTAGTGTACTCAGGCATATCTTTATCAACTGCAGCTGCTTGTGCTGATACAAATGTTGTTACAGCCACACCCATTGCGGCAACGAGATTTTTGAATTTCATAGGGGTTACTCCGATTTGTTCGTCCCATTTCCTAACTGCGGTCTACTCTAATGACACTAGATGACAGTTAGATTACCCTTAAATGACATTTTTATGACTTTGCCGTTTTTTTAATATTATCTGTTATACGCACGACTTTTTCGCTACCAAATGCGAACGCAAAGGTCGAGCCTTGTCCTAATTTACTGCTGATATCTAAACGACTGTCATGCCTTGTAAGTACATGTTTTGTAATCGCTAAACCTAATCCAGACCCACCTGTTGTGCGGCTACGCGCTTTATCAACGCGATAAAAACGCTCGGTTAAACGGTTAATATGTTCAGCAGCAATACCATCACCATTATCAGTCACACTAAACGCGGCTTGGTTATTTTTAAGCTGCCAATCAACTACAATCTTGCCACCAGGCTTGGTGTAATGGATGGCGTTAAACACAAGATTAGAAAAGGCACTTCGTAATTCGTCTTCAGCCCCTTTAATATCTAAACTTGCATCAACATTAAAGATAAGCTCATGACCTTTATCTTGGTTTAATGACTGTGCTTCGGTTTGAATATAGGTAAGTAGCTGCGGCACATTAACCGGCTTATCGTTATCTTGACGACGTGCTCCCTCAATACGCGATAGCGAGAGTAATTGATTAACCAAACTGTCCATACGCTTACATTGTTCAAGCATGGTTGTTTGCGCTTTTTGCCACATTGCAGGAGGTGGTAAGCTATCTGAATCAAGCATTTCTAAGTAGCCTGTCACCACCGTAAGTGGTGTTCTCAGCTCATGAGAAACATTCGCCACAAAATCTTTGCGCATCTGCTCAAGTTGCTTTAAGCGAGTAACATCACGTACCACCATCATCAACTGCGAACTTGCATAGGGCATCACACGAAACTCTAACGTTTGATCGTAGCTGTGGCCACCATCAAGCTCGAGCGGTTCATCGAAACAGGCTTTATGCATGTACTTAGCAAACTTAGGATCGCGAATAAGATTATCTAAGCGCTGTCCATGATCAGTCGGCCATTTTAAGCCTAATACCTTTAACGCCAGTTGGTTACACCAAATGATGCTGAGATCTTTTTGTAACACCACCACCGCATCAGGCACAGCTTCGGCACCATCACGAAAACGGCGAATTAAGTCAGCCAGCTCATTGCGTTTTTTACGGTTGCGATGTTGTAAATGATAGATCCCTTCGAAGACTTGTTCCCACGCTCCCTCACCTTCCGGTGGATTAAAACTACGTTGATTTAGGAGCCAATCGCTGAGGCGATATAATTGATGATAATGCCAAATTAGAAGTGCAAAAGAGCCTAAAAATAAAAGCAAAAAAGGCGCACCTACAAGTACGCCAACTAATAACAAGGGTAAGAAATACATAAACAGGCGTTTTGCTAACGCCTGTTTATTCACTACTCGATACATACACTCACTTTACCTTAAGTATGTAAATTAGCTTGTTAAGGTCATTCCAATGACACTTATAATTTACTTGAAAAACGATAGCCAGCACCGCGAACTGTTTGTACTAAACGGTCATGTCCTAATGGTGCAATCGCTTTACGCAGACGACGAATATGTACATCAACTGTACGGTCTTCTACATATACATTTGTTCCCCATACATGATCAAGTAATTGTTCACGGCTGTAAACACGTTCTGGATGAGTCATGAAGAAATGCAGTAATCTAAATTCTGTAGGACCCATATCTAATTCACTCCCTTCTGAGGTTACACGGTGTGAAATAGGGTCAAGGCGTAAACCATGTACTTCAATGGCTTCTTCTAATGAGGTTGGCGAAACACGGCGAATTACCGCTTTGATACGTGCCATTAATTCTTTAGGAGAAAATGGTTTTGTTACGTAGTCATCAGCACCTACTTCAAGGCCGCGCACTTTATCTTCTTCTTCACCGCGAGCTGTCAGCATGATGATAGGAATTTGACGAGTGTATTCGCTTTGCTTAAATTTCTTAGCAATTTGAATACCGCTACCACCAGGTAACATCCAATCTAATAGAACCATATCTGGGTATGGCTCTACCATAGCTTCAATTGCAGAGTCATAATCTTCTGCTTCAATTGCTTGAAAACCATTTTGCTCTAGAACAAAAACCAGCATCTCTCTGATAGGCGCTTCGTCATCGACGACTAGTACTTTACGTGACATTCCAATTTATCTCTTTCGTTAGCGAACTGGTTTCATTATTATGACTAAGTATGACATTTTTATGAAAGTCTAACGAGTAATTCAAAAAGCGCAAAAAAATCAATGCAAAAATAGCCAGTTTTTACGCTTTAATAGTGAATTTTAGATTAAAAGTCATACCTTATAGTGACTGCCACGTGATCTTCATCAGTATTATTATCTAGTGAAAATTGCGTATACCACATATACATACGTGCTTGTTTTGACAGGCTTCGTTCAACCCCAACAGAGGTACCACTGCCCGAATCTTTCAACTTACCAAAGCTACCATCGGTATCTTGATATTGCGCTAATAATTTATATTTATCTATTTTGTAAGATGCACTCACTAAATAGCCATCTTCTTTGTCAGAGCCTGTGACTTTTTCGCTTTGTTGATACATACCGCCTACCGTCAAATCGCCTAATTTACCTTGCGCCGTAAATCGCGTAGTATCGTAGCCGGCTACTTTACTGTCGTGGGCAACACTCACAAAGTAAGGCGCATTTTTAAATTTACTATCGCCATACATAAAGGCCGCAGAGACACCGGTTTCTTCATCTTGTTTAGAATTATCTTCAGCAATATAGGTGACCACAAATTGCATATTGCCGACAATAGGCGAGCTATAATGAACCACATCGCCGAGGCGATTTTCACCGTTAAACAAGGCTTTAATGTCACCATTAAAGTCGTTCATTAAATCAATTTTACCTTGCGATACTTTTAATGCCGTATCATGACGGCCGAGCACCACCTGGCCATAGCTTCCTTGTAAGCCAACGTATTGATTACGCGCGGTAATATTTTCTTCTGTTTTACCATCGCTATCTTGATCAGCCGCATTTACTGCAAATTCAAACTTATATACGGCTTTTAAACCATCACTTATTTCACCGCTACCTTTAATACCCATACGTGAGTTGTAGCTTTCAACAGACGTTTTACTGCCCTCCCCGGTGTCGCTATTGGCAATCCCTAAATGGGCCCGACCATACACATCTACGGCTTCGGCAACACTATGAAAAGAAATAAAGCACATTGCAAAGCTCGACAACATCATGGCAGGTTTGTTCATGGTAGCGATCCTTAATTTAAGCAGTAACTTAAAAATCGAACATAAAGGGCTTTTGGTCAAGGCAAGGTGGCTATATTTCACACAAAAATCACGGATCACTGATCTACTAACCAAATCAGATCAGGATCAGGTTTTTACTAAGTTGATCAGCCCGAGATCAGTATTTTACTTAGAGAATAAGGTAACTTGTTGATTTAATGTTAAGGGGATCAGTATTTAGTTTAAAAGCTGAGCAAAGAAAAGCCGATGATCAGTGCGTAACTAGTAAAATAATGATCCGTGAAAGCGAAGGTTAGTAAAACACTGATCCTCACGAACATGAGTAAGTAAATCGCTGATCCGCCTTGATCGAATCATAAAAAAACCGGCATGTAAGCCGGCTTTTTCAATTTTTTATCAATTACTTGATTTGTGGATCAAGTTCACCTGATAAATATTTAAGGTGCATATCATCTAAAGAGATAGGCTTGATCTTAGCTGCTTGACCCGCAGTACCAAAGGCTTCGTAACGAGCAACACAGATCTCAGTCATTGCTTTCGTTGCTTCAGCTAGGTATTTACGTGGATCGAAGTTAGCTGGGTTTAAAGCTAAGTGACGACGAATTGCACCTGTTGATGCTAAACGAAGATCGGTATCGATATTTACTTTACGAACACCGTACTTAATACCTTCGATGATCTGCTCTACTGGTACACCATACGTTTCAGGGATTTCACCACCGTATTGGTTGATCACTTCTAACCACTCTTGTGGCACAGAAGACGAACCATGCATTACTAAGTGCGTGTTAGGGATACGCGCGTGGATTTCTTTAATGCGATCAATCGCTAAGATATCGTCCGTTGGTGGACGCGTGAATTTATAGGCACCATGTGATGTACCACAAGCAATAGCCAGTGCATCCACTTTAGTTTTACGAACGAAATCAGCTGCTTCTTCAGGATCTGTTAGCATTTGATCAGTAGACAATTTACCTTCTGCACCCACGCCGTCTTCTTCACCTGCTTCACCTGTTTCAAGTGAACCTAAAACACCTAGCTCGCCTTCAACAGACACACCACAAGCATGTGCCATTTCAACTGTTTGACGTGTTACATCAACATTGTATTCATAGCTTGAAGGTGTTTTACCATCAGACATTAATGAGCCATCCATCATTACTGATGAAAAGCCTAACTGGATTGAGCGCTGACACACACCTGGTGAAGTACCGTGGTCTTGATGCATTACAACTGGAATATGAGGCCATTCTTCAACGGCTGCTAAAATCATATGACGAATAAAAGGGGCACCAGCATAGGCACGTGCGCCTGCTGAACCTTGTACAATTACCGGGCTGTTTGTTTTGTCAGCCGCTTCCATAATTGCGCGCATTTGCTCTTGGTTATTAACGTTAAACGCAGGTACGCCGTAACCATTTTCAGCTGCATGATCAAGAAGTTGTCGCATACTGATTAAAGCCATTTGGTATTCTCCAAATTGTATCGACAGTAGTTTCCTACTATCTAGTTTGAACGGATAAGTTATTTTTTGATGCATCACTGCATCACGAAAAGCTCGCGCTTACCGTAACAGCTGTAAATAAAACAAGGGTGAGAGGTATTTTATTAACAGCTGAACCAGCGTAATTACTTAATAACTACGCTGGTATACGCACTAATTACTTAGCGCGTTCTTCAAGCATAGCAACTGCTGGTAATTTTTTCCCTTCTAAAAATTCAAGGAAAGCACCACCACCTGTTGAAATGTAAGAAACTTTATCGGCAATGCCGTATTTATCAATCGCTGCAAGCGTATCACCGCCACCAGCAATCGAGAATGCACTTGAATTAGCAATCGCATCAGCAATAGCACGTGTGCCGTTACCAAATTGGTCAAATTCAAATACACCTACTGGGCCATTCCATACAACGGTACCCGCATTAGCAATGATTTTTGCTAATTGGTTTGCTGTATCAGGACCAATATCGAAGATCATGTCTTCGTCTGTTACTTCATTCACATCTTTTAGTGTTGCCACTGCAGATTCTGAGAACTCATTACCTACAACAACATCAGTCGGTACCGGAATTTCACCGTTATTAGCTTTTGCTGCAGCACTTAATTTGTTTGCTTCATCAATTAAATCAGCTTCAAATAAAGATTTACCTACCGGGTAACCTGCTGCTGCGATGAAGGTATTCGCGATACCACCACCTGTTACAAGTTGGTCAACCACTTTAGATAGTGAATCAAGTACTGTTAACTTAGTTGATACTTTAGAGCCACCAACGATAGCAACTAAAGGACGAGCTGGGTTATCAAGCGCTTTACCTAATGCGTCTAGCTCTGCCGCAAGTAGTGGGCCTGCACATGCAACATCAGCAAATAAACCCACACCGTGAGTAGATGCTTGTGCACGGTGAGCCGTACCAAATGCGTCCATTACGTAAACATCACATAAGGCAGCAAGTTTTTTAGACAGTGCTTCGTCGTTTTTCTTTTCGCCAGCGTTAAAACGTACGTTTTCGAAAACAACCACTTCGTTATCAGCAACGTCTACGCCTTCTAGGTAGTCTTTTTCAAGACGAACTGTTTGCTCAAGGGCATCATTTAAATAATTAACCACAGGGGCAAGTGAAAACGCTTCATCATATTCCCCTTCCGTAGGGCGGCCAAGGTGTGACATCACCATTACTTTAGCGCCTTTTTCTAACGCTAATTTAATAGTTGGTAATGCTGCACGAATACGTGCATCAGAGGTCACTTTACCTTCTTTTACAGGCACATTTAAATCTTCACGAATTAACACGCGTTTGCCGTTTAAATCTAAATCTGCCATTTTAATGACCGACATGGACTTCTCCTTAGTTAACGATACTAATATTATATTTATAAATTATTGGCTTACAGCCATCATCGCACGCGCAGTGTCGAGCATACGATTCGCAAAGCCCCACTCATTATCGCACCACACTAACAACTTTATCAGTCGTTTATGACTAACACGTGTCTGAGTGCCATCTATGATACAAGAATGTGGGTCATGATTAAAATCTACCGATACCAATGGCTCTTCAGTGTAACTTAAAATACCGTCAAGGCGGTCTTTTGCAGCTAACTTAAGTGCTTGATTGACAGTCGCTAAATTCACATCAGTATTCACTGTTACACTTAAATCCATCGCCGTCACGTTGATAGTGGGTACCCTAACAGCAATGGCTTCAAAGCGGCTATGAAACTTAGGCAAAATACGCTCAATACCACGAGCAAGCTTTGTATCTACCGGAATAATAGACTGGCTTGCAGCGCGAGTACGACGTAAATCATGATGATACGCATCGATGACTTGCTGATCATGCATCGAGGCATGAATCGTCGTAATGGCCCCAGATTCAATCGAAAATGCGTCATCTAACACTTTAATCACTGGTACAATGCAGTTTGTGGTACATGAACCATTTGAAACAATCGTATGTTCAGCTTTTAATTCATCATCGTTAATACCATACACAATTGTGGCATCAACATCTGCATCTGCAGGCTGCGAAAACAATACTTTTTTCGCACCAGCGTTTAAATGTAGCTCAGCATGTTCACGTGAGTGATACACCCCAGTACATTCAAGAACCACATCAACATCAAGTGTTTGCCAAGGCAGTTCTGCTGGGTTTTCTTCTGCAAACAAAGCAATAGAGTCATTAGCAACCGTTAAAGTATCTTCGCCAAGATTAACAGGGAATGAAAAGCGGCCGTGAGATGTATCGTATTTAAGGAGATGGGCAATGCCCTTAGGGTCGGCTAATTCGTTAATAGCGACAATTTTGATTTGATCTTCAAGCCCTGATTCATACAGAGCACGGACGATGTTGCGCCCGATTCGACCAAAACCATTAATTGCAAGTTTGATTGCCATGAAGAAGAAAATCCACTCTATTTGCTTGCAGATAAAGGCAGCTGCCTTTTAGATGGCGGTATTGTAATCGACCTTTGAAGTTTTTATAAGAGGTCAGCCAAAATAAAAATTGCTTAGTATGTTTTAGATGGCGCAGTTTTGGTAATCGACCTTACACATTATTATAAGAGGTCAGGTGAAATAAAAGTTGCTTAGCATGTTTTAGATGGCTCAATTTTGGTAATCGACCTTACACTTTTTTATATGAGAGCAAAGTTAATGCAACTGCCATAGCAACTTCTGTCCTCTTTATTCCTTTATAGCCAGCGACGAACAGATTTTTGGTATTGCAGGTATGCTAACCCAAACTTCTCTGCCATAAACGTTTCTTCTGGCATAATTTGAAATCGGTTCATATAAAGAATAAATACCGGCAACATAATAAAACTCGCAATATTACCAAGATAAATTCCCCAACCAACTAGCATTAGTAACATACCAACATACATTGGGTTACGGCTAATTTGATAAACACCACTTGTAACAAGACTCGCTGACTTTTCTGGAATTCGAGGATCAACGGTCGTGCTTTGCTTACGAAATTGATAAACCCCTAATAAAGCAAACATCACACCTGAAAATGCTATGAGTAGTGCTACAAAAGATGATGCAAAAAACGAGAAGCTAAAACTCATAAACAAGTCAGCTGTGCCCCACATCATCAACGCAATGATCAACAGCAGCACAACTGGGGGCACTTTTAATTTTAACTGATTCACACCAGCTCCCCTACTTTCAATGCCTTACCTCGACTAATTTGATGACACTGTGCTAAGAATAACTCGGCCGTTGCCATCGCATCAGTGAGGGCATGGTGCGAGCTATAATGCGGTAAGTTGTAGCGCTTACGGCATTCGCTAAGTGTTAAATCATCGTGGCCGATTTCGTGGCCTTGCTGGTGCAGGCGTTTTTTTTCAATAACAAAGGTATCAAGAATTAATCGCGCCTTTGCATCTAACCCAAGCGTCCTGCAGGCCTGTTTTAAAAACCCCCAATCAAGTGCCGCGTTATGAAACACTAAAATGCACTCACCAAAATGCTGATGCAGCTTGCCAAGAATAGTTTCGAGGCTTTCACCTGTATCTATGTCTTGTTTTGCAATACCATGATAAATCGGACTTTGTTCTAAGCTTTGCACGTCTTTATTTATTAAGTGCTGTGCACCGCTGAGCTTAATGCATTGATCTTCTATCATTACCCACGCCACCGAGACAATTTCGTGCTGGCGAGGATCTAGACCCGTTAATTCCATGTCTATCACTACGTAGCGCTCTTTATAGGCATCGGCTGCCAAGAGTTGCTTGCGCGCTAAATACCGACTTAACCAGCGTTTAACCATACCCTCTCCTATAAACTACCGCGAGCAAACTTAAATGCGGCGGCTTGTTGCGCCTGCTTAACCAAATAAAATGCTTCTTTTAATTGATGTCGCTCCAATGAATTCAACGCATTTGGGTTAATACAGTTGCTAGGCAATCCCTCTTCGTTAATTTGCGTGCCCAAACGCAGTTGAGTTAAAAAGCGCCAACAGTCTTTTAAGTTATATAAGTCATCTTTATTGAGTAGCGAAAACTTCATTAACGCGTCAATACGCTCTTGCGTATTAGCACGCTGAATACCCGCTTTGAGGGAATATAAACGCACTATGTCGTTGATGATCACCACACCACGTTTTTTTAAGTCGAGGTATTTATGCTGCTTTTCGTCTTTCTCTAATTTGAACTGATTGAACAAACCAATGGGCACTGGGGTATTTTTAATGTCGCTCGCCATAGCCGCATAGAACAAGTCATTTTTAGAAATGCGTTTTAGCTGCTCACAAAAGCGCGCATATAAAGTAGTGGAACCTTCAATAAACCGTAAATCAAAAAATATCTTACAATTGAGCATCGCCTCTGGTGTCGGTGAAGTGATCCACTTATGAAACTTTTCTGTCCAAGCATTAATGCCCATTCGACACGCTGCATTGCTCGCCATAATATTGCCAGGGCAACGTTTTATACCGCACTCAATTAAATGCTCACAGACATACTCGCCCATGCGCTTAAAGTAATCATGTTGTTCGTCTGTTAGATCATCAGGTAGCAACAGGCCATTATCTTGGTCTGAATGCAGCGTTTGTTCTTCTCGTGCTTGTGAACCAAAACAAATAAAGCTAAAGCTGGTTGGTGCCGCACCATTATCTTCTTGAAACAAACGGATCAAACGCGAAGTCAGTGCATCGGTTAAGCCACTTAATAATTTACCAATCAAGGAGATGTCATCAATATTGTTCGAAAAGCCTTTTAACAAGCCAGGTATCTCTTGCGAATAACGCTTTAAATCAACCACGCTGTGCGCTTTGTAAATTCGTCCAATCAATTGTACTGGGTCGCTTTTTTGCTGACGCAGCAAATCAGTACTGGTGAGCATACCTAGGGGTTTGTGATGTTCATCAAGCACAGGTAAATGGTGAATATTGTGCTTAAGCATTAAGTGTAGCGCCGAAAACACGCGGTTATTTTCAAAAATAAACTTGGGCTTACACGTCATGATGCTACTTACTGACTCTTGAGGGTCAACCTCATCGGCCAATACGCGGTTGCGTAAGTCTCTGTCGGTGACAACCCCAACGAGGCGATCATGTTCCGTTAACATAATCGACGAAACACCATGCTGTTTCATTTTTTTAGCGGTTTGACGAATACTTGCATCTGGTGCCAAGGTGACGGCTTTGCGATTCATCAATTCGCAAATTTTTTTCTCCGACCAACTGTCGTTTTGACTTTTATAATGAGACGACAATAAACGGTTTTTATGGGCGCGAACAAAGTACTGCTCAAACACTTTATACTCACGGCGTAAGTAATCAAATGCCGCTTGGTTTAGCATGTACACAATGCCTTCCTTTTGCACTGAAATGCTATTTTGAATTGCTTCGCCGGTTAACAGTGAAGGAAAACCAAAGTAATCGCCACTTGATAACTTAGTGATCACATCGCCTTTTGGGTCGACCAAATCATAATCGCCAGAGCGAATTAAAAATAATCTTAGATTATCTGAACTTAACCACTGATTTTGATTCTCACGGGTCAGATAAATAATATCGAGATGGTTTACAAAATACTCACTAGCAGCACCTTCGAGCTGATTAAATGGCGTTTGTTGCATCACAAATTGGGCGACTTCCTGTTGCTCGGTATTCATGGTCATTCTCGCTATAAAATAGAGACAATATCTACACTACCCCTGTTTTAAATAAATAAAAAGCCCGACTTAAGTCGGGCTTTTGAACTTCAAGAGTGTGTTCTCATTAAATGGTTTTATTAGTGCGCGTGTGCTGCGCTCGAACCTTTAGGGTTACGGATACCTTCAACCATTTCTTGGATTTCAACTGGTGTTTCAGCTGTTAGTTTCAGTACGATACCTGCAACTACAAAGTTAACAATCATACCAACTAGACCGATACCCTCAGGTGAAATACCAAATAACCAGTGTGCCGGTGCATTTAATTCAGGGCTTACGAACTTGAAGTAGATAATATAAGCCGCTGTAAATGTAATACCTGTCACCATACCCGCAATCGCACCTTCTTTATTCATCTTCTTAGAGAAAATACCCATAATGATGGCTGGGAAGAAGCTCGCCGCTGCTAAGCCGAAGGCAAAGGCAACAACCGAGGCCACGAACCCTGGCGGGTTAATACCAAAGTAAGCTGAAATCACAATCGCTATCATCGCTGCTAAGCGCGCAGCAAGTAGCTCTTGTTTATCGCTAATATCTGGTTTTAATGTACGTTTTAATAAATCGTGCGATACCGAGGTTGAGATTACCAATAGTAAGCCTGCTGTAGTTGATAGCGCTGCTGCAATACCACCTGCTGCAACCAATGCTACAACCCATGCAGGTAAGTCTGCAATCTCAGGGTTAGCAAGTACCATGATGTCGCGGTCAACTTTAACTTCGTTTGCGCTGTTTGGATCATCAATCTTACCTGCTGAGTAGAACATTTTACCGTCACCATTTTTATCGTTAAAGGTGATTAGGCCTGTTCTTTCCCAGTTTTTAACCCATGCTGGTGCTTCAGCGTACTCTGTACCGCTACCGTCTTTACCGTTAATTGTATCAATCATGTTTACACGAGCGAATGACGCTACAGCAGGTGCTGTTGTATAAACGATTGCAATGAAAACAAGTGTCCATGCAGCTGAGATACGCGTGTCTTTAACACGAGGAACAGTGAAGAAACGAACGATTACGTGTGGTAAACCTGCAGTACCAACCATTAGCGCGCCTGTGATTGCGAATACATCAATCATGCTCTTCGAGCCTTCGGTGTATTGCGCAAAGCCAAGCTCGGTACTGAGTCCATCTAGTTTATCGAGTACAAACTGTCCTGAGCCATCGCTAAGGGTTGCACCAAAACCTGTTTGTGGGAAGAAGTGACCTGTCATCATCATTGAAATGAAGATTGCTGGAACAAGGTAAGCAAATACGAGTACACAGTACTGAGCTACTTGCGTATATGTAATCCCCTTCATACCACCTAATACAGCGTAGAAGAATACAATCACCATACCAATGTAAACACCGGTCTCAATATCTACTTCTAAGAAGCGAGAGAAAACCACGCCTACACCACGCATTTGACCTGCGATGTATGTGAAACAGATAAAGATGGCACATAAAATTGCAACAACACGTGCAGCTTGTGAGTAATAACGGTCACCAATGAAATCTGGCACCGTGAACTTACCAAACTTACGTAGGTAAGGAGCTAAACAAAGTGCAAGTAGTACATAACCACCTGTCCAACCCATTAGATATACACCACCGTCATAACCCGCAAACGAGATAATACCCGCCATTGAGATAAACGATGCCGCACTCATCCAGTCAGCAGCGGTTGCCATACCATTTGCTAGCGGCGGTACACCGCCCCCTGCAACATAGAATTCATTAGTTGACCCAGCACGAGCCCAGATTGCGATGCCGATATAAAGCGCGAAGCTTAAACCGACGATAATAAACGTGAGTGTTTGAACATCCATTGCTTAGCTCCTATTCGTCTACGCCATATTTTTTATCTAACGTATTCATTTTGAAAACGTAAACAAAAATCAAAGCAACAAAGGTGTAAATAGCGCCTTGCTGGGAGAACCAGAAGCCGAGTTTAAACCCAAAGAAACGTATCTCGTTAAGTACGTCTACTAGTAAAATGCCGAAGCCAAATGACACGACAAACCAAATTGCTAATAATTTAAATAGCAGTGCGAGGTTTTCCGCCCAATAAGCTTTTGCTTGTTCTTCATCTTTAAAAGCCATTTTTTATCCCCTTATGCATTACAAAAAAGTAATGAGTGGTATTAGTTGTCATTAACTAAGTTAGCAAGGGTTCTGATTTATGGAATTGAGACCATAGTCGTAACAGCTAGTTTACGTTTACGTAAACTGCAAAACACCATTTGTTAATGAATGGTAAAAAACAATAATTAACAACAACTTAATCTATAAAGATAAATTTGCGAAATAGCGAAAATAGTAAAAACGAATGATCTGCGACATTAGTCTAATAACAGCGAACAAAACACCACTATCTTTTAAATATCAATAACTTGCTATTTATTAATTTTTATTGCAAAAAATCTAGCCATCGAAATCGCACATAATTCTGGTAAGGTAGTGTTATTACAATAATTACTGAATTTAAACATGACAGCTGCGCTTTTATTTGTTGCACTCGCCTATATTGGCGTGTTGTTTTGGTTGGCAAATTGGGGAGACAAAACCACTCCTCTTGCAAAAAGAATTAGTCACCACCCATTTGTTTATTCTTTTTCACTAGGGATTTACTGTACGTCTTGGACTTACTACGGTTCAGTTGGAACAGCAGCCACCAGCAGTTGGAATTACTTACCTATTTTAATTGGCCCTGCGCTGCTATTTTTCTTTGGCCAAGGGTTTTTACGTAAATTAGTACTGGTCAGTAAAAAGCAGAATATCACCACTATCGCCGACTTTATTTCAGCTCGCTATGGTAAACGGCAAACCACCGCGATTATGGTAACCATTATCGCTTTATTAGCGACGATCCCTTATATCGCTCTGCAATTAAAAGCACTGAGTGGCAGCTTCTTATTATTACAAAACGACGATCGTATTTCGGGGTCTATGCTGGCCCTTTCAGCAACACTTATCATGGCAATGTTTGCGATATTTTTTGGTACGCGTAAAGTCGATGTAACTGAATATCGCTCAGGACTCATGCTGGCTGTCGCTTTTGAATCTATGGTGAAATTACTGGCATTGGTGGCCGTTGCTGGACTTGCTTTATACACATTATTTAATTTAAGTACGGTGCAAACCGAGCAGCTTACGGGCTCTATTTGGCAGCACTGGCATAACTTCGACTTTTTTAGCTTTAACTTTATCGGCCAGTCATTAATGGCGGCAGCGGCGATTATCTGTTTACCAAGGCAGTTCCACGTAACTGTGGTCGATAACCAAGATAAACGCCATCTTTATACTGCCCGCTGGGCATTCCCCCTGTATTTATTACTGACTGCTGCAATGATTTTCCCTATTGCAACGGCAGCTATACACCCTGGCATTGGCAGTGGCTTCTCACCAGATAGCTTTGTATTAGCCCTACCACTGATGCACGAAAACGCCTTTTTAACGACCTTTGTATTTATCGGGGGTCTATCTGCGGCTACAGCGATGATTGTTGTAGCCACACTCACGCTCAGCACCATGATCTCAAACGATGTAGTATTGCCGCTAATGCTGCGTCGTAAGTTTAAACGTAATCTCATCACTAGCAGCTATAAGTCGCAAATCCTGTTAGTAAGGCGCTTCACAATTGCCGGCATTTTGATTTTGTCGTATTTCTACCAGCAATGGTTTGGTCATGGTAAAGCATTGGCTAGTATGGGTTTAGTGGCCTTTTCTTTGGTATCGCAATTACTTCCTGCAATTGTCGGTGGCCTATATTGGCGAAAAGGCCATGCTTATGGGGTTTATGCCGGATTATTAGCAGGCTTTATTTGCTGGGTTTTATTCTTAATGCTGCCTATTTTAGATGCGGGCAATACCTTAAACGCAGAGCTACAACAAACACTTATTACTCGTGGCACTCTAATCGCCTTGTTTGCCAATATTGGTTGTTACATTAGCTTTTCGCTCGGTGCAGATGAGCGTTTAATTGATAAAATTCAAGCTGCAGCCTTTGTAAATCCAAAAGAGCAAGCCGTGTTCGCCAGACGTTTAAATAAAAACGTTAAAGCCACCGTTTACGATTTTAAAGTGCTGCTGCAAACCTTCTTAGGCGTACAACGCTCGCAACAGGTGCTGGCTCACTTTGCGTTGTCGCATAACTTAGATGACAACAACGCGCACCCTGAACCTGAGTTTATCGCTTATTGTGAACGCGCCTTAACCGGTGTGCTTGGTGCCTCTTCAGCACAAGCGCTGATCCACACGGTTGCCTCTGGTAAACGCATGGCCTTTGAAGAAGTGGTTAACTTTTTTGATGAAACCACGCAAGCCCTGCAATTCAATCAAAACTTACTATTTACATCTCTTGAAAACCTCAGTCATGGTATTTCAGTTGTAGATAAAGAGCTTAATTTAGTGGCGTGGAATAAGCGCTACGCAGAGATGTTTGCCTACCCAGATGACTTTCTTGAAGTAGGCCAACCAATTGAAGATGTGCTTAGGTACAATGCCGAGCGTGGTGAATGTGGTCCCGGTGAAGTTGAGCGCCATGTAGAGAAGCGTGTACAGCATCTTAAAAACGGCACGCCCCATCACTTTATTCGCCACCGCCGTAATGGCCAAGTTTTCGAAATGATTGGTAACCCACTGCCAGATGGCGGCTTTGTAACAAGTTTCTCTGACATTACTGTGCATATCGAAACGCAAAATGCGCTTGAAGAAGTAAACATGGACCTTGAAAACCGTATTGAAGCGCGTACTCAAGAAATCCGTACTATCAATAAAGATTTACAAGCACAAATCGATAGCCGAGTACAAACTGAGCAAGCACTTACTTTAGCTAAAAAAGAGGCAGAACAAGCTAATGACAGTAAAACACGATTTTTAGCCTTAGCTAGCCACGATATTTTACAACCGCTGAATGCGGCGCGTCTGTACCTTGCAGCCATTGATGATAAAACCCTATCGAGCAACAACTTAAATAACTTTGAAAAGCTTGGCGCAAGTTTAGATTCGACAGTCCATTTGATGTCGGCGCTGTTAGAAATTGCCAAGCTTGAGCAAGGGGCAATGACCCCTACTCCACGCCACTTTAGTATTGATGACATACTTGCCCCGCTGAAAAATGAATACGCCATTATGTCGAGCGAAAAAGGCTTAAAACTGACGGTGCGTTCAAAAGGAATTATTGTTCACAGTGATATCACTTACTTACGACGAATTATTCAAAACTTAGTGTCAAATGCGGTTAAATACACCGATAGTGGCCGAGTTTTAATTGCTTGTCGCAAACGCAAACACCATTTACGAATTGAAGTATGGGACACAGGCCCTGGCATTACAGAAGTAGAGCAAGCGAAAATCTTTAATGACTTTTATCGTATTGAAGCCGGTGATAACAAAGGGGTGGGTCTTGGCTTAGGAGTTGTAAAACGAATGGCCGACTTACTCTCTTTACGTTTAGATGTAAGCTCAACGCCTGGCAAAGGTAGCCGCTTTAGTATTGAAGTACCTTATGGTGAAAGCCAGTTTATTCAACAAAAAGAGGCGCCTAAAAAAGGTGTTGAGAACCGCAGTGCGATGAATATTATTGCGGTGGATGATGACCCTGAAAACCTTAATGCCATGGCAAGCCTATTGCAAAAATGGCAGGCAAATTATCAACTCTTTGATCAAGTTGAAACCGTGATGGCCTATGCCAAAGAGCACCGAGCGCCCGATGTGATCTTAATGGATTATCAGTTGGGTCATGATTGCGATGGGATAACGCTTATTAAAACCCTAAGAGAAATTTGGCAAAGCCCTGTGCCTGCTATTTTAATCACAGCGGTGCGTGATGAAGCGTTAAAACAACAAACCAAAGCTGAGCAAATTCATTACCTTAGTAAACCCGTTAAGCCCGCAAAACTCAAAGCACTGCTTAATCACAGTGCTTAACAATACCACTTAAGGCAAAGCTACAGGCTTTGCCTTAAGTTTTTGGAATAACCAGCTAAGTGCCACTAACGACAAGCCTAAGCCGATAAACGAAATAGCTCGAAGTAATCCAGTTAAGTTTGCCATATCAATCAAAAACACTTTTAACACCACCAGCGCCAATAAGCCAAGGCCGAGCTTTTGTAATACCGTAATGGTTCTTAACTGCCCCACCACAACCACCAAGGCACCGATAACAAGCCAAACTAAAGAATAACTGTAAAGCTCGGCATCTGAGGTTGGCAAAGCAATATTTATAAACTCGCCTTGCCAGTTATGGCGAATTTCCGCATTGATATATAAAACACTCATCACACCCGCAAGAGCTGTAAACAGCTTTTGTAAATAGTGCTGAGATTGAGTTAGTCGGCTGGCCCAAATTGCAATACAGGCAGGGACTAACCAAAGTAATAATAGCCAGTTAATAATCGGCCAACTGCCTATATTTATCGGCTCAAAAAACGGATTTACTGCGGTAAAGCTTTTCAGCACTAACAAGCCACTCAATGTTAATAACACAAAACCTGCTACTTGATAGAGCTTAGCTAATTGCGCTGTAAAGCGTGAACGCAGTAAATAAACACAACCCAAGATGCCCCAGTTACAGGTTAATAAAATATGCTCATACACAGACAAGCTCTCAAAATCAGGGTAGCGCCCCACCAACTGATAGCTCGTCTCTGTGGTAATAAATAAAGCAATACAATGAAGCACCGCACCTTCTAGCCACACCCGAACAGATTGCAGCTGCCAGTGCCTCGCCGCTAAGTAAAATAAGCAAGCGCATACTGGGTACACAACCAAACTCCAATGCACACCGAGCAGCAGCGCATCACTATAATCAGCTGACCAAGGGGCAAAACTTAACCTAACAAGTAAAGCACCAACTAAACCTTTAAGCGGCCAAGTCGGAATGCTGAGTGCATGTTTATTAACATAAAAACTAATCAACAATACTTGCGCAGCAAGCGCTAAGGTTAAGCTACTGCCTTCAAGGAGCATGGTTAATGCCAAACTAATATTGGCATTGCCGCCAAGCCAGTAACTAAATACCCGCATTGGGTTCGTGCTGTTAATTGATAACTTAAATAACCAAGCAGACAGTGCGAGTAATACAAAGCACCAAACCGGGTATGCCGTTGTTAAGGCATGATCGGGCGTGATGATATATAAGCAACTAATAATCACAAAGCCTGAAAGTGAAGCGAGTAAGGTAAAGCCAAAGCGTTTAGGGTATTTACGGCCAAATAAAAACCCATAGCCAGCAAACAAAGCAATAAAAAACAGCCCTGCTCCGTAGTTTTGCCGAAATACAAAAAGTTGCTCAGAATAATCAACAGCATTGTGTTGCCCTATAAGCAAACACACCACATTCACAACAGCTATTATCAGCCAATGATCCCATGCACTGTTTTTTAATACCAAAAACAACAGTAAAGCCACTAACGACAACATACTAAGCTGCCAAGTAAGCAGTTGGTTACTGCTCATGAGTAAAAGATAAAGTGGCACGACAACAGCTAACAACAAAGGGTTGTCGGGTAGTTGTTTAAGTAGCGTTTTAAAGCGATGTGGGCGGTGTTCAATTTGCTTAATACTCAGCCCAAGGCGTGGAATAGCAATTAACAATACGATGCTAAATAGAGCATACAGATTAATAAACCAGTGCAGGTTTTTAGCTGCACTCATTGCAACTAGGTAATACCAGCCTAAATGACCCGCCCATAACAGATACCACAACCAATGCCGTTTTACGTAATGAGCAACTAGCGAAGCTGATACACTGACAAACGCAACATAGGTTAGCAGTGCTATAAAGTCATTACTCCCGGTATTGACCCAAACCGGCACGCTGTAGGCGCCAATAATACCAATGACCGCAAGCACTGGACCAAAACGCAGTGCCATCCAGCTTGCTGCTACAGAAACTAAGGTTAAAATGCTAAATGCAGGTAAAGCTTGGAGTAAGCCATAATGGCTATAGGCCAGCAAAGTCAATGCAAAACAACTAATAAAACCACCACTTGCCAGCGCTGCGGGAATATAGTTGCTAAACCCATCAAAAATAATACCTTTGCGATGTAAAACCTCAGCCGCGACAATTAAGCTCAAACCAAAAATAGCGCCAAGCGTGAGTCGCATGGTTTCAGATAATAAGCCTGCCTCCAGTGAATAGCGGGCCAAAAAGATACCGCCAAAGGCAAGTGCAACCGCCCCTACCCAAGTTAGCCAATTGGCTTTGATTTGTGTAACGAGTTGGCTTACTAGCGGATTTAAAGTCGCAGGCTTGGGTTTTGTTAGCTCTGGCTTTTTAGTGATTGCCTCAATTGGCTTACTAATGAATACAGGCTCTGGTTCAGATTTTGCAGTGTCAGTCAGATCGTCGTTTGAATTTTCAAACTGGTTTGCAGTATTTGTTTGTGGATGATGACTATATGTCGCGTTAAGTTTTACTCGAAGAGCTGCCACTTCTCGCTTTAAACTAGAGAGTTGAAAAAAGGCAAAAATACCCGCAATTGAGCCACCTACAACAACTAGTGCAAGTAATACTAGTAACGCAATACCGCCATCCATACCCTCTCCTTGTGTACGCTTTAAACAAAAAAGCAAAAAGCCTTAATTGTTTATACAATAAACACTTAGCAAGAGTAAAGAAACAACGATATTGCGTTTTAGCCGGTTAAGACTGTTCAGTCACCGTGCGCTCTAAGGTCATTTTGTAACCTGAATCAGTGGTTTCATCGTGTTCAATCACCAAGATATAGTTACCTTCTTCAGTAAAATCCATATCGCTTTGTTGTAAAAGCACAATCTGTTGGCCGTTATCTTCAAACACCACATAGGTTGTATAAACTTCGTTATCAACCACCTGCTCTTGTTGGTCGTATTGATCTAACCCTTCAACAACATTGCTAGTATCTTCAACCGTTTCACCATTGAGGGTGAAGTACACATCAACCTCGTCAATTTCTTGCCCTGCATAGCTATCAATTAAGTTAACCACAGTAACTGCATGGCTGTAGCTGCTTGGAGTTAGGTTTTCTTCAATGGTCATCATACGAGGGCCGTAATCTTTGTCATTGTAGAAAAGACCAACCGCACTTTGCTCACGTTCTAATGTCATTAAGAAGTTATCTACAATCGTGTCACCCGCTTCATCTAACATGGCGACGCTGTAACTATTTGGCGACATGCTCATGTATTCAGAGTAACTATCGTTGCTAACAACTTCGGTGTTAGTAGCCGTTGTGCCTCGGGTTACTTTAAACTGGGTTTGCGTGTACTCATCGATAGTATTGATAAAACGCAGCTGACCTTGCGCGTCTTGGTGGTTCAGTTGTGTTACAGAGCTACTAGCCGTTACGACATCAAGCGTAATACCATCTTCTTCTGTTGCATAACTTGGACGGATCATCGCCATGTACGTTGCTTCATCATTAAAGTACACGGTTGGTGATTCAAAAATCACATCTGTGCTACCGCTAGCGGTAATATAAATAGTGTAATAACCTTCCTCAAGCGTCGCTAATTCTGGTTCAACGAGGTATTGCGAAGTCATTAATAACTCAGCGGTATCAAATAAACCGTCGTCGGTAGCAACGTATACATCGTAAAGGTTATCTTCACCAACGATATTAAAAAAGCCAACATTGAATTCATCTTCATCGCTTGACGTCGGCACACTGAGCTCTGTAAACGTTGGTTCCGCAAAATCGCCATTCATTACTAGCAGCTGAGTTTGATCATTTTTAATTTTGATGGTTTCTTCATCGATAGTGATATAGCTATCGTTGGCATCAACATATTCAAAACTTAAATCATACTCCCCCGAACTGTAGTTATGACGAGTTGATACATCACCAAAATCTGCGCCCGAACGTTCAGTGTCATCAACAAATAAACGCGTGTATGGGCTGTTGTAAGAGCCATTGTACAGTTGCACATAGCCACTGTTGCTACTGCTGCTGTCGTCGCTTGAACAGGCAGCCAGTACCGAAAGCAAACTTGAGGCAACAATTGTTTTAAGCAGAGTGCTTTTCATGGAATTTTTTCCTTATTGTTTGTAATACCCCATTCTGACTCGAATAGTGCGAAAAAATTCTATGTTTTACAAACTATTACCTTCACTTACAGTTGCTTACGATAAAGTTAAAAAGTGTAGAAAATGATGTAGAAAAGCACTCAATTAATCATAATTATGGACAGAAAATCACATTTATAGTGAAAGCAGTTTACTTTTACACGAAAAGTAAATAATGATTACATTTTAGGCGCTTATACAATCAAATCAGATAAATTATTAGATAGTTAAATTTGCGCTATGCAGCACAAAAAAATTAGCAAATAATGGTGTTCACACAAACGGGATTAGAATGAGGACTATGAACACGATTTTAACCACACAATGCGATGATGATGTTGGTCTAATTGCCAAGATCACCGGCCTTTGTCATCAGCATAATTTAAATATCACACGTAATAACGAATTTGTAGATAAAGACGCTAAACGCTTTTTTATGCGTACAGAGTTAAGCGGCGTTATATCAGAGGACTTTTTACCAAGCCTTGCTGAGCTACTTCCTGATGGCGCAGAGCTTGCCCTGCACAGCAGCGAAAAAACGAAAGTGGTATTACTTGCTACCAAAGAAGCGCACTGTTTAGGTGGGGTATTACTTAAGCAATTCGAAAAAGCCTTAAACATCGAAGTATTAGCTGTAATTGCTAACTACGCCGACTTAGCGCCACTGGCTGCAGGCTTTGATGTGCCATTTCATGTGGTATCGCACGAAGGCTTAAGCCGTGCGGAGCATGATCAACAAGTCGGTGATTTAATTGCCAGCTACCAGCCTGACATTATTGGCCTTGCTAAATATATGCGTATTTTAAGCCCTGAATTTGTGGCGCGCTTTGAAGGTAAGATTATTAATATTCACCATTCATTTTTGCCAGCCTTTATTGGCGCAAAGCCTTACCATCAGGCATTTGAGCGCGGTGTAAAAATTATTGGCGCGACCGCTCACTTTGTTAATAATGAGCTCGATGAAGGGCCGATTATTTTACAAGATGTGACGCATGTCAGTCATGCTGATACCGCAGAGATGATGGCAAAAATGGGTAAAGATGTAGAGAAAACTGTGTTCTGTAAAGCGCTGCAACTCGCATCTGAACATAAACTGTTTATCAATGGAAATCGAACCGTGGTGTTCGCTTAAGCAATAAAATGAAGAGGCTGAGTGGCCTCTTTATTGTTTTTATTATCTTTTGTTATGCCGACTCAATAGGCTCTAATTGTAACTTAGAGGCAATTAATACCGCTTGAGTACGGTTATACACACCTAGCTTTCTAAAAATTGCTGTAATGTGTGCTTTAACGGTTGCTTCAGAAATATGTAACTCGTAAGCAATCTGTTTGTTTAACAAGCCTTCGTGCAAGTATTGCAACACCTTGTATTGCTGCGGCGTCAGTGAAGCCACTTGCGCTGCAATTTCTTTGTCTTCGCCATCTACGGCAGCCACTTTATCTTTAAGTTCAAGTGGAAGCCAAACATCGCCTTCAAGTATGTGGTTGATTGCCAGCGCAATATCATCTGATGAAGATGATTTAGGAATAAATCCCATCGCACCATAACCCATTACTTTAGAAACTACATTGATGTCTTCGCTGCCAGAAACAACAGCTATTGGTAAGCTTGGATAGTCTTCGCGAATGCGAATAAGGCCGTATAAATCGCCATTGCCTGGCATGTGAAGGTCTAGTAGTAAGATATCAAGATCTTCTTGCTCGCTCAGCACCTGCAAAGTGGTATCAAAGTTTTCCGATTCAAACACTTCTAAATCAGCGAACTTAGCACTCAATGCCCCTTTCAGTGCTTCACGAAATAACGGATGATCGTCCGCTATTAAAAACTGACTCATGGTTCACTCCTAATAAATTCGGCTGACACCTATTTCTAAGTGACAGCCGATATACTACGTTTAGAATCAACTTCTAATCAAGTTTTTAACGCGATTTTAACGATTTAATCGGTTTTCGATTAGCTCATCAACAACGCTTGGATCGGCTAGTGTAGAGGTATCACCAAGCTGTTGGTGCTCATTTGCCGCAATTTTACGTAAAATTCGACGCATGATCTTACCAGAACGAGTTTTCGGTAAACCTGGAGACCATTGGATCATATCTGGTGATGCAATTGGGCTTAACTCTTTACGAACCCAGTTACGGACCTCTTTGGTTAGTTCATCGCTTACTACAACACCCTCATTTGGAGTGATGTAAACATAGATGCCCTGACCTTTAATATCATGCGGGTAACCCACTACAGCCGCTTCTGCTACTGCTTCGTGAGCAACCAATGCACTTTCGATTTCGGCAGTACCTAGGCGGTGACCTGATACATTTAGTACGTCATCTACACGGCCTGTGATCCAGTAGTAGCCATCTTCATCACGGCGACAACCATCACCTGTGAAGTACACACCTGGGTATGCTGAGAAATAGGTTTGTTCAAAACGCTCATGGTCGCCATACACTGTACGAGCTTGTGATGGCCAGCTATCTAGAATAACAAGGTTACCGTCAACCGCGCCTTCGAGTGTATTACCTTCAGCATCAAATAAGGCTGGTGCAATACCAAAGAATGGACGAGTTGCCGAGCCTGGTTTCATATCTGTCGCACCTGGTAATGGTGTGATCATGATGCCGCCAGTTTCTGTTTGCCACCACGTATCTACGATTGGACAGTTTTCATTACCGATGTGCTCGTAATACCATGCCCACGCTTCAGGGTTAATCGGCTCACCTACAGAACCCATGATACGTAAACTATTTCGTGTTGAAGTCGCTGTTGGCTCATCGCCTTTCGCCATTAATGCACGAATAGCTGTTGGTGCTGTATAAAGGATAGTCACGTTATGTTTATCAATCACTTCACCCATACGGCCCGCCGTTGGGTAAGTTGGCACACCTTCAAAAACCACTTGCGTGCAGCCATTCACTAATGGACCGTAAGCAATGTAGCTGTGACCTGTGATCCAGCCCACATCGGCACTACACCAGAAAATATCGTCTTCTTTAAGATCAAACACATATTCATGTGTCATCGATGCATAAACGAGGTAACCACCAGTAGTATGAACCACCCCTTTTGGTTGACCCGTTGAGCCTGAAGTGTAAAGAATGAAAAGCGGATCTTCTGCATTCATTGGCTCTGGCTCACACTCAGCTGGTAAGTCAGCTACAAGCTCATGCCACAAATATCATGGCTATTCCATTCAATTTCACCACCTGTAAGTTGATGAACAATAACGTGCTCAACGGTGGTTACTGAGTCTTGTGATACCGCTTCATCAACATTTGCTTTCAGTGGTACGCAGTTACCAGCACGACGACCTTCGTCTGATGTAATCACCACTTTAGCGCCAGAGTCATTAATTCGGTCAGCAATCGCTGATGGAGAGAAACCACCAAATACCACAGAGTGAATCGCACCAATACGCGCACACGCTTGCATAGCGTAAATAGCTTGCGGTGTCATAGGCATATAAATAGCAACGCGATCACCTTTTGATACGCCTAACTTTTTAAGGCCATTGGCTAATTTTGCGACTTCGTCGTGAAGCTGTTGGTAGCTGATATTTTCGCTGTGTTCAGGGTTATCGCCTTCCCAAATGAGGGCTGTTTTATCGGCTTTAGTGGCAAGGTGGCGGTCAATACAGTTATAAGATGCGTTAAGTTGGCCGTCTTCATACCAGCGAATGCTGATGTGGCCTTTGTCGAATGAGGTGTTCTTTACTTTATTATAAGGAGTTGACCAATCAAGGCGTTTACCGTGCTCTCGCCAAAATCCTTCAGGGTCATCAATAGATTGCTTATACAGTGTATTATATTTATCGTTATCAACTAATGCTGCATTCTTGATATGCGCTGGTACTGGATAGATACTTTCTGACATTGTTGTCGTCTCCATTTTAATTACTTGCCTACGGCCTGCTTCAAGGATCACTCAGCAAAGCCCCTGAAAGTATTAGACCTTAGTTGTATATCTTGTCATTTCACAAAAAACTTCTAAATCGCCTTCTATAATCTAGTCCAATGTACGCCGGTAAGCGATTTTGAACCACTTACCACCTTAGTCTAATAGACCAATAGATAATTGAGAGAAGTCATTTCTTAAACAACAGTGATACAACAACATTAATGCAATCAACAAGTAGCTTCGACAGGAATACACATTATGACAACAACAAAAGTAACCGCATTAAAAACACTGACAGCTTCAGCTGTTTTATGTGCACTTGCAGGTACCGCTAACGCTGCAACCATTGGCAACACAGACGTTTCTTATGGTGGCTATGTAAAACTTGATGCCATGTGGAGTGATTACTCTGCTGGCGTACCAGCTGGTGGTAGCATTGGCCGTGACTTCTATGTCCCTGGTACAACACCGGTAGGCGCAGACAGTGACAGCGATGCAGTATTCGACATGCATGCACGCCAATCTCGCTTTAGCCTTGGCACAGCAACTAAGCTAGATGATGGTAAAACGATTAATACCAAAATCGAAATCGACTTTATTGCTTCAGCGCCGGGCGGTAACGAACGTGTCAGTAACTCTTACGCACCACGTATTCGCCAAGCATTTGTAACTTATGATGGTTGGCTATTTGGTCAAGCATGGTCAAACTTCCAAAACGTTGGCGCATTGCCAGAAACACTTGATTTCGTCGGTCCTGCTGAAGGTACTGTGTTCGTGCGTCAAGCACAGGCACGCTACACCACAGGTAACTGGTCATTCTCTATCGAAAACCCTGAGAGCACTGTTACAGTAGGCGGTGCACGTGTTGCCACTGATGATGCATCAATGCCTGACTTTACAGCACGTTATGCGCACAAAGCTGATTGGGGTGAATTAGTATTTACCGGTCTTGCTCGTCAATTAACTTACAAACAAAATGGCATTGATGCAGATACTTCATCGTTCGGTATCAGTGCATCTGGTAAAGTTAATTTTGGTCAAAACAACTTAAAATTCATGCTAACCCAAGGCTCAGGTCTAGGCCGTTACATTGGTTTAAACGTAGCAAATGGTGCTGTGCTTGACGGTGATGATTTAGACGCGATTGATTCAACATCGGGTTTCATTGCCTATCAACAAAACTGGAACAGCCAATGGCGTTCAACTTTCCTTTATTCATTCTTCTCAGCTGATAACAACACAGACTTACTTGCTGTATCTGGCGACCCAACTAAAACGAGCCAAAGCTACAGTGCGAACCTTTTATACTCACCTGTTAAAAAGCTAACCTTTGGTGTTGAATTTAAACATGCGGAGCGTGAGCTTGAAAGTGGTACTGATGGCGATATGGATCGTCTGCAGTTCTCTGCAAAATACGTATTTTAAGATTTAAGCTTATTTTACTTCCTGAAGCGGCTTCGGCCGCTTTTTTTTATTTCTGCTTTTTATTAACAGTGATCCACTTTTATCTTTTTGCAAACCATAATTCACTAAAACAGAAAAACCTAATTGCAAATTATTTTCATTTAGATTAAATTACGCATTAATTTCACTATACATTGAACTAATTGGAACTTCGCATGTCATCAACAACATTTTTGCGCTTATCTCAATTAAGCCTAGTGACCTCAGCACTTTTAAGTGGCCACGCTCTTGCAGAACAACAAAAAGAAGAACAAGCAATTGAAAAAATTGCCGTGTATGGCCAGCATCATAAAAACTACATCACAGAAGAAGCACAATCAGCGACCAAATTAGGGCTAACCATTAAAGAAACACCACAGTCAATCTCTGTTGTTTCACGTGCATTAATGGATGACTTTTCACTCGATAACCTTAATGCTGTGTTAGAAAGCACACCGGGTGTGACGGTTGAGCAAATCGAAACTGACCGTACTTATTTTAAAGCTCGCGGGTTTGAGATCACCAACTTCCAAGTTAATGGCATGGGCATGCCACAAGATAACGGTTCAATCCAAGGTACTCTTGATACGTCTATTTTTGATAGTGTTGAAATTGTACGTGGTGCCAATGGTTTAATGACAGGTGCGGGTAATCCATCAGCAACCGTGAATATGGTTCTAAAGCGCCCTACTTACCAAACACAAGTTAATGCGTCTGTATCGTATGGCTCTTGGGACAACAAGCGTTTAGAGCTTGACGCTTCAACTGCTATCAACGAAAACCACGCTGTACGTGCTGTATTCACCAAGCACAAAACCGAGTCATACCTTGACCGTTACGAGCAAGATAAAACAATTTATTACCTAGCCTACGAAGGTCAGCTAACTGACAGCACAGTAGTCACTGCAAACTACGTAAATCAAAAGAAAGATGCTGACAGCCCACTTTGGGGTGCCTTACCGCTTTATTACAGCGATGGTTCAGCAACAAACTTTGATGCTTCAACCAGCACTGCGTCTGATTGGTCTTATTGGAATAATACAACTGAGCAGTTGTTCTTATCAATTGAGCAAGCAATTACCAATACTTGGTTCTTAAAAGCCAGCTACGCACACCTAGAAAATGAGCAAGACTCAGAGCTTTTCTATGTTTATGGTACACCTGATAGAGAAACAGGTCTTGGCTTAACGGGTTATGCGAGTGAATATGACCACAAAGATAAGCACGATATTTTAGATATTTACGCAACGGGTAAATTTGATTTATTTGGTATGGAACATGATCTGTCGTTTGGTGTAAACCAAGCAGATATGGATAACAAAGATAAATCATTGTATGACCGTACAACAGGCAATGGTTTCCCTGCAATGCCTGAGCTAGGTGGTTGGGATGGTGTTGCGCCAGTGCCAACACTTACCGATGGTTTAACAGGTGCTGATATCACCAGCCGTCAACGCTCAGCGTATATTTCAACACGTATCCGTGCAACTGACTCATTCAGTGTTTTAGCGGGTGTGAGCCAAGTAAATTGGGAAACTGAAGGGGCCTCTTACGGCGTAGCAAAAGACAAAGACACTGACCAAACCGTGCCTTACTTCGGTGCTGTGTATGATATCAACGAAAGCTTATCAACTTACGCAAGCTATACAGAAACCTTTGTTCCACAAACAGAGCGTGACATCAATGGCGATTACTTAGACCCAATCACAGGTAAAAGCAGTGAAATTGGTGTAAAAGCGCAGTTACTTGATGACAATTTATTTGTCACTGTTGCTTATTTTGACGCTAAACAAGTAGGCCTTGCGATTGCCATTCCTGATTCATTACCTGATGACACTCGTTACTATGGCGCAGATGGCATTAACAGCGACGGTATTGAAGTAGAGCTTAGTGGTCAAATCAACGAAACACTAAGTGCGAGCTTTAGCTACAGCAACCTAAACATTGATGGTGATGAATTAGTAAAAGACTACACGCCTGAAAACCAGTTCAAACTTGCTGTCACTCATAAAGTGCCTGAGATTGATGGTTTAACCTTTGGCTTAAACTATCGTTGGCAAGACGATACAAAACGCGTACAAGTGCGTGATGCGGCAACAAATGCTGCACTTATCACTACTACGCAAGATGCTTACGGCCTATTAAACCTAATGGCAACCTACGATATTAATGACAATATGAGCGTTAACTTGAACGTTAATAACGTGACCAACGAAAAATACATCCACAGCCTTTTCTGGGCACAAGGTTATTACGGCGCACCACGTAACTACTCAGTGTCTTTCAACTGGCAGCTGTAAGCTTTGAGCTAGAAGCTGAAAGTTTTAAGCTTTAAGTACATGAAAAGCCGCATCATATGCGGCTTTTTCATGAAAGAGTTGCAAGAGTAAAGTTAGAAAGGGGAAAGTTACAGGCACTATCGAGTGTTCTGACAGCTAAAAGCGACACGAAACCATTGAATACCGCCAACAATGTAGTGATTAAACGCGATATAAAATCGCTGCTACAAACTACTGCCTGATCCTGTAACGGCAGTTTGTCCCGCTTCAAAACGCTTTACTCTTGCTAACTTTACTCTTGCTAACTTTACTCTTGCTAACTTTACCCTTTCTAACTTTCCCCTCTCTAACTTTCCCCTTGCTAACTTTCCCCTTGCTAACTTTCCCCTTGCTAACTTTCCCCTCGCTAACTTTCATCCATAAAAAAACCGCTAACTGTGTAGCGGTCTTTTTTGTGTTAAGTGCGGGTCAAATCACGCTTAACTGTACTCTTTTGCGGTGTTTATAGCTCGTCTTCAGCTAATAGGCCTGCATCTTCACCATCTTCTGGTTGCACAGTTGCCTGAAGTAATAGCATCTCACGTAACTTACCTTCGATCTCATCTGCGATCTCTGGGTTGTCTTTTAAGAACTTAATTGAGTTTGCTTTACCTTGGCCAACTTTGTTGCCATTGTAGCTGTACCAAGCACCTGATTTTTCAACCAGTTTATGCTTAACACCTAAATCAATTAACTCGCCTTGTTTAGAAATACCTTCACCATACATGATGATGAATTCAGCTTGTTTAAACGGTGGAGCAACCTTGTTCTTAACAACTTTAACGCGAGTTTCGTTACCTACAACCTCATCGCCTTCTTTCACAGAACCAATACGACGAATATCAATACGTACTGAAGCGTAGAATTTAAGTGCGTTACCACCCGTTGTTGTTTCAGGGTTACCAAACATAACACCAATTTTCATACGGATTTGGTTGATGAAAATACATAGCGTGTTTGAACGCTTGATGTTACCTGTAAGCTTACGCAATGCCTGCGACATTAAGCGAGCTTGTAGACCCATGTGTGAGTCACCCATGTCGCCTTCGATTTCAGCTTTTGGTGTTAAAGCTGCTACCGAGTCAACGATAACTACATCAACAGCGCTTGAACGAACTAACATGTCACAGATTTCTAATGCTTGCTCACCAGTATCAGGTTGAGAAACAAGTAATTCATCAATGTTTACACCCAGTTTTTGCGCGTATACAGGATCTAGAGCGTGCTCAGCATCTACGAATGCACACGTTTTACCTTGTTTTTGAGCTTCAGCGATAACTTGTAAAGTAAGTGTTGTTTTACCTGATGATTCAGGACCATACACTTCAACAATACGGCCTGTAGGTAAACCACCAATACCTAATGCGATATCGATACCAAGTGAACCTGTTGAGATTGCTTCAATGTCTAGGGCTTTGTTATCGCCCAGTTTCATAATTGAGCCTTTACCAAATTGACGCTCAATTTGTGATAAAGCAGCGTCCAAGGCTTTTTGTTTGTTATCGTTCATTCTGTTCTCCAAATCCGGCTAATGCAGACAGTATACTGTATGAAATCACAGTATCAAGCTAATTTTCAGATTTTATCAATTCAATTACAGTTTTTAATGAATAAACAATAGCTTGCAGTCTAACTTCAGCTCTGTCACCAGCGAAAACCTGTTTGCTTGGGTAGTTTTGACCAGCAAAATGAATACAAAACCAAACTAACCCCACAGGTTTATCCAGTGTTCCGCCACCGGGTCCTGCGACTCCCGAAATTGCAATTGCGATATCGGCGTTTGCAGCTTTTGCTGCACCCGATGCCATTTCAACAACTGTTTGCTCACTCACCGCACCAAAGCTATTTAAGGTTTGTTCTGTTACGCCAATGAGTTCATGTTTTGCTTGGTTGCTATAAGTGACAAATGCGCGGTCAATATAATTAGAGCTACCAGGAGTATCGGTTAAGGCGTAGCTTACTCCACCACCGGTGCATGATTCTGCGGTAGTGATCCATAAGCGTTTATCCGTTAAAATAGCTCCTAATTTCGCAGCAAGTGTTTTAATCTCTTGATGTAATTCCATATTCAGCCTTTGGGTAAATACATGTCGTTTGATCTTTATGCACCGCACACTATAAATCAACAAACCCCTATGATGCAGCAGTATCTAAAAATAAAAGCCGAGCATCGGGATATTTTACTGTTTTATCGTATGGGCGACTTTTATGAACTTTTCTTCGATGATGCCAAGCGTGCTGCGCAACTTCTTGATATTTCTCAGACTCATCGTGGTAAAGCCGGTGGCGATCCCATTCCAATGGCAGGTGTGCCTTATCACGCCGTAGAGAACTACTTAGCTCGCCTTGTACAAATGGGTGAGTCGGTGGCTATTTGTGAGCAAGTTGGCGATCCTGCCACCAGCAAAGGCCCTGTTGAGCGTAAAGTTGTGCGCATTGTTACACCGGGCACTATTTCTGACGAAGCGCTGTTACAAGAACGCCAAGACAACTTGCTAACCAGCGTTTGGCAAAGTAAACAAGGCTTATATGGTATTGCTTATTTAGATATTAACTCTGGCAGATTCAATGTGTTAGAAGTAAATACTGATGAAGCATTTAGCTCAACATTACAGCGTTTAGCCCCTGCTGAGCTGCTTTATAGTGAAACATTTGCAAATGTGCACCTAATTGAGCATATCAAAGGCGCACGTCGTCGCCCAGAATGGGAGTTTGATTTAGATACAGCCCAGCACTTACTGTGCGACCAATTTGGCACCAAAGATCTGGTTGGTTTTGGTGTAGACAAAGCACACGCTGCTTTGGTGGCTGCGGGCTGCTTAATGCAATATGTAAAAGACACTCAACGTATTGCCCTGCCGCATATTCGTGCGATTACCCTTGAGCAAAACGAACACGCGGTGATTTTAGATGCTGCAACCCGTAAAAATCTTGAACTAACGGTAAATTTATCGGGCGGCTACGAAAACACGCTTGCACAAGTACTTGATAAAACAGCGACTGCGATGGGTTCACGCTTATTAAAACGTCGTATTCATACCCCTGTGCGCAGTAAAACAGAGCTCAACTCTCGACTAAACGCAATCAGTGCAATTATCGATGCGCAATTATGTGGTGAGCTACAAGAGTCATTAAAGCAAATTGGCGACATTGAGCGTGTTATCGCCCGTTTAGCGCTTTGCACAGCACGCCCACGTGATTTAACGCGCCTACGTAGTGCACTGCAAGCTCTGGCACCATTACACGAATTACTTCTGGACGCCAACGATCCACGTATTAGTCAAATAATTGCGCAATCACAGCAATTACCTGAGCTACAAGATTTACTAGAACGTGCTGTCATCGAAACCCCACCGGTGCTTATTCGCGATGGGGGTGTGATTGCCCCGGGCTATAACAGTGAGCTCGATGAATGGCGTGCGTTAAGCCAAGGTGCAACTGATATTCTCGAAAAGCTTGAAGAACGTGAGCGTGAGCGCACTGGCATTAGCACCTTAAAAATTGGCTATAACAAGGTGCATGGCTTTTTTATTGAGGTTAGCCGCGCTAACTCGCACTTGGTTCCTGCCGATTATATTCGCCGTCAAACGCTAAAAAATAATGAGCGCTATATTATCCCTGAGCTTAAAGAGCACGAAGATAAAGTACTTGGTAGCCAATCAAAAGCGCTGGCGCTTGAAAAACAGCTTTATGAGCAACTCTTTGAGTTTATAGCTCCGCACATTGCGCAACTGCAAACGATGGCAGCCGTACTGGCTGATTTAGATGTATTGAACAACTTAGCTGAACGTGCACAAGCGCTTAATTACGCTAAACCAACATTATGCGATAACGATAATATCAGCATTAAACAAGGTCGCCATCCGGTGGTAGAACAGGTAATGAAAGACCCGTTTATTGCCAACCCAGTAGAGCTTAATAACGACCGGAAAATGTTGATTATCACAGGTCCAAATATGGGTGGTAAATCAACCTATATGCGCCAAACCGCGCTTATCGTTTTGATGGCCCATATTGGCTCTTACGTACCTGCTGATCGCGCAGAAATTGGTAATATTGACCGTATCTTTACGCGTATCGGCGCAAGTGATGATTTAGCATCAGGGCGTTCAACCTTCATGGTTGAAATGACAGAAACGGCAACAATTTTAAATAACGCCACAGCGCAATCACTGGTGCTGATGGATGAAATTGGTCGCGGTACTTCAACCTATGATGGTTTATCGCTTGCCTATGCAACGGCTGATTATTTAGCATCAAAAATTGCTGCTAAAACTTTGTTTGCAACCCACTATTTTGAGCTAACCGAACTAGCCGAGCAAAAACCTGGGCTAGTTAATGTGCACCTTGATGCCATTGAGCATAACGACACCATTGCCTTTATGCATACCGTGCTTGAAGGTGCGGCAAGCAAGAGCTTTGGCCTTCAAGTTGCCGCCTTAGCAGGTGTACCAAAGGCAGTGATCCAACAAGCAAAACAAAAGCTTAAAATGCTTGAAAATCATCAACCTGTCACAGCCCCTATTGAGCAGCAACAGCAAACATTAAGTTTTGATGATGAACCTTCAGAGCTCGAATTAACCTTAAAACAGCTTGATCCAGATAGCCTAACGCCAAGACAAGCACACCAACTACTGTATCAATTAAAAGATTTACTGTAGGTATAAACATAGATATAAAAAAAGCTGACGTAACGTCAGCTTTTTTGTGTGTTCTAGACCCGAAGGCCTATGTATTGTTGTCAAATCAGGTGAATTGGTCGAATAGGCTATCAGTACTTAAACCTTCGTGTTGCAAAATGTCTTTTAAGCGACGTAATGCTTCCACTTGAATTTGTCTTACACGCTCACGTGTTAAGCCAATTTCACGACCAACATCTTCAAGGGTTGATGGCTCATAGCCTAGTAAACCAAAACGACGAGCAAGTACTTCACGCTGTTTCGGGTTTAACTCTCCTAGCCAATCAACAATGTGCTTGTTGATGTCATTGTTTTGTACTTCGCCTTCAGGACCATAGTCTTTTTCATCGGCGATGATATCTAATAATGCTTTGTCATTTTCACCACCAATTGGTGTATCCACCGAGGTGATTTTTTCGTTTAAACGCAGCATTTTAGTAACATCTTCAACCGGCTTATCTAAGCACTCTGCTATTTCTTCTGCGGTTGGTTCATGGTCAAGTTTCTGTGTTAATTCACGGGCTGTTCTTAAATAAACATTTAGCTCTTTAACCACATGAATAGGTAAGCGAATCGTACGTGTTTGGTTCATGATGGCACGTTCAATGGTTTGACGTATCCACCAGGTTGCATAAGTTGAAAAACGGAAACCTCGTTCTGGGTCAAATTTTTCAACGGCTCTAATAAGGCCTAAATTACCTTCTTCAATAAGGTCAAGCAGCGCAAGACCTCGGTTGTTATAGCGGCGGGCAATTTTCACCACTAAACGTAAATTACTTTCAATCATTCGCTTGCGAGAGGCTTCACAGCCTTTCAATGCTTTTCTAGCAAAATAGACTTCTTCTTCTGCGCTTAATAGCGGAGAAAAGCCAATTTCACCAAGGTATAGCTGAGTGGCATCTAGATTCTTGGCAACTTCATCCTTTGCAAAAATTTCATCATCGTTGTCGACTTCTTCTAGTAACTCTGGTGAATCATCTTCAATTACCGTGTCATCAAATTTATCGTCAATCGCGTCAGTTGTTTTCTCAAGTTTTGCTGTGTGACCCATAAGCGTCCTCCCGAGCAAATATGTGATTGAGCTAAATCACTTTATCAATACCCTAAATGGCTAAGGTAAATACTTAGCAGGATTGACTGCTTGACCCCGATAACGAATTTCAAATCTCAAAGCCGTAACCGAAGAGTCTGAACTGCCCATTTCTGCTATTTTCTGCCCCGCCTTTACTTCCTGTTTTTCCTTTACAAGCAACTTTGAATTGTGCGCGTAAGCACTTAGGTAATCATCATTATGTTTCAAAATAATTAAATTACCGTAACCCCTCAATGCGTTGCCCGCGTATACCACAGTTCCATGTGCAGCAGCTAAAACAGAAGCCCCTTGTTTATTAGTAATCTGTAATCCTTTAAAGCCATTCTCTTTATTAGAGAAGCGTTGCGTAACCTTGCCTTTTGCCGGCCAGCTCCATACAACTTTTGCATTAGAATTACTGTTTTTTTCACTAATTATTTTGTTGGCTTGTTTCTGAACATACTCTCGTTGTTTTGGCTGATCAAGCTCTTTTTTTAATTTTTTGTTATTTTTTTGTATAGAAACAGTAGACTTTTTACTCGAATTCGTATATTTTTTCGTCTTTTTTTGTTTTTGTGCCGATTTTGTGAGCAAAACACTCTGTCCGGGGAAGATAGTGTAAGGTGCTGGAATATCGTTTATTTTCGCAAGGGTACGAAAATCTTGTTGAGCGCTAAAAGCAATTGAGTACAAAGTATCACCCTTTTTGACTACATATTTTGAGCCTGAGATATTTACTTTGCGTGTGGCGGGTTTAACTTTATTATCTAAACTACTGACCGGCGCCGGTGCGTCGCGAGAAGTACAGCCAAAGAGCAAAATACTAAGAAACAAAGTAACATAGACTGTTAACTGCCTGCTCATCGTAAAATGCTCCTTATCGTACTAATTTAATGGTTTTGCGGGTTATCGTAGCAAAAAGTACGCAACCACGACTAAAACAACTAATCCCCAACCAAGCGCTTCAACATATTGACGTAATTTTTGCTCCATTTTAACGCCACCCCATTTCATCAAGGCCGACACTAAAAAGAAACGCGCGCCACGGCCGACAGCTGAGGCAATTAAAAACGGTAAGAATGCCATTTGCATCAAACCAGCGCCGATTGTAAAAACCTTATAAGGTATAGGAGAGAAGCCCGCTAAGAAGACTACCCAAACACCGTAGTTTTCAAACCAACCTAGTGCTGTGTCAAATTTGGCTTGCCAACCCATTTGGGCAATAAGAGGCTCGACCACAGGTTCGAATAACCAAAAGCCAAGTAAGTAACCTAAAATACCACCAATCACAGAGGCTATAGTAGTAAAGCTGGCAAAACGCCATGCTTTATCTGGTTGAGCTAGCGACATAGGGGCTAGCATAACATCCGGTGGTACCGGAAAAAAAACTGATTCAGCAAAACTCATCCCTGCTAAATAACGCTCCGCATGACGGTGTTTAGCCCATACCAGCGCCATATCATATAACTTAGTAAACAACTTCAAAGTATAACGTCCTATTCAATATCACCAGGTACCAAAGGTACAAATCTTACTGGTGCAACTTTATGTTCTGTAAATGTATCGCCATTTCTAACGACCATCATTAATTGCTGATCTTGTTCACCAATAGGTGCAATCATAACGCCCCCATCAGCAAGTTGTGCAAGAAGCCCTTGTGGCATAGTAGCAGCTGCTGCTGTGACAATAATTCCCTCAAATGGAGCTTGTGACTGCCAGCCTTGCCACCCATCACCATGTTTCATGGTGACATTGTATAAATCAAGTTTGTGCAAACGCCGCTTTGCTTGCCATTGCAATGCTTTGATACGCTCCACCGAGCACACTTTAGTAAAGGTTTTTGCCAGTATCGCCGTTTGGTAGCCAGACCCTGTGCCTATCTCAAGCACTTTATCACGCACCCCAGCTAAGCGGAGCAGCTCTGTCATGCGTGCGACTATGTATGGTTGTGAAATCGTTTGCCCTTGGCCGATTGGCAGTGCGGTATTTTGATAGGCTTTGTGCTGTAAAACATCATCAACAAAGATGTGCCTAGGTGTAGAAGCTATCGCTTCAAGCACCGTACTGTCTTCTACGCCCTCGCGTTTTAATAATTCAGCTAATGCTAGTGCACTGCGATTATAATTAGTCAGCACTATTAATCTCCATATTTGCTAACCAGCTATCAACGGCTTGTAAGCTTTCTTTCGCCGTCATATCAACACTGAGTGGTGTGACTGATGCATATCCATTATTGATGGCATAAAAATCAGTGCCTTCCCCTGCATCACTTTCAGCGCCAAGGGTACCATACCAATAAATATCGCGGCCCCATGGGTCTTGTTGTTTAGTCATGGTTTCAGCTTTATGGCGCGAACCTAAACGGGTTACTTTGACCCCTTTTAGTTCGGTAAGCGGAATATCAGGCACGTTTAAGTTGATGATTTGATCTTTCGGTAATGGATGCGATGCCAACTCTTTGATGATACTTACCGCAACCGCTGCGGCAGTTTCAAAGTGATTTCCTTCTTTAGAACATAACGACACTGCAATGGCAGGTAGCCCTAAGTGACGGCCTTCAGTGGCAGCGGCAACGGTACCTGAATACAAGGTATCATCACCTAAATTGGCACCGTGGTTTATCCCTGCAACCACTAAATCGGGCTGCTGCTCGGTTAACTCATTAACTCCTAAATGCACACAATCAGTTGGCGTGCCATTAATCGAAATAAAGCCATTATCAAGGGTGGTTGCACGCAGTGGATTCATTAACGTTAATGAATTACTTGCGCCACTGCAATTGCGATCTGGCGCCACTAAGGTCACATCTGCAATTTGCGTTAATGCATGATACAAAACCGCAATCCCTTTAGCATGCACACCATCATCATTGCTTAGTAAGATTTTCATTTACGCATCCTTTTGTTTTTGTTCTCTAGGGCTTGCATCTTGATAGTCCACCAGCTCACGCAGCAAGGCGGTAGCAAAACACCCTTTTGGTAAACCAAAGCTTAACTTTAAGGTCGTTTCATCTATCGTTTCAACGGCTAATGAGTCTGGGATCAGTCGTAACATTCTACGCTCATTCTTAAGGCCAAGTTCGCTAAGACCCTCTATCCAAGACTGATAAGGCTCGAGCCACTCTTTTTCAGTTTCGGTTAGGCCTTTTTCGCCTTTACCAACCATAGGAGCTGACATCACAATATCACCAGACGCTAGGCGGGCAATATTGTCATCACTAATATTGTCTTCAAAAAATGCATTACTGCCGCTGAGCATAAACACTTCGCGGTGCATTGTTTTTGCAAGGCCATGCTCTGCAACGCGCATGCTCACGATTTCATTAAACACATAAGAGCGTGCAGCTGAAATAACTAAGCCACGCAATTTTTTATCGCGGATACGCTCTCCGGCAAACATGCGTTTTGCCATTTCAAGGTTGTGACCACCATGCCCAAAGCGCTGCTCACCAAAGTAATTAGGCACACCGGCGCGCACCGCGTTGATACGGCACAAAATATCCAGCGGCTCAGTCACGTTGCGTAACGTAATGGTAAAGCGATTGCCTCTGTGGCAGCCAGTTCTGAGCTTACGATTATGACGCTGTTGCGATACCACAAAAAATTGCTCGTTATTCAACTCACTAAATTCTATGTGTTTTTTAATTGGCACGGGAACACTAAACCATTGTGTACACACGCCATGACGGTCTTTTAAGCCTGCATAACTCACATCACGTGGAGATACCCCCGCTTTTTCGGCAATGCGTTTAGCAATAAACTGAGTATTTTCGCCTTTTTTTACAACCTGCAAGCAAACATGCTCACCTGATCCTGTAAACTCAATACCTAAGTCTTCATCAACCATGAAGTCTTCGGCGTGAGTTTTAAAGTCAGCCTTAGAAAGGGGTTTACCGTAAAGGTAGTTTAACTCACTCATGCGCTTTGTTTGCTCATAATCACCACTGCGTGGCTTGAAATACCTTCTTTGCGACCTTCAAACCCAAGCTTCTCAGTAGTTGTTGCTTTCACATTCACTTGAGAAATATCAGCTGCAAGGTCTTGGCATAAGTTTTCACGCATTGCTTGAATGTGCGGCAACATTTTTGGTGCTTGCGCAACAATCGTCACATCGGCATTACCAAGTACATAGCCTTGATCTTTAGCAAGCCCAACCACGTGGCGTAGTAAAATTCGGCTATCAATATTTTCGTATTCGCTCGCAGTGTCTGGAAAATGCTTGCCAATATCCCCCATTGCTAATGCACCTAAAATAGCATCACACAATGCGTGAATGGCAACATCACCATCTGAATGTGCTAAAAAGCCTTGTGGGTAATCAATTTTTTCACCACAAATCACCAACGGGCCTTCGCCGCCAAATTTGTGTACATCAAAGCCATGGCCAATTCGAATCATGAGGTACTCTCGTTTTGTTGTTTTTGCAGTAAAAATGCTGCTAAATCTAAATCTTCTGGGGTGGTGATTTTAATGTTGTCACTGCGACCAGCAACCAGCTTAACAGGCTGCTTAACCCATTCAATTGCCGATGCCTCATCCGTGATAGTCACACCATTTTTAAGGGCACTTGATAGCGCATCTGTGAGCGCCTGATAGGGGAAAAACTGAGGGGTGAGTGCCTGCCATAAATCATCACGAGGCACCGTTTGTTCACTGTGCGTATGACCGCGTTTAATGGTGTCTTTTACTTTTGATGCTAAGATACCGCCTTCATTGGCAGCGATACATTCAGATATTAAACGCTGAATATCTGCCAAGCATACTAACGGCCTTGCCGCATCGTGAACAAGCACCCAATCAGGCGGGTTATCCGCAAGTGATAACAATGCATTGAGCACTGAATCAGCGCGCTCTTTACCACCAGATACGCGCTCAATACGCTTATCAATATGAGGTAAATCAGCAAAGTAGCCGTCATCATCGCTAACTGCTACTTTGATGGTATTTAATTCGTTAAGTTCTGCAAGTTTACTCAGGGTATGTTCTAAAATAGTTTTACCCGCAAGTTCAATATACTGCTTTGGCGCCGAATGCTGCATTCGACTCCCAACTCCCGCAGCGGGAACAATGGCGGTGATAGTTTGCTTAGTGTTCATTTTGCTGTTGACCTGGTAATACGCGAATAAAGGTTTCGCCAGGTTTAATCATTCCTAATTCATTGCGCGCCCGCTCTTCGATGCCCTCTTGACCGAGTTTTAAGTCTTCAATATCGGCTTTGAGCACTTTATTGCGCTTTAACAATTTAGCATTGGTGTCTTGATGAGAGGTAACCGCTTGTTTCAAACGAGTGTAATCTTGCACACCATTATGGCCAAACCATAAACGATATTGCAGAAATAAAGCCAAACATAACAAGGCGAATTGAAAAACCCGCATTGAACACTCCTTCGCGGTTAAATTAAGTCAAAGGGCGTTTTAAATTACGCCAATTTATATTGCTTGCTAGTAGCATTTCTCGTAATGACAAACGCTTAGGTGTGATGCGTTTATTAAATTGCCATTGATGACCACAGCACGCTGCTGCCATCACCGCTTTTGCGGGCTTAAGCAATTGAATATGCGCGTTTTCTAGCGATTCACCGGAAGTATCAAACCAACCAAGCTCGTTGCAATGTACCTTATTGTCGCTTACTTGATCTAAGCTGTCTATGCGCACGGTTGTACATTGCTCGTCATTAATTAGCACGGGAACAATTAACCCGCGCTTAGCATATTGACTATAAAAGTCTTTTGAGTCGTTTTTATTATAAACAGGTGGCGTTGATTTTTGTTTTTCAAGCCAACTGCCGTTTTGTGAATCTAGCTGCAATGGCGCATCGCCATTAACTATACGCATGGCTAAACGCTCTATATAGTAAGGCAAACTAGCTAATAAGCGCTTTAGCCTTGCAGCATCAGGTTCATTTACCAAACGCGGGATTTCACGAGCATAAAATGCATTGCATAACTGCGCATACAAAGCACGATCGGCATCAGTTTGCCAAATTTCGGCTTGTTGCGAGTGTTCGCTCTGTGAAGTTGGTTTAGACAATGCGCGCTCTTATAAAACAATTGCTTGACTGTTTTATAGCATAGAGCGTTTATTGAGCGCTACTTTACTGCGCCTTTTTTACCCAATTTTGCATTACCAGATTCTAAAAACTGCACCACCGCATCACGCTTTTTACCTAGTAACAAACTACCATCAGCTAAAAACATAAAGTTTTGCCAACAACGCTTAAAAACGGCAAAGCTGGTTTCAATGATATTGTCGCGAGCCATACAAAAATAGACCGTCGTGTTTGCTTCCCACGCTAAGTGGTTTAGGATTTCTTCAGGTAACTGCTCGTCGCCCGCTTCCCATGCGTTTTCCCAGTTAATGGTCTCTGAAAAGCTGTCGTCTTTGCCGCACCAATCTGTTTTATCAAAAAAGTCAGGGTGATCATGCTCTCGGCTCACCATGGTAGTCCATAAAACAGCAGCGCGTTCAGCACTCATTGGTTTTATTTGCGCTGCGTCTTCGCTACTTATCGGCATATCTTTATGACGAAAAACCCAGGCTTTTTTGTATTCATCTAACGAAATATAATTCATAGTTCAGGCAGTTTGTTTCAGCGTAAAATGTGCAAACTGCAATTATACCCAAATGACTCCAAGATGCGAGATAAACACATGACTATCAAACCCGGGATTTACCAACATTACAAAGGTCCAAAATACAAAGTTGAATATGTTGCCACTCATAGCGAAACGAATGAGACACTGGTAATTTATCAAGCGCTCTACGGCGAATTTGGCATGTGGGCACGCCCGCTTAGTATGTTTACAGAAACCGTCACTGTAGAGGGCAAAACGGTACCGCGTTTTGCATACCTTTCAGACGCCGACTAACTGTGGCATCATGACGTTATTAATCACTGCTCAGACCAGATAAGGTGACATCGTGCTTTTTAATTCAACCGATAACTACATTGCCAGTAACTCATTAAAACAAGCGGTTAACGCAGCGATCTTGCTCGAAAAACCCCTGCTTATTAAAGGTGAACCCGGCACAGGTAAAACTATGCTGGCCGAGGAACTTGCAAAAAGTTTAGACACCACGCTAATTCAATGGCACATCAAATCAACCACTAAAGCGCAGCAAGGCCTGTATGAATATGATGCGGTATCGCGTCTTCGCGACAGCCAGTTAGGTGATGAGCGTGTGCACGATATCAGCAACTACATTGTAAAAGGGAAATTATGGCAAGCCTTTACCTATGGTGAGCAACATAACAAACGCCCTGTGCTATTGATTGATGAAATTGACAAAGCCGATATTGAATTCCCCAACGACTTGCTATTAGAGCTCGATAAAATGGAGTTTCATGTTTATGAGACCGGCGAGCGAGTTATTGCAAAGCAACGTCCGATTGTGATCATCACGTCAAATAACGAAAAAGAGCTGCCAGATGCCTTTTTACGTCGTTGTTTTTTCCATTACATTGATTTTCCAAGTAGTGAAGAAATGGCGCAAATTATCGATGTGCATCACCCGCATGTTAAACAAGATTTAGTACGCCAAGCACTTGAGGTTTTCTTTAATCTACGTGAAGTAAACGGCATTAAGAAAAAACCATCAACCAGCGAATTACTCGACTGGTTAAAGCTACTGATGGCCGAAGATATTGATGCTAAAACACTGCATGATAAAAGCCAAAAAGGCGGCTTAATGCCCATGTTTGGAGCACTATTAAAGAACGAGCAAGACATTAGCTTAATCGAAAAACTTGCGTTTATGAGCCGCCGTTAAGATGTTAATTGCGTTTTTCTTTAAGCTTCGCGAATACCGCTTACCAGTAAGTTTGCGAGAACTACTTGATTTGATCAATGCGCTCAAGCAAGGAGTTATTTTTGCCGATGTTGACGCGCTTTATTATTTAGCGCGTACCATCATGGTTAAAGATGAAACCCATTTCGACCGTTTTGATAAAGCCTTTGCTGATTACTTTAGTGGTGTCGCCGACCTTGATCTGCTCGAAAGCTTAAAACAGCAACATGCCTTGCCTGATGATTGGCTGCGTAAAGAGTTTGAAAAGCACTTAAGCGAAGAAGAAAAAGCGCAACTACAAGCCATGGGCGGCCTTGATAAACTCATGGAAACCCTCAAGCAACGCCTTGAAGAGCAGCAAAAGCGCCATGCAGGGGGCAATAAGTGGGTGGGTACCGGTGGCACTTCACCATTCGGCGCCTATGGGTATAACCCTGAAGGTGTGCGTATTGGTCAAGACGGTAACCGACATCGCCGCGCAGTAAAAGTGTGGGATAAACGCAGCTACCGAAACCTTGATAGTGACCGTGAAATCGGCTCGCGCACCATTAAACTCGCTCTAAAAAAACTGCGTAAATTTGCCCGTACTGGCGCCAGCGATACCCTCGATTTAACCGAAACCATCCGCGCAACAGCAAAGCAAGGCGGCATGCTCGATGTAAAAATGGCACCTGAGCGCCACAATGCAGTAAAAGTATTGATGCTTTTTGATATCGGCGGTTCAATGGATGATTACATTCATACCTGCGAAGAGCTATTTAGCGCTGCTCACAGCGAATTTAAGCACCTAGAGTTTTACTATTTTCATAACTGTTTGTATGAGCATGTTTGGCAAGATAATCAGCGTCGTCATTCTAACGTCATTGATACCATGACCTTGATTAACAAGTTCACCAGCGACTACAAGGTGATCTTTGTTGGCGATGCCACCATGGGTCCCTACGAAATCGCCTACCCTGGAGGCAGCGTTGAGCATTGGAATGAAGAACCCGGCAGCGCTTGGCTAAACCGCATAACCAATCACTTTGATAAAGTCGCTTGGCTCAACCCGCAACCCGTTGAACACTGGCGCTATTATCAATCAATTGATTTTATAAAGCAGTTAATGGACAACCGCATGTACCCACTCACGCTAGATGGGATTAGTAATGCGATTAGAGAGTTGAGTTAGAGTTAGAAAGTTAGAAAGTTAGAAAGTTAGAAAGTTAGAAAGTTAGAAAGTTAGAAAGTTAGAAAGTTAGAAAGTTAGAAAGTTAGAAAG
>NZ_PQCG01000032.1:674476-868123 GCF_002964825.1 Pseudoalteromonas sp. T1lg122
CTCTAAAATACCTAGTATCTAAGTCAAGCAGCTCGACAACTTTACTCTTTCCCCTAGTAACTCGCTAACTGTCAATCTGACAGCTCTAACTTTACTCTTTCCCCTTGTAACTCGCTAACTAAGCGAGTTTCCAAACCAAAAACACTAGCGCAAAGCCCACTAAATAAACCAAGCCTAGCCAGCTTAGGGTGCGTAATAAAGGTGAGTGATGAATGCTGGGTTCTGAGCGCACTAAACTAAAGTTCAGCCACGCAAATACAGGAGTGGTTACAAAAGCGAGGGTCATAGCAAAAGTAAGCATTGGGCCAAGGGCTGATTTAAAGAATAAAATCACTGCCATGCCAGCAAATGCTTGCAGTAATAACCACATGTTTAAACTGTGTTTAGATTGTTTAATCGGTAGCAGTTTATGTGACTCATTTAATGTTCTGGCGTAGCCATCAAGCACTGTTAGCGTGGTGCCAAACATACATAAAAAAGCGATTCCTGAAACCAAAGGCCTTGCCCACTCGCCCATGGTAAGGGCATACATATCAATTAATTGCTTTGCAAAGGCGACTCCACCTAATTGCACTGCCTGTGCTTGGCCATATTGCACTAACACACCTAATGAGAAAAACACTAACGCAAGTGCTGCGGTAAGCCAGTAGCCCAAATTAAAGTCAAACAAGCCTTGTTGCTTTGTCACGACTTGTTGATGCTGCTTTTCTTTTAGCCACAGTGAGCTAATTGCTGATATTTCGATAGGCGCAGGCATCCAGCCCATGAGCGCGACCATAAAGCCAAGCATAGCAAGTTCATACGGCGACGGGCCCACATAGTCAACAGGCGCCATCGGGCCATTATTAATAGCAACAACAAGTGCAGCTAAAGTGGTAACTGTTAGCAGCCCCATAATGAGCTTTGAAACATTATCGAGCGCCTTAAAGTGCCCTAATAATAAAATGAGCAAACACACAGCCAAAATCAGCCAACATAATAAGGTTACAGAAACAGTGATAGGCAATGCGTAGTGCAGCAGGCTGGCCGTTAATAATAAAACCCCCGCAGTATTTACTACCGCGGCGACAATATTGAGCGCAATAAAACTATAGAAATACCCCGGCCCTTTTTGCTTGTAGCCCTCAACTAAACTTTGTTTGGTCGCAAGGGTGTACTCCATACCGAATCGAAAGAATGGATATTTCAATACATTAACTACTATGATTAGCCAAAATAGCTGCCAGCCGAATAACGACCCGGCTTGTGTTGACGCCACTAAATGTGAGCCACCTATGGCGGCTGTGGCCATTAAAATTCCCGGCCCTAATGCATTTAATTTAGATTGCCAATTTGATACTGCTGATTGCATATGCTTTGTGTGTTTTATTCTTAGTAACAAGCAACTTACAGCGTTTTAGGTGAGATTGGAAGCAGAGCAAGTTAGCAAGTTAGCAAGTTAGCAAGTTAGCAAGTTAGCAAGTTAGCAAGTTAGCAAGTTAGCAAGTTAGCAAGTTAGCAAGTTAGCAACACTAGACTGTCTACCACTTGTGTCAAGCCGTTGTTTTTAAAATCTGACTTCTAACGACTGATATCTCCATGTTTGTTCGGCGTTAAAACGCCTCCTACGTCTCGTATCTCGCAAACTTTCCCCTTTACTCTTTCTAACTCATTAACTTTACTCTTTCCCCTAGCAACTCGCTAACTTTTGGAACTTCAATCTGACGGCTAAATATTAAAACCAAAAAAGCCAAGCGTTTCGCAACGGTTGGCTTTTTCAGATTTAGTTTTAAGTCTAGCCGCTTAGGCTAGCGCTCTGTGATTAGGTCAGGTTCATTTCCTGAATGATTTCGTGGGCAATTTCCGGTGTAGTACTGACCGGCTTTTCGTGTAGTTTGGCTTTCATTTGCCCTTTACGATGTTTCAGTGATGCATCAAGTTTTTTTGCAGCATTTGCAATTGCTGGGTACATCACCTCGTCCTCACCTTTTACTGATAAACGCGCACCTTCATAGGTTGTGCTGATCTCAGCTTGGTGTTTGTGATGTTCTTTTGAAAGAATAATATCAAGTGATATTAATGATGGAAAATGGCTAGCAATTTTCGAGAATTTCTCGTTGATATGAGCTCTAACAGCCTCAGTAACGTCAACATGATGACCAGAAATATTAATCTTCATAGGGTATCCTTTTTTCTTGTTACCTCATAATCAGTATTGGGGGCGAATTGAATTAACACAAGCAAAAATTGCAGATATTTAGTAATTGATTGTAACCATAGATGATTTAGATCATGCGTTGCGGATAAAATATGCAAAAGCCCGCAGTACACGGGCTTTTCAGAGAGGTTAACAACTGCTCATTAACTGTACGAACAACAGTAATCTGCAAACTCGCTCACTTTTACTTGAAAGCTTACATTCGCATCAACTGTAAATGACTCCCCTGCTTGCATCGTTTGCCATTCGCTCTCACCGGGTAATAGCACTTGCCAACTGCCACCGTTAAGCTCCATCAACTCTTTTTGGCTTGTTGCAAACTCAAACTCACCCGGTTGCATAAAACCTAACGTTTTCGTGCTGCCATCAGCAAATACCACAGTACGGCTAGACACTTTACCGTCAAAATACACATTGGCTTTTTTCAGCACACTTACATTATCAAACTGAGACATCCTCACTCCTGTTGTTTTGTTATTAAGCTACAGACATTGCCAGTTGTCTGTTTAGCATTCAAGGGGGACTGAGTGAGAAATAATCAAGTCGGGTTAGCTGTAAGCTGTCAGTTTTGAGCAGCTCGTGCAATTGTGGTAGGTCGTGCTTTAGCGCGTCAAGTTAAACACTACGAGAAAGAATATCTATGCAGAGTCATGAATTCTGAGCTGTAATAAATTGCAATTCTCATTGTTTTAAGAGGTATAGACTTTGTTATCTTCGTATGAAGTAAATTAAGACCCCCAAGATTGTTTTTTAGCTATTTCATAGAAACAAATTAGGCTATCTTCTTCACCCTTTGTTAATCGTTTAAATACTTTTGTACATGGAAAAAGCCAGTTATCACCACTTTGAATTCCTAACGTTAACAATTGATCGTTATAACCCCAGACACCACCGTGCTCTTGGATGAAAACTCCACCAATGTATGCACCTAACACCTTACTGATAGTTTCTATTTCATCGTCACTTGGGCTGTCATAGAACAATTTAGATAAAAAACTCCTAGGTATACTGTCATATAGTTTTGACACTATGAGTTCAACTTTTTCAACACTCGACTCCGTAAAATCTAGTGTTATATCAAAATGACACTTAGCGTAATCAACAGCATCTAAAGAATATGCTTCCATCATTGCTGAGATTGTAGGTTCTTCCATTGAGATCTCTAAAGAGATTTAAAAACTTGTTTTATAAAATAATTTACTACGAAGTAGATAACAATACTTACAGTAATTACTAAAGCCAATGAGGGCAGGCCAAGGGGTATTGCTTCAGCTCTTGCATCACCAAAATCACACGCCCCCCGATCTGTTAAGCTGCCACTTAACTCTAGGCATCTATCACTTCTTAGAAAGTCCAATAGCTTGAACCCGACAAGCAAACCTATTAGCGAAGAGATTGAAGAGATTATTCTTTTATGTGATTTTTCATGATGAAACACACCAACCTAACTATTGGGGGTTAACCTTGATTCGTTGTTTGTACGCCTAAGCCATACAAGGTTTGGCGGATATTACATTTAAGCAATACCACGAATGATATCCAGTTTATTTTCTGGTGCATCAACAGACATAAAATTAGGAATAGTCGATTCGGTTCTTCTTGGCCGTTCAAGAAATTGTACTGGCCATTCAGTGACCCTTTCTTCTTTCACATGCTTATACTGCCCTGTTGATGGCTCATCTATATATTCACGCTGGAGAATTAATGCTAATGGCTCTTCAGCTCCAGGTATGTCATTACTACATTCCAGTGCTTCTTCGTAAGTGTCGAAAGCATAGTAATAATCGCTCCCCTCTTCTAAATCAGGAGCACCGTTATGAGGGTGGCACCAAACTCGATATTCTAGTACCTCATCCCACACGTAACCACCACCAGATTTTGCCAAACCAGCATATTCGCCGACTTTATTAGGGTCCAACACTTTTGGATAACTTTTCATAACCATCCTTGAGCAGAAAATATAAGTAAAAAACAAATAGGCGTTTTATCGCGGCTATTTTTGCTTGTTTTATAGCCTATTAATATCAAAGCTATTGGTTAATAGCTAGACACAATTTTCGCGCGAAATAAATTTCACGCTTACGGTGAGTTTTTTTTAAAACTGATGGCTGACGGCTGAAAGCTGCAAAGGTGTTGGGTTTCACTCCGTTCTACCCAACCTACCAGTCAAACACAAAAAAGCCCGCGCTGTGGTTTTACAGGGCGGGCTTTTAAATTTTAGCGGCTAAAGCTTAAAACAAGGCGTTTGCTTTGTTTACGATGTTTTCAACAGTGAAACCAAAGTGCTTGAATAGCTCATCAGCAGGAGCGGACTCACCGAAGGTCGTCATACCAACTACTGCGCCATTTAAACCTACATATTTGTACCAGTAGTCTGCGATACCCGCTTCGATTGCTACGCGGCGTGTTACGCTTGCTGGTAGTACGCTTTCTTTATATGCAGCGTCTTGCTCATCAAATAAATCAGTTGAAGGCATAGATACCACGCGTACTTTTTTACCTTGTGAACGAAGTTCTGCAGCGGCATCTTGTGTAAGCTGTACTTCAGAACCAGTTGCAATAAGGATAAGCTCTGGCTCACCGTCACAGCTAAGTACGTAACCACCTTTTTTCACATCGGCTAACTGCTGTGCAGTACGCGCTTGTTGCTCAAGGCCTTGGCGAGTGAAAATCAGTGACGTTGGGCCATCTTTACGCTCAATAGCTTGTTGCCATGCAATAGCAGACTCAACTTGGTCACATGGACGCCAGTTCACTAGGTTAGGCGTTAAACGCATGCTTGCGATTTGCTCTACCGGTTGGTGCGTTGGACCATCTTCACCTAGACCAATTGAATCGTGCGTGTATACGAAGATACTTGGTTGCTTCATTAGTGCAGCCATACGTACTGCGTTACGTGCGTATTCCATGAACATTAAGAATGTAGCACCGTAAGGAATAAAGCCTTTATGCAGTGCAATACCATTCATAATCGCTGACATACCAAATTCACGTACGCCGTAGAAAATGTAGTTACCGCTTGCATCGTTTGCTTCTAAGCCTTTTGAACCATCCCAAAGCGTTAAGTTTGAACCAGCAAGGTCAGCAGAGCCACCCATGAATTCTGGTAGTAACGGACCAAACGCATTTAATGCATTTTGTGATGCTTTACGTGTTGCTGGGTTTGCTGGGTTTGCTTGTAGCTCTTCGATGTAAGCTTGTGACTTTTCAGTCCAATCAGCTGGTAATTCACCATTGGTACGGCGAGTAAACTCAGCAGCAAGTTCAGGGTATGCACTTGCGTAAGCGGCAAACTTTTCGTCCCAGCTAGCTTCTAGTTGCTTACCTTTTTCTTTGCCATCCCACTCGCTGTAGATTTCAGCTGGAATTTCAAATGCTTCGCCAGTCCAACCTAGGAACTCACGAGATGCTTTAATTTCGTCTTCACCTAGTGGTGCACCGTGACAGTCATGGCTACCTGATTTATTAGGTGAACCGTAACCAATGATTGTTTTACAGCAAATTAACGATGGCTTATCAGTGATGCTACGCGCTTCTTCGATAGCGGCGCGAATTGCATCTGGGTTATGACCATCTACATCGCTTACTACGTGCCAGCCGTATGCTTTAAAGCGCGCTGGCGTGTCATCGCTGAACCAACCTTCTACTTCACCATCAATTGAGATGCCGTTGTCATCCCAAAACGCAACTAGTTTACCTAGGCCTAATGTACCCGCTAATGAACAGGCTTCGTGTGAAATACCTTCCATTAAACAGCCATCGCCCATGAATGCATACGTGAAGTGGTCAACAATATCGTGACCTTCACGGTTAAACTGTGCAGCAAGCGCTTTTTCGGCAATTGCCATGCCCACAGCATTTGTGATCCCTTGACCTAATGGGCCTGTAGTAGTCTCAATACCCGGTGCATAACCATATTCTGGGTGACCCGGTGTTTTTGAGTGCATTTGACGGAAGTTTTTAATTTCCTCTAGTGGTAAGTCATAGCCACTTAAGTGCAGTAGAGAATAGATCAGCATTGAACCGTGGCCGTTAGAAAGAATAAATCGATCTCGGTCTGCCCACTCTGGATTTGTTGGATTATGCTTTAGATAATCGCGCCATAGTACTTCTGCGATATCTGCCATGCCCATAGGGGCCCCAGGGTGACCAGATTTGGCCTGTTGTACTGCGTCCATTGATAAGACGCGAATAGCATTTGCAAGTTCTTTGCGTGATGGCATGAATTCTCCTACCTTTATGTATTTGCGCTGGTTGTTTATGAAGCCCCATTCTTACTTATTGTAAGGGTACAGTGCAATTAAAAATCCGCATTAAATGCACCAATTATGGGCGTTTATTAAGAACAATACGTTATTAGTAATTTTAAATGGACGTCTAGGCGTAAAATTACTATGCAAACATATTTGTTTTAGATAAAATACGCCCCTTAATTTTTTAGCGCTATTACCGACGTTTGTGAAGCGCAATATTTGTGAGCAGAAATACAATGGCAAAACATTTATTTACTTCTGAATCTGTTTCTGAAGGTCATCCGGATAAAATCGCGGACCAAATCTCTGACGCGGTTCTAGATGCTATCTTAGAGCAAGATTCTCATGCCCGTGTTGCATGTGAGACTTACGTTAAGACTGGTATGGTTATGGTTGGTGGTGAAATCACTACTAGCGCTTGGGTTGATATCGAAGAAATCACACGTAAAACAGTACGTGAAATCGGTTACACACACTCAGATATGGGTTTCGATGCTGACTCTTGTGCAATCCTAAACACTATCGGTAAACAATCTCCAGACATCAACCAAGGTGTTGACCGTGCTCGTCCAGAAGACCAAGGCGCTGGTGACCAAGGTTTAATGTTCGGTTATGCATGTAACGAAACTGATGTTTTAATGCCTGCACCAATCACTTATTCACACCGTCTAGTTCAGCGTCAAGCTGAAGTTCGTAAGAGCGGTGAGCTTAACTGGTTACGCCCAGATGCTAAATCTCAAGTAACATTTGCTTACGAAAATGGTAAGCCTGTTGGTATTGATGCAGTTGTTCTTTCAACTCAACACTGTGATTCAATCTCACAAAACGACTTAGTTGAAGCGGTAATGGAAACGATCATTAAGCCAGTGCTTCCAGCTGAGCTTATCTCTAGCGCAACTAAGTTCTTCATCAACCCAACTGGCCGTTTCGTAATCGGTGGTCCTATGGGTGACTGTGGTCTTACAGGTCGTAAAATCATCGTTGATACATACGGCGGTATGGCTCGTCACGGTGGTGGTGCTTTCTCTGGTAAAGATCCATCAAAAGTTGACCGCTCAGCTGCATACGCTGCACGTTACGTTGCTAAAAACGTGGTTGCTGCTGGCCTTGCTGACAAGTGTGAGCTACAAGTTTCTTACGCTATCGGTGTTGCAGAGCCAACATCTATCAGCATCGAGACATTTGGTACTGGTAAATTAGAAGAAGCACGTCTAATCGAATTAGTACGTGAGCACTTCGACCTACGCCCTTACGGCTTAATCCAAATGCTTGATCTTGAGCGTCCTATCTATCAACCGACTGCGGCTTACGGTCACTTCGGTCGTGATGAGTTCCCTTGGGAGCGTACAGACAAAGCAGACGCACTTCGCGCAGCTGCTGGCCTGTAATAGGTTAGATAAAATGAAAAAAGCGCCTTTCGGCGCTTTTTTTATGTCTGATTTAAAGGTAGGTTACTATTTTTTCGTAAACAGCCACACCCCATACCAAAGCAAGAATAAGCAGTGACAATGTTACTGCCGCAGAGGCCATATCTTTAGCACGACCCGATAACACATGGTACTCAATCCCTACTCGGTCAGTCAGCGCTTCTATCGACGAGTTAAGTAACTCGACAATTAACAATAATAAATAAGGAATAAATAGTACTAGCCAATGATTTAATGACTGCGCAAGTACGACAGATAAGGGTAATAAACACACGCCTAGATAAATTTCAGAACGAAATGCAGACTCTTCTTTAAATGCCGCTTTAAAACCTTTAATAGAACATTTTGTTGCTTTTAAAATACGCCCAAAGCCCATGCCATTTGGCTTATTAACTAGGGGAATTTTTGGCTCTTTCATGGTAACCCTTCAAAATCGCAATTACAGCGATGATATGTGTAAATCTAAGCGATGTCACCCGATGATGAGCTAATTTAACGGCTGACACGTGCCGGGAATGCTGCGTGTATTCGCTCTAGAAAACTGATTGTTGGTTAATTGTTCTCTCAGTGCTTGTAGCGTTTTATAAACACTTTTTAACGACACTTTGTTACTTAACCAATGCGGAATGGAACCGCTTGGATCAGCATAGGCTTGATGGCTCACTAACAAGTTACTTTGTTGCTGTTCTAAGCGCCAATAAGCGGTGAGATCTTTGATGCGTACAAGCCCTGCAACTTCGGCTTTTGCATAAGGCTGACTTTTGATTTGTAACTCGGTTTTGTGCTCATCTAAAGCGTGATAACAAGAATAACTCACCAAGTCACGGTCTGACACCGGCCAAGGTGAATTAAAATGAGTATAAACAAGGGTTTCTGAGGGACTTAAGCGCTCCATTAGCGTCACGCTTTTGACATTCTCAAGCCAGTTAGCAGCATTGTCGGTATCACTGAGCAATGCCATAAAGTCACTGGCTTTGGCATTTTTCACCAGCACAGAAGCTTTAATTTCAATAATACCGGTTTCATGCTTTTTATAGCTTACGGTGATGTCGTCTTGCTGTTTGTAGGTTTGCCATTCAATAGGGTTAGCCCAGGCTGATATACTCAACCAAGCTAACCCCATCCATAGGCAAAAGCGCATTTACTTACAGCCAATAGGGATCAGTATTAAATGAAGCGTGACGGCTTTGCTCCATTGCACTGACTAAAAACTCTGACTTTTGATCAAGCCATGCTTGAATTTTTGCCAGCTCTAAATCGTCTTGTCCTGCGCATAACTGCTTTAGATACTCAAGCGTACTTAACTCGTAAATACCATGAGAGATATCGACCCATGGCATACGAAACTCGTTTCTGTCTTCTTTATCGAACAAAGCACCTAAACAGTTGCCACTAAGCAATGAGTTTTCTAAGCGAGTGCGCAGTGATAAATAGTCTTTATCGGTAAATACTTGCTGCTCAGGGATAAGCTCATGCATGTCGTGCCAATCTTTGGCAAATAAACGCTTAGCAATATCGGCAACCGGTTTTTCTGCTGCCTGAAACTCAGCTTGCCCCCATGATTTACGCCATTGCTTTTCAATTAACCACGTTGTTAATTGCAATAGTAAGCGGTTATATCGGGTGCTATGGAACAGAGTTTCGATATCTTCAATGCTTGGCTGTAACTCTTTTAAGTCATTAATAACTTGCGTGAGCTCAGGCGCACTGTTGATTTTTTTGTAGTATGCGTGACGCTTTGATGTATAGGTTTTTAGTTGAATTGCGTTTTCAACCCACGCTAATTCGCTCAATAACCACTTTAACTCTGTGCGCAATGAGTCGGTGTCGTCTTTACTGACAATGTCATCAAACAGCCAAAACGTATGGCGAATTAAACGAATACCGTCTGTGACACGCTTAAGAGTTTTTAGACTAGGTTTAATGAAGTAACAGGCCTCATGTTTTTGCACAAATCGAATCGCGTAGTTGATACTTTCTACCAGCGCTTGCTCTTGTGTGGCATCGCTTTTTAGCGGCACAAAACCAATTGATTTACTTGCTTTTAATGGTTTGTCATCCGCAAGGCGATAGCCCCGTGCTGCTTTAGAATAAAGCCCTAAGCGAACATGGCTTTCACTAACCAATTTATCAGCCAGTGCAAACAACTCACTACGACTACCTTCGATTAGTTCGATTTCAAGTTCAGAAATTGGCTCAACCTGACCCGATGCCGCAACTTCACCTTTATCTAACACCACTTCAATTTTTGCACCGTTATTAGTTTCAATTAACCAAGTACGGCGAATAAAGTTAGTGCTAAAAATTGGGTATAAATTCTCTGCAATAGCACCCACTTGCATACCATGAGGCCAAATAGCAGCATCAAATGCGAGTAAATCTGGGCGGTTACCTGTTAGTGGTAAGTTGTATTCTGGGCGTTGATGTAAGCCACCAACGACTTCGCCAGCAAGCTTAATCGTTTGCTCACACTGGTTGTCACAACAGCGAGTACGTAAGCCAATATCTAAAGCACGTAATTCTCGGCTTGGCGTATCGTAATAAGCATTTTGTAAGCTGCGCGACGGTTTGTTGGTAACGGTTTTTGCAAATTGGGTAATTAATGCGGGGATCAGTGGAACAACGGCATCTGACACCAAAAACTTCAGTTCTATCTCAGTATCCATTCGTTTTGCGGAGTACATTTAAAATAAATAAGTGATCAAAATAAACAAAGCAGCTACTTAATGCAAATTTTTTCCTGATTTTTGCGACCAAGCTCATCCATGGATTACAATATCAGCCTTGCTATTAATAGTTGAAATCCCTACTATCTCTATACATAAAGAAATTATAAATTTAGCCACTTCTAGGCAAGATCACATTAACAAGGCAGATTGATGTTAAAACAGTGTATTTTTGGGTTGCTCCTTGCGGCCACCTCTTTTATTAGCTACGCAGAAGAAGCGCCAAGCAGCGACAGCCAAAACACCGCCTACATAGTCGATAACCTGTACACCTTTATGCATTCAGGTCCGAGCAAAAACTACCGCATTTTGGGTTCAGTTGATGCGGGTACTCAAATTGTGTTGTTATCAGGTGAAGATAACGGCTACTTTAAAATTCGTGACGATAAAGATCGCGAAGGCTGGGTTGAATCAAAATTCATCACTGAAAACGCCGGTATCCAACAACAATTTCAGGCATTGAATAACGACATGACGGTAATGCAAGAGCAACTTCGTCAGGCTGAAATTGAACTGCCACAACTTCAAGAACAGAACAAATTACTAACAGAGCAAAACGCAGCCCTGAGTGAGCAAATCGAAACGCTAAAAAATACCATTGAATCTGAGCGTAACGCTAAGCAAACAGCAAGTGCAAAAGAGAAACGCCAGCTACTTACTTATGGCGGTGCAATTGCATTTATAGGCTTACTGATAGGTATTATCTTAACGGTGGTGTTATCTCGTCGTAAACGTTACGACGGCTGGGCATAAGCTACTAAATAGTCATTAAAAAAAGCACCTGTTGGTGCTTTTTTTGTATCTATATATCGAATCTTAATCCGGTATCTTGTTTAATTTTTTCGATCACCATATAGGTGTGGTGTGTCCCCACCCCCGGAATATCCACTAAATCACCCAATACTTGGCGATATTCATCCATATCTGAGACTCGTACTTTTAATAAGTAGTCATAGCCACCAGCCACCATGTCGCATTCAACAACTTGAGGAATATTTAAAATATATTCGCGAAACACTTTAAATACTGATGTATTCGAAGTCACTAACGATACCTGCACATGTGCTAACAAGCTCTGATTAAGTTTTGCTTCGCTAAGCTTTGCGTAATAGCCTTCGATGTAGCCTTCTTGTTCTAAACGTTTTACGCGATCGAGACACGGGCTTGGGCTCAGGTTTACCTGTTTTGCGAGGTTTACGTTCGATATTCTGCCATTTTTTTGCAGAGCGTCTAAAATTGCTAAATCGATGCGATCTAACATGCGTAATCTATTCGGACTGGTCATAACAGAATTTTATGCGGCTAAGTTAACGGTATGCCCTGTAAATTATCGTAAATCGAAAAATTTAACCAGCATATTCTGCTGAATTTTAATTAGAATGCACGAATTATATCAATGGTAAGAAATGCAATAAGTTCATTTCTAGACTCCACATACCAGAGGGTTACTTATGCTATTTAATGGCGATTTGACAACTGAATGTCCAATCAGACAAAAGATCCGTGATTTCTACCGTATTGATGAAAATGCGGTGATTGATCACATTTTGCCTTTGGCTGAAGTAGGCGTGAAAGCGCGTAGCCGAGCGTGGGAACGTGCTCGTCAAATGGTTTTAAATATCCGTCGCGATCAGGATGGTCAAAGCGGTGTAGATGCACTACTAAACGAGTTCTCACTTTCAAGTGAAGAAGGTGTGGTATTAATGTGTTTAGCAGAAGCACTACTACGTGTACCAGACAAAGCAACGCAAGACTCACTAATTCGTGACAAACTTGCTAAAGGTGACTGGAGCTCGCACTTAGGTAGCAGTGACTCTCTATTTGTAAATGCATCGTCTTGGGGCCTGTTAGTAACCGGTAAAATGGTTAACTACAGCGACAAATCTAAAGAACAGCAATTCGGTGTTCTGAAGAAAACAATTGGTCGTCTAGGTGAGCCTGTTATTCGTAAATCTGTGAACTTCGCAATGAAGATCATGGGTAAGCAATTCGTTATGGGTCGTACTATTAACGAAGCGATTGAACGTGCTGCTGATAAAGAGCAAAAAGGCTACGTATACTCATACGATATGCTAGGTGAAGGCGCGCGCACCATGAAAGATGCTGAGCGTTACTTCCAAAGCTACATGACGGCAATCCACGCGATTGGTAAAGCAGCAAATGGCCGTGGCCCAATCAAGAGCCCTGGTATCTCAGTTAAAATTTCTGCGATTCACCCACGTTATGAGTTTACTCATCGTGAGCGTGTGATGGCTGAAATCGTACCTAAGCTAAAAGAGCTTGCACTTGCAGCTAAAAGCTACGACATCGGCTTCACTGTTGATGCTGAAGAAGCTGACCGTTTAGACATCTCATTAGATATCATTGAAGCGGTATTCAGCGATGACGATTTAGGTAACTGGAATGGCTTTGGTTTAGCCGTTCAAGCATACCAAAAACGCGCTATTTTTGTGGTTGAATGGGTTGCAGAACTTGCCCGCCGCGTTGGTCGTAAATTAATGGTTCGTCTTGTTAAAGGCGCATACTGGGATACAGAAATCAAAACCACTCAACAAGATGGTTTAGATCACTACCCGGTATTTACACGTAAAGCGACGACTGACGTTTCGTACAAAGCATGTGCTATCAAACTACTTGAAGCGCGCGATGTACTTTACCCGCAATTTGCTACACACAACGCCTACACTGCGGCAACTATTTTAGAAGTTGCTAAAGGTGACCATGAAGGTTTCGAATTCCAACGCCTACACGGTATGGGTGAGTCATTATTCGACCAAATCGTTGAGCAAGAAAAAATTCAATGTCGTGTTTACGCACCAGTAGGTCAACACGAAGACTTACTTGCATACTTAGTACGTCGTTATTAGAAAACGGTGCTAACTCTTCATTCGTAAATGCGATTGTTGATACCACTAAACCAGTTGAATCACTATTACCAGACCCTGTAGAAACGCTGCAAGGTTTACGTAACAAGTACAACACGCAAATTAAGATGCCAATTGATTTATATGGTGATGAGCGTCCAAACTCGAAAGGCATGGACTTAACTGACATCAATGTTATTACACCATTTAAAGAAAACCTTGATACTTGGTTTGCTGAGCACCGCATTGAATTAAGCGCAGTGCCAGAAGGTTCTATCCCAGTTAAGAACCCTGCAAACCATAAAGAAATCATTGGTCATGTGAAGTTACAATCATCAGAAGAGATGACTGCACTTTTAGAAAATGCAGAAAAAGCATTTGAATCATGGTCACAAACACCTGTTAAAGAGCGCGCAAACTTACTACGCCGCGTTGCTGATATCCTAGAGCGTCACCACGATGAGCTAGTGGCTCTGTGTATCAAAGAAGCGGGTAAAGTAACTCAAGACGGTATCGATGAAGTACGTGAAGCTGTGGATTTCTGCCGCTACTACGCTGCACGCGCTGAAGAATTATCACAAGACGAGCGTTTTGAAGCGCGTGGTGTGATCTTATGTATCAGCCCATGGAACTTCCCTCTTGCTATCTTCTTAGGCCAAGTTGCTGCAGCTATCGTGACAGGTAACACTGTTATTGCAAAACCTGCTGAGCAAACAAGTTTAATCGCCCTTCGTACGATTGAGCTTATGCTATCTGTAGGTTTACCAGAGCACGTTGTACAGCCTGTTATTGCTCGTGGTAGCGAAGTAGGTAAAACAATCGTTCCTGATGAGCGTATTCAAGCAGTTATGTTCACAGGTTCAACTGAAACCGGTACTGTTATTTCGCAAACGCTTGCTGCGCGTAATGATATCCAAGTACCGCTTATCGCTGAAACTGGTGGTCAAAACTGTATGATCGTTGACTCAACCGCTCTACCAGAGCAAGTTGTTGACGATGTGATCAGCTCAGGTTTCCAAAGTGCTGGTCAACGTTGTTCTGCACTACGTGTGTTGTTCTTACAAGAAGACGTTGCAGACGGCATCATTGATATGATCAAAGGCGCTTTAAAAGAGCTTCACGTTGGCGATCCTTCACTACTTTCAACGGATATCGGTCCAGTTATCGACGAGAAAGCACTGAAGAACCTAAACGAGCACGTTGAGTACTTAAAAGGTAACGCAACACTTCATTACGAATGTGCGATCCCTGATAACAACGAAAATGGTGCTTACTTCTTTGCGCCTCGTTTATACGAAATCAAAGATTTATCTGTACTTAAGCGCGAAGTATTTGGCCCATGTGTACACATCATCCGTTTCAAAGGCTCAGAGCTTGATAACGTAATTGACCAAGTAAATGGCACTGGCTTCGGTCTAACGATGGGTGTTCATTCACGTATCGAAGAACGTTGTGAATACTTAGCGAAGATGTCACGTGCAGGTAACGTTTACATCAACCGTAATATGATCGGTGCGATTGTAGGCGTACAACCTTTCGGTGGCCGTGGTCTTTCTGGTACTGGTCCTAAAGCCGGTGGTCCAAACTACTTACAACGTCTAGTGAAAGAAAAAGCATCACCAGATAACGTACAAATGACAAACCTAACACCTGATGAGTTAGATACACATAACTTCTCTGGTGCAGCTGAGCAAGTTGCTAAGCTGATGGAAAATTCATTACGCGACGAGAAAATCTGGCGTGCGACACCGCTAAACGACCGTGTTTCTGCTGTACGTCAATTACTTGCGAAAGTAGCAACGGTAGAGATCATCGACGAGCTAGCTGATGACTTAGCATTAACACTAGCTGATGCACGTGCGCAGCTTAACCGCCTTGAAAAACACATGCGTAAGCACACTGTATTACCGGGACCAACGGGTGAATCAAACACGCTTCACTTAGAGCCTCGTGGCTGTGTGGTTTGTTATGCTGATAAGAGTACGTCATTTAACTTCTGGGCAATTTCGATTATCACAGCACTTGCGGCAGGTAACACCGTAATTACTGTTGCATCAGAGTTATTCTACGAAGAAGCGGTTGCGTTCAGAGACAAGTTTATCTCTACAGGTATTGCTGAAGGTGTATTCCAAGTTGCTAAACCTAATCAGTTACAAGCAATTTTAGCGCACCCTCACCTTGCTGGTGCAGTTGTTGCTGCACGTTCATCACGCTTAGGCTACTTCAGCCAGCAGCTAGCACAACGTAAAGGTGCGATTCTGCCAGTGATCAGCTCTGAGTACTACGACACGCTAATTAAACGTTTATTAACTGAGAAAACAATCAGTATTGATACAACGGCATCAGGTGGTAATACATCTCTAATGACCTTAGTTGAAGACGACGAATAATCGTATTCAGTAAGGGAGTTACCATTCCCTGAGTAAATTAAAAGCCCTCGCATTTTGCGGGGGCTTTTTAGTATTAAAGATACCTTTTCATTATTCTTATTTACCGAGGTACAAATTTTCTGCTAGTTTTATAGTATTGTATTTGACTAGAAGTAAAGGCCTTGAAAACACTCCCTATCAATCAACTTAAGCCGGGCATGTTTGTACAAAGCGTGACAAAACAAACAGGCAAGATCCGTATAAAAAACCAAGGTTGGGTAAAAACGCAGGGAAGTATAGATAAACTGATCAAGGCAGGTATATTAGAAATTTCAATCGATCCGGATAAAACACTGACTTTAGACAGTGATAATAAAGTGGTCGAGCAACAAGATATTGCGAAACCTGCGACCAATTCAGAGACCTTTAATCCTTGGCACACCAGCCATAGCGTGTCAGCAGAAATGAGCAAAGCAAACAGCTTATACAACGAAGCAAGAACACTGCAAAGCAAAGCATTTGATGATATCCGCGATGGCAACAAAATTGATATCGCCCCTTTTAAAGACCTCGCAAGTGGTTTTATTGATTCGGTTTTTCGTAACCAAGATGCGCTTGCTTGTATCACACGTATGCGCGAAAAAGATGCCTATCTGCTTGAACATTCAATCAATGTTTCGATTTTAATCAGTATTTTTGCCAAACATTTAGGAATAGAAAAATCGATAATCCAAGAAATTGCCACCGGCGCATTACTACACGATATCGGCAAAATAAACATTCCTGATGAAATACTTAATAAACCAGGCAAGTTAACCGATGACGAATATAAAACCATTCAAGACCACGCTCGCTTTAGCAAAGAAATTTTAGAGCAGTCAGGTTTAAGTGGAATTGCGGTGGATATTGCAGGATTCCATCACGAGCGCTTAGACGGTAGTGGCTATCCGTTTGGTAAAAGTGGTGAAGAGATCAGCTTGTATGTGCGCATGGCTTCGATTGTCGATGTGTATGATGCACTAACCGCTGAGCGGGTCTACAAAGCAGGCATGGAGCCAATTAAGGCATTTAAAATTCTCAAAGAAGGCTGCCCAGATAGCTTTGATGGAGACCTAGTCACTAAGTTTATTCAATGTATTGGTATTCACCCGGTTGGCACCTTAGTGAAACTTGAAAGTCAAAAGTTAGGTGTGGTCACTCACAGTAACCCAACCAGCCCTTTAAAACCTCAAGTTAAAGTGTTTTATCACGCTAAACATGCGCGTTATACCGAAGTGCAGGATATTGATTTGGCAAACAGCCGCTGTCATGACAGTTTAGAATCAGCAGTCAGGCCTGCTGAATTTAATATCGATCTGATCCGCTTTTTTAAGAACGCGATTTTACCTTAATCCCTTAAAGTAAAGACTGGCTATTCAGGCCAGTCTTGTAATGCTTTTAGGGTAAACTCATAGCCATCGTAGCTTAATAAGCTTTGCTCAGGGGTAATTTCAACCACAGATAGCACACCAATGTTATCGCCTTCGTATAATTCTCTACCGTTTAACTTAATCCAACGCTTTGATGATTCAGACGCATAGATATGCGCTTGATATTTAATGGTAGGAATTAGGCTTTGCAGCGCATCGGGTAATAGCTCAATCGGCTCAGCATACGAGGTATTTTTAGTGCTTCGAGTAATATCAACACTGTGTGCGTTATCAACATCTTCAACCGCTTTAGCAAAGGCATCCTTTAAGGTATCTGGCACATCTCTTAACTCATCATTGGTTGATGATTGCGATGCGGGTTGAGTTGGTTGACCATCAAGTGGCTTACCCAGCACCTTATACTTACTTAGATCAATGCCATTGCTGCTCATTTGTTGCGGGTTAATCTGCTGCATTTGCATTGGTTGAGAAAATTGTGGCTGCGATTGATATACAGGCTGATTTTGATACACAGCTTGCTGCTGATATTGCGGCTGTACTTGATAACCTTGATTCGCGTACACAGGTGCTGAATTTACCGGAACTTGCACCCACTGGTATTGCTGTCCTTGCACTGGCACCTGCTGCATCATTTGTTGCTGCCCCATGGCTGGTTGCATCAACTGCCCTTGTTGCGACATTGTGGTTACTTGAGCTGGGTTATTAGCAGCTTGTTGAGTGTGTGGTTGGGCAACTTGATCTTGCTTAGCGGGTTGTTGCGATTCAGGGCTTACTTGAGCCTCAGTCGCAGCGCTTTCAGTGGCTTCATGGCTGTTATTCACAACTTTTGGCTGCTCAGCAAATGGTTTATTTTGTTGTAACCATTTACCAATTGAAAAGCCTGCCATCAAGGTTAAAATGGCCGCCAATAATAAGCCAAATGAAAAAGCTAAGCGGCGATAGCGTGTAAGTTCTTGTTGTTGTTTGAGCGCAAGCGCTGCTTGGTCGTGGTCAACCGCGGTTTGTTCGTGCTGACCAGACTGTTTAATTGCATCTAATAATAATGACATAAATGAACACTCGTTATATTAGGTAGGATAAACCAATACCCATTCCTAATACGGCTAAAAATGAAACGGGATAAAGCCACACATAACTCGGCTCTTTATTTGCTACTGTGGCCATTGGTGTACTCGTGGGTGGCAATGCTTCAGCAGCTGAGCGCATCACAAGCTCACTATCAACACTCAATTTTTGCTGCGAAAAAGCCCCTACTAAACAACGCTCACACAATAAATTGATTAATCTTGGTACACCTTGAGTGACTTGATAAATTGCTTTTAACGCATCACCTGAGAACAAGGCTTGCTCTGTACCCGCTTTAAACAAGCGATGCTTAACATAGGCAAATACTTGCCCTTCCGTTAATGGTAATAAGTGATAACGTGCCGTTATACGCTGAGCTAGTTGTCTTAATTCAGTACGTTTTAATAACTCTTGTAACTCTGGTTGCCCAACTAACACAATTTGCAGTAGCTTTTTGTGATCCGTTTCGATATTCGTCAATAAGCGCAATTGCTCTAGCACATCTGGCGCGAGTAATTGTGCTTCATCAATAATTAAGATGGTATGACCGCCTGCTTGATTATTTGCCTCTAGATGTTTTTTAATAACATCAGTAAGCGTTTTTAATGTCGCATTCGCGCTGTCATACTCAATTTTCAACTCATCACAAATACTGGCAAGCAGTTCGAGCTGTGACAAAGCTGGGTTATGAATTTGTGCCACTTGGGTGTTTTCAGGTAACTGCTCTTGCAGGCTTCTTGTTAGTGTTGTTTTACCTGTACCCACTTCGCCTGTTAACAGAACAAAGCCACCCGCTTCACCTAATCCGTAGGTAAGATGTGCTAATGCCTCTTTATGGCGCTCACTAAGAAATAAATACTCAGGATTAGGGGCAATCGAAAAGGGTTTTTCTGACAAGCCAAAATAGCTTAAATACACCGTGTTATTCCTTGCGTTTAAAATCACGGTCTATAATGGCAAAAAACATCGCTACTTAAAACCTTGTTTACATTTTATTGGTTAAATAACGTAAAATAGCGAAAAGGCAAAATTTTAGGTGTTTTATGCAGGTTTATTTAGTCGGTGGCGCAGTGAGAGATGCCCTACTTGGTCGTGACGTTAAAGAGCGCGATTATGTGGTGGTTGGTGCAACGCCCGAGCAACTGATCAGCCAAGGCTATCAACAAGTTGGAAAAGATTTTCCAGTATTTTTACACCCTAAAAGTAAAGAAGAATATGCGCTAGCCCGTACCGAGCGAAAACAAGGCCAAGGTTACACGGGGTTCATTTGTGATTTCGCGCCTGATGTCACTTTAGAGCAAGACTTAATTCGTCGAGATCTCACCGTAAACGCCATTGCGCAAGCCCAAGATGGCAGCTTAGTTGATCCATTTTCTGGCCAGCAAGATCTTGAAAATCGTGTATTACGTCATGTCTCCGATGCCTTTAGTGAAGACCCTCTACGCATATTGCGAGTAGCGCGTTTTGCTGCTCGTTATCATTACCTAGGCTTTACTATCGCCCCTGAAACCCTATCACTATTAACCGAGATGGTTAAAGCCGGTGAACTGAGTACCCTCACCGCTGAGCGCGTTTGGTTGGAATGCGAAAAATCCCTCAGTGATGGCGCATTTAGCGAGTTTTTAAATGTGCTTGCCAGCATTGGCGGCCTGCATGCAATTAGCCCTGAGCTTGAAAGTAAATGGTGTGATGAGCTTTACAATACGTTTCAAGCACGTTTTGACTATGCTAACAAACTACAAATTAACGACACTGCGTTATTATTTAGCCAAATTACTTTATCACTTTCAAGCGATGAGATAAAAACGATAGCTAGCAACATACGCTTACCTAATGAAGTGCGTGATTTAGCGCTATTTAGCCAAACTCATCAAACAACATTAAGTGCAGAAAAACCGACTAGCGAAGCTGTTTTTGCTTGCTTTAATCAACTTGATTTATGGCGTCGCCCTGAGCGTTTTGAGCAAGTATTGAAGGTGTTAGAAATAAGTCAGCAACAACCTGTTAGCTGTTTTGAGTCGCTCACAAAGACAGCTAAGCAAGCACGAGCAGTTAGTCCGCAGCAATTTATTGCTCAAGGTATTAAAGGCGCAGAAATAAAAACCGCGCTTGAGCAAGCGCGGTTAGAAGTTATTAACAGTTACTTTTCGTAGCGCACCAAACGCAAATAAACATCGGACGTTTTTGCGTGCAGGCTGTTTATGCCTTTATCAAATTGGTACACCCAAGCAAGATCGGTACGACTGATCCCTGAAGTACTGCTCCAATAGTTTTGCAGCTTAGTCGATAAAAATGCCGTTTCGTTGATACTAGGCTGTACACAACTATGCTCTAAGATACTTGCTAACTCTTTTACATTTGGCACATGCCAATCAGTGTAATCAGCAAACGTTGCGTTTTCGGCCCCGCGTAAAGCTTCGCCCCATGTAAGCTGCTGGCTCGTGCCCTCGCAAGTATCCGTGTCACTATCATAACTTTGGCCAAAGGTACAACGTTGCCACATAAGACCCGTTTCGCTGTCACTTACTGTACCATCCTCATTGATAGTAAAGCGGCTATCAGGCGTCGTCTCAGTGACGGCGCTATAACATACTTGCGCAGCGGCATAACTCGATTGCAGAGCGATTACGGTAAGTGCTGTGATTAAAGATAAGTTTCGCATATTACTCTCCCGGCGTTCTAACTAAGCGCACAAAGGCAGTGTTACTTTTTGGATACGCTAAATCATTCGCACTACTCATATCGATAATATAAGCTTGCGACAAACTTGTTCCATCTGCCGCGGTTTGCGAAGTCCAATAAGGCATAAACGAACTGCCATCTGTACTTAGTTGCGTGTCGCTCGGTTGATTTGGGAAAAAGTCACTATTAAGTATCGAAGACTCACCTTGCTTGGCATAATCTAATAACCCTAATAATTCGGTGTAAGTGGGCACACGCCAATTTGTACCACCGCAAAAATCGCTGCTGTTTACATCATTAATGTAAGTTTGCAGGCCACAGTTGCTGGTGCTTGGGCAAGTAGAGCTCGCAGCCCCTTGTACACTGCCCGTTTGCACACCACTTGAACCATTTAAATACCAGGTATAATGGTTTGTTGCTGCACGATCGGTTGTTGACGGCGGTAATGTTGAACTTGCTTCTTTTACTTCCCAAATAAGGCCCGTCACGTTATCGCGTACACAACTAAAGCTGGTCGCATCATCAGGAAGTTCGTCGGCATATTCATTCATTTTGGTAAAATCAAACGCCAGGTCACCCTGACCGACTTTATCTAGTTGATTAGCGACACTGTCACGGCCTATGTCTGCGTCTTGGCTTGGGAAGTCTTCGCTGCCGCAATTAATTTTTTGCGAGTTGTTATAGCAATCGCTCATACCGGTATCGTTAATTAATCCCAACGGTTTTGGACTTATATCGATAATTACCGTATCTGTGTCGCTACGCGATTTACTGTCTGTCACGGTAACTTCAAAACTAAGCTCTGAATCAGTATCGACATCAGGGGCTACAAACGTCGTGATACATTGGTTCTGGTTTGCCAACGTCACTGTTTCGCCTGTTAACTGCTCCCAAAAACATGATTTTGTTGCTGTCACAATTTCACTGTTGCTGGCATCAAGGGTTACGGTATCAAACTCGATAACCTGCTGGTCTTCCCCTGCATCAGCAATAATAACCTCAACCGTTTTGTTTAAGGTAAACGACGCCTCAGTACTCGCCGAGCCACCTTCATCATCGGTTACAGTCAAGCGCCATGTCATTGCTGTATTTGATTCAAGTAATGGGTGAGTAAAACTAATTGTTTGATTTGTATAACTATCAGCGGTTAAATCTGGGCCATCAAGTTGCGTCCACAAATAACTGTCAACCGAGCCATTTTCATCGATATCAGCAGATTCTTCGCCGCTTAATGTGATCACATCATTGTATTGTGATGGCAACTCTTCTGGCGCAGTTTGGGTAATAACAGCAACAGGAAGTTGGTTATTGGAAGTAATAAAAATACTGACTTGATCGGAAACAAGTTGCCCATCATCGGTTTGATAATTCACTTTCAACACAAGCTCTGAATCGAGCTTAATATCAGGAGCAGTAACAGTTTGTTCAGCACCCTCAGCAGGAAAACCTTCTAATGCTGGGCCACTGACTCGCTCCCAAGTGAAGGTTCCATCGCTTGGAGAGCCTTTTGCAGATACAGTAAACTCACTTTTTTCAATGATTTGCTGATCTGTGCCCGCATTAACGGTTGCAGCGGTTATGCTCGAGTCACTAGAACCGCCACCGCCACCACAGGCTGTTAATGTCGTTAATGCAACTAGGGCAAGAGGCACTAATCTCATGTTTACCACCTTAAAATGAAAAGTCGGTTAAGGCCGACTGCCAAATAAGCTAATAACAAGCAATTAAAGTGCCAGACTAGGAGTTATAAATAACTTTCTTGGTGGATACGAACGAAAAGCTTTGTGCCGATTTTACTGTAGTCGACTTTATACTCTCGACCATCTAGGGCTTGGATAAACAGTAAACGTTTTTCTTCTGCGAACACATCTGGACTGGTTACATAAACCATCTCTAGATAGCGCTCTTTCGCTTCACGACGGTTTTTTGGCAGATCTTCTTTGAAAGGCTCAAGGCCATTTTGGGTCACTTTAATACGTGGATGGTTTTCACCATTCACTATCACTAAATCAAGTTTTTTATCTTTGTGTATAATTGTGTTTCGACCGCTTTTAATAAAAGAACGTTCTTGACTCATAGCCTTTTCCTACTACTTTCTGCCACCTAAAGCTTACATTTTCTGCAAGCGAGTCTCTATAAACTCATTAGGATTCAGTTTCCAACGATTCAAATCAGCACTAAATTGCCAAATATCAACATCAAGTACATTGGCAGGCAGTAATAAATCGTATCCTGTCAATTGCCTTAAATGCTGCGTACGATTGGCAAACATGGCAATCAATCCTTTGTAAAGCTGACCACTTGGGGCAGTGTAGTCCGTCTCTTCTATTAACCATTCTGATGGGCAATCACCATTTTTGCAATGTTTTTGAATAACTTGCATAAATAAATGACGTTGCTCTATTAGTAATCGTCCGGCAATTCTTGGGTGAATCTGTGTTAAAAATTCATCTATGTTATTGAGTTTAATACCAACTGCGTTTAACTCAAGGTATTCTAAGCCCTGTTCCACTTTTGGTATACCACTATGATGAAAATTAGCACGATTTAGCTGCCAATTCCCAACTTTGTGATGATAAATAAGTAAATTCTGAGTAAATGTTAGGCTAAAGTATGGCTCTTGCGTTTTTAAAAAGCCAATAAACAGTGCAGCAATACAGCTTGTTGCTAAAAAGATTTCAACAAGGCTAATTTCGCCAGGTCTCAATATGTTAACCAGCATAATAATGATCAGCCCAATACCGCCTACAACCAAAAACTCACAGCCATGGCGAGATGCTTGAGCGCGCACGCTAAGTGCAGGACATTTCTTATCCATAAACAGAAAAATAAAAAATAAACATCACAATTGTGACCAAAATTATCTTTCTAAGCGTTAAACAATAATTACACTTTGGCTCTTTACTCATACTAAAACCTCTTTTTTAGTCACAATAAAGGAACAAACTAGCCGAACTTTTAACTTTTACGCTAAATGCACAAATATATGAGATACCTGACATACGGTGCACGTACTAATTTTGTACACTACACTCAACTAATTTTCTGGTAACACAATGATGTATTCTACACAATCTGGCAAAGCTCTTTTTCCATTTATTATTACCCTTTTGCTAGGGTTATGTATTTATTTGTATTTACCTTCAAGCCAAGGTGAGCAGAGCAACTTTGGTAATAGCGCAACTCAAGTGACAGCACATACTGTTGTCGCCGAAGAAAATGCAGTGCTGATTGAAGCAATTGGTAGTGCTCGTGCTAACCAAGCGATTTACTTGCGTAGTGCACAAAACGATTATGTTACCGATATTTTTTTCAACGATGGCGATTTAGTAAATAAAGGTCAAAAGCTTGTTCAACTGCAATCGCAAGAAGAAGAATTAGCAGTAAAAGAATTAAGCATCAATTTACGAGAAGAGCGCCGCCAACTTGAACGCCTCACTGAGTTATCTCGCTCACAAGCCACTGCTAAGTCGTTACTAGAAGAGCAGCTATCACGTGTTGACGCAACCGAAGCACAACTTGAAAGTGCAAAAACAAAATTGGCCGAGATGACGATTAAAGCGCCTTTTTCAGGTTTGCTTGGTAAGCGTGAAATTTCAATTGGTACCTATGTAAATAGCACAACCAACATTACGACACTTGATGATATCAGCATTATCAAAGTTGATTTTAAAGTGCCAGAAAAATACTTAGCGCAACTGCAACTCGGTATGAAAGTGATGACGCAAAATGATGCGTACCCAGAAAAAACTTTTACCGGTAAAGTCACTCACATTAGCTCGCGCATAGACTCAATTACCCGTAGCGTTGAAGTGACTGCCAGCTTTATCAATAAGAGCGGTTTATTACGCCCTGGTATGCTGTTAAACACTGCCTTAGAGTTAAGCTCAAGCCAAGCACTTATGGTGCCTGAGAAAGCCGTGATCCCGCAACAAGACAAACACTATGTGTTCCAAATTGAAGATGGCGTTGCAAACAAAGTCGAAGTGCATGTGGCTGGTCGTCACAATGGCTGGGTAGCCATTGATAAAGGCCTTGAAAATGGCCAACAAGTTGTGACTGAAGGCATCATTAAGATCCGTACTGGCAGCAAAGTAAGTATCAAGGGCTAAACCATGAAAATTACTGATACTAGCGTTAAGCGCCCGGTCTTCGCGATCGTAATAAACCTATTATTACTCACCTTTGGCTTGGTGGCATTTTCTATGCTGCCACTGCGCGAGTACCCAGATATTGAAACACCGATTGTTAGTGTTAGCACTGAATACACAGGTGCTAGCGCAGAGATCATTGAAACGAAAATAACCCAAGTCCTCGAAAACCGTATTTCGGGTATCGAAGGCATTAAAAGTATTAACTCGTCGAGCCGAAATGGCCGCTCAAATATCACCATTGAATTTAATATTAGCCGCGATATTGATGCCGCATCAAACGATGTACGCGAGCGTGTAGCCCGTGCCCTTGATAGCTTACCTGAGCAGGTTCGCCCGCCAGAGGTGTCTAAATCAAACAGTGATGAAAGCCCAATTGCTTGGTTCGTACTAAACAGTACCACCATGGATTCATTGCAGTTATCTGATTACGCGCAGCGTTTTATTGTTGACCGATTAGCCGTTGTTGATGGTGTCTCAAACGTGCGCGTGGGTGGCGAGCGTAAATACGCAATGAAAATCTGGTTAAACCGTAAAGCAATGGCTGCGCGCGGTATTACCAGTAGTGATATTGAAACCACTTTACGTACTGAAAACGTTGAATTACCTGCCGGTGAAATCGAATCTATCGACCGCGATTTTACAGTGCGTACTGCGCGTAGTTATAAAGATCAACAAGACTTTCGAAACCTAGTGATCAAACGGGGTGAAGACGGCTATTTAGTGCGTTTAGGTGAAGTGGCTGATGTGCACTTAGAAGCCGCGGACGACGAAAGCTTATTCCGTGGTAATGGCCGTAACATGATTGGTTTGGGTATCGTCAAACAAGCCAAAGCTAATACCCTAACCGTGGTTGATAATGCCCGCGCAGAGCTTGAAAAAATTAAGCGTAACCTGCCAGAAGGCACCACCATTCAAGACAGCTATGACTCTTCAATTTTCATAAAAGAATCGATTGATGAAGTTTATCGCACACTCGTTATTTCAATGGCGCTAGTTGTCTTAGTTATTTACTTATTCTTAGGTAATATCCGTGCAACGCTAGTACCTGCTGTAACCGTACCTGTGGCGTTAGTGGGTAGCTTTATGTTCTTGCTGGCTATGGGTTATTCAATCAACTTACTGACTCTTCTAGCCCTCGTGCTGGCAATTGGTTTAGTGGTGGATGATGCGATTGTTATGCTCGAGAACATTCACCGCCGTATCGAATTAGGCGAACCACCACTACTTGCTGCATTTCGTGGTGCCCGTGAAGTTGGCTTTGCGATTATAGCAACGACCCTCGTATTGATTGCGGTATTCGTACCACTGGTGTTTATGGATGGCCGAATCGGTGCCCTCTTTACCGAATTTGCGATGGCAGTAAGCGCCGCGGTGTTCTTCTCTAGTATTACTGCGTTAACGCTTTCTCCAGCGCTGTGCTCAAAAGTTTTGAAGTCATCAGAAAAAGAAAGCAAGTTTAGCCAGTGGATGGATAGAAGCTTTAACAAAATCGAAAATGCCTACCGTAACTCACTCACCTCAAATATGAGCCGTAAGTGGAGCTTACTACTGACTATGATTTTGGCCGGTGTTGCCAGCTTTATGCTATTTCAAAAAGTGCCATCAGAGCTTACGCCAAAAGAAGACCGCGGTACTTTCTTTATCATGATGAGTGGCCCTGAAGGCGCAAGCTATGAAAATAACGCTGCAAACATGGCTAAAATTGAAGAACGTTTAATGCCTTACTCTGAGTCTGGTGAATTGAGCCGAGTGCTTGTTCGTGTGCCGGGCTGGGGTGGTCAAGGCGGTGTTGCTATCATTGGTATGGCTGACTGGGATAAGCGTAAGCGCTCAACCTGGGAAGTAATGGACGAAATCAGCGGTAAAATGACTGAAGTAACTGATGTGCGTGCATTTGCCATTATGCGCCGTGGTATTGGTGGCGGCGGTTCATCTCGTCCGATTGAATTTGTACTGCAAGGTAACGATTACGACCAGCTAGCCGATTGGCGAGACCGTATTATTAAGCGTGCTGAGAAAAACCCAGGCTTGGTAAGAATCGATCATGATTATAAAGAAACGTTCCCGCAGTTTTTAATCAACATTGATAAAAACAAAGCCGCTGATTTAGGGGTTTCTGTATCGGATGTGGGTCGCACGCTAGAAACCATGTTAGGCCAACGCCGCGTAACGACCTTTATCGACCGCGGTGAAGAATACGATGTGATTTTAAAAGGCACCAAAGAAGACTTTGCTAACCCGACTGATATCTCAAATATCTATTTAAAATCACGTAGTGGCGAATTAGTACCGCTAGATAGCTTAATTAGCTTAAAAGAAGAAGCCACTGCATCGCGTTTAAACCGTTATAACCGTATGCGCGCAATTACTTTAAGTGCGAACTTAGCAGATGGTTATACCCTAGAAGAAGCACTTAACTTCTTAAATCAAGTTGCAGCGGAAGAAAACGACATCGACGGTGCAATTGACTACAAGGGTGAATCGCAGCTGTTCTATGAAGGTGCATCGGCGATGACCTATGTATTCATACTAGCACTGACAGTCACCTTCTTAGTACTTGCAGCCCAGTTTGAAAGCTTTATTCACCCATTTGTGATCATGCTTACAGTACCACTTGGTTTAGTGGGTGCATTATTTGGTTTGTGGTACACCGGACTTACTCTGAATATTTACAGCCAAATTGGTATCGTAATGCTGATAGGTTTGAGTGCGAAAAACGGTATCTTGATTGTTGAGTTCGCGAACCAACTGCGCGATAAAGGTGTGGAGTTTAACGAAGCGATTACCCAAGCTGCGACACAACGTTTACGCCCAATTATTATGACCTCATTGACCACCGTGATGAGCTCAGTACCGCTGGTACTTGCAAGTGGCCCAGGTGCAGAAAGCCGTATGGTAATTGGTGTGGTGGTATTTACTGGTGTTATTGTTGCAACCTTACTGACCTTATTCGTCGTACCTGCTGCATACAGCGCACTTGCCCGAAATACCCAGTCGCCTGAGTACTTACAGAGCAAGTTAGAGCAGCAAGCAAAAGACAAGCCGTTAGAAGAAATTTAAACGAGCTTGAGCTTTAACAAAACGCCGTCTTTACGGCGTTTTGTTTTTTCGGCTATAGTCAGCAAAACGGTAAGGAAGTGAAATATGGATAACAACATACAAATAGCCACTTTTGGCGGCGGCTGCTTTTGGTGTATTGATGCCGCATTTAGACGCGTAAAAGGCGTGCTTAATGTCAGCTCTGGCTATGCCGGTGGTGAGATTGAAAACCCAAGTTATCAACAAATTTGTACCGGCTTAACGGGTCACGCTGAAGTGGTTCAGCTCGATTTTGACAGCAGTATTGTAAGCTATAACACCCTGCTTGAAATGTTCTTCACTTTACACGATGCCACACAGTTAAACCGCCAAGGTAATGATGTCGGCACCCAGTATCGAAGTGTTATTTATTATCATGATGAAAAGCAAAAAGCAGAATCTCAAGCCATGATTGATGCTTTACAAAAGCAAATTCGAGAGCCGATAGTCACCGAGCTGAGCCCGCTTACAAACTTTTACCCTGCAGAGCAGTACCATCAAGACTATTACAATGAAAACCCAAATCAAGGTTATTGCAGTATTCTGATTGCCCCTAAGCTTGCTAAGTTCGAACAGTATTACGCAGATAAACTAAAATGAAAAAAGCCCGCTAAGTAGGTAGCGAGCTTTTAGACGCAGAACTAATAATAACGCTGAGCGTGTTTTAACTTAAAAACGAATGACATCAACGGGCAAATTAATGTCAATTACTCGCTTTAAGCAAACAGCTCAGTTGACCTTAATGGCTATTAGAACTGATAACGGGCACCTACAAACAGGCGACGCTCGGCCGTGTTGTAGTAATAAAATTCGTCGTTGATGTAATCACCATCTAGGTCTGTACCATAGGCATCAACGGCGTTGTACTCTTTATCGAATAGGTTTTCTACACGTAGTGACACAGTTAAGTTATCAGTCGCTTGGTAGTGACCAACTAAATTCCATAACGTATAAGAAGGTAAGTGCGTTAACTTGCCATCACGATCACCACGGTATTGCATATCGATACCAGCATCAAAATCACCCCATGCTTTGTTTAATGACCAATTCACAGTGTGGTTTGACACATAGGTTAGAGACTGACCTGTCTCAGTATCTTCCGCTGAAAGGTAAGTAAAGTTAAAGCTGTGATCAAAGCCAAACACTTGGTTTTTAAAGCTAAACTCAACACCTTCGTGGCGAGCTTCGTTTATATTAGTTGGGATCCACTGCCCTGATGCATTTGGTGCCCAAGCGATTTTGTTGTCGATTTCGCTGCGGAAAACCGCAATATCAAGGCTGATATCATTCACATTGAGTGATAAGCCAAGCTCTTGGTTATCTGATGTTTCAGGGTTTAACTCTGGGTTACCTGAGCCTGGGTAATATAGGTCATTAAATGTTGGAGATTTAAAGCCAGTGCTTTGACTTACGCGGAATGTCGCGATGTCATTTAAGTGATAGCCAACAGCTGCAGTGTAAGTTGTTTCATCACCAAACTGCTGATCATCATCTTGGCGAACGGTTAGGTTTGCCAGCACGTGTTCGTCGTCATAATAAGCGCCAACAAACGCAGCGAACACTTCACGGCTGTCTTTTAAGTAAGTACCTGAGTTAGTGTTCACTTCATCTTTATACCAATTCAAACCGCCACTAAGAGTCAGTGCTTGATTGAAAAAGTATTGGCCATTGTAATCGATTTGCTCACGCTCAGTTTCAAACTTATCAACCACCGTTGCACCAGTGTAATCAATACGTGAGTCATCTGAACTATCACTTGATATAGCGATATCAATGGCGTGGCTGTGTTTTTCGAAAGCCTTTTTCCAACCTAGTGAAGCTTGGTAATTTTCGAACTCGCCTTTTTCTACGTTGCTGTCTGCAGGGCTATAAGCGCTATCGTATTTTGCTTCGCCTTCTGAGTATTGTGCTTGCGCTAAAAACTCACCTAACTGCTCATTTTGATAACCAAGATTAAAGCCAAGGTTTTTGTTCTCGTAGCCGTCTTCATCAGGGGCTAAGCCTTGTAAAACATCAAAACCATCTGTTTTTTCATAACCGGCATTAACGGCAACATCAACACCCGCAAACTGACCACCAGTCGCTACTTGATACTCTTGATAAGAGTCTGAGCCAAAAGTAACATCTAAGGTCGTATTTTGTGCTTTGCGCGTAATGATATTAATCACACCAGCTAGCGCATCTGACCCATATACAGCAGCACGTGAGCCTTTGATTACTTCAACACGCTCAACACTGTTTAAAGGAATATTGCTAATACTTTTATAGCCAAGTGTTGCAGAGCCTGTACGTACACCATCAATTAAAATAAGTGTATGACGAGAACTTGCACCACGTAATGAAACACCTGAGCTTTGCCCAAAGCCACCATTGGCATTAATTTGAAAGCCTGCTTGCGTTGCCAGTAAGCTTGGTAAGTCACGAACATAACTTGCTTCAATATCAGCGCGGTCAATGACAGTAACACTGGCTAATACATCATTAATTGATTGTTCGAATTTATTGGCAGAAACTGTGATGTGCTCGATTGATTGCTCGTCAGCAGATACAGAAAAAGACAACGTAGCAGCAACCGCTACGCCTAACGCAGATTTATTTAGCATGATATCCCCTAGCCTGTGCCCACCGCACACGCGAATAGTAAGTTACTTCAAGGCCGGTCTCCGGACTCTGTACATGCATGGCATCTACATTACCGTTGCGGGGGCAGTGTTGGCATTGTTTTCTCCCTGAAAACGCACCGACTTCCCGATTATCTTGCGACTATTTCACCCTTTGAAATAAAACGTATCTGAAGATACAGCAAGCACCTCGAAAATAGGCCGTTATTGTGATGATTTTGGGGAAGAAAGTCAATGGACGGCTATACCGCTAAAGACAAGTTTTAAGTCTAAAACTTCAAGCTGTAAGTGGAGACAGATCAAAAAAGCCAATCAGCATGGTGATTGGCTTTTATAAAACAATAATTACCAGAAGTACTCATGAGGTTTTGAGTTTCCTAACGGAAAAACAATTCCTTCTGGGTCAGCACCATTCAGCACACGCTTGCAAAGAGCTTTATTTAAGCGTCTTCTTGGCTTAGTCATTGTCATTTTCACCCACCAACTTGGTGTTTGTTGGTAAAAATAAGTACTGTGTGGACCTGTGTATTTTCTGTTTATTTTACCGTGTTTATTACGGTCAATTGTTTTGTTTTTTACTGACATAAATATCCTCTAGCTGAAAATAGCTAGAAGATATCTTTTTCTCTGTAACCTAATATTCGTCTCAAAATACGCTCCTTGTAAAGTTCAGAAACTTGCAGGCTTATAGCTTAAAGCTATAAACACAGTGTATTAATCGCGGAAGTTTTTGAACTGGAATGGTTGACCTAAATCAGCAGTACGAACAACTTGCATTGCTTCTTGTAAATCATCACGTTTTTTACCAGTTACACGTAATTCTTCACCTTGAATCGCGGCTTGTACTTTAATTTTTGAGTCTTTGATTAACTTAACGATTTTCTTCGCTACGTCTTTTTCGATACCTTGCTTAAGAGCAACATCACGCATTACGTATTTACCGCTACGCGACTCATCTCTTAATTCTAGGCTAGATACATCTAAGCCACGCTTTGAAATTTTCGCAGCAAGAATGTCAAAAAGTTGCATTACTTGTTGTGGTGCTTCAGCTTTTAACTTAATTACTTTGTCACTTAGTTCGATTGATGCATCAACACCACGAAAATCAAAACGCGTCTCTAGTTCACGCTTTGCATTATCTACTGCATTCTGCGCTTCGTTCATTTCTACTTCAGAAACAATATCAAATGAAGGCATGGGGTTCTCCTAACATAGTCTTTTTTAAATTCATTTATGGTTGGCAATTATAACGCTTATTTGTCGATTCTTTCTATTTTTATCCGATTTGTTCAGGTGCGATGCAAAAATTGTTTGATATACTGGCCATTCAATTTCGGCATTTTTAGGGTTTATTGTGACAAGGCGTGTTTACCAAGTTATCTTTTTAGCCAGCATTATTGGCTTTACGATTTTGTTTGCCAAAGAAATTAAAGGGGTGAGCAACCTCTTCCCACACGTAGATAAAGTGGCGCATTTTGGTATTTTCTTCATATTAGCCATGGTGATGGATAAAGCCTTTAAATTACCACTCATGGTGCAAATTTTACTGTTAGCTGGGTATGGAGCCGCCATTGAATTTATGCAAGATATGCTGCCTTACCGTCAAGCCTCGGTTGGTGACTTTATCGCTGACTTTATTGGTGCCATCAGCTATTTTGCTATAAAACTTGGTTTTCATTTAGGTAGTAAGCAACGTAATGGCTAATGTTTTAATAGTTGGCGATGGTGCAATTGGCTTATTGTTTAGCCATTTTTTATCTGCACAACATGACATTACATTACTGACCCGCAAGCCAACCCTGACCACACGTTTTTATCAAGCAAGTAATGGTAAATCACACCCTATCAAAGCCCGTCTCATTAATCATAAAGAGCTTGGTCATTCAGCGCCCTTTGATTTAGTGTTAATCACCGTTAAAGCATTTCAAGTTCAAGCGGCCTTTAAGCAAATAAAACCTTACCTCAATGAAGACTGCCAAATCGTTATTTCTCATAATGGTATGGGTAATGTTGATGAACTTAATGCCCAGCTTTTGAACACGCAAGGATTAGCGTTTTTAACAACGCGTCTAGCTGGTTTTAAAACAACACCTTATAGCGTAAACCACACTGGAAATGGTGAAAGTGTGCTAGGCGCATGTAATGCGGCTGCAAGCGAAAGGCTCAACGAGCTTAAGCAGCAGTTTAGTTACTTACCACATTTTTCTGTGAGCGATGATATTCACTCGCTGCGCTGGCAAAAACTACTAGTGAACATTGCCATTAATCCCTTAACGGCAATTCATAACGTTAAAAATGGCCAGTTACGCGCACCACAATTTAGCACGCGCATTATTAATTTACTTAGTGAGGCGTGTTTGGTAGCCAATAAACAAGGTGTTGATGTAAAACTCAGCGAGGCGTTGGACCAAGCCTATTCTGTGATGACAGCCACCGCTGAAAACTTTTCTTCTATGCAACAAGACATCAGCCATAATCGAGAATCTGAAATTGATGCAATTTGTGGCTATGTGTGTGAGCAAGGTGCTAAGTTAGGGATAAAAACCCCCTATAATCAAGCAATGCTAAGCATGATAAAAATTAAAAGTTGATGGGCTGCTAGCTACTAAGAGAAAGAGTAAAGAATAAAGCTACAAGGGGAAAGGAGAAAGAGTAAAGTTTCTCGCTTCTCGCTTCTCGTTTCTCGTTTCTGATCAATGATTTCAGGCATTAAAAAAGCGCGAACATGTCGCGCTTTTCTCACTATCCCTTACGGGCGATACACTTTTACGTTGCTAAAGCCTTCTTCGTGAAGGATCAGTGCTTGTAGCTGGCTCATCACACCTTTAGCACAATATAAGTAATATTCTTTATCTTTTGGTAAGTCACCAAATTTAGTCGCTAAACGGAAGAAAGGTAAATGTACAACTTCAATACCTTCAAGCTCTAGTGGGTTTGCGTCTTCTTCTTCAGGTGAGCGAATATCAACAACAACCGCTCCTTCAGGTAAATCAGATACAGACTCTGCTTCTTTCACTTCTTGCTTAGCTTCGGTGTCGATATCGCGAATATCCATCACACGTGCATTTTCAACAACTGTATTTAGCACGTCGAAATCAAACTTAGCTTCTTCGGCAAGAATGGTTTTGATTTTAGCTTTAACCGTTGGCTTTTTAGAAATTACACCACAGTATTCAGGCATGCTTTCTGCCATCTCAGCCGTACCAATTTTACGCGCAATATCAATAATATCTTGCTTATCGTGTTGGATTAACGGGCGAATGATTAAAGTTTCCGTTACACGGTCAATCACACTTAGATTAGCCAGTGTTTGGCTTGATACCTGACCAATACTTTCGCCAGTCACTAGTGCTTGTACACCTAGTTTTTCTGCAACTTGGCTACCGGCACGCATCATCATACGCTTAAGTACAACACCCATTTGGCTGTTTTCAACGTTCTCTAAAATCTCAGCAACAACAGGTTCAAAATCAACAGTAACGAACTTCACTTTGTGAGTAGAGCTGAACTGTTTCCAGATATAATAACTCGCCTGCTTAACACCGATTTCGTGCGCAGCACCACCTAAGTTAAAGAATAAGAAGTGAGTACGTGCACCTTTACGGATCATTTGATAGCTGGCAACACCAGAGTCAAAACCGCCCGACATAAGCGATAATACATCTTCTTGTGTTGGTAACGGGAAGCCCGCCATACCTAAGTGAGTTTCAGTAACGATATATGCTTTATCGTCACGCACTTCTAAACGTACAGTTACTTCAGGGTGAGATAATTTAACGCGCGCACCTTCAACATGCTGGTTTAAACCACCACCTACGTAGCGCTCTACGTCGCTCGATGTAAAGTCATGCTTACCAGAGCGTTTACAACGTACACAGAATGTTTTACCCGCAATCGTATGGCCAATTAGCTCAAGTGCTTTTTGATAAATATCGTCGATTGAATCGAAGTCTGTTTCTGTAACTTCAATAAACTGTACGATACCTGGGATGCGCTTTAAGCCATCGATAATATCTAAACGAACTTGCTCAGAGTCAAGTAAGCTAACAACAGAGATATTATCCCAGTTGTTTCTTACCTGAACTTTTTCGTCAACACGACGCAAAACGATCTTAATGTTATTTTCTAATAACTTGGTAAAACGCTTACGAACAGATTTACTCTTGATCGCGATTTCAGGGTGTAATTTGACGATAAATTTAAGCATAGTTCACTCTTAGACTGTGGATTTCACACGCCCCAAGGTTAAGCAACCTCAAGGGCGCGCGATTATAACAAAAATTATAGCGTCTAGGAAATAAACTGCTTTGTAGGATTAGTGGTCGTTTTGCTCAGATTCAGCAAGGGCTAAATACTTTGCCCTTAATTGATTTACTTGTTCTAAGTGTTGCTCGGTGCAGTGGGCTTTTAATAGCAGCAATACCTTTAAAATACCGTTATAAATATCTGCTCTGGCAAGTTCACCACTTAAGCGACGAGCTTTGATATAAGGCGTCCAAAAACTCACGGTCATTTTTAGCATATGCGCAAGTTCTGTGACATCTTCGTCTTCAATGCAAATGATACCGCCTTCACGCAATGCAAATAGCACATCTTTGACTTGCTCTAAAAGCTCAGCTTGAAACGCAATGTAGCCTTTTTTCAGCTCTTCATCACGAGATAAGATATCGCCTAAGTTGTCGTAGAAAAACTGAAAACGCCACATAAGTTCAAATAGCGAATCAAGATAGCCCGCTAGGTTTTCTAGTGCGTCGTCACCGGGAGTCAGTGGCTTAAAGTGAGTGTGTAAATGATCGCTATACAAAGCAAATATGTGACGAATAATATCTTCTTTATTTTTAAAGTGATAATACAAGTTACCTGGGCTTATCCCCATATGCGAAGCAATATGGTTAGTTGTTATGGCACGCTCACCATGGCGATTAAATAACTCGATGCTGGTGTGTATGATTTTGTCCTTTGTGCTCATAGCTTATTTACTCTGTTTTTTATGATTATTACGGTCCCCAGCCGAGCAGTATAAACAAATGCGCAGCAATTAAATACTACCTTGAAAAATATTAACCTCAATCGGTTTAGTACCTTATATAGGTGAAGGATTCTAATCCGATACGCGTACTTTCGAAGCTGCATCGTCGAGAAAACACTGTTAATATAGCAAGCAAATTTATAAATCGCTGAATGTTATGAACGTTACTGCAATCTATCCGGGCACTTTCGACCCACTTACAAATGGCCATACAGACTTAATTCATCGCGCGGCAAAAATGTTCGATAAAGTGATTGTTGCCATTGCGCATAATCCAAGTAAACAACCTTGCTTTACCCTTGATGAGCGCGTTGAACTTGCTAATAAGATTTTGGCGCACCTTGATAATGTGAGTGTGATTGGTTTTTCTGGCTTATTGGCTGATTTAGCTCGCGACCACAAAGCCGAAGTGCTTATTCGTGGAATTCGTGCGGTGTCTGACTTTGACTATGAATTTCAGTTAGCGAATATGAATCGTCGCCTAAACCCAGATCTAGAAAGTGTATTTTTAACACCGGCAGAAAAAAATTCATTTATTTCATCGACACTCGTCAAAGAAGTCGCACGCCACAATGGCGATGTAAGCGAGTTTGTTGACCCAGTCGTAGCCAAAGCCTTACAGGATAAAATTCACGGATGAAATTAAAAAAGTTCATTAGCTTAACAGCATTACTAATGATCTCTGCGCCAAGTGTTGCTGGACCATGGATAGAAAGCGACGACCCATTGCTTCGCGCTTCAATCGAAATGCTCTTTAACCAAGGCATTATTAAACAGCCAATTAATAGCTATCCATTAATGTGGCAAGGTATCGCACGCGACCTAGACGTTACCAATACCAGCCAACTTGACGAGCAAAGCTTATTTGCTTATCAGCATGTAAAACATGCTCTTGATAATGCAAAACAAAAAACCAGCTCAGGTATTCGCCTAAACTACAACAGCGAACCTCTCACTCAGCAAGGTTTTGGTAAACGCCACCAGCAAGAAAGCGGTGTAAATAGTTATGGTTCAATCACAGGGAAGCGTGTTAGCGCTAAAGTGAGTGTAAATTACGCCGATGACGCCCTTGATAAACAGCATGTTACTTATCAAGATAGCTATTTAGCCGTACTCCTGGGTAATTGGTCAATCAGTGCAGAGCAAGTTAGTCATTGGTGGGGGCCAAGTAACGATAACGCCCTACTTCTATCAAATAATGCGGCGCCAATGAAAGGTGTGCGCTTCAGCAGAGCAAATACGCAATATGTAGGCCCAAGTTGGCTGTCGTTTATCGGTAATTGGCAGTTAACGGGTATTTACGCCAAACAAAAGCCATATCTAAATAATTCAGATGACGGTGACTTTTGGGCACTCCGGTTTGCAAGTACGCCATTAACAGGCCTTGAAATAGCAATTAACAGTGCAGGCTCTGATTATTTAACTAGCCTCGAAATTGACCCTGTTACACTCGAAAGCAGTGAATCAACACATCGTTTAACGAGTTTAGATGTTAAGTACTCAACCACTTTAGCGGCGCAACCTGTGGCATTTTATGCTGAAGTAATGGGTCGAAATGAAAGTGGTTTAGCACCGAGTGAGCCATTTTATACGCTAGGCGTAGAAAGCTATTTTGGCTCGAAAGAAAGTCTATTAAAAAGCTACTTTGAATACTCAAATACAGAGCAAAGCTGTGATCAAATTAGCGATTGCGTATATGGCTCTGGCAGCTATACACAACGCTCACGCTTAATTGGTAGCTCAACACCGCTACAAAGTAAATCGGCTATCCTTGGCGCCTATTACCACACTCTAAATGGTTATGGTGGCCATGCGAAGTTACGTTGGATTGAAAGCGAAACCACACACGCTGAGCTCGCATCAGATACGAGTCAGCTGCAGTTAGAGCTTGGTTATCAGCAATCTGTGTTTAATGGTCTGTGGAAAGTGACAGGGCTTATTTCAAAAGATGAACTAGGTAATGAGTCAGAAACAAACACAGCCCTGAGAACTAGCTGGGAATACCGTTTCTAACCAATTGGGGTCAAGCTGTTTCAGCTTGGCCTCGAACTTTCCTGTATAGCTTCACAAGCCCTAAAAAGTCTTTATTACTGAAAAGTGCGATGAGCATCATTGCATCCACAATATTGACAGTAACCGTATAAAATCCCCATAACCACCACTCTTCTGTATTCTCAAGTATATTAATATCTATATACATACTGATAAAAAGAGAACTGTTAATTAATAAACCTAATATTACATAGAGTTTTGCAGGATAACTATTGATCGATTTACCCTTAGTAATCAAAAATATTGCAGCTATACAAGTTAGATCTAGGGTGGTCCAAACTACATATGCAGTTGCATAGCTCATCGACTCAATCTGAAAAGTAGCGGAGGTTAGTGGATCTGAGGCTAAATAAGACAAAAACATTGTTAGCGAAATCCACATTAAAGTTTTATCACCATTGGGAACTATTGACTTACTAACCATGTTATATAGGAAAGCCATCAGAAACCCCCACATAATAAATGTTGCTAGATAAGCACTTACATACTTATGAAACTCAGCCAAAACTTTTCACCTTTTCTTTTGAAAAATCCATACTTACTAAACGATGAAGCTTTAGAAAATCCTTATTAAAAAGCAGTACGAGAATCATAATTACATCAATGGTATTTACGCCAAATGAGTACAACGTCCAAAGAAACCACTCTGACTTATTTTCGTATATAAAAATATCGATGTATATCGATAACATTAGAATGGAATTGAGAGTGAGTCCGAAGAGGATATATGTTGTTCCATAAAAGTTAGCTACCTTAGCAAAATACATCCAAGCCAAGATTACAAAAATCGTTAATAAGTCAAAATACAACCAATTCAAATAGCTATAGATGGAAAGCTTAACAAAGCCACTAATGAAGTATGAAACCATCATAATAAAAGATAAAACAAGAACTCGACTATCTGTTTTATTGATATTAATAGCTAAGTTAAATAAGAAGGCCATCAAAAAGCCCCACTCTATGAAGGCCCCTAATAAGTCCCCCAAAAAAGCATCTATATACATAATTTAAGCTTGAGGGTGGGCAACTTTCTGTTTAAATAAGCTTGAAAGGTATGACTTAAGTTTGACTAAACCTAAGAAATCTCTATCGACAATTAGTGCTACTATCATCACAAAATCTGCGATGTTTACACCAAAAGAGTATATATCCCAAAGAAGCCAAGGCTCTTTTGTGTATTTGATATAGATGTCATAGTAGATAGCAAGAAACAATACTGTATTGACCAACAGCCCTGCAGAAACATAATAAAATGCAGTTGGTTTATGATCTTTTACAAACTTAGCAAAAAAGAGAATCAAAGAGAGGGTGACTAAATCCCAAACAGCCCAGTGGAGGTATGTTTCAGTTGTCGAGAACCAAGAAAAGAAAGAATCACTTGAAAAGTAAGATACAAACATTATGAAAGAAGAAAATAATAAAATGAGATTTTTCTTCGGAGTAGCTGTATATAAAAAGATATTAAAGAAAAAAGCCATCATGAAGCCCCAAACCACTAGGGCTCCTAATGATAAACCGAAATGATCTGTCAAAAACATCGACTATCCATTTTTATTGTGGTCTCTTATCTGGATCAATGATGATACCACCGCCACGTTGAATCTCTGCACCGCCTGATAAAGCCAGCGCTTCACTTGATAAAGTTACTGTATCAGATTGCAGGGTTTTATTACTAGTAGTTTGTTCCAAAGCAGGCTTTGTTTGTTGCATTTGGCTGTAAGCTTGCATTTGCAATTGGCTATTGTTTGAAATTTGCATAAGTTAATTCCTTTAAGTTAATTGTTTTTTCAGTACAGCTTACAATAGCTTGTAAACTGAGTTAAGCGCTCTCATTTTTTTGACGCTTTTTTATACTTCATCGCGACGTTGCCACCGCGCTGATAATAAAAGCAATTAACGATCCAACTTTTATGATTTTTGATCTTTTTGATCATAAAATTCAGAAAATCTAAATTTCAGGCATAAAAAAACGCACAGGGGTAACCGTGCGTTTTTCCTATCCAGGGAAAATTAAGCCAGGTGTTTACACGGGATCACCGCGCTATTACTCGGCTTTAAAATATATTCCATTGCCACTTCATCGCAATTATCTTTACGAAGGCAAAGCTCACAATCTTTGATCACTTTTTCTGGCAAACTGTCTTTGCTACAAAAACTAAATCCTTGGCTTGCAAAGAATTCTGGCACTCTTGTCAGAACAATTACCCGACTAAGCGCCAAGCTTTTGGCTTTTTTAAGCAAATGTTCAACAAGTTGACGCCCCTGCCCGGCAATTCGCGATTCAGGGTTCGCCCCAAGTGAGCGGATTTCAGCAAGACCAGTGTCGTAAATATAAAGCGATGCACAGCCAGTAACTTGGTTTTCAACCTCAGTAACAGCAAACTCATTGATTGAGTGAATCATGTCGCTCTTAGCGCGTGGTAGGTTTTCACCTACCGTTGCCCAATGCTGAATAAGCTTAGCGATTGCCTCAACATCATTCAAAGTTGCGTCTCGTACTGCTATTTGCTGTTTTTTTTTGCGTATTTAATGGCGCTTGTTACTTGCTCAAGTGACGTGCCACCGAGTGCTTGTCTAGCTTTAATACACGCGTCTATTTCTAATACAGGATATACATCTGATTCGAAAATGCTATGCACAGACTTAAATTGCTCTAAACTTAAATCTTCTAAGTTATTCCCTTGTGCAATAGCCATTTGCACGAGCGTACCAACAATGTGATGGCCTTCTCTAAATGGAATACCTTTAGCCACTAAATAGTCAGCAAGCTCAGTCGCATTTGAGTGGCCGCCTTTTGCTGCCGCTAATGTTCTCTCTGCATTAACTTTAATGCCTTTAATGCATGCCTGCGCCATATGAATACATGCCAGCCAAGTTGGCATCGCATCAAATAAGCCTTCTTTGTCCTCTTGCATATCTTTATTGTAAGCAAGTGGTAGTGCTTTAAGTGTCATCATCATGGCACTGAATGCACCAAATACACGGCCCGTTTTACCACGAATTAACTCAAGAGCATCCGGGTTTTTCTTTTGTGGCATAAGAGAAGAGCCTGATGTTACCCCATCAGAAAGCTCAATAAAGCCCGCTTCACCCGAGTTATAAAAAATTAAGTCTTCTGCCATGCGCGATAAGTGAATCATCGAAATCGATGCGCAGCTTAATAGCTCAACCACAAAGTCACGGTCAGATACGGCGTCAAGGCTATTACGTGTTGCGCCGGTAAAACCTAACCCTTCGGCAAGAATTTGCCTATCAATTGGGTACGCTGTTCCAGCTAAAGCACCACTACCAAGTGGACAATAATTCATACGGTTCTTGGCGTCGGTTAAACGGCTTTCATCACGCTCAAGCATTTCAACATAGGCCATACACCAATGACTAAATAACACAGGTTGTGCGCGCTGTAAGTGTGTGTAACCCGGTAAAATAGTACCAAGCTCACGCTCAGCTAAGGCAATAAACTCACCTTTGAGCTCTGCAATTGCCTCAAGGATATGCTCAGCAGTATCACGACACCATAAGCGGAAATCGGTTGCAACTTGGTCATTACGACTACGACCAGTGTGTAACTTTTTAGCAAGGTCACCCACTTTATCAATCAGTGCTGATTCAACATAAGAATGAATGTCTTCATGCCCTGCTACAGCGACTGCTTGTGGGTTTGCTTTAACCTCATCTAGCAGCTTATTAAGTGCTGCAACGAGATCATCGTATTCTTGCTGGTTTAAAACGTTTACTTGTTTTAACGCCCCTGCCCAAGCAACTGAACCAATAATGTCTTGCTCTGCAAGTTGATAATCAAAAGGAAGTGAATCGTTGAATTGTTTAAACGCTTCATCTGGACCCGTAGAAAAACGTCCGCCCCATAGTGCCATTGAACTGTCTCCAAATTCGGCTATTGCCCTGCTCGTGCAGGGCAATAATTAAATTACTTTTTCGTTAGTGCTGAGATTCTGCTTGATAGCGAGAATAAACGAATGAAGCCTTCAGCATGTGATTGGTCATATACATCATCTTCACCGAAGGTTGCAAAGTCTTCGCTGTATAAGCTATTCGGTGATTTTTTCTGTACCGCAGTGACTTGGCCTTTATAAAGCTTAAGCACAACTTCACCCGTTGCTAACTTAGACAGAGATTCAGCACCAGCAAGAATCGAGTCTTTTAATGGCGTAAACCAACGACCGTCATACACTAGGTGAGAGAACTCACCACCAAGCACTTCTTTCCACTTACGGCTTGATTTATCTAACACGAGCTCATCAACCGCTTGAAGAGCTGCCATGATCACTGTGCCCCCTGGTGTTTCATAACAACCACGCGACTTCATGCCAACTAAACGGTTTTCTACGATATCAACACGACCCACACCATGTGGCGCAGCAATGTTATTTAATTTAACTAAGCAGTCATATGGTGTTAGTGATTCACCGTTTACTGCAACCACTTCACCTTCAACAACGTTTAATGTTACATATTCAGCTTCATTTGGCGCTTGCTCTGGCGAGTTAGTCCACGTCCATACTTGATCACTTGGTTGGCACCATGGATCTTCAAGCTCACCACCTTCATGAGAAATGTGCCAAGCGTTAGCATCACGGCTATAAATTTTTGTCGCTGAAGCAGAGCATGGAATATTTCGCTCAGCTAAGTAATCAAGTAATGATTCACGGCTTGATAAGTCCCACTCACGCCATGGCGCAATCACTTTTAGATCCGGTGCAAGGGCTGCGAAACATGACTCAAAACGTACTTGGTCGTTACCTTTACCTGTACAACCATGTGAAAGCGCATCAGCACCTACTTTACGGGCAATTTCAACTTGCGCTTTAGCAATAATCGGACGTGCCATAGACGTACCTAGTAGGTAAGTACCTTCGTAAATAGCGCCTGTTTTTAAAGTTGGGTAAATATAGTCACTGACCATTTCGTCTTTTAAGTCTACGATATGACATTCTGACGCACCTGAAGCAATCGCTTTTGCTTCAACGCCTTCGAGCTCTTCTGCGCCTTGGCCTACATCAGCAACAAACGCGATTACTTCACAGCCGTAGTTTTCTTTTAACCATGGCACGATTGCCGATGTATCAAGACCACCAGAATAGGCTAGTACGACTTTTTTAATTGAACTCATTGGTGTTCCTTAAACAAAATTTGGATTTAATAATGTGACAAGTAGAGCGTTTTGCGCATGCATACGATTCTCTGCTTGTTGAATAATTTTTGATGCTGGGCCATCCATTACCTCAGAGGTAATTTCAAACTCACGATGCGCTGGCTGACAGTGTAGTACAGTCTGCGCACCTGTTTTCTCTAATAGGGCTTGGTTAAGCTGATAAGGCATATATTTAGCTTTTACCTGCTCAAGCGGTGTTTTATCACCCATTGAAACCCAGGTATCAGCATAGACTGCATTTGCGCCAACTGCCGCCTCAATTCTGTCACTTACCATAACAGACGCACCATTCATTGCTGCAATTTGCTCTGCTTGCTTGAGAATTTGTGAATCTGGCGAACTGCCTTTAGGACAAACTGCAACAAAATCAGTGCCTAAAGTGGCAGCTAATAACATTAGAGAGTGTGTGACGTTGTTACCTTCACCTAAGTAAGCAAGCTTTAGTTTGCTAACATCGCCATGCACTTCTTGCAGCGTTAAAAAGTCAGCAAGCGCTTGGCATGGGTGATATAAATCACACAGGCTATTAACGACAGGCACCGATGAGTACTCAGCAAGTGTAGTCAGTGTTTTGTGTGCATACACGCGAGCAACAATGCCATCAGCCCAAGCGGAGATATTAAGAGCAAAGTCTTTAACTGATTCACGAGCACCCATGGCACCATTTTGTGAATCTAAATAAACCGCATGACCGCCTAATTTATTAATACCAATATCGAATGATAAACGGGTACGTAAGCTGGGTTTTTCGAACAAGGTAACCACTGATTTACCCGCTAATGCTTGGCTAAAATCAGCTGGATTTGCTTTAATTTTTTGCGCTAAGTTAAGTAATTTAAGGGCGCCTTTTTGGTCTAATTCAAGACCATTTAAGAAATTCTTTAACATGAAATACCTATGGTGTAATTTTCGTTCCTACATGCTCGCCTTTTAATAAAGCGACTAAGTTCTCTGGCTTAAGCCAGCTTGAGATATACACACCACGTCGTAAATGTTGGGCAGCAAGAAGGCTGGTCTTTACTTTGACCTCCATCCCGCCCTGAATAACTCCTTCAAGGATAAGTGTTTCGATTTGCTGCGTATTAAGTTGATGTAGTGGCTGCTTATTTGCATCTAGTACCGCTTCTACATCAGTCATAAAAATAAGTTCTGCATCAAGCTCTTTAGCGATAGCCGCTGCGGCTTCATCTGCATTGACGTTGTACCATTGGCCATCTTCCCCAAAGCCAATAGAGCTCACAAGGGGTAAACGACCTTGTTCAAGTAAGCTAGGTAGCACGCTGTCACAACTACCTGAACACTGACCTACTTGCGCCAATACTTTAAGTTTTTCAGATACCAGTACACCCGCTTCATAAAGGCTTAAACCCACAGGTTTGTGACCTGCGCTGATTGCTTGGCTCATTAATTGTTTATTGGCACAACCTGCAAGGGCACCAACAATATAAGGCATTTGCTCATTTGGGCTGATACGTAAGCCTTGATGTTTTGCAGTTACAAAACCTGCGTCTTGTAACCAAGCATCCACTAAGGCACCACCACCATGAACAATGACAAAGTTATCTTGTTCAGAGGCTAAAACATCAAAAAGCGCTTTTGCTGCATCTGCGCTATTTAACACAGCACCACCGACTTTAATGATCCAAGTTTTCATTACAGCGCTCCTACTAAACCAGTGTGATGAGGTTCACCCATGGCTAAATTAATACACTGTAATGCTTGTCCTGCCGCGCCTTTTAGCAGGTTATCAATCGCTGACATAACGATGAGTTGCTCACCTTTTTGTTGCCATGCAATATCAACAAATGGTTGTTTAGCGACGCCTTTGATGCTTGGAATTTTATTGCCAAGTAAGCGAATTAACGGCTCGTTAGCTAACACTTGATATGCCGCGCTCACTTGCTCTGCTGTTACGCCCGGTTTTAATTGCACATAAATAGTTTCTAAAATTCCGCGAGGAAAATTACCTAAATGTGGGGTGAATAACACAGGGTGACCAAGGTGCTGCTCAATCTCAGGTGTGTGTCTGTGATTAAACAAACCATAAGGAGCAAGTGACACTTCGCAGAAATGCGTATTAACACTGGCTTTTCTGCCAGCGCCTGTAACACCTGACACCGCATTAACAATAATGGCTTGATCAGCTAATAGCCCTGCTTCTTTAAGTGGTTTTAAAGAATTAAGTGCTGCGGTTGGGTAACAACCCGCTACAGCAACAAGGTTTGCTTTACTGATCGCATCACTATTCCATTCAGCTAAACCATATGCAGCTTGTGTTAAAAGCTCTGGATGTTCATGTGCGAAACCGTAATAAGTTAGGTAATCCTCATTCCCAGCTAAACGGAAACCACCAGATAGGTCGAATACTTTTTTACCCATGGCTAAAAATTGGGGAGCAAGATCAACACTGACCTTGTGGTCTGTACACAGGCACACATAATCAGCATTATTTTCGATATCTTGGAAAGCCTCAGCTGTTAGAGGCTGTAGTGGATACTCTAACAATCCAAGGTGCTCAGGGTATAAATCGCTTAATAATTTATCTTTATCTAAACTCCCTTCAGACACATAACATGCTTGTAGGGTCAGTTTTGGATGCTTAGCAACTAAACTTGCTAGCTCTGCGCCGCTATAACCACTTGCGCCAATAATCACTACATTCATTGCTTACTTTTACCTATTAAATCTGTTTATCGATACGCCTAAAATTACTCGCACAATTGCGAATAAAAACACTGTCTAAAGTAATGAAATCAGGTTATCGTCGTTTCGTGTTCATCGTACAGCTTTACTAATATTTATGCTTAAAAAGTGAATTGATATTCATCATAAATACTTTTATATTGTTATGCAATTAGATTGAATAATTATTTTTGGATTTTTTATGTCGCTACCCTCTTTTTTATCTATGTATCAGCAGCTGATTGCAGCCCCTTCAATTAGTGCGATTGAAGATTCTTTGTGCATGAGCAATAAAGGGGTTATCACCTTGCTCGCAAATTGGTGCGAAAGCCTTGGTTTTACTTGTGAAATCACAGAGCTTGAAAACGGCAAAGGCCGTTACAACTTATTAGCCAAACGTGGTGAAGGGGATGGCGGTTTATGCTTGCAGGTCATACCGATACGGTGCCATTTGATGATAGCCGCTGGAATTACGATCCGTTTAAACTCAGCGAGCATGACAATAAACTATATGGTTTAGGTAGTATTGATATGAAAGGCTTTTTTGCCTTTGTATTGCAGGCAATTAGCGAGCTTGATGCTACGAAGCAAACAGAGCCACTATTGATCCTAGCCACAGCCGACGAAGAAACCACGATGGCCGGTGCACAGCAAATTTGCCGCCACCCAGATTTAAAACCAGCGCGCTGTATCATTGGTGAACCAACTGATATGACACCAGTATTTACTCATAAAGGCCATATGAGTACAGCGATTCGTGTGATTGGCCGCTCAGGCCATAGCTCTGATCCTGAGCGTGGTTTAAACGCCATCGAAGTCATGCATAAAATGATTACAAAATTGTTAATCATTAAAGAAGAATTAAAGAATAAATATTCAGTTGACCACTTTGAAATTCCGTACCCTACTTTGAACCTTGGTCATATTCATGGTGGCGACAATGCCAACCGCATTTGTGGCTGCTGTGAAATGCACATTGATATGCGACCTTTACCTGGTTTAAGCGTGCAAGAACTGCAAGCGATTTTGCTAACTGCTGCAGAAGAAATTAATGCCCAATACCCAAATGCTGTAAGTGTTATCGACATGCATGAACCTATCCCTGCGTTTAGCGGCAGCACGGATACAGCATTAGTAAAGCTGGCCGAAAAAGTCTCGGGTCAACCTGCTGTCGCTGTAAACTATTGTACAGAAGCCCCTTTCATTCAACAGCTTGGCTGCGAAACCATTGTTATGGGACCTGGCTCAATTAACCAAGCCCACCAGCCAGATGAGTTTTTGGCGATGGAAAAAATAAAACCTTCGCAAGCGATTATCAGTAACATGATCAAAGCAAGCTGCTTTAGTGAATAGGAGCATCACGCTCCCTTTTCTAATCCATATACTTACTTAAATATTTTTTAAATACCGGATCGGTTTTCGCCAGCTCTTTTTGCTCCGCTAAAATATCTTTTAGAATCGCTTTAGAGGTTAATGGGTTAGCTAAAACAACGCGAAAAACCACGGTAGGTTGATGGTCATACTTTGCAGGTGTTAAACGAGTACGGGATACAAAAGAACGTCCCGCTTCACGCTGACGTTTTTGCATGCTCGCAGTAAAGCGATTCAACGAAGCGTAAATATCTAATTTCGTTTCTTCGTCAGCCTCATTCAGCTTTGCTTGGATCTCTTTTGGAACATAACGGTAGGTTAATAGGCAAAGCTCTGGCTCTGAAATTAACTCAAAGTCTTCATCTTGCTTGATCATATTGGCAAAAGTGCGTGCTTTCACGATGCTACGGTCAATCAGCATCTCATAGCCTTTTCGGCCAATAACACGTAAGCAAGCATGTACTAACATTGCCATACCAGGGCGGCTGCCCTCAAGTGTATGACTCCCTAAATCCTTCGAGCCTTTACGAAGAATATATTCCGCATGATGCTCAATAGCATCCGTTGCGGCAGGGTCTTTAAATAACACCAGACCTGCCCCCATTGGCACATACATTTGCTTGTGTGCATCAATGGTAATTGAATCAGCGCGCTCAATACCGCTTAAAAGGTGGCGGTAATTTGAAGAAAGTAAGGTTGCACCGCCCCATGCAGCGTCGACATGAAAATGACAGCCAAGCTCTTCGCTCAAATCAGCCATCTCATTTAGTGGATCGATACTACCCGTTTCAGTTGTCCCAGCAACACCCACAAGCGCCATTACTTTAATACCAGACGCTTCAAGCTCATGAGCCTTTTTGCGCATCGCATCGACATCAACTTTATTATTTTCGCCAGTAGCAATGGCAATGATGTTATCGCGACCGATGCCCAGTAAATCAACGGTTTTACCTAATGAGTAATGGCCTCGCTCAGATACAAGTACAGCTAAGCCTTTGTAACCATAGTGCAGCATTCCAGCGATTACCCCCTGTGCAGCAATGCCTTTATAATCACCATCGGCTTTTAATAAACGGTTGCGGGCAATCCATAAAGCGGTAATGTTAGCGACAGTGCCACCTGAACAAAATGCGCCTAATGAGGTTTTCGCACTGTGCATCCATTTACTGTAAAAACTGTCATTTTCACCATAAGCAAGATGATGCATCATTCCCAATACTTGTCTTTCAAGTGGTGTGAATGCTTTTGAAGTTTCAATTTTTACTAGGTTTTGGTTTAGACCGACCATTAACTTAGATAGCGGTAACACAAAGTGCGGTAACGCTGAGGTCATATGGCCAATAAAACTCGGCGCAGCGGTATGCACAGAATGAGCAACTAACTGCTCCATAATGTCTTGAGCGTAATCAGAAACAAAAGTTGGCTCTTCTGGAATAGTGGCCGTTTGAAAGTCTTTTTCAATTTCGTGCAAAGGCTTTTCAATCGCTGCAATGTTCTCATTTAAGAACCCAGCTAAATTGCTAGAAATTTCAGATTCGATTTTACTTAATGTCGAGTCTGGTGCTTCTGGCACCGTAAAAATACGAATCAAGCTTTCTTTAGAGGCGACGGCACAACGCTTTTGATCCATCCTAATACCCATAATTAGCAGCTAAAAATGCACCCGATGATGGGACACCTTGGTGAGCACTTTTGCAGCACTGTTTCTACGAAATTGGCTAACTTTACTGGAATATCACGAAAATGTCTCGCATAAAGCAAAAAAGCCCTAATTTCGATGACAAAAAAGTGATCAGTTAATGAAATTTGCGGGCATTTTCTACTATCAGCCCCGCATTTTTTGAGTATAATCAAATGATAACTGCTAAGGGAACCTCTATGCCCAAAGGAATGCAAAAAACCAGCTGGCTGCTATATGGCTTCGCCGCATTTTTTATAAGCTTATTTGGCTATATCTATTACACCTATGAAACCACCCGCAGTGAGATCATGGAAAATATCGATAGCAAATTGCTTAATGCTGCGGTCAGTGTCAAACATATCCTCGGTGATGACTACCACAATATAGTGAATGCAGGGTTACCAGTCTCTGCGGCAACCTATAAAGAAAAAAGCCGTGCTCTATCTGAGTATGCAAAACAAATGCAATTAGCCTATGTGTACGCAATGGTACTGCGCGACGGCAAAGTCTACTTTAGCGCCTCTAGTTACACGCAAAAAGATCAAAACAATGGCCGCGTTACCCAGTTTCTAGATGCCTACCCAGAAGCAACTGAACTTAATAAAGAAGCCTTTTTTTCGACTGAACCAGTCTTTGAGATCTCAAAAGATCAATGGGGCTATTTTAAAAGTATTTTTGTGACTTTTGTCGATAATAATGGCCACACTTATATCACTGGTGCCGACATAACCATTAGTGATTTGAATCAGCAGCTGCAGCATAGTGTTACACGCGCAATGATCACCGGCTGCTTCTTTTTCTTTATCGCTGCACTTATTGCAGGGCTGTATTTTTTACAACTGAAACGCTCGCTCTCTACGGATGCCCGTACCGGCTTTGCGAACCATGTTGCGCTGGAATACTACATAAAAAAAACCACTAAACACCGCATGGAACTGGCCGTTATTGCCATTAATGAGTTAGAAGACATTAGCAGTTTTTATGGCACGCAAGTGAGCGATAAAGTAATGGCAAACCTACTTAGCTATTTTCAATCACGAATGCCAGGCGAAGGGTTTGTTTATCGTTTAGCAACCAATAAAATTGCGCTATTAAGAACGCATAGTGATGAGCGCAATATCGATGATGTAATAACGGCCTTTAACCATGCAATTCCAGCACTAAAAGAGCCTTATATTTACGTGAGCTTGTATGCAGGTATTGCCACCGGTAATAAGCAAATGCTGATTGAAAATGCCCATGTTGCGCTGCAACAAGCAAAGCTAAATAACCAGCGTATTGTGCGTTATGAAAATGTCTTTAAACAAGTTGAAGAGCGATTTAGAAGTAACGTAACCCTTGCCAAAGAAGTAAAAGAAGCTTTCGATAACAATCGCATTGTTCCTTATTTTCAAGCTGTCTATGACAACCAGAGCAAACAGATTGACCATTATCAATGCCTTGCCAGAATGGCCAGTGCCACGGGCCGTATCCATGCACCAGATTACTTTATGATGGTACTAAAGCGCTCACGGATGGATGGCCTTTTAAGACGTACCATGTTTACCCGTTGCATCGAGCAATTTAGAAAAACCAATGTGCGCTGGAGCATTAATATTACTGCGCAAGATATTCTCGATCCTAGTTTAAGCGAGTTTTTAGAGTTACAACTAAGGCGCTACCCGCAGCCCCATAATATTATTTTTCAGTTTTATGAGCGTGATGCTATCGCTTACTTTAGTGAAGTAAAAACGTTTATTAATACCCTAAAAAATAAAGGCGCTCAGGTTATTATTAATGAATTTGGCGCGGGTTTTTCAAACTTGCCCCATATCAGAAAGCTCGAAATTGATGGTCTTAAGCTTGATAAAGGATTGGTCAGCCAAATTCATATCAATGCCGATAACTATCTGTTTATTGAGAACTTGGTGAAATATGCTCAGCAACTTAAACTTGAAGTGATTGCTGAGCAAGTTGATAACGAGCAAATCGCAGACGCACTAGCTCGCGCGGGTGTGACTTTAATGCAAGGGAGTCACTTTGCACCACCGACTCCCTATATTCATTAAAGGTTGATCACCAGGCGGTGACTTTGTTGACCACTGGCCCAATATTTACGTTCGAATGGGGTAATTGCAGTATCGCTTTCGTATAGTTCAACATCGCACTTATGCCCTGCAAGCTCTAATGAGCGGGCAAATTCCTTAACGTATATATCCCAGTTACTTCTAAGCTCTAAGCGACCGCCTAATTTAACGATATACGGAAAAATTGCAGCGCCGTGCCAGCGTCTTTGCAAGTGCTTTGCTTTTGGCCAAGGATTTGGATACAACAAATAATGATGACTAGGTTGCCAGTTTGCAGCCACGGCTAAACGCCAAAAGTCGTTTAAATCAGCTTGTACTAAAATGTACTGCCCTGCATCCGTTTGCTTGTACTCGATATCATGCTTGTCTAAACGATGTGATGATTTATCAATGCCAATCACCAGTGCATCGGGGTGACGTTTTGCTAAGTTAGCGGTGCTTTCACCCACACCACAACACGAATCAAGAATGAGCGGCCCCTTAAACGCCTGCACCTTCTCGTTAACCTGATCAAAAGCCGCTTGCGTATGCTCTGCAATCGGCTTTTTAAATTCAGCACTTAAGTGCTTTAAAACAATTTCGTCTAGCTTTTCATGTAAGCCAGGTTGATTCGATACAATACTTCTCGAATTTGCATCCGTCATTAATGTCTAAGCCCCACACCACGTTTAATAAGGGTTAATGCTAACGTAAATAAACCTACAATAAATAAACCAAGTACACCAAATGCTACCGATAAATCGACATCAGACACACCTAAGAAACCATATCTAAATGCATTCACCATATAAATAATTGGATTTACTTGCGATACGCCTTGCCAAAATTCTGGCAACAAGGTGATAGAGTAAAACACCCCACCGAGATAAGTCAGCGGCGTTAAAATAAAGGTCGGGATAATACTAATATCATCAAAGCTATTAGCATAAATTGCATTGATAAGACCGCCTAACGCAAACACAGCCGACGTTAAAATAACCGTTGCCATAATCACAAAAATATTATGAATTTGAATATCAACAAATAACAAAGAAACACAGGTAACAATTAAGCCAACCAGCATGCCTCGTGTCATGCCACCGCCCATGTAGCCAAGTACAATGATGTAATTGGGCACTGGCGCAACTAATAGCTCTTCAATGCTTTTTTGAAATTTAGTCGAATAGAAACTAGAAGCAACATTCGAGTAAGAGTTGGTGATCACCGACATCATAATCAGACCCGGGACAATAAACTCCATATAAGTAAAGCCACCCATATCACCGATACGAGAACCAATCAGATTACCAAAAATCACAAAATACAGGCTCATCGTGATTGCAGGTGGAACTAAGGTTTGCACCCAAATACGTAAAAAGCGAATACACTCTTTGATCCAAATACTTTTTAGCGCTACTCCATATCTAAACATTATTCGCCTCGCCCTTGTTCTAATAAGCCTACAAACAGCTCTTCTAATCGGTTTGCTTTATTTCGCATACTCAGCACAGTATTACCTTGTTCAGTCAGCGCACTAAATACTTGGTTTAAGCCCTGAGACTTCGCCACTTCAACTTCTAAAGTGTGATCATCAGTGAGTGTGTATTTGTAACCGTCGATGCTAATTGGCTGCACAGGTTGCTTTAAATCCAGTACAAAGGTTTCTTTATCAAGCTTGGCAAGTAGCGCTTTAATGGTAGTGTTTTCAACAATCACACCACTGTCGATAATAGCGATGTTTTTACATAACAGCTCAGCTTCTTCTAGATAATGGGTAGTCAAGATGATGGTCACACCTTGCTTATTAATCTCGCGAAGAAAATCCCACATAGAGCGGCGTAGCTCAATATCAACACCGGCTGTTGGCTCATCTAAAATAAGTAATTTAGGTTCATGCATCAGTGCACGAGCAATCATTAAACGGCGCTTCATACCACCTGACAGCGTACGCGCTTGCTTATCTTTTTTCTCAAATAAACCTAGTTGCTTTAGATACTTTTCAGCACGCTCATGCGCCAGCTTTCTTGGTACACCATAATAGCCCGCTTGGTTAACCAAAATTTGGTTCAGTGTTTCAAATTGACTAAAATTAAATTCTTGCGGCACTAAGCCTAGTTCAGACTTAGCAGCTTCAAGGTCTGTATCAATGTCGTGACCAAACACCTGAACCCGACCAGCACTTTTGTTCACTAACGATGAGATAACACCAATGGTGGTTGATTTACCTGCACCGTTTGGTCCAAGTAAAGCAAAAAAATCGCCTTGCTGAACTTGTAAATCAATGCCTTTTACGGCTTCAACACCATTTTTATAAACCTTTTTTAGGCCTTCAATATTTAATGCGATCATTTTTTCGCTCACTGTTTGCCCTCTCCATAACCCCAACGTTTCGTCAAAGTATGTTCAATGTTTAAATGATCTAAAATTCGCGCCACCATAAAATCAACCAGATCTGAAATCTGCTCTGGTTGATGATAAAACCCCGGAGCTGCAGGCATAATGGTTACGCCTAGCTTTGCTAGCTTCAGCATGTTCTCAAGGTGAATTTCGCTAAATGGCGTTTCACGCGGGACTAAAATTAATTGCCCACGTTCTTTAATCACCACGTCAGCAGCGCGTTCAAGTAAGTTATCTGACGCACCGACCGCAATTGCAGACACTGAACCTGCACTACACGGACAAACCACCATTTTTTTCGGCGCAGCTGAGCCTGATGCAACAGGACTAAACCAGTTGTCTTTACCAAATACTTTGAGTTGCTCAGGGGCAGCGTTAAAAAGTGTACTAAGCTGCTCTGTCGCTTTGTCTTCGTTGCCTGAAAGTTTAATATTCGATTCAGTATCAAGCACCACTCTTGCCGCACTTGAGATCAGTACATACACCTGAAACTGCTGTTCAAGTAATACCTCTAGTAACCGTAAGCCATAGGGAGCACCTGAAGCACCGCTAAAAGCTAACGTTATTTTATCTTTAAATTGCATACAGTTAAGCTCCGTATACTGGTTAGTTTTGTTCAAGAGCAGAGATTAAACGCTGATGAATACCTTCAAAACCACCATTACTCATAATTAAAATATGTTGTGACGGCGCACTGTTGCCAACAACCTGAGTAATGATTTCCTCAGTGCTTTTCATGCAATGCATACCGGCTTTGTCTGCATATTCTTTAAGCGACCAGTTTAAATTTTCTGGCTCAAATAAATACACATCATCTGCTGCATCGAGTGAATCAATTAGGGTTTGTTGATGCACACCCATTTTCATAGTGTTTGAACGAGGCTCTAAAATAGCAATGATCTTATCAGTGCCTACTTTTGCACGTAGCCCTGCTAAGGTTGTTTTAATTGCCGTTGGATGATGGGCAAAGTCGTCATACACTTTTATCGAGTTAATGTCGGCCTTAAGCTCCATACGGCGCTTAGGAGAGATAAACTCAGCTAAGCCTGCAATACTGACAGATACCGCGATACCGACGTGTCTGGCTGCTGCAATGGCCATAATGGCATTTTTGACATTGTGCTCACCCATGGCTTGCCAGCTGACAACACCTTGCACTTGTGAATTTAATAGCACTTCAAACTCGCTACCATCAGCTTTAAGTAAACGGTAATCCCAATCACCCGAGAGTGTTTCGCTCTCGCTCCAAAGGCCACGTTCAATCACATCTTGTAGTGCTTCGTCTTGGCTTGGCCAGATCACTTTGCCACTACAGGGTAATGTACGCATCAAGTGGTGAAATTGTTTCTTTATTGCGTTTAAATCTTCAAAAATATCAGCATGATCAAATTCAAGATTATTTAGAATTAAGGTGCGCGGTAAATAATGAACAAATTTACTGCGTTTATCGAAAAACGCCGTGTCGTATTCGTCCGCTTCAATAACAAAAAATGGCGTTTCGCCAACACGGGCTGACACCCCAAAGTTTTGTACGATACCGCCAATCAAAAAGCCCGGTTTCATTCCTGCGTATTCTAGTAACCATGCCAGCATACTGGCTGTAGTCGTTTTACCATGGGTACCTGCAACAGCTAAAACCCACGAGTTTTGCAATAAATTATGCTTTAACCATTCTGGGCCTGAAGTATAAGGCAAGCCTTTATCTAGTACGTATTCAACGCAAGGGTTGCCTCGACTCATAGCATTACCAATGACGACCATATCTGGCGCGGGTTCTAGTTGGGCAACGTCATAACCTTGGGTGAGTGTAATACCTAGCTCTTCTAATTGCGTGCTCATCGGCGGGTACACATTTTGATCAGAGCCTGTCACGGTGTGACCTAACGATTTAGCGATTGCGGCAATTCCCCCCATAAAGGTGCCACAAATTCCAAGAATATGAATATGCATCTACTGTCCTGAGCAAAATGAATAAGAGATAAGTAAGGCGTTATAATGCCAAATATAAGCTTTACTTACCATTACTACACGGCAATAGACTTTTGCCAAATAGCCAACATAAAAAAACACCTCAATCTGAGGTGTTTTTCGAATTAAGGTGAATACTTATTTTACAGCATTAAGAACGCAAACAAACCTACACCTAATAGTAAGCGGTAGATAACAAATGGCATCATGCCCATGCGCTCAATCACTTTTAAGAAAAAGAAAATACATGCATAAGCCGACACAAATGATAAACCTGCGCCTAGTAAAATAGCATGCCAATCAATTGCCTCGCCCGCTGTTGCAAGCTGATACACATAATATGAACCTGCTGCGGCAATCACAGGGATTGACATTAAAAATGAAAAACGTGCAGCGCTTTGCTTGTTTAAGCCCAGCATTAAACCCACAGTAATGGTAATACCTGAACGCGATGTTCCAGGGAAAACCATAGCGAGAACTTGCGAAAACCCTAACAATAACGCGCTAAAAAAGTTTATTTGGTAAATATTCTTAACTTGCTTTGCTTTTACGTCGGCATACCAAAGTAACAAACCAAATACGATGGTTGAGGTGGCTATAACCCATGCATTACGCGAGTAGCTTTCAACAAAATCTTTGAATAGGTAACCAATTAATAATGCAGGTATAGTCGCTACAATAATCCACCAGCCTAAACGACTATCATCGGTTGCTCCTTGTGAGCCAAATGATTTAAACCAAGCGCCGAGAATATCCACCACTTCTTTACGAAAATACAGTACCACCGCACCTAACGTACCTACGTGTACCGCAACATCAAATGCTAAGCCTTGGTCATGCCAACCTAAAACTTGTGAGGGTAAAATTAAATGAGCTGAGCTCGAAATAGGTAAAAACTCAGTCAATCCTTGAATTAAGGCTAAAACAATTATCTCTATAATACTCATGGGTTAGAAAACTCCACCTTCCATAGTTTTTGTTGTGGGTTGTTATAATTATTCCATAACTCAGCCAAAGTTAGCTTAGCTACAGGGTGAAAAAAGTCGGGAGCTATTTCAGCAAGAGGCTGTAATACAAACGCATTTTTGGTTATTTCATCCCGCGGTAACTGCGCAGGCGAATCACAGATAATGTCATCATAAAACAATAAATCAAGGTCTAATGTGCGCGGGCTAAACTTTTTATCCTCGCGGGTACGGCCATTCTCAAGTTCAATTTTTTTCAGTAGTTTACAGAGTTCAGCTAATGGCATATCGGTTTTTGCTGCAACCACTGAATTATAAAAATTGTTACCTGCAAACCCCACCGCTTCACTTTCATAAACAGACGAGTGTATAAAGTCAGGAAAATAAGGCTTTAAGGCAATAAGCGCTTGTCGAAGATAATGCTCTTTGTTGACATTAGAGCCTAGGCTAATAAATATTTGCGCCATGTTAGTTTGCCTTACGACGGGTGATCTCAACTCCCACAGTTTGCGCTTGTGGCACTGCGGCTGGTTTACTAACACGAATAGTCACTTGGTTGGTCGTAAACTCAGCCAGGATCAATGCAGCTAATTGCTCAACTAAAGTCTCAAGCAGCTCAACAGGTTTTGCTGTTGTGTGCTCAATCACTCGCTCACTCACCTTGGCATAATCAAGGGCTAAATTAATATCATCCGTTGCCGCTGCGGCTGAAATATCACATAACATTTCAATATCAAAATACAGGCTTTGTTTACTTTCTTTTTCAAAATCATACACGCCAATGATGGTGTCTACGTGCAGTTGTGATATATATACCTTGTCCATTGATACTCCAAGTGACATAAATATTAAAAACAATACTCATCCTAAACGCTTATTGATTTCAATAATGCGCTGTATAAGCTGTCATAGTGTTTTAATATATAAAAATTACCCCTACAATAACGGATAGATGCATTGCAATATGGTGCTTACATACTACTCGATGAGAGCGGCAGATGGTTTTGCCGCCAATGATAGCCCAAAAGTGCAGATTAAAAAATAAGGAAGCGCGTGTTAGAAGTTTTAATGTTAGTTTTAGCTTACATACTGGGATCGGTCTCTTCCGCTATCCTTGTATCACGGCTGTTTAAACTACCAGACCCACGCAGTCATGGATCGAATAACCCGGGTGCTACAAATGTTTATCGCCTTGGTGGTAAAGTCCCCGCTGTTTTAGTTCTTGTCTTTGATATTTTAAAAGGAACCATTCCTGTTTGGGGTGCCTACTTTTTAAAAATAGACCCTCTAATGTTAGGTTTAATTGGTGTGGCTGCCTGTTTAGGCCATATGTATCCACTGTTTTTTAGTTTTAAAGGTGGTAAAGCCGTCGCGACCGCTTTTGGCACGTTATTACCGATTGGTTTATCGCTAGGTGGGATGTTGATTGCAACGTGGATCTTAATTGTTGCTATCACGCGTTATTCATCACTTGCGGCTCTGGTTACGGTTTCATTAGCACCTCTTTATACGTGGTGGATAAAACCTTTGTATACCTTGCCTGTTACCTTTTTAACCATACTGATAATTTTCCGTCACAGAGCAAATATTACTCGCTTGATGGCAGGGGAAGAACCTAAAGTAGGGGCTAAGAAAAAAGCCCCTGAACAAGAATAGCGAGCAGTTATAAGGCTTCGAGTGAATCAATAGGCCAGCGCGGCTTAGTTTTCATATCGAGGCTTGCAAATTGACCGGCTTTCAAACGCTGCATACCAGCGTAAGCAATCATTGCACCGTTATCTGTACAAAACTCAGTGCGCGGGTAATACACGCGCCCTTTCATGCCTTGCATTACTCGTTCAAGTTGCGCACGCAGTTGCACGTTAGCACTCACACCACCAGCAATCACTAAACGTTTGATACCGGTTTGTTTTAATGCACGTTTGCATTTAATGATTAAGGTATCAATAACTGCTGTTTGGAATGCATGAGCAATATCAGCTTTAGTTTGTTCATCATCATCGCTATCACGAATCGCAAGGGATGCCGCTGTTTTTAAACCACTAAAGCTAAAATCTAAGCCTGGTTTATCAGTCATCGGGCGCGGGAAAACAAAACGCTCAGGCGACCCTTGCTCTGCAAGTTTTGCTAAACGTGGGCCGCCAGGGTAATCAAGACCTAATAACTTCGCGGTTTTATCGAATGCTTCACCTGCGGCGTCATCAACTGACTCACCTAATACTTCGTATTCACCAATGCCAGATACTTTAACCATCATAGTATGACCGCCTGACACTAATAGTGCGATAAACGGAAACTCAGGTTTGTCCTCTTCAAGCATTGGCGCAAGTAGGTGACCTTCCATATGATGTACAGCAACGGCTGGAATATTCCAACCATAGGCCAATGAGCGACCAATAGAAGTACCCACAAGGAGCGCCCCAACAAGTCCAGGGCCTGCGGTGTAAGCAATACCATCTAAGTCTTCTGGGCCACAGCCCGCTTGTGCAAAGGCGGCATCAATTAAAGGTAAGGTTTTACGCACGTGATCCCGTGAAGCAAGTTCAGGTACCACACCGCCGTAATCAGCATGTACTTTTACTTGGCTATACAGTTGATGTGCTAATAAGCCTTGTTCATCATCATAAATGGCAATACCTGTTTCATCACATGATGATTCAATACCTAAAATTCGCATCAATTACTCCGCCAAGAAAAAACAAACGCGCATTTTACAGCGAAAACACGCATTACTAAATATTAAATTGCAATACCAATGTTGGTTTGACCGTCAGATACCGCCAGCTGCTTAAGCTCTTTTACGTTCTCTGAGGTAATTCGGCCCATTTGCTCTACAAAATCAATAAGCTCAGCAAGTACATCAATTTCGTATTGCATTAAAGGGTGTTCACGTACGGCTTTGTTATCTGCTACTTCACCATCAACCGTTAGTTGGTACTCTATGAAGCGTGCCACCGAGGCCTGTGAAATTTTACTGATGCTCAAGAACTCTTGTTCATCTTTTGCAATCAACCCATGCAACATACCTAATAAAGCGGTTGCTGTATCGATTGCTGGATAAGTCCCAAACATATCAAAGTCGCTCAGCTCCGGTACATTTGGTTCAATTTTCTCAATCTGCTTTTCAAGGCTAATCTTACTTTTTGGCAGTAAGATTTTTTCCCAGCACACATTTAGTGCACTACGAAATACCGCGGCATCACCAAACCCAGTTGCTTCACTAAACAAGCTATAGTTAGGCAGCATACGTTCAAGTAATGCCCCGCCTAACACCGCTTTTTGCAAATAGTTTAATTCTCTAATACGTTGAAAATTATTCGCTTTCGTCATTCTTTACAGTCCCACAAGACCAACATATTTCAAATGTTGCTCCGTTAAGCTCATGACATTTTGGGCATACCCAGTCAGGAGCCGATTGTTTTAATTGCCGGTAGTTTAGCAATATTTCTTGCGCCTGGCGCTCTTTTAATGCGTAAACAAGTATATCAACCCCTGTTTGTTCAAATGGGATTTCCCCAAGCGCCCCTTGTAAAAGCTCTCCTTGTAGTTGCGATTCAATTCCCTTGCTTTTTAAAAGCCCTTTAATAATGTTTGCTTCTAAGCCGTTTTCAGCCTGAAACACTTTCACCCAAGCGAATGGGTCCTGCTTGGCTGGTTGATTTAAATTATTGTTTTGCAAATCACTTCCCTTTTACTTTTCTATCTTTAAATCCTAAACTACGATAGCAACTAACTTCGCTGCAATGCTTATTTCAAGGTAGCCACATGACTTTAACAACACCGGGATTGTTATTCCCTGCGATCTCTTTACTGTTACTTGCTTACACTAATCGCTTTTTAGTGCTTGCTCAGCTTATTCGAGAACTCAATGCACGTGAAGGAGAAAGTATCCGCCCATTGGTTGTTGCGCAAATTACCAATTTAAGAAAACGCATTAAATTAATTCGCGTAATGCAGGTTTATGGTGTTGCCTCTTTTTTAATGTGTACCTTATCAATGTTTGCATTATTCATCGAATTTAATACCACAGGTATCATTTTATTTGGTATCAGCCTCGCGTGCTTAGCCTTGTCGCTTCTCACCTCTTTGTATGAGATTCACATTTCATGTGATGCTATTGAAATCGAATTGAAGAATATCGAAAAAAAACCAGTTTCAGATAAGGCAGAGTAAATTTCTGCCTCTATACTTATTGTATGAGATACAACAATAAGTGGTGTTTTTGTGGATGATTTCTTATTTTCTGAAGAACAGTTAGAAGAAAATAATGTACAAACTGAAGAACCTGAATACTGGCATATTCTTGTTGTTGATGATGAAGAAGATATTCACCAAGTTACGAAACTAGTATTAGCTGGGTTTACTTTTGAAAATAAAAGTCTGCGCTTTTATGACGCCTATTCTGCTGCCGAAGCAAAAGAGTTTCTAAAAAAAGACATTCCATTTTCTGTCGCTCTTGTTGATGTAGTCATGGAAACCAACCATGCTGGTCTTGAACTTATTCAATACATTCGCGATGAAATAGAAAACCACGATATTCGCTTAATACTACGCACAGGTCAGCCAGGTGAAGCCCCTGAAGAAGCGATTATCCGCGATTACGACATCAATGATTATAAAAACAAAACTGAGCTCACCGCGATTAAAATTAAAACCCTGCTCTACTCGGCGTTAAGAGCACACCGCGATATTCAAATTATTGACCGCCACAAACATGGCCTTGAACAGATCATTAATGCATCTGCTAACTTTTTAAAATGTGACAGTGTTCATGAATTTGCTTCAACAATTTTAAGTCATGTGACTAATGTGATGGGGATTAATGACACGCAAATTTATTGTGCTGCGGCCGTTAATCTACAATCGTCACCAGCAAAAGATTTTCAATTGCTTGCCGCCTCTGGCGTGGGTCCTACACCAAAGCAAAACACCATTCCTGACGAAGTAAAAAACTTATTTATAGATGCCCACGAGCGAAAATCATCACTGAAAACAAGTAATGATTATATTGGTTACTTCCCTACCAAAGCGGGTCTTGAAACCATGCTCTATGTTCACAAAGGCAGTAAGTTACAGCCAACAGAGCATCAGCTGTTAGAGTTTTATGCCAACAATATTGCACTCGCCTACGACAACTTAAAGCTCAGAGAAATGGTGAAAGAGTCGCAAAAAGAGTTGTCTTATATTCTTGGTGAGGCGGTTGAAAAGCGCTCTAAAGAAACAGGCTCTCATGTTAAGCGTGTTGCATTATACAGCGAGTTACTGGCACAGCTTTCAGAGCTTAACCCATTTCAATGTGAAATCATTAAGCTTGCTTCACCACTGCATGACATTGGTAAGATTAGCATTCCCGACAGCATATTGAATAAACCGGGCAAACTGACTGATGATGAATGGGAAATAATGAAAACCCATGCCGAAATTGGTTACGAAATATTAAAAAATTCAAGTAACGAGATATTGACATGCGGCGCTTTAATTTCTTATCAACACCATGAAAAGTGGGACGGTTCAGGCTATCCACAAGGTTTAATTGGTGACGATATTAATATTGTTGGCCGCATTACCGCCCTTGCTGATGTGTTTGATGCGCTTTGTAGCGACCGTTGTTATAAGAAAGCGTGGCCATTAGATGAGGCACTATTATTAATAAAAGACCAGCGCGCGAAACATTTTGATCCAATTCTAGTCGACTTACTACTTGAAAATTTACCACTTTTCTTAGAGATTAAAGACCGTTACCCTGATTAATTGTAACTTTTCTGTAAAACAAACACTTCCCAAAAAGGGTACAATAATTTACTATGCCCACCGTGAAGTATAATAATACCGCCTGGACGTAAAGGGCTTACTTATAACAAGGGACTATTAAAGTGAGATTTGAACAACTTGAACAATTTGTAGCACTAGGCGTGCTGAGGCATTTCCGCCAAGCTGCAGAAAAAACCCAAATTAGCACTTCAGCGTTAACTCGCAGCATCCAAACGCTTGAAGATGAAATTGGCTATGAACTCGTTACCCGCTCTACTCGCTCTGTAAAGTTAACCAAAGAAGGTGAACTTTTCCTAGAGTACGCTAAACAAACCCTCGACAACCTTGAAGAAACTAAAAAACGTTTATTCGAGTCATTAAATGGCTGTGCTAACGAGAAGCTAGTTATTGGCTATACCAACAAAGCAAGCACGGTAGTACCAGTATCTTGCGGTCAGTTTTTAGCGCAGTATCCACACGTTAAAATTGAGATGCAGTTACAAGAGCAAAGTGAGCTTGTACGTAAACTACAATTAGGTGAAATTGATATCAGTGTATGTTCTCAAGCGATGAACAGCATTGGCAGTGATATTCATTTACCTGATCAACTGATCATTTTCGTGGCTAAAAACCACCCGCTTGCAAATAAAAGCGACATTAGCAAACGCGACTTTGCAGATTACCCAATGTACAGCTGCTTTTCACAGTCAAAACAAGTACAGTCTATGCTAAACGATGCAATCGAATCTTTTGATAAAACATCAAGTATCAAAGTAGGTAGCATTGAACAAGTAATGGATGGCCTTAAAAAGTCGAATCACATCGCCATTGCCAGTATTGAACACACAAATATTGTCTCTTCAGACCCAGAATTACTATTATTGAAAACCAATAAAGGCATCGCACACGAGCAGCTTGTGATCCAAACAAACCAACAAATCAATGAGAACTCTCACGTTAGTCATTTACTTGATCTCATTGAAAAAACAGCATTAGCAAGCCAAGGCTAAGCGCCGTTTAATTACCGCTAGCCTGAAATAAATCAGGCTAGCTAATCCGCCTTTATTTTTCACACTATCTACTGCATAAAAAGCGTGCATTGCACAATTTTTCATATACACTTACGCACCTTTTTTTGATTGTGCACATGAATGACCGCGCAGCTTATTTCCGACACTTATTTAGATGCCATCGAACGTGCTGGCTATGCCGTTGTTGAAAACGCGATTGATGAAAGCTTAATCGCTGATTTAATGGCTGATTGTTATCGTATTAACCCACATTTCCATACTGCTGGCATTGGCCGTTTGAACGACCAACAAATAGATAAAACCGTTCGTAAAGATAAAACCTACTGGTTTGATAGTTCAAGCCAAGCACAAATTACATATCTTGCGACCATGGAAGCGATAAAAACACAGTTAAACCGTAGTTTTTATTTAGGGTTGTTTGACTATGAATGCCATTATGCAAAGTATCAACAAGGTGACTTTTATAAAAAGCACTATGATGCCTTCAAAGGTCGTTCGAATCGCATTTTCACAACGGTTTGTTACTTAAATACGCCAGAATCTGGCGGTGAGTTGGTGATTTACAAGCCGAAAAGTAAAGATATTGAGATTGTCGTAAAACCTCAAGCCGGCATGCTGGTTATGTTTGAAAGCGAACGATTTATGCATGAAGTATTACCCGCAAATGATGTTCGCTACTCTATTGCGGGCTGGTTCAGAAAAAATGCGTCGATCAGCGGTATTATCGACCCACCTAGATAATTAAAATGGCAGTGGCAAGGATGCTGCTAAACCAATAAAAATCACTAACCCCACATAGTGATTATTCAAAAATGCTTTGAAGCAAGGATCTCGTTCTCGTTTATGAATAAGCATTTGTTGATAAAGTAAAAACCCAACCGCTGCCACTAACCCCAGCCAATAAGGCAAGGCAAGTTGATGACTCATGCCAATGTAAGCAAGAATTGCGATAAATAAAGCATTGAGTAAAAAGATGATGTGTCTGTCATAGCTTGCAAACAAGATTGCCGTTGACTTAACCCCTATTTTTAAATCGTCATCTCTATCAACCATGGCATACATGGTGTCATAAGCCACAGTCCAAACAAGATTCGCGGTAAATAGTAGCCAGGCTTCTAATGGTACAGAACCAATTGATGCCATATAGGCCATCGGAATAGCCCAACTAAATGCAGCACCCAGCACAACTTGCGGTAATTGGGTATAACGCTTCATAAATGGATAACAAAACGCCAGTGCTAAAGCACCAAACGACAGTAATATCGTTGACCACCCGAGCGTTAACACTAAACCAAACGCCACCACAATAAGCAGTACAAATAAGCTTAGAGCTTCACCACTTGAAACTAACCCTGCGGCTAGCGGTCGCTGGGCTGTACGCTTAACTGAGCCATCTATTTTACGATCGGCAAAGTCATTAATTACACAACCAGCACTACGCATCACAAAGACGCCCAAACTAAATACCACAAAGTTTAATAAGCTAGGGGTACCAAGCTCAGCCAGCCATAGTGCCCAGTAAGTAGGCCACAATAACAATAAAGTGCCAATTGGCTTATCGGTACGCATTAATTGCTTATAGTAAGGAATATGTGCGACCTGTAATGCAGCTAGCTTCATAGGTATATATAAGCTCCAGGTAAGAAAACTTCTGCTACTAAAAAATGAGCATTAGATAAACTAAATACACTGCGTCTTCCCCACAATGAATTAGATGGTAAGCCTAGCTCAGCTGTTAATGCCTGAATGGCGTGCTGCTGCGAAAACTCAGCAACCTCGATTTCTGTGCGAGATAAGCTTGGGTCTTGAAAAATAACATCACCCAGCGGCCTTGTACCCATACTTAGTAACTGCTGCTTTTTTAATGTATCATCTGCCGGCAACCAGCTTTGTGCATAAACCATTGGTTTGCCGTCACATAGAAGTAACACTTCGCGGTTTAAAGCCTGACTTAGCGATGTATTGAGTAATGCTTGTTGCTCGCAGGTTAGGTCAAAGGGTGCTTCGTTTAAAACTTTAACTGAAAAGGCCTGACAGTGACTTTTAAGCTTGGCCGTTAATGACCCGGCCTCAAGCAGCCAACCTTGCTCTTGTTGCGTCAAATTTGGAAATGCTGAAGCAGGCTGCCAATTTGCAGCTAATGAAACTGGGAATGTGATCACAACGACTCATTATTTTTAAAAACCGTGCAAATGATATCACTGCTGCACGTTTCGAAAAAGTCATGATTTAATCTCAAGCTGGGTTAAAAAACGCAGAACAGCCTGTATCTTAAGTGAATTTGGGTATAGACTAAAAATCATTGAAAGGGTGGAATATTCTTAACTATGAAAAAATCATTGTTATCAATTTACTTGATAAGCATGCTGCTTGTTGGCGCTACAACAAGTTGGTCTGTACGCGCTGAATCAAATGTTGGCTACTTTGGTTTTGAGCCTGACATCATCACTAACTATATAGGTCAAGGTAATAAAAAGCTTGGCTATGTTCGTATTACGGTGGATCTCATGCTCAATGATATGGCTGATATTGCAGTGGTAGAACACCACACTCCACTATTGCGTGATGCGATTGTTGAAATACTCTCAAAAGAGCCTGAAGAAAACATTAAATCACTGACCGGCCGCGAAGAAATCAGAAAGCGCTGCACCGAAAAGCTAAAAGCACTACTAAAACAAGAAACAGGACAAGAGATTGTCAGAGAAGTGTTATTTACTAAGTATTTATATCATTAAAAGTAAAATGGCGGCATAAGCCGCCATTTTTATTTACGCGATTATTTGCGTGAAAGAAGCTTGTCTGACACAGCATAAGCCATACCAGCCAATAACCCCGCTAAATGCGCCCAGTTTGCCATACTCACCGGCAACATATCTACAAAGCCCAGAATAAGCCAAACCAGCATAAAACCAACGATGCTATTACTCACCAATGGCGGCTCTGAAGGTCTCATTGCACTGAAGATCCAACAAAAACCAAGTAAGCCATACACAACGCCGCTTAAGCCACCAAAGTTAGGCCCTACAAGTAAAAACTGCGCCCAATTGCTAATAAATGCCGTCACTAAAAATAAACCCACTAAGGTTAATTTACCGCTGCGTTTTTCTATATCGTTACCCAGCGTCATCCACCAGATCAGATTAAAAATAAGATGAATAGCGCTAAAGTGCACAATGGCAGGTGTAAACCAAGTTAGTGGCTGTGCTGGATTAAACTGCAACATACTGTAAATAGTTTCAAAACCACCTAGCAAGAAAGCAACAAATATAGCTATCGAAACTATAGTAACCGTACGGTTTAGCCAGCTTAATGCTTTAAAGCGAGCTTTTAAATTAAGTGATTGGCCTTGATATGACAAAGGCGATTGTGTACTGCCTACCTGCCATGAAGCTTGTTGGTATTTTTCGTCATGAGGGTTAGCAGCAAACTCCTGCCAAAGTGGTTGAGCTTGATGAAAGTGCTCTGGTGCAACACAAATAATCACAGTTTGCCCATCTTGAGAGCGTAACTCACCATGTAAGCCCTTACTTTTGATGAAATCTATAAAGCCTTGTGCGGCGCGAGGATTATTTATGCTACCCAACTCAATCATCGTTCAATATGCTCCGGAAGTTGCATCTGCCAAGCACTAAAGCCACCATCCATGCTGTACACGTCTTCAAAACCCTGCTCAACTAAATAGCTAGCAGCACCTTGAGAGCTCACACCATGATAACAAACGATGATGATTGGCTGATCAAACTCTTTATGCATCATAAATTCGCTGATGTTGGCATTTGATAAATGCTCAGCGCCTGGGATATGCCCCGTTTGAAATGAGTTAGGATCGCGAATATCGGCAATCACAACCTCTTCTTTGTCTAACAGCGCAAACGTCTCGCTCACTGAAATATGTTTATACGACATAGTACTCTCTAAACTAAAAAGGCGGCCAAAGCCGCCCTATCAAATAACTCAGTATTAATCCCAGTTAAGGATTACTTTACCTGATTGGCCTGAAATCATTGTATCAAAGCCTGCTTGGAAGTCATCCACAGAGAACTGGTGAGTAATAATTGGGTTCAGATCAAGGCCTGATTGAATTAGACTCGCCATCTTGTACCAGGTTTCAAACATTTCACGGCCGTAAATCCCTTTAATGATTAAGCCTTTAAAAATAACTTGGTTCCAATCAACCGCCATATCAGAAGGTGGGATACCCAACATAGCGACTTTGCCGCCGTGATTCATGTTGTTTAACATGCTGTTGAATGCAACCGGCACACCTGACATTTCAAGACCGATATCAAAGCCTTCTGTCATGCCAAGCTCTTTCATAACATCTTCAAGCTTTTCATTCGCTACGTTGACGGCACGAGTCGCCCCCATTTTACGCGCTAAATCTAGGCGGTATTCGTTCACGTCTGTGATAACCACATGACGTGCACCCACGTGTTTAGCAACAGCGGCTGCCATAATACCAATTGGGCCAGCACCAGTGATTAATACATCTTCACCGACTAAGTCAAACGACAATGCTGTGTGTACTGCATTACCGAATGGGTCAAAGATTGATGCTAGTTCATCAGGAATGTTATCTGGAATTTTAAATGCGTTGAAAGCTGGGATCACAAGGTATTCAGCAAATGCACCTTCACGGTTTACACCAACACCTGTTGTATTACGACATAAATGCACACGACCAGCGCGACAGTTACGACAGTGACCACAGGTAATATGGCCTTCGCCAGAAACACGGTCACCCACTTGGAAACCACGTACTTCCTGACCCATATCAACCACTTCACCTACATATTCGTGGCCAACAACCATTGGCGTAGGAATTGTATTTTGTGCCCACTCATCCCATTTATAAATATGGACATCTGTACCACAAATTGCTGTTTTGCGGATTTTAATAAGCAGATCGTTATGGCCAACTTCAGGCTTTGGCGCATCAGTCATCCAGATCCCTGGTTCTGCTTTTAATTTAGATAATGCTTTCATGATTTACACTCAATTAAACAAAACCGAAGCAAAAGCTTCGGTTTAGGGAATAAAATTAGATAACACCCATTTCTTTACCAATACGGGTAAAGGCAGCAATAGCGGTATCTAATTGCTCTTTTGTATGCGCCGCAGAAATTTGCGTACGGATACGTGCTTGGCCTTTAGGTACTACAGGGAATGAGAAACCTGTTACGTAAATACCTTCAGCAAGTAATTTGTCAGCCATGGCTGAGGCAATTTTAGCATCGCCTAACATGACAGGGATAATAGCGTGGTCTTTACCTGCACAGGTAAATCCTGCAGCTTCCATTTGTTCACGGAAATACTTTGCGTTATCCCAAAGTTTAGCGCGTAACTCGCCGCCATTGCTTAGCATCTCAAGTACTTTAATTGATGCAGTAACAATTGATGGTGCAAGTGAGTTTGAGAAAAGGTAAGGACGAGAGCGCTGACGTAACCACTCAACAATTTCTTTTTTACCTGATGTGTAACCGCCTGATGCGCCACCAAGTGCTTTACCAAGGGTACCTGTGATGATATCAACACGGTCTAGTACACCGCAGTACTCTGGCGTACCTTTACCATTTTCACCAACAAAACCAACAGCGTGAGAGTCATCAACCATCACTAATGCATCATATTTATCAGCTAGATCACAAACCGCTTCAAGATTACAAATTACGCCGTCCATTGAGAAAACGCCGTCAGTAGCGATTAGCTTAGTTTTCGCGCCCGCTTCATCAGCAGCAATAAGTTGCTTTTCAAGGTCGCTCATGTCGTTATTTGCATAGCGGAAACGCTTTGCTTTACAAAGACGCACACCATCAATGATCGAAGCGTGGTTTAGCGCGTCAGAGATGATTGCATCATCTGGGCCTAAGATTGTTTCAAATAAACCTGCGTTGGCATCAAAACATGATGAGTAAAGAATAGTGTCTTCTGTTTCTAAGAACTCAGAGATCTTTTGTTCTAAAGTTTTATGAATATCTTGAGTACCGCAAATAAAGCGTACAGAGGCAACACCAAAACCGTGATCGTCAAGGCCTTGTTGAGCAGCTTTAATTAACTCTGGGCTATTTGCTAAGCCAAGGTAGTTATTAGCACAAAAGTTGATAACCTTATCACCAGAGGCAACTTCAATTTGAGCTTGTTGCTGTGACGTTATAATACGCTCGCTTTTGTATAAGCCTTCAGCTTTCACTTCATCAATTTGCTGCTGCAATTGATTAAAAAACGCAGATGCTCTCATCTGTAATCTCCACATATTCTTGTATCTAACCAGAAATGATTAGCGTGACTTTAAATTTTGCGCCTATTGTAAAAGCTTAGCCGAACAATTGCACTGTTTGCAGTTCGTCGCAGACCGTAAGGGTTGCGAAATAAACTGGTCTTACCTGCTAAGACTGTAAAATTAAAGCTGGTAACTCAGCTAAAGACTCACAAACTACATCGGCGTGCTGTTCTGTTGACTCGGCATAACTTTGCCCTGAGCGAACTAAAACGCGGGTCGCGATGTTGGCTCTTTCAGCGGCAATAAGGTCGCCAAGCTTATCACCAACCATAATGCTTTGAGATGGATCGATTTGATGCTCATCAATGGCTTGTAAAAGCATACCCGGGGCAGGCTTGCGACAGTTGCACTCTTGCAAATAAGCAGGTTCTGCTTTGCTTGGATGATGCGGACAAAAATAGACATCAAGAATAGTAACGCCATGGCGTAAAAATTCGCCCTTCATCCACTCAGTGAGGTTGGAAAAATCTTGTTCTGAATAATAACCACGGCCAATACCTGACTGGTTAGTTACCACCACAATTTTATAACCGGCATCAGTGAAAGCTTTGCACGCCTCAAATACACCGGGTACAAATTCAAACTCTTCGGGTTTGTATACATAGCCATGATCAATATTGACCACACCATCACGGTCTAAAAATAAAACTTTGCTCATTACAATTGCTCTTTATCTACCACGTGGTCAAACATCGAAATCACCTTTTCAACACTGATTTGCGCCATTAGGTCAGCCCCTTTAACACGTGTTCCCCATGGCAGCTCTTGCGCCGTTTTACCTGTTTGCTCTCGTAAGTTTTGGTGATATACCTCAACAACATACTCTTGATACAAATAAGGCCCTGTGCGTTTTGGGTTTGAGTGGGCATACAAACCAATAACAGGTGTTCCAACCGTTACAGCCATATGCGCAGGCCCAGTATCTGGAGCTAACACTAACGCCGCACGCTTCAAAACACATAACAGTTCTTTTAGTTGAGTTTTCCCTACTAAGTTAAGCACAGGTGCCGAACTATGCGCGATAATTTGCTCGGCAAGTTCAATTTCTAAAGGAGTTGGACCGCCAGTAATAACTACCGAAAAGTCTTGTTGATGAGCATGTTCAGCAAGTGCAGCATAACGCTCGGGTAACCAATTACGCTCTTTTTTACTTGCCGCAGGCGAGATAACAAAAATACGCCCGGCTAAACGTTCTTCACCTAATAGCGCATCGGCTGCTTGTTGGTGCTGCTCGGTAATTGGCATTTGCCATTGAGGTTTGTAATCAGGCGACCCAATTGCTTGAGCAAAGCCTTTAAAGCCTTCTAATACATGCGCTTCAGATTGCGGGGCAATACGCTTATTAATAAACAAGCTATGTAACTCTTTTGAGCGAGCCCAATCAAACCCCACTTTGACCTTTGCCGGAATACAGCGGGCTGCTAGATTCGCTCTGAGTGCGACTTGCATATGTAAGAGCACATCAAATTTACGCCCCTTGAACGTGTCTTTTAGTTGCTGATAAGCCTGTTTGCCTTGTTTTTTATCGAATACAACAAACTCAACACCGGGTAAATCGGCCAGTAACATGGCCTCAACTTTACCAATCACCCAGGTAATTTTTGCCTTCGGATGTGCCTTTTGAATTGCTTGCACTGCTGATACGGCATGACATACATCACCAATAGCCGAAAGCCTTAAAATACAAATATCTGAATAGGAGGTTGTTTGAGTCACGTGCGCCCTTAGCTACAGCAAATAATATGCGATCTTAAATTAACTTGATGCTAATGCAAGCACTTATGCGAAAAGCTAAAAATACGGTAAGATAGCGCTAATTTTATTTAATCTTGAAGTTGTTATGTTTGAAACTCAGCATCTGCAAAACACCACCCTTTTGTGTCACCCAGCTTACAAAGATGAGCTCACGCAACAGTGGTTCGATGCCAATTATTGGCAACAACAAGATAAAATAGTTGGCGCAAAAAAAGGCCGCGCAACAGCATGGTTTTTTAAACATCAACAGCTTACAGGAGTTCTGCGTCACTATTGGCGCGGTGGGTTAGTAGGTAAGTTACTGAGCGATCAGTACCTATATGTTGGTTTAAAGCAAACTCGTGTCTATAAAGAGTTTACACTGATGATGCGCTTACTTGAGCTTGGCCTAAACGTGCCGACACCCATTGCGGCAAAAGTGACCACCCACGGCTTAATCTATCGCGGCGATATCATCACCGAAGCAGTAACAGGCGCAAAAAGCGTGTTAGATATTTTAATCACGCGTCCACTTAACCAATCTGAACTCAAAGCGATTGCAGTCACCCTCAGCGAGTTTCACAATCATGGCGTCTATCACGCAGATTTAAACATCAATAACATCTTGTTCGATGATACAGGTAAGGTGTTTATCATCGACTTTGACCGCGGTGAAATCAAACAGCCACATGCTAGCTGGCAAACAGAGAATATCAAACGCCTTGCCCGTTCATTTGCGAAAGAGCAAGGCCGTAATGAAGTGATGCATTGGCAGCAAAGTGATTGGCAGTCACTGGTGTGTGACTACCAAGCATTGCTGAACTAATTATCGATTTTGGGCCAATGCTAAATAACTTTCAGCAACTTGTGTTGCTGATATTTTTGATAGTATTTCTGCATCAATAACCTCTGGCTTATCGTTTAACACAGATTCAATAGCTTGGGTTAAAGCCTCAGGGTTATTTGTAGGAACTAAATACTTGGCTAAATTACCCGTTAAGATTTCTTTTGGTCCATGAGTACAATCGGTGCTTACAACTGGCGTACCCAGTATGAGCGCCTCAATGAGAACAGTAGGTAATCCTTCATAATCAGAACTCAGTACCAAAGCATCAGCACCTTTAATCCAAGCATATGGGTTTTGCTGAAAGCCAGGCAAAATAAGCCTATCTTCAATACCATGTTGGCGACCAAGTTTGGCGGCTTTATTAACTTTATTACACAATAAAACAAGCTTATGGGATGTATTTAAATTAGCAAATGCTGAAAATAAAACATCATGTCTTTTTTGTTTTGCTAAACGACCTACGTGAATAATATAGGGCTCACGTGGTAATCCTAACTCAGTTTCACTCGCTTTTTTGACTATGCTTTGAACATTAAACGGGTTAAAAATTGTTGTGATACTTTGGGGAGCAATCAACTTTTGCTGCTTAATTTCACTTTCAATACCTTCAGAAACACAAATTAAGTTTTGTCCTGACAAGCGCTTTTTACTTTTCAGTAAATATTGATAAGCAAATGGTCCAAGTTTCTTTTGTCTATTTAACTCAGCCGAAATTGAGTTATGAATGACATAGAAAACATGTTTAATAGTACTGCAAATTAGCAAATTATTACTGCGATCTAAATTTGATAAAACGAGATCAAATTCCCCGTTTTTAGATTGGTATTGTGCAAACCAATTTTCGATACGTTTTACGCTTTTTTTTAGTTGCCAGAACCTATCAACTTTTTTTGCTTTATGGTCAAACAAACACTCAACATTTAGCTGTGATGGTAAGGTATATTCAATCGAGTTCGCTAAACTAAGCATGACAACTTCATGTTGTTGAGCCAAAAGCTCGCCAGCCAGCGTCAGCATAACTTTCTCAGCCCCACCGCCAACCAAAGAATCAATAACTATGGCAACCTTCATTTAGAAATCCCAAACAATAACTCAGACACCCCTTGCAGCATTTCTTTTTTGGCATTATGAGGTTTTATTTTCGCCAAAACGTTTTTAGTTGCTTGATACGTTGCTGGTACCAATAATTGCTTAACAGCATCACTCAAACTGGCTAACGTTGGATCTGCAGCTAAGGTTAAGTTACTGTCTACACAGTTTTGCAAACGTTTCGGTTGGTCTTTTGAAATTGCTGCAGCAACCGTCGGGACTTTAAGTGAAATAGCTTGTAATAAACTGTCCCCTGCTGATAACACTGCAAATTTAGCATTTGCTAATACACCAACAAATTCACTTGCATGTAAACTTTTTAAAATGATCAGGTTATCATCTTCGGGTAGATTATTTGGGTAGTTTGAACCAAAAACAACAACACCTTTAAGCCCTGTTTCTGTCGCTATTTTCTTGGCTGCTTGATAAAAAACATCAGCAAATAACTGGTTCTTTTCACCGTGCCCACCTGACCCAGCATTGACTAAAAAGTAAGCTTCATTCGTAAGATTTAACTGAGCTAACAATTGGTACGTTTCGGAACTTGATGATTGAGAGAAAAAAGGACCCACATTTACCGGAGGTGACAAAGGAAAAAGCTTGAGCTTTAGTCGCTCACTGAAGCTTATTTTTTCAATACAATAATCAGGTTGGGCAACCCAATGTCTATCTATTAAATTTAAACGATTTAGCTTTAAGCCTTTCGCTCTTTTTTTATTATGCTGTGAAATAAACACCACTTTAGCCCCAGCACGCTTTGCTGTTTTCATTTGGGCGGCTCTACCTGCACAATCAAAAACCACCAAGTTAGGCTTAAATGCTTCAATTAATTGATTAACCTTACGTGTTTCTTTTGTCGCTGATTGCTCTATGAGTGTTGTATCAAATGGGCAATCAAGGGCGTAATTTGTATGTTTATTTAATAAAAAGTGGATGTCTAAACGATCGGGAAAACACTCATCTAAATAATGAGCAAATGATAACGAACGCATGTATTCACCTATTCCTTCAGATGATGACACGGGGATAAATAAAAGGCGTTTTTTTTCCATTACACTTTAAATTATAAAATTTGCCAGATTATACATCAAATTGAGTTCCTTTTACGATACCTAGACGAATTGCTCGTTGTGAATTATTTACTGCAATCATCATGTAGGGTTGATAGACTTCTAGTCCCAAAAAACAAACCGAGAATTAAGCATTGCCTAAAAAAACACTTTTATTACTCGCTCTTGCTAGCGCATTTAGTCTACCTCTAGCTGCTGAACCTTGGGTTAAACCAGACGATTATGGCTTACGAGCCGACATTCAATTATTAGCGGATACAGGAGTAATTAAAGCCCCTGTAACTACATATCCACTAATGTGGAATAGCTTTATTGATGAACTAAATGACACCACATTAGAGCAATTACCTAGTTTTGTTCAAGATGCTTTACTTCGTGTAAAGCACAGATATAAAGCCGAAAATACCGAACAGCACAATTTCCATAGCGAAGTTTTTCTATCAACAGATACATTACCAGCCACGAGTTTTGGCGCTACCAACACACAAAAATCAGAAGCGACCGTCGCTTATAGTTATTTAGGTGAAAGTTTAGCTGGTAAACTAGCAGTTAATTATCGTTCTGATGGTCGAAAATGCTACTTAGAGGGCATGGTTCAATCAGATATAGCTGAAGATCATCAAGCGCTTACTGATTGTGATGATATTACTTTTGACCATAGTTACCTTGCCTATAAAATTGGCAATTGGGTCTTTCGTGCAGGTGCAGTTGAACAATTCTGGGGACCTGGTGTTGACAACAGTCTAATTCTCACAGCGAATAGTAAACCTTTACAAGCTTTCAGCATTAGTCGTGAAAAAGCCACTGCTTTTGAATCAGCTTGGTTGAGTTGGATTGGTCCTTGGAGCTTAACAACTCAAATGGCTAAGCTTGAATCTACCCGAGCAGTCCCTGATGCGCTACTTTGGAGTAGCCGAGTGAACTTTAGACCAATTCAGCAACTTGAGGTTGCTCTAAGCTGGTCTGCACAATGGGGCGGGGATGGTGAACCCCAATCTATCTCAGAATTTTTTGATATGGTTACAGGTAAAAGTACTTGCCCTGATGGGTCGCAAGACTGTACTGAAGCTGAGAAGTCAAAATTAGGCAACCAACTGGCAGGTATTGATTTACGCTGGTCAGATACTCTCTATTCATACCCGTACGCTATTTATGTAAGTACGATTGGCGAAGATGCTAGTAGCTACTTTAAGCCCGCAGACAGAGCGTATTTAGCGGGTGTAGAGACAACAGTTCCATTTGCAGAGCAAAATATCAAAGTAAACATTGAATACATTGATACTGTAGTTTCATGCTCTGGTGATGAATCTGTGCCTGGCGCTGTGATCTCCTATAACTGCTATTACGAGCATGGTAAATACAATTCTGGTTATCGCTATCAAGGGAGAACAATTGGTTCTACATTTGATAACGACACAGAATCCCTGGTACTCACAGTGCTTGGGCAGCATAGAAATGGTAACGATTGGCAAGTTAAACTGCGTCAGGTTGATTACAACAACGACAATGTAGATCTTTACCCTAGCAACCCAGATTTAGGGCATACAATCACTAAAAATGCCATTGATAGCACACAATTAGAGCTGCGCTACAGAATGTTAGCATTACAAGGAAGAATCTCTTTCGGTGCTCTTGCTGCTAAAAATAAATCATTGGGGGAATCAGACACTGAAACCTCCGCATTTATGAAATATGAAATGAACTTTTAGAATCAAAAAAGCCAACAAATGTTGGCTTTTTTATTAACTTTTAATTTTGCTAATTACATTTGATGTTGAGCAACCATTAAGAAACTCAAGTACTTCGACTTTTCCGCCATGGCGTAGAACATGATCGGCACCGGCAATTTGATCGACAGTGTAATCGCCGCCTTTTACAAGTACATCAGGGCTAATTTGCTCAATAAGCTTAGCTGGCGTGTCATTTTCTTCAATGCTGCCAAATGGAATAACCCAGTCAACTGACGCCAGTGCACTTAATACCATGGCACGTTCATCCAATGGATTAATCGGTCTTTCTGGACCTTTTAAGCGAGTGATTGATTCATCATTATTTAAGCCAACAACAAGTCTGTCACCTCGCGCTTTAGCTTGAGCAAGATAGCGTACATGGCCTGCGTGAAGAATATCAAAACAACCATTAGTGAAAACTATTTTTTCACCATTTTGCTTAGCAAACTCAATATGCTGAAGCACATCCTCAAACGGCGTTTGGTAGTGCTCGCCGGTTTGCTGCAAGTATTGACCAAGCTTACGGCTCAACTCTTCTGGCGACACAGTTGCGGCACCCAGTTTACTCACTGCAATACCAGCAGCGAGGTTAGCAATTTCAACCGCATCTTTTGCAGCCATTCCCGCACCAAGCATCACTGCAAGCGTCGCGATTACGGTATCGCCAGCGCCAGTAACATCGCTAACTTCAAGCTGCTGGGCTGCAAAATCATGTTTTTCTGCTTGGCTGATTAACGACATCCCCTGCTCTGAGCGAGTTAACAGCATAGCAGCAATACCCGCTTCATTGATTAGCTTACGAGCGCTTTGGGTCAAGCTTTGCTCAGAATCAGTTTTACCACCAGCAAGCTTAAACTCGTTTAAGTTAGGGGTTATGTAATCAGCACCACGGTATAAGCTTAAATCAGATGATTTAGGGTCGATAAGTACCGTTTTACCCGCTTTCTTTGCAACCTGAATCATTTGTTGAATTAAACTCAGAGAGCCTTTGTTGTAATCAGAAAACAACACAAAATCGTAGTCATCTAAAACCAGCTCTAAACGGTTTAATAACAATTGGCTGTGTTGCTCAGTAAAGTTCTCTTCAAGATCTAAACGAACAACTTGCTGATGACGGCTGATTACACGCATTTTTGAAATAGTCGGTAAATCGCAAACACTCACTAATTGCGAATCAATTTTTTCTGAACTTAAAATTGTTTCGAGGATTTGCCCGCTTTCGTCTTCACCAACTAAACCTAATAAGCCTACTTTACCATCTAAACGAGCAATATTTTTTGCTACGTTTGCTGCACCACCAGCTTTGTCTTCAAATTTACTGACTTTGACAACAGGTACCGGGGCTTCAGGCGAAATACGTCCTGAATCGCCATGCCAGTATCTATCTAGCATGACATCACCAACGACCAAAATACGTGCCTTTGAAAGGTTTTTTAGTAACGCTAAATCCATTACTTTTGCTCCGCTACAACCATATCGATGGCTTCGCATAACCAATGTCCGATGAACATATGCGCTTCTTGGATACGCGCTGTTTCATCATTTTTAATGATAATTGGTAGCTTAGCGATATCTTTTACCTTACCGCCATCTCGGCCTGTTAATGCCACTGTAAAGGCACCAATTTCATTTGCAGCTGCCAGTGCTAGGTTGATGTTAGGGCTAGTACCAGAGGTGGTTAAGCCAATCACTAAATCTTCAGGTTTACATAACGCCTGCACTTGGCGCTCAAATACAGTATCAAAATGATAGTCGTTACTGTGAGCGGTTAAAATTGAGGTATCTGTTGTCAATGCGATTGAAGCTAGTGGACCGCGCTCCAATTTGTAACGCACGACAAACTCAGCAGCTAAATGCTGTGCATCAGCCGCACTACCGCCATTACCAAACCAAATTACCTTACCACCTGCTTGCAAAGCGCTGTGACATGCTTCAAGTAATTGCATCACTTCTGGGTGATAAGTATCCATCGTTTCAAATAACATTTGATGGCGGTTCAAACTTTCTAAGTAGCTTGCTGCTACAGAATCTAATTCAGGCATGAATATCCCTCTTTGGAACAAACTTTGGCAGGAGTAATAATGTTATTATTCCACAGATTTATTTCTTTGTGTTCAGTTTATCGTACTTTTATGAATATCGACTGGATAATTACAGTTATCTGCAGACTAACTATTGGCAACAGCTCGATTAACGTTAAACTACCCTAAAACTCTGTATATTAAAAATTATGGCGCGCATTTTATACTCTTTACTTTTATACCTACTAAGCCCACTGGTTGTTTTTTACCTGTATGTTTTACGTGGCAAAAAGAATAAGGGTTACCGTGAGCATTTTGCTGAGCGCTTTGGCTTTTCGAATTTGTCACATCACGATGTTGTTTTCCATTGTGCCTCTGTAGGGGAAGTGTTAGCAGCAACGCCGCTTATTAAGGCCGTTCAATCAGAAAATCCAACACTTACTATTTTAGTAACCTGTAATACCCCAACGGGTCGCGAGCAAATAAAAAATAACTTTAAAGATGCAGTTAGCTGCTGTTATTTACCGATTGATTTTTTCTTCGCTACGAATCGATTTTTAAAACGTATCCAGCCAAAGGTACTGTGTATTTTAGAAACTGAGCTTTGGCCAAACCTTATGGCACAAAGCAACAACACCGGTACAAAAGTACTTGTTCTAAATGCCCGGCTTTCAGCTAAATCACAGCAAGGCTACCAAAAGGTAATGCCTTTAACTAAGGTGATAATGCAGTCTATTAGCGATCTTGCTAGTCATAATCAAAATGATGCCAAACGTTTTATTGAACTTGGTTTAAAGCCTGAAAAGGCACGCGTATTTGGCTCAATTAAATTTGATATCACACCTACAGAAGAGCAATTAAATAAAGTTGCAGCACTAAAAAAACAGTATAACAACGAGCGCTTTATCTGGGTTGCAGGCTCCACTCACCCTGTTGAACATGAGCTTATTTTAACTGCTCATGAAAAGCTGTTAAAAGCGTTACCCCACGCACTTTTGATTATTGCTCCACGTCACCCAGAGCAATTTGATAAAGTCGCGGAGATATTAAAAAACTCAAATTTGAGCTTTAGTCGTCGCAGTGAAGATAACTATAACAACCAACAAGTTGTGTTAGCTGACACGTTAGGTGAGTTACAATGCTTATATGGTGTGGCAAACATCAGCTATGTTGGTGGTAGTTTAATCGAGCGAGGCGGCATAATCCGTTAGAGTCAGCAGCGTTTTCTGTTGGCGTAGTAGCAGGTCCTCATACCTATAACTTTGACCATATTTATCCTGAGCTGATTAGTGCTCAAGGAGCTAAAACCGTTACCGATGAAAATCACCTTGCTGACACACTTATCGCTTTGAGTACTGATGTACAAAAGACGATTAAGCTCGGTCAGCAAGCTCAGAAATGCGTTGCTAACAATCAAGGCGCCATCAGTAAAACGGTTAATTTAATTGAGCATTACTTAGAAAAGTAAGATAGAAAAGTAAAATAGAATAGAGAAATAATGTGACTTCAAAGCAAGCGATGAATCGCCCAGAAATACAAATGCGCGAATGGGTATCAAGCGTAATCGTAAAATACAATTTCTGCCCGTTTGCCCGTAAAGAAGTTGAAAGCAATTGCATTCATTATCAAATCAGTCAGTCTATTACGCTTGATGATGCAGTAATGGATATGCTTGAGCAGTGTAGCGCATTAGACCAACTTGCAGAGCGCGAAACTACTTTGTTAATGTTTGAGCAAGGCTTTAAGGATTTTGAAGAGTTCTTAGATTTAGTCGATTTAGCCAATGCGCTTTTAGCTGCACAAGGCTATGAAGGTAAGTATCAAATAGCCAACTTTCATCCTGACTATGTATTTGCTGATAGCGATGACAGCGATGCTGCAAACTATACGAATCGTGCACCTTACCCAACACTGCATCTGATCCGCGAAGCCAGTATGAGCGAAGCGTTAGATAACTACGATGAACCTGAATCGATCCCAGAGCACAATATTAAACTTGCAAGACGCAAAGGCATCGACTTTTGGCAGCAGCTGCTGCAAAACTGCATCGATAAGCGCTAACACCTACCGGCGTTATAAAGATAAAAAGCCAGCAATGCTGGCTTTTTGTTTTTTATAGCGATTAAATTTAGTGAGTTATTTTTTTACCCACTCACCGTTCACTTCAATGTAGTGACCCGGCTTCGTTTTTTCGATAGTTTTAGCAGCTGCAAGGGCTTCAACTTGCGCTAACGAAAGATTGTTCTTTTTCGCAAGTTTTAAATATTGCTCTTTACGCTTTGCATTAATTTCATCAACGACCGCTTTTGCTTCGCTGTTATTAACCACTAAACCTAAATAGCCTGAGCTGTCTTCACCTACTAAGCCTTGGCTTTTTGCATCATCAAGGCTGATAGCCCAAGCAGAGAAAGATAAACAAACAGCACTGATCAAGGTGATCACATTTAGTTTTTTAAGTTGTAATTTACGCATGTGTGCTCCTTAGAATAATTCGCTGTCATCACTGAATAAGGTATCAAGTTCTTTATCCACTTTTACGCGGATCTCATGGTCAACTTTTACATTTAAGTTGATTGTAATCGGCTCTTTTGCTGCCACCTCAACACGGTGCGTACAGGCACTCAGCATGCCTACTGCCGTCAGCATTACTAACCACTTAGCCATCATTGCTTCCTTTTTTTGCATACTCTTTCTCAACTCTTTGAGTAATTTCATCACTTAAACGCAGCGCTCTAAGTAAAGTAAATACATTCTCTTCATGATTATAATTAAAGTTCACTGCTTGCTGCTGGGCTTCATTATAACCCTCTAAATTAACACCTAAATGCAACCATCCATCCGGTTTGAGGTTAACACTGCTACGTAGTTTTTTAATATCTAAATTCTCGAGTAAACTCAGCGTGGTACTCAGTTCCTGTTGCTGCGCTTTTACAGCGTCAAAACCCGCATTATTGGTGATCAGTAATTTACCATCACCCTGATTAACTAACTGCCCTTGCTTTACCTCAATGCCCTGTTTACTTATTACTACGGGTAAGGTGCCTGCTAAGCGCCCACTTAAGCTAATCCCTGATTCAGCATCAAGGGTGACCAATTTGCTGGCATCAATATTTTCAAATTTAACAGTCGCTGTTTGGTTATCACTGAGTGGGCAGTACTTATTCACCACAAATGCCCCGCCCATAACCTGACCAGTTAGATTAGCTGCGCAAGGCTGATTAGCCGTTACCTGCAACTGACCTTGTATATTTTTGACCACGGCACCTGCGCGCAGTTCATTGAGTGTAAATTTAGTCGCTGCAATATTAAGCTGCCCTGAATTAAACGTGCCGTTCAAATTCACTGCAAAATCATTCGCTAGGTAATCATTATAAAGCGCACTGAATTTACTTATTTGCACGCGCCCTTGTGCTTGTTGAAGATTTACATCCCCTTTTATAATGCCTGAAACAACCCCATCAGTGACGGTAGCAAGCGGCTCAAACTGAGCAATTATCGGGTTTAGCTTGGATACTGCCTGCTCTGGTATCACCAATTCAAATGGGTGCGCAACCTCAGACATATGATGACTAACAAGTGCTTCAAAACCATCTGCAAATACATGATGCGTTGCCTGCAAGGCGCGGCTTTGAAGAGCCTTTGAAACGACTGACAACTTATTTAAGGTGAGCTCTGCTGTTGATAATTTAGCGGCCGTGGTTTTGGCATCAATATCAACAAATAACTCCCCCACACTGAGATCTGTACTAAGAGTAAGCTCATTGCTGATTTTTGCTGCATTCATATCATCATAAGTTAATGATTTAACTTTGCTATTAGCGTTAACAACTAGGTGCCGCTGGGCATTATGCTCAGCGTCAATTACGCTGGTAAAATCAGCTATCTGTGCACCCGATATTAGGGCATTTTTAACACTGATATTAGTATTCAGTTTAGCTGTAGGGCTAGTAAATAAGTCATCGATATTTAGCTTTCCTTTAGCCCCAATCCCCTTAACCAGAGCGCCATCAGCCTGAAAATCTAAAAATGCAGGGAGTGAATCCAACGACAGTTGAAAATCAGCGCTGACGTTCTCTTCATGCAAATGTGCGTTTAGCTTAAGCTCATCAATATCTTTACTATTAAAATCAATGCTAACTTGGCTATTAAGTGATGCCAGCGGATCCTGTAAAGAAAGGGTCGTATTACTGACTGTCACCTCACTTTGCCCTTCTATAGCTTGCAGCTTTACAGTTGGGATTGATAGCAACTTACCTTCTACACTAACTGGTTTTTCAATGTGTAACTGCCAAGTAAGCGGTAACTGCGCTTCAACAAATGATTGATGCTGCTGGTCTGCGATGGTGTTTAAGCAGTCTCGGTTTGCACTAAGTTGATTTTGTAAAGCTGATAAATCCGCGTATAAATGCTGTTGATTTAATTGATACTTAGCACTCAATTGCCCTTCACTAGCAAAACCTAAGTCGCATTGCGCTAGAGCATGCTGATAACTTGCATTGATTGAGCTTTCAATTCCAACTGTAATTCCATCAAACTTAATCTGTGATTGAGTGGTAAAATGGCTGCTTGTTGGCAATGTTACGAATCGCTCTGCCACTTGCTCATCAAACGTGATGTTGGCTTTGACTTCATAATTAGATATTGCAACGTCTGCATTAAGATCCCGCGAAATCGTAAAATGGTTTAGGCGTTTTTCTTGTATCGCCAACCTAACAGGGGTGTCGGTAAACGGTGAGACTACATCAAGCTGCTCAATGTTTATTAGCGGTCTTTGCTCGGGTAATACCAAGGCAAGCTTTTTAAATTCAGTCTGTGAAGCGTCTGGTTGTTGTTTATTTATAAGGTCACTAACGATGAGGTTAGCGCGAGAAACACTAACCTGTTGCTTATTCGCAATAATGCCAGCTAACTCAATTTGCTGTCCTTGGTAGGTTAAGCATAATTTCTCGATATTCAAATCAAGCTTGCGAGTTAATGACCAATCAACACAGTGAAGCGCAACGCCATTTTTACTGAGCATAGGCGTTAAGTACCACGATGTCAGTGGCAGTCTGAACAGATACGCCAGCAGTGCCATGCTTAGCACGATCCCTAGCAACCCAATACACGCTCGCTTAAAACTCAAAAAACTCTCCTTGCCTTTGAACTTACACTTACTAGCAACTAGCGTCATTATAAACAAAAAGGCCACACATGATAGTGCAGCCTTTTTAGTTTAAACGGTTTGTATGAACCTAGCTTGTATAGCTAGGTACATAACTAAGTTCTAGCCAACGTTTTTACGAGCGTTGCGGAACATACGCATCCATGGGCTATCTTCGCGCCACTCATCTGGGTGCCATGAGTTAGCAACCGTACGGAATACACGCTCTGGGTGCGGCATCATCACCGTTGCACGACCGTCAGTAGAAGTAATACCTGTGATACCTTCTGGTGAGCCATTCGGGTTAGCTGGGTATTGCGTTGTTGGGTTACCGTAGTTATCAACAAACTTCACTGCCACAGTACCTGACTCAAGCGCTGCTTTAACTGCATCAGCGTTTGCGAACTCAGCATGACCTTCACCATGTGAAACAGCGATAGGCATACGTGAACCAGCCATACCATTAAAGAATACCGATGGGTTTTCTTGCACTTCTACAAGGCTAAAGCGAGCTTCAAAACGCTCTGACTTATTCGTTACGAAACGTGGCCAATGCTCAGTGCCTGGGATCAATTCTTTCAATGTTGAAAGCATTTGACAGCCATTACACACACCTAAGCTGAATGTATCTTCGCGGTGGAAGAAGCTTTGGAACTGCTCACGCGCCATCTCATTAAATAAGATTGACTTAGCCCAGCCTTCACCTGCACCTAATACGTCACCGTAAGAGAAACCACCACATGCCACTAAGCCTTTAAATTGCTCAAGTGTTAAACGACCTTCAAGAATGTCGCTCATGTGCACGTCAACCGCTGCAAAGCCTGCACGGTTAAATGCCGCAGCCATTTCTAAGTGAGAGTTAACGCCTTGCTCACGTAGAATCGCCATTTTCGGCTTCGCACCAGTTGCAATGTAAGGCGCTGCAACATCTTCGTTTAAGTCAAAGCTTAGTTTTACGTTAAGACCTGGGTCTTTTGCGTCAAATTTAGCGTCAAACTCTTGCTTAGCACACTCAGGGTTATCACGACGTGCCTGCATTTGATAAGTTGTTTCTGCCCAAATCGTACGAAGCTCAGTACGCGTATGGTTAAGAACCACATCATCACCACGAGTGAATAGCACGCGGTCATCAGCGTTTAGTGCACCAATTTCATGGCTGATAGCTGCTAAGCCGTGATCTGCAAGAACTGCTTTCACTGCGTCTAAGTCAGCGTTTGCCACTTGGATAACTGCACCTAGCTCTTCATTATAAAGCGCTTCGATGTCTGAACCTGTTAAGCCAGCAAGGTCAACAGTTACACCCGTGTGACCAGCAAATGCCATTTCAGCGATAGTCGTGAATAAACCACCATCAGAACGGTCATGGTAAGCAAGTAACTTGTTATCAGCAACAAGCGCTTGCATTGCTTCATAGAAACCTTTTAATAGTGCTGGGTTATCAACATCAGGTGTCACATCACCTAGTTGCTTATAAACCTGTGCAAGGCTTGATGCACCCATACGGTTTTGACCCGCACCTAAATCAACTAATAGTAGTGATGACTCACCTTTATCAGTACGAAGTTCTGGTGTCACTGTTTTACGCACATCTTCAACACGACCAAAAGCAGTAATGATCAGTGATAATGGTGCAGTAACTGATTTTTGCTCACCGTTTTCATCCCATTGAGTTTTCATCGACATTGAGTCTTTACCGACAGGGATAGTTAAACCAAGCGCCGGACAAAGCTCTTCACCCACCGCTTTAACAGCTTCGTAAAGACCTGCATCTTCGCCAGGGTGACCAGCTGCGGCCATCCAGTTTGCAGATAGCTTGATATTTTCAAGGCCACCGATGTTCGCACACGCGATGTTCGTTAGTGACTCAGCCACAGCTAAACGAGCAGAAGCACCGTAGTTTAAAAGTGCAGCTGGTGTACGTTCACCTAGTGACATTGCTTCACCGTGGTAAGTATCAAACGCAGCGGCTGTTACCGCACAGTTTGCTACTGGCACCTGCCAAGGACCGACCATTTGGTCACGCGCAACTAAACCCGTTACCGTACGGTCACCAATGGTGATTAAGAATGTTTTTTCAGCAATCGTTGGTAAGCGTAATAAACGCTGTGCAGCATCTGCCGCATCAATGTTAGCAACGTCTAATGGCTGTGATTGCGCTTTTTTAGATTCCACTTCACGGTGCATTTTTGGTGCTTTACCAAGTAAAACATCAAGCGGAAGATCAACAGGGTTGTTACCGAAGTGGCTATCTTCAACCGTTAAGTGACGCTCTTCTGTCGCTTCACCAATAACCGCATATTGTGCACGTTCACGTTTACAGATTGCTTCAAAGCGCGCGAAGTCTTCAGCAGCAACCGCTAATACGTAACGCTCTTGAGATTCGTTACACCAAATTTCGTGTGGTGCCATACCCGGCTCATCGTTTGGAATATCACGAAGTTGGAATTTACCACCACGACCACCGTCGTCTACAAGCTCAGGGAATGCGTTTGAAAGACCACCTGCACCCACATCGTGGATGAAAGCGATTGGGTTTGCATCACCTAGCTGCCAACATTTATCGATAACTTCCTGACAACGACGTTCCATTTCTGGGTTTTCACGTTGTACCGATGCAAAGTCTAAGTCTTCGTTTGATTGGCCTGATGTCATACTAGACGCAGCACCACCACCAAGACCGATGTTCATTGCCGGACCACCTAGTGCGATAAGTTTTGCACCTACAGGGATTTCACCTTTTTGAACATGCTCAGAACGAATGTTACCTAAACCACCTGCAAGCATGATTGGCTTGTGGTAACCACGTACTTCTTCACCATTATGGCTTGATACTTTTTCTTCGTATGTACGGAAGTAACCAAGTAAGTTAGGACGACCAAATTCGTTATTGAATGCCGCGCCACCTAATGGACCTTCAGTCATGATATCCAGTGCATTAACGATACGACCTGGCTTACCAAAATCGCTTTCCCATGGTTGCTCGTAACCAGGAATTCGTAGGTTAGATACAGTGAAACCAACTAAACCAGCTTTAGGCTTAGAACCACGGCCTGTAGCACCTTCATCACGAATTTCACCACCAGAACCTGTTGATGCACCTGAGAATGGCGCAATCGCTGTTGGGTGGTTGTGCGTTTCAACTTTCATCAAGATTTCGATGTTCTCTTGATGGTATGCGTACTCGCCTTCACTATTCGGGAAGAAACGACCCGCTACAGAACCCTTCATTACCGCAGCGTTATCTTTATATGCAGATAACACGTTTTCAGGGTGTTGCTCATAGGTATTTTTGATCATTTTGAACAATGATTTTGGCTGTTCGATGCCATCGATTGTCCAATCAGCGTTAAAGATTTTATGACGACAATGCTCAGAGTTTGCTTGTGCAAACATGAATAATTCGATGTCGTTCGGGTTACGCCCTAACTTTAGGAAGTTTTCTACCAAGTAATCAATTTCGTCTTCTGCAAGCGCAAAACCTTGCTCAACGTTTGCTTTTGCAAGCGCTTCACGGCCACCACCTAAAATGTCAACTGATGACATTGGACGTGGTTCGTCGTGACGGAACAATTTAGCTGCATCAGCCATATCCGCGTGCGTTGCTTCAGTCATACGGTCATGTAATAACGCTGCAACTTCAGCTGTTTGCTCAGCTGATAGATTACCTTCAACGTAGTATGCAATACCACGCTCAACACGGTGGACTTGGCTTAAGCCACAGTTATGTGCGATATCAGTTGCTTTTGATGCCCAAGGCGAGATAGTACCAGGACGCGGCGTTACAAGAATTAACGTGCCAGCAGGGGTGTGCTCGGCAATCGTTGGACCATAAGTAAGCAGCTTTTCAAGCTTTGTTTGCTCATCAGCTGAAAGCTCAGCTGTAAGATCAGCAAAATGCATGAACTCAGCGTAAACGTCAGTGACTGGAAGTTGTGCCTGTTGGCAACGCGCTAAAATTTTCTGAACTCTAAAATCGGAAAGTGCTGGTGCACCACGAAGGATCAACATAGGTATTTTCATCCGGGGTTAGGGATTGAACGATATTTTAGGCGCATATTATAGTGCAAATAACGTCTAGATTTAACTCAAAATTACGCTTTTATTTAAATAATCTTCATAACCGCTATTATGGTCGCAACAATTAACCAACTTAGTACTCTTTATTTCTCTGCAGGTTCTTGTTCTGTATGACTTATCTCTCAGCAACCCTGTTATTGTTATTAATTTTTAAATAGATAACTAAAACTATTCGCCAAGTGACGCGGCTTTGAAGTTTTGCTATAACGGTAAGGTAATGGTTTAAGGGGCATTTATAATCTATGCAAAAGTTACTCGCTATTTTTAGTTTAGTGCTCATGTTATGTGCGTGCGATATGCAACAGCAATCTTCGCAGCTTGCACATATCAAGGCACAGAACAAAATTAGAGTCGGCACATTAGCTGGCGCGAGTAATTACTATCAAGCACCACAAGGTGTGCAAGGCTTTGAATATGAGTTAGCGCAAGAATTTGCTGACTATGTCGGTGTTGAACTCGAAATGGTGCCTTTTTTCAATCTCTCCGATATGTTTGCGCGTTTAGAAAGTGGTGATTTAGATCTTATTGCCTCGGGTCTTACCTATAATACAATTCGTGCTGAGCATTATCGGTTTGGCCCCACCTATCGTAGCATTAGCCAAAAACTAGTTTATAAACAAGGCCGTAATAGACCACGTGAGTTTGCAGATTTAACAGGCAACCTGACTGTTCTAGCCAAAAGCAGTCACTCGCTGGCACTACAACAATTAAAACAGCTCAATCCAGAACTTAGCTGGAACGAAACAGAAGACATGGATGAAGAAGAGCTTTTACAAGCTGTCATCGACGGTGAAATTGATTACACCTTAGCAGATTCACACACCCTATCACTATTTCGCCGCTATCACCCAAATTTGAGTATAGGTTTCTCGGTTACCCGCAATGACCCTATCGCTTGGCTACTTAGAAAAGATGGTGACGACTCATTATATGCCTTAATGGTGCCATTTTTTGGCGATGTAAAACAAAGCAACCAGCTTTATGTGCTAGAAGAAAAATACTTCGGTCATGTTCGCCAATTCAATTATGTGAATACGCTAGCGTATATCGAAGCAATAAAAGACACTTTACCTAAGTACCAACCTTGGTTCGAGCAATACGCAGGTAACATAGATTGGCGACTACTCGCCGCGCTGAGCTACCAAGAATCAATGTGGAACCCAAAAGCGAAGTCACCAACGGGTGTGCGTGGCATAATGATGCTCACTCAAGCAACGGCAAAACATGTTGGTGTAAGCAACCGCCTAGCTCCAGAGCAAAATATCAAAGGGGGGGCTGAGTATTTAGAACAATTAATTTCTCGCATTCCAGACCGTATTCCGCAACCCGATCGAACCTGGTTTGCCTTAGCGTCTTACAATGTCGGCTGGGGACACGTCAATGACGCGCGGATTATTACCGAACAAGAAGGGGCAAGCCCCGACAAATGGGCTGATGTAAAAAAACGCTTACCGCTTTTAATTAAAAAACGTTATTACCGTAAAACCAAATATGGTTATGCTCGGGGCGATGTTGCTGTACAGTATGTTGATAACATTCGTCGTTATTACGATGCCTTGGTTTGGCTTGACGAAAATGATGCAATTGCGGATCCCGAGAGCGAGCAACAAACCGCTGAAGAAGCAAAACCTGCAACAGAGGCGAGCGAAAAAAAACCAAGCGACAACACTCAACAAAGCAACACAGAGCAACAGAAGTCAGAAAACAACTAACTTCAAGCACCGAAATCTGTTTACTTGTCATCAAATGATCATTATCTTCTAGTAGAAATGGAATGGACCATGCCATGCTTTACTCTCACTTAAGGAGCACACATGTTAAAAAGAAGACGCAAGACACACAAGTTCAAGCGTAATGTTATTTACTCGACAGCGACACGCCGTCGTATCATGCTGCGTAACACGCATAAAAAAGTTATTTGGCGTCGCCGCTTATTTGCGATGCAGTTAATGGAAGCTCAAATTCCTGCAACGCCGGTTGTATAACTAGGCGTTGCGAGCTGCCAGCTTTGCCGCCTTTTTCTCTTCTCTACGACGCTTAAAAAACTGAGATATCACCGCCCCACACTGCTCCCCCATAACATCGCTGGTTACTTCAACTTGGTGATTAAGTCTGGGTTCTTGTAGCAAATTCATAATTGATCCTGCCGATCCCGTTTTTGCATCTTTGGCACCAAACACTAGTCGCTTTATACGACTATGAACCAACAAGCCTGCGCACATCGAACAGGGCTCTAACGTTACATATAAGGTGCAATCTATTAGTCGATAATTATTAAGTACTTTACCTGCTTCGCGGATTGCCATCATTTCAGCATGAGCAGATGGATCGTTATCGGTAATTGAGCGGTTATAGCCATAAGATATCTGTTGATTGTCTTTTACCAGCACAGCACCAACCGGAATTTCATTAATCGCAGCCGCTTCATTGGCGTAGTTTAATGCTTTTTCCATCCAATACTCGTCGCTAAATTGTTCGCTCATATATCACACAAATCTTGTAAAACTGTGAGTAATTATACCTAGTTAGTAAATAAAAAGGGCAATAAATACTGCTACACTAAAAAATTAACGCAAATTTTAGCGGCTTTTTCATGGCTCAATGGACCCATATTGCGCTATAATCTCGCGCTTTTTTTATTTAGCTTACAACACGGGTAGCAAATGAAATTTCCTGGACGCCGCAGGCATAAACATTATTTTCCGGTGGAAGCCAAAGATCCACTAACAAATCAACTTAACTCAACCGAACGACTACAACGTAGTTATATTACGGGTATCGACCAAATTGTGGTGGATATTGAAGCGAAAGTTGATCAAGCTTTCCTAGATGAATTTCAATTGCGCCGTGGCATGTCGCAAGTGATCGATAGCGATATTACCAATGCGTTATACGACAGACTGAAACTCGACAACATGATCGACTATGAGTTTGCCGGTGGTACGGTGGGTAACACCATGCACAACTACTCAACCCTAGCTGATGACCGCTCGGTGCTGTTAGGGGTAATGAGTGAAAATATCAAAATCGGCAGCTATGCATATCGTTTTTTATGTAATACATCTAGCCGCGTTGATCTTGATTATCTTCAACCTGTCGATGGCCCAATTGGTCGCTGTTTTACTCTTATTGACGAAACCGGTGAACGTACCTTCGCGATCAGCGCGGGGCTTATGAATCACCTTCGTCCTGAATCTATCGATAAAGAACTCATCGAGAACTCTTCAGCATTGGTGATCAGCGCATACTTAATGCGTACGCAAGGTGATGAAACCATGACTGAAGCTACCATGCAGGCAGTGAAATATGCCAATGATGCCGGTGTGCCTGTGGTTTTAACACTCGGTACTAAGTTCTTGATTGAACAAGACCCAACTTGGTGGGCAGAGTTTGTCAAAAAGCATGTCGACATTCTTGCGATGAACGAAGAAGAAGGTTTAGCTATCACTGGCTTTGAAGATCCACTTCTAGCTGCTGACAAAGCACTAGACTGGACTGATTTAGTTATTTGTACGGCCGGCGAAAAAGGCTTGTTTATGGCCGGTTACGTAGACGAATCTTTCAAGCGTGAGACAGAGTACCCGCTCTTGCCAGGCGCTATTGCTGACTTTAACCGTTATGAATTTTCGCGCGCAATGCGTAAAGAGGACTGCCAACACCCAATTCGTGCATACAGCCACACCGCACCGTTTATGGGTGGTCCAGACAGCATTAAAAATACCAATGGTGCAGGCGACTGTGCGCTAGCTGCGGTACTGCATGACTTATCAGCAAACGTTTATCACAAACTTAATGTGGCAAACTCAGCGAAACATCAGCAGCCTGCTATGACGTATTCATCGCTTGCACAAATTAGTAAATACGCTAACCGTGCAAGTTATGAAGTACTTGTTCAGCATTCGCCACGTTTATCGCGTGGTTTACCTGAACGTGAAGATTGTTTAGAGCAAGTTTACTGGGATCAGTAATCTCCACTAAAAAATCGAAATATCCAGTTTCTGGGATAAACGCTCAAGGGCCGCTATCCCAGCTACTGAGTTACCATACGAGTTAAGTCTTGGCGCCCAAACAGCCACAGTAAATTGATTCGGTAGCACAGCTAATATGGTACCCGACACCCCTGACTTACCCGGCATGCCAACACGGTAGCCAAAATCCCCTGCAGCATCGTATAAACCACTGGTAAACAATAACGAGTTTAGTTGTTTATTTTGTCTTGCACTCAACACTTTATTGCCGTTGGCATCTTTGCCTTGATTAGCAAGGTAATTGTAAGCTTTTGCTAATTCTAAACAGTTCAGTTCAATAGCACAGAAGTTAAAATAGGCCCATAACACATCATCCACTTCATTATTAAAGTTGCCGAATGACTTCATTAGATGCGCCATCGCGGCATTACGATGACGAAACTCATACTCAGAATTTGCCACTTTCTTATCAATAACAACCTGAGCATTCCCTGATAACTGACGAAATGACTCAAGCATTGAATGCATCGGTGCAGATAAACGGCTATATAAAGCATCACAGGTAACAATCGCACCAGCGTTGATGAACGGGTTGCGTGGTATGCCTTGCTCAAATTCAAGCTGTGTAAGAGAGTTAAAAGCAGTGCCTGAAGGCTCTTTACCAACTCGTTGCCACAGCTCATCACCATAACGTTGAAGTGCTAAGGTTAAGGTCATTACCTTAGACACAGATTGAATCGTGAATCGCGCACCACAATCACCCGCACAATAGGTTTGCCCATCCACTGTATGAATCGCAATAGCGAACTGGTTTGGCTCAACCTCTGCAAGCGCAGGAATATAATCAGCAACCTTACCTTGGCTCAGTAATGGTTGAACTTCTCTTGTGATTTCATCTAATACTTGTTGATAATCAATCTGTGACATACCGCGTCCTTTAAAACAAAAAGCCCCGCATTTGCGAGGCTTTGTAGTCTACTAAAGATGGTTTGCTATAGCGATTGCTATTAGCTCATTGCTGATTGCAGCTTTTTCATCGCTGTTTTTTCTAGCTGGCGAACACGCTCTGCAGAAACGTTATATTTCTCAGCAAGCTCTTGCAGTGTTGCTTTGTCGTCAGCTAACCAACGCGCACTTACGATGTCTTGTGAGCGCTCATCAAGGGTTTTTAACGCGCTGAATAAACGTGCATGAGACTGTTCTTGCCATTGCTGCTCTTCGATATCATCAGCAAGGTCAGCACTGCCATCTGTTAAATACTGTACTGGCGAGTATGTGCTTGTCGGTGCGTCGTCATTGTCGTCGCCCGTTAAGTCAAAGCCCATATCTTGGCCACTCATACGTGATTCCATCTCACGTACTTCTTTTTCACTTACACCTAGCTCATTAGCAACGGTGCTAACCTCTGCTTGGTTAAACCAACCTAAACGCTTTTTGTTTTTACGTAGGTTGAAGAATAATTTACGTTGCGCTTTTGTTGTTGCAACTTTCACGATACGCCAGTTTTTAAGTACGTATTCATGAATTTCGGCTTTGATCCAGTGTACTGCGAATGAAACTAAGCGAACACCTACACTTGGGTCGAAACGTTTTACCGCTTTCATCAGACCAATGTTACCTTCCTGAATTAAATCAGCTTGCGGTAAGCCATAACCTGAATAGCTTTTCGCAATATGAGCAACAAAGCGTAGATGCGACATAATGAGTTGCTTCGCAGCTTCAAGATCACCTTCTTCCTGAAGACGTGTCGCCAACTGCTTTTCTTTCTCTGCATCAAGCATAGGAATAGTGCTAACCGCTTGAAGGTAGCCGTCCATACTTGCGCTCTGTTGACCTGCAGTAAGTGCCATTGCGTATAAATCTTTACTCATTTTTCACCTCAGTGATAAACATTTGAAACCATCTTAGCACTCTTTAAGCGAGAGTGCTAACTTCAATTAAAAACTTTTTTAAAGTTCAAATCAAGTGGTTTTTGTATCTATTTTTAGTCTACGCTAACACGCTGAATAAGAGATGAATTCTAGCTTGGAGTGATATTTTGATAAATTAACAGCGACTACTATTTTATCGCTAAAAGAGCAGTGTAACAAAAAATTCATACCAATCGTGTTAAGTTACTGACCAATTATAGCGACAGATAAATGAAGTGATAACAAGGCATATATTTTGACATATAGTAGTTCTACATGAAAAATTTATAACGCAGTTAGCGCTTTATTTAGCTCGCTAGATTGGTTAAATACTTAAGTCGATTGGTATTACACTTTATCGGGTTCAATTTCTTTTATGTAGCGGTTAACTGATAAGTAAGAACCAACAAATCCTAAGCCTGTTGCAAGCGCGACTAAAATGCCAAACTCTGAGAGTGTTAAACCAATTAAATCAAAGCTGGTTTCATAAACACCCGCAACATCACTTACAGCAGCACCAAGCCACCACATCATTAATGCAACACAAATAAAAGAGAACAAACCGCCAATAATACCGTACCAAATCCCTGTCCATAAAAATGGTGCATGAATAAAGGTGTTTGTCGCCCCAACTAACTTCATCACTTGAATTTCATCTTTCTTATCCATGATTGATAAGCGGATAGTATTACCAATGATCAGGGTGACGGAGGTTAATAATAGTAGAGCAATGGTGATCACGCTTTCTTTTAATAAACTTAAAAGTGCATTTAATCGCTCAAGCCAAGCAATATCGAGTTTACCAAAATCAATTTCTCTTTCGGCTTCAAGCTTTTGCAGTAATTGTTTTGCCGTATTTGGCTGACGGTATCGTGCTGTCGGTGTAACAATAACAACATCTGGTAACGGGTTCGCATCTAAATATTCAAGTGCTTGGCCAAATCCTGATACTTGTTTAAATTCAGTGAGGGCGTCGCCCTTTGATACAAACTCCACTTTATCTACTTCAGGGTAGAGTGCTAAACGCTTAACCAAGGTTTGTGTTTGTTGTTCGCTCATAGTTTCTTTTACGAACAACGAAATCTCTGCTGCATCTTCAAAGCCAGTGCTTACTTGCGATACATTTTTAACCACTAAATAAAGTGTCGCTGGCAGCGTTAAGCTTAATCCTAAAACGGCAATGGTCATCAATGAAGCAAGAGGTGTTCGCCACATTTCACCTAAGCTATGCACACCTTGACGAATAAGATTAATAAAGAAGAAATAAGGCGCTGCTAAAAATGACTTTTTCTGACGTTCGTTTTGGCTGTTGCGGCTTTTAAACAATAAACTCATAGTGCCCCCTCAGCTAACGGATCGTCAATCATACGGCCATCTTTCAGTGTTAGGCTGCGATAACGCATACGCGCAATTAAGCCAATGTCATGGGTTGCAATCAGTACGGTTGTGCCATGATTATTAAAGTCTTCGAATAAACGTAATATGTCCATTGAAAGCTCAGGGTCTAAGTTACCGGTTGGCTCATCAGCTAATAGAATTGGCGGTGAATTGACGATAGCACGAGCAATACCAACACGCTGCTGCTCACCACCTGATAAGGTTGCTGGATTACACTTCGCTTTATCAAGTAACCCAACTTTATCAAGCGCACCGTGAACACGTTTAGCTATTTGCTTGTGGTGCGTGCCTTCAATAATTAAAGGTAAGGCAACATTATCAAACACTGAATAGCGTTCTAGTAAGCGGTGATTCTGAAAGATGATACCAATATCGCGGCGTACATATGGGATCTGGCGTGATTTAACCGCATTCAAATCAACACCATTTATAAGCACCTGCCCTGCCGATGGGCGCTCCATCAAGCTAATAAGCTTCAATAGGGTACTTTTACCTGCACCACTGTGCCCGGTTAAAAAGGCCAATTCGCCAGGCTTAATATGAAAGCTGACTTTTTCAAGGGCACGATGGCCACCTGGGTATGTTTTACTGACTTGCTGAAAATTTATCATTTTAGTTATCAATCATCTTGCAGCGAAAAAGGGAGCAAGCTCCCTTTAGTTAATTATGCGTCATCCTCGTCTTGGCTAAATAGTGCATCAATAAAGTCACTACTATTAAAGGTACGTAAATCATCAATACCTTCACCAACACCAATGTAACGAATTGGGATATTAAATTTATCTGCAACGGCGAAAATCACACCACCTTTAGCGGTACCATCTAGTTTAGATAAAGTAATGCCCGTTAAACCAACACATTCATTAAATAATTTAACTTGGCTAATTGCGTTTTGACCTGTACCTGCATCAATAGTTAGCATAACTTCATGCGGTGCATCTGGGTCAATTTTCTTCATTACACGGGCAATTTTTTCAAGCTCTTGCATTAAGTTATCTTTATTTTGCAAGCGCCCTGCTGTATCGGCGATTAACACGTCAACATTACGGGCTTTTGCCGCCTGAAATGCATCAAAAACCACTGACGCACTGTCTGCACCTGTATGTTGAGCAATCACAGGAATGCTATTACGCTCACCCCATACTTGCAGCTGTTCAACCGCTGCAGCACGGAAGGTATCACCCGCAGCAAGCATCACTGACTTACCTTCGTTTTGGAACTGCTTCGCTAATTTACCAATCGTGGTGGTTTTACCTACACCATTTACACCCACCATTAAGATAACAAATGGCTTTTTCTCACCGCTTACAACCAACGGCTGCTCAGCGGTTTTAAGCATACTTGCCATTTCTTGCTTCATTAACTCGTATAAAGCATCGCCATCTTTTAACTGCTTACGATCGGCTGCATCGGTTAGGTTATCAATCAACTTCATTGTTGTATCAACACCTAAATCGGCTGTCAGTAATTGTGTTTCTAGTTCTTCAAATAACTCATCGTCAATTTTCTTACCGCTAAATATAGACGCAAAACCAGAACCGATATTAACGCGAGTTTTTAATAGACCTTTTTTAAGACGTGCAAAGAAACCTTCTTTCTTAGGTTTTTCAGCAGCGGCTTGAGCAGCTTTCTCTTGCTCTAGGCGCTCTGCTTCCGCTTTTTCTGCCGCAATGCGTTCTTGCTCTAAACGCTCTGCTTCCACTTTTTCTGCCGCGATACGTTCTTGCTCTAAGCGCTCCGCTTGTGCTTTTTCAGCAGCAATGCGCTCTTGTTCTAAACGTTCCGCTTGTGCTTTTTCAGCAGCAATACGCTCTTGCTCTAAACGTTCTGCCTCGGCCTTTTCTGCTGCGATACGTTCTTGCTCTAGGCGAGCAGCTTCTGCCTTCTCTGCAGCAATTCGTTCTTGTTCTAGACGATCCGCTTCTGCTTTTTCAGCAGCAATGCGTTCTTGCTCTAAACGATCCGCCTCTGCCTTCTCTGCAGCAATACGTTCTTGCTCTAGACGATCCGCTTCTGCTTTTTCTGCAGCAATGCGTTCTTGTTCTATGCGCTCCGCTTCTTCCTTTTCTGCCGCGATACGTTCTTGCTCTAAACGTTCCGATTCTGCCTTTTCTGCAGCAATGCGTTCTTGCTCTAGACGTTCAGCTTCTGCCTTTTCTGCCGCAATGCGTTCTTGTTCTACACGCTCTGCCTCTGCCTTTTCTGCAGCAATTTGCTCGGCTTCACGCTGCGCCTGTTCTGCTGCAGCACGTTCTTGCTCTAATTTCATTGCTGCTTCTTGCTCAGCAAGACGAGCTTGTTGTTCTTGACGTTGTTGTTCTGCCGCTTGCTGCTCTTGAGCTAAACGCTCCGCTTCTGCCTTTTCTGCAGCGATACGCTCTTGCTCTAAACGCTCAGCTTCTGCTTTTTCTGCAGCAAAGCGTTCTTGTTCTAAACGCTCCGTTTCTGCCTTTTCTGCAGCGATACGCTCTTGCTCTACACGTTCAGCTTCTGCCTTTTCTGCCGCAATGCGTTCTTGTTCTAAACGTTCAGCTTCTGCCTTTTCGGCTTCAATTCGCTGTTGTTCTTCTATTTGCTTCTGGTTATCAGCCTCTTTTGCTGCTTGCTCTGCTTGTTGCTTATCTGATTTGCCAAAACCAAACCAAGACAGGAATTTACTTTTTTTTGCCATACTTGCTAATAACCACTTATAAAAATCTGATAAACTTACATGAATAATAGTTTGGTGACAGTTCAGCATTTTAGCCAAACATAAACAGGTACCATCTATCGCTAAGGTCGCAATACTATCACTTTTAGCGCAGTAGAAAAATGACACGCTAGCTATTGCATACAATATTATCTGAGCTAGGGGTCAGTTACCAATGATTAGTGAATTAAATGAGAAAAAAATCAACAGCTAACCGCCAAGTGAAAGCAACGAACAATAAATCAGCAAATGGCTTTATTCGTATCATTAGCGGACAATTTCGAGGTAGGAAACTCCCTGTAAAAGATGTGCAAGGGTTACGTCCAACCACAGATCGCATTAAAGAAACGGTGTTTAACTGGCTAATGCAAGATACCCGAGGCGCAGCTGTTCTTGACTGCTTTGCCGGTTCTGGCGGCTTAGGGTTTGAAGCTTTATCTCGCTTTGCTCAACGCGCTACCTTTTTTGAGCTCGATAAAGGTGCCGCTATTCAGCTAAAAGAAAATATTAGCACGCTTAAATTAGATAATGCAGTGATTAAACAAGATAATAGCCTTTCTCTATTAGCTAATAATGCGCAAAACGAGCAATTTGATTTGGTTTTTGTTGACCCGCCATTTCGACAAAACTTAGCTGAAAAAACTTGTTTTTTACTCGAAGAAAATAACTGGTTAACTGCCCAAGCGCTAATATATGTTGAAGTCGAAAGCGAATTAAACAGCCTTGACATTCCAGATAACTGGATGCTTTTAAAAGAAAAAACCGCCGGACAAGTGATTTGCCGCTTATATCAGCGAGAGGCAAATTAACACTGTTTTGCAAACGTAGTTTCTGTTAATATTATCCTTTACATGTGGTGTTGCTTCGGATTACAATACCGCACCATTTTTGAACCACTTGATCGTTATTTGATCAACTTGAGCAACGCTCATTATTTAGGTAGGTGAATTTTTAATGCCAGTAATTAAAGTAAGAGAGAACGAACCGTTTGACGTAGCACTTCGTCGCTTCAAGCGTTCATGTGAAAAAGCAGGTATCCTTTCAGAAGTTCGTCGTCGCGAACACTATGAAAAACCAACAGCTGAGCGTAAGCGTAAAAAAGCTGCTGCAGTAAAGCGTCACATGAAGAAGCTTTCTCGCGATAACGCACGTCGCGTTAAATTATACTAATCAGTATTTGGTCTTGTATAAATGAGCCTTTTATTAACGCTAAAAGATGCGCAAAAAGATGCGATGAAGGCAAAAGACAAAGAACGTCTTAAGCCAATCCGCATGGTACTTGCAGCAATCAAGCAACGTGAAATTGACGAGCAAATTACACTTGATGACGACGGTATTACCGCTGTTCTAGTGAAGCTTGTAAAACAACGTCGCGATTCTTACACCCAGTACATTGATGCGGGCCGTGAAGATTTAGCTGAAATTGAAGCCAATGAGATTAAAGCACTTGAAGAATTCTTACCTCAACAATTGAGTGAAGAAGAAATCATTGCTCTTATTGACTCGGCTATTGCTGATACAAATGCAGCGGGTATGCAAGACATGGGTAAGGTAATGGGAGTTATCAAAAGCAAAGCTGAAGGTCGTGCCGATTTAGGTAAGATTTCTGGCTTAATCAAGCAACGATTAACTGCCTAACCCCCACATACAGATGTATGATTCAAGCAAACCGAGCCTAGTGCTCGGTTTCTTGCTTTTAGTCTTTCATAAACACAGTAATTGTGTTCAAATCTTATTTTAGAACGCAAAGATAGCGCAGGAAAAAACAACAGCTATGGCCGGAAAGATCCCTCGACAGTTTATTGATGATTTACTCGCCCGCACAGATATTGTTGAGTTAATTGATTCGAGAGTTGGCCTAAAAAAAGCAGGTAAAGACTACCAAGCCTGTTGCCCATTCCACAACGAAAAGTCACCCTCTTTTACCGTTTCTCAAGATAAACAGTTTTACCACTGCTTTGGTTGTGGTGCCAATGGCAATGCAATTTCATTTGTTATGGAATACGACAAATTAGAATTCGTTGATGCCATTGAAGAGTTAGCGAGTATGCTCAATTTAGACGTACCTCGTGAACAAGGGGGCAGCTCAGGCCCACAACGTACAGCCGAACAAAAGCGCTCTGATTACGATTTAATGTTACACGCAGCACGCTTTTATCAGCATCAATTAAAGCATCATGCCAACTCGAAAACGGTTATCGACTATATCAAAGGTCGTGGCTTAAGCGGAGAAACAGCGAAAAAGTTCATGATTGGCTATGCCCCGAGCGAATGGGAAGCGCTATGCCAGCAACTTGGCCGCAATAAAGATCAAAAAGAGCAGCTCATTGAGCTAAAGCTTGCGTCTGAAAAATCGCCAGGTCGTCAATTTGACTTTTTCCGTGACCGACTCATGTTCCCTATTCGCGATAAACGTGGTCGAGTTATTGCGTTTGGTGGCCGAGTTATGCAGGCGGATCAAGGTCCTAAGTACCTTAACTCACCAGAAACCCGTATCTTCCACAAAGGCTTTGAGCTCTATGGATTATACGAAGCAAAGCAAGCTCACAAAAAGCTCGACCATATTTTAATTGTTGAAGGCTACATGGATGTCGTTGCTCTAGCCGAGCAAGGCATTGAATATGCTGTCGCAGCCCTTGGCACAGCCACCACTGCAGAGCATATGCACACGTTATTTAGAACCACAGATAAAGTGATTTGTTGTTACGATGGTGACCGCGCTGGTCGTGATGCAGCATGGCGAGCGCTTGAGAATGCGCTTCCTTATCTTGCAGATGGTAAATCATTGAAGTTCGTGTTTTTACCAGACGGTGAAGACCCTGATTCGCTAGTACAAAAAGAAGGTAAAGACGCTTTTGAAGCAAGATTAAGTGAAGCAGATGATTTTACCAAGGTGCTGTTTAATAAGCTCAGCCAAGAGGTTGATCTCACTCAAGATGCAGGTAAAGCAAAACTACTCAGTGATGCCCTACCGCTAATTGAAAAAATCCCCAGTGATTTTTACCAAGAAAATATTTTGGAACATCTTGGCCGTTTAATTGGTCGTACGCGGGAGCAATTAAATAACCGCGTTAAATCGCCAAAACAGCAACATGCTATTGAACGAAAATTTAAAATCACACCGATGCGCCAAGCCATTGGGATTTTATTGCAACACCCTAATTTGGCGACCAGCATAGCCTATATGCCAGAATTAGCAGAAATGAAAATCGCGGGTATTGAATTATTTTTACGCATTCAGCATTTAGCCCTAGAGCGTGAAGGTGTCACCACCGCACAAATTTTAGAGTCATTTAGGGGTGGCGCTGAATATGACGCGCTAGTGAAGTTAGCAACTTGGCAGCACCAAATAAATGACGATCGTTTAGAGACGGTTTTTAAAAATACTTTTAAATTTATTGAAGACCAGTGTTTAAATTATCGACTAGAGACCCTATTAATAAAAGACAAAACCCAAGGCTTAAGCAGCGAAGAAAGGCTAGAATGCCACTTACTGACACAAGCGTTAAAAGGCAGCAACAGCTAGTCAGAATTGAATAATGCTGTTATACTGTGCTATTCACTGCGTCTAGTTAGTTTTCGTGTCGCTTAATTAATAAGCGAGCTGGCGCCTGTTGTATCAACTTTCAGAGTGGAAGAATAAATCTCTATGGATCCAACTCCTCAGTCACAATTAAAGCTTCTGATTCAAAAAGGTAAAGAGCAAGGTTATTTAACTTTTGCAGAAGTTAATGATCACCTTCCACAAGACATTATCGACTCAGATCAGGTAGAAGATATCATTAGCATGATTAATGACATGGGTATCCAGGTAAGCGAAAGCGCACCTGATGCTGATGAATTAATGATGCAAGAAACAACGACAGACGAAGACGCAGCAGAAGCCGCGGCCGCTGCACTTGCGACTGTAGAAAAAGAGATCGGTCGAACAACTGACCCTGTCCGTATGTATATGCGTGAAATGGGTACTGTTGAACTTCTTACACGTGAAGGCGAAATCGTAATCGCTAAACGTATTGAGGAAGGTATTAACCAAGTACAGATTTCTGTTGCTGAATACCCAGAAGCAATCACTTATCTACTAGAGCAATGGGACAAATTTGAAGCTGAAGAAATGCGCTTAAGCGACATTATTTCAGGTTTCTTTGATCCTAATAATGAAGACGAATCACAAATTTCTGCTACTCATATCGGTTCAGAGTTAAACGAAGAACAGCTTGACGACGAAGACGACGAAGCTGATGACGAAGACGAAGATGAAGATGGCGATGATGATAGTGACGGTGATGGCGACGGCGATACAGGCCCTGATCCTGAAGAAGCCCGCATTCACTTTGAAAACTTACGTAACCTTTATAATAAAGCACGTGATACATTCGAAGAGAAAGGTCGCTCACACCCTGATTCACTAGCAGCTATTGCAGAAATCGGCGAACTATTTAAAACATTTAAATTAGTGCCAAAACAGTTTGACCGCATGGTAAACAACATGCGCGATATGATGGACCGCGTTCGCGTTCAAGAACGTATCATCATGAAGCAAGCTGTACAAATTGCGAAGTTACCGAAAAAGAACTTCATCAAGCATTTTGCTAACAACGAAACAGATTCAAGCTGGATTGACCTTGAAATTGCTGCAAACGAGAAATACTCAGTAGCACTTGAAGAAGTTAAGCCAGAGATCATTCGTTGTATTAATAAGTTATGTGCAATTGAAGAAAGCACAGGTCTTAGCATCGAGCGTATTAAAGACATCAACCGTCGTATGAGTATCGGTGAAGCGAAAGCTCGTCGTGCGAAAAAAGAAATGGTTGAAGCGAACTTACGTCTTGTAATTTCGATTGCGAAAAAATACACCAACCGTGGTTTACAATTCTTAGACCTTATCCAAGAGGGTAACATTGGTCTAATGAAAGCGGTTGATAAGTTCGAATACCGCCGTGGTTATAAGTTCTCAACTTATGCGACATGGTGGATCCGTCAAGCAATCACGCGTTCGATTGCTGACCAAGCACGTACCATCCGTATTCCTGTGCACATGATTGAGACGATCAACAAGTTAAACCGTATCTCTCGTCAAATGCTACAAGAGATGGGTCGTGAGCCGAGCCCAGAAGAATTAGCTGAGCGTATGTTAATGCCTGAAGACAAGATCCGTAAGGTACTTAAAATCGCAAAAGAGCCAATTTCAATGGAAACACCAATCGGTGATGATGAAGATTCGCACTTAGGTGACTTCATTGAAGATACCACTATCGACTCACCTATTGATTCTGCAACAATGGAATCATTACGTGGCGCTACAAACGACGTATTAGCAGGCTTAACAGCCCGTGAAGCTAAAGTATTACGTATGCGTTTCGGTATCGATATGAACACTGACCATACATTAGAAGAAGTAGGTAAACAGTTTGACGTAACACGTGAGCGTATTCGTCAAATCGAAGCGAAAGCGTTACGTAAATTACGTCACCCTTCTCGTTCTGACTTACTGAAAAGCTTCTTAGATGCTAAGTAATTTAGTATCGCGTTATTAACTAAAAGGCCGCTGTTGCGGCCTTTTTTCTATTCGAGAGATATTCATGGCTTGGATCCAAATTCGCATCAATGCAAACGCTGACAACGCAGAATTAATCAGCGACTTATTAATGGACACTGGCAGTGCGTCAGTAACCTATGTTGACGCCAAAGATACCCCAATTTATGAGCCAAAGCTTGGTACAGTTCAACTATGGGCTGATACCACTGTGATTGGCCTTTATGACGCAAACCACGATATGGACAGCGTTGTAGAGACACTCAAAGCTGAAGCAACACTTGCCGATCAGCTTGTTTATAAAATTGAACAGCTAGAAGATAAAGATTGGGAACGTGAATGGATGGATAACTTCCACCCAATTCAATTCGGTGAGCGCTTATGGATCTGCCCAAGCTGGCGTGATATTCCCGATCCTAATGCTGTAAATGTATTGCTTGATCCGGGCCTTGCTTTTGGCACCGGTACCCATGCAACGACTGCACTTTGTTTAAAATGGCTAGAAAGCCAAGATTTAACAGGTAAAACCGTGGTCGACTTTGGTTGTGGCTCGGGTATTTTAGGAATAGCAGCGATCAAACTAGGCGCTGAGCGTATGATTGGTATCGATATTGATCCTCAAGCTCTTGAAGCTAGCCGAGATAACGCGCAGCGTAATGGCGTTGCAGATAAACTAGAAGTCTATTTACCAGAAGATCAGCCTGAGTTTACAGCTGATATTGTCGTGGCGAATATTCTTGCGCAACCGCTTCGCGAACTACATGAAGTGATCTTAGGTCTTTTAAAACCGAATGGTAAAATTGCCATGTCGGGTATTTTAGAAGAACAAGCTCAGTCTGTAGCCGACGTTTATGCGCCATTTTTAGCGCTTGATGAGATTGCAGTTGAAGGTGAATGGACCCGAGTCAGTGGTACTAAGCACGCTTAACAGCTAAAGAGTATTTACTCTAATCTAATAGGTAAAGCCAGTATTTAACAGGCTTTACCTTATTTTTACAGTTAGTAGATTCTCACTTTTCCAACAGCAAAAATATTTTTGTTCAAATATCAAACAAATCAACCTTTCCGTCAAACTGTTATCAAATGTCAATACAAAAAGGGCAAAAAAAAGTCACTTTTGTTCAATTTATAGCCTTTGATTTTTGCAAAAAAAACCGTAAACTTAGCGCCCCTTGAAAAGAGGCCTATTGAATAACGTGCGTATCGGTTCATACCAACTTGAGAACAACGTAATTGTCGCGCCAATGGCAGGCATTACAGACAGACCATTTAGACAACTTTGCCGTCGCTTAGGTGCAGGCCTAGCTGTTTCTGAAATGCTCTCGTCAAACCCGAAAGTATGGAAAACCGAAAAATCGATGAACCGTATGGATCACAGCGGTGAGTCGGGAATTCGCTCGGTGCAAATCGCCGGAGCCGATCCTGAGCTTATGGCGCAGGCAGCACAATTCAATGTCAGCAATGGTGCACAGATCATAGATATTAATATGGGGTGCCCTGCTAAAAAAGTGAATAAGAAACTCGCAGGCTCTGCCTTATTACAGTTTCCTGAATTAGTACAAGAGATACTCGATGCCGTTGTAAACGCTGTTGATGTCCCTGTCACTTTAAAAATCCGTACTGGATGGGATCAGGATAACCGTAATGGTGTCGAGATTGCGAGAATTGCTGAACGTTATGGCATTGCCTCACTGGCGGTACATGGGCGAACGCGCGCATGTATGTATAAAGGTGAAGCAGAATACGCCACGATTAGGGAAATAAAACGTTCAGTGTCTATCCCTGTAGTTGCCAATGGTGATATTACTTCACCAGAAAAAGCAAAGCAGGTTTTGGATTATACGGGTGCAGATGCCATTATGATTGGTCGAGCCGCCCAAGGTCGCCCTTGGATTTTTAGGGAGATAGACCACTATTTGCGAACTGGGGAACATTTGCCAGCACCTGAAATTGCAGAGGTGCGTAGCATTTTGATGGAGCATTTAGACAATCTTCATCAGTTTTACGGGGAGCCAATGGGAGCGCGTATCGCTCGAAAGCATGTATCTTGGTATTTGCAAACCCATGACAGTGACGGTCAGTTTAGGCGAGTATTTAATGCGTTAGATAACCCACAGGCACAAGTCGACGCATTAGAAGAATACTTTAAAACACTAGCAGCTAACTAAGAAAGAAAGAGACATATAACGATGTTCGAACAAAACGTGACTTCTCCATTTATCACAAACCCTCATGTACAGTCACACGAGAAACCACAGCCGTTGCGTGATGCAGTGAAAAAAGCTGTTCATCACTACTTAAAGCAACTTAATGGTCAAGACGTACAAGACGTGTACGACCTTGTTCTTTCTGAGCTAGAAGCACCATTACTTGAAGAAGTAATGACGTACACACGTGGTAACCAAACTCGTGCTGCAATCTTACTAGGTATCAACCGTGGTACTTTACGTAAAAAGCTTAAAAAATACGGCATGAACTAATACCCGTTATATTGGAACAGTAACCAGTTTAACGAACTATCGTTATAATTGCTTACAGCTTCATAGTAACTGGTAATAAGTTATTGAAAAAAGCACCTTAGGGTGCTTTTTTTATAGCTGTTAAAAACTATGCAAAATCCTCACGCTTTAAACGTCGTTTTTTAAAGCATATTCAGTTAAAATACCGCCTTTCTAAGCTAGCTCAAACATTGAGGTAATCAAAACTACAATGGATACACATCGTCCAATTCGTCGCGCACTATTAAGTGTGTCAGATAAAACCGGTATCGTTGAATTTGCTCGCGCTCTTGAAGCACAAGGCGTGGATATTTTATCAACTGGCGGTACTTGCAAATTACTTGCTGATAACGGCATCAAAGTCACTGAAGTATCTGACCATACTGGTCACCCTGAGATCATGGATGGTCGCGTAAAAACACTTCATCCTAAAATTCACGGCGGCATCCTAGCGCGTCGCGGTCAAGATGAAGACGTAATGAGCGAGAATAACATCTCTGCTATCGATATCGTTGTAGTTAACTTATACCCCTTCGCAAACACTGTTGCGAAAGAAGACTGCAGCCTAGAAGATGCGATTGAAAACATTGATATCGGTGGCCCAACTATGGTTCGCGCTGCGGCGAAAAACCATAAAGACGTGACTATCGTGGTAAATGCAAAAGATTACGACCGTGTAATCAGCGAAATGCAAAGCAACAACGGCTCAACAACGTATAAAACACGTTTTGATCTAGCTATCGCAGCTTACGAGCACACAGCTCAGTACGATGGCATGATTGCAAACTACTTCGGCAAAATGGTTCCTGACTACACAGAAGAAGCTGCTGAAGAGACTAAATTCCCACGCACTATCAACATGCAGTTCACTAAAAAGCAAGATATGCGCTACGGTGAGAACTCACACCAAGACGCTGCTTTTTATGTTGAAAACGACTTAACTGAAGCATCTGTTGCGACTGCGGTTCAACTGCAAGGTAAAGCTCTTTCTTACAACAACATTGCTGACACTGACGCAGCATTAGAGTGTGTAAAAGAATTCGACGTACCAGCGTGTGTTATCGTAAAACATGCGAACCCTTGTGGTGTGTCAATTGGTGACAACATTCTTGAAGCCTATGATCGTGCATTCAAAACTGACCCTACATCAGCATTTGGTGGCATCATCGCATTCAACAAAGAGCTTGATGCAGACACAGCTGAAGCAATTGTTTCTCGTCAATTCGTTGAAGTTATCATTGCACCTAAAGTATCTGAAGCAGCTGCACAAATCGTATCTGCTAAGCAAAACGTTCGTTTATTAGAATGTGGTGAATGGACGGGTAATGCAACAGGTCACGACATCAAGCGTGTTAATGGCGGTATTCTAGTTCAAGACCGCGACCTAGGCATGGTAACGCAAGGCGACCTTAAAGTTGTATCTAAGCGTCAACCAACTGAGCAAGAATTAAAAGATTTATTATTCTGCTGGAAAGTAGCTAAATTCGTTAAGTCTAACGCGATTGTTTATGCACGTGATGGTATGACGATTGGTGTAGGCGCAGGTCAAATGAGCCGCGTTTACTCAGCTAAAATTGCAGGTATCAAAGCCGCTGACGAAAACCTTGAAGTAAAAGGTTCAGTTATGGCATCGGATGCATTCTTCCCATTCCGTGACGGTATTGATGCAGCTGCAGAAGCTGGCATCACCGCTGTTATTCAACCAGGTGGTTCAATGCGCGATGAAGAAGTTATCGCTGCAGCTGACGAAGCTGGTATGGCAATGGTATTTACAGGTATGCGCCATTTCCGCCACTAATCACATAAAGGGTTAAGCAAATAGCTTAACCCTTTTTGTTTGCCACAAATTCACGTATTCTGATTAATAATAATAATTACCCATATAATGAAGGAACAGATGATGAAATTTGCCGTTAAGTCGTTACTTGTTGCAGGCCTCGCACTGACATCAGCACAGGCTTTAAGCCATGGCCATGAATCAGCGCTTACACAAGCCGTGCAATCAAGCGAACGTGATGCTAAAAATAGCGCACGTGATCAATATCGCCATCCAGTTGAGACACTTGAGTTCTTTGGCTTCAAGCCAAGCATGACCGTTGTTGAAATTGCACCGGGCGGTGGTTGGTACAGTGAAATCCTTGCACCGGCTGTTAAAGGCCATGGTGTTTACTACGCGGCACATTTCCCTGCTGATTCTGACGTGGGTTATTACCAACGTTCATTAGCTGGTTTTAAGAAAAAGATGAGCGATGACGCACGCTTCAGTGAAGTAAAACTGACTGAGTTTGCGCCAGTGACGCATCTTGATATTGCACCAGCGGGTAGCGCAGATCTTGTCTTAACATTTAGAAATGTACACAACTGGTACATGGGTAAAGATAAAGAAGGCGCGTTAAGTGCGTTTAAAGCATTTTATAAAGCACTTAAACCTGGCGGCACTTTAGGTGTGGTTGAACACCGCCTACCTGAAGCGCGCAGTGATGAAGATCAGAAATCATCAGGTTATATGAAGCAAAGCTATGTAGTTGATATTGCAAAGCAAGCTGGCTTTGAACTGGTGGCAAGCAGTGACATTAATGCAAACCCACTTGATACAGCAGATCACCCTAAAGGGGTGTGGACACTACCACCAAGCCTTCGTTTAGGCGAGCAAGATGCCGCGAAGTATAAAGCAATTGGTGAAAGTGATCGTATGACGCTGAAGTTTAAAAAACCGCTATAAATAGGATTATACGCCATGAATGTACTTGTCATCGGCAGTGGCGGCCGCGAACACGCTCTTGCGTTTAAGGCTGCACAAAATACTAAAGTAAACACCGTTTTCGTCGCACCAGGTAACGCAGGTACTGCACTTGAGCCAAAACTAGAAAACGTTGCTATCAATGTTGAAGACCTAGCAGGTTTAGTTACTTTTGCTAAAGAAAACAACGTTGAATTAACCATTGTTGGTCCAGAAGTACCGCTTGTTTTAGGTGTAGTTGATACATTCCGTGAAAACGGTCTAGCTATCTTTGGCCCAACAGCAGGTGCTGCACAGCTAGAAGGCTCGAAGTCATTCACTAAAGACTTCTTAGCACGTCACGACATTCCAACAGCTGATTACCAAACGTTTGAACAAATCGACCCTGCACTGGCTTACCTAAAAGAAAAAGGTGCGCCAATTGTTGTTAAAGCTGATGGCTTAGCAGCTGGTAAAGGCGTTATCGTTGCGATGACAGAGCTTGAAGCTGAAGAAGCTATCCGCGATATGCTTGCAGGCAACAGCTTCGGTGAAGCGGGTAGCCGTGTAGTTATCGAAGAGTTCTTAGAAGGTGAAGAAGCTTCTTTCATCGTGATGGTTGATGGCAAGAACGTACTGCCATTTGCAACCAGCCAAGACCACAAACGCGCTTACAATGGTGACCAAGGTCCAAACACTGGCGGCATGGGTGCATACTCACCGGCACCAGTAGTGACTGATGAAATTCACCAACGTATTATGAACGAAGTGATCTACCCAACGGTTGAAGGCATGGCAAAAGAAGGCCACCCTTACACTGGTTTCTTATACGCAGGTTTAATGATCACCGCTGATGGCACGCCAAAAGTAATCGAATACAACTGTCGTTTTGGCGACCCTGAAACACAACCTATGATGCTTCGTCTTAAGTCTGATCTTGTTGAACTTATCGAAGCGGCTAACCGTGAAGAACTAGATAAAACAGCAATCGAGTTCGACCCACGTGCAGCAGTCGGTGTTGTATTAGCAGCTAAAGGCTACCCAGATAGCTACCCGAAAGGTGACACTATCAATGGCTTGCAAGTTACTTACCCTGAAGGTGAGAAAGTATTCCACGCAGGGACTAAGCAAGACGGCGACAACGTAGTAACAGCTGGCGGTCGTGTACTGTGTGCTACGGCACTTGGCAACACAGTAACTGAAGCGCAGCAACGTGCTTATAAACTGGTTGATCAAATCAGCTGGGAAGGCATGGAATATCGTACTGATATCGCTTACCGTGCTATTGCTCGCGAACAGAATTAAGGTCAAACCAGTCTAATTCTGAAAAAAGCGCAGTTTATCTGCGCTTTTTTAATGCTACACTGTTAAGAACATTTACCTAGATAAAGAACTAATTTTGAATAATAAAGCACTGAAATATAACTTTGTTTCATTTCTTATTCTGACAATTTTGTTTTTTATCATTGCTACCCTAGCTGCACATTTAGCCAGCCCTACCCGCTACACCATAGATAAAACAGCCCCCATCTACAGTAATACGGCGTATCGAATTGATACCAGTAAAGCGCTGACTCTCGAGCAGTTTTTAGCAGAGCCAGACAAGCTTAAACATCGCCCTTTTAAAGATGTTGAATGGGATTTAGCGGCGCAAGATTATTGGTTAAAGCTTGATTTAGAAAACCGCCAAGCAAAACCTGTGGAGCTGGCAATTCACTTTGATAACCCTATGGTTGATTACCTTAGCGTTTATCATGTTGATGATAAGGGGCAGCTTATAGATACAACCGAGTTGGGTGATAAAGTATCTGGTCTTAGTTTGTTTCAGTACAGTACACCGCACAGCATGCTTACAATGCAGGGCTATGAACAAACATCCCTCATTATAAAAATAGATACAGTTGGGATTAGCAAAACACCTATTAATATTTATGGTGAAAAAGAGTTTCAAGACCTACTACGTTCGCAATCAGGAATTTGGGGGATCTTCATTGGTGTGCTGATCATGGCAGCTCTGTATAACTTGGTATTATTTTTAGGGATCCGTGACCGCGTCTACCTTATTTATATAGGCTACATCATCTCAGCACTGCTACTTATGGGCTCAGTGCTCGGCTTTGGTTTTTATTTATGGCCGTTATCGTGGCAAATCTTTTTTAATGAGCAAGTGGTCTTCAGTAACTATGCGATTGCATTTTTCACCGTCGCGTTCTGCACCATGTTCTTACGCTACCATAAAGATAATTGTCGCCTATACAAGCTCAGTATCAGCTTTTTAGCCCTGCTGTTTAGTCTCAGTCTTATCAGCTTTTTTATGCTGGAATACCATTCTTCAAAAATCTTTTTTGCCATCATGGTGCCGTTATACATTTTATGTATTTGCATGATTTACAAAAAGTTGGTGAGCGGTTTTCGGTGGGCAAAGTTTTATGTCATGTCGTGGGTGCCACTGATTGTAGGCGCAGCCATTCAGCCGTTAGAACTTACAGGCTTTATTCCCTACAGCTTTGCCGTGAGGCACATATTTTTAGTCGCCATTCTCTGTGAGATTGTGCTCATGGCAATGGCGCTGGCAGACCGCGTTCGTTATCAACGTGAAAAAGCGCTGTATCATGCAACCCATACTCAACAGACTGAGCTACTTAACCAAGCAATGCTCAAACAAGCCTATATGGCAATTACCTCGGAGCAAAGACTTGCTAACCTTTGCTTAGTGAAAATCGAGCAATTTAATGCCCTAATGAGTATTCTAAAGCCAAGCCAAAGCAGCCAAATAATTATCACTGTTGCCCAATCGCTAGAGCACCAAATTAATAAGAATAGGCAATTTATTAATTTAGAATCGGCGTTAGATAACAGTCCAAAAATAGCTGACTTAGGCAATGGTGTACTGGCTTTTATTTCTACCAAAATTCAATCACAAGCAGAGCTACACCAAGAACTTAGCAACTTATGCAAACAGCTGCCTAAGCAATATAAAGTGGCAGGCTTAGACCTGCAGCTTTACTACCGCCATAGCATTACCGAACCGGTGAGTGATGATGGCTTTGATATTTGGCTACAACGTGGCTACTTAGGTCTGTCACAAAAGCAGCAAAACATCGACTTTAACACACCGCATATCGATATGGATGTCAGCCTTGCCGCCGAGTTACAACAAGCAATGCGAAGCAATACCTTAGCCATTTACTTACAGCCCATTATCAATTTACGCAGCGGTGCTATCTGTGGCGCAGAGGCATTGTTACGCTGGCCTACAGCAGGGAAATACCTGGATATTGAGCAACTCATTTTATTGGCTGAACGTACTGGTTTAATTAACGAGTTGAGCTTATGGGTGATTGATCAGGCTTGCCTAGCCGCTGCCCAGCTTAATCGACAAGGCTATCGCGACCATACCATTAGCGTTAATTTAAGTGCCAAGAATCTCGCGATCCCTAAGCTTGTCGAAAAGGTCGAAAACACCATTTTAAAACATGGCATTACTGCGAGTCAGTTAAAGTTTGAGTTAACTGAGTTTGCGCTTATAAAAAACCATGATGAAATGGTTAGCTTTATCAGCGAACTTAATAAACTCGGTAGCAAGGTGGTACTCGATGATTTTGGTACTGGTTACTCGTCGTTAAACTACTTGGTAAATTATTCATTTAGCACGATTAAAGTCGATAAGAGCTTTATTCTGGATTTAGTGAATAACACCACCAACCAAGTGGTAGTAAAAACGGCCATTGATATGGCCCATAACCTTGATATGAATATCACCATCGAAGGCATTGAAGACCAAGAAACAGAAAAAATGCTGATCAAGATGGGCGCAGATCAAGGGCAAGGCTATTATTACAGCAAAGCGGTGCCGATTAATGAGTATCTAAGCTTTATTGCCTCACAATTTAAATAGGCCGTGTTACACTGCCTTTTTTAACATCTTTAGGGGCCATGTAAAGATGCAAGGTACGATCAGAAAATTAAAGTCGACACTGACCTCTCCTGTCGAATATCAATTACCTATCGGTGATGAGCAGTTTCATTAAATGACTATATTGGTAAGCCGCTCACGCTGACTTTCACCGGCAATATTTTTTGCTGTAACTGTGGTAAGAAAACCAAGAAAAGCTACTCTCAAGGTCACTGTTTTGTTTGTATGCGTAAACTGGCTAGCTGTGACATGTGTATCATGAAACCTGAAACGTGCCATTTTGATAAGGGCACCTGTCGTGAGCCACAGTGGGGTGAAGAAAACTGCATGATCCCGCATTACGTGTATTTAGCCAACACTTCAGGCCTAAAAGTAGGTATTACCCGCCATACTCAAATTCCTACACGCTGGATTGACCAAGGTGCGACGCAAGCTTTACCTATCTTCAAAGTACAAACCCGTCTTCAATCGGGTTTAGTTGAGGTTGCCTTAGCCGAGTTTATTGCTGATAAAACCAATTGGCGAAACATGCTAAAAGGCCAATCTGAAGCGATTGATTTAAAAGCCGCTGCCAGAGAGTTGATCCCACAAATTGATGCTAAGCTGAGTGAGCTTGCAGAGCTATTTGGCGCAACAGCCATTGAAAAGCTCGATGAAGAGGTGGTTGAGCTAGACTACCCAGTAAGTGAATACCCAAGCAAAATCAGCTCTTTTAATTTTGATAAAGCACCAGAAGTATCAGGTATTTTAAAAGGCATTAAGGGCCAGTACTTAATTTTTGATACTGGCGTCATTAATATTCGTAAGTTTACTTCTTACGAAATTAGCCTAGCTTAAGCACTTGTTTCGGTATTAAGATAAAAGTCATACCATTGCTGCTTCGCTATTGGACGGCAAAAGTAATAGCCTTGAATGGTATCGCAGTTAAGTGAACGTAAGTAATTTAACTGCTCTACCTTCTCTACCCCTTCTGCGACAACATGGATACTCAAGCTTTTTGCCAGGCTAATAATCGCCGTGACAATTTCACTATTGCCGTATTCATCGGGCACTTTTGCGATAAAGCTGGCATCTATTTTTAACGTATCAATTGGCAGTTTGGTTAAGTAACTTAAAGCCGAATAGCCCGTTCCAAAGTCATCTAACGTAATATGCACACCTAGTTTTTTAAGCGCGAGTAGCTCTTGCTTAGCCTCACTAAAGTGGCTGATAAAACAGCTTTCAGTTAGCTCTACTTCAAGCTTGTGTGGGTCTACATTGTAACGCTCAAGTAAGCGCTCAACATTTGATGCTAGTTGCCCCTGACGTAAGTGATTAGCCGAAATATTAATTGCTAAGCGCCCTGCTTCAATGCCTTGTTGCTGCCATTTTTCTAACTCTTTACAGGCCTGCTCGATGACCCATAAATCAAGTTTCACAATTAGGCCTAGCTCTTCAGCAAGAGGGATAAACTTAGCAGGTGAAATCACTCCAAGGTTTGGCTCATGCCAACGTAACAGTGCCTCTACTCCTAAAATTTTGCCTGAATTTAATTGCTGCTTAGGTTGGAAATAAAGCTCAAACTCATCGCTTTCGATGGCGCTTTGTAATCGGCTCATCATAGCCAATCGCTCTAAAGAGCGTGCATTCATCGCCGGTTTGAATAATTGAAATGAATTACGGCCCACCTCCTTAGCACGGTACATAGCAATATCAGCATGCTTAAGCAGTGTAGCGCTATCTACGCCATCATCAGGGTAAACCGCCGCGCCAATAGAGGCTGTAATCGCAACCACGTGCTCGTTAATAGCAAGCGGCATACTCACTTGCTGCAAGACTTGCTCGGCAAAGTTTAGAAGTGTTTCAACCCGATTTACTTCGCATAGAAGAACAAACTCATCGCCACCTAAGCGTGCAAGAGTATCCCCTTCAGGTAGAATTGATAAAATACGCTCTGCCACTTGCTGCAATAAGTTATCACCAGCGTCATGCCCTAAGCTGTCGTTCACCTCTTTGAAGCGGTCTAAGTCGATAAACATCACCGCTAATAGATCGTGGTTTCGCTTGGCGGTGCTAAGAGCAATTGAGAGTCTGTCATGAAATAAGCGGCGATTAGGCAGGCCTGTTAGCTCATCGTAATAGGCGAGCTGGGCAATTTTTTCTTCTGCACGTTTGCGCTCTGTAATATCGCTAAAAATTGCCGCATAAAGTACTTCATCAAAGTTAGGATCTTTTATTTGAATAATGGTGAGCCACTCAACATACTCTTCACCATCTTTTTTGCAATTGCAGATCTCTCCTTGCCAGACCCCTTCGTATTCAATGGCATGCCACATTTTTTGATAAAACGAGCGACTATGTTTTGTAGAGCTTAAAATATTGGGGCGCTTACCAATTACTTCATGCTCGGCAAAGCCGGTCAGTTTAGTAAAAGCAGGGTTAACTTGAATAATCGTGCCGTCTTTACGGGTTAGCATGATGCCATCGAGTGAAGCATCAATAATTTTATTTGCCAAAAACAAGTTACGTTGTGACTTTTGCAAAGCAATATCACGCTGCTCAATTGCCCGCTCAAGTTCGCAGCAATAAGCTGATTCAATCTCAGTGATCAAATCAGCAAATGAAATCACCCCGCAAATTTCATCATCTCTGACCACCAAATGACGCACATTACGCTCTGTCATAGTGCGATACGCATCAAATAAACTGCTTTCACAATCAATTTCAATGAGCGGGTAGCTAGCATATTGCCAACAAGGATTTAGCCACTCGGTTTGAATGATCAGCTCAACAATATCACGCTGAGTAATAATACCGTGCAGTTCAAGCTCTTGGTTATAAACCAGTACACTATCAAGGCGGCCTGCCCGCATCAGTTGCACAACCTCTTCTATCGGTGTTTGCGCATCAACTATCTTTAGGTCAGTGCGATACTGCTCATGAATAGGCCGAAATTGTAGGTAGTGGTCCAAACCTTGGTTATGCACAATATCTGAAAGGTTTAACATACCTGCAGGCTGGTTCTCGCTATCCATCACCAATAAATGGCGAATGCCATGCTGTTGAAAACGCAAGGTTGCATCACTGACTGAGCATTGATTTGGCACCGTAATAACAGGCGCTGACATGACCTCGTGAATGGCTAGGTTTTTATAAAGCGGGCTACTGATGTCAATTTTCAAACAATCAGCTTCCGTCCAAATCCCAACCACGGATTGCTCATGCTTGATAAAAATCGCCGTCACATTGTGAACATGCATCAACCTCACCGCATCGACCAAAGGCGTATGCGCAGGACACGATACCAGCTTTTGCGAAAAGACATCACTGACCTTTTGATGTCGTCTTGGTTGATTCATAAGTCGACTTTCCTAGTTCTTACATGAATTGGCAATTATAATCATTTCAACCTTGGCAACTTTGACACAGGACAATAAATGCACTCATCATTTCCTAAGATTATCTTTTCTGCTCATGAAATAGCATTAGTAGAAGATGAAGCCGATATAGAAAGCTTTGTATATGGTTTGAGTGAAGAGCAGCAGCAAGAAGCTATCTTGCTTTTAACAACAGGGCAGTATGTCAACTTGCAGGGAGAAAGCGTGAAAGCGTTAAGTGACGTTGAACTTGCGAATAGAGTGACAGAATATCTAGCACAAGAAGGAGTGTGCTGCTTAAGTAAGGTTACTCGGCTTGCACCACCGCAAGCCTTTGCGATGCTGGTAGATTAAGGGGCATCCACCAGCGCTTTAATGTGCGCAACGGCACTGCGACCAAGGGCTGATAAAGCATAGCCCCCTTCAAGATAAGAGATAATCCCCTTGCAATCTTGTTGCTGACAAAACTCTGCTAGCTGTGTGGTTAGCCATGCGTAATCGTCTTCAACAAACTTCAAGCTTGCCATGTCATCTTCAAGATGAGCATCAAACCCGGCGCTAATAAACAATAGTTCAGGTTTAAATTCATTGAGTTTTGGCAACCACTGCTCAAGATAAACAGCTTTTAAGTCATTACCATCACTGGCAATTGGCAGCGGTGAGTTCACTAACGTCGCGTTATTTTCAACGGCGGTATTTGGGTAAAACGGGTGTTGAAACAAAGAGCAAAACAACACAGTGTCATCATCTAAAAAGATATCTTGTGTGCCGTTGCCATGGTGTACATCAAAGTCCAAAATAGCGATGCGTTTTACACCTTTGCTTTGCGCGTACTTCACGGCAATGGCTAGGTTATTAAAAACGCAAAATCCTGCAGAGGTACTGCGGTTTGCATGATGTCCTGGTGGTCTAACAGAACAAAACGCGGCATCCAGCTTATCATCAAGGATTTCATCAACGGCGAGTAATCCAGCGCCAACGGCTCGTTCAATCGCTTTCATTGAATCTGGGCACAGCCATGTGTCGCCGTCTAATTCAGCAAGCCCTTCAGCGGGAATTGTTTGCTCTACATGACTAACCAAAGATTCATCATGAGCACGTAAAAAATCGTCGCGGCTGGCTTTAGGAGCTTGTAAGTGAGTAATTGCCACATCAACACCACTTGCTAGCAAGCGGTCGGTGATCACATCTAAACGCGCGGGGCATTCGGGGTGATCCTCAATCATTTTATGTTTACGACAAAATGGATGTGAGATAACTGCCGTTCTCATAATACGCTCCTTGAATTATTTTTCCCCAGTATAACAAAGCCACCTAACGGTGGCTTTGCGACTTTGGTTTACTTTTTAGCGCGTAAATCTAAATTTCTAAAGTCAAAACTAAAGTCTGTGACCGCCGTTGAGACAGCGCGCATTTTCGCACTACTCACTCGGTTATCAGGGCTCATTTGAAACTCAATGTAAGCATCGGCTTCAAGTAACTTTTCATCCCACTTAACAATGAACGTATTGCCTGTGTAATGCTCAAGCTGACCTTTCAAACGCTTTGTATGTGTAAAATCAATACGTAGCTGGCCATTTAACTCTTCAATAACCACATCACCATACCAGTTATCGTGCAGCGTGCCTGTGTAGTTGATGTTCGGCAATTTTGGTTGATAATCCGCAGGTGTTTCTGGTTTTGCGTTTGCGTAAGCTTCTTTTTTACCTTCAAAGTGCTTTTTAGCAAGATCTTCAACCCAGTCTTTATCTTCAAGATCTAATGCATCTTCGAGCACTTCATAGGTCACTGCAGAGAGCGCGCTGAATGCTTGCTGGTTACTCAGAATAACAATACCAAGGTTTTTCTCAGGTACTAAAGTCACTTGAGACACCATACCTAAGATACCACCACCGTGGCCTAGCTTTTTAATGCCGTGGAAATCTTCAATGCTCCAACCTAAACCATAACCTCTAAATTGTTGGTGGTAAGCTTCATAAGCACTTTTTGATGCCATTGAGGTAATGTGCGGATGCCACATTTGTTGCTGCTGCTTTTCAGTGAATAACTGCTGGCCATTTGGCATTTTGCCATGAGCAAGCTGCGTGCGTAGCCATTGGCTCATGTCGCTCACGCTTGATGCAATCGCACCAGCGCCACGAAAATCTTCAAGGTAGTTCACAAAAAATGGATGAAGTTGGCCATCCATTGGAATATGACCTGTCGCCCAGTTTTTATTGCTACTAGGAATACGTGAAAAACCTGCACGTGAGTTTTTCATATCAAGTGGCTGAAGAATATTCTTCTCGATGTAATCATTCCAGCTCATGCCTGAAACACGGGCTACTACCTCACCGGCTGTTACAAACATTAAGTTGTTATACGCGTATTTACTGCGAAAGCTACTCGCTGGTTTTAAGTATTTTAGACCTGCGATGATTTCCTCAATTGATTTGTCAGTATCAGGCCAAATCATTAAGTCGCCTTGTCCTAACCCCAAACCGCTACGGTGGCTTAGTAAATCGCGAATGGTCATTTCACGCGTGACATAAGGGTCATAAAGACGAAACTCTGGTAGATGATCAATCACTTTGTCATCCCAACTCAGCTTACCTTCATCAATTAATTTAGCTAACGCTGCTGCGGTGAATGCTTTGGTGTTTGACGCGATACCGAATAAGGTGTCTTTATTTACTTTTTTACCCGTATCAAGGTTTGCGATACCAAAGCCTTTAGCTAATACGACTTTATCATTTTCAACAATCGCCACTGCCATACCCGGCACATCAAAACGTGCCATTGAAGTTTCGATTACTTTTTCAATTTTCTTACTATCGATATCAGCATAACTGTAAAACGAACAGCTTGATAACAGCGCCGCGGCAACGGCTAATTTACGAAATGTCATAATGTCCCTTGGTGATTTTTATTGTTGTGAATAGCGAACTCTCTCGCTGCTCGGGTTTTATCTGGATCATCGCAACTTGGTCTTGCGAGTATTGCTTCACTGTAATGATTTGGTACACCTGCTTCAAGCGCTCCGCGATGAACATGCTGAAGATACCAGTCGAATGGCAGTAAAGACTCATCTAAGGTGTTAGCAATATAACAATGGGCAGCAAGTTGCTCGCCATCAATGAGTTCAACTGTAATATCCACACAGTCATAACGCGGCCCTTCAATGTCATCTAGAATCGACTTTTCAGCTTCGTTTAACTGATACACCACGCCATACACTAAGGCATCTGCCTGATCTGTTTTGCGCACGCTACACTTTGCAGAGCCGTCGGTACTTACCATATCAAACGTCAGCTCATAGCCTTTTAAAATAGCTGTGCCTACCCGCTTTGCTTCAGGCAACCTTGCCAGCAATCTGCTCGATGACATATTAGAACCAAATGAAAAGTTATATAGCGCCATACTTACCTCACACAACAACGCGAATAGCTAAGGCAATTAAGATCACGCCAATGCCTCTATCAAACCAGTATCCGCTTTTTAAGAAAAATGCTCGCACTGATGCTTTTGATAACACCAATGATAAAAATGAAAACCACAGCCAAGTCGCCATTGCCATATACACGCCATAACCAGCCTGCACTACAACAGGTGTTTCAGGGCTTATTACAAGAGTAAACAACGACATAAAAAACAGTGTTGCTTTGGGATTAAGGGCATTGGTAAAAAAACCGCGTCGAAATGCTTTATACACAGATTCAGGCTCAGCAGGGGCAAGGGTTTGCTGTTTACTATCGCTAGGTTTTGCGCTTCGTTAAAGCTTGCACACCCAAGTATGCCAAATAAGCCCCTGCAAGGTATTTTAAAGCCATAAATAAGCTAGGCGACTGCGATAAAATTAACGCCACACCTAATACACAATAAGCAATATGCAAAAGAATAGCCGCACCAACACCGGCACTGGTCCACAGCGCATTTTTACGACCCTGTTGAATACTTTGCTTGAGTACAATTGCAAAATCAGGGCCTGGGCTTGCTACTGCAAAAAAGTGAGCAATGGCTATCAATAAAAACTCATCTAAATACTGCACTCAATATCACCCTACTGCTTGTTCATCTAATGCCAATAACAACGGATTTGCACTGTCACTCACCAATGCTTTAATTTGCTTTTGCGCTTTTTTATATTGGCTGCGTAAATGGGGTTTTAAAAACTTCTTCGACTGATTATCCCCTTTAAAATGCGTAACTAGCGCATGCATAAATAGCGTTTGTGGCTCAGTCAGCGCCGCTTGGCGATTGGCATAAGGGTTATAACCGCAGCCGCAGCCTCCTTTAAATTGATACACCGTATTACTCATCATTACCCCAAAGCCTAAATAGCATGCCAACGCATCGCTCGCTTGCGGTAAGTACTCTTTACCGCCGGGCGGTAAGACACCCACATGGTGAATCAAAATAGTCGCTAAGGTACCAGCAAAACTTGCCACTAAATCTTGTGGTTGATTGATTTGGTTTGGGTTAAACGAGATATTCACCGGATGATTTGCCGGTACAATTAAACTTGCCTCGCTACCGCGTAAACTGTCTTGAAACTCAAAATGCGGAAACACCTGAGGTGTAAGCCCAGATGGCGCAACTAAGTTAATTGGCCACGCCTGCATCCCCGCATACTCAACAACCCGACTAAATACCTTTTCAGCCATTTCACTGACGCTCGACACCCTATCAGGAAAGAACTGCCCGTTAGGTAAAATGATTTGCGTGTGTTTTAAAAAATATTCACTATCAAAGTGCTCAACTGCCCATAAAAAGGTATCGATTAACCACTGCTGCTCTTGCTCATCAACAACTGGAGCTGACTTAAATAACGCTAACATAAATTACTCTTGTGATTGTGCCCATTGCCATGCATCCGTATTGTAAAGAGGCACAGTTGATAAAGCATGATGATGGCTGCCGCTCGACTCTTTCGTTGAATAAGACAAATATAAAAGAGTACGTGTTGGCGCATCATAAATACGACGTACTTTTAACGATTTAAACAAAATACTTTTCGATGACTTAAAAACCACTTCGCCCGATTTACTGCGGTCAATTTGTTGTAATTGGTCAGCGGTAATGGGGCCAGTTTGACGACAGGCAATAGACATATCAGATGGATCAGCAAAATCAAGATTCGCTTCAATATGGCTGATGTGGCAAGTAACACCGCTTATAAGCGGATCTTGTTGTGATACCACTTTAATATCTTTGGTCGTGAATAATCCTAAACTCACCGAAGCAGCGTCATCCGAGCAACCGCTCAACAAAATCAATGGCGCAGTAAGTGCCGCTAATTTTAGTAACTTCATCCTAGTGTTCCTTATTAAAAAGCGATAGTTGTCCGTTTACAACGATTTGCTTGCTATGTTTCAATACTATCTCAAAATATCTTCAACAACGAGCACCTAAACAATGAAAAAATCGCTTGGTTTACTGTGTTTAATGTTCTTAAGTAGTACCGCTCACGCTGGCTACTCTATTAGCGCTGGTTTCGGCAAAAACTTTACTAACTCGGTGCAAACCGAAGAAAACCTAAAAATTGAGCTTGAGGATGACAGCCATTTTACAGTCAGCCTAGATAGAACCATTGATAATGCTCGCTATGGGTTCTTTTATTCAGCAACAGAACTAGATATGAAAGACCAAACCAACAAGCAAGTCGAGATGCAATACCTGCTCTTTCAAAGTGCTGTAGAAGTGCCATTAGCTGACCGTGTAGTTGGTTTTGTGGGTGCCCAAATTGGCGCAAATCATGTCAGTACTGACTTTGCCGACTCCGATACGTTTTTTACCTCAGGCCTTTATGCCGGCGCAGATTATTTAATTACCGAACAAGCCCGGGTTTATGTTGAAACTCGCTGGCTGGCAACTATTGTAAATAATGCAAGTAACGTATCGTGCACATTGCCAACCTCAGAAGACAATCAATGTCTATGGCACTTTGATGGTGATGTGTTAAACCAATTTCAAACAAACATCGGTTTTAGTTACCGCTTTTAAGGAAGACCCCATGCCGCACATTGTTATAGAACACTCAGAAGACTTACCAATTCTGCCACAAGTGTTAGTTGAAAAAGTCCATAAAGCCGCGTTTGACTCTGGCTTATTTGAACTTTCGACCATAAAGACTCGTGCAATTGCTTATCAGCATTACGAATTAGGAGAAGGTAAAGATGGCTTTATCCACATCGGCGCATCAATCATGGCAGGCAGAACCATAGAGCAAAAGCAAATGCTCAGTGAGCAATTGCTAAGTTGCTTAAAAACATATTGCCGCCGCTCGTATAGCCTAAGCGTTAATATTTACGATATGGATGCTGATATTTACCGTAAGTGTTAATTACTTTGGCAGATAGGCTGCCGGTAAGCGCTTGATTTCTATCTCAGGCGATAAGTACGCAGTGTAAACTAGCCAACGCTCATTGGGTATGTAGGTCAGACCCGATGAGCGACTATAAGCTCGCTCAGGTAAGGCAATTAAATCATGATGCTGCTCACTTGCTAAGTCGTAGTAGCTAATTCGGTAATCACCTAAGCGTTCTTTATAATAATAAATACGCCCCTCATGGTACGCGTTCTTTGCCACCAGCAACCAGGCATAACTGCGCGCTAATTTAATATCATTCACCAGCATTTCTTCAACACCCGTATCATGATGTTTAATCCAAATAGCATGGCGGGAATTAGTAAATAAAAAATCGCCCGTTTGTGTTTCAACGCCATACTGCGCTGGCACCTCAATTGCTTTGCCGAGGCTTTTACCTGTTAAGTCATAACGGTAAAGATAGTCTCCATCAGACACCAAAATATGCTGGCTATCCGCGCTAAATTTGGGTTTAACTGCATGACTAAATGGCAGTTTGATTTGTTGGCTTTGCTCTACTTTGAAATCATAAAAATATAAGCGGGTGCTGCCATTGTCATACAATGAAAACAAAATATAGCGTCCATCGGCTGACCAAGTTGGATCACGAATTTCCCCGGTGTTATGAGCAAAGTCAGTAAGCTGCTTTCGCGAGCTGCTATCGGGGTTAACAATCCAAAGCTGTGAACTGCCCGATTCATTCGACACATACAGCAGTTTATTTTGCTGCTGATTATATTCAGGGAATAGCGAGCTAAAATTGGTCGACAACATAGAAAACGGCGAATTGGCCACTTGTTCGTCGATTTTCAGCCGCGTGATCACCTTATCTAAATCCCACTGATGATAATAAACACTGCCATCGCTACTGTAATTAGGTGAGCTCATGCCAGCAATTTGCGTGTTGATTAGGGTCTGATTATTAATATCGTAGAAATAACCATAACGTTTACCACCCTCAACAGCACTAAACGCCAGTTGCTCCTTAGATGGATGCCAATCCACACCATGAATATCAACAAAGTCATGAGTTAAGCGTTGGCTTTGTCCTGTTTTTACATCAATTAAAAACAGCGCTTTTTGATTGTTTTTAACATTACGTGTAACCACAACTCGCTGTGCATCAGGCGAAAACGACACAGACTCATATACAGTGCCGCAATCATCATTACAAGGAATAACGGTTTCTTTTGTTTGTTTTGCCTGTAAATCAAGCAGTTTGATACGAGTGACATAGTCACCAGACTCGCTAGTGTGATCAGCAATGTAGGCTAAGGTTTTACCATCACTACTGATATCAAGATCAGGCGCATAGTTATTACTGCACTGCCCTAGCACGACACTAGTGGCGTTTATCAAAGACAGTTTTACAATTTCACAAACATCAGAGGCCGTGCGGTAATAGTACAAAGTATTGGCATCGGGGCTAAACACTGAGCGTCCTTCGGTAAACGGTGAGTCTGTTAATTGCTTTGCTGGGTGCTCAGGAAAATGTAAATCCCGTAAATATAGATTATTTTGTTTACCAAGCTGTCGCCATGAATACACCAAATAGTGTTGGTCATTAGAAATTGAAGGATAAATCTCACGACCGGGGCTTGCCGTCACGCTTTCGATGCTATTAAGCGGTAGCACAAAGCTTGTATTTGTTTGCTTAGCAGGCGAAGAGAACAACCAATACATCACCACCAAGCTAATGACACACAAAGCCACAAACAGCTGGCGAATTTGCGCCCCTGTTACACTAAAGCCTATAGGGTTTTCTTTATCCGCTGCGTCTATTGGCTCGGGCTTTAACAAAACGCGATAACCCGTTTTACGTAATGTCTCTATGTAAGTTTGTTCTGGATCGAGTTCTTTGAATGCTTTTCGTAAATGCCAAATTGCATTTGTTAGGGCTTTTTCACCCACGTAAAAATTGCCTTCCCATACATGATTGATGAGCTCTTCACGGGTGATTGGTTCGGGGTATCGCGCCACTAAGCAAGCTAACAGCTCAATAAACTTAGGCTGCAAAAGCTGTTCACTGCCATTACAGATCAGTTTATTTTCGAGCGGGTTAACAATGCATGAGCCCAGCTGATAAGCGCGATTAAATGTTTCCATTAACTCTAAATAAAACCCCATTTTAGAAGTACAGCAGTATAAAGCCCTAACAATTTATCTTAAAAATGGCCCTTTCACCAGCTTTAACGTTGCAAAACAGTTAACAACACCAACCATGCAAACAACTGATTTATAAAGAATAGATATTCAATAGATGTAAAATAGAGACATAAACGAGCCACCTAATATTGTAGTTAAGTTCACATTTCTATAAATATTTTCACGTCAATACCGACCAACCAGAGTGCTGCTCACTGTATATTTTAACTGCCCTTAAAAGAGCATCACTCTGGTTCCAAAAACTAAAAATAAAACAACTAGGAACGCCTGTGAGAAATCTACTAACCAAACCTTGTGCTATTGCACTTGCTGTTGCCAGTGGTTTTAGCCAACATGCATTTGCCAATGAGGCTGAGATTGCCCGCACTGCCAACACCACCCCAACAGCCAATGAACAAACTGAAGAGCCGGAAAAAATCGTTGTAACGGGTTCACGTATTAAACGCGATAGCTTTTCAATTCCGACACCGCTGGTCACAATGGACCGTGAAGCCATTGCCGATACAGGTTTAACCAACTTATCTGATATTTTGGTTGATAACATGCCTGCTCTTAGCGAGAGCATAGGTAATACCACCAGCCAATCAAGTGTTTCAGCGACCGGTTTATCGACGGTTCAACTTCGAGATTTAGGCGCAAACCGTACCCTCACACTGATTGATGGTCGTCGTGTTGTTTCTAATAGCTATAGCGGCAACTATGTAAGTTTAAATACCATTCCGAGCGGCATGGTTGAGCGCGTTGAAATAATCAGTGGTGGCGCATCTGCAACCTATGGTGCCGATGCTGTAGCAGGTGTAGTGAATATCATCACCCAATCAAAAAAAGAAGGCTTTGATTTTAAAGCGAACACAGGTGAAACCACCGATGGCGGCGGTAAAGAGTTTACCCTTGATTTAAACTACGGCAGCTCGTTTGCTGACGAACGTGGTTATGCTTACTTCAGTGCCAACTGGGACCGTGATTTCGGTATGAGCTATTACGACCGTAAACGCGCGCAAGTAGAAGACGCTTATCGCTATGATGATGAGCAGATGTGTAACCAAATGCTGACTAAAGATGGTTATCAGTGTATGCGCGATATCACACAAGCTGATTGGGTGAGTAAGAGCGACGGTATTCCGGGCGGTGTGTTCTTAGAAAATAGTAACAACGACACTCAGTTTTGGTATGACGGTCAAACTCTACGTGATGATTGGAAAGACAACGAAGAAATTTACGGTGTGAATTCAAATCAATACGTGATGCTTGATGTTCCAAGCGATAACGTTTCAGCGGCAGTGAAAATCGATTACGACTTAACTGACGATGTAATGTTCTACGCACAAGTACAATACAGTGAAAGCGGTTCGTTTAACGATAAGTCACCTGAAGATGAATACGAAGGTGCCTATGTACCACGTTACGACCCTACCACTGGCGAGCCCCTTGCAGATGTGGCACCGGGTTATATCCCAATCGACAACCCATATGTGCCACAAGAAATCCTTGATGCTAACCCATATAAAAATCGCATTTATTGGGATCGCCGCTTCAGTGAAGTGGGTAATATCAGTACAGATAATACCCGTAAAACGATTCGTAGCTGGGCAGGTCTTCAAGGCACCCTATTTAACGGCGAGTGGGACTGGGATCTATCAGCAAGTTATGGTCGTTTCACCCAGCACCAAGTTCGTAGCAATGAGTTAAATACCGTAAAACTTAATCAAGCTTTGCAAGCTGAACAGTTAGCAGATGGCACCATTCAATGTATTGATGAAGCAGCTCGCGCAGAGGGCTGTGTACCAATTAACCTATTTGGTGAAGGCTCTGTCACCGAGGAAATGGCTGCTTGGATCCGCACCAACCCAATTATTGATACTGAAATAAAACAATATGGCGTGGTTGGCTACATCACAGGTGACTTATTTGAATTACCAGCTGGCTCCGTATCTGCTGTATTTGGTGGTGAATACCGTAAAGATAGTCAGGACCTTTCAACCAGCGACGATATGAAAGGCGGCGGCATTACCTTTAACTATGTACCAAATTTTTATGGTGAAGTTGAAGTCTATGAAGCCTTTGCAGAACTTGCAATCCCGCTGTTAAAAGATGCCCCTTTAGCAAAAAGCCTAAGCGCAGAAACCTCATTACGTTTAGCAAATTACAGCATGGATAATGTGGATACCGTTGCCAGCTACAAGCTAGGCGTATTTTGGGAGCCAGTCGAAGGCTATGCATTTAGAGCAAACTACGCCCGTGCTCAACGTGCGCCAACAATCACAGAGCTAATGTCACCACCGCGTGGCGATTACGACAGCTATGATGATATTTGTGACGGTTTAACGGCAACATCAACCAAACCTGGTCACGATAACTGCCGCAAAGAGCCTACGTTAGCTTCGCAGCTTGCTGCTGATCCAGACTTTGAATTTAGCGATGAGAACAACAGCTACTCACCGGGGACTGGTAACGAAAATCTAAAAGAGGAAACCGCAGATACTTACACCTTTGGTATCACCGTCGCTCCAGCATTTTTAGAAAACTTTAATCTTGCCGTTGATTACTACGATATTGCCATTGTTGATGCGATTTCGCAGATCAGTAATGAAAACATCATGCGTGAGTGCTACAACTCTGAAGCTGCATGGGGCGAAGACAACGTATTTTGTAATGACATTACCCGTAACAGCGAAGGTAATATTATTAAAATCTTACAACGTCAATATAACCTCGATGAGCTCACTGCTCGCGGTTACGATGTAGTTGCACAGTACAAACTCGATTTAGATAACCTAGGTCAGTTATCGTTTAAACTAGATTACAACCATGTAATCGAAAACTCGCAAACCTATGAAGGGCTTGATGGCAGCTTAGTGACTAGCCACTACGCAGGTTACGGTAGCAGCAAAGATAAAGCTTCGATGTCAGTAACATGGCGAAACGACAACTTACGTATTCGCTGGCGCACTAATTACTTAGGTTCATTCATTGCAAGCCAAAGTCTTGAAGAAGATTACCAAGAGTATGTTGCCGAAAACGATGCTCGCTGTGAGGCTGGTGAAGATACATGTATCAGTAACCCAGAGAAACTTGCCTACCAAGATTATGGCTCGTTCTTAAAACACAGCATTTCAGCGTCTTACACCATGTCACTGAGTGAGCAGAGCCAACTGCGCGTATTCGGTGGTGTAAATAACGTGTTCGATAATAAAGGGGATTTCTACCCTTCAGGACGCGGTAATTACTATAGCGCATACGGCGGTGGTGCAGGTCGCTACGTGTATGTAGGTGCTCAATATAGCTTTTAAGCACATATGAAGATCCCCAGCTAGGCTGACAACAAAGGCGCATTTTTAATGCGCCTTTTATCTTTTCGAATTCTACCAGTTTTGCATCTCAACTAATCGAGACTCGGTACGCGCATACTCAAATGCCAGCTTTTGACCTTGATATAAATCGCTAATTCCCATCTTGGCCGAAATCACCAGTAATCGGCTGCGATCATAAAACTCATCAACCAAAGCAATAAAGCGCCGCGCTTCATCATCTAAAAAGTGTTCTTGTAAATCCTGCTTTTCTCGCTGATAGCTATCTTCAATGCCATGCACAATTTGTTTGCCCGTGGCTCCGCACCCCATGACCGGCACATTGACTAAATAAACGCGCTGAAAACGCTCTGCCAAATAAATATAATCCGCGGTGCTTCTGGGTCCTGAGCAAAGCGCCATAAAATCAAACATAATGGCGTCTTGAGCGAGCAAGATACAGCTAAGCTTGCGATGGCAAACTTCTATCGTTGTTTGCTTTTGTACCGCTTGCTCTTGCTTTAAAAAGCGCTCTGTTAGCGCCTCTTTGTTATCAATAAAATAGTGTTCGGTTTGTTTGCCAAAGCGAAAACGATGATCTTTGTCGCCTTCGACACTCAAAATATGGCAATGCTCATTTAATAAATCGATAGTGGGTAAAAATCGTGCTCGCTGTAAACCGTTACGATACAACTGCTCCGGTTGGCAGTTTGAGGTCGCCACTAACACCACTTGCTGCTCAAACAAGGCGTTGAATAAGCCACCTAAGATCATGGCATCGCCAATATCAGACACAAAAAACTCATCAAAACAAATCAAGCGAATGTGCTCTGCCCACTCCTTAGCAATCACCGTCAGCGGGTTTTTCTGCCCTTGCAGCTGAGTCAAACGCTCATGCACTTGCTTCATAAAATGGTGAAAGTGCAAACGCTGCTTAGCCTCAATATTAACAAGCTTAAAAAACACGTCCATTAACATGGATTTACCACGCCCTACTGGGCCATATAAATAAACCCCTTTTACTGGCTTTGCGCTTTGCCACCAATGGCTTGGTGAAGCCAGTTCGGTGGCTAGTTTATCAAGAGCATTAATCGCTGTGCGCTGGGCATGGTCTTCTTGCAAATCACCTTTGGCTATTTGCGCTTGGTAATACTGTAATATTTGTCCTTGCTGTACTGTCATAGGTAACTAGTATCCGCTATACTCGCCGCCATTGTAGCCGACTAAAAATGTGATCCCAATGAAATTTCCATGCCGTTTAGATAAATTTATCAGCCATATTGCCGAGTTACCTCGCAGTAAAACCAAAGCAGGTATCAAACGTAAATACGCCACCGTTAATGGCGAGGTGATCACCTCATTTGACTATTCTGTCAACCAAGATGACGACGTGCGCTGGCAAGGCGAGCCTCTGGTATTTTTAGGTAAGCGCTACTACATGCTTAATAAGCCTGCGGGCTATGTATGTGCCAACAAAGATGACCTTCACCCAACGGTATTTGATTTACTTGATGAACCAAATATGAGCGACTTTCATGTTGCTGGTCGCTTAGATATCGATACCACAGGGTTAGTGATCATCACCAATGATGGCGACTGGTCACATAAAATTACAGCACCAAAGCACAACAAATTCAAAACATATTTAGTTGAAATTCAAGACACTATTGATGATGAAGCGATTGCAGCGTTAGAGCAAGGGGTGCAATTGCACAACGAAAAAGAGCTCACTCGCCCTGCGATTGTTGAAAAACTTGCAAGCTACAGCTTACGTCTTTCAATTTGCGAAGGTAAATACCATCAAGTTAAGCGAATGCTTGCGGCTGTAGGTAATAAAGTTGTTGAATTACATCGTGAAAAAATAGCTGATATCACCCTTGATGAAAACCTTGCAAGCGGTGAATATCGTGCCCTAACAGAAGCCGAACTGAAGCTCTAAATAGGTACTTGAGTAAAAATCATGATAACGCTGTCATTTTTCCTTAATAAAACCAGATAAACGTGGTAGAAGTTAACAGGGGAAATAATAAAGGAGGCTGACTGTGTTATCAGGATTAGCTTTAAAAACAAAAATCACCTTATTTGCTATTGCTATGTTTATTGCGTTATCTGCGATAGCGTTACTCGGCTTACAATCTTTACGCCATGCCAGCGAAAGCGACAACATCGCGCGTATCAACCAGCTCATGAAGAGCACCACTAATATTGTTGAGCAATTTGAGTTGATGGTTAAAAACAATCAACTCGAAGAAGCACAGGCAAAAAAACTCGCTATTCAGGTACTTCGAGAAAATAAATACCACGACTCAGAATATGTGTATGTCGTCGACAACAACTTAGATTTTGTCGCCACGCCGCACGACCCTGAACTGCACGGCACCAGCTTTAACGACTTTAAAGATGCCAGCGGCAACAGCATCGGCCGTATGGTCGAAAAGCTAGTAGGCAACACAACCAATAAAATCATCACCTATCACTGGGATTCGGTGCGTAATGGGGAAACCGTTGATCTAACTTCTGTCGTGCAAAAAACACCGCTGTTTGGCTGGTATGTTGGTACAGGCATTAGCGCCAAAGAAGTTGATGAACGTTATTGGAATACTGCAAAGTGGTTGCTGGGCTTATCTATGCTTATAGCCATTGCGCTAACTTTTGCCATTGCTCGCTTTGGCTCATCGCTCACCAATGCCTTGGGCGGCGAAATTGACGAAGTAATTGGTATTGTTAAAAACGTCTCTCGCGGCAACTTAAACTCACATATTCGCCAAGATGCTCCACCTGAGAGCATTATTGCTGCCATGCATTACATGCAGCAAGGTTTACGTGGCGTTGTTGGCGGCATTAAAGGTGTTACAGATAGCTTAAAAAACCAAAGTGTCGATAACGAATATCGCTCTGTTGAGCTCGATAAACTGACTCGTAGCCTAAACGAAGAAACACAAATGGTTGCTTCTGCTATCACCGAGTTAACAGCCTCAGCACAAACCGTTGTAGAACATGCTGAGCAAGCGGCTTACTCAGTGCAAGAAGCTGAGCAGCAAGGTCAAAGTGCTAGCCACTTAACCAGCGAGGCTGCTGATACCATCGCGCTTTTAGAGCAGCAAATTGACAGCGCTGGTAATAACATTCAAGTACTTGATGATGAAGTAAATAACATCGCAAATGTACTTACCGTTATTCAAGGTATTGCCGAACAAACGAACTTACTTGCGCTTAACGCGGCGATAGAAGCTGCCCGTGCAGGTGAGCAAGGACGAGGCTTTGCTGTAGTTGCTGATGAAGTTCGCGGGCTTGCCCAGCGCACACAAACCAGCACTGAAGAAATCCGCAATATGATTGGCAAACTGCAGGCTGCAACCCAAGATGCCAAATCATCTGTTTCGCTTAGTATTAGTACCAGCGAACAAACCGTTGAAAAGTCGACTAAAGCCAATGAAGAACTAAAACGGGTTGCCAGCTCACTCAGCGCAATTGCACAAATGAGCCATCAAATAGCCATTGCTGCAAAAGAACAGCTTGATGCTGGTGAAGACACCGCCAAGCGCATCGTAACTATCTCCGACACGGCTTCACAAACGGCTAATGTATCTAATCAGGCTCATACTGCAACCGATTTGATCAAAGGCCTTACTAGCGATTTAGAAACTGAAACCGCTAAGTTTAGCTAATTCAAACAAGTAAAAACGAAAAAGCCCAGCAACTGCTGGGCTTTCTCGTTTTAAATTCGTATTAAGACTTTATTTGTACCAAATCAAAATCGGCCATCCCCGGCACCATTTGTTGTAATCGTGATTCGGTGACATCTAACGAGTTCAAGCACTCACAGTACTCTGAGGCCTTCATCTCTAATTGCTCTGCTTTCTTTTGCAGTGATTTATCAATTTCTTTTGAGATGATATCCATACGCTGCCCCATATCATTGATACGGTCTTCGATGTTACCTTCGCGCGATTTAAAAGCATCGCCTAGCGAAACTAAAATAGCGCCAAGTGAACCGTGGACTGCAGAGTGAATTTTTTGGCTGATTTCTTTGGTAAAAAAGTCATCGATTTTCGACAGCGACTGCGGGGCAATAAAGAAAAAGTCATCACCACGCTTAAATTTATCCATCAGTGCACGCTCAACATATTGCAGCTGAGTTTTTAGCACTTCAGGCTCTTTGTCTGACATACCCTCAACAACTTGCTCGATGGCACTTAAACCAAGGTTTACACCATCGGTCGCCAGGTCAACAAGTTCAGGGACGGTTTGCCTAATGCCTCGACTGAACTGCTCCACAACTTTGCTTTCTTCAGGGCTTAAATCAACCCAATAACCTCGTATAAACAATTGGTTATCGTTGTTGATCTGTACGCGAGTTTGACCTTTATCAACAATACGAATGACATCATCAGTGATGATCAAGCCATGGCTTAGCTCTACATCGCATTGTTTTTTTTCTAGGGTTGCGTAGCTGGAAAAGCTAGAGAATGTAATGGCCGCTGCTAACAACGAGCGAGAAAAGAACGCCATATACACCTCAAAAAGACAAAAAAGGAAGGCCGCTAGATTAGCAAATATCCAATTTTATGCAAGTAAAACGCCTAGCTATGCTAGGCGTCTTAAAAGAAAGGTGGATTAAATTGGTGAGCCCGGTGGCATTGGCAACACTTTAAAGTTTGCAGGCCATTCACCGCTTTCTAAAAAGTGACTGATTTGCTCGCTTAAATATTGCTTAAATGCACTGTTACCAACGGATGCACTGCCTAGCATTGATTCTTGCTGGTAACTCTTTGCAAGTTTAGCTAAGTAGTAACGTAACTGAGCTTGTACTTCGGGTGCCACCTCATTGCTTGCCACTAAATCAGCAAACTGTTTCGCCGTTAAAAGCTGCACACGTTGACTAATTTTACCAGCCATACCTGAAGCAATTTTTTGCTCGAAAACTTGCTGATAAGTTTGTGCTAATAGCGCATCTAAACCATAAAATGCATCGCTTCGTGCTTGCTGCTGCGCTAAACGGTTAATGCGTTGGCTATTAAAAAGTAGGCTCAAGGTATGTGCTGCAGCAACCTCTGGCAGTGCCATCGCATCAAGCGTGAGGCCTGTGCGGCCAACAATGCTCTCCCGTGATTTTGATTCACCATATGCTTTTGGTGGAATAAGTGCTAATACCAACTCAGGTAAAACAAGGTTCTCAGCTTTTAGTGTCGCAAGCACTGCATCGGCTGCTGCTTGTTGTGTTTGCTTTGTAACAACCTGCGCCCCTTTTGGTTGTGAGCCATCGCGTACTTCGTATTCGTAATTTACACCGGCAATTAATTTAACCGCCGCTTCAACTTGATAGCGATGGAACAAATAAAGCGGCACCAGCATTTCTTCTAATTGCGATAAAGCAGTGCCTGTTTTGATGTTTTCGATACCAAAGCTCGTCAGTGCTTGTTTACGAACATCAAGTACACGCATTAGCTCATCACTTGGTGAACTGCCGTTATCCCATAAATGCCCTGTTGGGTGAGCACCACCTTGAGCGCGGGCATCACTGTCTGAAATAAATTCCAGCCCTTTGCTTTTGTTTTCAGCTAAAATTGCGGCCAATTGCTGTGCTTCATCTTGATTAGTGAAATCACTATAACCATATTTAATAACTTGGGTGTCCCACACACCCATACCAGCAGCATAGCCTCGGCTTACATCTAATTTACCTTGCTCATCAAAGCTCAGTAGTGGGTGTGGATAATCCATTACAGAGGCTCTGTCTGCCACTGACGCTGCAAAGTTATGCGAAATACCTAAAGTATGCCCTACTTCATGAGCGCTTAATTGACGAATACGATCAAGTGCCATGGCTTGTAAACGCTTAGCCACTTCATTGCCTTCAAAATAGGGAGCTGCTAATGCTTCTGCAATTAGGATATCTTGACGTACGCGAAGTGAACCCAGTGTCACATGGCCTTTGATAATTTCGCCAGTTCGAGGGTCAATCACTGAGCTTCCATATGACCAACCACGTGTTGCACGGTGCACCCATTGAATTACGTTGTAGCGAATATCCATAGGGTCGGCATCATCAGGGAGCACTTTAACGATAAATGCGTTCTTATAACCTGCTTCATTAAAGGCATCATTCCACCATTTAGCCCCATCAAGTAACGCTGTTTTAACTGGCTCGGGTACGCCCGGATCTAAGTAATAAACAATCGGCTCAACGGGCTCGCTGATTGGCAAGCTCGGATCTTTTTTCGCTAAACGATGACGCGGGATGTAACGCACATACATAGACTCGCCCAGCGCTGCCGCATAATCTTTGTGCTCAATGCTCCAAAAACCTGCTTGCGGGTGGAACTTGCGCGGGGTGTAATTATCATCAGGTAATTCAATTAATGAGTGATGCATATGTACTGTCAGTGCGTAAGGGTCTGCACTCACTTGGCGTACATACTCTCCTGGGTTATTACCTTGAAAAGTAAGCACGGCTTCTAATTCAGTATTTTTTTCAAACGCTTTTGAGCGCGCTAAATATACCGCACTGCGGTTGCTATCTAAGTTAAAGCCTCCCTGCCCGGTTGCCAATAAACGACGGCTTACACCATGAACATCGCTTAATAAATAAGGGGTGTAATCCACGAGTACCGCAGTGTCTGACTGAGCTACAACGCTAAAACCCGCTAAAATACTCGATGCGAATGCCTCTTTAATACTTTGTTGTTCCGCAAGGTTATTAGTATTAGCGCGGTAATAAGTATTGATAGCTCTTAGCATCACCTTATCGCCAAAACGCTCAAACTGTACTAAATGTGTGTCACCTAACTGACCGCGATCTAAGCCAATATCATTTGAACCAACACCGTAAGGTAGGCTTTGTTGTAGTAAAAATTGTTGCTCGAGTTTATCCACCTCAAGATACAATTTGCCGTTTTCTGTGTCGTAGTAAAATGAAAAATAGCCTGAAAAATGAGTCATTTTTTCAGTAAAATCATTTATAGACTTAATTGCTGCGTGTGCTTGAGTTATCATAGTAAGTAGCACAGCTAAGAGCAGATATCGTAGTAATGGTATTTTTTGCATAATCTTATCTTTGTTATTCGCGTTTTAAATACTGTATAGGTATTAAGCAGTATAAAGTACCGTTTATAAAAATCAGCTATTTAAGACGAAATTCAGCGCTTGCTAAGACATTCTCTCTCACACTAAAAATGTCTGGCTACAACGTTATCAGGAAAATAGAATGCGTAGACTCCCACCGGTATTGTTAGAAGATGGTTGCCCTCGTGAACTGATCTCATTGATCAGAACGGTACTTGCGGCATGTAAAGAAATTTCATTTCGTGTTGGTCAAGGCGCCCTATCTGGCGTATTAGGCTCAACCCTAGACGAAAACATTCAGGGTGAAACACAAAAAAAACTCGATGTTCTAACTAACCAACTTTTAAAAGATATTTTATTAGAATCGGGCTACGTAAAAGCCATTGCCTCTGAAGAAGAAGACTTCACCGTTGCGGGTAATCCAGATGCCAACTACATTGTTGCATTCGACCCACTTGATGGCTCATCAAATACTGATATCAACTCACTCGTTGGTACGATTTTCTCAATTATGGCGGCGCCTGAAGGGGCTGATCCGGCTGATCCTAGTATTTTTATGCAACCGGGTAAAAACCAAGTTGCAGCGGGTTATGTATTATATGGCCCATCTACCGTGCTGGCGTTAACAACCGGCAAAGGCACACGCTTTTTCACCTTAGATAAAACGCACGGTACCTTCTTATTAACGCAAGATTTTGCAAGCGTACCTGAAGAAACGAGCGAATTTGCAATCAATGCTTCAAACCAACGTCATTGGCAACCAGCGATGCAAAATTACATCAATGACCTAATTGCTGGTGACACAGGCCCACGTGGTCGTAACTTTAACATGCGCTGGATTGCTGCAATGGTCGGTGATGTGCACCGTGTATTATGTCGTGGTGGTATTTTTACTTACCCAACCGACACGAAAGATCCAAATAAACCGAACAAATTACGTTTACTATACGAAGCAAACCCAATGGCAATGTTAATTGAACAGGCTGGCGGTATTGCCTCAACAGGCACTGAGCGCATCATGGACATTCAACCCGATGCAATTCACCAACGTGTTGCGGTGATCTTAGGCTCGAAGAACGAAGTGGAAACGTGCTTAAGCTATCATAAGTAGTAAAGATTAAGATTTTTATACGTCTGCAAAAAACGCGATGTGCTTTCACATCGCGTTTTTTATGCTAACTACAACAAGCCGAAATAAAGAGAGTCCGACTCGTTAGCATATACTCGAAAACCTGCACTAGCATTGTGTATGCGCTCATACTCCTTTAAAATAGCGCCCTTGCATATCATCGAGGCTGGCTGTGTTACTCAATTATAATCCCCCAATGACACCTTATTTAAGTATTGTTTATCAAGACGATGATTTACTTATTGTGAATAAACCAAGTGGTTTACTTACTGTGCCGGGAAAAGATCCGAAACACGCCGATTGTCTTATTTCACGCGTTAATCGTGTATTTCCAACTGCGAAAATTGTTCATCGCTTAGATATGGCAACCTCTGGCATTATTTGCTTAGCCATGCACAAAGAAGCGCATCGTAATTTAAGTATTCAATTTCAAGATAGAAAAACCGCGAAACGCTACATTGCTCGTGTATTTGGTAAGCTTGATCAACAAACAGGATCGGTAGATTTGCCACTTATTTGTGATTGGCCGAACCGCCCAAAGCAAATGGTTGATCACGACAATGGCAAACCGTCATTGACCCACTTTAAAGTACTTGAGCGTGAACAGAGTTCAACTCGTGTCGAGCTGACCCCTATCACTGGGCGTTCTCACCAACTACGTGTGCACATGCTGTCATTAGGTCACCCTATTTTAGGCGATAAGTTGTATGCGCATCCCGAGGCATTTGCCATGGCTCCTCGCTTACAACTGCATGCCGAAATGCTAACTTTAGCTCACCCAGTCAGCGGCGAAACACTGATTTTTGAAGCTGCTCCTGAGTTTTAAGACAATTCGCTAAATATTTAATAAAGACTGCCGATAGTTAATTAATCACTGATTTAATTAAAGACTCAGGTAATATCGGCATGAATTTAAAACCCGCACATCGCTTAGCTTACGCAGCCTGTTTTGCGTTGATGGGCAATGTGAATGCTGCCGATTTTATTAAACCGACCCCTTGGTCAAGTTTGGTTACTAACGATATTCAACGCTTTTTACCAAGTGATGAAGTACGTACTCTGCTTGCCGGTGAAGATGAGTTCATTAGCTTATATCGTCAATCGATGGCAGCAAGCCAACGCGGGATTGTGCTCATTATTCCTGATTGGCAGCACCTACCCACTAATAATGCCGGTATTAACTTTTTGCGTAAGCAGTTAAACGAAATTGGCTATGCAACCCTTGCCATGACCATGCCTGACATTGATTGGCACCCTGCTGATATGGCAACGCCTAAGCCATCAGAAAGCTCTAAAACTGAATCTACGACACAAAGTGATGAGCAAGCAGTTCCTGCTCCACTAGCCGAAACACAACAAGCGCCTCACTTTGTTACAGGTGAACCTAATATTAGTGAAGCCGTGCTTGATGATTATAAATTAAAGCTAATTGCCAGATTCAATGCCTTGTATAACAGTGCAATGGACGAAGGCGGCAACATTATTGTAGTAGCTCAAGGTGCCAGTGCGGGGCTATTGATTGAGCATTATGCTAGCTTTCCAAATAACGAATTAAACGCATTTATTAGCCTAGGAAGTTATTTACCTAACAGTGTTCGAAACCAGCATCTCAATGCCACGCTTTCGACTATCAGCCCACCGTTACTGGATATTTTTTATAGTGAGGGTAACCCTGACACACTGCAAAGTGTAAAAGACAGAAAACGCTGGGTAAGAAAACACGCTAAATATGACTACCGACAAAGAGAGTTATTTGGTGTTCCTTCAGAGCCTGAGCAGCATCAGCGGCTGCTCAAAGAAGTAGACGGCTTTTTACGCCGCCTTTTTTAAATACTCGTAAGCCGCCTGAATATCTTGGCTTTTCTTTACTGCAACTTCCATCATATGTTTTGGTAGACCTTGTGATACCAGCTTATCGGGGTGATGTTGAGCCATGAGTTTTCGATAAGCTACTTTTATATCTCGTGCCGATGCATCACTGTTTAAGCCTAAAAGCGCTAATGCTTGGGCGCGATTCATACCATTATTCGGTGGCACACTGTGCCCTCTTTGTTCACTATGACTACTGCGATTTTGCTGGCTTTGTTGACGCTGCTGTTCATAAAAACGTTGCTGTTGCTGGCGAAATGCAAATTCGGCTTGGTAGCGTTTTAATAAAATTGCAAACTGAGTACGCGATATACCTAACTGCTTGCTCACCTCTTGCAAAAGCTGCTTTTCTTGCTCTGCAAGGTGACCATCAGAAAAGGCCATTTGAATTTGTATTTCAAGGAATAGTTGCAATAGGTCATGACGTCGAGCAAAGCGCTCTTTAAAGTCATGAACGGTTTCTTTTAGTGAAAAGTCAGCTTCTTTACCGCTTCGAAAGGCATCTTGTGCTTCGCGACGCTCATCACCCGATAAGCCCATTTCGTCCATAAAGACACTTGCAGCACGAATATGCGTTTCACTAACACGGCCATTTGATTTGGCAATATGCCCCATCACTGCAAAACAGCTCGAAAAGAAAAGTGCTTGGCGTTCGTTAATATCATCGCCTTTAAACAAACCAGAGAAACCGCCGGCTTTATCAAAATCTTGTTTTAAACTGCGATCGAACATATGGCCTAGGTATAGGCCGAGTAAGGCACCAATAAACTTGCCAAACATAAAGCCAAAACAAAAACCGAGTACTTTTCCCCACATAATTTGGCAAACCTCTGTTGTTATTACACAGCGAAACGCTGATTGATTTCGTCGAGTCTGGCTGGTGTGCCAATGTCATCCCACTGACCTAAATAAAGTTCAGTCGAAACCTGATGCTCACTGAGCTTTTCTCGCAAAATAGGCCCAAGTGGACGAACACCAGTGCTGAGACCTTTAAAGAAATCAGCATGATAACGACTTATACCGGAAAAAGTATACTTTTGACTATCAGGGCTTAGATGACTCAGCGCAAAATCACCATCAGGATTATGCGCAGGATTTTCAACAAGGACAATATGCGCCTCACCGACTTGCAGGTGCAACTGCATTAACGAAGTCACATCGTAATCAGTAAACACATCACCATTGATGACAATAAATTGCTCACCCAATAACGGCAATGCTTGAATGATGCCCCCGGCGGTTTCAAGCCCCCCAGCCTGCTCTTGGCTGTAAGTGATCGATACACCAAACTGCGATCCATTACCGAAATACTCTGTTATTTTATCGCCCTGCCAAGCAAGGTTAATGACAATATCGGTAATGCCTGTTTGACGTAAGTTATTAATATGATGCTCTAATAATGGCTTGCCGTTAATCTTTAGCATCGGCTTTGGCATCGTTTCTGTTAGCGGCATCATGCGTTTACCACGCCCTGCCGCTAGGATCATTGCTTTCATTTGGACTCTTTAGTTAATCGCTGCTTAGTCTGTGGAATAATAGTCTGCTCTATCCACTGGCCAAGGGCTGTTAACTCTGGGTATTCTTTACTGACATTACTAATGTATGTAAGGGTTGGCAGCACATTATTCAAATAACCAGACTTACCGTCACGTAATTTTAAGCGGCAAAATATACCTGCAGCTTTTAAATGACGCTGCACGCCGGTTAAGTCAAACCAGCGCTTAAACATCGCAAATGAGGTGTCTTGCAATAGCTGTTGCTCGCTAAATTCGTCATAAGCGTAATGCAAAAGGTAATCGAGCTCTTGCTCTGGTAACTTGAAATAGCAATCCCTTAATAACGACACAAGGTCATAACACACTGGCCCTTGCACCGCATCTTGATAATCGATGATTGCCCATTGCTGCCCTGTGCGCATAATATTACGGCTATGGAAGTCTCGGTGCACCGTAACAATTGGTTGCTCAAGCGCATTGTTAACTAATAACTCACAAGCCTGTTGCCACATTTGCTGTTCATCAGCAGAGAGTTGCTCACCAATAAAGTTATCGACTAACCAATCTCTAAAAATGCTTAGCTCAAACTGTAAAAACTCGCCATCAAATACTTTCATATATTGGGCAGGCGGGATTTGCGCCCACTGTGCACTTAACTTTATTAGATGTTTGTAGTGTAAAGTGCGGTCTTCGTCGCCCAGTAAATCAGCCAAATGAGTATTGCCTAAATCACTCAGCAAGAAGAAGCCTTGTTTTTCATCAGCCTGAAGAATTCTTGGTAATTTAAAGCCATGCTGAGAAAATACTTTGTTAAGTTCTATATAAGGTGTGTTATCTAGTTTGTCTGGATCTGAGTCCATGACAATATAGCTTTGATCACCTGTATTTACACGGAAATAACGGCGAAAACTCGCATCCCCAGTGATGGCGGCTAATTGATATTCATCCTCTTTAAAGTGAGGATTTAAAAACTGCTGTAAACTTTTATAACGATTCATTTAGTAAGATATCTATTTTTCACTAAGTCAATTACTGTATTTGCCATTGTTTTCCTTTATTATGTCTAGCTTATATCCAACCAAAGAGCATTAAGGTCATTAAATGAGCAAAACCTGGGGCATAATGATGCTAAGCGTACTTAGCGCACCATCGTTCGCCGAAACTGAACTGACACACAATTTTTGTGGCACTTCAATGCAAACCAGAGCTTGGCAACCGCTCCCTGGCCTTGAACTTAATATGATCGATATCAAATCCGATGATATTGAACTATTGGGTACCCAAAGCGCAGAATTTACCGGTAATGTAGATATTAACACCCTAACGATGAATTTGTCCGCACAAAGTGCACTGATTGACAAACAACGTGGGTTACTTAATGCAACCGGCCCTATCGTTTATCGCGATAAAGTAAGCCAAATTAATAGCTCTGGGCTCAATGCGGATTTAAATAATTCTGAATTAAGCTTGCTTGGTGCTGATTATAAGCTCACCGACCAACTAGGTCATGGTGGCGCAGAAAAACTAACAGTCAACGAGTCTGGCCTAAACCTGATGAACGCAAGCTTTACTACCTGCCCCGGCGAAACACCGGTGTGGGCAATCGAAGCTGACGAAATTGACTTATCAAGTGAAGATGGCTGGGGCGAAACCCACAATACCGTATTACGAGTATTTGATACGCCCGTGCTTTATATTCCCTATTTTACGTTTCCGTTAGATGACCGCCGTAAATCAGGTTTATTAACACCTAATTTCTCAAGTTCTGGTCGCTACGGTATTGAAACTATCACTCCGTATTATTGGAATATTGCACCTAATTACGACGCCACCATTACGCCTCGCTATATGTCGAAGCGCGGCTTACAAATGATTGGTGAGTTTCGTTATTTAACTGAGCAAAACAACGGTCTCATTGCCGTTGAATACTTAGATAAAGATGATGAAGAGCCAAATGTTGACTCGCGTTATCTATTCCATTGGCAGCAGCAAAGCTACTTTGGTGAGAACTGGCGCGGTAATATCGATATTACTAACGTTAGTGATGATAACTACTTAACCGATTTAAATTCTGGTTATGCGACCCGTACAGACACTCAGTTATACCGCACAGGTTCACTCACCCACTTAGGTGACACTTGGCGTACTAATATCAAGTTGCAAAGTTTTGAAGTGCTTGGTGATCACCGCGAATCATACGCGGCGCTGCCACAAATTAGCTTTTCGCAAACTGATGCCTATAACTTTTATGGCGTTGATTTAACCTTAGATGGTGAGCTTAGCTACTTCACGAATGATGATGCCGTCATTGATGAAGCAAGCCGTGTTCACATAGAACCGAAAGCAAGTTTTGGTTATCAAGAATATGCCTGGTCGTTTTTATCTGAATTCAGTTTACTGCATACAGAATATAATCAGCATGGTGATTTAACAGGTACCGACTACGACGAAAAAGTCACCCGTACCCTGCCAAAAGTGCGATTATACAGCCAATTAAATTTTGAGCGTGATACTGCGTTTTTCTTTAAAGATGGTATTCAAACACTTGAACCACAAATTCAGTACTTGTACACCCCTAATAAAGACCAATCAAACATTGGCCTTTACGATACAACAAAATTACAAGACGACTTTTTTGGTTTATTTAGAGACCGTCGATTCTCAAGCATCGACCGCATTGCCACTGCGAACCAATTTACGTTAGGTGCGACAACTCGCCTGTTTAGCAGTGAAAACGAAGAAGTATTTAATTTCAGCGCTGGCCAAATATTCTATTTAAGTGATGATGCTAAACCTACATCACAAGGTATTAATGTTGATACTAACTACAATGCCTTGTTCGCAGCGCAAACCATGTTACATTGGCACCGTCGCTGGTATTTATCAGGTGGTATTCAATACGACACTGATGGTAAAGAAATTATTCAATCAAATATCACCTTAGATTATAAAGGTGACGATAAACAGCTCGTGCAATTGAACCATCGCTATGCAAATGATGTCTCAGGCAATACAATCGAGCAAGTTGGTCTATTTACCAGCATTCCGCTATCGCAAGATTGGCAGTTTGTTGGCAGCTATCACCGCGATTTAGAAAGTGGTCGTAGTATTGAGGTTTTCAGCGGTCTTCAGTATGAATCGTGCTGTTGGGCGTTTCAAATCACAGGCCGTCGTCAAATCGAAACTGATTTAAACCAGGCGATTGGTCAAGAGCAAGCAACCTTTGATACCAGTATTGGCTTCAATATCGTATTAAAAGGGCTTGGAAGTAAAAGCCGTTATGATGCACAAAAATTATTACAACAAGGTATTTTTGGCTATCGTAGACCGTATTTTCTTAATAACTAGTACCGCAGTACTATTAGCAAGAGTATTAGAAAAAGTATGAATTTAAAAAAATTATTTGCATCTGCATTATTAACAGTTGGCCTTTGCCAAAGCGTTTTCGCAAAACCTGTCGAAATCGACAAAGTCGTTGGTGTAGTTAACCAAGGTGTTATTTTACAAAGTGAAGTAGATACCATAATCAACCGAGTAAAAACTCAAGCTGCAGAGCAAGGTCAAGAATTACCTTCTGATGACACGCTTCGCATTCAAGCAATTGAACGTTTAGTTAACCAAACTCTGATGATGCAACTTGCTGAACGCATGGGCTTAGAAATCTCTGATTCTCAGTTAGACCAAACGCTAGAAAACATGGCGCGCGAGCAAGGTGGTTCAATCGCTGATTTACGCCGTACAATTGAAGCTGCAGGCGAGAGCTACCCAGCATACCGTGAAGAAATTCGTAAAGAGATCACCACGCAACAAGTTATGCGTGCGAACGTTGACCGTCGCATCTATATCAGCCCGCAAGAAATCGATAACCTTTTAAAAATTATGGAAACTCAAGGTAAAAGTGCCGAAGAGTACGATATTGGTCACATCCTGATTGATATTCCAAGTGATGCAACACCGGATGAAATCACCAGTGCTAAAACGCGTGCGGACAAAGTTATCGAATTTTTAAAAGAAGGCAAAGAATTTAAACGTATCGCTATTTCATCTTCTAGTGGTTCAAAAGCACTTGAAGGTGGTCAGCTTGGTTGGATGAGCATTAACGAAATGCCATCACTATTCGCTGAAGCGGTAAAAGGTCATAAAAAAGATGATATCGTTGGCCCGCTTCGCTCTGGCGCTGGTTTCCACATTATTAAAGTACAAGATGTTCGTGGCCGTCAAGTAGTTGAAACTACTGAAGTTCGTTCGCGTCATATCTTAGTTAAACCATCAATTATTTTAAGCGAAGAAAAAGCTCGTGACATGCTTAAAGGCTTTGCAAAAGACCTTCGAGAAGGTAAAGCTGACTTTGCTGAGCTTGCTAAAGAGTACTCTGAAGACCCAGGTTCTGCATTAAAAGGCGGTGAGTACGATTGGACAGACCCAAGTACTTATGTACCAGAGTTCAAAAATACTCTGCTTTCGCTAGAAAAAAATGAAATCAGCGAGCCGTTCAGAACACAGTTTGGTTGGCACATTGTACAGCTACTTGACAAGCGTGTAGCAGATAAAACAGAGCAAGCTAAGCGTAACCGCGCTCACCAACTACTGTTTAATCGTAAATTTAAAGAAGAAAGTTTCAACTGGCAGCAAGAAATGCGTGAGCAAGCACACGTTGACATTTTCCCAACAGAATAAAAATTATGACCATTAGAATTGCAATTACCCCAGGTGAGCCAGCCGGTATTGGCCCTGATTTACTTATCAAGTTAGCGCAGCACCAGTGGGATGCCCAACTGGTGGTGATTGCTGATGGTGCGCTGTTAAAACAGCGCGCCAAGTTGCTTGGCTTAGACATTAACTTAATTGACTTTGATGATAGCCAAACGCCTAGTATTGCGCCTGCTGGCAGTGTTTACTTACACCAAGTAGATTTAGGCACAGACGTTGAAGTAGGTGTACTAAATGACGCCAATGGTCAATATGTACTCGATACATTGCGTATCGCCAGTGAAAAAAATATGGACGGTACCTTTGCCGCAGTTGTTACAGGCCCAGTACATAAAGGAATTATCAACAAAGCAGGTATCTCATTCAGCGGTCACACTGAGTATTTTGCACAGCAATCGAATACTGCTGATGTCGTGATGTTGTTAGCAACCGAAGGCTTGCGCGTAGCACTTGTCACGACGCACATACCGCTTGCTTACGTATCGCGCGCAATCACCGTTGAGCGTTTAAGTAAAGTTGCCACTATTTTAAACCATGACTTGCAAACTAAGTTTGGTATTGAAAAACCACGTATCCTCGTCTGTGGCCTCAATCCACATGCTGGCGAAGATGGTCATTTAGGCACTGAAGAAATTGATACCATAGCGCCAACGTTAGAGCTGTTAAATAACCAAGGCATGAACTTAATTGGACCATTGCCTGCTGATACCCTTTTTCAAGATAAATACCTTTCGCAAGCAGATGCAGTGCTAGCAATGTATCACGATCAGGGATTACCTGTGCTAAAATACAAAGGTTTCGGCAATTCGGTCAACATCACCCTTGGCCTGCCATTTATTCGCACCTCAGTAGACCATGGTACGGCGCTCGATTTAGCCGGCACGGGTACTGCTGATGTAGGTAGTTTTGAATTAGCGATCCGCGAAGCAATTAAGCTCGCCCATGAAAAAGCACAGAATCAATGACAGATAAAGTACATTTAGGACACCGCGCACGTAAGCGTTTTGGTCAAAACTTTTTAAACGATGACATGATCATCGACAAAATCGTCACGGCTATCGATCCTAAACCTGAAGACAATTTAGTAGAAATCGGCCCGGGTCTTGGTGCAATCACTGAGCCAGTCGCTGATTTAAGTGGCCACCTAACTGTTGTTGAGCTAGATAAAGACTTAGCAGAACGTTTAACAAGCCACCCATTCTTAGGGCCAAAATTAACGGTGCATCAAGGCGATGCAATGAAGTTTGATTTTAGCACTCTGATCAAGTCTGACGAAAAATTAAAGATTTTTGGTAACTTACCTTATAACGTATCGACCCCACTGCTATTCCATTTATTTGAGTTCGCAGATAACGTTGAGCATATGCACTTTATGCTACAAAAAGAAGTGGTCAAGCGTATGGTAGCAGGCCCAGGCAGTAAAGCGTTTGGCCGTTTAATGTAATGACACAATATTACTGCCACGCAATGCCAGTAATTGATGTGCCACCAGAGTGTTTTAAGCCAGCTCCTAAAGTTGATTCAGCGGTTATTCGCTTGATCCCGAAAAAGCCAGAGCAACGCACAGCTAAAAGCACTAAACTTTTAAATACAGTATGTTTAGAAGCGTTTAATCAACGCCGTAAGACACTGCGTAACAGCTTAGCTAACTTGCTTACAGCTGAAGAGCTAACAGGTATCGGTATAGATATCACTCTTCGTGCAGAAAGCCTGTCTTTACAACAATTTATTGATATAGCTAATTGGATTTATGACAACAAGCAGTAATTTAGGTTCTCCAATTAAGGTGTCGGTTGAGACCTTCTATGTAGAAGGTCAATCAGAGCCTGAACAAGATAAATACGTTTTTGCTTACTCAATCACCATAAAAAACCACAGTTTATGTAGTGCTAAGCTTTTGAGTCGTTACTGGTTAATTACCGATGCCAATGGCAAAGAAGTGGAAGTACAAGGTGAAGGCGTTGTTGGTGAAACACCGACCATTGCCCCTGGTGAAAGTTACAAATACACCAGCGGTGCGGTACTTGATACCCCTGTAGGGACAATGCAAGGCCACTACACCATGCGCAACGAGTTTGGTACTGAATTTGAAGCACCAATCGAGGTGTTTCGTTTAGCCCGTCCAAACATTTTGCACTAGGTAACAATGGCTGACTACGCAATTGGTGACTTACAGGGCTGTTATAGTGAATTTGATACGCTTTTAAAACGTGTCGATTTTAACCCAAGCCAAGATCATCTCTACTTAGTCGGCGATATTGTCGCTCGAGGCCCTGATTCACTCGCCTGCCTCGAGCACCTTTATACAATGCAAGGCAGTGTCAGTATTACCCTTGGTAATCATGATTTACACCTTATTGCTTGTCATTATCTAAATAAACCAGCAAACCCAAAAGATAAACTTGCTGATGTTTTTGATAGCCCAAAACGCGCTGAATATATTCACTTTTTGCAACAGCAACCATTAGCCTTATGGCTTGAACGCTATGACATGCTCATAAGCCATGCTGGCTTAAACCCTAATTGGTCGATAAAAAAAGCACTAAAGCGTGCTCGCTTTGCAGAGCGTTGCTATCAAGGTGCTGATGCAAGCCATTACTTTGCCAATATGTATGACCCTCATCCATTAGCATGGCAATCAACATTACCTAACGAGGCTAAATTTCGTTATATCGTTAATTACTTCACGCGCATGCGCTTTGTTAATTTGCTTGGTGAACTCGATTTCAGTAACAAAACCAGCATTAGTGAAGATAGCTCAATAATCCCTTGGTTCGAGCATCCGAATATTAGTAAGCTCAAGCAACAGATCACATTTGGTCATTGGGCTGCTTTAGAAGGTAAAGTTAAAGCTAAAAATATTCACGCTCTCGACACCGGCTGTGTATGGGGAGGTGCTATGACACTCATGGAACTCAGCCAAAAAGGCTGTTTTGTCGAAAAATCCCACTCTTTTATCTAAATAAACTGAAAAATAGCTGAACATCTGTTAGATTTATAACAATTAAAGTTAATTTAATTTAAAGCTAATTAAATTTAAATACTTAACTAATTGGCAACCTTGCCGATAAGTGTTGATTAGTACTATTTTCTGGAATTACATATGAACTTGACCGTTAGACAGCGTATTTGGGGTGGCTTTATTGTTATTACGTTACTCCTGCTATTTATTGGTGGTAACTCGTTGATCAGAATTACCAACATTGATCAATCAACGCAGCGAGTTAATCAGCTGTCATTACCGGCTCTCGATAAAAGTTATGAGTTGCAGGTTGAATTCATTTTGATGAGTAAATCGGCACAAGCCAGCTTTTACACCACATCACAAGATGAGTTAGCGGCTCTTCGCAAGAATTTTACTGAACAGAAAAAGCGTTACGATAGCTCTTACCAAGAGCTACAGCAGATAGTGAGTAACGATCCTAAACTGAAACAAAGCAGCCAAGAAGTTGAACAAACTTATAAACGTTTTGCTAAATCTGTTGATAACCTTTTCGCAGATAAACAAACTCAGCTAGAACTGAATAAAACGCTACGCACGCAGCTTGAAAGTATCGAGATCAGCGCCGAAGATGCTAACTCAGTTGTGCTAGATATCATTGATATTGATGGCCTTGAAGAAAACCACTCACGTGCTTATCAAGCTGCCAACAACATGGAAAACAACTTCCAGTCAGTCGTCACTAATAGTACTGATATGTTAACGGTTAAAACCCTTAACACGTTAGATATTGTTAAAAACGAGCAAGTTTACTATTTGGAAGAAGTTGAACGAAGCCTTGGCCTTATTCGCCCAGCTATCATTGATAATAATGCTGACTTATATAATGACCTAAATGGTTATTTTGAAAGCCTTGCCAATAACGTGCGCGGCAACAACAGTTTATCTGCAAATAAAAAACGCCTAATTGATGCAATTGCACAAACTGAATCTGAACTAGCCAATGCAGAAAAATCAACGACCGAAGCCCTGAAACAACTTAAAGAGCTGGTTGATCAAGCAACTGTCCTTGCCTTTGACTTACAGCAAGATGTAAGCGGTAATGTATCAACGGCGACTATTTGGACTTGGATTGCCATGGTTATCGCGACTTTAATTGCTATTGCAGTAGCAGCGATTACAGTTAACCGTATTACTAAACCTCTATCTGAAGTTAATCGAATTCTTGATATTGTTGCTAGTGGTGACATGACTCAACGCCTAGATGATTCAGCTAAAGATGAGTTTGGTGAGTTATCACGAAGCTGTAATACACTCATCGAAAGTTTGCGTACGCTTATTCAAGGTATTATTTCTCGCTCTACACAGCTTGCTGCGGCTTCTGAGGAAACTTCAGCAATCACTGAAGAGTCAAGCCAGGCGATTCGTAATCAACAAGCACAAGTTGAACAAGCTGCAACTGCAACCACTGAAATGAGCAGTACATCACAAGCGGTAAGCAGCAGTGCTCAACAAGCGCTGAGTGAAATTAAAAACGCGGATAAAGAAGCAGACCGTGTTAAAGGTATTTCTTCACAAAATAAAGCAACCATTGAACAACTTGCCCGTGAAGTTGATGATGCATCACAAGTTATCAATCAACTACACAAAGACAGCGCATCAATTGGCGGTATCTTAGATGTTATTCGTGGCATTGCAGAGCAAACTAACCTACTTGCGCTTAATGCTGCAATTGAAGCTGCACGTGCTGGCGAACAAGGCCGAGGCTTCGCTGTTGTAGCTGACGAGGTTCGCTCTTTAGCAAGCAAGACTCAAGAGTCGACCCAAGAGATCCAAGCTATGATTGAATCACTTCAGGTTGGCGCTGAGGCTGCTGTATCGGCGATGTCGAAAGGTAAGCAACAAGCTGAGTCGTGTGTTGAGCAGTCAGACCTTGCCAACACAGCCCTTGATTCAATCACTGCAGCCGTTGCACAAGCTCATAATGTAAGTGAAGAGATCTCAACAGCCGCTCACGAACAGCAACAAGTATCACAAGAAATTAGCGAACGCTTAGAGTCGATTGTGGCAATTGCAGAGCAAACAGCTGAGGGCGCAAACCAAACCAATATTTCAAGTTCAGAAGTTGCTAAGTTAGCAGAAGAACTACGTTTATCGGTCGATGCGTTTAAAGTTTAAGAAGCTGTAAACGAGTTACGAGTTACGAGTTACGAGTTACGAGTTACGAGTTACGAGTTACGAGTTAACAAAGATAGAAGCCGTGTTTGTGAAAAAAAACACGGCTTTTTTGTATGTATTCATATCAATTCGCCTATCTTGTGAGCTGACTACACTTAATATTAGCCTGCCTCCCCTCCCAAATAGGCGCATTTTTTAATAGCAAATAATTACGTATTACAGCGAGTAGGAATTAATTTAGCGAAGCGTTTTTCAGGCATAAAAAAACCGCAACGAGTGCGGTTTCTTAAATTCTATTGGCTTTTAAATTAAAGACCTGCGCGGTCTTTAATAACAGCGATTAGTGGTGAACCACCGTGGCCGTTTGCTTCAGCCCATGCGATGTCTGCACCGTCTTCTAAAGAACTTTTAGATAGGTTCTTAACGATGTATTCACCTGTATCTGCTGCGCCGCTTTCGATTGCATGACGAAGCATGTTATTACCATTACACTGTACAGCATCAAAGATGTTACGGATTTTAACACGTGAGCTCTTAAGCTTATCACGTAAACGGTTTTTATCATCTGCTGCAATATACTCACAGATTGAAACCGCTAATTGATCATCAGCTTTTGCTGGTGCTGTATACGCAACTGACGCTGAAACAACAGCCGCTGCAAGTAACATATTTGGTAACTTCATCATATTTTGCCCTTATGTAATACTTTCTTCTTACCAAGATTGTGTAATATTGTACCAACTAATTAATTTTACCGCAATAATGTTACGAATTTTTGTACAGGGTTACAAACGTATACGAGTAAGGGTTTTTGTTATCAGGCTGATGCTGTTCTTGCTCGACAACTGTCCAATTAGCAACACTTTCGTAATCTGGGAACTGCGTATCACCGCTTACTTCAAGATCGATGAATGTTAAGTATAGTCGATCTGCCAGAGATAGAAATTGTTCGTAGATATTTCCGCCACCTATAATCATAACTTCTTCAACTTCAGCAACCAATGCCAGCGCAGCCTCTGGTGAAGTAACCACCTCAATCCCTTCTGCTGTGTAATCAGCGTTGCGCGTGATAATAATATTTTGACGTCCAGGTAAAGGGCGACCAATGGATTCAAACGTCTTACGGCCCATGATCACAGGCTTTGCCATAGTTACTTTTTTAAAGTGCTGTAGATCGGCGGGTAAATGCCATGGCATCTGGTTGTCTTGGCCTATTACTCGGTTATTTGCCATAGCAGCAATCATTGAAATTTTCACACTAAACCTTAATACTTTTTTCTTATTAATAAAAAAGGAGCGCATGGCTCCTTTTCAGTTTAAAATTTTATCGTTGGTAGATAACTTCTACATCGTAGTCATCATCATCCCAGTCGTCATCCCAATCATCATCATCTTGAGATGTTGCTTTCTGATGGTAAGTATCCCACTTAAATTCAACTTCTTCTTTCTCTTCTTCAGCGAATTTCTCTTTCGGCATACTATCAAGCAGCGCCATAATGTCATGACACAATGCTTGGGTATTTTGCTTGTTTGCAGCAGAAATACGGTAAACATTAACCTCTTCACCTAGCTCTTCGGCAATTTCATTACACAGGGCTTCGGCTTCATCTTCTGGCAATAAGTCGATTTTGTTAAATACTAACCAACGCGGCTTTTCAGCAAGTTTGGGGCTGTACTGGTGTAGCTCGTTAATAATCGCAAAGGCATTATCAACTGGGTTAGTACCATCAACTGGCATAATATCAATAATATGCAGTAATACACGACAACGTTCTAAGTGCTTTAAGAAGCGAATACCCAGACCCGCACCTTCTGAAGCGCCTTCAATCAGACCAGGAATATCTGCAATAACAAATGATTTATTCGCATCAGGGCGTACTACACCAAGGTTAGGAATAAGCGTTGTAAATGGGTAATCAGCCACTTTTGGTTTTGCCGCCGAAACACTACGGATAAATGTTGATTTACCAGCATTAGGTAAACCCAGCAAGCCAACATCAGCAAGTAGCATTAACTCAAGGCGTAAGCTGCGAACTTCACCAGGTGTACCTAGTGTCTTTTGACGTGGTGCACGGTTAGTACTTGATTTAAAACGTGCATTTCCCAAGCCATGGAAACCACCTTTCGCAACTACAATTTTTTGACCATGTTTAGTTAAATCACCTAGTGACTCTTCTGTATCAACGTCAGTGATACGCGTACCTACAGGTACTTTAAGCGTCAAATCAGCGCCCTTTTTACCTGTCATGTTACGGCTTTGGCCATTTGTACCGCGCTCTGCTTTATGAAAACGCTCAAATTGATAGTCAATTAAGGTATTTAAGTTTTCATCGGCTTGTAGATAAACGCTGCCGCCATCGCCGCCATCGCCGCCATCAGGACCGCCGTCTGGTACATATTTTTCACGTCGGAAAGATACGACACCGCTGCCGCCATCACCCGCGTCACAACGAATTTCTACTTCATCTACAAACTTCATGATTACTCACTTTAAGATTGGCTTGTTAATAACTCTATTATATACCTAAGCCCTTCTGATTGCAGGCTTAGCTTAGGTATATATTTATGCGCATTAGTATGCGCCTCAAAACAAAAAACCCCGCAAAGGCGGGGTTTTTCAAATATCGAGATGATTACTCAGCTACGATATTTACGTATTTACGGTTTAAAGGACCTTTCTGTTCGAATTGAACTTTACCATCTGCTTTTGCGAAGATAGTGTGGTCTTTACCGATACCTACGTTTGCACCAGCGTGGAACTTAGTACCACGTTGACGAACAATGATGCTACCCGCTAGAACTGATTCGCCACCAAAACGCTTAACACCTAGGCGTTTGCTTTCTGAATCGCGACCGTTACGAGTACTACCAGCTGCTTTTTTATGTGCCATTTCTCAGTACCTCTAAATTAAGCGCTAATGCCAGTGATTTTAACTTCAGTGAACCATTGACGATGGCCCATTTGCTTACGAGAATGCTTACGACGTCTAAATTTAACGATCTTAACTTTCTCACCGCGACCGTGTGAAACAACCTCAGCTGTTACTTTACCACCGTTTACGAACGGTACACCGATCTCGATTTTCTCACCATCAGCAACTAAAAGTACTGAATCAAATTCAACTGCTGCACCAGTTTCAACGTCTAATTTCTCAAGACGAATTGTTTGACCTTCAGTCACACGGTGCTGTTTACCACCACTTTGGAAAACCGCGTACATAATTAACTCCGTCTGTGCGCCCTCAAATCGACGCAACTAAAATATTCTTCAATAGGGCGCGAAGTTTACGCTAATGTGCAAAAACTAGCAAGCCTCTTTTTCGATAAAATGAATAAAAAATAGCTGCATTGAGAGCAATTCAATATTTTCCCCTATTCTATCCTAAAAACACCACATGCCAAGCGGTTTTTACGATCTCATGACAATTAAATTACGCCAATAATACAGACTTTGTGAATTCAAAAAGCTGATCACTTATTAATCAAGGTTATAAATTTATGTCAGCAAAATTGATCTGAAATAAAAAACTTTACAGTGTTTTTTTAATGAATCATCACAAAATATCGAGCAAGCGCTTTTTTTGTTGTACAATCAGCCCCGTATACCCATAAATATTGGCTCGGAGATCAATGGATATAAAAGCTATCCAGACGTTAATCGAAAATGAAATGGATGACGTCAATCAACTTATACACGCCCAAATGCGCTCAGATGTCGCATTGGTTAACCAACTCGGTTTATACATAGTAAACAGCGGTGGTAAGCGCGTTCGACCTATGTTGGCCATTTTAGCGGCAAAAGCACTCGGTTATGAGGGCAAAGACCATATTACGCTTGCTACTATCATCGAGTTTATTCATACCGCGACCTTATTGCATGACGACGTTGTCGACGAGTCACATTTACGCCGTGGTACACCAACAGCCAATGCTGAATTTGGTAATGCAGCGAGCGTTTTGGTGGGTGACTTTATCTATACACGTTCATTTCAGTTGATGGTTGGCCTAGGTAAAATGCCAATTATGCAAATTCTAGCTGATGCAACGAATGTCATCGCTGAAGGCGAAGTATTACAGCTAATGAACTGTAATGACCCAGACACGACAGAACAAAGCTACATGCAGGTTATTTACAGCAAAACGGCAAAATTGTTCGAAGCTGCAACTGGCCTTGCTGCAATTATTACCGAGCAAGATGAGCAAACCCTTGAAGCATTAAACTTATACGGTATGCATCTTGGCACGGCATTTCAATTAGTGGATGATGTACTTGATTACAACGCCGATGCTGAGCAACTTGGTAAAAACATTGGCGATGATTTAGCTGAAGGTAAACCTACCCTACCGCTTATCTACGCAATGCAAAAAGGCACCCCAGAGCAAGTGAAGCTAATTAGAGACGCTATTGAGCTTGGCAATGGTATGGATCACTTAGAGAGCATTCTAGCAGCATTAGCTGATACTAAAGCGCTTGAGTTTGCAATGCAAAAAGCTGAGCAAGAAGCTGACAAAGCGATTGCTTGCATTGCTTTCTTACCAGACACACCGTACAAACAAGCATTAGAGAGTTTGGCACGCATCGCCGTTGCCCGCGATCATTAAACGCTATTTATTCGAGCCATTAAAAAAGCCTGCATATGCAGGCTTTTTTGTTTTCGGCGATTTAAAAAACCGCCTATCATCTGTCGGAATTAACCGTTGATGAAATCAACACCTTCTTGGATGTCTTTGTTAAGAGTAGCTAGCATGTCGTTTTTAGCTTGCTCTTCGAATGCACTTAACTCACCGTAAGAAAGGATTTCTTCAACGCCGTTTTTACCTAAACGAACTGGGTGTGCGAAGTAGGCTGCATCACCGTTTTCAACTGCAACGTATGCGTAATCAACAACTTCTTCACCTTGTAAGCCTTTAACTAAAGACATACAGAAGCGTGCTGCTGCAGCACCCATTGAAAGAGTCGCTGAACCGCCACCCGCTTTAGCGTTAACAACTTCAGTACCTGCGTTTTGGATACGTGGAGTTAATGCTGCAACTTCTTCGTCAGTGAAAGTAACACCTTCAACTTGAGAAAGAAGAGGAAGGATTGTAGTACCTGAGTGACCACCGATCACTGGAACTTTAACGTCAGTTGCGCTTAAACCTTTAAGTTCAGCAACAAATGCTTCTGAACGGATCACGTCAAGTGTTGTGATACCGAATACACGGCCTGCATCGTAAGTACCTGCTTTTTTGAATACTTCAGCAACGATTGGCACAGTGCCGTTAACTGGGTTAGTGATGATACCCACTAACGCTTTAGGACAGTTTCTAACGATGCCTTCAGCTAATGTTTTGATGATACCTGCGTTTACGTTGAAAAGGTCCGCACGGTCCATGCCTGGCTTACGTGGCATACCCGCTGGGATAAGAACGATATCACAACCAGCTAATGCTGCGTCTAGGCTGTCAGCACCAAAGCCTTCAACTTTAACGTCTGTTGGAATGTGAGAAAGATCAACCGCTACACCAGGAACAACAGGGGCAACATCGTATAACGATAATTCAGAACCTGCAGGTAAACTTGTTTTTAATAATAAAGACAATGCTTGGCCGATACCGCCAGCTGCGCCTAAAACAGCAACTTTCATTGGAATTCTCCGTAATTTGAGGTAGGAAATATTTGTGGCCCTAAAGATAATGAAATTAGCGACTAAAAACAAATTTATCCTGCTTATTTCGCGTATAATTTCGACCATAGTTGTAAACTTGGCTGTAAAGACACAGCATTTTGGACGACTTTGTAAACTAATACTGCATAAATATGCAGAGTTGTGTAGAATTACCCTACATTTTATGAATAAAGAAACGGCAACATGCAACCACAAGACAAACAAGAAGCACTGATCAAAGCGTTTAAAGCGCTATTAAAAGAAGAAAACTTCGGCTCACAAGGTGAGATTGTCGAAGCATTAAAAGAGCAAGGCTTTGATAATATTAGCCAAAGTAAAGTCTCTCGCATGTTAAGCAAGTTCGGTGCGGTACGTACTCGCAATGCAAAACAAGAAATGGTGTATTGTTTACCAGCTGAAATGGGTGTGCCAACAGCGAAAAGCCCGCTTCGCCAACTTGTTATTGATATTATGCATAACGAAATGATGATCATTATTCGCACCAGTCCAGGCGCAGCACAATTAATTGCTCGTTTACTTGATTCACTCGGTAAAGCAGATGGTGTACTAGGTACGATTGCAGGTGACGACACTATTTTTATCGCCCCTGCGAAGATTTCTGAAATCGATGTGACGCTTGAGCGCGTGCGCACTTTATTCGATACCGTTTAAAGCTGCTTTAAGAAGTTTACTGACGGGGCGAAAAACGCAGAACCCATATCGGCTTGAGTAAAATCGAGCCAATGATCATAGCAATCGCCCTGCCCTAAGCGACTCTTTAATACCTGTTCAAACGCATCCCCTTGCGCAGCACACGAAACCATTAAAATTCCCTGCTTATGCACATCACCAAATGGCATGCTTTGGTTTAGCAATAGTGGCTGGCCATGATCATCTTTTAATTCACTACGAACCGCATGACTGGTTTCTACAGCAGGCACAATCAAGGTGTTATCTAAACGCGTGCGCCCCATGATTTGCTCTTGCTCAGATAACGATAAATGCTGCCAGACACTCAAATCATGCACAAAGCGCTGAACATGGATATAACTGCCTTGGTCTTCAAAGTGACCCGGTTTATCGATAAGTGCTGTACTACGCTTTTGGCGACCATGCGGCGTATCACCCGCATAGATAAAGCCGTTAAAATCACGCCCGTCTAAAAATCGAAAATTACGAACCTGCTCCACCAGCTCAACATCCGGTGTTAATAATTTTAGGATTTGCAGAGCAAATAGATGATTGACATCTTCGCGGTCTGAGCGAATTTGTACAAACAAATCAAATGGCTGGGCACTAATCACATGATCACTGTGAGTTACATTCGGAAAGCTTTGCAATTGACTAGGAATAAACTCGGGTAAGATATGCGGCCAATACTGAGCACCAAGGGCAACCACGCACGACAGCATGGCTTCTGAGAACTGATCAGCAAACTCATCTTGAATGACGCTGACGCGTTTTAGTTTTTTACGTAATGACTCATCATGGCCATCGTAAACATTAAAAAACAGGTGCAAACCATGTAAGTTTGCTTCAGCACAAATCCCAGATTGCGCTTGCGCCATAGTGAATCCTTAGCTTCTCGTTATTTGCACAAAGCCAAGGATTCAAGATTGTTATTTATCACTAATCATGAAAAAAATTGACTGTGTGCGGCATTATTTTTATTTTTACAGGCTGCTCAACAGCTAACACGCGATCTTGCTCTGCGGCAACTTCACACTCTTGACCTGCAATATTGATACGGTACACATAACGCGTGCCGATAAAACGTCTTTGCAAGATAGTTAAACTGTTTGCGTCACTGTGCGCAGCTTCACACAACTGAATATGGTGCGGTCTTATATACACTTGACCTTGCTGGCAATTAGTATTGCTTGCCGTCAATGACTGAACCACACCAAACGCCGTTTCGTATTCAGTTGGCGTTAATACTTTTGCCGTTAAGTATATGCCCGTACCAAGAAACTCTGCAACCACCTTTGAGTTAGGTTGACTAAATAACTGCTCCGGAGAGCCCTGTTGGGCGATTTTTCCACCATGCATAACAGCAAGCGTGTCAGCAAATGCGAAAGCTTCTTCCTTTGAGTGGGTAACAAATACCGCAGAAACCTGCTGAGCTTTAATAATGCGGCGTATATCGGCGATAAGCTCAAAACGTACTTGTGTATCAATATTCGAAAATGGCTCATCAAGTAATAATAAACTTGGTTTGTAAGCAAGTGCACGGGCTATTGCCACTCGTTGCTGCTGGCCACCTGAAAGCTGATGCGGGTATCGCTGTGCACAACCATCGAGTTTAACAAGGCTAAGCATTTCATCTACACGCTCTCGCTTTTGTGCTTTGCTCATGTTGCTAAGGCCAAACGCAATGTTGTCGCTCACCGTTAAATGAGGAAATAGCGCATAGTCTTGGAACATCATGCCAATATTACGTTTTTCCGGTGCAACAAATAGCCCACTATCGTTAACCACTTTTGAATCAATACTCATATAGCCTTGCTCAGGCTGTAAAATCCCGGCAATTGCCTTTAAGGTTGTGGTTTTGCCGCAGCCACTTGCGCCAAGCAAACAGACGATTTCATCTTGTTCAACATTGAGGTTTAGTTCACTCAACACCTGAGTCGCATTGTACTGATAAGCTAAGTCTTTAATTATCAAATGACTCATGAGTGATTTTGCTCCATCGAACGATTAACGAAATACAAAGGGATTAACCCAACTAACACGATAAACAAGGCCGAAATTGACGCAAGCTCCAATTGCTCATCACTAACATATTGAAAAACATGGGTGGCCAGCGTTTCAAAATTAAAAGGCCTAAGTAATAAAGCGGCCGGTAATTCTTTCATACACTCAATAAACACTAATAAGCCAGCTGTTAGAATGCCGCGTTTTAATAGCGGTAAATGTACTCGCCAAAGTGTTTGTAAGGGCCCTTTGCCCATTGATTGGCTGGCCATATCAAGTGATGGGCTAATACGTAAAAAACTGCTTTCAAGTGCGCCATGTGCAATCGCATAAAAACGCACAACGTAAGCAAAGATCATCGCAAATAAAGTGCCACTTAAAAGTAACCCCGGTGATAAACCAAAAGGCTCAAGCCAATTATTTAATGCATCATCCAGCTGTGTTAATGGCAGTAATACGGCAATCGCTAACACAGTACCAGGTAAGGCGTAGCCAGTACTTGCTAAACGCCCTGGGAGCAAAGGGTAAGCTTGTTTAGCAATGCGCTGATAAAACAATACCAATAAGCTCAATAGGATAGTTGCAATGCTCACCACAACAGCCACTTTAAAACTTTGCCAAGCGTAATTAAAAAATGCCCCATTCCATGCTTCATCTGCATAGACAATGGCGTATTTAACTAACACCCCAACCGGTAGGATAAAAGCCAATACCAGCACAACTGTACAAGCAAAGCTTGCAGCCCACGCCGCACCGCCTTTTAAGCGATACAAGGTTGCGCTGTTTACGCTTGACTGACGTTCATACACGGCTTGATTGCGACGACTAAAGCGTTCAACCATGATGGTTAAAAACAAAATCAGTAACATGATACCTGAGATTTTCGCCGCAGCAGTTAATGAGTAATAGCCAAGCCATGTATCGTAAACAGCGGTCGTCAGTGTGCTCACAGCAAAGTAGTTAACAGTAGCAAAATCAGCCATAGCTTCCATACTGATCAATGTAACCCCTGCCACAATCGCCCCACGACCAAGAGGCAGACTAACGCGCAAAAAACTCTGTAATGGCGATAAACCCATCAGCTGACTAGCTTGTACTAGTTTAAAAGACTGCTCTCTGAGTGCAGTTTTAAAAATTAGGTATAAGTAAGGATAGAGTACCAAGGCAATCATAAAAATAGCCCCAGTCAATGTACGAATATCAAAAAACCAGTAATCGTCTGGTGATTGCCAACCAAACCAGTCTCTGAGTGCGATCTGTACAGGCCCTGCGTAATCAAGTAAGTCGGTATACACGTAGGCGATAAGATAAGTTGGCATTGCTAAAGGCAGCATTAACGCCCATTCAAATTGCTTACGCCCGGGAAAGTCACAGTATGCAGTTAACCAAGCTAGCGGCAATGCAATTATACAGCTTAACAGCCCTACCCCTGCAATGAGAATTAGCGTATTACGGGTATAATCCCACAGCACCGTATCGAAAAGGTGCTGAAATACATCTGAATCCCCTTGCAGAGATTCAAATAACAAAAAGCCTAATGGCGTAACAAGCAACAGGCCAATAAGCCAGGCTGTAAGCTGCCAACGCGACAGCGAAAACTTCACATGCATAAGTGGATTAATACCAGATAAAATAAAAGCTGTTAAAAAACAGCTTTTATAAAATTGTGTAACGAGGAATGTTCTCGTTATAAATCAAACTTTACTTCATCAATCAGCTTCAGTGCCACAGGGCGATATTTGCTTATCTCATCAAGAGGAAGACTGTCTTCTTTAAACTCACCCCATGATGCAACCATCTCAGATAATGCAACCCCTTGCTTTACAGGGTATTCCATATTCACTGAAGCATACATATTTTGCGCCTTATTGTCGGTCATATACTCAATCAGTTTCAAGGCATTTTCAGGGTTTTTAGCATAACGGGTCATAACAACGCCCGATACATTGATATGAGAACCTCGGTTTGTTTGGTTAGGAAAGTTAATATAAACCGCTTCAGCCCATGATTTTTGCTGCTCATCTTGCATCATTTTACCAAAATAGTAGCTGTTACCTAACGCCAGATCACATAAACCTTCTTTTACTGCTTTGACTTGCGCTCTGTCATTCCCTTGCGGCTTACGTGCTAAATTGGCTTTAACCCCCTCAAGCCATTGCTTAGTTTTTGCTTCGCCATGGTGAGCGACCATAGAAGCAACTAAACCTAAATTGTATGGATGTTTGCCAGAGCGAGTACAGATTTTACCTTTGTATTTTGGGTCCGCTAAATCTTCGTAAGTTAGCTCTGCAAGTGCACCAACGCGCTCTTTTGAAGAGTAAACATTACGTACGCGTTTAGTAAGTGCTATCCACTGACCATCTGCATCGCGAAAGGTGCTTGGCACATTCGCGTTTACCACATCACTATTGATTGACTGCGTTAAACCTAAATCTTCTAGTTGAATAAGTGCACTAAAATTTGAAGTTAATACTAAATCAGCCTTACTGTGTTTACCTTCGCGCTTAACACGCTCAATCAGCCCTTTTTTTGCAAATACCACATTAGTTTTAATGCCTGTTTGCTTGGTGAAATCGTCCAAAATAGGTTGAATTAAGAACGGTTGGCGAAACGAGTAAATATTTACTACATCAGCAGCAAATGCTGGCGCAGTTAAAAATGCGCTAAGTAATACAAAGGCTGTTTTTTTCATTTTATTACACCTAAATAATAACAATTATCAAAATATTTTACCTAGAGTTAGGGCAAAGTGCACCCGTTTAAACTCATAAATAAACTAACCAAGCTGCCATTTGGGAATTTACATGTAAGACATATCTCACCCGCATGGCAGTTATTGAGTAAAAAGCACCAGCAAACACTGCACAAAAACCCATAACCAGCTGAAATAAAACAACTTAGTTTAAATGACAATAAAATAACCAGCAGTTTAAACAAGATTTTGACCTACTCAGCGCTTCCTATTTCTCTATAATTACTTACATCAACTAAGCAAGAAGCTTAATGAGTAGATGGATAAGGAAGCATTACTCATAAAACCGCGGAATAAGGTTCATTAGGAGAATAAGGAATCAAGGACAGGCTCAGGAAGAGTAACGCAATGGAGTGACAACCTACGGACAACATCAGGATGATGTGGAATGGCATAACAGCAGGACGTTGTTATACAGGAAGTTCAAAAAGTGGAATAAAGGACAGGCCGTTAGGGCATCGCAATGGATTTGCAAGTAAAGGGATAGTGTTAGGATGGCACGTAAGGGAATGGTAAAGTAATTACCAGCAAGGATGTAAAGGACTAAAAAGGAAACAAGGCTGGATTGCCTTATATTGCACAGAACCAATAAGTAAAGTGTAATCGCATGGATTGGCAAAGTTTAGGGAGTTGATTAGATTCAATTGCAGGATGCAAAAAATTAAGAAGATTCCGCAAGCGCGACTAGTGATAGTACGCGCTTTTCTTTTGCCTACAATTTAGTAAAGAGTTATACCAATTCGCTTAATTAAGTGGTCTATTTTGAGGCAATAAAACCTCGTCGATAACAAGGCAAAAATTTCGTTATTTAGTTGTTCTAAATCAGTAATTTTTAACGCAGGTAGCGACAGGTTTAATCCCTCAAAATGATTAAGTATTATTGCGGATTGGTACTATTACTCCGGTCGCCCCTTATTTCGCTTACCTAGTAGGTAGGCATCTCTGAACTTAATAAAATGCTGTTCTAGCTTTTGAGTAGCGTCTTTCTCACCCGCAAGCGCAAGTACCATAATAGCCACCTCAGCGGTGCCAAGTTGATGTTCGTGTGGAGCTACACGTAATCGATAATCCGAAAGTTTTTCAGGTGTGATTGAAAGCACAGGTAAATTATCCAGATAAGGACTTTTACGGATCATTTTCTTTGCTTCGCGCCAAGTACCATCTAAGAAGATAAACAACGGACGCTTACCTTCAACAGGAGTTACCTCGGTGATCACCCGCTCTTCGTCGTCAACATCGCTGGCAGGGAAAATAACCATAGGTTGATACTGAGGATCTGCCAACAAGCTTAGTAAGGCATCATCAGGATTCGTTCGATCCCATTTAAAGGCATAGTTTTCTGGCACGATTTCAGCAATTAAACGGCCAGTATTTGACGGCTTAAAACTCTCATTGTGATACATAAGTAAACAGACTGCGGCATCGCACTTTGCCTGCTCAACGCCTTCACAAATACAATAGTGCTCGGCTAATAAACATCGCTCACAACGTGTTAGTTTTGCTCCTCGCGCTTTAAATTCACGACGAGACTCAGCCATTTGTTGAGTGCGAAGCACTAACACGGAATTATTTGAGATAGTAGCCACTGTATTTACCAGAAAATTAAACGGCGCGTATTGTAGCTAAAAATATGGGGAATAGATATTAATCTAAGTTTTAAGCTACAAGCTACAAGCTACAAGGAACGAGTGAAATCTGATGGTTTGTTGTTAAAAACAAAAAACCCAGCCGGAGCTGGGTTTTTAAAAAAATTAGTCAAAAGAACTTACTTCTTTTTAACTGCTTTTTTGTTTGGAAGGTCAGTGATTGAACCTTCGAAGATTTCAGCAGCTAGACCGATTGATTCGTTTAATGTTGGGTGAGCGTGAATAGTTAACGCTAGGTCTTCACCGTCTGCGCCCATTTCAACTGCTAAGCCGATTTCACCTAGCATTTCACCTGCGTTGATACCAACCATAGCACCACCGATAACACGACCTGAGTCTTTATCGAAGATTAGCTTAGTTTGGCCTTCAGTACGTGCTGAAGCGATTGCACGACCAGAAGCAGCCCAAGGGAATACAGCAGTTTCGATGCTTAAGCCTTGCTCTTTAGCTTCTTTCTCAGTTACACCAACCCATGCGATTTCTGGATCTGTGTATGCGATTGAAGGGATGCACTTAGGATCGAAGAAGTGTTTCAGACCAGAGATAACTTCTGCAGCAACATGACCTTCGTGAACCGCTTTATGTGCAAGCATTGGTTGACCAACGATATCACCGATAGCGAAGATGTGACCAACGTTTGTTTTAAGCTGCTTATCAACATTGATGAAACCACGCTCATCAACATTAACGCCTGCTTTATCAGCATCAACAAGCTTACCGTTAGGTGTACGACCTACTGCAACAAGTACTTTGTCGTAACGTACTGCGTCAGCTGGTGCATTTTTACCTTCGAATGAAACGTATAGACCGTCTTCTTTCGCTTCAACACCAACAACTTTAGTAGAAAGCATTACGTTGAACTTGTCTTTAACGTAACGTTGGTAGATTTTAATAACGTCTTTATCAGCTGCTGGAACTAATTGATCAGCAAACTCAACTACGTCAATTTCAGAACCTAGCGCACGGTATACAGTACCCATCTCAAGACCGATGATACCACCACCTAAAACAAGTAGTTTCTCAGGAACGTCTTTAAGCTCTAGTGCACCTGTTGAGTCAATTACACGGTCATCTTCAGGGATGAAAGGTAAGTTAACAGGTTGAGAACCTGCTGCAATAATAGCATTGTCAAAAGTGATTGTTGTTGTACCGTCAGTACCTTCAACAGCAATTGTGTTGCTGCCTGTGAATTTACCGTAACCGTTAACAACTTTCACTTTACGCATTTTAGCCATGCCGTCTAGGCCGCCAGTTAATTGACCGATTACAGACTCTTTCCAAGAACGGATTTTGTCTAGGTCGATTTCAGGCTTGCCAAAAGTAACGCCGTGAGATGACATTTCTGCAGCGTCATCGATCACTTTAGCTACGTGTAAAAGTGCTTTTGAAGGAATACAACCCACATTTAGACATACACCGCCTAATGTGTTGCGAGATTCTACCAATGTTACTTCTAAGCCCAAGTCAGCAGCACGGAAAGCCGCAGAATAACCACCAGGACCACCGCCTAGTACAACAACTTGAGTTTTTAATTCGTTGCTCATGCTATTACCTTAAATGTTTGAACGGGACACTGCCCCTATGTTTAACTGCCATGTTTCTGCAAGTCAGAAAGGGAGAGCAGATATCTATACCAAGATTGTTCTATGGCAAAGATTGTATCATTGCCAATGGTAAAAATCCCAGCAAAAAACACCTTGCTGGGATTTGATTCTTATAATTTACGAGACGATTACATCACTAGTTGACGAATATCGCTCATGTAGCTTGCTAGCGTCACAGTAAAGCGTGCTGCTAGGGCACCGTCAATAACCCTATGGTCGTATGACATTGATAATGGAACCATTAATTTAGGTTCAAACTCTTTGCCATTCCACTTAGGTTTCATTTCTGACTTAGATACACCTAAGATAGCAACTTCAGGCGCATTCACAATTGGCGTGAACGCTGTACCACCGATACCACCAAGGCTTGAGATTGTGAAACAACCGCCTTGCATATCTGATGACGTTAGCTTGCCGTCACGTGCTTTCGCAGAAATTTCCATTAACTCACGAGAAAGCTCAATGATGCCTTTCTTATCTACATCTTTGAATACTGGAACAACCAAACCGTTTGGCGTATCAACAGCAACACCGATATTGATGTACTTCTTCAAGATTAAGCTTTCGCCATCTTCAGACAGTGAAGAGTTAAACGTTGGGAATTCAGCAAGTGCTTTCGCCGCTGCTTTCATCACAAACACAAGTGGCGTGATTTTAACACCCAACTTTTTCTTCTCAGCAAGCGCATTTTGCTCTTTACGGAATACTTCAAGGCTTGTGATATCAGCTTCGTCAAACTGTGTAACATGCGGGATTTGCACCCAGTTACGGTGTAAGTTAGCGCCTGATAGCTTTTGAATACGAGAAAGTTTTTTCTCTTCGATTTCACCAAACTTAGCAAAATCAACCTTAGGCCAAGGAATAAGACCTAGCTCGCCGCCACCAGCATTACCTTTACCTGCAGATAGTTGACCTGACTCAACTTTCTTCACAAGGTCTTTCACGTAGTTTTGTACGTCTTCTTTCACAACACGATTCTTACGACCCGTGCCTTTTACGTTCGCTAGGTTAATACCAAACTCACGCGCTAAACGACGTACAACTGGCGATGCATGTGCATAGGCTTTGTTATCTGCAAAACCTTCGTTGCTTGCAGGTGCTGACGCAGGCTTTTCAGCCGCAGGCGCTTTTGCTGCTGTTGCAGGCGCGGCTTCAGCTTTTGCAGGCGCGGCTTCAGCTTTTGCAGGAGCAGGCGCCGCTGCAGCTGGTGCACTACCCGCAACTTCAAATACAAAGATAAGTGAGCCAGTTGATACTTTATCGCCAGCTGCTACTTTGATTTCTTTAACTGTACCGGCAAATGGTGCAGGCACTTCCATTGATGCTTTATCGCCTTCAACGTTTAAGATTGATTGATCTTCTTCAACCTTATCGCCAACAGCAACCATCACTTCGGTTACTTCAACTTCATCACCACCGATATCAGGCACGTTTACTTCTTTAGTACCAGATGCCGTTGCTGCCGGAGCCGCTTCAGCTGGCGCTGCTTCTGTTGCAGGTGCTTCAGAGCCGCTTGATGCTGTTTCAAAAACGAAGATTAAAGAGCCAGTTTTCACTTTATCGCCAGTCGCGATTTTGATCTCTTTAACAGTACCAGCAAATGGTGCAGGTACTTCCATTGATGCTTTATCGCCTTCAACGCTTAATAAAGATTGCTCTTCTTCAACCGTGTCACCTACCGCAACCATGATTTCAGTTACTTCAACTTCATCATCGCCGATATCTGGCACAGTCACTTCCTGTGTAGCAGAAGCTGAAGATGCAGCTGCTGGAGCAGGTGCTTCTTCTTTCGCTTGTGCTGGCGCAGCAGCTTGTTCTTCACCTTCGAAGATCATGATAAGTGAACCCGTCGTTACCGTATCACCTTCAGCTACTTTAATTTCTTTAACCGTACCTGCTTGTGCAGCAGGTACTTCCATTGATGCTTTGTCGCCTTCAACCGTTAATAACGATTGGTCAACCTCAACCTTATCACCAACGCTAACAAGGATTTCGGTTACTTCAACGTCATCGCCACCGATATCTGGTACTTTAATTTCAATACTCATTGGAACCTCTTATGCGTATAGCGGGTTAACTTTGTTTGTGTCGATGTCGAATTTCTTGATTGCTTCAACAACCACTGACTTCTCAACTTCACCACGTTTAGCAAGCTCAGATAATGTTGCAACCACAACATAGCCCGCATTAACTTCGAAGTGACGACGTAAGTTTTCACGGCTATCAGAACGACCGTAACCATCAGTACCCAACACTTTATAGTTGCTGCTTGGTACAAATGAACGAACTTGTTCTGCGTAGTTCTTCATGTAGTCTGTTGCAGCAACAGTCACTGCATCTGTTAATGCATTTGTGATGTAAGCAGTCTTTTGCTCTGCTTCAGGGTTAAGCATGTTGAAACGTTCAACATCTTGACCGTCACGTGTTAACTCGTTGAATGACGTTACAGAGAATACATCTGAACCAATGCCATACTCTTCGCTTAGGATTTGTGCCGCTTTACGCACTTCCATCATGATAGTACCTGAACCAAGTAACTGTACTTTCGCTTTCTCGCCAGCCACAGTTTCAAGTTTGTAGATACCTTTACGAATACCTTCTTCAGCGCCTTCTGGCATTGCTGGTTGATGGTAGTTTTCGTTCATTAGCGTTAGGTAGTAGAACACGTTTTCTTGGTCTTCACCGTACATGCGACGAATACCGTCTTGCATGATTACCGCTACTTCGTATGCGAATGTTGGGTCATAAGAAATACAGTTAGGTACCGTGTTAGCAAGAATGTGGCTGTGACCGTCTTCGTGCTGTAAACCTTCACCGTTTAGTGTAGTACGACCTGCTGTAGCGCCTAGTAAGAAACCACGTGCTTGCTGGTCACCAGCCATCCACGCCATATCACCTACACGTTGGAAACCAAACATTGAGTAGTAGATGTAGAATGGGATCATTGGTAAATCGTTAGTGCTGTATGATGTTGCAGCAGCAACCCATGATGACATTGCACCTAACTCATTGATACCTTCTTGTAATACCTGACCTGAAGTTGCTTCTTTATAGTAAGAAACGATGTCGCGGTCTTGCGGCGTATAGTTTTGGCCATGAGGGTTATAAATACCGATTTGACGGAATAAACCTTCCATACCAAATGTACGCGCTTCATCGGCGATGATAGGCACGATGTTTTTACCAATGCCTTTGTCTTTTAGTAACACGTTAAGTGCACGAACAAAGCCCATTGTTGTAGAGATGTCACGTTTTTGCTCTTCAAGTAACGGCTTGAACGCGTCAACTTCTGGTAATACTAATTTTTCAGAGAAGTTAGGAATACGCTTAGGCGTGTAACCTTGTAGTGCTTCACGGCGAGCGTGAAGGTACTTGTGCTCTTCTGAACCTTCTTCAAGCGTTAAGTATGGGAGATCAGCTAATTGGTCATCAGAGACAAGATCTTGTAAACCTAGACGAGAACGTAGGTGTGCTACGTGAGTCATGTCCATTTTCTTAACTTGGTGTGCAATGTTTTTACCTTCAGCCGCTTCACCCATGCCGTAACCTTTTACAGTTTTAGCAAGGATTACAGTTGGACGGTCTTTGGTTTCTTCCGCTTTTTTGAATGCAGCGTAAAGTTTTGAAGGCTCATGACCACCACGCTTAAGTGCGAAGATCTCTTCATCAGTCATATCAGCAACAAGCGCAGCTGTTTCTGGGTAACGACCAAAGAAGTGTTCACGAACGTATGCACCATCTTTTGCTTTATAAGTTTGGTAATCACCGTCAATCGTTTCGTTCATTAACTGCAGTAATTTACCTGTTGTATCTTTAGCAAGTAGGATATCCCAACCACTACCCCATACAACTTTAATCACGTTCCAGCCTGCGCCTTTGAATAGGCCTTCAAGCTCTTGAATGATCTTACCGTTACCCATTACTGGGCCATCTAAACGCTGTAGGTTACAGTTGATTAGGTAACATAGGTTATCTAGCTTCTCACGCGCAGCGAAAGAGATTGCACCACGTGATTCTGGCTCATCCATCTCACCGTCGCCTAAGAAAGCGTATACGCGTTGGTTTTTAGTGTCTTTTAAGCCACGACCGTCTAGGTACTTTAAGAAACGAGCTTGGTAGATTGATGCAATTGGACCAAGACCCATAGATACCGTAGGGAACTGCCAGAATTCAGGCATTAATTTAGGGTGTGGGTATGAAGGAAGACCTTTACCATCAACTTCTTGACGGAAGTTATCAAGTTGCTCAGCAGTTAAACGACCTTCAACAAATGCACGTGCATAGATACCTGGTGAAATGTGGCCTTGGTAATAAACTAAATCACCGCCATCAACATCGTTTGGTGCTTTGAAGAAGTGGTTAAAACATACTTCATAGAATGCCGCTGAAGACTGGTAAGACGCCATATGGCCGCCTAAGTCTAGATCTTTTTTCGACGCACGTAATACGATCATGATCGCATTCCAACGGATGATTGAACGAATTCGACGTTCAATGTTTACGTCACCTGGGTAAGCAGGTTCTTGATCTACCGGAATGGTATTAACGTAGTTAGTGGTTGTGCCAGTAGGCATATCAACACCGTCTAAACGGGCTTGCTCTAACACTTGCTCAAGTAAGAATTGAGCACGTTCAACACCTTCTTCACGCACAACAGACTCAAGGGCTTGTAACCACTCTTGTGTTTCTAGCGCGTCTACGTCAATTTTATTGACTTCAGACATATGGAGGTTTCCTTATGTTTAAAATACTAATTATTTTAATAAATCTTAAAATTAAGTAGTTAACTAAACTTAGCTAATCACTTGCTTAATGTTGTTTGGTGCGTCTTAAACTACGTTCAATTCGCGAATGCTCTTTGCCAGCCTCAAGTAAGGCTTCTTCGATAAAGGCTAAGTGAGCATTACTAGCAAGACGTGCTTGCTCTGGGTTTCCTTCAATAACCGCATCCATCAACAGTCGTCTATGTTCTGCGAGCTGCTGGCTGATCTGTGGTTTTTTTAACAGTACAGTTAAATTCTGTAATACATTTTGCTCTAGCAAGGCCTGCATACCACGTACTAAATGGAGCAGTACAACGTTATGAGACGCTTCTGCCACACTAAAATGAAATGCATTTATTGCTTTTGCTTTTTGCACAATGTCGTCATTAACGAGCGCAATGTTGTCAAAGCTTTGTTTTACTTTTTTGAAGTCATTCGTCGTGCCACGCATAGCAGCATAATATGCTGCAATTCCTTCAAGGGCATGACGAAATTCGAGTAAATCAAATTGTGACTCTGGATGCTTACTAATCAAATCAAAAAGCGGATCAGTGAGCCCCTCTTCAAGCTGATTTTTTACGAACGTTCCGCCTCCTTGACGACGCGTTACTAACCCCTTGGCTTCTAGCTTTTGAATCGCCTCACGCAGTGAAGGTCGCGATACTTCAAATTGTTTCGCTAATTCACGTTCCGGAGGCAGCTTTTCGCCTGGCGCTAACGACCCCTCAAGAATCATATTCTCAAGTTGTTGTAAAATTACATCAGATAATTTTGCTGCTTTAATCTTTAAAGACATTTATTAACGTCCGCATTGTTATGCGCTAACCCCATAAATATCGGGTATTTAGCCTTGTGCTTTGACCAAAAAGGTAAATTGGTCATACCAAATTTGTCGCATACGTTATCAAAAACCCGTATTTCTGTCAATTTCACTACGTTCAGCGCCTAGTTACACCCTAACGTAATTCGACTAAAGATTAAACAGTATGGATTAAAGTGGCTTTTTCTGAAGGAAAAAACAATAAAAAAGAAATGGTCAGACCAGATTAAACGACAGAGCTTTTAGTGGTCAGGTATTAGATGTTAGTTGAATTGAGTTGCTTTGTAGCAGCGGGTTTACCCCGCATCGTTGAATTGAATGCTGAAAAATATTCGAAGTAGGATGCACTTCAGTGCTGAAAAATTAAAACTCAATCGAAAGTGCATTAGTAGAGCGATTAATGAATAAAGTTATACAACAAGCTTTACTCTTGTAACTTGCTAACTCAAACACATTCCCGGCTAAAGCCAGTCCTACATCTCGTAACTTGCTAACTTTACAAGCTACGCCAAGCCACCAAATAAAGTAAGTGCTGCGATGATCACTAAAAAGAACAATACATTTCTTTTTACAAGTTTCATCATACAGGTGGCTTCATAAGTACAGCCAAAATGTTGCTGCTCAATTTGCTCAGCGGCAAGTGCAGTTTGCGTAACTACTTTTCGGTTACTCACCGAAAAGTCGAGCACATACTTCAGCCAACAACTGGTACCTTTATTAAAGTTACCAATCACTAAATAACCAAAGCTTGCAACCCGAGCTGGTAACCAATCGAGCCAGAACAATAAGCTATGTACTAGTTTAAAACGCTTAGCATAGGCAACACTGTGATCATCCCTTACTTTGTCAGCAAAAGTTCGAACTAGCGCATAAAGCACCGCGCCAGGGACACCTAAGACCACAAACCAAAAAATAACTGCACAATAAAAGCGAAAATTTAACCAAGCTAAAGTTTGGCCAAAAGTTTCACCATGAGGATCATCTTCAGTCTTCTTTTGGCCCATTTGTAACGCAAATAGGGTTGCAGCCTCTTGGTCGTTGCGGGTTAACGCATTTAAGTAAGACTTATATAAAGCACGTTGCTTAGCACAGCCAAAACAAACCAGCAGTACAGCAACATTCACAGCCAGTTGCCAGATAATAAATTCGGATAGTTGATAAATTAATGCAACAGCCACGACAGGCAACATTAACCAAATCAAAAAACCAATTGGCGAATTAAATAAGCCTTTTTCTGAGAGTTGTTTTTGCGAGTGCTTAAGATAGGTATTGGCATAAAAACCGATTTGCCAGTAGTTAGCTCGAGCCCCTAAACGCTCAATTACCAAAGCAATAATTATTGAAATTAAGATCATGCTTTTACCTATATCCTTTAACTAAAACACTAAATCAAAATAGTATTGCCAATCAAAACTCGCTCCAGGATCAGTTTTTCTGCCCGGTGCGATATCACAATGGCCAACAATGCGCGAACGGTTTATCTCAGGGTACTTTGCCATCAACGCCTTAGTCACTAAGTGTAATGCATTATACTGGGCTTGGGTATACGCCAAGGTGTCGGTACCTTCTAGCTCAATGCCCACGCTAAAATCATTACAGCGCTCTCTGCCTTCAAACGTTGAGATACCGGCGTGCCAAGCCCGTTTCTCAAAAGGCACGTACTGAATAACTTCACCGGTGCGACGAATAAAGCAATGCGCAGAGACTCTTAAGCCTTTTAAATCAGTAAAGCTTTCGTGCGCTGCACAATCAATCGTCCCCATAAATAAATCATCCACATAAGGCGTTGCAAACTGCCCTGCTGGCAATGAAATATTATGAATAACAAGTAATGACACCTCGCCCTCAGGGCGCTCATCATAATGTGTACAGTGCCTTAGTAACACATTGTTTAATTGGCCCAATTCATTTATATGCATATTAAAAACTAACGATGACAATAAAGTTAAATAGTGTAAAGGGTTAAAATCTTAGGGTCTAGTTGCTTTGATTCAATCACTTAAAGTAAGGGTAAGGATACTTTACTATGACCGATCTTTGTCTTCTATTAAGGGGTTAAACATAGTAAAATTTCGCCAATTTATTAATAAACAATGAGCTTTCGACATGTCAGTCCCTCACACTTTAATTAGCCAACTGGTAAAACTCGCCCTTGATGAAGATTTAGATTACCAAAGCGCAAATGACGGTGATATTACCGCGCAACTAATTCCAGAAAATGAGCTAGCTAATGCTAAGGTAATTACTCGTGAAGACTGTGTATTTTGTGGTAAAGACATTATTTTAGAAGTATTTAAGCAAGTTGATCCTTCAGTTGAAGTTGACGTAGTCGTAAATGACGGTGACAAAGTAGCTGCAAATAGCACACTATTTACAGCATCAGGCTCAGCTCGCGCAATTTTAACCGCAGAGCGCACTGCCCTTAACTTTGTACAAACCCTCTCTGGTACAGCAACAACAACTGCTCATTATGTAAAAGAACTTGAGGGCACGACTACGCAGCTACTCGACACGCGTAAAACAATTCCAGGTTTACGTGCGCTACAAAAATACGCTGTAAAATGTGGCGGCGGCGCGAATCATCGCATCGGCCTTTTTGATGCGTTCCTAATTAAAGAAAACCACATTGCTGCCTGCGGGGGTATTGATAAAGCTGTCGCTCAAGCTAAAGTAAACCACCCAGCCAAGCCAGTTGAAGTAGAAGTAGAATCACTTGATGAACTTGAACAAGCGATCACTGCGGGAGCTGATATCATCATGCTCGATAACTTTACTGTAGAGCAAATTCAACAAGCAGTTGTGCTTACAGATAAGCGAGCAAAGCTTGAAGTATCAGGCAACATGACACTTGAAACTTTAAAAGCCTATTCACAGGCCGGTGTTGACTTTATTTCAAGTGGCGCACTTACAAAAAATTTACAATCAATCGATCTTTCAATGCGATTTAACGGCTAAAAATTCTTTTATACGTATTTAATGTTTTACCTAATTCGTTGACAAGAAAATAAAAAAAGCATTAAATACGTAAAAAGCCTGAACAGATAACAAAAAATCAATATCTTTTTAGCGCTTTTGACTATTTTGTATACGCACGTCCTGAACCTACACAAGATTGCAATCAATTCAATAAGTTCCTGCAAGGATGCGGTGTCTATAAATAGTACAAATATGTGTAACTAAGCTTATTTTACATCAAACAAAGGTAGGAAAGTTCTGAAAAACTGCTTACTGAACAGGAAAATAGCTTCCAAAAACATTTATTGATGCTAAAGTAAATTTATACACGCTTAACCAGTAAGGTTTTTACTACTTTGTTAACATTTAAGCGTTAATAAAAGTTGTTTTAAGTAAAACTGTAAGATTTATCCTGTAAATTAAGCAATGGTTTTACAACGCTTAAGTTACAGCTAAACTTACTAAATCATCATATCCTTTAGGAGAGGAACAAATGACACAACAAAACCAACAGGGTTTCACCCTAATTGAATTAATGATTGTAGTTGCAATCATCGGTATTCTTGCTGCAGTAGCTCTTCCTGCATACTCTGACTACCAAGCATCATCAAAATTAACGGCTGGTCTAGCTGAAATTACTGGTGCAAAGACAGAGTTTGAAATCAAGAAAAATAACGGTGAAACAATTTCTGGTGTTTCAGATCTGAAAAGCATTAAAAACACTTCAACAAAAAATTGTACAATTTCAGCAACTAACTCAACAATTGTTTGTAAAGTTGTTAACGCACCAACTCAAGTAAACGGTGCAACAATCACTTGGACTCGTGATAATTCAACGGGAGAGTGGACATGTGCAACAGCTGGTATTACTGGAGATAAAACTCTAGCACCAAAAAGCTGCCCACAGTCTTAATACTTAATTTTGTTAAAGTGCCTTCTCAGAGGCACTTTAACTTTTCAAGATGAAAACATTTCCTTTTATAACAACTCTTTGTGTATTTTATTTCTTTTTAACACTTCTACCATTTATTCCAGTATTTTCTTTTGATTATCATAATCACCAAAGAATACTACAAGTAATTTTACTGTCTTTAAGTTCCATAACTTTTTTAATAAAACTCAGCGCACGCAAAAAACAGCTTTCAACTCCCATAATAAGCAAACTAATATACCTATTTATCATAATGGGGGTTATTTCATCTATTTTATCAAAAGAAGAAAATTTCAGTTTATTTTATACAATTCACTTTTCTTTCCTCTTTATACTTTCTTTAGCAGTATTTAATGACGAAAGTAAGAAGAGAACTCTCTATTTTATAGTCTCTATTGTAATCCTTCATAGCACCCTGGTATTAGTTTGCTTTTTGAATGTAATTTTCTCCATTGCTGACCAAGTACAGCTTAACCCATTTGTAATCTATCAAAATTTCATCAACATTCGATTTTTTAATCAAGTTCAAGTTTTCATAATACCTTTACTAATATTCTTATTGAAACATAAGGATATTAAACGCGTAGTATGCTTTTTTCTTACTTTAAACTTTCTCTTAATGTTTATAGGGCATGCAAGAGGTGCTTTATTAACTTTTATTATTATTTTATTGCTATCTCAACTTTTTGATAAACATCAAAGAAAAGATTACCAAATTGCATTTGTTTGCCTTTTAATCGGTTTTTTAAGTTATTACATCTGTAATGTACTTTTCAGCTTCGGTGAAACTTCTTTAAATACAAGCTCTTCAGGCAGGTTATTCATATGGCAAGAAACTATTTCTGAGTTCACCTGGCAACAACTTTTTATAGGCAATGGACCTGGAGTATTTCAAACCTCATTAGAAGGTCGAGCCCCTATGAGCCACCCTCACTCTTCTGTTATAGAGATTATTAACGAATGGGGCTTTTTAGCATTTATTTTTTTATCTTTAGCTATTTATTTAACAGTTAAAAATGCTGTCACTTATCTTGTAGTAAATAATGAAGACAGTTCGTCAAAAGCACTACTTTACTCCTTCATCTCTGGCCTTATATATTCTTTGTTATCAGGAGTACATGTAATGCCCGTTTCACAAACGTTACTATTTATTATATGGGGTCTACTGCTGGCTCGAACTTCAAATAAAGCTCTAGCATTCGTTAAGTTTAAAAGATGGAAATTAGTTTTTTTTGCTATCATAATAGCCGCAGTGTGGTATTTTTATGGATGGGTGGCTTTAGAAACCTATCAAAAAATGAACCCTGATACAGGTTATATAATTGGGCCAAGGTTTTGGTCTATCGCTCATAGATTATGAAATATAACAATCTAAACTTTCAGAATAATATTTTAAAACATTACAATAAGATGGGTTTTATCCATGGCTAAAAAACAGGAAGATAAAGACCTAGATACATTCCAATGGGTAGGTGTTAATGCTAGGGGTAAAAAGCTGGAAGGAGAGCTAACAGGGAGTAGTATTGCTCTAATTAAAGCTCAATTACGTAAACAAGGTATTACTCCATCAAAAGTAAAGCGTAAACCAAAACCTCTTTTCGGCATTAAAAGTGTACAAAAAATAACCCCAAAAGATATCGCATTAATTACTCGTCAAATTGCAACTATGCTTATGGCTGGTGTACCTTTGATTCAATCAATCGAGCTTATAGCATCAGGTGCGAAAAACAAAAGTGTTGCGAAATTAATGGATGAAGTTGGTGATGAAGTGAAAGCCGGTGTACCACTTTCTCAAGCTCTTCGAAAGCACCCTCGTTACTTTGATGACCTTTACTGTGATCTAGTTGCTTCGGGTGAACAATCTGGTGCGCTTGATAAAATATTTGACCGTGTTGCTATATACAAAGAAAAAGCCGAAGCATTGAAGTCAAAAATAAAGAAAGCTATGTTTTACCCTATTTCAGTAATTGTCATAGCTGTCATTGTTACTTCAATCCTTTTAATTTTTGTTGTACCACAATTTCAAGATATTTTTAGTGGCTTTGGTGCTGAATTACCGAGTTTCACTTTAATGGTGATTGGTATTTCGGAATTTCTACAAGAATACTGGTGGATAATACTCATCGCTTTTGTTGCATTTGGTTATGCATTTAAAGAAGCATTAATTCGCAGCAAAAAATTTCGCGATGCTAACGATAGAGCCATATTAAAACTGCCTGTCATTGGTATGATTTTGAATAAAGCGGCGGTTGCTCGATATGCTCGTACTTTATCAACCACCTTCGCAGCTGGTGTGCCCTTAGTTGATGCACTTGATTCTGCCGCGGGCGCTTCAGGTAATGCAGTATACCGTTATGCAATTTTAGAGATAAAAGCCGAGGTAAGTTCAGGTAACTTAATGAACTGGGCGATGAAAAACGCTAAAATATTCCCTGATATGGTCGTACAAATGGTGGCCATAGGTGAAGAGTCGGGCTCACTTGATGGCATGCTTGCTAAAGTGGCAACGATATATGAGCAAGAAGTAGATGATGCCGTTGATGGTTTATCAAGCTTACTTGAGCCTCTAATTATGGCTGTTTTAGGTGTGCTTGTCGGTGGTTTAATTGTTGCTATGTACTTGCCTATATTCCAATTAGGTTCGGTGATTTAAACATAGCTGTAAGCTGTAAGCTGTAAGCTGTAAGCTGTAAGCTGTAAGCAAAATTTTAAACGCTGATTGCTAGCTTGAAACATAAAATAAATAATAAGAATAGTTCAATACAGCGAAATAAAATCGGCCTTGAAATGGCCAGAAGTTAGGTATTTTAATGGAAAACTTTTTTCTTGATATAACCACTGCGATGCAAAGTCAGCAGTGGTTTTATTTTTTGACGGTGGGCTTAGTAAGCCTGTGTATTGGTAGCTTTTTGAATGTGGTGATTTTTCGTTTGCCACTGATGATGAAAAGAGAATGGCAAACTGAGTGTCGTATTGTATTGGCCGATGAGCTCAATTCAAAACAGCAAACAGAACAAGCTCCCTTTAATTTAGTAAAACCTAATTCAACTTGCCCTAAATGCAAAGCACCGATTAAAGCTTGGCAAAATATCCCTATCTTAAGTTGGCTATTGCTAAAAGGTCGCTGTGCAAATTGTCAAACACCGATTTCTGTACGCTACCCTATTGTTGAAATGCTTACAGCAGTTTTAAGTTTAATTGTCGCTGCTGTTTTTGGACCAACTAAGCTAGCTCTTCTTTATATATTGATTACTTGGGTTTTAGTCGTTTTAACCTTTATCGATATAGATCATATGTTACTGCCCGACCAACTCAACCTGCCACTCGTTTGGCTTGCGCTGATTGCGGCCACTATGGATATTACCATTGCACCGAGCGATGCGATTATCGGCGCTGCGGTTGGCTACCTGAGTTTATGGAGTGTTTACTGGTTGTTTAAGCTTGCTACGGGTAAAGAAGGCATGGGTTATGGCGACTTTAAACTTTTAGCCGTATTTGGTGCGCTTCTAGGTTGGCAAGATATTTTAACCATCGTGCTGTTATCAAGTGTTGTAGGTGCCATCATCGGCATTGCGCAAATCATCATTCAAGGTAAAGACAAAACTACACCAATCCCATTTGGGCCCTACCTTGCCATCGCTGGATGGCTAACCTTACTTTGGGGTGAGCAAATTCAAAGCTATTACTTTAACTATTTAGGTTACTAATTATGGCAAACTGGGTTTTAGGGCTAACTGGCGGTATTGGTTCAGGTAAAAGTGCGGTAAGCGCCATGTTTGAAGAGTTTGGCATTCAGGTGGTTGATGCCGATATTGTAGCCAGAGAAGTCGTCGAGCCTGGCTCACTTGGCCTTAAAAAAATTACTGAACATTTTGGTGATGAGATACTCACGAGTAACGGCACGCTTGATCGCGCAAAACTAAGAGCAATTATCTTTGCTGATGAATCACAAAAGCAATGGCTTAATAACTTATTGCACCCACTTATTCGAGAAACAATGCTGAGCCAATTAAAGCTGGCCACCAGCCACTATGTCATCTTAGTTGCTCCCTTACTTTTTGAAAACGGCTTAGAAAAATACTGCAATCATACCTTACTAATTGATGTTCCGGTTGATGTACAAATAACAAGAACAACAGCCCGAGATAACGTATCTGTTGAATTAGCTAAGCAAATTATCGCTTCACAAATGAGCAGATCTGATAAACAACAAAAAGCAGCTGACATTTTGGATAACAACCGCCCTCTTATAGAAGTAAAAGCTGATGTGCAAAAGCTGCACAAAAAGTACCTAATGCACTCTCACTAGGGTATTGATTTTATTTATAGATTCTCATGAATTAGAATCCTCAAAAACCAATACAAAAGTACCAAACCGCATTCTAAACAACTGAGTTTTAGGTGAATTTATTTTGCAATTTTCCTAAAATCAGACAAGACTGATGTAATAGCCTTACTTTTTCTGTTAGATTGTGGCAATAAAGGATCAATCTAGGTGCGCAATGAATATAAACTCACCGCTACTTCGAAAATTTATTACACTCGGTCGCATTGATGCAGAGACCGTAAAATCAAAGCAGCGCGAATATAACTCTACTGCAGAGCTTATTTCTAAAACATGTGGAATGGCTGGACATGAGCTCGCAGAGCAATGTACAGATCTTTTTCGTGTGCCTTATTTTGACATCAAAGACTTTGACGTTGCGAACATTAGCGAAGAACTTGTTAAAGACAAACTCATTCGTGAGCACCACATTCTACCTCTCGTTAAAAAAGGCCGTAAGCTTTACATTGCCGCCTCAGATCCAACCGACTACGGTGCCTTTGAAAACTTTGAATTTAGTACGGGCCTTTCATGTGAAGTGGTCGTTGTTGATTACACGCAACTTGAAAACAAAATCGAGCAATTACTTGATGCCGCAGGTGGCTTACATTTAAGTGAAGATGAGTTTAAAGAACTTGGTGAGCTTGAAACAGAAGCCCCTCGCGATTTAGCCAGCAAAGATGAAGACAAAGACGATGCCCCTATTATTGTCTACATCAATAAAATTTTGATGGATGCGATAAAAAAAGGTGCATCAGATCTACACTTTGAGCCTTATGAACATCGTTACCGTGTACGTTTTCGTATCGATGGTATTTTGCATGAAATGGCAAGTCCACCGAATAGCTTAGCGAGCCGCTTATCAGCGCGTATCAAGGTTATGTCACGACTTGATATAGCAGAAAAGCGAAAACCTCAAGACGGCCGTATTAAGCTTAAAATACTGAACGTAAAAGTATCGACTTCCGTGTAAGTACCTTGCCTACCCTTTGGGGCGAGAAAATCGTAATGCGTATTCTCGACTCATCAAGTGCTATGCTTGGTATCGATGTACTTGGCTATGAGCCAGAGCAGAAAAAGCTTTACATGGATGCACTTGATCAACCGCAAGGCATGATCTTAGTAACCGGTCCAACGGGCTCTGGTAAAACGGTATCACTTTATACGGGTTTAAATATTCTTAACCAGCCAGAGCGTAATATCAGTACTGCCGAGGATCCAGTAGAGATCAACCTTGAAGGGATTAACCAAGTACAAATTAATCCAAAGGCAGATATGACCTTTGCCAATGCATTAAAGGCTTTCTTACGACAAGATCCTGATGTGGTTATGGTGGGTGAGATCCGTGACCTTGAAACCGCTGAAATAGCAATTAAAGCGGCGCAAACGGGTCACTTAGTTTTATCAACCCTGCATACCAACTCAGCGCCAGAAACTCTTACCCGTCTTTTAAATATGGGTGTGCCTGCTTACAACGTAGCAAGTTCAATCAGTCTTATTATTGCGCAGCGTCTTGCAAGACGACTTTGTCCTAAGTGTAAAACGCCAGAAAAACTACCTGATGAAGAACTTATTCGCCAAGGCTTTGATAAAGACAAGCTTAGCGAGATACAACTGTTTGCACCAAAAGGTTGTGATAGCTGTACTGAAGGCTATAAAGGTCGAGTGGGTATTTACGAAGTCATGCAGATTACCCCTGAAATAGCACAAATTATCATGCGTGGTGGTAACTCACTCGAAATCGCAGAAGTATCACTTCGTTCAGGTTTTAATAACCTACGTTTATCTGGCCTGAAGAAAGCCGCCGATGGTGTTACTTCACTGGCAGAAATAAACCGAGTTACGAGTTTCTAATACAAATTCGTGACTGGATTATCAGCCGACTGTTCAGTAAGATCTGACAAAAGTGCTTATTTGAGAGTTATTCCATGCCAACAGTTGTAAACTGCCCAACATGCAAAGCCACAGTTGAATGGTCAGAGCAAAGTCCGCATCGTCCATTTTGCTCAAAACGCTGCCAGCTGATAGATTTAGGCGAGTGGTCGTTTGAAAACAATAAAATTTCTAGCCCAATTAGCAATGCTAATGATCTGAGCCAAGATATGATTGAGGATATCGAAGCGATGCTGGCGAAAAACGATGATTCATTCTTCAAAGAATAAAGCGGAACAATAAAAAATGCGGCATTTGCCGCATTTTTTAATAGTAATACCAATTCGCTTTTAGCCTTCTGAGCTTTCATCTCCTTGCTCGCCACGTGGACCATGGTGGCCCTTTTTGTGACCTTTTTTACGAAGGTGCTTTTTAATCTCTTGATAACTTTCGCGCTGTTCAGCATTCAAAACCTGCCAAATCGCATGGTCAGATTTCATTTTTAGCATTGCAAACTGCTCGCCTTTTTCTTGACGCGCTTTAATCAGTTCTAATGCTGCAGTTTCATCGAATGATTTCGCTGTTAATAATGCATCCATCTTGTCTTTATGTGCTGCACGAGCGGCTTTCATAGCACCTTTATCGCCACGCAGTGCTTCAAATTGTGTTTTCTGCTGTGCAAAAATCGCTTTAAGTTGCGTTTGCTGATCTTCGGTAAGTTGTAATTTATCAATACCACGCTCAGAAAGTAAAAAACGAGCCTGTGGATTCATACCACGGTTGAAGTCACCTTTCGCCATTGCTGAAGTAGCACCTACACTGGCTGCTGCTAAACCACAAACAAGTACGAATTTAGAAAGCTTATTTGAAATAGTCATAATCATTACCTTTTGTTGGGTTGTGCTCTGTTGTCGTTTCCGACTGATGGGTTAACTATAACTAATTCAATGCAAAGGAACGCAAACCAGTGTAAAGGTTGTGTAAAGATTCACTTTTACACAATTTACTGAGTAAAATAACCTTAAAGAAATAAATAGCTAGGTGTCAGAATGAAACTATTAATGATCGACGACGATACAGGATTGTGCGAATTACTCAGCGAGTACTTATCAGCACAAGGTTTTACAGTAGAGTGTGTTCATGATGGCGCTGAAGGCCTAAAACAAGCTATAAAGCATAACTACGAGCTTATATTGCTCGATGTGATGCTACCCTCTATGGATGGCTTTGAGGTGCTAAAGCAGTTAAGACAACATAAGCTTACTCCAGTGATCATGCTAACCGCGAAAGGCGAAGACTTTGATCGTATCTTTGGTTTAGAACTAGGCGCAGATGATTATATTCCTAAGCCATTTAACCACAGAGAACTACTAGCTCGCGTTAAAGCAATTACCCGTCGCATCGAACATATCAATAGCTTATCGAGCCAACAGGCCAGCTCATTGAGTGTCAACAGCATCAATGTTAATTTTGCCACGCGAGAAGCTTCTGTTAAAGACAATGTACTTAGTCTAACCGGCACTGAGTATGAGATCCTTGCCATGCTAGTACAACATGCCGGTGAAGTGATCAGCAAAGAACAAATAAGTGAGCAAGTCCTTGGTAGACGCCTTGCCCCTTTTGACCGTTCAATCGATATGCATGTCAGCAACATCCGTAAAAAGATTGCAGAACACGTTAGTAATGAACGAATCAAAACCATGCGTGGCAGTGGTTATGTATTAATACAAGGCGAATAATATGCAAACTCCAAGCTGGTTGAAGCATCCCCGCCACTATTTATTTTTAAAAATATTTGCTTGGTTTTGGGTCACCGTTATCGCCACTATCACACTATTGGTATTTTTAAGCCAACTAACGAGTAACGTGGGTAATGATGAGCTGCGAGGACCCATGCTTAAGAACCTAGAGTACACTGCTAAAAGTATTGAGCGTATTGTTGCTAAACACGGTGGCTCAACGCAAGATGTACTGTCACACCCACGCTTATCTAAACATAAGTTGCTGTACTTGAATGGTGAGGTGCATGGCGTTGAAATGCTCAGCCAACCAGTATCCAAAGAGATTGATTTAAGCTTGCTTAACTTCACCAAATATATGCGCCCACAAATTATTTTTACCGACGAATACCAAGCTTATGGACCTGTAGTTTTGAATGTGCCAGAGGGTAAGTTTTATCTTTATGAGATTGATGAAAAACGTAAAAAGCCGTTTTTTGTCAGCTTATGGCTAATGCCAATTTGGCTAAAGCTACTTATTGCTTTAATCGCCTCATTAATGCTGAGTTTCTTCTTTAGTCGTAACTTAATAGCTCCCATTAATAGTTTAAAAGAAACTGCAAAAAAACTGGCTCATGGTGACTTAACTGCCCGTGCCGATGTATCTCCTACGCGTCAAGATGAGTTAGGTGTACTTGGTCGTGACTTTAATACTATGGCAGTACAACTTGAGCAGCTTATTAGCGCTCAAAAACGATTACTAGCAGATATTTCCCATGAACTACGCTCACCATTAACGCGCTTAAAAATGGCAACAGGCCTTGCACAAATGCAAGCCGATGACGCTCAACACGCTTATTTAGAGCGTATTGAAAAAGAGGCTAATCAGCTCGATAAAATGATTGCCGATGTCCTTCAAGTTTCACGTTTAGAAGCCAAAAGCCAGACTCTGGCGTTAAGCACACAATCTTTACAAGTGATTGTTGATCATGTACTCAACGATGCTCAATTTGAAGCTAAGCAAAGTAATAAAGAACTTATTATAAATGGTACACTAACAGCCGATTTGAAGTGTGACGAAACCTTAATTGCCAGCGCGCTTGAGAATGTACTACGTAATGCCATTAAATACGCTGAACATTCAATCTCAATAGGCCTAGTTGAATCAGACGCTATTTACATCACCGTTTGTGACGATGGTAAAGGCGTTGATGAGGCAAATCTTGCAAGGCTCTGTGAACCTTTTTTTCGCCAAGAGCATGCTCGTGATAGAAACACCGGGGGCACGGGCTTAGGTCTTGCGATTGCAAAGAATGCTATCTCTGCACATGATGGTACACTAACACTTGAAAACCAAGAACATGGCGGATTGTGCGTAAACATCCGTCTACCTTTTAAGAGTGAGTAAATGTTTTACAGTAGCGAAGTAAGTCTTGTCAGTAACCTACCTAATATTAATCAGTTTTTCTCTGAGCAATTACAGCAAGACTTTCTGAGCACTGCTCACGGTAAGCTTTTTTACGGCTATGCGATCCCTCAGCAAGCAAAAACGGCTATCGTCATCAGTAGTGGCCGAATTGAGTCTCTGATTAAATACAAAGAGTTGCTATGGGAGCTATATCAAAATGGCTTTGCTGTTTTTAGTGTTGATCACCAGGGGCAAGGTCGCTCTTATCGTCATTTAAAAAACGCTCATAAGGGCTATGTAAACCGCTTTACTGATTACGCTGATGACTTTGCTGTATTTATAGAAAAAGTGGTGCAACAGCACTGGCAGGGAAAGCAGATTTTGCTTGGTCACTCAATGGGCAGTGCCATTGCCTATGATTACCTGTCGCGTTATCAACATCAATTTGCAGGGGCTTTTTTATCAGCGCCGATGTTTGATATCTATACCAAAGGGACGCCTAAACCTGTAGCAAAACTAGCTGCTAAAATTGCATCCTTACTTGGTCTCGGCCGCAGCTACGCACTTGGCCAACGCGATTATTTACCAGTCGACTTTGCAGCCAATGAGCTAACCAGTAGTGAAATTCGTTATAAATTGTTTAGAGAGCTGTATGCAGCAGAAGCTGATTTACAGCTAGGTGGCGTAACCTATGGTTGGCTTAATGCATCATTTGATTTTATTGCTTCTTTAGTCGATAAAAAAGTCGATATTCCTTTATTTATCGCCAGCGCCGAGCAAGATACTGTAGTCGATAACGCTGCACAATTTGCACTTAGCCATAGGCAAAAAGCACAACTGAAAACCTATGCGGGCGCTCGCCACGAGTTATTGTGTGAACGCGACGAAATTAGACAAGCAGTACTCAGCGATTTTTATCAATTTTGTGCAGAACTTTGACGTGTTTTCTTAACCACAGAAAGTGGGTCTAGGTGCATCAGAACATCCATTTCACAATCAAAATGCGTTTGAATTAATGCTTCTACTTCATCTGCAACTTGATGGGCTCTTATTAATGATAATGAGTCTTCTAACTCTAAATGCATCTGAATAAACTTAATTTTACCACCTTGGCGGGTGCGAATATCATGGGCGCCAAATACGTCTTGATGACTATTCACAATGGCCAGTATTTGTTGTTTCTCTTCATCAGGAAGCTCTTTATCCATTAAGTGATCAGCACTTTCACGAGCAATATCCCAGCTGTTATAAAGCAAGTAAACAGCCACACCTATAGCAAACAATGGATCGGCATAAGCGACACCGTACTTCGCTAACACAATTGCCAGTAGTACGGCCAAATTTAAAATTAAATCGCCTTTATAGTGAATCGAGTCTGCTTTAATGGCGATTGATTCGGTGTGATTGATCACCTTAGTTTGTACAAAGACCACTACGAGCGTACAAACAATAGCGAAAATACTTACCCAGATACCAAGGTCAGAATGCTTTAAGGTTACCGGGTTAAATAAGCGCTCAATACCATGAAACGCTAAGAAACAACCTGAGCCCGCTATAAAAGCGGCCTGTGCAAGCCCAGCTAACGCTTCGGCTTTACCGTGACCAAAGCGATGATCGTCATCAGCAGGACGCAGTGCATAGCCAAGCACTAAAAAACTCATCAGCGATGCGGTGATATCCATTAACGAATCAGTCAATGAACCCAGCATTGACGCCGAGCCAGATGCAAGCCATGCCCAGCTTTTTGCCGCAATCATTAAACTCACCATAACAATGGTGACTAGGCTGGCTGTTTTAACCCAAAACTCATAACTACGATGCTGCACAACAACTTACCTTTAGTGAGTAACTGTGTTGAGTATATCATCTTTTAATTCTAGTTCGTGTATACTCAGCAGCAGATAAAATCCTTTTAAATGAGATTCACATGCTTGATATTGTGTTGTACCAACCAGAAATTCCACCAAACACGGGTAATATCATTCGCTTATGCGCAAACACAGGTTATGCGTTACACCTAATTGAACCACTTGGTTTTGAGTGGGATGACAAACGCGTAAAACGTGCAGGTCTTGATTATCATGAGTTTAGCCATGTACAGCGCCATGCCTCGTTTGAAGCATATCTTGAAAAATGCCAACCGAAAAAAGTCTATGCTTGCACCACCAAGGGCAGTCAATTTCATCATCAAGCACAATACCAACCCGGCGATTGTTTAGTGTTTGGCCCTGAAACACGTGGCTTACCTGATGAACTCATTCAATCGTTGCCGAAAGAACAACGTGTACGCATTCCAATGCAAAAAGACAGCCGTAGTATGAACTTATCTAACTCAGTTGCTGTATTTGTTTATGAATCTTGGCGTCAGCTGGGGTTTGTGAACGGCCAATAACTCATTGAAAAAGCGCTTGTAATAAATATTTACTAATTGTTTAGCACGACCATTTTTTATGGACTAACCTAAATAGGTGAGTTTGTTCCTAAAGATGGATTTTAATGCGCTTTTTCGCCCGAGTATGCAGTATCATTTTGCTGATGCAGTACTTTTCTAGTGCTGCTTCTGCTGCTGTGCAGAATTCCTCTACCTCGCATGCCCCCAATACAACGCCCCTGTTACTGCTGCTCCTTTTAGCAATTGTCATCCTCATTGGTGCGGTTATCTATTATCAAAGAAACCAAAAGATGACGCTGATGGATGCCCTACTTTCTCAATCTAAAGATGGTATTTGGGTCACCGATGAACAGTTTCGGATTATCGAAATCAATAACGCATTTAGTGAAATATCGGGGTATAAAAAAGCCGACGTACTTGGCAAAAAATTCAAAGCATTAACGCAAGCTGGTCGCGATAAACAACTTGAAGAAATCATTCAACAAGAGCTAAGTAACGACGGTTATTGGTCTGGCGAAATTTGGAATTTACGCAAAGATGGGCAACCTTACGCCATTGATTTATGTATAACAAAAGTAACCACACCACGCTTTGCAAAAAGCTCTGTACGTTACGTTGGCATGTTTTCTGATGTCACTGCACGTAAGAATAATGAGCGAACTATGCTCAAGCTCACCACCAAAGACAGTGTCACGGGATTATCAAACCGCGCTATTTTTATAGAGTCACTTGAAAAAGCAATTAAAGCCTGTAACGACACTTACCCAAGCCTGTTGATCATCTTTATCGACATAGACAATTTCAAAAAGATTAACGATTCGCTCGGTCACACAGTTGGTGATGTACTACTAAAAGAAGTGGCCTGTCGTTTAACTGACTCACTAAATTCAGGCTTTACCATTGCAAGACTCGGTGCAGATGAATTTGCGGTACTCGTTCCGCCCTATCTTTATTCTGGCAAAACGGTGTTCTTCGCCAAAAAAACCGCTGACATCGTGCTTCAGCAGTTTAAAACCCCTTTTATGTTAGATGGTTTTGAGACCTCGCTATCAGCTTGCTGTGGTCTTGCTATCTACCCAGACAACGCCTACAACTGCGAAAACTTAATGCGCAGTGCAAATAGTGCTTTGAATCATGCAAAAAAAATGGGTCGTAATACATATCAATTTTTTGATAAAGACCGTCATACCCTCGACCCAACCGAGTTAACCAAAGAAAGCGCTTTATTCAGAGCTATTACCAACAATGAGTTTGAGCTTTATTTTCAGCCTAAGTTTGATGCCCAGCATAATCAGCTATACGGCTTTGAAGCTCTAGTTCGCTGGCCTCAAGAAGATGGCAGTGTGATTAACCCCGATGAGTTCATTCCGCTAGCCGAACAAAATGGTGCCATTATTCCGCTGACCCAGTTACTAATGGAGCAGCTGCTTAATCAATTGGCACAGTGGCGCAAACAAAGTATTTCGTTTGGTAATGTCGCAATTAATATTTCAGCCTTACACTTTCAGCAAAGTAGTCTTATTGAAACACTCATCGACAACTTAGCAAAATTTGACGTGCCGGCACATTGCTTAGAACTTGAGATCACAGAAAGCGCCATGATGGATAACCCTGAATTTGCAGAGCAGCAAATGAAGCGCATTAAATCAATTGGTGTGCACATCGCGCTGGATGACTTTGGTACGGGTCATTCATCACTCAGTTACTTAAAGCGTTTTCCGATCGATACGCTAAAAATTGACAAGTCCTTCGTAAAAGATATCGATAAGAATGAGCAAGATCGCAACATCACCGCCACCATAGTGCGGCTAGCTAAATATTTGGATATTAATGTGGTAGCTGAAGGAGTAGAAACTGAAGAGCAAGCCTACATGCTGCATATTATGGGCTGTCATTTTCAACAAGGTTATTATTACTGTAAACCACTAAAAGCTGAGCAAGTCAGCGAATTTATTAATGATACGCTAGAAAAGCAGCAGTCTAGCTAGTGGTTGCAACTGTACATTAAATAAAAAACGCGATTAATAAATCGCGTTTTTTATTTAACAGTGCACAATTTAAATTATTCAGATTTTTGCTCACGACCAAGTAGTGCCATCGCAGCTTCTTTTACATCTTTATTTTCATAAAGCACTTTGTAAATTTGCTCCGTTATTGGCATTTCGATACCAGTACGCTCAGCAAGTAAATACACTTCTTTAGTATTTCTATAGCCTTCGACAACCTGACCAATAGATTCAATCGCTGCTTCTACGCCTTCACCTTTACCAAGAGCAAGGCCAAAACGACGGTTACGAGATTGGTTATCTGTACAGGTTAAGATCAAGTCACCGAGGCCAGCCATACCCATGAAGGTATCTGAACGAGCACCCAATGCACAACCTAAACGACACAGTTCAGCTAAACCGCGTGTGATCAACGCTGTACGAGCGTTGGCACCAAAGCCAAAGCCGTCAGACATGCCTGCGCCAATCGCAATAACATTTTTAACTGCACCACCAAGCTGTATACCAATGAAATCATCATTGTTATACACCCTAAATGAACGACCACAGTGTAAAAGATCAGCCAGCTGTTTAGCGAAATCTTTCGAGGTCGACGATACTGAAATAGCGGTTGGTAAACCCATTGCCATTTCTTTGGCAAAAGTAGGCCCAGAAAGCACAGCCAGTGGAATATCATCCCCTAACTCTTGCACTGCTACTTCTTGCAGTAAACGGCCAGTATTAGGTTCTAAACCCTTTGTCGCCCACGCAACTTCGGCGCCTTCTAACAACCAAGGTTTAATTTTTTCAAGTGTGCCAGCAAAAGCATGACTTGGCACAACAACAAGAATGATCTTGCTTGCTTTAACTGCCGTTTCTAAATCAGCTTCTAGTTGAAGCGTATCAGGAAAGCTAACATCAGGAACATAACGTTGATTCTTTCGCTCAGCTGCAAGCGTGGCAACGTCATCGCTATTGCGGCCCCACAAAGTCACTGGGTGGCCATTTCTGGCAAAGCAAATAGCAAGGGCGGTGCCATAAGACCCCGCCCCTAATACTGTAACAGCTGATTGTGCTGTACTCATAGCTTATGCGTCTGCAGTTGCCTGTTGGTCTTGAGCAGCACGTTGTTGCATGTATTGAGCAAATAGTGCGTCAAAGTTAACCGGCGCTAAGTTTAATTGTGGGAAAGTACCACGGTTAACTAGATTTGATACAGCTTCACGAGCGTAAGGGAAAAGTACGTTCGGGCAGAAAGCACCTAACATGTGCGCAAGTTGAATTTCTTCTACTTCACCGATAGTGAAGATACCTGCTTGTTGGATTTCACAAAGGAATGCAGTTTCTTCACCGATTGAAGCCGTTACAGTTAACGCAAGAACAACTTCAAACACACCTTCTTCTAATTTGTTAGAACGAGTATCTAAGTCAAGTTTAACTTCTGGTGTCCATTCTTTTTGGAAAATAGCAGGTGAATTAGGCGTCTCAAAAGAAACATCTTTAGTGTAAATGCGTTGGATTGAGAATTGAGCGCCTGCTTGTTGTTCTGCTGCTGCGTTTTGGATTTCTTCGTTCATTGTAATTCCTAACTTGTATTCGTTTTTATAATTTAATTTATTAAGCGTTAAGCTTTGCGTCTAAAAGGCCTTGCGCTTCAATTGCCATCATGTCGTCACAACCGCCGATATGTTCATCATTAATGAAAATTTGCGGAACTGTGTAACCACCATTTGCTTTGTCGATCATTTCATCACGACGCTCAGGGTGAACACCAATATCGATATTCGTGTAGTCTACACCTTTGCTGTCTAATAAAGCCAAAGCGCGTTGGCAGTATGGACAATATGCTTTTGTGTAAAGAACAACATTACTCATAATAATTCCTCTATCGGGCTGTTAGCAGTGTTGATTAACGACCGGTTGTTGTAGGTAAGCTAGCTGATTGCCAAGCACCCATGCCGCCCGCTAATACATAAACACGCTCAAAACCTGCTTTATGCATTGCAGTTGCGATACCTGAGGCAGTCATGCCCGTGGTACATACTAGTATAATGGGTTTACTCTTAAACTTTTCAAGGCTTGAAAAATCAGATTGTTTTGCTTTTTCTGGATTTAAGTGAGTTGCACCAGCAATACGGCCAGAGTTAAACTCTTTTTGTGCACGCATATCAACCACTTGACCATCTTCACGATTAATTAGCAAGGTAAGTTGCTGTGGGTTGATTTGACGAATAGCCGAAAATTTACTTTTAAACCAACTGCTGATCAGCATTGCAACTAATGCTAGCCAGATAATACTCAGAACCGGATGATTTGAGATAAATTCAATATATTGATCCATGCGTTTTCCACTAAGAAATTAGGTACCACAGCGCATAGCCATGGGTTAATTAAAATTTGCCACGCAAGTATACGTGCTTGAATTGAAAATGCTAGGGCGTGAAATATTTTAATATGACATATTGATAGCTGATCAAAACCATAAAACACGGTATGCTAGTGATATATAAGTGCCAATCTTCAGGAGCTATAATGACAGAGCATAAAAAACCATTGGTATTAATGATCTTAGACGGTTGGGGATACCGTGAAGACACAGAAAGTAACGCCATACTTGCTGCTAATACCCCAGTACTCGACAACCTTTGGGCAACGCGTCCACATACATTAATTTCAGGTTCGGGACTTGATGTTGGTTTACCTGCAGGACAAATGGGTAACTCTGAAGTAGGCCACGTAAATTTAGGTGCTGGCCGTATCGTTTATCAAGATTTCACGCGTATCACTAAAGCCATTGATGATGGTGAGTTCGATAGCAACCCAGCACTTGTTGATAATATCGACAAAGCAGTAAATGCAGGCAAAGCCGTGCATATCATGGGCCTTTTAAGCCCAGGTGGCGTTCATAGTCACGAAGACCACATTGTTGCGACGATCGAACTAGCTGCTAAGCGCGGTGCAAAAGAAGTTTACTTCCATGGTTTCTTAGACGGTCGAGACACGCCACCACGCAGTGCAAAAGCCTCAATTGAGCGTATCGAAGCTGTATTTGCTGAACTTGGCTGTGGCCGTTTAGCAACGCTTGTTGGTCGTTATTATGCAATGGACCGCGATAATCGTTGGAATCGTGTCGAGCTTGCTTATGACGTTATGGTAAGTGGCATTGCTGAATATAGCTACACAGATGGTGTAACCGCACTAGAAGCTGCTTATGCACGTGACGAGAATGATGAATTTGTTGCTGCAACAACAGTAATACCAGAAGGCCAAACAGCAGCCGAGATCAATGACGGCGACACTGTTATCTTTGCTAACTTTAGAGCTGACCGAGCACGTGAAATGACTCGTGCCTTTGTTGATGCTGACTTCAGTGGTTTTGATAAGAAAAAATCACCACAGTTAAGCGCATTTGTAATGATGACTGAGTATGCAGCAGACATCAAAGCACCGATTGCGTTTGCACCAGAACCTCTAACAAATGTATTAGGCGAATGGTTAGAGAAACAAGGTAAAACACAGCTACGTATTTCTGAAACAGAAAAATACGCACACGTGACCTTTTTCTTTAGTGGTGGCCGTGAAGATGAATTTGTTGGTGAAACGCGCGAACTTATCCCTTCACCTCAAGTTGCAACATATGATCTGCAACCAGAAATGAACTCAGAAATGCTAACCGATAAACTTGTTGAAGCAATCGCTAGCGGTAAATACGATGCCATCATCTGTAACTACCCTAACGGAGACATGGTAGGTCACTCAGGGGTATTCGAAGCTGCAGTGAAAGCATGTGAGGCAGTCGATCACTGTATTGGTCGAGTGATTGCTGCACTTGAAGAACATGGCGGTGAAGCGCTGATCACAGCCGATCATGGTAATGCCGAACAAATGGCTAACCCGGCTACAGGGCAAGCACATACCGCACACACAAGTGAGCCAGTGCCATTTATTTATGTTGGCCGTGATGCAACACCACATGACGGTAAAACATTAAGTGATGTAGCACCAACCATGCTTCACCTACTCGGCTTAGAGCAGCCAAGTGAAATGACTGGTAAACCAATCATGACGCTGAAATAAGCTATGAGTAAATGTATTAACCACTTCCTTAAAACTGGTTTAATACTGACTTCATTAGTAACAACTCCGGTTGTTGCTAATGAAGATCAAACCAAAAAAGACTTATCTGATATTCAATCAGCTTTACAAAAAACAGAGGCTGAACTTAAAGGTCAACGCAAGTCTATTGCCCAGATGCGCAAAGATCTTCGCGCTCATGAACTCGACATCGCTAAAAATGCCAAAGCATTAAATTTGGCAGCACAGTCAGTTAAAGAAAACGAACAACAACAACGCGAACAACAAGCTAAAGCTGAACAACTTAAAGAGCAGCAAGCACAGCGACAGACCTTATTAGCTGCACAACTAAAAAGTGCCTACATGGCGGGTAGCCACGACTACTCAAAGATGCTGCTTAGCCAGCAAGACACGGCCAAAATTGAGCGCACACTAAGTTATTACAATTACCTCAATAAAGCGCGAATCGAACAAATCGAAGAGCTCAAAGCACTACAACAAGAAATTGCGGATAATCAAGCTGAACTTGAGAAAACCAAACAACGCCTACTAGCCTTATACGACGAACAAAATAGACGTCAGCAAGCTTTAGTCAATGCACAACAAGAACGTAAAACTAACCTTCATAAACTCCAGTCAGCGTTAAAAGAAACGAAGAGCTCAATTGATTACTTAAAAGAAAATGAGCAAACCCTAATTACTGCCATCGAAGAGCTTGAACAAGAGCGAAGCGAAAAAGTTGAGTTACTCGGCTTACAAAGTAGCAAAGGTAAACTCGACTGGCCAACCAAAGGTGATTTGCGCCATCGTTTTGGGCAACGTAAACACGGCAACCTAGATTGGAAAGGCGTGCTGATCAGTGCAAAAGAAGGCAGTAATGTTAAAAGTGTTCAGAACGGCCAAGTCGTTTACGCTGACTGGCTAAATGGCTTTGGTTGGGTTATCGCTATTGATCATGGCGATGGCTTCATGAGCTTGTACGGCCATGCTCAAACGTTGCTTCGCGATGTTGGCGACCTTGTTAGAGAAGGCGAAACGATAGCTTTAGTCGGTCAAAGCGGCGGACAACCCGATCCTGGTCTATACTTTGAAATACGCCACAAAGGACGCGCAGTAAATCCTGTAAAATGGTGCAGACGCATTTAATTGATTAAATAGCTGCACCCAATGAGGAGCAGCTGATGCTAAACACAACTTACTCTTACAAAGCGCATTTATCCCCAGCTAAGTATGTCACTCAGCTGTCTTTTATATTACTTGTCGGCTTGCTATGGCTGATGCTGCAATCGTTTCAAGCTATTGCAAAACCCTCGTTAAAGTCACTACAGCATCAGCAATTAAACGAAATCCTGTTTAATATTCACACCTACTATGTTGATGATCTTAAGCTGCAAAACTCATTTGTAACTCAGCCAGATAACTTACAAGTTGAAGCGTTATTTTCACGCCTTGACCCATACTCAAAGTATCTGGATGAAACGGAGCTTGATGCTATTTTCAGTAGCACAAATGGTAGATACACCGGGCTCGGTATAGAGGTAAAAGTCGAAGAGGGTCGTGTATATATTGTGAATACTATAAATAATTCACCGGCAGCGCTTGCGGGCCTTCAAGTGAATGATGAAGTCATAGCGATCAATCAACAGCCTATTTTGGACAAAAGCATCGAAGAAGTGGCCAAGTTAATTCGTCAAAGCGGTCAAAGCGCTGTTGATGTTGCTGTTAAAAGAGAGAAAGAAACCGAGTTAAACTTCTCTATTAAGCGCCAGCAAATTAACCTAGAAAGCGTGCGTGGCCATTTAGCAGATACAGGCGTTGCGCTTATCAGTATCAACGCATTTAACAATCACACATTGCATGATGTTGCTCGCGAAATTGCGAAAATGCAAATCACCAATAGCTTCCCACTTTCAGGTTTAATCATTGATTTACGCGATAACCCCGGCGGTACATTGCAAGGGGCCGTTGAAGTCGCCGATCTGTTTTTAGATAACGGCACCATAGTATCAACCAAAGGTCGCTTCAATGAAGCTAATCAGAAATACCAAGCTCACAAGGGCGACATACTCAGTGGCGCGCCTATTGCTGTTCTGATTAACGAAAACTCAGCCTCTGCGGCTGAAATACTTGCAGCAGCACTGAGAGATAATCAACGGGCGGTGTTAATTGGCGAAACCTCATTTGGTAAAGGCTCAGTGCAATCGTTGATACCATTAGGTAACGGTAATACCGCATTAAAACTGACTACCGCACGTTATTACACACCTTCGGGTCAATCTATCGATGGGAAAGGGATCACCCCAGATGTGAGTATTAATCAAACAATGCTTTCAGAAATTGACCAAGGCGTTATAATAAAAAACATCCAAGAATTGGCGCTTTTTAGCTCACTTCTAGATAGACAAGACAAAAAGCAACTTACAGCAAAGCAACTCGTTATTATGCAGTAAGTAAATGCTCACAACGGATATAATAATTACAAAAAGTGAATCTAAAAACAGGCTTATTACTCGCCGTATGTTGCCTACCGCTATTTTGCCAAGCAAAGCAAATAGCTATAGTAATCGATGATATAGGCAATCATCAGCGCGATCTTGAAATATTAAACTTACCAGGGCAAGTGACTTTCTCAATCTTGCCCCATACTCCCTATTCGCAAATATTTGCTGAACGAGCTAGTAAAACTCATAAAGAATTACTTTTACATGTACCAATGCAAGCGCTTGATAAAACTAAGGCGCTTGGTCCTGGTGCACTCACGGACACCATGACTAAGTCAGAGTTACAAACAACCCTTGGCCACGCGTTAGCCTCTTTACCACAAGTAAAGGGGGTCAATAACCACATGGGATCTGAGCTAACACAGCTTACAGAGCCAATGAAATGGACGATGGAAGTTTTAAAGAAACGTGGTTTGTACTTTTTAGACAGCCGTACAACGAGTCAAAGTGAAGCACAAAACATTGCTAACCTGTATGGTGTGGCTAATGTATCTCGCAATGTATTTCTTGATAACAATATCACCCAAAGCCAGCTACAACATCAACTTGAAGAACTAAAAACCAAAGCTGAGCACTTCAACTACGCAATCGCCATCGCCCACCCCTACCCAGAAACCGTTGCATTTCTTCAGCAAGCACTCCCAAAACTACAACAACAAGGCTTCGAGCTTGTTCCCCTGTCACAACTAGTCGAAACAAAATACATTCAACTAGCCAAAGCAGAGCAAAGACAAGGGGAATGAGTGTTATAAACGGGAGTGGTGAGTTAGCGAGTTAGCAAGGGGAAAGTTGCAAGAGTAAAGTTTGGAAATATTGCGTAGGTTGGGTAGAGCGAAGCGAAACCCAACATAAACACAGAGCTATCAGCGATCAGCCGCGCGGTGGGGTTGTTTTGTACTGCGTCTCCCTCTGCTCTAGGTTTTAGGCTCTAGGCTCTAGGCTCTAGGCTCTAGGTAAAGTGTACTTGTAGGAATAGCTTTAGCCATGAATGTGTTTGTTATGGTCTAGATTCGGCACTGAAGTACCTCCTACGGGGTTTGTTGCTGAGGGTGACTCAGTTACCTAACAACCCGGTAGATCAACTGACATCTAATATCTGACGTCTGAGATACGCATCTCGTAGGAATGGCTTTAGCTATGAATGTAGTTGTTAAGGTCTGAATTCGGCACTGAAGTGCCTCCTACGGGGTTTGTTGCTGAGGGAGACTCAGTTACCTAACAACCCGGTAGATCAACTGACATCTAATATCTGACGACTGAGATACGCATCTCGTAGGAATGGCTTTAGCCGTGAATGTGTTTGTTATGGTCTAGATTCGGCACTGAAGTACCTCCTACGGGGTTTGTTGCTGAGGGTGACTCAGTTACCTAACAACCCGGT
>NZ_PQCG01000032.1:868194-868602 GCF_002964825.1 Pseudoalteromonas sp. T1lg122
ATGAATATGTTTGTTCTGGTCTGAATTCGGCACTGAAGTGCCTCCTACGGGGTTTTGTTGCTGAGGGTGACTCTGTTACTACATTCCCTGTAGATCAACTAACATCTAATATCTAACGTCTAACATTCTCATCACGTAGGAATGGCTTTAGCCATGAATGTGTTTGTTCTGGTCTGAATTCGGCACTGAAGTGCCTCCTACGGGGGTTTGTTGCTGAGGGTGACTCTGTACAAAACAACCCCGCAGTTCAACTAACATCTAATATCTGACCTCTGATATCTCTGTATTTCAGCTGAAGTCTGATGGCTGAAAGCTGATAGCTAAAACGCAAAAAAGCCCGACTCTTTCGAATCGGGCTTTCTTTAATTTGGAGCCTGGCGATGTCCTACTTTCACATGGCAAATGCCA